>NZ_VOEI01000003.1 GCF_007846095.1 Mucilaginibacter achroorhodeus
GCAAGAACCGAATGAGCGCATTGAACGCTGTCAGGAACAAGATCGTTCACAGAATATTTGCCGTCATTAAAAAACAGCAACCCTATCAAATCAGTTTGCTTTTGTCATAGAAATCAGACTGACAATAAGTGGCTACTCCAATACCACTTTCTTCAAATACCAGCTATCAGGATCTATTACCGGAATAGTTTTACTGGCAACTGTTTGGCCTTGCGGCGATAACATCATGCGTTGTTTGCCTTTGTCTGTAACCACATCTACCGGCAAAGTCATGCTGATGTTTTGTAGCTTGATTAGGTAGCTGTCGCCGGGGCGGGCTTTCACATCTACTTCTAACTTATCTGTGGTACGCAGGTACATATCAAACAAGGGTTTTAATGATTGGCCGTAGGCTTTGCTAAAGTATTGTTCAACATCATCAGTAACGTTCTGATGGTCGTAAGTGAATTGCGGGTCGGTGGCCAGGCCTTTTAACGTTTTAAAGAATAAGGTATCGCCCATTACATAGTGGAGTGTATGCATAAAGAAACCGCCCTTGCTGTAAATATCACCATTGTAAGCTGATGCTTCATCAATGTCCTTACCTAAGACTATTGGTTGTTTATTTTGGATACCATAGGCCGACCTTTTAAAACGATCTATATACGCTTGTCGGCCTTCCAGATCTAATATAGGCAGGGCATCAGCATAGGTGTCAATACCCTCGTGGATCCAGTAATCGGCCCAGTCTCGGGCGGTAACTTTATTGCCCCACCACTCGTGTCCAAATTCATGAAACATCAGCCAGTCAAAGTCCTGTCCACCAACTTTTGTGTACCTGAATTTATTACCGTAAGCGTTCATGCTCTGATGTTCCATACCCAAGTGAGGTGTTTCAACAATACCCAGTTTTTCTTTAGCCCAAGGATATTCGCCAAAATACTTTTCTTTAGCCTGCGCCGCTTTTATCACCATTTCAACCAGGTGAGGCCCTTGTGCCGCATGTTCTTTTAAGACATAAAATTGCACAGGTACTGTGTTGCCTGCAACAGACCTGTATGAACCTTTAGCGACTGTATAATCGCCTGCATTAAAAACCAGGCTGTAATTGTTAATAGAATATTTGGTTTGCCAATGATAGGTAGCTGTACCACCTTTTTTACTTACGCCTTTAAGCAAACCCGGGCCGGCAACTACAAGGTCTGCCGGTACGGTTATGTACATATCAGCGCCTTCGTTAGGTTCATCGCTTGGATGATCTTTGCAAGGGAAGTAGATCTTGCCGCCGGTTTGCTCGGCAGTAACCGCCAACCAGGGGTGACCGGTTGAGTCCTGAGTCCAAGTGAAACCATCGTCCCATGGTGGTCTTTTAGCAATGCGTGGCTTGCCGCTGTAAATTACTTTTATAGCCGCTTTGCCTGCAGGAAGTTCTTTATTAAGGTTGATGGTGATGAGGCCGTTCTTATGTTCAAACGGTTCTTTGTTGCCATTAACCGCTACATCGCTTACACGGAGGGAGTCCAGCAGATCAAGTACCAGCGTTTTTGTTGGCTGTTTCATGATCACATCAACAGTGGTATTTCCATCGATAGATTTCTCCTGGAAGTTGCAATTGATCGCTATGTTGTAATGGCGAACATCCATGATAGCTTGCTCCGGTTTTAGTTTACCGCCGGAGGTTTGGGCGTTTACCTTAAAACAAAAAATGCTTAAGCATAAAGCAAAAGCGTATGTAAACAGATTTTTTTTCATTGTGATTATAATATCAATATTCCCTTACCAACAACCCATCAGCAAAATCGCGCAGGTATTGCTTGTTTTCTTCGGGGAGGTTTAATTTGTCTAAGGCAGCAAAAGCTTTATCGGCATAAGCATGCATTTCAGTTTCTGCATAGTGGCGTATGTTGGCTTTGTTGTAGATAGCGGTAACTGCTGCAACTTTCTCCGCGGCGTCAAATTGTTTGTAAGTAACCCATTGATCGAGTTCCTGGGCATCTGTGCCTTCGACCAGTTCAAGCGCCTTGATCAATAGATACGTTTTTTTGTTAGAGATAATATCGCCGCCCACTTGTTTGCCAAATTTCTCCGGGTCGCCGTAAACGTCAAGGATATCATCCTGTAACTGGAATGCGATACCTAAATTAATGCCAAAATCGGAAAGCAGTTCCGCATCCCTAACATCCGCATTGCCTATCAAAGCACCAATTTTAAGTGCTCCGCCGAGTACAACGGCCGTTTTCAGTCGGATCATGTTGATGTACTCCTTAATGCTGATATCGATCTTTGTTTCAAAGGTCATGTCCAACTGCTGGCCTTCGCAAACGCCAACAGCTGTGTCATTAAAAATATCAAGCACAGTACGCAGGATATTTTCGCGTACCTGCATCATCAGCTTATAACCTTCAATAAGCATCACATCGCCCGAAAGGATGGCTACGTTACTGTTCCATTTTTCATGTACGGTTGTTTTACCTCGGCGTTTTGGTGCATTGTCCATAATGTCATCATGCATCAGCGTGAAGTTATGGAACACCTCAATGGCAAGGGCAGGAGGGAGCGCTTCGTTAACATCGCCCCCGAAAAGGTCGCAAGCCATTAACAGCAAAGCAGGGCGCATACGCTTTCCGCCTAATGCAAGTATGTATTGGATAGGCTCATATAACTCCGCCGGGTATGTGGGGAATTTAAGATCGGCTACGGAATTGGCAATCAGCGATTGCAGTTCGTCGAGTTGTCTCATTCAGGGCGTGATTGGTGAGTAGTTAGCGGAGGAGATAGATCTTTCACCGCTAAGTCACTAAATCATTATAAAATGTTATTCGTTTAACAGGGTAAAGTCTATCTGCTTTTTGGTCAGATCAACATTTTTTACTCTAATTTTTACCTCATCGCCCAGTTGGTATATCTTCTTTTTACGCTGGCCGATAATGGCGTAATTCTTTTCATCTAAGGTATAAAAATCGTCTGTAATATCGCGCAGGCGAATCATTCCCTCGCACTTATTTTCAATCAATTCTACGTACATACCCCATTCTGTTACGCCCGAGATAATGCCGGTAAACACATTGCCCACCTGGTCGCGAAGATATTCTGCCTGTTTGTATTTAACAGATGCGCGTTCTGCATCGGCAGCACGTTTCTCCATTGCCGAGCTATGTTTACAAAGCTCTTCGTAATGGTCGGCATTAGCGCTTTTGCCACCATTAAGGTAGTGGAATAATAGCCTGTGAACCATCACATCGGGGTATCGCCTAATCGGCGAGGTGAAATGCGTGTAGTGAGAAAATGCCAGGCCATAATGGCTGGTAGTTTTAGTTGTGTAGATAGCCTTAGCCATTGACCTGATAGCCAAATGCGTAAGTACATTCTGCTCTTTTTTACCCTCAACATCCTCCATCAGGTAGTTAAGGGACTTAGCTATCTCTTTATCTGATTTAGTGTTGATCTTGTAACCGAACCTTGCTGCAAACTGCGCGAAATTGTTCAATGCATCCGGCTTAGGCGAATCGTGTGCACGGTAAACAAAGGTGTATTTATTTTTGCCCTTGCCCATTTTGCTCACATGTTCGGCAACCTTACGATTGGCCAATAGCATAAAGTCTTCTATCAGTTTATGTGCATCTTTACGTTCCTTTACATAAACGCCAATGGGCTTGCTGTTTTCATCCAGCTTAAACTTAACTTCCGTAGTTTCAAAACTTATGGCGCCGGCTTTAAATTTGCGGTCGCGAAGTTTATGAGCCAACGCATTCAGCTTTAATATTTCTTCAGTATAGTCGCCTTGTTGGGTTTCTATTACATCCTGTACTTCCTCGTACGTGAAACGCCTGTTAGAGTGTATCACCGTTTTGCCAAACCACTCATTGTGAATATTCGCTTCTTCGTCAAGCTCAAAAACAGCTGCAAAACAAAGTTTATCTTCATTAGGGCGCAACGAGCATAATCCGTTTGATAATCGCTCCGGTAACATGGGTATAACGCGGTCGACGAGGTAAACGGATGTACCACGCTCGTAAGCTTCTTTATCCAAAGCAGAATCGGGGATAATGTAGTGAGCCACGTCTGCAATGTGCACGCCAACTTCGTAATTGCCGTTGTTCAGTTTTTTAAAGGATAGCGCATCATCAAAGTCTTTGGCATCGAACGGGTCAATAGTAAAGGTAAGTACATCCCTAAAATCGCGGCGGCGAGCTATTTCTTCTTCAGAGATCACGTCCGGGATTTCTTCGGCCTCATGTTCAACTTCTGCCGGGAAAGTAAGTGGAAAACCATACTCAGCCAATATGGCGTTCATCTCGGTATCGTTCTCGCCCTGCTGGCCCAATACGTGTTTAATACGCCCAACCGGGTTTTTAGCACCGGCAGGCCAGTCTGTTATCTCTGCAACAGCTTTTATGCCGTTTTTGGCGCCATTTAGTTCGCTTAGCGGGATAAAGATATCGTGCATCATCTTCCTGTCGTCTGCAAGGAAGAAGGCATAATGCTCTGATAAACGCACCACACCGGTAAACTCCATTTTGTGGCGCTTCAGTATTTCTATGATCTCACCCTCTTTACGTTTACCACGGCTTTTGGCATAAACGTAAACCTTAACCCTGTCGCCATTTAATGCATTACGCAATTTGCGTGGGGCAACGTAGATATCGCTTTCAAACTCGTCGTCGGTAACAATAAAGGCAGAGCCGTCGTTGGTAAGATCAACTTTACCCTCTACAAAGGTTTTAAGCTCGAGTAATTGGAATTTGCCCGGAGATATTTCCTTAAGCACACCTTTAAAGGTCTCTTCATCGAGGATGTCATTTATAACCGTTCGGGCTTCGGGGTCACGGACGTTTAGTTTTGCGGATACTTGCTTATAGTTAAGTGGCGTGTTGCCGTTCTGTTCAAATATGTCTAAAACCATTTGCGTTAGCACCTGGTCAATAGACGATTTATTTTTCTTTTTCTTTTTTAACATAGATAGTTGTTGCGCTAAGATACTAATCGTATCCGCTAAAAATTACAATGCAAACATAACAGTTTTGAAATGTCTGTTGTTAGCGGAAAAGGCAACTTAATATGACCTGCCGAGATGCTATAAGTACTGATATTTTGTAAAAGCCGAAAATTGCATACTTTTAAAAAGCAATGGAAGCAAAAAATAACCCTAAAACCATCCGCGCCTGGGCCATGTTTGATTGGGCCAACTCTGCGTATAATCTTGTTATCACATCAACTATTTTCCCTGCGTATTATGTAGCTATCACCCAAAATGAAGCCACGGGTAATAAAGTCAATTTTTTTGGATTGAGCTTTGTAAACACCGCGCTCACTGATTACGCCCTTGCTGCCGCTTACCTGATAATGGTTATCCTGCTGCCTGTTTTAAGCGCAGTTGCCGACTACCGGGGCAACAAAAAGATATTTATGCAATTCTTCACTTTGCTGGGCTCCCTGGCTTGCTGCGGATTATTCTTTTTTAAGGCATCAACTTTGGAAGTAGGCGTAATTTGCTTTGCCCTGGCGGCCATAGGTTACAGCGGCGGGTTTGTTTTTTATAACTCCTACCTGCCGGAGATAGCCACCATTGATATGCAGGATAAGGTAAGTGCCAAGGGTTTTACCTTTGGGTACATTGGCAGCGTTTTGTTGCAACTGGTATGCTTCGCGTTTGTATTAAAGCCTGAAATTTTTGGTATAACAGATAAATCGTTACCTGCCCGGATATCGTTTTTATTGGTTGGTATCTGGTGGATAGGTTTTGCCCTTATTCCGTTTAGTATACTGCCAAAGGGCAGTCCTAACGCGCAATCACACCATAAAAATATCATCAAAGGCGGATTTGAGGAGTTAGGTAAAGTATGGCAAAAGGTAAAAACCATGCCTTTACTAAAACGCTTTTTGCCAGCGTTTTTCTTTTACTCCATGGGGGGACAAACCATTATGCTGGTTGCTACAGGCTTTGCCGCTAAAGAATTGAAAATGGAAACCTCTGCATTAATATCTATAATTCTTATTATCCAGTTAGTAGCTATTGTTGGTGCAACACTGATGTCCCGCTTGTCTGATAAATATGGCAACGTACGGATATTGATCTTTGTGGTTTTTATATGGATAGGTGTTTGTGTAGCCGCTTATTTTACTACGAGCTCAACACAATTTTACGTAGTAGCCGTAGTGGTGGGTTTAGTGATGGGAGGGATCCAATCACTTTCGAGATCAACTTACTCAAAATTTTTACCGGAGAATATCACAGATACAGCGTCATTTTTCAGCTTTTATGATGTGACCGAAAAATTGGCAATTGTAGGTGGTTTGTTCAGCTTTGGATTTATAGAAGAGATGACCGGCAGCATGCGAAATTCAACCCTGGTATTAGGGACTTTCTTTGTTGTGGGTTTGTTAATATTGTTTTCGTTGTTGAAGACTGAAAGGATTTTAAAGAAAAATACGGACTTTAGCGCGAGATAATTTCTGCCGATGACCATTGATCTGTTTATTCCGTGTTTTATAGACCAGTTGTACCCCGAAACTGCTTTTAATACTGTTAAGGTGTTAGAGAAGGCGGGTTGCCGGGTAAATTATAACCCCGAACAAACCTGTTGCGGCCAACCTGCTTTCAATGCGGGTTTTTGGGACGATGCCAAAACTGTGGCCAGCAAATTCCTTAATGATTTTAAAGAAGATAGTGTTATCGTATCACCGTCGGCCTCATGTACAGGGATGGTTCGTAATTACTATAACGATCTGTTTACTAACACTACATCGCATAATAAATGCCGCAATATCCAAAGCAATATTTACGAGCTAAGCGATTTCCTGGTCAACATTCTGCAGGTAGATTATTTTGGTGCCGAACTGGATGGCAGGGCAGTATATCACGATAGCTGCGCGGGCCTACGCGAGTGCCACATTAAGGCAGAACCGCGTCAGCTACTGGAAAAGGTACACGGATTGGAAGTAGTTGACCTGCCCGCCGGGGAAACTTGCTGTGGCTTCGGTGGCACCTTCTCTGTAAAGTTTGATGCAATTGCTTCTGCTATGGCGCAGCAAAAAGTAGATAATGCGCTATCTGTTGGTGCTGATTACATTATATCAACCGATGCCTCTTGCTTGTTGCATTTGCAGGGTTATATAGATAAGAATAACATCGCCTTAAAAACAATGCATATTGCAGATGTATTGGCAAACGGCTGGGGAAACATATAAGAGATTTGTACCTCGGCTGATCGCTTACAGATTAGCCCTCATTAACTTAGCGCCTCGAAAGTATTGATCTTGCTCATGTCCAATACGATCCTGCCTTCTTCATCGCGTTGAAACATGGGCACAAATTTAGCGCCCCAGACCATTTCGTTAGCCTGGTAGGCAGTACGCGAATGTACTGTTTGTGAAAAGGTATCATCAAACGCCTTAAGCAGAACTGAAAAGCTTGCTTCGCCTCTTTCAAAATCTTCCCGGGTAATATCTATCAGCGGGCTATCCTGATCCAATGGGTGCACAACCGTCCAGTTAAGCGAGAGCATACTTACATTTTTACGTTCCAGGCTTAGTGGAAAAAATCGCCTCAATGGTTTGCCATCTACCAGTTCGTTATAGGAGAAAACCACTTCAATCTCCAGATCTATCAGCACATTTTTACGGATGTTACAAAGCCTGAACATCAATCCGCGGCGGCCACCATGATAAGGGGCCACCAAAAGATTTTCGCTATACACTATCTTGGCAGTAGGCCTGGAGAAGCGCCCGTAAAGCAAACCTGTTGCCAGCGCAAATGCCAGTAAACCTAACATCGATTCAAATGCGGCAACACTGTTTGCAACAACACCCTGCGGGCTGATATGCCCGTAACCCACCGTAGAAATGGTTTGTGCCGAAAAAAAGAAAGCATCTAAAAAATGGCTCATGCCGTTACCGCCTGAGGTACCATCAAGGCTGCTGTGGCCAATGGCTACATAAATACATGCAAATACGAGATTGGTAAATAAATAGCCGCTGAGTACTACCAACCAGAATTTAGTCCAGCTCATGGTGATAAGCGTATGATAAGTATCAGCCGTATTAAACCGCGACATGCCCTTGCGTTTTACATTCACGGTACCATTTTTATTAAGCAAAGGCTGATTTTTGATCACCGGTTGCGGCCCAAAACCAAGGTCGTTCTCAGGATTTATTTTTTGTTCGCGGATCATTTAATATTTGATGAAAAGACTGATTACAAAGATGCGAATGAATAGCTCAATAATAAAGATAATCGCTCATCCGATATAGCACTCATTCACACATTGTAAAATACCTCTTGCATTTGGTAAAAACAATTTCCATATTTGCCTCACAATAACATGAAAGTACAATTAAACAATAACTGGTGGTGGCTTAACGAATTATCGTAAGGCAACCTCATTTTTTGTTTTTTATAAAGATATTCAGGAAGGGTTGCCACATGGCAACCCTTTTTTTATTACCCAATGAAACAGATACTCAATCATTTATTCGAACATAAGACGTTCACCCGTGAGCAGTCGAGAGATATATTGAAAGACATCGCCACCGGCAAGTTCAACAACTCGCAAATGGCTGCTTTTATGACTGCATATTGCATGCGCAGCATTACCGTTAACGAACTGGAAGGCTTTCGTGATGCCATGCTGGAGCTTTGCTTGCCTATAGACCTGGAAAACGGCGAATTGATCGACCTTTGTGGTACAGGTGGCGACGGTAAAGACACTTTTAATATCTCAACACTTGCATCATTTGTAGTTGCAGGCGCAGGTTATAAAGTGGCTAAGCACGGCAATTATGGTGTATCGTCAGGGTGTGGTTCATCAAATGTGATGGAGCATTTGGGCTACGCTTTTACTAATGATGGAGATAAACTGAAACATAGTATCGATAAAGCAAATATCTGTTTTCTGCACGCGCCATTGTTTCACCCCGCCATGAAAACTGTGGCACCTATTCGCCGGGAGCTGGGTGTAAAAACTTTCTTCAATATGCTTGGCCCGGTGGCAAATCCGGCAAAGCCGCAAAACCAGATGGTAGGCGTGTTTAACCTGGAGCTTGCCCGTATCTATGCATACCTGTACCAAAAATCTGGCGTAAAATACACCATTTTGAATGCCCTTGACGGTTATGACGAGATATCATTAACATGCGATTTCAAAACTTTTTCATCAGAAGGTGAAAGGGTTACGAGTGTGGAATCGCTGGGTTTCGAGAAGCTAAAAGAAGATCAGATAACCGGTGGGCATACGGTTGGTGAATCGGCTGATATTTTTATGAAAGTACTTAATGATGAAGCAACGAGTGCACAAACCAGCGTGGTGTTAAGCAATGCCGCCATGGCCATCAAAACTATTAAACCTGATACCAGCTTTGCTGATTGTTTTTACGAAGCCGAAGAATCATTGGTAAGCAAAAAAGCGCTGAACAGTTTTAAAACACTTTTAGCTAATTAAAATGCACATCAAGGTTTGTGGCTTAAAATTCGAAGATAACATTAAAGCGATAGGCGCTTTAGACCCTGATTATATGGGGTTTATATGTTATGATAGATCACACAGGTTTATCGGTGACCTTAATGAAGAGATCTTATATCACATACCTGCAGATATTATTAAAACCGGTGTTTTTGTTAATGAAGCTGCTGATGTAATAAGCAAACTGATCTATAAATATAAATTTGATGCTATTCAGTTACACGGAAATGAATCGCCTGATTTTTGCGCTTTGTTCAAACACGAAGTTGAGGTTATCAAAGCTTTTGGTATAGATAACGACTTTGATTTTGGGCAGTTGGAAGCATACAAAGAAAGTGTCGATCTCTTTCTTTTCGATACTAAAACATCCGCCCATGGTGGTTCAGGTAAAACATTCGATTGGGACATATTAACTCAGTACAAACTGGATGTGCCTTTCTTTTTATCAGGCGGCTTGAGCCCAGAGAACATCGCCAAGGTAGCAAAAATTAAACACCCAGCGTTCTATGGCGTAGATCTAAACAGCAGGTTCGAGCTATCGCCAGGACTTAAAGATATTGATAAACTAAAACAAGTTTTTTTTGAGGTGAAAAGTAGAAGCTAACATTCACTCAATCACTAATTCAACAATTAAACATGAAGTACGGAGTAAACGAACAAGGATATTACGGAGATTTTGGTGGAGCATACATACCTGAGATGTTGTATCCCAATGTTGAAGAATTACGCCGCGAATACCTGAAAATATTGGATGACCCTGATTTTAAAGCGGAGTTCGACCAATTGATGAAGGATTACGTTGGCCGTCCTTCGCCGTTGTACCACGCCAAGCGCTACTCTGAAAAATATGGTGCAAATATTTTCTTCAAGCGAGAAGATCTGAACCATACCGGCTCGCATAAAATAAATAACGCCATTGGGCAAATATTGCTTGCTAAACGCCTTGGCAAAAAACGCATTATTGCTGAAACAGGTGCCGGCCAGCACGGGGTTGCAACAGCGACAGTTTGCGCATTAATGGGCATCGAGTGCATTGTGTACATGGGCGAGATAGATATGGAGCGCCAGGCACCAAACGTTGCCCGCATGAAAATGTTAGGAGCAACAGTTGTACCTGCTACATCCGGCAGTAAGACGCTGAAGGATGCAACTAACGAGGCTCTGCGGGATTGGATAGCCAACCCTGTGGATACGCATTACATCATCGGCTCGGTGGTGGGGCCGTACCCTTATCCTGAGATGGTGGCCAAATTTCAGTCCATCATATCTGCTGAAACTAAAGTACAGCTGAAAGAACACACCGGCAGCGAACTGCCACAATACGTACTTGCGTGTGTTGGTGGCGGCAGCAATGCAATGGGCATGTTCTATAATTTTCTGGATGACGATGATGTTAAGTTGGTAGCTGTAGAAGCTGCAGGCAAAGGTGTGAACAGCGGGCACTCTGCCGCTACTACTGCGCTTGGGAAAGAGGGTGTATTGCACGGCAGTCGTACTATTTTAATGCAAAGCGATGACGGCCAGGTTATAGAGCCTTATTCTATATCAGCCGGTTTGGATTACCCAGGCATTGGCCCGCAGCACGCGCATTTGTATAAAGTTAATCGTGCCCAATACGTAAGCATTACCGATGAGGAATCATTAAATGCCGGGCTGCTTTGCTGCCAGTTAGAAGGCATTATACCGGCCATAGAGACAGCCCATGCCTTGGCATACCTCGAAAAAATGACCTTTAAGAAAGATGATAACGTAGTTATCTGTATCTCCGGCCGCGGTGATAAAGACCTGAACACATACATCAAGCATTTTGGATTTTAGAGGCTGAAGGATTGGAAATAAGTTGATTACAGACTGTTAGTAAGTTCCTGATCTCTGATCTTAAACCATTGATTAATTGATGCCATTGTATCATAACCGTACACATGCTGTTACACTTGCGTACAGCGTGTACGTTGGATATGTAACATAAATATCTGTAAATCAATTTTTTAAACTTTTGGTATGGCTTTTAACTTCTTTAAGCAAATACCATCACAATGCTGAAAAATTATTTCAAGATCGCGTGGAGAAACATCCTTCGTCATAAGGCTTACTCATTTATCAATATTTCAGGTTTAACAGTAGGCATCGCCGCCTGCCTGATGATCTTCGTAATTCTGCAGTTTGAAACCAGTTACGATAAATTTAATACCAGTTACAAGAACATTTACCACATTATAACCGAGCAAAAGCAGGAAGGTAATGTAAATTATAACCCAGGTGTATCGGTGCCTGGTTTAGAAGGGTTTCGTTTAGATATGCCGCAGGTAAAATTCGCCGCGGTAAATTCAAGCAATGGCAGCCAATTCACTGTGTTAGGTAATGGCGGCAGCGTGTCTGCCAGCGACAAAAAATTCATTGAGCCGATTGGTGTGATGTTCACTGAGCCGCAGTTCTTCGACATTTTTACTGCAAAATGGCTTAGCGGAGATAAAAACGTTTTGTCTCAGCCAAATATGGCAGTATTATCAAAAGCTACTGCTGATAAATATTTTGGCGATTGGAAAGAGGCAAACGGAAAATCCATCAAAATAGATAATTCGATAACCTTGCGCGTGGCGGGGGTTATTGAGGATGTACCAAGCAACACGGACATACCGCTTAAAGTACTGGTATCTTACATCACCTGGAAAAACGCAGGCGACCTATATGGCTACACAACTGAATGGGGATCTCTGAGCAGCAACCACCAGATATTCGCGCTGCTACCTCAAACCATGTCGCAGGATGCTTTTCAAAAGCAGATAGATATTTTTACCAAAAAAGCAACAGAGAAAAAGACAAACAGTACCCGCATACATATAGCGCAGCCGCTTGGCGAACTGCATTTTGATACCAAAGTAGGCAATACCCTTGGCGATCATTTAACCAGTAAAGCAACACTTAAAACCTTAGGTTTCATTGGTATCCTTATTATTTTAATGGCGTCTATCAACTTCATTAATTTGTCAACCGCGCAGTCAGTTGGTCGCTCAAAAGAGGTTGGTATCCGCAAAGTATTAGGCAGTACGCGCTCACAACTAATAGCACAGGTTTTAGGCGAAACTATGCTGGTAATATTATTCTCCATATTACTTGCTTTGGCCCTGGCTAAAATTGCTTTACCACACCTAAAAAACATTGCCAGTGTGCCTGATGATATTGCTTTGCTAAGCACCGGCACAGTATTGTTTTTGGTTACAACATTTATTGTTGTTGTTCTGCTATCAGGTATTTATCCTGCGTTGGTGGTATCGGGCTTTAAACCGGTGCTGGCTTTAAAAAACAAGATCACAGCAGCATCAATTGGGGGTATCCCGTTGCGCAGGGCATTAGTAGTGGCACAGTTTGCCATTGCACAATTGTTGATCATCGGTACTATAGTTGCCGTTAACCAGATGAACTTTGTGAATGAAGCCGACCTCGGTTTTAATAAAGAAGCGGTACTGGTGCTACCAGGGTATACTGATAGCATCAGCTTGAGTAAGATGGAATCATTTAAAGCCAATTTGCTTCAAAATCCTAATGTAAAGTCGGTAAGTTTTGCTTCTGATGCACCATCATCTGAAAACAACTCGGGATCGAACTTTTACTATAATAATTCTATGAAAGATCCCGACTTCAATACTTTCCTGAAGTTTGGAGATAATGATTATTTTAAAACTTTTGGGTTAAAGTTTGCTGCAGGCAAAGGGTTTGATAAAAGTGATACTACAAACCAGTTTGTTGTAAATGAGACCTTTATACACAAGCTTGGTATAAAGAGGGCAGAAGATGCTATTGGTAAAACCATGAAATTGGGCAGCGCCAAAACCTTCTCGCCAATTGTAGGTGTGGTTAAAGATTTTAAAACCAACTCGTTACGCGATGAGGTGAAACCGATAGCAATCTCATCAAAAAGATCAGTTCTATCGCAAGTTGCGGTCAAGATAGAAACGAAAAATTTAAGCAGCACTGCTAAAACAATCCAAAGCCTTTGGGAAAAAACCTATCCTGAGTACGCTTACAATGGCTACTTTCTTGATGAAACCATTGCTCAGTTCTATAAACAAGAAAATCAGCTGGCATTGGTTTATAAGTTGTTTGCTTTTATAGCTGTTTTTATTTCATGCCTTGGTTTGTATGGGTTGGTGTCGTATATGGCCGTACAGCGCACCAAAGAAGTTGGCGTGCGTAAAGTTCTCGGCGCTTCAGTATTCAATATAGTGTTGCTGTTCTCAAAAGAGTTTATGATACTGATAGGTATTTCTTTTGTGCTGGCAATGCCAACCGCCTGGTATATGATGAGCCAGTGGTTGCAAAACTTTGCTTATCGTATTCCTTTAACTGCAGGGGTATTCATCTTAGCGATGGCAACATCCATCATGATAGCATGGCTAACGGTTGGCTATAAAGCAACAAAAGCAGCATTGGTTAACCCCGTTAAAAGTTTAAGAAGCGAGTAATCATGCACAAGTCTTTCTTGAAATTGGGAAATGACTTGTTTATTTAACATTACTTCCATGATAAAAAACTACTTTAAGATTGCCTGGCGCAGCCTGGCTAAGCAAAAGGCTTACTCACTTATCAACGTAATTGGTTTGAGTGTAGGCCTAACGGCTTGTCTGATCGTTTCCACCGTTGTTGTTGATGAGTTGTCTTATGACAAACAATGGTCAAAGGGCAATCGCATTTACCGTGTGCTTTCTGTAAGTAATGTTATCAAAGGCGAGGCACCGCAACCTGCTACTTTCTCAGGGCTTGGGCCTTCATTAAAACGTGACCTGCCTGAAACGGAAGATTATTGCAGGATATCTGTTATTCATAGCCGGCTTAAGCTTACCGCTGATGAAGAAGAAATAAACCTTAAGGTGCTACGTGCCGAACCTACCTTTTGGAATATGTTTGATGTAAAAGCACTTCAAGGGAATCCTGAAAAATTTATAAAGGGCTATACCAATATCGTCATAACCGAAAAGGTGCGCAAGCAATATTTTAAGGATAAGGAAGTGATAGGTAAAGTGATCGTGAATGTTCCTGAGTTCGGAGATCCGCAGAAATACCTTGTTACCGGCGTAATTGAAAACCTGCCGCAAAACTCACATCTACAGGCCGACGTGATCGCGCTTAACGAATATCGGGCTCAGGATAATCGCATACCGGGCATTAATGAAGGTTACACGTTTGAGCCACAATATGTGCTATTAAAGCACGGAACAAACATTGAAGCTTTTACTAAAAAAGTTAATCAGTGGTACGCTGCGAACTACAAGGGCAAGGTGTTAGACTATTTATTCAGATTTCAGCCTTTAAAAGATATTTATTTAAGATCTGATTTCCCTGCAGTGCAGGAAGTGCATGGCAACATCCGTAACGTTTACATTTTTGCGGTAATTGCTGCTTTACTATTAATTATAGCCTGCATTAACTTTGTTAACCTAACCATTTCAAGGGTGTTCACACGTGCACGGGAGACAGGTGTTAGAAAAGTACTTGGCGCGGGTACCGCTCAGATCATCGCCCGTTTTTTAGCAGAATCAATTTTGTTTTTTGCGTTATCTTTTGCAATTGCAGTAATACTATATCCTATTCTGATCAAATACGTTGAGGTTTATCTCGGTCATCCTTTGGTTATCAATCTTTTCAACGGGGCATTTCTGTTTATAGCTATCGCTGGTGTTGCAATGGTAAGTTTGCTAACCGGATTATATCCAGCTTGGTACTTATCCAAACCCAAGCCAACTGTGATTTTTAGGGACAAGCTACCAACAAGCGGTGGTTTAAACTTGCTTAAAAGATCATTGATAGTTGGCCAATTTACCATATCAGCTACTATTATCATTGCCACTCTTGTGGTACGTTATCAAGTTAATTTTATGAGCCAGCGCGATCTGGGTTTCGATAAAAGCAACCTTGTTAATATAGATTTTACAGACTGGGGCAAAACAGGAGAAGGCTTTAAAAATGCGGTAAAACAAATACCAGGTGTTACAGGTGCCAGTATCACCAATTGGTATCCTTCATCAGGGTCGGGTTCAATGTCGCGTGGTGTAAAACTTGACAAAAAAAACGTAACGCTTTATTTTATTCAAGGTGATGCCGATTTGCCTTACATTATGGGCTTCAGGCTCCAGAAAGGTCGACTGTTTGATAGAACTTCAAATGCCGATGCGCTAAGTCAGGATTCGTTAATGGGAGGGGTTATTGATCCTGAAACCAAAAGACTGATAAACAGCCAACCAATTTTAGCAACAGCGTATACAGCCAAATTAATGGGCCTTAAGATCAATGCTCTTGCCGGTAAGTTTGAAGGTATGCCGGTAGGTGTTGTTTCTGATTTTTACAGTGAATCGCTCCACAACAAGATCAAGCCGACCGTGATACAGGCCATAAAGGATCAGCGTTACGGGGCAATGCTTATCAAAACAATCCCGGGTAGCGGCAAGCATGTGCTGGAAGCTGTGAATAAACTCTATAAAAGTTATTACCCTGCAAGACCCTTCAAATACAATTGGGTAAGCGATCTGATTGACAGGCAATACCGCGCTGATTTCAAATTACAGCAACTGTTTACTTGTTTCAGCTTACTCATCATTTTCCTGGCTTGTATAGGTTTGTTTGGGGTTGTTGCTTTTGCCACTGAACAGCGTGTGAAAGAGATCGGGATAAGAAAGGTGTTGGGTGCAAGCGTACAAGATATCGTTACATTAATATCAGTCGACTTCATCAAGCTGGTACTCGTAGCGTTTTTAATAGCTTCCCCGATAACTTGGTACGCTATGAACGCCTGGCTGCAGAATTATGCATACCGTGTTAGTATACCGGTATGGGCATTTGGCTTAGGCGGGGCAAGCATTGTGGTACTTGCATTAATAACCATCAGTTTCAAGTCGGTACGAGCAGCTTTCACCAACCCGGCAGAGAGCTTACGCGCTGATTAAAGATTATAAATTATAGATAGCAATTGCTAAACGCACTTTTAGGATCTAATTATTTTACGATTTACCTCTATGATAAAAAACTACTTTAAGATCGCCTGGCGAAACCTTTGGAAAAACAAGGTATCGTCGGTAATAAACATTGTTGGCTTGGCCGTGGGAATGGCCGCCTGCATTGTGATATTGCTGTTTGTTGCCTACGAAAAAAGCTTCGATAATTTTCATGGTGATAACATTGTAAGAATAAGTGAAGTACAAAAATTTCCGGGCATGGCCGCTTCACAAAAAGTAGGCCTGTCAATGTTTCCAATGGGGCCATCTTTAAAAGCCGATTTCCCGGAAGTGCAGCAATTTACAAGGGTAAAGTGGGATAAAAAATACCAGATGACCAACCGCGACAAGCGGGTGTTTTTACCACAGGTATTTGCGGTTGATTCCTCGTTCCTAAAAATATTCAATTTTAAAGTATTGAAAGGCAACGCGCAGGATGCCCTGGAAAAACCAAACAGCATTGCTATTACACAAGAGACCGCCCAAAAATTATTCGGTAATGAAAACCCGATAGGCAAAACCATAAATCATTACGGCGGCGATACCATAAACTTTATGGTAACTGCTGTTATGGCCAACTGCCCTAAAAATTCTCAATTGCAATTTGATGCGCTTTACTCTTTAGCAGGTATACACCAGAAATGGATGGATAACTGGGGAGGTAACTGGTTAAATACCTATCTGAAATTAACGCCCGGCACCAAACTGACGGCTTTTGAAGGAAAGATGCCGGCATTTTTAAAGAAACACATGAAGGGCGACGGATGGAAATATTATGAACTATTTTACCTGCCGTTAAAAGATATACATGCTGCATCAGCAGATATTGGTTTGGATTATCTCAACTATCAGAAGTTTGATAGAAAAGCTACTAATCTGTTTGCATTGATTGCTTTAATAGTGCTGGCTATTGCATGTGTTAATTCCATGAACCTATCCACCGCCCGTTCTGCTGATAGGGCCAGGGAGGTTGGCATCCGAAAATCGATAGGTGCCAACAGGCCACAATTGGCTATCCAGTTTTTGGCAGAAACGGTATTGCTTTCGTTGCTGGCACTTGTTTTAGCAATTGTACTTGTAGAGATTTCTTTGCCGCTTGTGAATAATTTAAGCCAGCGGGAACTCAGTCTTAATATCACAGGTAATCCCGGCTTTATCTTTTTGCTTATTGCAGGAGCCTTGTTTGTGGGTATTATTTCCGGCATCTATCCTGCGGTTTTCCTGTCATCTTTTCAACCGGTAAAGGTTTTAAAAGGTTCTGTTGAAACTGGCAAAAATAAAGGCGCTTTGCGCAATGTGTTGGTAGTGGCCCAATTTACAAGTGCAGTATTTCTGATGATTGCCACCGTGTTTGTGATTAAGCAGTTGCGCTTTATGCAGGATAAAGATCCCGGCTTCACGCGCGACCAGATTGTGAACATTCCGCTTGACAATATTTCCGGCCGTAATTATGAATTATTTAAGCAGCAGTTACTGGGTAATACTCTTGTAGCAGATGTTACAGGTTCGCAAGATCAGTTAGGTAGCCACCTTGATCAAAATGGCGTTTCCTTTAAATACAACAATGATGCTTTGCGCGAATTAGCTGCTACTCAATTGGTTGTCGATGATAATTATCTGCGCACTTATAACATCAAAATGGTAGAAGGTAAAAATTTCTCCTCTGAGAAATCAGCCAACGGCCACCAATACATTGTGAACGAATCAATGGCGAAAGAATTGCTGAAAGATCATCCCAAAGCGCCTTTATCATCACTGATAGGGCAGCGGTTTGGGTATGACTCTTTGGGCGTTATAACAGGTATTGCCAAAGATTTTAACTTTAACTCGTTGCATTATAAAGTTGAGAACCTTTTTATAGTTAATCAGGATCAATGGGGATTTAATACGGTATCAGTAAAGTTAAAAGCAGGTAAATCAAAAGAAGCTCTTGAGTATATCAAAGCCACCTGGAAAAAGATCAATCCCGATTACCCTTTTGAATACCAGTTTCTTGACGACCACTTTGCTGAAGTGTACCAGGCTGATACACAGGTAAGTAAAATAGTAGGTGTACTGGCCGTGTTAGCCATCATGATATCGTGCCTCGGCTTATTTGGCCTAGCATCATTCTCTGCCGAGAAACGAATCAAGGAGATTGGCGTCCGTAAGGTGCTGGGTGCATCGGTAAAAAGTATTGTGGTATTACTTACCAGCCATTTTGTAAAACTGGTGCTAATTGCTAACCTTATCGCCTGGCCGCTTGCCTGGTACGCTGTAAATCACTGGTTGCAAAGCTTCGCATTCCGCATCAATGTAACCTGGGGTGCATTTGCAATTGTAGCGTTATCGTCCCTGTTTATCGCGGTTGCAACTATCAGTTATCAATCCATAAAAGCAGCTATAGTTAATCCTGTTAAAAGCCTACGAAACGAATAATCACATGTTAAAGAACCATTTTAAAATCGCCTTGCGCAATCTTTGGAAACACAAGGTGTTTTCATTTATCAATATTACAGGTCTTTCGGTAGGTATTACCGCCTGTTTCTTCATTTTTATGTATGTAGCCTTTGAATTGAGCTATGATAAGTTCCATACTAAGGTAGATAATATCTACCGCCTGGTTACGGATATTAAAACCCCGTCAGAAACCATTAATACCGATGCTACATCATGGGCGTTTGCCCCAAATCTTAAACCTGAATTTCCAGAAATAGAGGCATTTGTACGTGTGCAACGAAGCGGTTATCTGATTCGTAAGGATAATATTAAATTTCAGGAAGACAACGCCATGCTGGCCGATTCTAACTTTTTTAAAGTATTCGATTTTAAGCTTTTGAAAGGTGATGTAAATACTGCTTTAACTGCGCCTGCCAGTATTGTATTCAGTGAAACTACAGCTAAGAAGTATTTTGGAGATGCTGACCCGATCGGAAAAACGGTTTTGATGTCTGGTGATGCCGTGCCGGCAGTAGTAACCGGCGTGATGAAAGATATGCCAGGCAATTCGCAAATTCATGCGGATCTTTTGATTTCCATGACTTCACTTACCCAAAAATTTCGTCCGGATATTGATAAACAATGGGGGAACTATGGTGCAAATACTTACTTGTTATTAAAGCCCGGTTCTAATTATAAAGCATTGGAAGCAAAGTTTCCACCGTTCATGGAAAAACATAACGGTAAGGATGCACGTGAAAGTAAGATGTTTGCTAAGCTTTTATTAGAGCCGATGAAAGATGTGTACTTACACACCACCCGCGGCGGGCAGGAAGTAGGTAGCATGAGTAACGTTTATATTTTTAGCATTGTTGCAGTATTTATCTTATTGATAGCTTGTATAAACTTTATTAACCTTACTACAGCGAGGTCTGTTGAGCGGGCTAAGGAGGTGGGTATACGCAAGGTTGTGGGTGCTGCAAAGGGCGAATTGGCCGCACAATTTATCGGCGAATCTGTGGTTCTGTGTATGATAGCCTTTTTCATAACAATAGCCTTATCTGCATTGCTGCTGCCTTTATTTAACCAGCTGGCGGGTAAAACTGTAAGTGAGGGTATCTTTACTACACCTGGATATATTGCCGGTTTGTTTGGCTTATCGGTGGTGATAGGTTTATTAGCCGGAGTTTATCCCGCGCTGGTGTTATCATCATTTAGGCCGGTATCTGTTCTTAAGGGGAGGTTCTCTACCGGCACAAAGGGTAACATACTGCGAAAAACACTTGTGGTTGCACAGTTCAGTATTTCCATTGCACTTATCATCGGCACCATTGTGGTATACGATCAAATGAATTACATGCGCAACCAGGATCTTGGTTTTTCTAAAGACCAGACACTGGTATTGGAAACCGATAACGACCCTGGCCAGGATGCTTTTAGGCAGGCAATCAGCGGTTTGCCCGGCGTAAAGGGAGCTACGTTGTCCTCGAGTGTGCCTGGTGGTGGTGAAAACGGTGCTTATTCCGAGATAGAGAATAGCAAAGGCGACCTGCAGGTAGCTAACCTTGCACTTTATTTTGTTGACTTTGATTACATCAAAAACTACGGCATCAAAATACTTGCCGGAAGGCCCTTCTCCCGTGATTTTATGAATACCGATACTGCCCAGGCCATGATCATCAATGAGGAGGCAGCAAAGCTGTTTGGCTATGCCACGCCCGAAAAAGCGATCGGACGCAGGTTTAAACAATGGGGCCGTGAAGGTAAGATAGTGGGCGTAATGAAGAATTTTCACTATCGATCATTACAGGAAAAAATTGACCCGCTGACCATGCGTGTGGAGATGAAGGCCCTAAACAAGGTATCTGTAAAATTAAGCGCAGCTAACCTACCTTCAACCTTATCTCAAATTGAGTCCAAGTGGAAGCAATACGTACCTAACAAGCCTTACACCTATTATTTTCTTGACGAATTTTTTGACCGCCAATACCGGAGCGAACAACGTTTTGGGAAGTTGTTCTTCAACTTTGCCATCTTAGCAATTGCAATATCTTGTTTGGGTTTATTAGGGCTGGCATCATACGCAACCTACCAGCGTACCCGAGAGATCGGTATTCGCAAAGTATTAGGCGCATCTACAACTGGCATCGTAAATATGCTATCGATAGATTTTATGAAGCTGGTAATAATATCATTCTTAATTGCTACGCCAATAGCATGGTATTTTATGCATAAGTGGCTGGCTGATTTCGCCTACAGGATTGAGATACAATGGTGGGTGTTTGCTTTGGCCGGCACCCTCGCGGTAGTAGTGGCATTAACAACCATCAGCTTTCAGGCCATACGCGCCGCGTTAACTAACCCGGTGAAGAGTCTTCGCTCCGAATAGAGATTGTTGATTAAAGATCAGAGATCAGTTAATTGGAGGTTAGACTTAAAAGTCTAACCTCTTTTAATTTATACGCGCCCCAACTAATCTCTGATCACGCAATCTCTGATCACTACGCTCAACGCGCGCAATACTGTATCATAACCGTACGCATCATGTACATAAGCGTACAGTTAGATGTTAATAAATTCAATATAAAGTATTGAAATACAATTAATTATAACTTTGGTATATAATTCACTTATCAATACCAAAACAGTTTAAGAAATTGCGGGACAAATAACCCATTAATTCATCAATCACAATTAATCAAAAATGTTATCACTGCAGCACATTTCAAAGTATTACCAGGTAGGCGGAAATAAAAACTATGTTATTAACGACATCAGCCTTGACGTTGAAGAGGGCGAGTTTGTTTCGATCATGGGCCCATCAGGCTCAGGCAAATCTACATTGCTTAACATCATAGGCATGTTAGATGAGCCATCAGGCGGCTACCATTACTTTGTAGAACAACCCGTACATCAGCTTAAAGAGAAGCAACGCTCGGCCCTATACAAACAATACATCGGCTTTGTATTTCAGGCATACCATCTTATTGATGAACTTACCGTAGCCGAGAATATCGAAACACCTTTGATCTATCAGGATGTAAAAGGCAGCGAGCGTAAAGCCATGGTTGCCGATATGCTTGACAGGTTCCAAATAGTGGGCAAAAAGGACCTCTTCCCGGCGCAGCTTTCAGGAGGACAACAACAATTGGTTGGCATAGCCCGCGCTTTAATAGCTAAACCGAAATTGATATTGGCTGATGAGCCTACCGGTAACCTTAACTCAAAACAGGGTGAGGAGATAATGGAATTGTTCCGTAAGCTGAATAAAGAAGACGGCGTTACCATCATCCAGGTTACGCACTCTGAAAAAAACGCTGAATATGGCTCGCGTATCATAAACCTGCTGGATGGAAGGGTAGAGTCCATCAAAAACCTCTGAACTATAACACAAAATGCGATACTCTAAATTTTTACTTGTTACCTTAATAGCACTTTCGCCGGCGGTTGTAAAAGCACAAACTGCTGATAGCGTACTTAATCTGCAGCAATGCATAGATATTGCTATCAAAAATAATCTTGATGTTAAGAAAAGCAATATACTGGCCCAATCAGCTAAAATTGATAACAACCAGGCAAAAGAATATTTACTGCCTTCTGTAAACGCACAGGTTGATCATGGTATCAACAATGGTCGTAACATCAACCCGTTTACTAACACCTATGTCAATCAATCGTTAACCTACGGAAACTACAGCCTTAGCGGTGATCTTACCCTGTTTAGTGGTTTGCAAAACCTTAACCGTATCAAGCAGGCATCTTTAGCTTACGAAGCAGGTAAAATGGATTTCCAACAGGCTAAAGATCTGGTAACCATCAATGTTATTACTGCTTACTTGCAGGTGTTGGATAATAATGAATTGTTATCGCAAGCCAAAAAACAACTGGCGGTAGCTAAACAACAGGTAGACCGCCTTGAGATATTAGAGAAGAAGGGTGCTAACAAAACACCATCAGACCTTTACGATCTTAAAGGAACTTATGGCGATAACCAACTATCTTATGTAAATGCGGTATCAACCCTTGAAACCTCGAAGCTTAATTTACTGCAGATATTGAATATACCATATCGCAGAGGTATTACGCTGGCACCTGTTGATGCGCAAAATCTGTCTAAACAAACCGATGCAAGTTCTGAGACTATATATTCAACAGCTTTAAATCAACTGGCTTTGGTTAAAGCAGCCACACTGCGACGCAAAAGTGCAGAAAAAGCAGTTAGTGTTGCCAAAGGTGTTCTATATCCAACAGTATCGTTATTTGGCGGTATATACACTAATTATTCGAGCGCTGCACAGCGCTCTGTATTTAGAGACTCCAGCGTGGTTAACACCGGACAGTATATTAACACGGCAGCCGGTCAGCAACCAGTATTGTCAACGCAGGCAAACTTTGATAACCGCAGCATTGGCTACTATGATCAGTTTAAAAACAACTATAGTACTCAAGTTGGAATAAGCGTCAGGATCCCGATCTTAAATTATTTCCAAAATCGCAATAAAGTAGCTAAGGCTAAACTTGATCTTGAAACTTACAAAGCCGTTGAGGAAAATACACGGATCAAACTTAGGCAGGATGTTGAACAGGCTTACTTGAACATGGAATCAGCATACAACAGGTTTAATGCTTTGCAGGAGCAGGTGAAGGCTTATGCGGAGTCCTTCCGTATTGCCGAGATACGTTTCAATGCCGGTGTGCTTAACTCCGTAGACTATGTGTTAGCTAAAAATTACCTTGACCGTGCAAACTTTAACTTAATAAATGCACGTTACGATTGCTATATCTACAACAAGATATTAGATTACTACCAGGGCCGATTATCACTGTAAACTTAAATAACCTAATAACAATATCGTCCGGATGAGAGATTCACTTGTCCGGACTTTTATATTTATCACAAAAATATTTTATAAATAAAATTGCAACAACAACACAAAATGTTGCAAACTATGTTAAACCCTAAAATCCATAAAACCGATGAAAAAATTATTACTTACCCTCAGCTTATTTGCTGCATTTACCACAATAAGCAAAGCACAATTGCTGCCTAAGGTGCAATTTGGTGCCAAAGCCGGTGTTAACTTATCGAGCCTATCAAACAATAATGGTACTTTTAGTTCTGATAACCGTGCAGGTTACCTTGCCGGTTTCTGGGCGCGTTTTGGTGCTATTGGTTTTAACTTCCAACCGGAGTTATACATTACCAGCAAAAACGTTGACATCAATAACAGTAATGTTAAAATAGGTTCTGCGAAATTCACCAGTATCGACGTTCCTTTATTGTTAGGCGGCAAAGTTGGTGCATTTGGTTTAGGTGGCCGTTTCTACGCAGGTCCGCTATTGTCGTTCGCCATTAATAAAGACAATAACTTTGGTACCGCTGTAAGCCAGGCAACTGCTTTCCGTTATAAAGATTCAAACTTCGCATTAACTGCTGGTGCAGGTGTTGACATCAGAAAGTTTTCGATCGACTTACGTTACGAGGCAGGTTTAACCAAGCAAGAGTACACATATGATGGTTCTACCAACTATAAAACCCGTGTGAGCTTATTTAACCTGAGCTTAGGTTACGCATTCTTGTAAGACATTTACAATCATAAAAAAAGCCGGTGTATTTAATACACCGGCTTTTTTATTATATAAATTTTATGCGTGCTCTATAGCGTGTTTTAAAGCTGCGTTATGCTTGTATTTAAAAACAAATGGAAAAACTACTGAAATGGCCAGGGCATAAAGCGCAAATGTGATCCAGATGCCGTGCCAGTCTTTAGTGTTGTTGGCAAGTGTAAAATACTTATCTATGATAACACCACTTGCAAAGCTGCCGAACAGTGCACCGAACCCATTCACCATCATCATAAATAGCCCTTGTGCGCTGCCGCGTATCTCAGGTGAAGCTTGTGTTTCTACGAACAGGGAGCCGGATATATTAAAGAAATCGAATGCCATACCGTAAACGATACATGACAGGATGATCATCCACAAGCCATTAGCAGGGTCGCCGAAGGCAAAAAGACCGAAGCGAAGCACCCATGCCAGCATGCTGAAGAGCATTACATACTTAATACCAAATTTGCGCAGGAAGAAAGGAATGGCCAGGATAAATAACGTCTCAGAGATCTGGCTGATAGACATGATAATTGCCGGATACTTTACAGCGATAGTATTCTGATATGCCGGTACATTTTTAAAATCATGAATGTAAGTGTCGCCATATGCATTGGTTAATTGCAAAGCAGCGCCTAACAAAAGCGAAAAGGCAAAGAAAATAGCAAAGCGGGGTGATTTGAATAAAGCGAATGCGTTTAAGCCTAATACATCTACCAGCGTTTTTTTGTCTGCTTTTTTGTTAAGCGGCGGGCACTTCGGTAAAGTGAAGGCATAGATCCCTAATGCAAAAGCCACCGCTGCAGATATATAGAATTGATTAGCCGATGTTTCGTTATGGGTTAGGCTTACTGTCCACAATGCAACAATAAAACCAACCGTTCCCCATGTACGGATAGGCGGGAAGGTTTTAACGATATCAATACCCTGGCTTTTTAAAGCCGAATAACCAACGGTAATTGATAAAGATAGTGTAGGCATATAGAAAGCCATATTAACCAGCATCACCCAGAAAAAAGTTACCGGGTTTGTTATCATGGGCAGAATACATAATGTTAAACCGCCTAAGAAGTGCATGATGCCGTATAACTTTTCGGCATTTATGAATTTGTCAGAAAGGATTCCGGTAAGGGTAGGCATTAGGATAGAGGAGATGCCCATAGTAGAAAATATTGCGCCAAATTGCGCACCAGACCATTGTTTATTTTGAAACCAATATGCACCAATGGTTAGCAGCCAGGCTCCCCAAATAAAGAATTGCATAAAGTTCATCAGTATTAAGCGAAACTTAATATTCATAGAGCTCAGGCGGTAAAGTCAGTAATAATCAATGTTTAAACAAAGGCGAAAATTAACGAAATATTATGAAACTGTAATTAACTAATTTTCGATTTACAGATCTGATACTTTATAATTTAAGATGAGAATGTAAGGCAATAAAAAAGGGAAGTGTAAACTTCCCTTTTTTATTTATGATGCTTTACGCTTATTCAATTCGTCCCTTATTTTTGCGGCTTTTTCATAAGCCTCCTCAGCCAGTGCGTCCTGTAACTTTGTCTTAAGTTCTTCTTCACTTAAAGTAGTATAAGATCCTGTTGCAGAGTGTGTTGCGGTCTTATCTTCCGGTGTTTCATTAATGTTTTCAAGGTAAACAAAATCGTTACCCTCTATCACAATGCCTGCCGTTGACAGGATAAACTCGTATGTATAGATAGGACAGTCAAACCGCACAGATACCGCGATGGCATCAGATGTGCGAGCATCTATCTCAACTGTTTTTTTGCCATCAAAGCAAACCAGTTTAGCATAAAAGATACCATCAACCAGGTTGTAGATAATGATCTCCTGTATGTTGATGTTAAACGCCTGGCCAAAGCTTTTAAAAAGATCATGTGTAAGCGGGCGGCTTGGCGTCATCTTCTCAATTTCAATAGCAATAGCCTGCGCCTCAAAACTGCCTATAATAATTGGTAACCGTCTGCGGCCGTTTACCTCGCCCAAAACCAAAGCGTAAGCGCCGGATTGTGTTTGGCTGTAAGATAGCCCAACAATGTCCAGCTCGATCTTTTTCATGTCGTTACCCATCACTGCAAATATACACTTTAAGCTGATGCTTTATACTCCTTTACGGCAGCAATAAGTTTGGGCAATACATCAAAAGCATCGCCTACAATGCCGTAATCAGCTACTTTGAAGAACGGCGCTTCGGCATCTTTGTTTATCACAACAATAACTTTTGACGAGCTGATACCAGCCAGGTGCTGTATTGCCCCCGAGATACCAATGGCAATATAAAGATTAGGGCTTACAGCGATCCCCGTTTGACCAACGTGTTCGCTATGGGGGCGCCAGCCTGCATCTGATACCGGTTTGGAACACGCTGTGGCTGCGCCAAGCAGATCAGCCAGTTCTTCAACCATGCCCCAGTTCTCAGGGCCTTTTAAGCCACGGCCGGCTGAAACAACAATTTCTGCATCAGGTAAGGAAACTTTATCTGTAGATCGAACGATCTCTTTAAGCATCTGCTTAAAATCGGATTCTTTAGTTTCAACGGTAAAATCCTCAACCTGCGCGGTGCCACCTGTTTCTACAACCTTGTAAGAGTTTGGGGTAAGTGCAATAACCTTATTGGCTGAGGTAAGTTCTACCACGGCAAAAGCTTTACCGGAGAAAGCGGTCTTTTTAATTGTGAACTTGCCACCGTTTTGCTCCGGTAAGGCAACAGCGCCATCGGCAACACCGGCTTGTAGTTTAACAGCAACCCGGGGAGCAAGGCCACGGCCACTAAAAGAGTTTGACAAAACAACTATGTCTGCACCTTGCGCTTTCGCTGCTTCTGCAATTACCGATGCATAAGCCTGGTTTACAAAGTTCTTAAGTTTATCGTTGCTTACATTCAACACTTTTTCTGCGCCATATTTGCCAAGTGCGGCCAGCTCATCGGCAGCAACATCACCAATGGAAATGGCTACAAGGTTGGTCCTCTTTTGGTCGGCAATGGCTTTGGCATAAGACACAGCCTCGAATATCGATTTTTTGAATTTGCCATCGGCATTTTCAGCATATATTAAAACTGACATATTGATCTGTTGGTAGTTATAAATAAATTAAATAACGCGGGCTTCGCTGTGAAGTAACTCAATCAGTTTGGCTGTATCATCGGCTGGTACCAAAGTAACCTGTCCGCGTGGCGCAGGCGTTTCATAGCTGATGATCTCCGAAGTTGTAGGCACTTCTACCGGCTCAACAACGGTAAGCGGTTTGGTGCGCGCACTCATTATTCCGCGCATGTTAGGAATCTTTGGCTCGGCAACGCCTTCAGCTGTGCCGGCTACAAAAGGCAGGGGGAGGGTTATTACCTCTTTGCCACCTTCTATTTCGCGCTCAACGGTGGCTTCGCTATCAGTAGCATCCAATTTTTTAATGATGGAAACTGATGGAATGTCAAGTAATTCGGCCAGCATACCTGCAACTTTAGAACCATTGTAGTCAATGGATTCGCGGCCGGTCAGGATCAGGTCAAAAGGATTTTGTTTAACATACTCAGCTATCTGGTAAGCAACGTACCAGGCATCATGCGGTTTGGCGTTGATCCGCACGGCATCAGTTGCGCCAATGGCCAGGGCTTTGCGAATAGTGGCTTCGGTTGAAGCATCACCAACGTTTATCACAGTTACCGAACCTTTACCGCCGTCTGTGAGCTCAATAGCACGCGCAAGCGCAATCTCATCGTATGGGTTAAGAATAAATTGAACGCCGTTGGTATTAAATTGCGTGTTGTTATCGGTAAAGGTTATTTTTGTCGTGGTATCCGGAACGTTACTGATACATACCAATACTTTCATAATATATAATTGGTTTTATAGGTATTTGATTAGGGTTACGGGCAAATTTAGTTAAAAAAGAACGAGTTTGAAATGGACACAAGCAGATTAGAGAAGCTGTTGGCCTTCATAGAAAATGAGCCGAATGATGAGTTTTTAAAATACGCACTGGCAACAGAATATCTGCGTCTAAATGATACGCAGAAGGCTCTGGCTTATTATGAAGACCTGGTACACAACCACCCAAATTATACAGGAACGTATTATCATTTAGGCAAATTGTATGAGGCGCTAAACCGCCGTGATGATGCGATAGCCATCTACCAAAAAGGGATTGAGGTTACCCGTGCTAAACGTGATATGCATGCGTTATCAGAGCTACAGGGAGTTTATAATAACCTCGTGGGCTTCGATGATGATGACGACGATTATTAATCCTGAGTAACAATAAATCTTTTGTTTAAGCTGGCAGATGCATCCACTTAAATAACAAAGTAATAATGCTATTTTACAGCTTTTGAAGCTATATATTGTTGAATATAAAGTTTAACCTCATCCCTTTTTGCACTGTTATCGATAAACTTATCAAGTGATGTCAATCCATTACCAAAGGTGCCTATGAACCTCGATTTATCCATAGTAGTGGTAGAACGCCATTCAGATATATTGACTATAACCTTATTATTAATTGTTTGAGGTTTTAATTTACTTGCATCGCCACCTATTGATTTATAATAAATTTGAACCGATTTATTTGCGTTAAGTTCTTTAAGATTTATGTCATCCAAAAAACCGCTCATTAAACCAAATGTTTTTAATAACGCATAACGAAAACCTTCTCTAACTATATTACTCCTGTTTAATTCAGGTGCTTCTGCTTGATAAAATACGTCAAATGTTGAGCCTATTTTTATCTGATTGAGAACGTGCGTACCATATTTGGCAACAAGTGCCTGAGCACTCAATGTTAAGGCGTCGCACTTAAATTCAGCTGTTAAAAAATTATTTACATTTTGATCGTAAAAGAATTTATATCGCTTATTTATCCAGTAATTGGAATAGTAGCCGTAAACATATTTTTTATCTTCTACTGTAGCATTTGGAAATAAATCTTTTATTGTATTTCCAAATACTTTTAAACCCTGAGTTTGTTCAATAGAGGAAGAAAGCTTCTCTGATAAATCCACAGCACTTTCGGCCTCAATTATATTCCAAGAGCCTTCTGTGTTAGTACCGATATCAACTCTATAAGGATTACCGGTATCATAAGCAGACATATTAACAACGCTTGCCCTTACAGATGCTTCATCCTGAAATTTATCAGTGACATCATATCCAAACCCCAAAAAATTATATTTTTCAGACCAGGGATACATTGGTGCTTTTACTTCGTTCGTTCCGTTAACAATAACTGTTATGTCCTTTGGAAGATTCTCCGCAACGTTGATAGGTTTGGTCTCGTTTTGATTTTTTTCGCAGGAAGTAAGGAGGGCTAAAGCAGCAATAATTAGTAGAGTTTTCTTCATGAGAAAGACGTGATACTGGTTTAGGTATCTAAGCGCTTCAAATTTACAACAATTACTTTATAGTATTAACTTTTAGATAACTTAATTAGGTAACGCGTTCTTGTAAGGTAAACCTTAAAATGGTGCTTCATCCTCCATATCGTCCATGCGTGACGGGCGGATGATGAAGTTGCTTGGTTTATCAAAATCCTGGTTTGGTGTTAAGCCTGAGAACGCTGCATTCATAGGAGGGAAGCCGTCCATGTTTGTTTCCAGGTCGGTAAACTTAACGTATTTACCAACGAACTTCAACCTTACGCGACCAGTTTCGCCGTTACGGTGTTTTGCGATGATAACTTCACCAACACCTTGGGTAGGATTGTTGTCTTCATCCACATCTAAACCATAGTACTCTGGGCGGTACAGGAACAATACCATGTCCGCATCCTGTTCAATTGAACCGGATTCACGTAAGTCAGATAACATCGGGCGTTTCGATCCGCCTGGGCGGCTCTCTACGGCACGGCTTAACTGCGATAGTGCAATTACAGGTACATTAAGCTCTTTTGCTACGGTTTTAAGCGCACGTGAAATACTACCTATTTCCTGCTCGCGATTACCACCTTTTCCATCGCTTTTACCATGCATCAGCTGCAGGTAGTCAATAATGATCAGTTGGATATCGTGCTGAGATTTTAAACGACGACATTTAGCGCGGAACTCAAATATGTTAAGGGATGGGGTATCATCTATGATAAGCGGGGCCTGCTCCAACCTGCCTATCTTTGAGTGCAGTTGCTGCCATTCCCACTCTTCTAACGTACCCTTGCGGATCTTTTCCTGCTCAATTTCCGTTTCTCCGGAAATTAAACGATTCACCAACTGTACAGACGACATCTCGAGCGAAAACACTACAACAGGCTTATCAAAGTCAACCGCTGCGTTACGGGCACAACTAAGTACGAAAGCCGTTTTACCCATAGCAGGGCGGGCCGCAATGATCACAAGGTCGGATTTTTGCCAGCCAGAGGTCATACGGTCAAGCTCCGTAAAGCCAGAGGCAACACCGGTAAGGCCATCTTGCTTGTCTTTAAGCGCCTCGATGTCACGTAGCGCCTCCTGCATCAGGTCATCCATCTTGCGCGAATCGCGACGCAGGTTATTCTGCGCTATTTCAAAAAGATTTTTCTCAGCCTTGTCAAGCAGGTCGAACACGTCGCTGGTATCTTCGTAAGCATTGGTTACAATGTCAGTTGATATACGTATCAGTTCGCGCTGGATAAACTTTTGAATAATAATACGTGAGTGATACTCAATATTTGCAGCAGAAGCAACCCTGTTGGTTAATTCGGTGATGTAATAAGCTCCGCCTACCATTTCCAACTCACCCGTTTGGCGAAGCTGTGCAGTAACCGTAAGAATATCAACGGGAGACGTTTTTTCGAAAAGATGGGCTATTACAGCAAATATTTTTTGGTGCCTTATATCATAAAACACTTCGGGTTTAAGAACGTCAATTACTGATGAAAGAGCATCTTTCTCCAACATCAAAGCACCCAACACAGCCTCTTCCAGATCAAGGGCTTGCGGCGGTATTTTGCCCATATTATTCTGCGGAAGCGCATTGGTAAAACGTGCTCTGCGCTCGCCGGTGTTGGCTTTGTGATTAGGGGAATCGTTCTCAAAAATCATAGCAAACAAAAATATACAAATTTCATTGGCGCATGCTCATAATTCATCCACATAGTGTATTTAGGTTTTAACAAAAACATTATCAGCGCTATAATTTTCGCGGTTAATAGTTAACACCAAATGTTTAAAACGTGTTAATAACGCCGCAAGTATCTGGTTATTAATTGTGTTGATAATTGTTGGATCATGTTAACAACTCTGCACCTTATGGAAAGGCACGGTTCATTAATGTACTGGTTTAATCAGTTAATATGAGTACTTTTGACGAAATTTTTTTACAGATAATGACGTATAATTCTAAACCTGCACGAGAAAGTAACCAATTGGTTTTTGGCATCAGAGCCGTAATTGAAGCCATAAATGCAGGTAAAGAAATCGAGTCGCTTTACATACAGCGTGGTCTTGGCGGGCCATTGTTAAACGAGCTTAAGGCAGTACTTCAGGAACATCACATTATAGCCCTGCAGGTGCCGGTAGAGAAACTCAACCGCATCACCATGAAGAACCACCAGGGAGCTATTGCATTTATATCGCCGATAACGTATCAAAAGATAGAAGACATAATTCCTCAGATATTTGAAAAAGGAGAGGTGCCACTGCTACTTATACTTGACAGCATTACTGATGTGCGCAACATGGGTGCTATAGCACGTACGGCAGAATGTGCGGGTGTGCATGCCATTGTAATGCCGGCACGTGGTTCTGCGCAGATAAATCCCGACGCTATCAAAACTTCAGCAGGGGCATTGTATAAAATTCCGGTTTGCCGCCATGATAATTTTATGCAAACGGTAAAATTTATACAAGAATCGGGCTTGCAACTGGTTTGCTGTACCGAGAAAACTACCGATTATCTTTACACGCCTGATTATACCGCGCCAACTGCTATCGTAATGGGTTCTGAGGAGGACGGCATCCGAAATGAGATCATCCGTATTAGCGACCATCTTGCCAAAATACCGATGTACGGCGAAATAGAATCTCTTAATGTATCGGTATCAACGGGAATAATTTTATATGAGGCTATAAGGCAGCGCTGCTTCGCCGCAGCTAATTAGATATCTGTGATAAGAGATCAGTTGCATTTTTAACTGATCTCTTGTCACATATCTCTGATCATTATTTATGTAAAGCTATAAGGCAGCGCTTTGCCGCTAAATAGAAACAGGGAATTAAGATTGTGAAACAAGATAAAATAAGAAGGCCCGATCATTAAATTGTCGGGCCTTTATCTTGGTTCTTGATTCTAAAAGTCTTGATTCGCTTATCAAACGTATTTCGTTCCAAACTGCTGTTTCACGTCAGCAACTACTTGCTTTACGCCTTGTTCTTCAGATCTTGGGCTGATCATTAGTATGTTATCAGACTCTACTACAATAAAATCATGCAGCCCTTTGATAATCACCAATTTACCTTCCGGAACATTTACCATACAGTTAGATGAATCGTACATGATCACTTTATCGGCAGGGATAACAGCATTGCCAACGTAATCCTTATCGGCCAGTTGATAGATAGATGCCCAGGTACCCAGGTCGCTCCAACCAAATTCTGAAGGTAGTACGTAAACGTTAGGTGCTTTCTCCATAATTCCGTAGTCAATAGAAATATTGATGCAACGTTGGTAAACCTTATGCACAAATGTTTTCTCTTCATCGGTATTGTAAACAGAACGGGCCTCTGCAAATATTTCGTGCATCTCTGGCAAGTGCTGGTTAAAAGAATCTACAATGGCCTTAGCCGACCATACGAAGATACCAGCATTCCATAAAAAGTCGCCGCTTTGGATAAAGGTTTTAGCCAGTTCCAAGGTCGGCTTTTCTGTAAAGGTCTTTACCTTATGGAAATCATCATTAAGTGTTTGGTCTGTATATTGGATATATCCGTAACCGGTATCAGGGCGAGATGGCTTTATCCCCAAAGTGATCAACAGATCGTTCTCTGAAGCCGTCTTTAACGATTTTTCTATGGCCGTTATAAAAGCTGCTTCATCCAATATCAGGTGGTCTGATGGTGCTACCACAATGGCAGCATCAGGGTTCATGCTTTCAATTTTGAAACAACCGTATGCTACGCAGGGCGCAGTGTTACGCATAACAGGTTCGGTGAGTATCTGGTTATCTGCCATATCCGGCAATTGTTGTTTCACCAGGTCGGTATAGTTTTCGTTGGTAACAACGTAGATGTTCTCTTTCGGACAGACTTTTAAAAAGCGATCGTAGGTATTTTGTATAAGGGTTTTCCCTGTACCTAAAATATCAATAAACTGCTTAGGGTGTGAGGTGCGGCTTATAGGCCAAAAACGGCTGCCGATGCCGCCTGCCATAATGATGGCGTAGTAGTTGTTATTCATTCTAAACGATAGATTTTAATTTGGCAAAATCCGGGCTAAAGATGTACATTAATTTGAGATTTCAAAACATCGAAAAACTAAATAATTTCAGCCGTTTTTTTACTTTTCATTAAATGTTTAAATCAGTAAATTGTTTTCAAAAAGAATAATCATTTCAGTATAATTTTTTGAAATGAACAGCCGTTTATACTTAGAATTTTGTATTTTCAACCGTATTTCCAAAACGCGCAATCAAGCAATGATCGAGACAAAAAAGTCGCTCTTTGATAATCTCCAAAATTTTTTCGGTTTTGATAATTTTAAGGGAGAACAGGAAGCGATAATCACCAATATTTTAGCAGGGAACGATACATTTGTGATTATGCCTACCGGTGGTGGCAAATCTATGTGTTACCAGTTACCCGCACTTATGAGCGAGGGCACAGCGATTGTGATCTCTCCGCTAATAGCACTAATGAAAAACCAGGTAGACCAGCTACGAGCTTTCGGCGGGTCTGATAGTATTGCACACTTCCTCAATTCTTCATTAACCAAATCAGATATATTAAAAGTTAAAGACGATGTATTAAGCGGCAAAACAAAACTGCTTTATGTTGCACCGGAGTCTTTAACCAAGCAGGAGAATATTGATTTCCTGAGATTGAACCATGTGTCTTTCGTTGCCGTAGACGAGGCTCACTGTATATCTGAATGGGGGCATGACTTTAGGCCCGAGTATCGTAAGATACGCCAGGTGATCAGCAATATTGGCGATGACATTCCAATCATCGCTTTAACCGCTACCGCAACGCCTAAAGTACAGCAGGATATTCAGAAAAACCTGCAGATGAATAACGCCACGGTGTTTAAATCATCTTTTAACCGCTCAAATCTATTTTATGAGGTTAGGGCTAAACGCACGGTACTTAAAGAGATTGTAAAGTTTGTAAAGCAAAACCAGGGTAAATCTGGCATTATATATTGCCTTAGCCGTAAAAAGGTGGAGGAAGTTGCTGAAGCGCTTAACCTTAACGGCGTTCGGGCTTTGCCGTACCATGCCGGTTTAGACCCTAAGGTACGTGCCGATACGCAGGATAAATTCCTGATGGAGGATGTGGAAGTTATTGTAGCTACCATAGCCTTTGGTATGGGTATAGATAAACCCGATGTAAGATACGTAATACATCACGATATGCCTAAGAGCATGGAAGGTTATTACCAAGAGACCGGCCGTGCCGGCCGTGATGGTGGCGAGGGCGTTTGCGTTGCTTTCTACTCTGAAAAGGATATTGATAAGCTGCAGAAGTTTATGAAAGATAAACCTGTAGCCGAACGTGAAATAGGCACCCAGATACTTAAGGAAGTTATCGACTATGCCGAATCATCAGTATGCCGCCGTAAGCAGTTACTGCACTATTTTGGTGAGAACTTTAACGAAGCTGGTTGCAACAACATGTGCGATAACTGCTGTGCACCTAAAACTCATTTCGACGGCGAAGAGCATTTGCATTGTGTTTTAAGCCTGATCAAAGCAACAGGAGAAAAGTTTGATGATGCGCACATCATCAACATCCTGATGGGCAAAGATGATGCGCAGGTAAAAAGTTACGAGCACGATAAACTGCAGGCCTTTGGTTGCGGTAAAGAGCGTGGCGAAAACCTTTGGAACTCATTACTTCGCCAGGCTTTATTGAATAACTTTGTTTCTAAAGATATAGATAATTACGGGTTGCTGCATTTAACAAAAGCAGGCAATTCGTTCATTGAAAATCCTTACAGCATCAGGTTCCTGCTTAACCGTGATATGGGCCCTACAGATGCTGATGAAGGCGATGAAGGCCCTAAACATGGAGGTGCAGCGCTTGATACGCAGCTGTTGCAGATGCTTAAAGATCTGCGTAAAAAAGTAGCTAAGCAAAAAGGTTTACCTCCTTTTGTTATCTTCCAGGATCCGTCGTTAGAGGAAATGTGTACGCATTACCCTATCAGTACGGATGAGATGAAGCAAATATCAGGAGTTGGTGCCGGTAAGGCCATGAAGTTTGGCGCGCCTTTCATCGATCTTATCAAGAAATATGTTGAGGATAATGATATTGACCGCCCGGTTGATATGGTGATCAAAAGTGCAGCTAATAAATCGGCACTTAAGGTATTCATTATCCAAAATATTGACCGCCATTTGGCTCTTGAGGATATTGCTGCTTCAAAAGGCCTTACTTATGAGGAGATATTGAAAGAGGTTGAAACCATCGTAAACTCGGGTACCAAGCTTAACCTTAACTATTATATAGACGAAGTGATAGATGAAGACAAGCAGGACGAAGTATTTGATTACTTTAAAACTGCCGAGTGCGATTCCATAGATTCTGCACTTGCCGAGTTAGGCTCTGACGACTACACCCGCGAAGAAGTTCAGCTAATGCGTATCAAGTTCATGAGCGAGTTAGGGAATTAAGTTCTAAATATCAGATAAAAGTAAAAAGCCCGAAGTATTAATGCTTCGGGCTTTTTTAGGTATAAAATGGCCGGTCAGATTAATCCTTCGAAATGATAGTTAAGTATTGTACCGCCCTTTAAAATAACTGTTAATGTTGCTCCAAGCAAAAGGAGTGTCACTGGCCATAATGCAGTCAATAAATACAACAAGCCTACATTCATTGGGTTGTTCTTGTATTTATCCACCAACGAATATATCAGGCCCCTTTTAATATATCGGATATACGCAATATATGTCAAGCCAATCATGGAACCCAACACCGCTATAGTAAGGTAAAACCGATTATAATGGAGATCGTTGTTATAGTACAGTTTATTAATTATCTCACTTATTGGCAAAGTGATAATGAATAACAAGAAAAAATATATTAAACCAATATAGTAAGTAATACTGATATCTGCAGACACACTTCTTTTCTTTTGGTAGTCTTCAAATAGTTTGGCAAAAAAGAAATTCATATTCTATCAAAATGCAATATAAGGTTTGTACTACACTGTTTAAATCTAATTACTTAGCAATTATCATAAACTCTGTTCTACGATTTAACGCACGGTTTTCTTCTGTTGCATTATCTGTTATAGGCTGTGTTTCACCATAACCTTTATAAACCAGACGATCAGCTTTTACTTTTGCTGAGACAAGATATTGGTATACTGAGTTAGCTCGTTTCTCTGAGAGGGTTTGATTAGCGTCTTTGTTACCCACGTTATCTGTAAAACCTGAGATCTCAATTTTGATGGTAGGGTTAACTTCCATAAATTCTACCAGCTTCTGAAGTTCTGCCTTTGACTCCGGTTTAAGATCGAATTTATTGGTATCAAAGAAAATGTTCTTCAAGATCACTTTATTACCCACTTCAATAGGAGATAACGATACGGTTATGTTAAAAGCTTTTTTATCCTTTAAACCAATAAGCGAGAAATTATCCGAATAGAACAGATAGCCCTCCCGCGAAATATTTAAACCATAATTTTTACCGGTTGGCAGCGTAGCTAAAAATTCGCCGGCATCTTCAGAACTGTAATCCTGGTAAACAGGAGAGTCCTTTTGCAGATCAATAATCTCAACGGCAGCTTCCAGTGGCGCTTTTGTCTTTTTGTCCAGTACAGTACCTTTAACGTAAGTGACCACTTTAGGGCGAATACGCTCAGGCATTTCAAAGGTATAGATATCGAAACCACCGTAACCTTTTAACGCATTTGAGGCAAAGAAGGCGTAACTGCCATTTGCAGTGAGTGTTAAACCGTTCTCATCACCAGATGAATTAATAGGATAGCCCAGGTTCTCAGGCTTCTGCCATTTGCCGTCTTTACCTAATCTGCTAACGAAAAGATCCTTAGCACCCAAACCAGGCCAGCCACTGCTGCAAAAGTAAAACGTGCTGTCGTCCGGGTGAATAAATGGCGATTGCTCATCATAAGCCGTATTGATCCCGGGGCCCATGTTCTCAGGCTCGCTCCAGCCTTTATCTGTAAGGTGAGATTTCCAGATATCATAACCCCCGTAGCCGCCTTTGCGGTTACTTACAAAATACATGGTTCGTCCATCTGCACTTATGGATGGCTGCGCTTCCCATCCGCTGGTATTTAATGGCGCACCAATACTAAAAGGCTTGGCCCAATCGTCACCACGTTTTTGGGCAATATAGATATCACACCTGCCTAAACCATCGGGGCGGTTACATCCTGTAAAGAAAAGGTACTTACCATCCTGCGAGATAGATTGCGCGCCCTCGTTATACATTGGCGTATTGATAATATTGCTGAGATAAGTGGCCTTTTGCCATTTATTGTCAGCTTTCATGCTTTTGTAAAAGTCCTCGTTGTTGTTGATTTTACGGGTAAATATCAATTCAGCTTCGTCTGCAGTGGCAACGGGCAGGTACTCATCATCAGCAGTATTGATCTCGGGCCCCATGTTAATCGGCTTAAAAGCTACCGGATGGGCAATGGCCTGTATGCTGAACTTGCAATCTGCAATTAGCTTTTGTGCATAAGAAATATTTTGCGGAGTATTAGTGGTATAGGTTACATACTTTTCGAGGTGATGTAAGGCTGGCTCATACATGGCAAGCGGAATCTCACTATCAGCGATTTTTAGATAGATACCTTTGTTAAACTCCGGATCAAGGGTGATAACTTTCTGGAATTGCTCTACCGCCGGTTTGTACATCCTTCGCATCCGCAGAACATCTCCAAGTTGCGCATGTGCTTCAATAAATTTACTATCGGCATCAACGGCCTTTTGTAGTAAGGAGATAGCTTCATCGTACAGATGGTCATCTATACTTTGGTTAGCAAGCGCAAAATTTTTAATGGCCTCCTGATTGTTGGTGCTATAACGTTTATCCTGCGCAAAAACAGAAACAGCAACCAGGCAAAAAGTGAATATAAGAAAGCAGAATTTTTGCATCATCAACCTATACGTTAATTGATGCGCTATGTTTCAAAAAGACTATGGAATGTTGAGGTATTTATGTGTTTGCAACGAAATTTCCCATTGGGGGTTTGCCATTACGTAATCTACGATCAACGGCGTCATTTCCTGGTGTTTTGACCATTCAGGCTGCAGGTACAATTTACAATCAGGCCCAACCAGGCTGGCATGATGCTCTGCAAAAGCAAAATCAGATTTATTAAAGATGATGACCTTTAGCTCATTGGCCTTGTTGGCAACCTGTTGGGTAGGTGCCTTAAACTTTTTAGGCGAAAGACAGATCCAGTCCCAACTACCTGAAAGGGGATAAGCACCCGATGTTTCTATAAACGTTTTGATGCCGTTCTGTTGTAGTTGGCCGGTAAGATAATCAAGATTATATATCAGCGGCTCGCCGCCAGTAACCACCACAGCTTTGGATGGGTGCTGCATGGCATTTTTAACTATCGTATCTGAGAGCGTAAGCGGATGCAGCTCAGCATCCCAGCTTTCCTTAACATCGCACCAATGGCAACCTACATCGCACCCGCCGAGGCGGATAAAATACGCTGCCTTACCGGTGTTGTATCCTTCGCCCTGTATCGTGTAAAACTCTTCCATTAAAGGAAGCAATGTGCCATCTTCCGGAACCTGGTGTGCCATAATTAAGGGTGCAAAGGTAAGTTTTTTGAAGGTAAAAGGTTAAAGGCGAAGGGTAAAAGCTTTAAAATGATATTATGCAGATAATTTTAAGCTTACACTTGGGCTTTTACCTTTCAGCTAAAATATTTATAATTACAAAAAATACTGCGTATGAGAAAGTTGTACATCCCAATGTTGCTTGTTGCGTTGTTAGGATTAAGCTCATGCGTTGATATTGAGGAACATTACGATTTCCAGGCAGATGGATCATGCAAGGTTGTTTATGGCTTTGATATGAGTAAAGCGGTTTCTATCCTAATGAACCTGGTTACTGATTCGGTAAGGGCTACACCACAGTTCAGCCTTGCTAAAGATACCACGCTTAATTTTTATGATGCACTGCCTGATAGCTCGGCAGCCAAGCTAAATGCGGAAGAGGCTTCTATGGCCAAAAGCAGCGACCTTTCGGTAAAGATGGAGCTAAACAAAGGCCTTATGCAGGTTAGTATGAGCCACGTTGCTAAAACGCCTGCCGAACTGCAATATTATCTTCAGCATATCTCTACAGTTTCCGTAAATACGCCGGCGGTTGATCTGATAGATCCTAAAAAGGCATCTAAAAATACCAATGCTTTTTCTGTACAGCGCTTTGTTGCCGGGCAGGATTATTATGTTTATGAAGTTACGCCGCACAGTTTCTCACGCATAATAGATAAGATCAAATTTGGAAAGTTTTTACAGAAAACTAAATCGACATTCGCTGCTGCAAAGGCTATGCTAATTGATATGCCCTATAAGGTGGTGATGAATTTTGCACATCCTGTAAAAAAGGTAAGCAATCCTAAAGCCATCCTCTCTGCCGACCGGAAGCAGGTAACGCTTATCACCAACATGGACGACATCATGAAAGACCCTTCATTGATGAACCTTAAAGTTGATTATTAGGGGGATGAAGTGGTACGTAGTTCCTAATATAAAACAATCATCTGAGCCATTTATTAAGAAGGTTAAAGTCGGCGGTAAAAACATCTGTATTGTCAATTACCAAGATTCTCTTTACTGTGTTGGTGCCATTTGCCCACATGCCGGCGCTGAACTAAGCGGTGGCTGGTGTAAGGATGGCAAGATCATTTGTCCGTTTCACCGCTATGGTTATGATTTGCAAACGGGCAAGGGTAATCCAGGGCAGAATGATTTTATTGAAACTTATCCTATTGAAGTTAGAGATGGTCAACTATACGTTGGCATCGAATCTTTCTGGAACAAAGTGTTCGGAAAATGAATTCTATCAAAATAGATTCAAAAAATGATTTGCCTTTTTCTTAGGAAGTAATGACCCAAACCACTAATTGGCAACATTAATAGAGACAAATAATCATCTATAGGGCATTTGTAATAATTCTGAGCGAATACACCACCGTACCAAACATAATTAGATGAAGAGGTGCCACCTCTAACAGCGCATTCTCTTTTTGAAGTAGGATTTGGATTAATATAACATGCGTAGTTTCCGGGCGGGCTTGAAATATTTCCATTGTAAACCGGCTTGCCTTGTATATCAGCAGCTTGGGTTGTTGGTACAGAGACACCGGTCAGCAAAGTGCCATAAACATTTGGATAAGCCGGTACTGTGCCATAAGGGTATACGATGATGCAACCCTGAGGAGTTTGAGCGAAAGCATTAAAAACAAATAGAACGAATAGAAAAGGAAGAACAATTTTCATGTAACGATTTGATGGGGGATTATCGACCGATAGGTCAAATCATCACTTCGTTTTACGGAAAAACAACTTAAACGGATACAAAAAAAGGCGGATTATATACAACCAAAGCGGTTTTTTATCCCAAAACTCAGTAAATCAAAAGTTTATCAACTTACGCATAACTTCTACTACAACAGTCGCGAGCCGGTTATCACAGGCAGTAATTTATCGATAAACTTCCTTATTCGCAGAAGCCAATGTGTTTTTAAGCAAACCGATGATCGTCATTAAACCAACGCCGCCCGGAACCGGGGTAATCCATGAAGCTTTCGGTGCTACATTTTCAAAATCGACGTCGCCATAAAGTTTAAAGCCTGACTTTGTAGTGGTTGAGGTTTCTCGGTTCATGCCTACGTCAACAATTACTGCTCCGTCTTTCACCATATCGGCAGTGATAAAATTCTTTTTACCGATAGCAACTATAAGTATGTCTGCATCAAGCGTGAACTTTTTAATATCAGGGGTGCGACTGTGGCAAATGGTTACCGTGCAATTACCGGGCGTAGTGTTACGCGCCATCAAAATGCTCATAGGCGAACCTACGATATTGCTGCGGCCAACTACCACACAGTGTTTGCCTGCGGTTTCAATACCATATTCCTTAAGCATTAAGGTAATGCCATAAGGTGTAGCGGGGATAAACGAAGGCAGATTGCGTTGCATACGGCCAAGGTTCACAGGATGAAAACCGTCTACATCCTTTTTCGGATCAATGCGTTCGGTTACCTTTTCAGGGTCGATATGTTTTGGAAGCGGAAGTTGAACAATGATACCATCGATATCGGCATCTGCGTTAAGCTCTGCTACTTTTACAAGCAGCTCTTCTTCAGATACCGTATCCTCGTAACGCACTAAAGTAGATTTAAAACCTACTTTTTCGCAATTTTTCATTTTGCTGGCAACGTAGGTTTCGCTTCCGCCATCATGGCCTACTAAAACCGCCACCAAGTGAGGCTTACGGCCGGTACGCTCTAAAATTTTAGCTGCCTCTTCGGCTATTTCACCTTTAAGTTTTTCCGATACGTATTTCCCGTCAAGTAATTGCATTTTGTGAATATTGATAAAAGACGAAGGACAAAAGAAAATCCTTTGTCCTTCGTCGATAAGTTCTTAGTCTAATTTCAGTACCGCCATAAACGCGCTTTGTGGTATCTCTACGTTACCTACCTGGCGCATGCGTTTTTTACCGGCTTTTTGTTTCTCTAATAATTTACGTTTACGCGAGATATCACCACCGTAACATTTGGCAGTTACGTCTTTACGCATAGCTTTTACCGTTTCCCGGGCTATGATCTTTGCACCGATAGATGCCTGTATAATGATCTCGAATTGTTGGCGGGGCAGAAGCTCCTTTAACTTTTCGCAGATCTTTTTACCAAAATCATATGAGTTACTACGGTGTATCAATGATGATAATGCATCAACCGGTTCGGCATTCAAACGGATATCCAGTTTCACCAGGTCACTCTGGCGGTAACCTATCTGATGATAATCAAACGAAGCATAACCTTTAGAGATAGTTTTTAATTTATCATAAAAATCAAATACGATCTCGCCCATTGGCATCTCAAAAACAAGCTCAACCCGATCTGAGGTCAGGTACGACTGATTGATGATCATACCACGTTTCTGTATACACAATGACATTACCGGGCCAACAAACTCCGATTTAGTGATAATAGTAGCCTTAATGTAAGGTTCCTCTACAAAATCCATTTTGGATGGATCCGGAAGATCGCTTGGGTTATTTACAAGCAGTTCTTCACCCTTAGTAGTATAAGCAATGTAAGATACGTTGGGAACGGTTGTAATAACCGTCATGTTAAACTCGCGCTCTAAACGCTCCTGGATGATCTCCATGTGTAGCATACCCAGGAAACCGCATCGGAAACCAAAGCCTAAGGCTGCAGATGATTCCGGTTCAAAAACCAGTGAAGCATCATTAAGCTGCAACTTCGCCATCGACTCGCGAAGCTCTTCGTAATCTTCTGTATCAACGGGATAAATGCCCGCGAATACCATAGGCTTTACCTCCTCGAAACCTTGTATCCCGGCAGCGCAAGGGCGATCAACATTGGTAATGGTATCACCAACTTTTACTTCTTTGGCTTCTTTGATGCCTGAGATGATATAGCCTACATCGCCGGTTTTGATAACATCTTTGGCAAGTTGATTCAGTTTTAAAGTACCGATCTCGTCAGCGTTATATTGGCGCTCGGTAGCAACAAATTTAACTTTATCTCCTTTGCGGATCTCGCCATTAACTACTTTGAAGTATGCAATGATGCCGCGGAATGAGTTGAAAACCGAATCAAAGATCAAGGCCTGCAGCGGCGCATCCGGGTCGCCGACAGGGGCAGGGACACGCTCAACAACGGCACGCAGAATATCATGCACTCCCATGCCTGTTTTGCCGGATGCCGCAAGGATATCCTCGCGTTTGCAACCGATCAAATCAACTATCTGGTCTTTAACTTCCTCGGGCATAGCACCGGGAAGGTCCATTTTATTGAGAACAGGAATGATCTCAAGATCATTTTCTAAAGCAAGATAAAGGTTAGATATGGTTTGCGCCTGTATACCTTGTGATGCATCAACAATCAACAATGCACCTTCGCAGGCTGCAATTGAGCGTGATACCTCGTAAGAAAAGTCTACGTGGCCAGGTGTATCAATTAAATTTAAAACATATTTCTGCCCATTAAGCTCGTAATCCATTTGTATGGCGTGGCTTTTAATGGTGATACCACGTTCGCGCTCAAGGTCCATATCATCAAGTAGTTGAGCCTGTGCTTCGCGCTGGGTAATGGTATTGGTGTATTCTAATAACCTATCGGCAAGGGTACTTTTACCGTGGTCAATATGTGCAATAATACAAAAGTTACGGATGTGCTTCATTCAGCCGCAAAAGTACGTTTTTAAGCGGAGAAAATGGCATACCTCTAAGCAGATTTAATTGGTGCTAAATTGAACAAACTGCGGCGTTTCTGTTACCGTAATCTTTAGCTTCCCATCAAGAACGTTTATTTCCTTGCTGTCCATTTTGTCAGCGCCGGGCATTAGTGTATAAAAGTTGATTTTCGAAGCTTTTGCAACAGGCAGAATGTAATCGACAGTTCTGCCTTTTTGATCTGGCACGGTAAGTACATAAATAATGCTCTTATCTGATATGTATTTATCTACCAAAGGATCGGCGTTAATTGTACCAACGTATTTGTAATTGCCCATAAGCTTGCCCGCTTGTAAAATGTAATCGGCCGCAGGGCGACGTTTGGGGCTCTCTGCAAGGCCGGATGTCATGTACTGGCCGGAGTTATTCGGTGCAGCATCAAATAGCTGGTAAAAGAATAAACAATCAATGCCATGTCGCATGTAAAGTAATGCACTGCGTAAAGTCCAATCGGCTTGAGTAAGCAAAGCTGATTTTTTGCCAATTGCCGGTGCGTGCTGGTAACTTTCAGGGTTAATATCATACCCCGTTTCGGTTAACCAAACCGGGCGCTTAACTTCGTTGCCCAGTTTCACAAATCCATCTGCCACACGGCCGGATTCTGTAAGTTCGGGCGCCATACCAGTACTTGCGCGTTGGTGTGTAAAAACACTCCCATTATTGGCGTACAAGTGGTAGTTAATTACATCAAAGCAAAGGTCAACGCTGCCATCCGACTTTACACCACGAAACTTTTTGCACCAGGCGATCATCCGTTTTACATAATTAATGTCGGCAGTAGCTAATCCACCCATTACTACCTTCATATTAGGGTCTGCGGTCTTTACGCCTGCATCTGCGCCAAGCGTGTGTTTATGCCCATCGTAAAAGGCTGAAAGGTTAGCAGCATACTCTTCCGGTGTTTGGGTTGCTTTGTCACCTTTCCACCAGCGGTCGGGCTCGTTGTTGCATTCAATGTATTTGATCAAGCCCAACCCAATCTTAACGGTATTAACTACGTCATTAGTCCAGCGCGGCTTACTATCAACTTTAACTAATTTAGGGTCAACAGCTGTGTTTGAGCCATATCTTGCCGCAAACTGAAACGCTGTGCGCGCCTGATCGATGTAGGACGCAGGCTTACTTCGATCAGCCTTGTAATAAGCCGGTACATTCTCATCGTCGCGATCATCCTCGGGATATGTATTCATCATCCAAACCGGCAGGTTCTTAAGGTCCGCCAAAACCAATATCCCACTGTTCTTGCAGCGCTCATACATTACATCGTAATACCAACTGCCATTGTTTGTTGGATTGTAGGTGTAATTGCCCATCGTGTTTTCTAACTTATTCCAGTTTAAGTAATGCCGCACAGCGCTAAAGCTTTTAATGATGGCCATATTCTCTTCGTAAATATGGTTACGATCGTTTGGCGCTTTGGGATTCTCCTCAAAATTCCATTCGTAAGCGTTAATGCCGAACATGTTTTTTAACGGTGGCTTACCTGCAGTATCTGATGCCGCTATCGGTTTATCGTTGATAACTGTAACGGTATCCTTTACCAATTTAACAGGCTGCTGCGATCGGCATCGCGAGAAGCTCATGAGTGTAACAGATAGCGGGAAAAGATATTTGCAGCAAACAGAAAATGTCATCATTAGGATTTGTTAATTAGCCGGAAAATGCAAATAAAAAGCCATGTGCTGTTTAAGAACATGGCTTTCAAATATTAGTTTATGCTTTAATTTAAAACAACATCTCGTTAGGAGGAGTAACGCCCTTTAAACGCAGGTAAGGCGTCGTTTGGCCACGGTGGTGTGTTTGGTGTTCAAAGGCTTTGGCCAGTAAAACACCCTTTGTGGTTTTTATTTTACCCATGCTAACTTCTTGTTTAAATTGATCCTCCGTCATGCCCTGTATGGCGTTGACAGCAAAATCATAGCTATCATTAACTGCTTTGGTAACCGCCTCTTTAGTAGGTTGGGTGTTTTTCTCAAGATCATTTTTCATATCTACAGGTTTACCTGCAATAGTGCTTAAGAAAAAATAATTGGCGTTTGCCAGGTGCAGCATCTGGCCTGCGAATGAGCGTACCTCAGGCGTTGGTTTAAATGTGTAACCATCTGCGGGCATAGCATCCAGATAGGCTTGGGTGTATTTTTTAGCGCGCTGCCACTCAGCCACTATCTGGTCTTTGGTCATTTGCGCAAACGAGGTGCAGGCAAAGCATAGCATTACCAGCACAAGCGATAATTTTTTCATGATCGTTGGTTTGTTAGGTGAATTTAGTTTTCGTTTACTAAGATAACAACAATCCCCTGAAACTTATTCGTTTTTTGTGCCGTAGCCAAACAGGTTTCTCATTTTTATCATGGCCGAAACTTCTACCGGCATGAAATCTTCCCAACCTGCCTGATTGGCTTTAACCATCTCCAATACGCTATCTGTTTCTACCTGCAAATTATTCTTATTATAATTTTCAATGTCCTCAATTTTATTGTTGACAAGCAGATATTCGTAAAGATCTATGAGGTGTGGCGGTAAGGAGAATTTTTTACTATTCCATATCTCGCCATCGCGAAGGGTGGGATAGATGAACAATTTAACATCCCGACTGAATAATGTTGCGAATGCCTGTAAAATACCGCCTGGGAGGTTTTTGTAATGGTTTTCTGAAAAGATATATTCAAGGTTGGGGTAACCTAAAACTACGCCCAACTTCAGCTTTGTAATTTTCGATAGATAAGAAACCAGCTTGTAATATTGATGAAAGTTGGAGATCAATACCGTTTGTCCCAAAGAACAAAGGATGTCTACACGATCAAGAAAGTCTTTTTCGTCAATTTCAGCACTATCATCTGCGTCGCGCTCTTTTAGGGCCTGCAGCGTAAGTTCAGTTATCAAGGTAACTTTATCCCTGTCTATGTCCGGCTCTGACATGAATTTTTCTACTCCGGTGTTAATCATATCCAGATGCACGTTGATCAAAGGCCTGAAACGGCCGCGAACAACTACCACATGTTTTTTGTACAGTACTTCTGATGGTTGCAGGTTTTTACCATCCGGGCCAAACAATGCAGCATCAGTATAACCTAATGTAACTAAATGCAAGCTCATCAGGCGGTTATCTATCTTATTAAAGCCAGGCCCCTCAAAGCGGATCATATCGATCTGTATACGATCCCTGCTCAAATCATCCATCAATGATTCAAGGAAAACGGTTGGGTGGTCTTTATAATAAAAGCAGGCGTACATTAAGTTAACGCCTAATATCCCGGCTGCCTGCTGCTGCAGATTGTTGTCGTTATCTAACAAATTAACGTGGATGATCACATCATGAAAATCACCATTTGACTCCATCTGGAAGCGCAGACCCATCCACCCGTGGCCATCATTAGTTTTATGATAATTGAGCGCAGCAAAGGTTGCCGCAAAGGCAAAAAAGGTAGTGGTTTCGCCACGCATGGCAGATAGCCTTTCCATCACCAGGCTATATTCATGGTTAAGCATCGATATCAGGCGAGATTCGCTTACATACCTGCGGGCCTGCTGAACCCCATAAATGGAGTCGGAAAATATCATGTCATAAGCTGACATGGTTTTGGCGATGGTGCCTGCTGCAGCACCCGCTTTAAAAAAATGCGCAGCAACGTCCTGCCCTGCGCCTATCTCCGCAAAGGAGCCATATATTTTGGGGTCGAGGTTAATGGTTAGCGCTTTTTGCTTCGTACTGATGTCTTTTCTGTGGATATCGTTTGTAGCGGATGTAGCCATAATGCAAAGTTACCAAAATAAAAAAGCCCGATATTACTACCGGGCTTCGCAGCCAAATGTTTTATTTATTCGCCTCGTTTTAAACCAAACTTCTCTATCTTGCTATACAGGTGGCTCCGTTGTATATCAATATCATCAGCGGTTTTGGATACGTTCCAGTTGTTTTTCTCCAGCTTAAATTTGATGTATTCGCGTTCTGCGTAATCTTTATATTCCTGGAAGTTAGTGAACTTATCATAATCTGTCTGCGGTGCAGCTGCAGCAGATTCGGCAGCGGCAGAAGCGGTGACCGGGGCAGAAGGGTTAGCAAAAGCCCTAACGTCGCCATCAGTAATGGTCTTATCGCTAAGGATAATTAAACGCTCTACCATGTTCCTTAACTCGCGTATGTTACCTGTCCAAGGCAATCTCTTCATCTCCTCAAGGGCAGCTTCCGAGATCTTTTTAGTAGGCATGCCGTACTCGTTACATATTTCGTCAAGGAAGCTTTGCGTAAGCAATGGGATATCATCTTTACGCTCCACCAATGGCGGTACGTGTATAAGAATAACGCTTAAACGGTGATACAAGTCCATACGGAAATTACCGTCTTCAATCTCCTTAAGCAGGTCTTTGTTAGTTGCCGCAACAACGCGTACATCTACATCTATTTCTTTTTCGCCACCCACACGGGTTATTTTGCTTTCCTGCAAAGCGCGCAATACTTTCGCCTGTGCAGATTGGCTCATGTCGCCAATTTCATCGAGGAATAGCGTTCCACCGTTTGCAGATTCAAATTTACCAATGCGTTGCTTGATAGCTGACGTGAACGAACCTTTCTCGTGTCCAAATAATTCACTCTCGATCAATTCTGATGGAATAGCAGCACAATTTACTTCGATGATAGGCCCGTTTGAACGGTTCGATTTTTCGTGCAGCCAACGGGCTACAAGCTCTTTACCACTACCATTGGCACCGGTAACCAGTACCCGTGCATCTGTAGGGCCAACACGTTCAATAGTTTCTTTGATGCGTAATATAGCCTGAGATTCGCCAAGGATAGGGCGGACCTTTGATACACGGCGTTTTAACGTTTTGGTCTCAACAACCAAACTACCGCGGTCTAATGCATTGCGTACGGTGATTAAAAGACGGTTAAGATCTGGTGGTTTAGAAATAAAGTCAAACGCACCTTTTTTGCTGGCTTCAACAGCAGTTTCAACCGTGCCATGGCCTGATATCATTATAAAAGGCAGATCTGGTTTAATGAGCAGGCCTTCGGTCAATACCTCCATGCCGTCCATCCGGTTCATTTTAATATCGCACAGTACAAGGTCGTAGTCATTCTTGCGGATCAGCTCAAGACCATCAATCCCGTTGTCTATATCTTCAACTGTGTAGTCTTCGTATTCAAGTATCTCGCGAAGGGTGCTGCGGATAGCCCTTTCATCATCGATGATTAAGATTTTAGCCATGTGTTGTAAACTGTTTTTTAGGCGTAATGTTTTGCGGCTAATATAAAAAATGTATAGTTTTTTAAACACCGTTTATTTTACGGCTTAAAAACAAAAAAGCACCGCAAAAATGCAGTGCTTTTTATGAAGATAATCCAAATCTTAAGTGGTATAACCTAATATCTTCAATACTTGTTTGCTGTTCTGTTCTTCGCCAAAAACCTCAAAATTAAAGGTTTCATCACGATTGCGGCGTATAATTACATGCTTAGGAGATGGCAGCAGGCAATGGTGTATACCACCATAACCGCTCAATACTTCCTGGTAGGCACCGGTGTTAAAGAAACCAAGGTACTGCACCTTACGTGTCTTAGGCATGTACACGCTGTTCATATGTGCTTCCTGGTTATAATAATCCTGCCCGTCGCAGGTTATACCACCGAGGTTAACGCGCTCGTATTCACTATCCCAATTGTTGATTGGTAACAGAATGTATTTTTGATTTAACGCCCAAACATCAGGCAGGTTGGTAATGAACGAGCCATCCAGCATCAGCCATTTCTCTCTGTCGTTCTGTTGTTTACGACCAAGCACTTTATATAAAATGCCGGAAGCCTCTGCAACAGTATATTTACCGAACTCAGTAATAATATCCGGTTCAATAGTGTCATGTTCGGCGCAGATCTCTTTAATACGGCTCACGATCTCGTTGATCATGTACTCGTAATCAAAATCAAACACCAGCGAGTCTTTAAAAGGCATGCCGCCACCAATATCCAAAGTATCCAAATGCGGATTAACCTTTTTGAATTTACAGTAAAGCGTTACATATTTCTCCAGCTCGTTCCAGTAATAAGGTGTATCTGAAATACCTGAGTTGATAAAGAAGTGCAGCAACTTAACCTGGAAATTTGGGTTGTTTTCTATTTTGTTGTGATAGAAATCTATCACATCTTCCATACGCACACCAAGGCGCGAAGTGTAAAACTGCGAATCAGGTTGTTCCTCAGCCGCTATGCGTATACCCAGGTTACATGGCGTATCTAATTCGACTTCATCATCGTAGAGATTAAATTCTTCCTTGTTGTCCAAAACAGGTATAATGTTATGGAAACCATCGTGGAGCATATCAATAATGTACTGCTTGTATTGGAAAGTTTTAAAGCCGTTACAAATAACAGTCATGTCTTTTGTTAAGGCGCCTTTCTTCTCCAAAGCATCTATCATCGGCATATCAAAAGCTGATGATGTTTCCAGGTGGATATCATTGCGCAGCGCTTCTTCTACGATATGCTTAAAGTGCGAGCTTTTGGTACAGTAGCAATACTTATAGCTACCGCGATAGTTGTTTTTTATGATAGCCTGCTGAAAAAGCAGTTTAGCCTGCTGTATCTTCTTGCTGATCATGGGCAGGTAAGTGAAGCGCAGGGGAGTGCCGTACGTTTCAATCATCTCCATCAAATTGAGGTCGTTAAAGTATAATTCGTCCTCTATTATCTCAAAACCTTCCTGTGGAAAACCAACACTCAGATCAAGAAATTCCTGGTAACTCTGCATTCTCTGATTTTTTTGGCAAAAATGTAATTTTTTAACGGATTATTTGCCAAAAAATTTGCGACAAATTATAGGTACAATGTAATTTATTAAGGATGGAAATTTACGTTATTAGTTTAGTAACCTGGCGCCTTAATAAAGGTATTGCGAACGCAAAGGCGCAATTTTTTTTACAGACTTATAATAACCTTATTCAATTGAAGGCAAATGCACCTCTGCCATCATACACCTGGCGCTTCCGCCACCATTGGTTTCAATGGTACTGATATCAGCATAAACCAACTTGCCATATTTTTCAAGAGCGCTTTTTTGTTCCAAAGTCAACGAATCAAATGCAGCCTTTGACATCACGACAAGCGTATCGCCGGATGTGTTTTTCACTTCCAGCATATTACCGGCAAAGTGGTTCATCTGGTCGAAAGTAATATTGATAATTTCCTTTCCCGCATCTTGTAGTGATTTTATAACAAGTTCTTTTTCAGAGGTATCACTGATGCTATCTAAACAAATAACTGCGAACGTTGATCCCAAGGCCATAAGCACATTGGTGTGGTAAATGGCTTGTCCATTCTGGTCAAAGGCGTCAAAAGTTACCGCTTTATAGCCAGTATAATCACAATATGCTGTTAGCACTTCCGCGTTAGTACGTGGCGATAAACAGGCGTAAGCAATTTTATTTGGCCTGTCTAACACCATGCTGCCCGTGCCTTCTAAAAACTCATTCTTTTGTTCAAAACGACTAAGATCTATCACGTGTTTAGCTGCAAAGCTTTCCTCTAATTGCCCGATGATATCCTCGCGGCGCTCCAACCTCCGATTTTCGGCTTGCATTGGGTAAAGGATAATATCGCCATTATCGTGAAACGAGACCCAGTTGTTGGGAAATATGGAATCAGGTGTATGCGGTTCAGGCGTATCATTTATCACAATAACATTTACGCGGTTGTCTTGAAGTATCTGTACGAAGTTGTCAAACTCAGCTATCGCTTTTTGCTGTACTGCCTGCTGGTCATCATCCCTATTTTGGAAGGCGTTACTTTCTGCCGTTTGAGCATTAAAACCGAATGCTACCGGACGGATCATCAATATGTTGGATGTACTTTGGCTCATTACTTCATTTGTTTATTGGTGTATTAGGTTAATAGCATTTTGAAAAGACCAATGAACTATTGAACCAGTGAACCAATTATTAAATTGCTTCTCTCGTTAATGGCATACTCATACAATGGAAACCACCGCGTGCACGCGAAAGTTCTGCAGAGGGCATTAGTATCAGCGTGTCTTTCATTGTAGTAGGATCAAGCTCATCGTTCTCCAGCTTTTGTAAAACTGATTTTACATTGAGCACTTTAAAGCCATTCTTTTTAAAAGCTTCAACAGTTTTGTTATTACGATCGTAGCCTAATACAACGCCGTCTTTTAACGCCAGCAAATTACAGCTATCTGTCCATTGCTCACGGGCATCAAAAGGAAACTCGTTGTTACCGGAATAAATAAATTTCACATCGCCGGCGCAGCCCAGGTCATTTTTACTGATGTCGATCAAAAGCTCTTCGAGGGTGTCGAAAGTGTGTGGCTTTTGGCCGTTCTCAAATTGCACTATTTCCGGCTTATCTTTATCTTTTTTGTCGGCAAACCAATTGATCGGTTCATGTTCTGATTGTGCAGGCTCAGTAATAGATAAAGATTTTAGCATTACCCATGTGTTACGTTTAACCTGAGTAAACACCGTATCAATATGCATGTAATCGCGTTTGTGCGGTATTTTTACAACGGTAACCTTGTTTACCACGTTATTCGCAAATAGCAGTTTTATAGCTTCATTGGCACCGCTTATTGAGGTACGCTCGCTACAGCCTATCAACAAATGCTGCGGACTAACCATCATTACGTCGCCACCCTCAAGTGTGGTTTTTTGCTCTTGTTCTTCGCCCGGGCGTAAAAAATGCTGCACGGTGTCAGGTATTTCCAGTATGTTATCACGATATGCTGCAAACAACGGGTGGTTAAAGAAAATATAGCGTACCAGCAAAGTTTCTCGTGAGCGGGCCTTTTTCGCCGGCTTGTTCAGCAACATAAAATTGTTGATGGCAATGCCAATGTCCCGTGTAAATATCAAGTTAGGGATAGGCGCAAAGATCATGGTATCATCGTTTAACGAACCGGAGATAAATATCTTGGCCAATTCAACGGGATCGGTATCTATTAATTGCAATTGCAAACGATAGGTGCAATTCTCTATCGCGCAGACCGAAGCCACCAATTTCTTGCGGATATCAACCTGTTGCAGTATATCGCTCAGCAAGGTTTGTATCTCGATCACCTTATCAGAATTGTGAAAACCGGCATTGTCCGGCTTAAAAAAGGCCCTATCGCTCGCAGCGCTGTCGATTTCGCTCAGTTTGCCTTTAATCTTATCTGGGTCAAGGAAATACATCAATAACTTAATGTAATAATCGTACTCCTTGCGGCGCATAGTTTCCAGGTGAACAATGTCTTCAAACAGCCAATCCTGTGCTTTAGACGGTACCACTTTACCAAGGCCGCTATCAGGGCTGTGTACAAGCAATGCTTTAAGGTTACCAATTTCAGAAGTTACATCAAGTTTAAAGTCGTTATTTACAGGCAGCATAAATAGGTTATGTTCACTAACAAAGTTAGGAAATTTTGCCGAGAGGATAGTTGTTTATAGTTGATGGTTCGTTGTTCATAGCAATGCATTGTCACGTTATCTTAGCCATGAACTATTATCAATGAACCATGAACCAAACAAATTATTAATTTTGCGCGATGGATTTTATTATTGAGGCCGTTATTAAAGCCGTTAAGGACCTGTATCAAACCGATATTGATGCTAATGCTGTAAACCTACAGGAAACCCGCAAGGAGTTTGAAGGGCAGGTGACCGTAGTTACTTTTCCATTTACAAAAGTATCGCGCAAAGGACCTGAGCAAACCGGTACCGAGATAGGTGAATATCTAAAAGCTAACGTTAACGAAGTAGCATCTTTCAACGTTATAAAAGGTTTCCTTAATATTTCCGTAGCCGATGAGTACTGGCTGGCACAGCTAAACAATACTATCCTTACCAAAGATTTTGCAGTTGCAAAACCGAACGGCAGAAAGGTAATGGTTGAGTATTCATCGCCAAATACCAATAAACCGCTGCACCTTGGGCACATACGTAATAACCTGTTAGGTTTCTCTCTTTCTGAGATACTGGCTGCGGCTGGTTACGAGGTGGTGAAAGCTAACCTGGTTAATGACAGGGGTATCCATATCTGTAAAAGTATGTTGGCCTGGCAGCAGTTCGGGAATGGTGAAACGCCACAAAGCTCGGGCTTAAAAGGTGATCATCTTGCCGGTAAATATTACGTATGGTTCGATAAGGCTTATAAACAACAAATAATCGAGCTGATTGAAGAAGGGCAGACTGAAGAGGAAGCTAAGAAAAATGCCCCTTTGATAAAGCAAGCGCAGGAAATGTTGCAAAAATGGGAGGCTGGAGACGAAGAAGTGATCAGCCTTTGGAAAACGATGAATGGCTGGGTTTACGATGGTTTTGCTGAAACCTACAAAGCCTTAGGCGTAAGCTTTGATAAATATTATTACGAAAGCGATACTTACCTTTTAGGTAAAGATATAGTTGAAGAAGGCCTCCAAAAAGGTGTTTTCTTTAAAAAGGAAGATGGCTCTGTTTGGATAGATCTTACAGCGGATGGCCTTGATCAAAAGCTGGTTCTTCGTGCTGACGGTACTTCGGTTTATATTACCCAGGATCTGGGCACCGCACAACTTAAATACAACGACTTCCATATGGATGAGTCTATTTACGTGGTGGGCAACGAGCAGGATTACCATTTTAAAGTACTGTTCCTCATCCTTGATAAATTAGGTAAGAGCTGGGCAAAAGGGTTGTACCATCTGTCATACGGCATGGTCGATCTTCCGTCAGGAAAAATGAAATCCAGGGAGGGAACAGTTGTTGATGCAGACGACCTGATGGCTGATATGTACAGCACGGCCAAAGAACAAACGGATGCAGCAGGCAAAGTTGAAGGTTTATCAGACAGTGAAAAAGATGCCTTGTACCATACCATAGGTATGGGTGCTCTAAAATATTTCCTGCTAAAGGTAGATCCTAAAAAGCGCCTGTTATTTGATCCTAATGAGTCTGTGGATTTTCAAGGTCATACAGGGCCATTTATCCAATATACGCACGCACGTATCAAGTCTGTTTTGGCTAAAGCAGGTTACACCGGGGCAACGCCTACGCTAACCAACGAGTTAGATGGTGTAGAGCGTGATCTGATCGTTAGCTTAACAAAGTTCCCGGAAACTATAATAGAGGCAGCTAAGGGGCATAGTCCGGCTGTAATTGCTAACTATGTTTATGAGGTGGCTAAAAACTATAATAAGTTTTACCATGAAAAATCAATAAACCAGGCCGAAACAGAAGATCTTAAACAATTTAGGATGCAATTATCTGCAGCAACGGCAACCGTTATTAATCGAAGTATGAAACTTTTAGGAATAGAAGTACCAGAACGAATGTGATTTTATAGATTCAAGAAAAATAAGACAATAAAAAAGTCCTTCGCGGTAAGCAAGGGACTTTTTTTTAAAAGTTAAAATTTTGACTCTAACTCTTTATCTCGTACAAATTATCTCCAGTGTCCTCTGCGCCAGGCATAACCACGATTGCTGCGGTACCAACTGCCTTGTACATAAACACGGTTAGGGTGTGGGCGGGTGTAGTAACCGTTTACGTATACATACCTGTTACGGCGGTATGCCCATTCTCCGGGTACCCAATAAGCACCGGCATAAGGTGGAGCGGGGCGTACATAAACTGGCTCAACAGGCTGATCGGCTACATAATAGTCGCTGGCACATGATGACAAGAACAGCGACCCCGCTATTGCTGCCACAAATCCAAATTTTTCTATCGTCTTCATCTGTGATGTAATTTGAATGTAAGACGTTTAAGAAATAAAATGGTTTAAATTGATAGCTGGGATTTAAAGTTAACAAGCAGGAATCAAAAATAGCCAGCAATTTGTTACGGGAGGCATCATTAAAACGGCAATTATCGATTTAAGATACTTTGAATTTTGTTATCACCGCGCGGTTAATGCTACTTATGCAAATTTCTCAGCTACTACAAGTTCTTTACTACCTGCGATATATCCGTAAAAACCGCTTCCACTTTTAACACCAAGGTGGCCAGCGGTAACCATGTTCACAAGAAGGGGACAAGGCGCATATTTTGGATTGCCAAAACCGTTGTACAACACTTTCAATATGGCAAGGCAAACATCGAGGCCAATAAAATCAGCCAGTTGCAGCGGGCCCATAGGGTGAGCCATACCCAATTTCATTACTGTATCTATCTCATTTACGCCAGCCACGCCTTCAAATAAGGTGTAGACGGCCTCGTTTATCATCGGCATCAATATCCGGTTGGCCACAAAGCCGGGGTAATCATTCACCTCAACAGGGTCTTTACCCAGTTGGCGCGATAATTCCATTATGGTTTTGGTCACAGCATCAGTTGTAGCATAGCCGCGTATCACCTCTACCAGTTTCATCACAGGCACCGGGTTCATAAAGTGCATACCAATTACATTAGCAGGATTGCTGGTAACTGCAGCTATTTCGGTAATTGATATGGATGATGTATTTGACGCCAGGATAGCTTCGGGCTTACAAGTTTCACTAAGCTGTTTAAAAAGTTTGAGTTTTATATCCCGATTTTCGGTTGCAGCTTCAACAACTAGATCGGCATGAGCAGCGCCTTCTGCCACATCAGTATAGGTTTTGATGTTAGCGAGTGTAGTGGTTTTTACTCGTTCATCTATAGTCCCTTTTTTAATCTGGCGATCAAGGTTACCGGCAATGGTTTGCAGCGCTCTTTGCAGGGCAACTTCATTGATATCTACAAGCGACACGCTGAAGCCATTTTGCGCAAATGTATGCGCAATGCCGTTACCCATAGTGCCCGATCCGATAACTGTAATGTTTTTCATGCTCATCATTGGTTTACACAAACATCCTTAATTTATAACGAAATGTAGTTCCCTGCATCAATTATTGTAAGCTTATCGATGGTTTCCAACGAAGGCACACGACCAAGATGGGGCAGACCCGTGTAATCAATGATGTAATCTTCCGTAGATGCATTTTCTTCACCATTAAAAATAATGCCTTTTATGTTGATATTTCTGTTTTTCAATGCCTCGACAGACAATAAAGTGTGGTTAATGCTGCCCAGGTAATTTTGAGAAATCAGTATCACTGATGCATCCAATTGTTTTATCAGATCAATGATCATGACATGGCCATTCAGCGGCACCATTAAACCGCCCGCGCCTTCTATCAGCAAGGGGTTTTCAGTTTGGGGGGCAATAATAGTTTTTTCGTCAATAGTTATCCCATCCAAAGCCGCAGATTTATGGGGTGAATAGGGTTGCGTTAAGCGATAAGCCTCGTTATGAAAAATCGTTTTATCATTACTTACCAGGCTTTTTACTTTTAGCGTGTCTGAGTCATGCAGATCGCCGGATTGTATCGGTTTCCAATAGTCTGCCTTTAGTTTCTCAACTAAAATGGCAGAGATCAACGTTTTACCGATCCCGGTGCCAATGCCGGTCACAAATATTTTATTGCTCATTTATAATAATATTTATAGCTGATGCTAACTGGATTATCTCTTCTGCAGTGTTGAAGGCATGTAGACAAATACGTATGCGTTCTGCGCCAACTGCTACGGTTGGGCTCACGATTGCCCTCACATCAAAGCCTTCGTTTTGTAAAGACATTGCGGCTGCTTTTGCCTTATCATTACTGTACAAAACAATACATTGTATCGCACTATTACTTTCTATAAGTGCCGAAGAAAAAACATGTTGTTTAAACAAAGCAATGTTAGCTTTTAAACGCTCCACCGTTTCTTCTGATCGATTTAAAAGCTCATAGGCCATTTTTATAGACGCTACCTGATGAAAAGAAGCGGCAGTTGTGTAAATAAAAGATCGTGCAAAGTTGATCAAATAGTTTCGCATCAGATCACTCCCTAATACAACGGCTCCGTGTACACCCATTGCTTTACCAAATGTTATGACACGTGCGAATACTTTATCATCCAAACCCAGATGGCTTACTAAACCGGCAGGATAAATACCAAAGGCATGCGCCTCATCAACAATTAAATTGGCTTGGTATTTAGCTGTCAATTCAATAATCTCTTGTACTGGCGGCTCATCACCATCCATAGAATAAACGCTCTCGACTACAACATAGCAATTTCCTTTGGCCACCTTAAGCTTTGCTTCAAGGCTATCAACATCATTATGCTTAAAGCTGTACCGATTGGCCAAACTTAAGCGGGCACCATCAATTATAGAAGCGTGGATAAGCTCGTCATGTATAATGGTATCACCCTTTTGAGGCAGGGAAGAGAATAACCCTAAATTGGCATCATAACCTGAATTAAAAATTAAGCCGGCTTCAGCGTTATGAAATTCTGCGATCTCCTTTTCGAGGTCTTGGGTATATTTTAAATTACCGGATATTAAACGAGAACCCGTTGAACCGTTTAAAGCGTTATTAGCGTCTGTCTCTTTTCTGATCAACTCCTTTAATTCTAAGGAGCGTGCAAAACCCAGGTAATCATTAGAGCAAAAATCTATCAGACTGCTTTCGGACTTTAGCGAACGTAATGAACCCATGGCAGCGCGCTGCTCCAATTTGGACTGCATATATGTTAACGCTTTAGACAAAATCTTTTTAAAATTTGTGCTAAAATAAAAAAAGCGGCACTAAGGCCGCTCTTTATAAGCTAATTTAATATTAGTTGGACTGACCGCCACCATTTTGCATACGGGCTCGGCGCTCATCCATTTCTTTTTGCCATGCTGCAGCTTGCTCCGGGGTTAAAATGGCTTTCACTTTATCGTTAGTAGCCTGCATCATTGGGCGCATTTGGCTGCGCATATCACCACCCGCATTACGCAAGCTATCCATTGATTTTGCCTGTGCCTGATAAATGGCGGTAATTTTAGTTGTCTGGTCGTCAGTAAGGTTTAATTTTTCTTTCATTTGCTTAACACGCTCCTCAGGGCTCATTCTCATACGGCCTTGAGCGTGGCTAACTGCTGATACACCTAATACCAGCAAGCAAATCATCATAATCTTTTTCATCTCTATGTTTTTTGTTTTAAATGATAGTATGATAAAGATAGCGGGCATTAGTCTAACCTGTGCTGTTGTAACTTAATTGTTGCTGTAATTAGTTAACATCCTTATTGTTAAGATTTGCTATTGAGCGTTGCATCTGCGCCATCATGCTGGTGAGGCTTTCCATGGTTGGCTCCGGCGTAGGCTGAGGCAAATGGGTAGAGATATAGGCTTTGGCTTTCCAAACCTCCAGCAGGTCTTCTGCATCTATCTCGTAAGGATCATACACAGTGTTATCTGATATCAGCTTCAGCTTGCGGCCTTCCTTATATTTATTACCCGCACGTTTGTAAACCACACCATCACTTTTAGTAATGAATACATAGGTTTCGCCAACCTTTACATCAGACCAGTTCTCCTGGTATTCGCCGACGATAATAGTGCCTGACTGTAAAGGCAGCATTGAATCACCTTTTATTTCAAAAGCCCGGTACGTGCCTTGCTTAAACATTGGCAGGTAGAACTTAGGCAGCTGCGCTACAAATTCCGGATCGGCATAGCCATTAAGGTAGCCGGCGCTCGCCTTCATAGGCACAAGCTCTATGTTCTCATTGTCATCTTTATCTACAGAAATGCTTAGCACTCTTAGGTTTGCGGGATTGCCTTTTGGTTTTGGCGCCCACTTATCATCGATGGTTTCGTTGATAAAATCATCAATTGATACGTCAAAAAATATTGCTAATTGTTTTAGTAATTCATATTTAGGCTCTGCACGCTCTTCTTCATAAGCACCTACTAATGAACGTTTTATACCCACCTGATCAGCAAATTGCTGTTGTGTTAGCCCTTTCTTTTTCCTAAGAAATTTAATATTTGATGAAATTTTTGACATAAAAATTTGGAAATGCTAAAATGTTTAGTAATTTTATGCTCATAAAGTTAGCAATTATTTTACAACCAGCAAATTTTTTTATCAAATGAAGAGGTTCGTATATATCATCACAGACAGAAACCGTAAGAATTTACACGTAGGAATGTGCACAGATCTTTTAAAAACCATTAAATTTTACGGTGATATGCCAACCTTGTTTTTTGACAGCGCTCAACAGCTAAATAGATTAGTATATTTTGAAGAGATAAACACCGAAGAACAGGCTATGGAGCGCTTTAAGGTAGTAAGTACTTTTACACGCCCGCAAAAAGAGAAAATGATCCGCGCTGTAAATACTGATTGGATAGATCTTACTGCAGGCCTTAAATACGAAAGCGGACAAAGAACAAGGCCAACGCTTTACAGCCGCCCCTCTATACAACCGAGCAGAAGAGCGGTAGCGTAATTCAATAATTTATTGATCTACACGGTACCTAAAATAAAAAAGGCGATCATGATGAACGCCTTAACTATATAAAATGCTTTATAACTTTCTACCAACCAGGTGTGAAGTTTAAGCCGAATACGCCACCTTTAATATCGGTACGGTTAAATGGTATGGCATAATAAGGTTCAAGTATTATTGCGCCAAACAAATTCACCCTTAGTGAGATACCTGCGCTTAATGCGGGCACACGCTGATTAGTATTGTATATAGTCTGCGTTAATACATTACCATTGGCGTCTTTTACCGGATTACCATTTTGATCAGTAAGCGGCTGTTGACCTATCGCATCTGGCCCGCGCTGAAACTTGATCTCGTTACCACCATTCCATGCTAAACCTGCATCAAAGAACAGGTTAAGGTCAGTCAATAAAAATTTGGATTTTATTGCTGCCAATTTCTCCGGACCTGTAAAAGGCAAACGCATTTCAAAGTTTGCAACTGCAATTCTACTACCAGATAATTGATCTATCGTAAATCCGTTGGTATTTGGTTTGTTTGAGTTATAAAATGTCTGCGATTCATAACCTCGTATCAAAAAAGGATAACCTAAATACAGCGGATACAAATTATTGCTTGTGTTTCCAAAGCGCCCATAGCCGTACAGCCTTGCAGCAAAGGTAACCGGCGCTACCCGCACATATTCTCTCAGGTCTACGGTAGGCGAGAAGAATTTGTAAGTACCTACGTTATATTCAGCCTCAAGCCGGAAACGGTGGCCACCCAGCGGCGCGGCTATGCCGAAATAGGAATTATCGCCAACTAATGCAGCACTTGCAGCATAGATCTGGAAAGCCCTTAGATCAATCCCATTTTCTGACAGGAACTCTTCGCGGGAAATTTTTCGCTTTTGGAAATCTACCTGGTTGCCGATGGTGGTGAACTGATTGCCATTAGCATCCTGACCGGTCACGTAGCTGTAGTAGCTGCTGTACCTGTCAACACGGTATGAATAACGTGATGCGGTTGCACCAAATTCGGCTCGTAAAGTTCTCGAGAAAGGGTAGGAGGCCACACCTTGCACCGCATCTTCAAATGTGCGAATGATATCTGTTTTTTCTTCGTAAACAGGAACGTCCTTACCATTTATGGAACGGGTTGTAAAATCATAACCGTAAAAGCCGGATTGATACGGGATGTGTGACACGCCCGCACCAAATGTCCAGCGGCCTTTTTGGTGTAAGTATAAAAATGAAGCTCCAAAATCATATATGGTACCATTAACGGCAGCACCTGCGTAGATCTGGTTCCTCCCTAAAATATCACTGAACACACCTTGTATGCCGCTTGATAGACCGGCGCCGTAAACGCTGTTTACGCCCACACCAACACCACTGCTGGCCAAAGCATCAAGTTTAAACTTAGGGCGGTAAGGAATAGACTTTATTGAATCCACCGGGATCTTTCGGTAAGCTAAATAATTATTCAGGTTACTGTTTATCAGGTCAACACCTACAGCTTTGGGAGGTGGAAGCAAAGCTGCTGTAAAATCCATGCTGTTTGGATCAACCGTTACCGGTTTAAAATCCGATGCCTTTGCGTTGTAAACTGAATATTTTTGAGCCCGGTAATAAGAATAAACAACATCATTGTTGTTAGAAACACTCAACGCAGGCGAAAACTCTGTGATACCGCAGATACCGGTAAACAGTTCGGTAAGCTGTTCAACTTTGCCGTTGGCGAAGGTGTAACGGTAAAGGTTGCGGAAGCCATCGCGGTTGGATAAAAAGTATACCTGCGAACCATCAGACGAGTATTGCGGGTTAAGATTGTTGGCACCATCAAATACCTTGATGTTGGTCACTTTGCCGGTAGCAATATCCAGTTCTGCTAAGTCAAACGTTATAGCCTGCGATAACGACTTATCATAAGTTGCTCTATCACTGCTGAAAATTATCTTTTTTCCGTCCTTAGAAAAATTGGGCTGATAATCAGAGTATTTGTCGTTGGTAAGCTGTTTAACCTGTTTGCTATCGAAATTATAAAGATAAAGATCGCTCTGCCCTTCAGACATACCCTGGAAAACTACGTTCTTTCCGTCCGGCGACCATGAAAGGTTACTGAATTGTTCGGCTTTCCCCATCGATACATCGTCAATTGTGCGGCCATCAGGCACACTTACCACAAGCATCCTGTTTCGGCCTTTGGCAAATACACTGAACGCAAATTTACGTCCGTCCGGCGACCAGGTACCGGCAGATTCTATAAAGTTAAATTCATCAATATGCGTGTTTGATGTTTTACTGGTGAGCTGTTTTATTATGCGGCCTGTTTTTGCATCCGCCAGGAAAAGTTCGATACTGAACAGGTTTTTTGAAGAAAGGAAGGCCAGGTATTTTCCATCCGGACTTACCGACGGCGCAACGGTAAGATCGCCGCCTACCTTATCATCTATGATTCTTAAACCAACAGGTTTCTGAACTGTATCTTTCAATAATGGTTTGTAGGTATTGGTAATGGAATTTTGCCACAATTTAGAAAGCGTTTTATCATCGTAACCAAACGTGCGGCGTATACCGTATTGCAAACCAAAGCGGGCAACATTTTTAAAAAAAGGAACAATGATAGTATCCCCATAAGTAGAACCAAGGAATGACCAAAAAGCTTCGCCGTAACGATACGGGAAATACTTGTTACTCTCGGTAAGGGCCTTAACGGTAGGGATATCATTATTAAGATAGGCATCGCGCATCCACATGGCTGTATAGGCATCCTTTTTACCTATTGAAAGGTATTCGGCCATACCCTCAACCATCCATAACGGCAGGTTGCCGATATTTTCGGCATTTGATGAATCGCGGCCTAAGAGGATATGGTATTGAAAGGCGTGCACCAACTCGTGCCCTAAAACGTGCCGCGTGGTTTGGTTGGTTTCCATTATCGGCATTACTACACGGTTCTTTAAACCTTCGGTAACGCCACCGGTACCAACACCAATTTCCCCGTCAATAGCGGTGGTTTGCTGAAAATCAGGGTGATTAGCGTAAAGAATGATAGGGTTTGGCCTGTTAAATGTATCCCTGAATATTTGTTGATGCAGAGTGTACCACAACTCGCTTTCCTGTGCAAACCGCTTAATGAGGCTATCATTTTTCATGTAATAATAGATCTCGAAATGCGGGGTCTTATAAACCTTGAAATCCAGGTTTTTATAGCGGACTTTGTTTTGTCCAAAGTATTGCGCTTTTGCCGAGTTGCAAAAAAATGCTGCCATAAACAGGCACAGCAATGCTATAATATGTTTAACGCTCAACAGATAGAGGTAACGTTTATTCATACAGTGAGTTAAGGATCCGGTAAATTTATTAAAACGCAACTGGTAATTAAACCCTGCTTACTAATTAGATTGTGGGGGATTGCTTTCAGGTGCAGTTTCTTCGGGAGCCGGTGTTGTAACAGGTGCTGCTGTTGTGTCCATAGGCATTTCCGTACTATCGCTTGTCGTTTCTTCCTCGCGTATAATTGGTGAAGGACAATTATACTCCTTAGTTATCTTTACCCAAGGTTTTGGGAACGGCCCATATGTGTAACCCGAATTTGGGTCAGCGTATACCTTCTCCATAAAAGCGCCAAAAATTGGTAGTGCGGTATGTGAACCTTCGCCCGTTTCTGATGAGGTGAAGTGCACGCTCCGGTCATCAGCACCTACCCAAACACCGGTTACCAGGTCTTTGGTGATACCCATGTACCAGCCATCTACATAATCTGATGATGTACCTGTTTTACCGCCTATCTGGTTGTTTTTCTTCCACAGGCCAGGATATTCCCAAAGCGCCTGCGAAGTACCGCCCGGTTCTTCCATACCACCGCGGAACATGTAAAGCATCAGCCAAGCCGTTTCTTCGCTTAGTACACGCTCAGATTTAAGCTTAAATTCTTTTATCACATCGCCGTCTTGGTCTGTTATTTTCTCAACGAGGATAGGATCAACTTTTTCTCCTTTGTTCAGGAACGTGCTGTAAGCGCGTACCATTTCGTAAACAGACACATCGTTTGAACCCAAAGAAACCGATGGTACTGATTTAAGGTAACTTTCAATACCTATCTTATGCGCATACTGCACAATTTTATCCCAGCCCACATGTTCGGTAACCTGTGCGGTGATAGAGTTTACAGATTTACCCATTGCCCAACGTAAAGACATCTCGCGGTAGGAGAAATGGAAATCAGCATTTTTAGGTTCCCATACATCATCTTTGCCCTCATCCTTAAATTTGATGGTGACGGGTTTGTCGGTAAATTTATCGCAAGGGGTAAAGCCGTTATCAAGCGCGGTTACATAAGCGAAAGGCTTAAATGTTGAACCTGCCTGGCGTTTAGCCTGGTTAACGTGGTCATAGTTAAAGTATTTATGGTTAATACCGCCCACCCAAACTTTAATTTTTCCGGTTGATGGTTCCATAGTCATCATGCCGGTATTCAGTATTTTAGCGTAATATTTTATCGAGTCGACAGTTGAGAAAGTGGTGTCCTGGTCGCCTTTCCAGGTAAACACGGTCATGCGCTTCTTTTTAGTGAAATAGTCGTTTATTTTGGTGGTATCGCCGTTGTATTTTTTGCTTAACAGTTTGTAAATAGGCAGGCGTTGTTCATTCTTCAGGATAAAATCCTTTATTTCTACGCCTTTACTATCCCGCCATGGGTTTTTGTTGCCCCAAAGGTTATTGAAACGCTTTTGCAGCATCTTCATCTTCTGATCTACAGCTTCTTCGGCGTATTGTTGCAGTTTAGAGTCGATGGTGGTGTAGATCTTCAATCCATCTTCGTAAAGGTCATAGCCGTTATCTTTACACCACTTGTCCAGCCATTTTTCAACAGCATGGCGTAAATAAGAATCGCCTGCGCCTGTGTTGTCAATATAACTCAGATCAAGACCGATAGGTTTGGCCGCTTCGGCTTTGTAATCCTCTGGTTTTAGATAGCCATACTTGGTCATCTGGCTCAAAACTACATTGCGGCGTTCCAATGATCTCGCTGGGTTGGTACGCGGGTTATAGGTTGATGTAGCTTTAAGCATACCTATAAGTGTAGCAGCCTCTGCCGGGGTAACAGCATTCGGCATCTTATTGAAATAGCGTAAAGTAGCCGTCTTAATCCCGAACGTATTGTTACCGAAAGGGACGGTATTCAAATAAAGCGTTAAGATTTCTTCCTTGCTGTACTGGCGCTCTATCTTAAACGCTGTAAGCCATTCCTTACATTTAAAAACAATGGTTTTAAGCACGGGTACGTGCCTTATAATACCTTGCGATTTGCGTTTGCGGGTACTAAAAAGGTTTTTGGCTAACTGCTGTGTAATGGTACTGCCACCACGGCGGTCGCCTTTTGCAGTTGATAGTAAACTGCCGAAAAAGCCAATAAAGTCTACACCATTATGCTTGTAAAAACGCGCGTCTTCAGTAGCTACAAGGGCGTGGATGATATTGGGTGAAATAGCTTTGTATTCAACAGGAGAACGGTTCTCTTTATAAAACCGGCCGATCAATTTCCCGTCGGCGGTGTAAACTTCTGAAGCCAGCGACATAGAAGGTTGTTTGATGTCCTTCATATCGGGCGAGTAACCAAACAGCCAAAGAAAGTTCAGTTCAATAGCACAGAAAAATATAATGATAGCGTAAACAAAGATTGCGAAATATCTTAAGTACCGGTTCTTTATTTCTTTGAACATTGGATAAAGATGTAAAATAATACGCCCAATTCATAGCCAGGGCGGCTGCCAAAAGTAAACAACGCAATTTTAACAAGTAAATTTTAAGTTAAGGATTTTGAAAGGAAAAAATGTTTTGAGCTCAGCAACTGCGATTAAGGCGAAACCAAATGCTGGTTTTCATAGTATTAATCAGTATGAAACGTACAATCCTCTCCATGATACTTTCCGCCTCTATTGTAGCTGCTAACGCCCAACAACTGATCGAGGTTGCCCAGTTCGGTAAAAACCAGCCCATAGGCGTTACCGTTGCTCCAAAAAGTAACAGGCTGTTTGTTTCTTTCCCTCACACCGAGCCGTATTTGTATGGCTTGACGGAAATAGTCAATGGACAACGTGTGCCTTTCCCAAATGAAGAATGGAACAAGGTTGATACCGCACAAACCGAGACGCATTTTGTGAATGTACAGGATTTGTACGCCGACAATATGAATAACCTTTGGGTGCTTGATTCTGCACCAGGCGGAAGTGCGGCTGTAATTGGCGATAACAAAAAGAAGGAAGGTAGATTCAAACTGATCAAGATATCGCTGGATGATAACAAAGTGCAGCGCATATATGATTTTGATGATCTGCCAAAAAGCGAAAGTGCCCTAAATGATATGTGCATCGATAACAGCAAGCAATTAGCTTACCTGTCTGATCCCGGTTTAAAAGCTATTGTAGTGCTCGATCTCAACACCGGCAAAAGCCGCATAGTTTTACGCAACGATAAAAGTACTCTTGCAACGCCCGGATTCAAATTGCACCTTGATGGAAAAGATGTAGTTGATGATAGCGGCAAGCCATTTGTATCGAATGTTAATGGGATTGCGCTGACGCATGATAATAAGTGGTTTTATTTTAGGGCAATCAACCAAACCAAATTATATCGCATAGCTACTGAATACCTGGCTAACATTACGCTTTCAGATGCCGATCTGAGCAGCAAGGTTGAAACGGTTGCGGAGACTGGCGTTTGCCATGGTATGATCGCTGATAGCAGGGGTTATATCTACCTGAGTAACTCCGTTGATAAGTCCATTCAATATGTTAAACCGAACGGTGAAGTGAAAACAATGGTAACAGATAGCCGGTTGATATGGCCGGATTCCTTTGGTATAGGCAATGATGGTTATTTGTATCTGAGCGCTTCGCAGATGAACCGTTTGCCAAAGTACAATAACGGCAAAAATATGGTATCGTATCCTTTTAGGGTTTACAAGGTTAAGCTACCTAAATGGCAGGGTTGGTATTAATTATAAAACGATCATCGGTATGCATCGATAAAACCGTAAGTTCATCGCCAACATGGATAACACCCGTATCAGTTAAGGCAATATTTTGTCCGAAAAGGATTTTGTTGTCTTTACGCCGATATTTAGCGAGGGTTTTTAGCGGCTCTTTGCCTTTGGCTAAAGTTTGCTGATCAATAGTGGTCATAATACAGCGTGCGCAAAGTTTAACTCCGTAGAAATTCAAATTGTTAATTTGGATGTGGTTCATCAAGTCTTCGCTGTAGGGTGAACCGCCGGTAAACACGATATTTGGTCGGAAACGGTTCATTGGCAGCGGTTCTTCTAAACGTGTGTTCAAGTCATCTAAAGCAGACTGGCCTATTAATAGGAGGGGATAGGCATCAGAAAATGAAGTTACCATACCTTCACCGGTATAGCGTAGGTCTGTCTGCCTGTGGGTTTCATCAGGCATATAAATTAACCTGCATCCCTTGCGCAATTTTTCTGTAAACCAACTATCAACTTCATCGCTAACCAACTGACCGATACACGTATCATCCCAAATAGTTACCTCAAGCGTATCCTGTTTTAACGGTTTAAAGGGTATAGTTATAAATGATTCGTCGGGCGTGTAAGTAACTTTGAGACCATCATGTTCGAGACTCACTTGGCACAGGGCAAGTTGCGCATATTCACGTTGCGAAAGAAAACGATTATCATCATCGATCAACATCCAGCGGCGGTCGTGCTCCAGGCCGCGGTCGGTTACTTTGGCACTGGTTAATTCAATGCCTCCTAATGACTTAATTGGATAGATGATAAGACGTGAAATGCGATGCATAAACAAAACTACAAGAAGGCATCAATATCATCAAGAACGATAATTGTTTATTTAACAATTGATTTATTGGCTTTTAATTGATAGTATTGTTTTAACCAATTCACACACCGGTATCTGCAAGCCGGTTTTAAACCCTAAGTAATGGAAAATAATTCTGCTAACCTCAATTTAAAAGCTGCTGCCAATAACACTTATGATGCCATTGTAGTAGGATCGGGCATTAGTGGTGGCTGGGCTGCAAAAGAACTTACCGAACTTGGCCTTAAAACCATCATGCTTGAGCGCGGCCAAAACTATGAGCACATCAAAGACTACAAAACTGCGCAAAAGGCACCATGGGAGTTTGAACATCGAGGCAATGTAACTCTTGCTCAACGTAAAGAACGCCCGGTAATATCACGTAACTGGGGGGCTTACGAACCTATTATGGATGCCTGGGTTGACGAGAAGCAGGCACCTTATACAGAGGTGAAGCCATTTAACTGGTGGCGCTCTTACCGTTTGGGTGGCCGGTCTATTTTGTGGGGCCGCCAAAGCTACCGCTGGAGCGATTTAGATTTTGAAGCCAATGCAAAAGACGGCTGGGCCATAGATTGGCCCATACGGTATAAAGATATTTCACCATGGTATGATCATGTTGAGAAATTCATCGGTGTTAGCGGCTCCTTGGAAGGGATACCCAACCTGCCCGATGGCCATTTCTTACCGCCAATGGATCTTAACGTTGTAGAAAAAGATGTTGCAGCGAGCATTAAAAAGAAATTTGGCAGACACATGATCATCGGCAGGTCGGCAAATATTACTGTCCCTTACAATGGCCGTACAAATTGCCAGTACCGTAACAGGTGCTGGGAAGGTTGCCCGTTTGGTGGATATTTCAGCACGCAGGCTTCTACTTTGCCTGCCGCTATGAAAACCGGCAACCTGACGGTTAGGCCGCAATCCATAGTAACCAAGGTTTTGTATGATAAAAACACCAAAAAAGCTAAAGGCGTAGAGGTGCTTGATACCGAGACCAACAAAACTTACGAGTATTACGCTAAGATCGTATTCCTTAATGCATCGGCTTTGAATAGTGCCTGGGTGCTCATGAATTCGGCTACCGATATCTGGCCGCAAGGTTTGGGCAGTAGTAGCGGCGAATTGGGGCATAACATTATGGATCACCATTATAACCTTGGCGCAAGCGGACTGATGGAAGGCTATGAGGATAAATATTATTTCGGCCGTAGGGCAAATGGTGTTTACGTTGCCCGTTTCGCCAACGTAGGTAACGATAAACGCGATTACCTGCGTGGTTTTGGTTACCAGGGTTCGGCGGGCAGGCAGGGCTGGAGCAGAGAGATAGCCGAGTACGGTATTGGCACCAAATACAAAGATGCCATTGCAGAACCGGGCGCATGGACAATGGGAATTGGTGGCTTCGGCGAGCTTTTGCCATACCACGAGAACAAGATAACGCTTGACCCTAAAGTGAAAGACAAGTGGGGTTTGCCAGTGCTTTCAATGGATGCTGAGATCAAAGATAACGAGCGTAAGATGCGCATAGATATCGTGCAGGAAGCAAAGGCAATGCTTGAGGCAGCAGGTGTTAAAAACGTAGAAACGCATGATAGCGGACATAACGTTGGTGATGGCATCCACGAGATGGGTACCGCTCGTATGGGCCGCGATCCAAAAACCTCTGTGTTAAACATGCATAATCAGGTTTGGGATGCTAAAAACGTATTTGTTACAGATGGCGCCTGCATGACCTCATCTGCCTGCCAAAATCCTTCACTCACATACATGGCACTTACCGCCCGCGCTGCTAATTTTGCAGTGCAGGAACTGAAAAAGGGCGGAATAAGTTAATTTGTTATTGGTTGATTAGAGATTAGTTTTCGTCAATTTTTAAATTCAGGGATGAGAGTTTGGATTCCCTTTGTGATTAAAACACACTATGAAGAAATATATTTTATCATTTGCTTTATCACTGGTTACTGCCATCACTTTTGGTTTCGCTAAGCCACGGGTGCTTATATTTTCTAAAACTGCAGGCTTCCATCATGAGTCTATAGCGGTTGGAATACCGGCGATCATGAAAATGGGCCAGCAGAACAATTTTGATGTGGACACCACTACAAATGCTACACTATTTACGCTTAACAATCTAAAAAAATATAAAGCAGTTATTTTTTTAAGCACAACAGGCGACGTCTTAAACCCCGAGCAGCAATCAGCTTTTGAACAATACATCAAACAAGGTGGTGGCTTTGTGGGCGTTCACGCAGCAAGCGATACCGAATACGACTGGCCATGGTATGGCAACCTGGTAGGCGCTTACTTTAAAAGCCACCCCAGCAAGCAGCAGGAGGCTAACTTAGAAGTTGTAGACAGAAATTTTATCGCAACTAAACATCTGCCAGCAACCTGGCGACGTTTGGATGAATGGTATAATTACAAATGGATAGCTGACGGTTTGCATGTGCTGATCAAGATAGATGAGAAAAGCTATACCGGTGGCGAAAATGGGGATAACCACCCAATGGCCTGGTATCATAGTTATGATGGTGGCCGGGCTTTTTATACAGCGCTGGGTCATACAGATGCATCATATAGCGAGCCGCTGTTTTTACAGCACTTGCTGGGAGGCATAAAATATGCAATGGGAGAAAAATAGCAATTAAACCCCTTTAAATAATAAAGCCCGGGCCGTATCACGGCTCGGGCTTTATGTTGATGTTTCAATTATATTATTCAAAACCACCATGGCGGTTAGCTTTAGCAGGCTCGGGCCATTTGATGGTTTGGCCGCTGCTGTCTGTAGCTTTATCGCGTGGTAATTTGTTCGGATCTTCCGATGCCATGTACACCAATATGGCGGTTAAGATGGCATTGCTGCGCAGATCATCAAAAACTATCTTGTCATAAGTATCGCGGTTAGTATGCCATGTATAGTTACCATACGACCAGCTGTTTGAACCCAAAGAGAAACCGGGAGCACCTACAGCAACAAAAGAAGCAAAATCAGAACCACCACCACCCGGTGCGCCAGGAAAATTCGTTTTTATTTGGTGACGGATGGTATCAGGAACAGCATCAAGCCACTTGCCTATAAAATCCGCTGCTTTGGCAAAACCTTGTCCACTAATGTTTACTACGCGGCCGGTACCATTATCCTGGTTAAACAAAGCCTGCAGGTTAGCAACTATCTCGGGGTGATCTTCCACAAAAGCACGTGAACCATTAAGTCCCTGCTCTTCGCTCGACCAATGGCCAACCAAAATGGTACGTTTAGGCTTTGGATAGGCTTTCTTCAAAATACGCATAGCCTCCATCATGGTTAAAGTGCCGGTACCATTATCGGTGGCGCCTGTACCGCCATCCCACGAATCGAAGTGTGCCGATAGCATTACGTATTCGTTAGGTTTCTCGGTACCTTTTATTTCACCAATAACGTTAAAGGTTGGTTTTGCACCTAACTCTTTCGACTCTGTATGGATGGTAATGCGTGGTTTCTCATTTTTTTCCGTTAAACGATAAAGCAAACCGTAATCTTCAAGCGCTATGTCAACCGTAGGAATGGTTTTAGTGTAAGCAGCGAAGATCTTATCTACACCAAAACCTTGTGACCAATAATTGGTGATAATACCTGCGGCACCGGCTTTTTCTAAAGCAAGTGGTAATGTTCGGTTGGTGTAACCTGTTTTTTTAATGCGGTTGCGCCATGCATCAGATTGTGCGGTGCGTTCAGCCTTCATTTTGTCGAAAGAGCCGCTTAAGGCAAATTCCTTCCAATTATCATCAGGGCGGCCGCTAACCGGGTTCATGGAGATCATTACAAATTTCCCCTTTACTTTAGGCAGCCAATTTGCAAATGCAGTGGAGTCGGCTACATCGGCAAGCAGGATGGTTTCGGCAGTAACAGGCTTTTTCATGCCGGGGCTCCAGGCCAGTTGTGTGCCTTCAATGGTATGAACACGCGGGTATACCATATCAATATGTGATATGCCGCGTTCCCAACCACGCCAATCACCCCATTTTTCCTGACGGGCAGTAATACCCCAGGCTTTGTACTTTTCCAGCGCCCATTTACCGGCCTGGTCAAATTGAGGGGTACCAACCAGCCTTGGGCCAACGCCGTCTAATAGCTCGTGGGCAAGGGTTTGAAGCTGCGAGTTCTCTGTAGCTTCTTTTACGATGTTATCAACCACCGCATTTTTAGTCTGCCCAAATGCAGAACTGCTTATGCAAAGGGCTGCAGCAATAAAGAGTTTGTTAAAGTTTTTCATATCGTTTGATATAGGGCTTAGTTATAGCTACGAATGTAGCAAATTACAGTCGATGGTTGTTGTAACATTACTGTAGTCCAGACGACGTAAAGAGAAAACACGGATGTATAACACTGTCCACCTGAAATCAGGAATATATTTAAGTATTTGTAAATCAATTAATTATCATGATTTTACAAAGTACGTGTTTGCATAAGGAAATGGCGTAATATTATGTTTATCAATTAGTTATGTAACTTAAGCATCACATCTCATGTGTTTTGGCGTGGTTTATGATAAGGTGTTTTAAACTAAATCACAAACAATGGCACAATTAGATGTACAGCCTAAAAAGCATAGCTCTGCCTGGCTGTTGATCATATTTATTATTCTTGCTGCAGGTGCGGCAGTTTTACTATATAAAGGTTGCAATAAAAGCTCACCATTAAAGGCTGATCAAAGCGACACAACAAAAACGGATACTACAAAACTTGATAGTAATGCAATAGCAACCACCCCGCCCGACTGGAATTCGATAGATTTTAAGATTCCAAGATCTAATTATGATGAGGTGACTGATACAGCTATTATCGTTAAGGCTAACGACCGCTACACCATTTATAGCATTGGCGAAGATGTGCTTTTTAAGAAAGGCGAAAGTAAAATAATGCCTTCAGCAGAAGCTACGTTGCGGGAGGTGTCAAAGTCGATACTAAAGCGATATAAGGATGCCAACGTTGGTGTTTATAGCCACATTGATTCTACCGGAGGCGCTGCAGCAGATAAAAGCCTTAGTGCAGCAAGGACTCTCGCGGTAAAGGATTGGCTTACAAAAGTTGGCCGTTTGCCTGAAGACCAGATCTCAGTACATTCGGTGGGCGAGCAACAGCCCTTGGGTACTAACGGAGCAAATAAAGCCGGGGTTTTAAACCCTACTGTTGAAATTGTTGCTTTTCCCGGTAAAGCATTACAGTAAAATTTAATTATCACAGAAATGGATTTTGCAGACAACACAAATGATTACGATTATCTCGAAGAGTTAACCAATAGCGATTTTGAGGTAGCTGATAACCAACCAAATATTTTAGGCTGGGATGTGCATGATACTCATCAAAATAAAGTTGGAGAAGTCTCTGATTTGCTATTTAATTCAGAAACCCGCAAGGTGCGTTATATCATCTTAGATATGGAAAGTAACGATGTAGATCTTGATAACGGCCGTGTGATAGTACCTATAGATATTGCAGTGTTTGATGAGAAGAAAGATATTGTAAAACTACCTGGCGTGAGCACCACAACTTTAGAATATTTGCCTTTATATGAGCGTGGCCGTTTTATAAATAAACATACTGATGATGACATCAGGCGGGCGTTAGATATTCCTGAGCGTGATGCGCCTATAAAACCCGGCTCACTGAATGTTTCCCAAACTAAAATATTCTCTAAACGAGAGCCCGATCTATCTTAACACGCTATCAGTGATCTTGGCGAGATCAACTGCTACCTTATTGATAAATCCTAATTGCTCTTTCATTAGGTTCTCATCAGCTGTTAATGGCTGCGGTAAAATTTCCTGTGGATGATTTGAAGGTTTACTTGGTTCATCTGCGGGTTTGATTTCTTCAACTTTTCCGGCCATACGGTTGATAGCTTCCCGTAACACTGCAATACTTTTTTTTACTGACTTTTGCATATCAGGATGCAGGTTTTGCGGGCGGTTGATAACCAATGCGGATGCTATGTTGGCTGTGTATGATGCCAAAATGTGATTAAGTACAACAAACTTGTGCAGGTCTTTGATGTTCCGCTGCATGCGCTTTGGTTCAGAGGTCATTCGCTCAAACACCGCCGATAGGTTGGCAGAATTTACATAAACATCTTTACGGGCCAATTTATACTCGGTGACAGAAACCTCACGGCCTGATAAACTGTCGGATACCTTGCGCAAATAATTGATGTTCGCGGTAAGCACATGCTCGAGACTTTCCTGCACCAATTGAAACTCCCATGTCGGGAAAATGAGGTAGCTGGCAATAAAAGCAATGCCGGAGCCTATCAGCGTATCAACAATACGTTCCTGCACAATATTAAGGTGGCCAAGGCCAAGGAATTTGAACAGGATAAGCACATAGGGTGTCATAAATATTACCGACACAATATAGTTAAGCCTTAAGAAGCTGTAAGTGCCGATCATTAGGCCAACCAAGATCCAGAATTGTGCATTTTTGCCCGGCACAAAGTATAGGATTACTATCCCTATTACTCCACCTACGATAGTACCGATCAGCCTTTGATAATTGCGTTGTTTAGATAAGCTGAAGCCAGGCTTTAATATCACTATAATGGTCAACAAAACCCAATAGCTATGGCCACCAAGCGAAAAATTCTTTGCAGTAATAAAACCTACAAGGCATACCAATGATACCCGTAAAGCGTGCTTAAATGCACCGGAGCTTAAGGTTAGATTATCAAAAAATATATGGGGCGCAAAATCCTGGTGTGCTACAAATTTTGAATACTCAACATCATTTATCTTTTGCACCAAATCATCTGATGCTTTTGAATGATAATATTTATATATGTTGGTGATGGTCTTACTTAGATCGCGCAGATTGATCAGAATCTTTTTAAGGATCAGGTTGCTGCTTACATTTTCATCTGCGCCAACCTCGTCTATCTTCTTTTTTAAAACCTCAAGGCGTAGATCAAAGTTATGCAGTTTCTCGGGTCTTGTGTTAGCTAATATGGCATACCCTATATTGTCAAGATCATCGGCAACTAAATGCAAAAACGCATTAATGTCAGCTAAAACACCGGTGTTCTCAAAATTCTCACGGATCTTATTGTAATCGTAATGGGTAGCCATTATTTGCTCAAACATGTCCACCAGATCATTAAAGGTGATCACCAATACACGGCTTGCAGCAGTAGATTCCTTTACCAATACACGGCTTTTAAATAGTATCTCTCGTACGGCATCTTGATGGTTGCTTACCTGTATCTGGCTCAGCACAAGTTTGCGGTAATTCTCGTCAATATCTGTGCGGCTATCATAGAAATCGGCTTTAATACGCAAAAAATTAGCCACATCAGCAATACTCTCGCCGAGTGTTTGCTGGGCGGCGCGGTAAGGGCGTATCCCAAAAAATACTATGGCAAACAACATGTACCAAACGCCGCCGGCTAAAACCGTAAGGCAATAGACCGGCACTTGAGGTGGCGGCACATGCCTGTCCATCATAAATATCATGATTAGCAATCCGCAGGTGCCAACAGAGGCAGCTCGGTTACCATAAACCGTGAGCAGCGAAAACAGGAATGCAAAGAGTGTTATTTCAAAGCCAAGGGCGATCAGGTTCAGCCGGGCATACCCGGTTATCATGGCAACCACAAATAGTATGGCATTCCCCATGAGCATTCCGTTGCGCTTGTGGGCCAAAGGCCCGGGGCTATCTATGGTGCAGATACAAAGGGCACCTAAAGACATGGTAAGCCCCTCATCAAAATGCCCTAACTTAAGCATCAAGAGGGCAGGTGCCAGGATACCTATTGACATGCGCAGACCATCAGAAAAATACTGGCTGTAGAAAAAGCTTTTTATTTCCCGCTGATGGCTTTTCATTTACTTATTGTTGGGCACTATATTTATGCTGCAAAATTAAACAAATAAAACGGCTAAGGTTTTGCAATAATCAATATTGCATTAAAATAACCTTAACATTATAAATTTTGCAGTTTTTGAGATAATTTAAGTTTGGATTATTAAATTGACCCCGTTAATACCAAGTAACACTATAAACCTGTACCATTATGCCATCAACGCTTAGGCTTAGTCAGAAAGAATCCGTTTTTAATCAGGAAGTTGTAAAACGATTTGAGCTTTACAACAGTTTGTTCCAAACGCTGCCTTTCTACCAGGTGAAGGAGATAGGGCAGTTGCTCCCTTTTTTTAGTGCCCATTGCGAAAAAGGCGCCGCTGAACAGCAATCGCCGGGCGATATTATCAACTCATTCTTTAAAAAATATGTTCCGGGAGTAGATCACCGGGAAGAACTAAATCGGTTATTTAGATTTATACAATACATTGAAAGACAAGTTGTTTTGTTTGATGCCATTGAGGATTCATCTTTTGGTAAGATCACTAACAAGGATGATACCGGCAGCCTGCAAAGCCTGATACAGCAAGCCGCACAAAGCGAAGGCGCAAGGGCAAACATCAGCAAACAGCTACAGGATTTTTCACTGCGGTTGGTGCTTACCGCACACCCAACGCAGTTCTATCCGGATTCGGTATTAGGCATCATGACGGATATGATAGAAGCTTTAAGAAGTAATGATATCGCTACCATAGACGTACTGTTGCAACAATTAGGTAAAACGCCTTTCTTCAATAAAAAATCACCCACACCGGTTGACGAAGCCCGCAGTTTGGTGTGGTTTCTTGAGAACATATTTTATCATGCCTTATCATCGATCCAGTCTAAACTGGAAGATGAGTTTGATATTGAGGGCAACCCGAATGTGCTTGAGCTTGGCTTTTGGCCGGGCGGCGACCGCGATGGTAACCCCAACGTGACTACGGATACCACGCGTGAGGTTGCCACCTTGTTAAGGCAGATCATCTTCCGTTGTTATTATCGTGATTTCAGAAATCTGAAACGCCGGATTACCTTCAGGGGCTTAACAGATACCATTACTTCGTTGGAAAAAGTGCTTTATGATAATGCATTTAATCAACAAGAAAACCCCGAAGACCTGCAACCATATTTGTTGCAAACACTTCGCGAAATGCGCGATACGCTTATCAATAACCATGATGGGCTGTTTGTAAACATTGTTGAAAGTATGATAGAAAAGGTTAAGCTATTTGGATCATACTTTGCCACTTTAGATATACGGCAGGATAGCCGTGTATTGCGTGATGTGTTTAAATATACCACTGAGAAGGTTTACACCGGTGTACCAAAGAACTACGCCGAAATGGACGAGGTGGCCAAGCTGAAAAGCCTCCCATTTAACCAGGCCGATTTTAAATGCCCGGATAACGCTGAACCTTTGATACAGGATACCCTGAACACCATCAGGCTGATGAAACAGATACAGCACAGCAACGGCGAAAAAGGTTGCCAGCGTTTCATCATCAGTAACTGCCAGCAGGCATCAGATATACTTCAACTGATCGCTCTCCACCTTTGGAGTGGCTGGGAAAAGGATAAGCTAAGCATTGATTTTATGCCATTGTTTGAGACCGTTAACGATCTTAAACATGCCAGCGAAGTAATGGAGCGCTTGTATACCCATCCGTTCTACAAAAGCCATCTGAAGAAACGCGGCAACAAGCAGATCATCATGCTTGGATTTAGCGATAGCACTAAAGATGGTGGCTACCTGATGGCCAACTGGAGCATTTATAAAGCTAAAGTAGAGCTAACTGCAATGGCGCGCAAACATGGCATTCAACTGGCGTTTTTTGATGGCAGGGGCGGCCCGCCTGCACGTGGTGGTGGTAAAACACACAAATTTTACGCATCAATGGGTAAGGAAATTGCTAATGACCATATCCAACTTACCATACAGGGCCAGACCGTGAGCTCACAGTATGGTTCGGTTGAAACGGCAAGATTTAATACAGAGCAATTGATCAGCGCAGGTATAACATCAGCATTGCATCCAAATCACCATGATCTTTTGGATAGCAAGCATAAGGCGCTGATAGCTGATATGGCAGAAACCAGCCATAAGCTGTTTTTAGATCTGCGGGAGCATCCGCTATTCCTCGAGTATCTGGAAAAATATAGTCCGTTGAAATTATTATCCCATATCAATATCAGCAGCCGGCCAACTAAGCGCAATGCGGGTGCAAAATTGAAACTGGAGGACCTTCGCGCAATCAGCTTTGTTACATCATGGAGCCAGTTAAAACAAAATATTCCCGGCTTTTATGGCGTAGGCACCGCTTTAAAAAAGATGAAAGATAACGGCAGTTGGGAAGATGTGCGCGATCTCTATTATAAATCAGGTTTCTTTAAAACTATGCTGGATAACTGTATGATGTCGATGTCTAAGTCAGACTTCAGGGTAACAGCTTACATGGAGCAGGACAAGAAGTTTGCCAAGTTTTGGAAAGGCCTTAAAGCAGAATATGAACTAACTAAACAAATGCTGTTAGAACTAACCGAAACGAAGGTTCTGATGGAGGAATTCCCGGTTGACAGGCGTTCTATTGCCGTGCGCGAACGTATTGTGTTACCGCTGGTTATCATCCAGCATTATGCATTGCAATGCATTAATAAAACTGACGATGAAGAATTAATAGGCATATATAACAAGCTGGTTATTCGTACGGTGTATGGTATAGTTAATGCCGGCCGCAACTTGGCTTAAAATTTTTCCAATTAAAATATATAGCCAACCGCTGAAACTGTATAGCGCCTTTATTGTTACGTAGGTAGTAAATAAAACCTGCATGAGAAGATTAGGCGCTGTACTTGTTTTGGTTACCATCATCCAGATTCTGGCTTGTAATGAGCGTAAGGGCAAAAATTACAACAAAGAAGCTATCAATGATAACGAACGCGTGTTTATGCAAACCGCTCATGAGGATGGCCTTGCAGAGATTGCGATCTCTCAACTGGCACTTAAGAAAACTAAAGATACTTCGTTAGTTTCGTTGGCTAAGCATATCATTGCCGACCATACAGATGCAGATGCCCAGCTAAAAAAAATGGCCAAAGCCGATAAGATCACTTTGAGCGATACGCTAAGCAGCATTCATAACGATGCCGTAAAAAGTTTATCAGCTAAGAAGGGCAAGGCTTTTGATAAAGCATATGCTCAGGTTATAGTTAATTACAATGAAAAGGCTATAAAGTTATTTAAAGCCGCTGCCGAAACCACCGATGGTGACGTGCAGGATTTAGCCAAGCAAACACTACCCAAACTGCAAAGCCATTTCCAAAAAGCAGAGAATATTTGTACTGATCTTAAATAATGCCCTTGGGTGTTATATTAACGTAGCCTATTTGTTTTTGCCCAAGCTCAATATACTTCGAAAGCATATTTTACGTCACTCCAAAATTCATCTAAGGCTATAATACGAGGTTTAAAAAAGGATATCAACTCGGGCCAGTTTTCTTGTTGATAGATGTTTATGGGGGATAGCTCTTTAAAAATCCGGCTTACGGTTTTACCGTATTCATCAACATCATGCAGGTGCCAGTTCCACTCCTCGCCGAGGGTGCCATGCAATGTAGCTTTGTAACTCTCAAGTTGCTCATAGTAGAGTTCCTGCAGTTCTATATCAGGGTGGGTAATATCTATCGACATAGAAGCGCTCTTATTATCGGCTTGCATCCTGAAGTAGATATGCTTTGCACCTGTTTTATAATTAACCCAGTTTGCACGCAACCCTTCGGCAGATAATATGGGCGACATGTACTGCCCAAAAGCCGTCCAGAATGCCTGTCTTAACTGAGATGCTTGTTCTTTACTATACATGTTTTAAAAGGGCGGCTAACATAAAAGAAAATGCCCGTAATGCCAATTATTTGCCTTTAAATGTTACTTTAGCGCATCAACCCTTATTTTTTATATCCTGCTATGAAATCTTTATTTGCGCTGTTATTGTTGCTGCCTTCGTTGATTTTTGCCCAACCTGCTCCCAAGCCTTTTGGTCCGTTGCCTTCAAAAGGGCAGTTGAACTGGCAAGAAATAGGTATGTATTGCATTGTACATTGGAGCACAGCTACTTATACAGATAAAGAATGGGGTTATGGCGATGAAGATCCAAAGATCGTTAATCCGTCAAATTTTTCTGCTATGCAAATTGTAGCCGCAGCTAAAGCAGGCGGTTTTAAGGGTATCATAGTTGTAGCAAAACACCATGATGGCTTTTGTTTATGGCCGACAAAGACTACCGATCATAATATTTCAAAAAGTCCGTACAAGAACGGTAAAGGCGACATTGTGCGCGAATACCGTGAGGCTTGCGATAAGCTGGGCATGAAGATGGGCGTTTACTGCTCGCCATGGGACAGAAATAGCGCCCTTTACGGCAAACCAGAATACGTTACAGAAGTTTACCGCAAGCAATTACAGGAGCTGTACACCAATTACGGCCCGCTGTTTATTACCTGGCATGACGGTGCTAACGGCGGCGACGGCTACTACGGCGGCGCAAGAGAAGTAAGAAAGATAGACCGTTCTAACTACTATGGATGGGATACTACCTGGGGTATTGCCCGCAAGCTGCAGCCAAACGCCGTAATATTTGGCGATGTGGGCCCGGATGTACGCTGGGTTGGTAATGAAGAAGGTAAAGCCGGCGAAACTTGCTGGGCTACCTACACACCCCATGCACCCGAGCCAGGTAAAAAGCCGGGAAATGGTTTTGTTAAAGATGCGGAAGGCACCGAAGGCCAACGCGATGGTAAATACTGGATGCCGGCTGAGTGCGACGTAGCGCTTCGTCCCGGATGGTTTTATCACAAACGCCAAGATGATTCCGTTAAAACCCCCGAAAAGCTATTAGATCTTTTCTACAGCAGCTATGGCCGTGGCGCGGCATTTGACTTAGGCTTGTCGCCCGATAAAACAGGTCAGCTTAGCGCCAATGATGTAGCTTCGCTAAAAACATTCGGCAATATCATAAAAAATACATTCGCAAAAAACCTGGCCCAAGGTGCTACCATTACTGCAAGTAATGTACGCGGTAAAAATGCTGCGAAATATGGTTCAAAAAATTTGACTGATGCCGACCGTTACACCTATTGGGCTACCGACGATGATGTAAAGACCGGTAACATAGTTGCTGATATGCATAAGCCCATTACTTTCGACGTGATACGCCTGCGCGAAAACATCAAGCTTGGACAGCGTATTGATGCCATTGCAGTAGATGCCTGGGAAGATGGGAAATGGAAAGAAATTGCCACTGCAACCAGCATCGGGGGTAACAGATTGATAAAGCTTGATAATAAAGTTACTGCCCAAAAGGTACGCGTTAGAGTAACTAAGGCGGCAGCAAGTATTGCTTTAAGCGATTTTGGGCTATATAAGGAAGCATCTAAAATTTAATATGCGTTTGCTCATTTGGTTGTGTTGCTGCCTAAGCCTGCAGGCATTTGCGCAACCAAGTCATTTGTTTGATGTTACCACCAAACCGCAGTTGATATCCAGGCAATTTGAATTTACCGAAGGCCCTTCTGTTGACAAGCGCGGTAATATCTTTTTTACTGACCAGCCAAATAACAAGATCTGGGAATACGACATCAACGGCAAGCTATCTCTCTTTATGGATAAAGCCGGCCGGGCAAATGGTACCTACTTCGATAGTAAAGGCAACCTTGTAGCCTGCGCGGATGAGCATAACCAGCTATGGCAGATCAATCCGAAGAAAAAAGTAAAGGTACTGTTGCGAAATTACGAGGGTAAATTATTTAACGGGCCTAACGATCTCTGGATAGATAAAAACGACAACATTTATTTTACCGACCCATATTTTCAGCGCGATTACTGGACACGTAATAAGTCAGAAATGAGTGGACAAAAATTATTTCTTTTGAGTAAAGGAATAAGCAAGCCCATTGTATTGGATAGTTTGGTAAAGCCTAACGGTATTGTAGGCACACCGGATGGCAAACATTTGTTTGTAGCAGATATTGGTGCTGGTAAGGTCTATAAATACGAAATCAAAGCAAATGGCACCATTACCAACAGGCAGCTTTTTTGCTCCGAAACAACGGATGGTATAACTTTAGACGAACTTGGCAATCTCTATTTGGCAGGAAAGGGTGTAACCATCATCAGCCCGAAAGGTGAGCAGATAGGTCATATTGATATCCCAGAGCCATGGACTGCTAACCTGTGCTTCGGCGGCAAAGACCGAAAAACGCTTTTCATCACCGCATCGAAGGCTATTTATATAATGAGAATGAAAGTAAGAGGAGTGGAGTAGTTTTAGCCTGGAGAAACAACCCTGTACAAATCTTTACACTTCTATTAACAAGCAGTATTTACTCAGCTATCAACTAATCTTTAAAAATCTTATCTTTGCGGCTTCCAAATGAATAAGAAAGTCGCATTTTATACACTTGGCTGCAAGCTCAATTACTCCGAGACTTCGTCTATCGGCAGGTTATTTACCAATGCTGGTTACGATACGGTTGAGTTTACTGACACGCCCGACGTTTTTGTGATCAACACCTGTTCGGTCACTGAGAACGCAGATAAAAAGTGTAAGAAAATAGTAAAAGAGGCGCTTAAAATATCGCCTTCGGCATTCGTTACCATTGTTGGTTGCTATGCACAGCTTAAGCCTCAGGAAATTGCCGAGATACCGGGGGTTGATATGGTGCTGGGAGCTGCAGAGAAATTTCAATTGGTAGATCATATTACCGATCTAACCAAGAAACCTAAAGCTATTGTTTATAACCAGCCGGTAACTCAAGCAAATGAGTTTGTGCCATCATTCTCTTTCGGTGACCGTACACGTACCTTCTTAAAAGTGCAGGACGGCTGCGATTATTCGTGCACATTTTGCACCATACCTTTAGCCCGTGGTTCAAGTAGAAGCGACACTATTGAAAATGCTGTTGAACAAGCCCGGGAAATTGCTGCATCGGGTGTTAAAGAAATTGTGTTGACAGGTGTAAACCTCGGCGATTTTGGCATCCGTAATGGCCAGCGGGAAGACAGGTTTTTTGACCTGGTTAAAGCTTTGGATGAGGTTGAAGGTATCGAGCGCATCCGCATCTCGTCTATTGAACCAAATCTACTTAGCGATGACATCATCGAGTTTGTTTCTACATCAAAGCGTTTTGTGCCGCATTTCCATATTCCGCTGCAATCTGGCAACAACAAAATTTTAGGCTTGATGCGCCGCCGCTACCGTCGTGAGTTGTATGCAGAACGCGTTGCTAAAATAAAAGAGCTGATGCCGCATTGCTGCATTGGGGTTGACGTTATAGTAGGCTTTCCCGGCGAAACGCGTGATGACTTTATCGATACTTATAATTTCCTGAACAATCTTGATATCTCTTACCTGCACGTGTTTACCTACTCTGAACGCGAGAATACACCTGCTGCTGAAATGAGCGGAGCTGTACCGGGCTCAACCCGTGCGGAAAGAAGTAAAATGCTGCACATCCTCTCGGATAAAAAGCGCCGTGCCTTTTATGAGACCCAATTAGGAAAAACTGACATGGTGTTATTTGAGGGAGATATTAAAGACGGCTACATGCACGGGTTTACGCGCAATTACGTTAAGGTAAAAGCCAAGTACGACCCTGTGTTGGTTAATGAGATAAAGGCCGTACACTTAACAGCAATTTCACCGGATGGTGATGTTGAAATAACAGAAAGCGAAGAGATATTAGTGCATTAACTATTATATTCGCCTCCAAACTTAAGCTCCTATGTTCCCAAATCTTTATTTCCTTGTTGAGTATTTAACAGGGTGGCATCTCGAATTTCTGAAGATCGTACAAACTTTTGGTTTCTTTGTTGCCATTGCCTTTATGGGAGCTTATTGGGCCTTTACGCAGGAGTTTAAACGTAAAGAAGCCTTGGGTTATATTCACCCATTCCAAAAAATAGTCACAGTTGGTGCCAGGATAACTACGTTTGAGCTCATAAGTAACGCCATATTTGGTTTTATTATTTTCTACAAGATATTTGATGTTGCGCTAAATTTTAGCGCGGCGGTAAACGACCCTCAGGCGTTTTTGCTTTCAACACGTGGCAACCTGATCGGTGGTGTTTTAGGTGCTGCTGTATTTGCCTATTGGGCATATTACGAGAACAAGAAGCAGGTTTTACCAAAACCCGAGCAACGTGCTGTAACTGTACATCCGTACGAGCTGATGGGTAGCATTTTACTTTGGGCGGCCATTTTCGGCTTTGCAGGTGCCAAGCTTTTTAATGCCCTGGAGAACTGGGACGCCTTTATGAAAGATCCCATTGGTATGCTGGTTGGCTTTAGTGGATTAACCTTTTATGGAGGCCTGATATGTGGCGGTGCAGCCGTACTTTACATAGCTAATAAGAATGGTGTAAAACCATTTACGATGTTAGATATTGGCGCAGCTGGTATGATGTTATCATACGGGCTTGGCCGTATTGGTTGCCAAATGGCTGGTGACGGTGATTGGGGTATACCTAACCTTAAGCCAAAACCAAATTGGTTAAGCTGGGCACCCGATTGGATTTGGAGCTTTAAATACCCCCATAATGTAGACCAATCTGATTATGACAACCGTATCCCCGGCTGCATAGGCAAATATTGCAATGAGCTTAGGCTCCCTGTTTTCCCTACACCATTTTATGAAACAGTAGTTTGCTTAATACTTTTCTTAATCCTTTGGAGAATACGCCACAAGATAAAAGCACCTGGAGTTTTCTTTGGTATTTACATGATCATGGCTGGTGTTGAGCGTTTCTTTATCGAGCTGATACGCGTTAACACCAAGTACAAAGTTGCCGGTATCTCATTTACCCAGGCCGAGATGATATCAGTAATTATGGTTGTGGGAGGCTTATTACTTATTTACTTTGGTAATAAACGCTACGAGAAAACCGGCGCAACAAACGCATAATTTTACATTTACCATAACATATGAACTTCAATCAAATTATTGATCGGGTTATAGATGTTTCTAAAGAAGCCGGTCAGTTTATACGTGATGAACGCAAAACTTTTGACGCCGACCGTATAGAATATAAAGGGCTTAACGACCTTGTATCCTATGTAGATAAAACCGCCGAACAAAAGATTGTTGCAGGCTTGGAATTAATTTTACCAGAGGCCGGCTTTATTACAGAAGAGAAAACTACAACTAAGGTAGGAGAGCGCTATAATTGGGTAATAGATCCGCTCGATGGCACAACAAACTTTATACATGGCTTGCCAAGCTTTTCGGTAAGTATAGGTTTGCAGGAATATGATACTCCTGTTTTAGGCGTAGTTTACGAAGTGAACCTTGATGAATGTTTCGCTGCCCATCGCGACGCTCCTGCATATTTAAATGGTAACGAGATAAAGGTGAGCAATAAACCTAAAGTTGCTGACAGCCTGATAGCAACCGGTTTCCCATATTATGATTTTAGCTACCAGGAACGCTACATTAAGCTATTTACCGAACTGATGCGTAACTGCCACGGGTTACGCCGTTTGGGCTCCGCTGCTGTAGACCTTTGTTATACAGCCTACGGCAGGTTCGAAGCGTTTTACGAGTACAACTTAAATGCCTGGGACGTAGCTGCAGGCATTGTTATTGTTCAGCAAGCCGGCGGCGAGGTTGTTAACTTCCATGGTGGTAACGAGGTATTGAAAAAGCGCGAATTAGTGGCTACAAATGGCAAGATCACTAAGGAATTGCTGGATTATATTGATAAGCACTTTAACCTTTAATTATAAGAATTAGCGTTCACGGTGTTCACAAGTGTTCATGGCGTGAACGTGAACACTATTAACGAAAAAGCCAGCTGTACAGCTGGCTTTTTTGTTAACATAGGTTTTTCACGACGTTATTTCTTCATCACTATTTTAACGATATCATTACCAAAAGCAAATACCATCAAGGAGATCAGTAGTACAAAACCTACTATCTGAGCCCGTTCCAGGAATTTATCGCTTAACGGCTTACCCTTTACCATCTCTATCAATAGAAAAACGGTATGGCCACCATCCAGGCCCGGTATAGGCAACAAGTTGGTTAACGCCAGTACCATTGACAGGAAGCCTACCAAACTCCAGAACCTCACCCAGTCAACCGTGCCGCCAAATTTTTCGGCAATACCCAGCGGACTTGAGATAGCTTTGGTAGCTTTAACCTGGCCTGAAAATATCTTTTTGATGCCCTTGGCATTATCAGCAAACATACTCCATGCCTTTTTAGCACCAACCGGGAATGCCTGAAAGAAACCGTATTTAATGGTCTTCAGATCAGGCAATATTTCTTTACGCGGACGGAAGAAACCCAAGTGACCTTCTTTGTCAATATTGGCTTTAAGGTCTAAAACGCTATCCGCACGTTTAACAGACAGATCAACCGTTTTGCCTTTGTTAGCGCTTAATTGCGTTTGCAACTGATCGTAGAACACTGTAGGGACTTTGTTCACAGCTACAATGCTGTCACCTCTTTTAAGTCCGATACGTTTCGCCTCTCCAATCACCGAATCAACGCTGAACTTACCGCGCGGCACAAGGCTTATAAACTCCTCTATTCCATAATCAGATATCTCATTGAGGATAGTAGGAGGAACGGTAACATCAAAAGTAGAATCGCCACGTTTAACCGTAAAAACGGTATTGTCCAGCAATACTTTTGAACTTACCAAGTCCTCAAAACGTTGCAGTTGTTTACCGTTTACAGCCGTTATTTTATCACCAGCTTTAAGGCCTATTTTCTGGCCTATCTTGCCCGGCACAATACCATATTTAACGGTAGACATCGGCGTGTAGCTTTCGCCGTAACGCACGGTAAGCATCCAGAAAATGAAGATACCGACGATGATGTTAACAATGATACCGCCAAGCATTACAATCAATCGCTGCCATGCCGGTTTTGCCCTAAATTCCCATGGTTGGGGAGGTCCTGCCATTTGCTCTGTATCCATAGATTCATCTATCATACCGGCAATTTTTACATAGCCACCCAATGGCAACCAGCCAATACCATATTCAACACCTTTGTAGTTGAATTTGAACAGGCTAACACCCCAGGCATCAAAGAACAGGTAAAACTTCTCTACTTTTATTCCGAAAGCACGGGCTGCCAAAAAATGCCCGAACTCGTGTAGTATCACTAAAATTGAAAGGCCCAATATAAGTTGGCCTGCCATCACCAAAACGCTCATCCGTAGTTATTAAATGTTAAGCCTTTAACGGCATTCTTTGTATTAAATTTTGCGCAAATATGCGTGTTTCTTTATCAGTATTCAAATAGTCCTGGAGTGTAGGCTCCTTTACGAAAGGTATTTGCTGCATGCAGGTTTCTATAAGGTCGCTCATAGCCAGGAAACCTATCTCGTTCTTTAAAAAGGCCGCTACGGCCACTTCATTTGCAGCGTTGATGATACATGGCATATTACCGCCCTTTTTCATTGCTTCAAAAGCCAATTTTAAGTTCCTGAAGGTGTCCATATCAGGTTGTTCAAACGTTAAGCTTCTGTAGTCGGCGAAGTTGAAGCGTTTAAAATTAGTTTTTACGCGTTGCGGGTAAGTAAGCGCGTACTGTATGGGTAGTTTCATGTCCGGTAAACCCATTTGCGCCTTAATAGAACCATCCTCAAATTGAACAAGGGAGTGAATGATAGATTGTGGATGCACCACAACTTCTATCTGGTCAGGCCGCAGATCAAACAACCATCTGGCCTCGATAACTTCAAGCCCTTTGTTCATTAACGAGGCTGAATCAATGGTGATCTTTGCACCCATTACCCAGTTGGGATGTTTTAGAGCATGTTCGCGGGTTACATCAGCCAAAAACGCTACCGACTTGCCGCGGAAAGGCCCACCGGATGCGGTAAGAATGATCTTTTCTATAGCGTTATCCTGCTCACCCGCAAGGCACTGGAATATGGCTGAGTGCTCGCTATCTACAGGCAATATCTTTACGTTATGTTCCTTTGCTAAAGCAGTTACCATGTCACCCGCAACAACTAAGGTCTCCTTATTAGCCAGGGCAATGTCCTTGCCTGCTTTAATGGCATTGATTGTTGGTTCTAAACCTGCAAAACCAACCATAGCGGTTAGCACCACATCAATATCTAAGTGGGTAACATGTTCTTTGATTGCCTCATAGCCGGCCAATACGGTGATAGGTAGGTGGGCTAAAGCCTCTTTTATCTCTGAGTATTTTGTCTCGTCGCAAATGATAGCATAGGCGGGCACAAACTCTAAAGCCTGCTGTATAAGCAGGTAAGCGTTAGAATGTGCAGTTATCATAAAAGCTCTAAATAGCTGCTTGTTATCACGTATCACATCAAGTGTTTGTGTACCAATGCTACCTGTAGAGCCAAGGATGGCGATGTTTTTTATATTGTTATCCAATTAATATTCTGTTGGCGTATTGCTTGTTTTGCAATGCCGCATTTAGTACTGTATATAAGCTTTCAGTTCGTCCGCGATCTTTCTGTCGTTAGATAATCGCGGTACTTTATTTTGCCCGCCCAGTTTACCCTGACTGCGCATGTAATTAATGAAAGCGTCTTTTTTTAAACTTCTGACAATCAAAGGCTGTAAAATGTTACCCTCAATTAGGTCAAAATAGTAAATATTTTTCTGTTGTAAAGCCTTATCTACTTTAACTGCAAAAGCGGCAATATCTTTAGGCTCGGTGCCGAACTCAATAAACCACTCGTGGTAAGGTAATTGACCGCTCTCTGGGGCAACTTGCGGCGCTACCGTAAATTCTATAATATCGATACCTTCTTCGGCAGCAACACTTAACAAAGCTTGTTCTACCTCTTCGCCAATAACGTGCTCTCCAAAAGCCGAGATATAATGCTTTATGCGACCCGTTACCACTATCTTGTATGGGTTCTTCGATACAAATTTTACCGTATCGCCAATACTGTAACCCCAAAGGCCGGCGCTTGTGTTTAGGATAAGTGCATAGTTTTTATCAAGTTCCACATCTTTTAAATTGATACGGGTTGGGTTTTCGTTGTAATATTCTTCGCTTGGGATAAATTCATAGAAAATGCCAGCATCAACCATTAGCAGCAAGCCTTTCTCTTTCTGCGAATCCTGGAAAGCGATAAAGCCTTCTGAAGCAGGATAGGTTTCTATGCTATCGATATCAAACCCAATGCTTTCGATCATGCGCGCACGATACGGCTGATAATTGACACCACCATGTACATACAACTTAAAGTTTGGGAAAATGTCTTTGATCTTCTTTCCGCCTGATACCCCAGATAACCTGTCAAAATACATCTGGCACCAGGGCGGTATGCCCGAAATAAGGCGCATATCCTCATTCCTGGTTTCCTCAACAATGGCATCCACTTTTTCTTCCCAATCTTCAATGCAATTGGTTTGGTAGGATGGAAGTCTTTTTTTTTGTAAGTAGCCTGGCACATGGTGTGCTACAATGCCTGATAACCTGCCGGTTTGTATACCGTGCTTTTCGTCCAATACAGGGCTGCCCTGTAGAAATATCATCTTGCCATCTACAAAATCGGCCTCGCCGGTCTCATGGATATAACTAAGTAAGGCGTTGCGGGCAGCTTTGATGTGCTCCGGCATGCTTTCTTTCGATATGGGAATGTATTTAACGCCGGACGTGGTGCCCGATGTTTTAGCCAAATATGCAGGTTTACCCGGCCATGTTACATTTTCTTCACCGTTTACAACACGTTCTATGTACGGTCGTAGTTCTTCATAATCGCGTATAGGTACGTGTTTTTTAAAATCTTCGTAATTCGCAATTGTGTCAAAATGATGATCGGCACCAAAGACGGTATTTTTAGCTTCATGTACTAAATGGCTAAATGTTTTTTGTTGCAAAGCAAGCGCATTTCCGCGCATGTAATTAAGCCGCCGGTTCACATACCAGGCAAAAACCTTACTTAACGATGCTTTGATACCCATTTACAGCTCAATCAGTTTCGTTAATTTCATCATCAACATCCTGGTGGCTGTAAATGAGTTTGCGATAAGTAACGGCAAGTATGATATTTACAAATGGATAGGTGAATAAGATAAAGATTGATATAATTGGATAGTACTGAGACAGTTTAGCCGGTAGTGCTATCAGTAAAATTATGATCAATAAGATCAATACAACCTTGAAAAGATAACCCTTTGTCAACTGGAAACTTTGTTTGATAGATTCGATCGGGCCAGAATCATCGTCGACAATAAAGGTATTAAAGAACATTACCCTTAAGGCAAGATAAAGCCCAACTATACCTGCTAATAATTCGATTGCAAACTGCAGGTTAGGCTTATCATCAAGGTAATCCACAGCTATGCCAAGATTAGTAACTAAAAATGCAAATATGAATACAACAACCAGGTAACTTACAACCATTTTAGCTTTTGGTATAACCTGCATAAATTCGAAATCGTAATATTTACTGTCGATAACAGTGAAGATAAGCTTGTAAAGCCCCAGTGTTGTGTATGCTTGTAACCATATTAAAACAAAGGTTACCACCATCGCTGCCCAATAATTTTTAGGATCGTAAATAAAACCAGCTACGAGGCTTAATATACCGAGTAAGAAGAAAGCTATAACCGAGTAAACGATAATAGTAACGAAATTCTTTCTAAAGATATCCCATGAAGATTTTACGGTCTCCACAACCGAAAACGGGTGATACATACTAACCTACTACGACCTTTTTAAAATAACACGTTTCCAAAAATCCTGCATAAAACCTAAGCCATAAGCTACCAGTTGAGTTAACGCAGCAATGATGCTCAAAAATGCGATTTTTAGCGACTTATTCTTAATAAGAGAGTGAAAAAATATTAACAAAATGTAAAATGCCAACAGCGTATTACACAGCAGGGCAATGCGCCAGGCGAATACATTAGCTATTATCGTAAATAAGATGCCAAGTGTTACAACAGACGGAAAAAAATGTACCAGTTTTAACTGCGAAGGGAAGAACTTATAAATATTGATTCGCGCCCTACCAAAGAAATGAAGCTGCTTGTAAAACTTTATAAAATCTGTGCGGCGTTTGTGATAAACTACAGCCTCCGGTATTAAGCCTATCTTATAACCTGATGCGTGTATGCGGATGCTGTACTCAATATCTTCACCCAGGCGGGTGATAATAAAACCTCCAACTTTTTCCCATACGGCGCGCGATACCCCCATATTGAAACTGCGCGGATGGAACTGGCCAATTCTTTTTTTGTTGCCGCGTATACCGCCAGTGGTAAAGGGCGAGGTCATGGCGTAGCTGATAGCTTTTTGTGTAGGGGTGAACGACTCGTGTGCGCCATCAGGGCCGCCATAAGCATCAAGCCAATTATTTTTGAGGTGATTGTTTACTATCTCAAGATAGTTCTCGGGTATCAGGCAATCTGAATCGAATATCACAAAGTAGTCGCCCTTTGCACGCTCAAAACCAAAATTACGAGTAAATCCCTGGCCTTCATTCTGTTTTTCAAAGTAGCGCAGATCAAGCCTGTCAGTATATTTTTTTACTATCTCATCTGCTTTATTAACAGAGCCATCCTCAATCACCAAAACTTCAAATTGCTTGTAAGTTTGGCGGGTAAGTGTCTCCAGTAATTCATCAATTTCCTGGGGGCGATTATATAAAGGTATGATGATGGAAAAAAACATTTCGTAAATAGATGTGAGATGCGAGACTTGAGATATGAGAATTAATTGAAATGTCTAATGCAGGATACCTTAACAATCGGTATCTAAAATCTCATATCTATATCGTTTCAGCTATTTGATAATTATTTCTGTCGTTTGAGTTGCGGGATACCAATTCGGCAACAAAGCCGGTAAGAAAAAGTTGCGAACCGAGTATTATTGCAACCAAAGCAATATAAAACAATGGGTTGGATGTAACATCCCGATAAGGCAGGTGATGAGCTATAAGATAAACCTTTTCCACAAGCATCCAAACGGCAATTATTATCCCCGCAAAAAAGCTAAGCGTGCCCATAGACCCAAAGAAGTGCATAGGGCGTTTGCCAAATTTACCAACAAAGAATATCGACAACAGATCTAAGAAACCATTGATAAACCTGCTCCAACCAAATTTGGTTTTACCGTATTTACGTGCGCGATGCTCAACTACCTGTTCGCCTATTTGTGTAAACCCGGCCCATTTGGCTAATACAGGTATATAGCGGTGCATTTCGCCATACACTTCAATGTTTTTTACAACGGTGTTTCGATAGGCTTTAAGTCCGCAATTAAAATCATGCAGGTTTTTGATGCCACTCATTTTGCGGGTAGCCGCGTTAAAAAGCTTGGTTGGGATGGTTTTAGAAATAGGGTCGTAGCGTTTAGCTTTCCAGCCTGATATCAGGTCGTAGTTTTCTTCTTTTACCCGACGATAAAGTTCAGGGATCTCATCAGGGCTATCCTGCAGGTCAGCATCCATGGTAATAACCACATCGCCAAGTGCTGCATCAAAGCCGATATTTAAAGCTGCTGATTTACCATAATTGCGCCTGAATCTGAAGCCCCGGATAAACGGATTTCCATCACGCAGTTTCATGATCATGCCCCATGAACCGTCGGTACTGCCATCGTCAACAAGAATGATCTCGTACGTAAATCTATTTTCTGTCATTACGCTGCTTATCCATGAGGTAAGCTCCGGTAACGATTCAATTTCGTTATATAAAGGTATTACTACTGATATATCCATTTAAAAGAACCTTGCGGTAAGGTTAGCTGCAAAAATATAAAAAAATAAGAAGGCTGCTTTACGGCAGCCTTCTTTATATATATACAAATATTTTGTTCAATCAGATCAATCCTAAAACCTTGCTCGTGCGTTCCCTCGTAGCATCCGCCAAGGCTTCGTCATCAACCAATGATTGTCCGTAAGACGGGATCATCTGCTTGAATTTATCCTGCCATTGCGGCGTATTGATAAAGTTTTTAAAGCAGCGGCTTATCAAAGTTATCATAATAGGCACTGATGTTGATGCACCAGGTGATGCACCCAACAATGCGGAAATGCTACCGTCGGCACTGGTTACTACTTCAGTACCAAACTCAAGTACGCCTGTACGCTTAGGGTCTTTTTTGATGATCTGCACACGCTGACCGGCAATGTCCAGATCCCAATCCTCTTTTTTTGCTTCAGGGAAGTATTCCTGTAAAGCTTTAAGGCGGTCATCAGGAGATTGAAGTACCTGCGATATAAGATATTTGGTAAGTGCCATGTTATCACGCCCTACGGCTAATAACGGCAATATGTTATTTAACTTTATGGATTTGAAAAGATCAAGCAGGGATCCTTTTTTCAAAAACCTGGTTGAAAAACCGGCGTAGGGCCCAAATAGCAATGATTTTTTGCCATCTATCATCCTGGTATCCAGATGCGGAACCGACATTGGCGGCGAACCTACTGATGCTTTTCCATATACCTTAGCATTGTGGCGTGCTACAACATCAGGTTTGTTGCATACAAGCCATTGCCCGCTTACCGGGAAACCACCAAAGCCTTTACTTTCTGGTATGCCCGATTTTTGAAGCAGTGTTAAGGCACCACCGCCCGCACCTACAAACACAAATTTAGCGTCAAGTTTTCGCTGACCGCCATTTAAACGATCGCTCACTTTAATGCGCCATGAATTGTCTTTGTTGCGCTTTATGTCTTCAACCTCATGGTTAAGGCTGAGCTTAACACCAGGTTTTTGTTCTAATTTACTGATGAGGCTACGGGTTAGGGCGCCAAAGTTTACATCAGTACCCATATCCATAAAAGTGGCAGATACTTTCTGAGTTTCGTCGCGACCATCCATTACTAGGGGGATCCATTTTTCTAACTGGGCATGGTCTTCAGAGTACTCCATACCTTTAAAAAAGTGGTGCTTTACTAAAGCCTGCTGGCGTTTTTTCAAATATTCAACATTTTCGTCGCCCCAAACAAAGCTCATATGAGGTACTTTACGGATAAAGCTCTCAGGACTACTCACATAGCCCTGCTCTATAAGGAATGACCAAAATTCTTTAGACAGTTCAAATTGCTCGGCAATTTTTATGGCTTTAGTAATTTCTATCGAGCCATCTTTAAGTTGGGGGGTGTAATTTAATTCACAAAAAGCAGAGTGACCTGTACCGGCGTTGTTCATGGCATCAGAACTTTCAGCAGCAACGGTATCAAGGCGCTCAAATATTTCTATTGACAGATCAGGCTGTAACTGCTTAAGCATAACGCCAAGCGTAGCGCTCATAATACCTGCGCCAATTAAAACTACATCAACCGTACTATTTGATCCGATATTGCTGTTACTCATGATAGTTTATAAATGCCGACTAAATTTCGGCTCTGCACCTTAAAAACGGATAGTATTTATTAAAGTTTATGACAGAAGTAATTTATGCTAAGCTTTTTAATACAATCAGGCAATTTTAATAAATTTAACAGAATTTTTCGCTTAAGGATTGTAATTTTTTAATGAAAATGGCTTCATTTTATAGTTTCTTTAAAAATAGTAAAGAATTATTAATTGATACTACTACACGGTTAAAACACACAATTACTGGCCATTAGCGTTTATTGTTGAAACCATTGTAGCCCATGAAAAACATATTGCTGTTCTTTGCCGCTTTGATGAGCACATGCATATTTGCCTGTGAGCAGCAAACATCACCATCTAATAACAAAGACACTACTCAAACAACACTTGCCATCAAGAATAAAAAGGTAGCGGTAATCAATAATCCCGATAAGAATTACTCCAAACTTGCAACTGTACCAGACCCATGCATTAAATGCCTGATAGGAGTGGTACAAAAAACAGATGAATTTAAAAAAACTGGCTTAGCTGCTAACTCTTCTGATGTGAAATATGAGATCAATTGGGTGACCGCCCAAACCTCGGCGGATTCTACCAGTAAACGCAGCCCAACAAATGCGGTGAGGTTGGATGTTATGAATAAAAATAAATCAAATAATGCACTGGCCTCTTTTATTTATGATAACACAAACGGAAACCTTTACTTTTTAGAAAAAAACAGCAAAAAAGAGATTATTGCGAACGCTAACGACTCGAAAGCGATACGAAGAACGTGTTATTGGGGCGTGGCATCTGCAAAGTAAGTAAAATCACTTGTTAAGAATTTAGATGATAATTGAAATGCTATGTTAGCATAGTAAGATGTACGTATTTTGATACAAAATGATGATTTATTGAATTTTTGAGATTTTTAGTTCCGATTTTTATAAATTTTTTCAAAAAAGTTATTGAATTTATAAAAATACTCTAAATTAGCGGCATAAAGACTGACTGATTTTATAAGGAACTATAATTAAACTTAAAAAATTCAAATTTATCATTAAAAATGGCAACAAAACTCGAGTACATCTGGCTTGACGGCTACAAACCAACTCAAAGCCTGCGCAGCAAAACAAAAATTGTTAAAAGTTTCAGTGGAAAGGTTGAAGATCTGGATAACTGGAGCTTTGATGGTTCATCAACCGAGCAGGCACCGGGCGGCTCATCAGATTGTATCTTGAAACCGGTTTTTACAGTTCCAGATCCACAAAGGAAAGATGCTTATCTTGTAATGTGTGAGGTATTAGACTCAAAAGGTCAGCCACACGAGTCAAACGGCCGTGCACATATTGAGGATGATGATAACGATTTTTGGTTTGGTTTTGAGCAGGAGTATTTCCTATGGGATCCTGCAACTAACAAACCACTTGGTTTCCCTGCTGGTGGTTATCCGGGTCCGCAAGGCCCTTACTACTGTTCAGTAGGTGCAAACAACGCTTACGGTCGTGAGATAGTTGAAGAACACTTAGATGCTTGTTTAGAGGCAGGCCTTAACGTAGAAGGTATCAATGCTGAGGTTGCTGCCGGTCAGTGGGAATTCCAGATTTTTGCCAAAGGAGCAAGAGAAGCCGGCGATCAAATTTGGGTTGCACGTTACTTATTGGAGCGTATAGGTGAGAAATACGGAGTATCAATCAACTGGCATTGTAAACCGCTTGGTCAGTTAGACTGGAACGGTTCTGGTATGCACGCTAACTTCTCTAACACTTTATTGCGTACTGCTAACAGCGAAGAGAAATTCAAAGCAGTTTGTGAGGCGTTCCGTCCAGCAGTTGCTGATTGTATTGCCGTTTATGGTGCTGATAACGATCAACGCTTAACCGGTAAACACGAAACGGCTTCTATCCACGACTTTAGCTATGGTGTATCAGACCGTGGTGCATCTATCCGCATCCCGCTTTACGCTGTAGACCATAACTGGAGCGGTTACCTTGAAGACCGTCGCCCTAACTCTGCTGCAGATCCATACAAAGTAGCTGCAGTTATCATTAAAACAGTAAAATCTGCCAAGATTTAATCTTTGCAAACTGGATATACAGATCCTCCGGTACTTATTTACCGGGGGATTTTTTGTTTAAATACTTTAGGTAATCCCCGCCGGGAATATCGATGGCATGCTCAACGCTTCTATTGTAAACATATACCCAGGCTTGCATAATACCTTTGTTGGTTTTCACAGGGTGTATTTCGCGTCGATAGAGATTAGGGTGCTCTTCATCAGGGCCAACACCTTCGTAGTAGTCCAGGCGTCTGAGTATCTCCGGCTGATCCCTCATTTCAAACACACTTCCATGAACCTCTTGATCGAATTTTGACGATATAACTATGCCAGGATATTCGCCCAGATCGTAAAGTTGTGCTTGTAGATGACCGAGAGTTACAAATGAACAATTTTGTTGAAGGTATGATCCAAATTCGTTGCCAGATTGTAGTAAGGTGCCATATATAAAGAGAAAGTCTGTCATGGTAGAATTCTGATGAGGCTTATACTGATTTTAAGCCCTAATTTATTCCAAATTATCTTAAATTGGCATTTTATACAGCTGAAATGAATACAGACCAGGTTATAGCTCACATTAAAGACAATAATGTTCAAAAAATAAAATTTGCGTTTGCTGACATAGATGGCATTTTGCGTGGTAAGGTGATCAGCAAACAAAAATTTCTGGATGGCTTGCAAGGTGGTTATGGTTTTTGTGACGTGGTTTTTGGTTGGGATAGCACCGATACACCCTATGATAATGTTGAGGTGACCGGCTGGCACAGCGGCTATCCGGATAAGCAGTGTTATATCGATCTGTCGACTTTTCGGATGATCCCCTGGGAAGATAACGTGCCTTTTTTTATAGCTGATTATACAGGTCCTGATAAAAATGCATTAGATGTATGCCCAAGAAGCTTGCTAAAAAAGACAATAGCTGAGTGCGATGAATTGGGCTACGTAGCGCAATTTGCACAGGAATTTGAATGGTTCAATTTTTATGAAACACCGCAGAGCCTTCAGCATAAAGGTTTCAGGAATTTGGAACCATTATCTTCGGGTATGTTCGGCTACTCTATATTAAGGCCCTCTCAAAATAGGTCATTCTACAACGACTTGTTTGATAAGCTTACCCAATACCAAATACCAATTGAAGGCTTACATACAGAAACAGGGCCGGGAGTATACGAAGCAGCTATACACCACGCACCAACTTTAGAAGCTGCAGACATGGCGGTGCTTTTTAAAACTGCGGTGAAAGAAATTGCATCGCAGCATGGCTTAACTGCAACCTTTATGGCAAAATGGAATGAAAATTTGCCTGGCTGCAGTGGGCACATCCACCAAAGTTTATGGTCGGCGGATGGTGGTAAGAACCTATTTTACAATGGTACAGACCTAAACAAGATGAGCGAATTGCATAAACAGTACCTGGCCGGCCAGCTTTATTGTATGCCGCACTTATTGCCAATGTATGCCCCGACCATTAACAGCTATAAGCGCCTGGTAGAAGGTGCCTGGGCGCCAACTACCATCACCTGGGCAATTGATAACCGCACAACAGCGCTGAGGGTTATTAATACAGTTGAGAAAAACACCCGGTTAGAGACCCGCATACCCGGCTCAGATACCAATCCCTATCTCGCTATTGCGGCAGCACTGGCATCAGGCCTATATGGCATAAAAAACAAACTTAACTTGGACATTGCCGCAACAAAGGGTAACGGTTATGAGAATAAATCTAACGGTGTGCTGCACAATAACTTATTTGATGCTGCTACTGCAATGCAAAATTCTCCTGTTGCTAAAGAATTATTTGGCGATGGATTTGTAAAACACTTTACTCAAACCCGCTTGTGGGAACATAAGCAATATGCCAAAAGTGTGAGCGATTGGGAATTGAAAAGATATTTTGAAGGGATATGATCAGATTATTTGTAGTATCTACATTTAAAAACGGTAAACAATAGTATATTAGCCTCATTAACCAATGTATTACTTGGGATCAGGTCGCTCGATCCCGGTTCATAAAATGGACTTTCACCTAATTATAAGATCGGCCTGGGAGGGTTACGATAAATCTAAGACGATCCGCAGCATTGATGATATCAGTGCCATGGTGTCTACCAATCACGTGTACCGCATCACCTTTGATGACGACGATATTGTTATCGCCAAGCTATCATTCTTTGGCAAGTTTGAGCATTTTAAAGAAGATCATCGCATTATACAAGCGCTGTCAAACAACCTGTTGTACCCGTTCGAGAACCTGCTGTCGAAGTCCCTGCTTAAGAATAACAGGGTCTATATCTATCGCTACAAAAGCGGTAAAGATGATGCCTGGGTGGTTTTTTACAACCCAACCCGTATGGCAGAACGTTTGCCCCGCAGGTTAGATGATGATATGATCAGAAAACTGGGTAGCCAGATAGGCAAATTCCATAAAGCCTGCTCAAGGGTTAAGAACGTAGTTCCTAAATCATCAAAAACACTTCGAACAGATATTTACGACCTGCAAAGACAGTTAGATAAAGATGAGCAGAAATTTGGCACCCGTGCACAGGTAGATCTTTTAAAATACCATTGCGAGCAATTCCTGAAAAACCGGTCGCGGTATAACATGAGCTCGTTTGAGATCATACCTGTTTTTATCGACTGGAACATTGGTAATTTCTCGGTCACGGCCGACTTGGAGTTGTTTTCGCGCTGGGATTACGATTGGTTTAGGATGAGTTACCGTTTGCTTGATTTTTACTTTTTCAGCAGGGTAGTATCAGATGCCGGCGACCGTACCGTGTTCAGTTACGTGATAGGCCCAATGATGGAAGACCGGTTTATACTGTTCTTACAGGAATATCACAAAATTAACCCAATAACGGCAGATGAGATACGCTTTTTGAAGGAAGCTTACCGTTTCTTTATTCTTAATTATGTAATAAAAGATGGTAAATACTTTTTTAGCGAGCAATATGCAAAGAAATTACAGGCAGAAGCAATGGAAATATATTTGCCATCAGTAGATAGGGATTTCGATGCCGAAAAAATTATAAAGGCGTTAGGGCTTGAATGAGTGGTTGATTAAGTTAATTAAGTGAGTAGTTAAAATACCCTACACGATGAACTAATGAACCAATAAACTAATGAACAATTGAACTAAAACATGAAACGCATTGAGGATTTCAAATCGATTATAGACCGTTACGACGTTGTTTTTTTTGATGCGTTTGGTGTGCTGAAAACCCATAGTGGCTTGCTGCCGGGTATAGAAAGAACATTTGCCTATCTCGAAGCCCAGGGCAAAGAGTATTACATTGTTACAAACGATGCCTCTCGCAGCCCTGCGCAGCTTGCGGAATCTTATCATAAAAAAGATCTTCACTGCGTATCAGCAGATAGGATAATCTCATCGGGACAGCTTACTAAAGAATACCTGGAATTAAAGGTACATGATGGTTACGTGGCTTATTTGGGTACAGAAGAGTCTGCGCATTATATAGAAAGTGCCGGCTTAAAAACGCTACCGGTACGCGATGTGGACAGTACCAATATTGACAAAGTAAATGCGCTGGTATTTATGGATGACGAGGGTTTCGATTGGTTTCATGATATCAACAAAACCGTTAACCTGTTGCGCAAGCGTACCATACCGGCTATTGTTGCCAATACTGATTACGCTTACCCGGTATCAAAACACGATGTGAGCATTGCCATTGGTGGTATAGCGCAAATGATAGAAACTATAGTGGGCAAAAAGTTTATTCGGTTTGGTAAGCCTGATTCGCAAATGTTTATGTTTGCTTATGACCTTATAAGAGACTACCGTCCGATCAGTAAAAAGCAGATCGTCATGGTTGGCGACACTCTTCAAACAGATATTATTGGCGGTAATAAATTTGGTTTAGATACGATATTGGTATTATCCGGCAATACTTTGCCACAAGATGCAGATAACCGCATACAGGCTACAGGCATTGTGCCTACTTATATTTGTGAAAGTGCAGTTTTAGGGCCTGAGGCTTTGAATTTTTAATCTATGAAAACAGTTGTTATCAGTTGTTTTATGTTGCTTTTCACGCTGATTTCATCAGCGCAACAAAAAACTTTCACAAACCCCTTACTGCCCTCCGGTGCCGATCCTTGGGTAATAAGGCACGGTGATTATTATTACTATACCAATTCTACCGGTAGCAACCTGGCTATCTGGAAAACAAAGAACATGGCCGATCTTGGAAGGGCGCAGAAGCAAGTTGTTTGGACGCCGCCTGCCGGGAAAAGTTATTCAAAGGAACTTTGGGCTCCTGAATTACATTACCTCAGCGGTAAATGGTACATATACTTTGCTGCAGACGATGGGGATAATAATGATCACCGCATGTACGTAATCGAAAATCAATCTGATGATCCAACGAAAGGCACATGGACTTTTAAAGGGCGGGTAGGAGATGCCACTGATAAATGGGCTATAGACGGATCGGTTTTCGAACACAGGGGCCAGTTATTTATGATCTGGTCTGGCTGGGAAGGCGATTTTAATGGTCAACAGGATATTTACATTGCAAAAATGAAAAATCCGTGGACTATAGAAAGTAAGCGTTCCAAAATATCGGGCCCCTTGTTTGATTGGGAAAAAAATGGCGACTTAGGTAAAAATAGTAACCCACCACATGTTAATGTGAATGAAGGCCCCGAGATATTGATCCATGGTGATAAGCTTTTCCTTATATACTCTGCAAGTGGTTGCTGGACTGATTTTTATGCATTAGGTATGCTTACCGCATCTGCCGGTAGCGATTTTTTGGATCCCAATTCCTGGAAAAAATCTGACAAGCCGGTATTTCAGCGTTCAATTGAAAAAAGCGTGTATGCGCCTGGTCACAACTCGTTCTTCAAATCGGCAGATGGGAAAGAGGATTGGATAATTTATCATGCCAATTCAAAGGCGGGGCAAGGCTGTGGCGGTTTTCGTTCGCCAAGAATGCAAAAATTCACCTGGAATGCAGATGGCACACCAAACTTTGGTGAACCTGTCGCTGAAGGGACTGTTTTGAAAGCACCATCAGATAAGTAAATCAGAAAATTAGTAATTCATATTATGACAAACACATTTAATAAAGCAACTTTGGCAGTAATGCTGGCAGCAAGCGTAGCGTTTACGGCTTGTAACCAAGCTGCAAAAAAATCAGAAACAACCATGACAGATAGTACCCAAACCAAACCACAGCTACCTCAGGCTTCGGCATTTGAGAAAACCATTAACGGCAAACAAACTCACCTTTACATCCTGAAAAATAAAAATGGGATGGAGGCTGCGGTAACCAATTATGGCGGGCGTGTTGTAAGCTTATTAGTGCCCGATAAAGATGGTAAGCTAACTGATGTGGTTTTAGGTTTTGAGAACGTTGATGGCTTTATCAATTCAAAGGAACCGTATTACGGTGCAACTATCGGCCGTTTTGGTAACCGTATTGCAAAAGGTAAATTTAAACTGGATGGCAAGGAATATACCTTAGCTATCAACAACGGACAAAACACTTTACACGGTGGTCATCCGGGTTTCCAGGAAACGGTTTGGGATGCAAAACAGATAGATAGTGCAACACTTGAGTTAAGCTACCTTGCTAAAGATATGGAAGGCGGTTTTCCGGGCAACTTAAATGTTAAAGTTACCTATCAGATAACTGATGATAACGCCATGAAAGTGAGTTATTCTGCTACTACGGATAAAAGCACGGTTGTTAACCTAACCAACCATGCCTTCTTTAACTTAAACGGCGAGGGCAGCGGCACTATCTTGGATCACTCGGTACAAATGGCTGCAGATAATTACACCCCGGTAGATAGCACTTTGATTCCTACAGGTAAAATTGAAGCCGTTGCAGGCACACCGTTTGATTTTACGAAACCCACAAAAATTGGCGAACGTATTAATCAGCAAAACGAACAGTTAAAGAACGGCAAGGGTTATGACCATAACTTCGTGTTAAGCAAACATGACATCAGCACGCCGATAGCTACAGTAATTGGTGACAAAAGCGGTATCAAAATGGAAGTGTTTACAGAAGAGCCCGGTCTGCAGTTTTACAGTGGCAACTTTATGCAGAGCCAAAATACGATGAAGCACGGCAAAAAAGATGAATATCGTACATCATTTGCCCTTGAGACACAGCACTATCCTGATTCTCCGAACCAGCCAACTTTCCCTTCAACAGAGTTGAAACCCGGCCAGACTTATAAAACGCAATCTATTTACAAGTTCAGCGTGGTTAAATAACATGCTTTAACTGATCATAAACAAAAAGAGACACGATTTTCGTGTCTCTTTTTGTTTATGGTTACATTACTCTCCCCAAGCTGTGATAACAACGGACCGACTACCACCACGGTCGCGATGTTCACAAAGGTAGATGCCTTGCCAGGTTCCTAAAGCCAAGCGGCCATTGGTGATAGGAATGGTTACCGAGCTGCCTAACATGGCAGCCTTTAGGTGAGCGGGCATATCGTCCGCACCTTCATAATCATGCAGGTAATCAGGGTCGTTCTCAGGCACTGCCTTGTTGAAAAACATTTCAAAATCCTGGCGCACGGTTGGGTCGGCATTTTCGTTGATACAAAGCGATGCAGATGTATGCTGAATAAACACCTGCAGCATTCCTGCTTTTAACTGGCTTATCTGTGGTAAAGCGTTAGTAATTTCTCTTGTGATAATATGGAAGCCACGCCTTGCCTGCGGTAAATGAATAATCTGCTGAAATATTTTCATATTTAATAATACAAACTGATCCTGCATTATGTTCAAATTAAACCGGCCCTTAACGGATATCATAAGCAATGTATCTGTAACATATTGACTGTGACGTAATCAAACAAATATGAAAACAAAAGAGACCTTTAACCTAAATGGTAAAAACCTGGTTAACAAAATAAAAGAATTGATAGAAGAGGGTAACATCACCCGCATCACTATTAATGATAAAGCAGGCAAAGAGCTACTGAGTTTCCCATTAGCGATAGGTGTTGTAGCTGCCGTGCTGGCACCTATATTGGCTGCTGTTGGTGCGTTAGCCTTAGTAGTTGGTGAATGTTCGCTAACGGTTGAACGTGAAGACGGGACTGCTGCCGGCAACGATAATGAACATCCGCTTTAAGCGGATGGAAGGTTAACTGTAAAGGATGATCCGGAACCTATACGGCTGCTTACGGTAATTGAACCATTATTTGCTTCAGCAAACTCTCTGCAAAGCAGAAGACCAAGGCCGGTACCTTTTTCATTGCCGGTACCCCTTGTGCTGATATTACCCAAGTCGAATATCCCATCTAATTTGTCTGAGGCAATGCCAATACCATTGTCTGTAACGGTAATTGAAACCTTATGGTCGTCATGCTTTTCTGCGGTGATTGTTACGTTGCTGTTTTGAGGGCTAAACTTAACAGCATTTGATAGAAGATTCCTGATGATAAACTCAAAGTGATCCGGATCTGCAAAAATGCTTAAGTTCTCCCTTACCTTATTTTCAATAACAACGTCTTTATTTCCTGCAACGCCGCTTAAAAATGTCGCTGCTTTATTCACCAGGTCCCGCCCGTTAAAGGCAGATGGGTTTATCGGTATACCCTTGATCTGCTTTTGCCCCCAACGGAGCAGGCTATCCAAAGTTTCTAAAGATACCGTTGTGTTGTTTTTAAGTTGATTTAATAAATCTTTGCGCTGGCCGGGCTCCAGGTCATCATCATCAACAATATCGAGTAGATTGATCACCGAAATGAAGGGCGATCTCAGATCATGGCCTAATATGGAGAAGAGCTTATCTTTAACCATATTTGACTCTTTTAACTCTGCATTGGTTTTATTGAGTAGATAATTAAGCTTGCGTGTGCGGAAGTAAAAATAAACCAGCACCATCAGGATAATAAAAACTGCTACTATTACGCCATAAGATATACTTTGCTGCAGATCGCGCTTATTGTTATCAAAGCGAAGTTGTTGCTCTCTCGCTTTAGATTGGTTTAATTCGTAGGCATTTTGTAAGCTTACGATCTGCCTGCTCATTTTTTTATAGTAAAATTCGTTCGCTATCTGGTATTGCCTGTTGCGCGCTTTATATGCCTCCGGGTAATTCCTTTGCAATTCATAAATATTGGCAATAGCATTTAGCTCGTCAACCTGCTCTTTGTAAGCTTTACGGCTTTCGGATAGTTGTAAGGCTTCCTGCCAGTACGCCAATGATTTTGCCGGATTAATATTACCATACGTGGTTGCAAGCCCCATCAGCGTCTGTATCTGCCTGATGTAGTTATTTATCTTTCTGGCCTTGGCCAAGGCTGCCTGCTGCAGCTTAATAGAAGTGATAGTGTCGCCTCCTTTTGCATAAACAGATGCTAAAGTATTGGTCAGCGTAATGTTGAGCCCCTGGTATTTGGGTACCTCACTTAATTTCAATCCCTTAAGCAGATAAGGCTTAGCCTCGTTTAACCGGCCGGTTTCACGATAGGAGATAGCAATATCGTTAAAAAGGTTTAGGGAAAGATTAGAAAACGGTAAACCAGCATTTAATTTCTCAGCTATATGGTAGTACTGTAACGCACGGTCATGTTTTTTCTGGCCGGCATAAGCTTCACCTAAAGTGATGTAAGCTTCCATTTGGCCAAATTTGTCGGCAATATGCTGGCTTAGTTCTAAGGCAGTTAAGAAAAATCCGGTTGATCGATCGTACTGACCTTTACGCAGCTCTACTACACCTAACCGGATGTTTTCTGTAGCCATACCTTTACTGTCACCTATAATGCGGTATAGTTCAAGCGCTTGCAAATATTTTTTCCTGGAACTCTCAAATTCGCCAACGTTATCATCTATCATGCCTAACTGGTTAAGCATAACGGCTTGACCCTTTTTGTTGTGGGTAGTTTTGGCTAATTGTAAACCAAGATTGGCGTAAAATACCGCTGAGTCGGGCTTATCGTATCGGTATCTGGAAACCAGTTTATTGTAAAGCTCGATCTTATTGGTATCTGCAGCCGGGGTGATTTTTTGAATAGCCGCAATCCCTTTATTTGCCGATAACGCAAAGAGGATGCTTATAACGCAAAGAAGAAAAATACGCGCGGCAGTATTCACGGTATGTTTAAATGGGAATCAATCAACAGGGCTTCAAATATACAAAATATCTGCTGTTGTAAAGTTCTAACCTTAAAGCATATTACACATTAGTTAAAGTAATTTGTGAACAGATATATCTTGTAATTTAATGCAGCGTTAACATGAATGTTCACATTTTTACATTAAAAATTGAATGTTTAAAAACAACATTTGCTATAGTTTGTCATTAATATATAAATCTTAAACAACATGGTCATCTTAAAGCTTAAAACCGATTCAGATACTGAAAAACACGTAGAAATTGTTGCAGAAAGAGGGGTGTGGGGAAGCGGACTCTATAAGATTTTTTCTTCAAGGTTCCTGGGTAAGTTTACCCATAAAGACATGCTAAACGAGCCAACTGACGAAAACGATCCTAATTTTTTGGGAGAGATCAGTATCGATAAAGACGAAGAAAAGTGGGAGTATAAAGGCACAAAGCTTAAAATACCTGAACTGAAGAAGATAGCAGACTTCATATTTGATTACAAAGCGCCGGACGCGGTGTATTAGCATACAAAAAGAGGCGGATTTTTAAACCCGCCTCTTTTTATTTTATCCTTGTGCTGCCTCTTCAATATTAGCGATAACTATCTTATCCATTTGCATCATGGCGTGCATCACTCTTGCGGCTTTTTCTCTGTCCGGATCAGCGAGAAGTTTTCCTAATATTGGGGTGCAGATCTGCCAGGATAAACCAAATGGGTCTTTAAGCCAACCGCAGCGTGATTTTTTTCCGCCATCAGCGGTAAGTTTCTCCCAATAATAATCTATTTCTTCTTGTGTATCGCAACTGATAAAGAACGATACGGCCTCATTGAATTTAAAATGCGGCCCGCCGTTGAGCCCCATAAAATCCTGGCCGTGCATTCTGAATTGTCCGCTCATCAGGCATCCTTCCGGTCCTGGGCCTTCTTTGCTATAGCTGTTTGTATAAGTGATACTGAAGTCGTCAAAAACAGACTTATAAAAGTCCATCGCCTGCTGCAGGTTATTATCAAACCAAAGAAAAGGGATTATCTTTTTCATAATTTAAATTTATAATCCAAAGATACGGTGTAAACGAATGCCGGGTAGGGGCTGAACGCGACAGAAATAGATGCTGATCAGGCTGTTAGATCCTGCCGAAGAACATGGTCCATTTGCGCATGCGATTCAAAGGCAAGGCATTAAGCTGTTCTTTTGTAAGTTGCCAAGTCCAGTTTTCGGATTGACTGGCCGGCGTATTCATTCGCGCGTTTTCATCAAGGTCAAGCCAGTCTTGTATCGGGATAATTGCTAAATCACAAACTGATGATAATGCTTCTTTTATAAGCACGTTAGTTATATTACTCTCTTTCGGTTTTATGCCGGTGTACCTTTTCAGGTTTTTCATCGATGTTTTATCAGCGTCTTCATTAAACCAGCCTAAGGTGGTGTTATTGTCATGTGTACCTGTATATACTACATCAGTAGGCTTATGCTGATGACTGATATGTGGGGAACTGGCAATGTTATCTCCAAAGGCAAATTGCAACACTTTCATACCCGGCAGATGGTAGCGATCCTTAAGTTCATATACAGGTTTATCGATCTCACCAAGATCCTCTGCCACAAAAGGCGTAGCAGGGAAGGCTTTTTTAAGCTCTTCAAAAAAGTCACTGCCGGGCCCTTTCATCCAAGTCCCATTAATGGCTGTTTGTTCTCCTGCTGGTACGCTCCAGTAGGCCGAGAATGCTCTGAAGTGATCTAATCGCAAAAGATCATACCATTCCAAGTTTTTTGCTATCCTTTTTATCCACCAATTATAACCTGTTTTCTTCAGGTTTTGCCAATTAAAAGTTGGCATGCCCCAAAGTTGTCCTTCCTCATTAAAGTAATCCGGTGGCACGCCGCAAATGCTTGCCATGTTCAGGTCTTCGTCAAGATCAAATAGCCCCGGATTTGCCCAAACGTCTGCGGAATCATGACTGATGTAAAATGGAAGGTCACCAAATATTTTGATGCCCAAATTATTGCAATAGGCCTTAAGCTGGTACCATTGCGTGGTAAATATAAATTGATACCACTTTAATTCAGCCAATCTTTCCTCGTGTTCAACTGAAAGTTTGTTGAGTGTTTTGCTATCGCGAAGTTTAAATTTGTTGTCCCATTGTTGCCATGGCGCATCGTCGTTTATCTCTTTCAGAAGCGAATAGAGTGCAAAATCGTTCAGCCACCATTCTTCCTTTTTACAAAATTCAGCAAATGCAGTTTTATTTTCAACGGATGTGTTGAAATGCTTCCAGGCTAATTCAAGTAATTGAAATCTTGCGCTTTCGGCAGCAATAAAATCAACTTTGCTTCCCGGGATTATTTTAAACTTTTGCAGCTCACTATCATTGAGTAAACCATCTTTTACTAACAACTCCGGGCTTATCAGCAATAAGTTACCAGCCTGGCTTGATGTGCCACTGTAAGGTGAAAAGGCATCCGTTTCGCTTACTGCATTAAGCGGTAGTATTTGCCAGTATCGCTGATTAGCAGCCTTTAGTTGGTTGGCAAAAGCAAAGGCATTGCTGCCAAAGTCGCCGTTGCCAAATGCAGAAGGCAATGATGTAATATGGAGCAATACACCGGCACTCCGTGCACTGTCTGACGGCTTAAGATTTAATACGGTCAGCGGCAGATCGACCAGGATCTTCTTTAGTTTGATCTCTGCTTTAAGCGAGATCTCTTTTCCAGTGATGGCATCACTACAGCGTGGCGGCGCTTCATTCGGAAGCAACACAACGGTGTTGGCCCAATGCTTTGCATCATATTTATCGATGCCGTTCTCGGCAACGTTGGTTAACGTTAGCGGTGCAATTGTGATAATCCATTCGTCTTTAAAAACACGCGCAAACGCAATTACGTCGTTAGCATGTTTGCCTTTGACTTGTAGTGGCAAATAGTTGCCATTAGAGAAATTTCCTATCGACGATCGTAACTTCAGTAGTTTTTGAAGTAAGTGTAGTTTAAAAGAGCCGTCGCTTTGTATCCATGCTTTAGCGCCGAAGCCTTCCTGCAGTAAGTTTTGTCTCAGCTCATAATCAACCGGTCTGCGGTTATCCGGGTCTACCATGCTCAAGTCCCAAAGTTCACAGCCCTGATATATATCTGGTACTCCCGGGCAGGTTAGTTTAAGTGCCACTTGCGCATACGAGTTAATAGCACCATACTGCGCAACCTTTTTATAGAATGCTTCAAAGCTTTTCCAAAATGGTTTTGTATCATCCAAAAGATTTAAGGCAAACGCTTTTGTCGCCTTTTCATAATCTTCGTTTGGCGACGCCCAGTTGGAATGTACTTTCGCTTCCCGTAAAACTTTCTCCAAATAAGCACTTAAGCGCTTTTTGTAGGTTTGCAGGTCTTCAGTGCCTCCTGCGTAAGTGCCGATAAGTGTTTGATATATAAAATACTCGTCGTTGGTATCGGGAGCGTCACCTTGTCTTAAACCGGCATTTATCTCACGCCATTTGTTCACTTTATCAAACCACTCGTCACCAAGATGGCTTAAAACATTTAAACGGGCGCGTGCATCTTCGCCTCGTTTGGTGTCATGGGTAGATGTTCCGTTTAAAGCCAGCGGCCATTGTTGTTGCCGCGCCTGCATCAATTGATGAAACTGATCTGCTGTTACACCAAAAGCGTCGGGTGCGTCGCCAACCTCGTTATGTGCAATAAAGCGGTTGTAGGTATACATCAGCGTATCTTCAACACCTTTGGCCATCAACGGCCCGCTGAATTGCATGCAGCGTTGATAAAACACTAGTAAGTTTTCATTAATATCCGACTCAAACAAGCTAATTTGATCTTTTAAAACGGATGCAAGTTTGTCCTGCTCATCATCATTTAACGGCCACTTATTACCATAAAAACGGTACACGGGAAGATCTATCAACAGATCGGCTATTGAGTTTTTTACATTAGCAAAATTTGACCTATCTCCCAAACCCAATTCAAAATAATAATTGATAAGGTTATCCAGTTCGCCATTCATGTAGGTTGTTAGGATCAGCCTCTTTTTATCGAGTATCTGATTTTCGACCGCTATAGAATCCCCAATAAGTTTTTGGTAGTGTTTGTTAAAAGCTTTTTCCGCTTTTTTATCGGTAAACAAATTATTCACCTGCGCCAAAAAATCGTAGCCACTGGTACCTTGTATAGGCCATTGCGGTAGCTTTTCGCTCTGTTCTAATATCTTTTCAGCTACAATGTAAACATCATCGCCAACAAGTTGGCGCAAACGTTCTGTATATTGCTCGGGATCATACAAACCGTCAATGTGATCTATACGCAAGCCCTGGATGACACCTTCATTTATGAGTTGAACAATAAACTGATGGAAATGATCAAATACTTCCTGCTTTTGGATGTTCAAACAGATCAAACTATTTACCGTGAAAAAACGGCGGAAATTGATTCGGTTATCAGTTTCCTTCCAGCTGCATAAACGGTAGTATTGCTGTGAAGCAAGCTCCACTAAAAGAATTTTATTTTTATTTATGGAGGCAAGATCGGCTTTTTGCAAGCCAGTCGTAGCGGCGTCATTCAACGGCCAGCGCTGGTCTGCATAAGCCAAAAAGAATTCTTCATTTTCGTAAACTACACTTAAGTCGCCATTATCGATCACATTTTGCAGATCATCACCAAGAAACGGTACCATAATGGGGCCTTTAAAGAATGCGCCATCTGCTAAACCCTGGTCGAAATAATCTTTGTATTTTGATTGCGGACCATTCTTTAGCACATCCATCAACCACTTATTATTGTGATGGAATGCCATGTGGTTGGGAACGATATCCTGCAGCCAACTTATACCGGCTTCTTTAAGTTTAAAGCTGATTTCCCTTAACTCCTCAAGGGTTCCTATTTCGGGGTTGATAGATAGCGGATCAGTACCATCATAACCGTGATTACTACCCGGGACCGCATTGAAAATAGGGGAGGCATAAAGCGTTTTTATACCCAGATCTGACAGGTAGGGAATGATGGCTTCAAGGTTCTTGAAAGTGAAATCTTTATGAAACTGTATCCGGTAGGTAGCGATAGGGTCAAACATGATCTTTAGCGTAAATGATTATTGATTCAGGTTTGATTATTTTTGGTTGCTGACCAGCGGATGAGGAAGAGAAAATAATCTTGCCTTCAGATGGTGGTTCAAAGGTTTGCTCTGCTTTGGAGAAATTCATGAAGCAATAAACGTGTTGCTCATCCTGCCAGCGGTGCAATTGTAACATCTGTTTTTGCTCATCGCAGCTCACCTCGAGTTGTTTTCTGTTGTTGCTTTTTAATGCCGGAGTTGACTTTCGTAAAGCGATCAACTGTTTGTAGTAACCAAGCATTTGTTGGTGATCCGCCTCCTCAAGACTGTCCCAATTTAGTTTTGATCTTTCAAACGTCTCCGGCGATTGAGGATCCGGCGCTTCGCCTTCCGCATGGAAAGCTTTAAACTCATTGCGGCGGCCATCTCTTACAGCTTTGATGAGTTCCTTGTCCGTATGGCTAACAAAGTACAAGAAGGGATTTTGCTCGCCGTATTCTTCTCCCATAAACACCATTGGCAAATAAGGGCTTACCATTATCGCAGCAGCCATGAGCTTTTGCATATTAACGCTGAACAAATTGCTTGTTCGCTCGCCGAGCATGCGGTTACCTACGTGGTCGTGGTTTTGAGTAAAAACAACAAACTGTTCGCCGGGGTTATCTGCTTTGGTACCAAATGTTTTCTGGCGGCCCTCCGAATAAACACCATCGTAGACATAAGCATCCTGGTAAGCTTTTGCAAGATGTTTGATGCCTTCAAACTCGGCATAATAGCCGGTTTTATCGCCACCTGCGGTTACACGTAATGCATGGTGAAATTCATCTATCCATTGTGCATCCATCCCAAAACCGTTCTGTATTAGCGGATTGATAAAACGATTGTCGTTTAGATCAAATTCGATGATCAGGTAGTGCTTATTTCCTGTTTCTGCCATCAATCCGTCCACACGCTCACGTATTTCATGCAGGATGTGTTTAGGACCGAAATCTTTTATGGCGTGCACAGCATCTAACCGTAAAGCATCTATCTTGAAATCACTAAACCACATCAAAACGTTTTCTATGATATACTTTCGTACCTCATCAGATCCGGCATCGTCAAAGTTAATGGCATTACCCCATGGAGTATGATATTTATCGGTAAAGTAAGGGCCAAATTCGTTAAAGTAGTTTCCTTCAGGTCCTACGTGGTTGTAAACCACATCCAATATAACTGCAAGACCTTCTTTGTGGCAAGCATCTACCAGGTCGGCCAATCCCTGTGGACCTCCATAAGAACTTTGCGCCGCATACGGAAATACTCCGTCGTATCCCCAATTACGTTCGCCGGGGAATTGTGCAACAGGCATAATTTCAATAGCGTTAACACCAAGTTCTTTCAGGTATTTTAATTTGGTGACAACACCATTAAAATCCCCACAGGGCGTAAATGTACCAGTGTGCAACTCATAAATTATATAATCTGCCAAGGGTATGCCTGGCTGTGCTTGAGTAGGCAATTCTAACTTTACTATTTCAGAATATCCGTGCACGCCTTGCGGCTGGGAGCGAGAGGCAGGGTCTGGAAGTTCCTTTTTACCATCAAGTCTGAATTTGTAAAGGTCGCCGGGTTTAAGTTCATCTGTAATAAGCGTATGGTATCCTCTGGCTTGTTTTTGAAGATCAAAGGACTTACCGCTTTCTAAAACAAGTTCAACATTGGAAGCGTTTGGCGCCCAAAGCACTACAGAAATTTCGCTGTTATTGATAAATTTTATCCCCGGCACCAGATCCTTCCTATTTTTCATAATCAGTTAGCTTTGCTTCGCAGTACTATTACCGAGCGCCCCTCAACGGTGATCACTTCTTTTTTAGCTAAGGGCTGATCGGTGGTTTCATCGTTGCTGGTATCTAAAATGATCTCCCATTTTTTATTCACTAATACATCGGGGATGTGATATTCTAACTGTTCATAATGCGCATTGAAGATCACGTAGAAATCATCATCGGTAACCGGTTCGCCAACATTGTTTACTGTATGCAAACCCATACCATTTAAGAAAATACCCAACGATCTGGCAAAGTCATGGTTCCAGTTTTCTTCCTCCATCTCGTTACCTTCAGGTAAAAACCAGGCAATATCTTCCAGGCCTTTGCCCTTAACCGGCCTTCCCTGGAACCATCTTCTGCGGCGGAACGCAGGATGATCTTTACGTAACTGGATCAAACGCTTTGTAAACTCCAACAGTTCCTTATCAGCAGCAGCCCAGTTTAACCATGATATCTCGTTATCCTGGCAGTAGGCATTATTGTTACCGTTTTGAGTGCGGCCAAATTCATCGCCGGCAACCAGCATGGGTACACCTTGCGATAAAAATAATGTAGTTAACAGGTTGCGTTTTTGACGGGCGCGGAGTTTATTTACTTCCGGGTCATCAGTAGGCCCTTCGGCACCACAATTCCATGATCTGTTGTGGCTTTCGCCATCGTTGTTATCTTCACCGTTGGCCTCGTTGTGTTTTTCATTGTAAGTAACAAGGTCATTAAGGGTAAAGCCGTCATGTGCGGTGATAAAGTTGATACTTGCAGTAGGGCGGCGGTTATCATCCTGGTAAAGATCGGGGCTGCCGGTGAAGCGCTGGCCAAACTCGCCAAGCATACTATCGGCACCTATCCAGTAGTCGCGGATACAATCGCGGAACTTGCCGTTCCATTCTGTCCATCCCGGCGGGAAGTTACCAACCTGGTAGCCGCCTTCACCGATATCCCATGGTTCGGCAATCATTTTAGCCTGTGATATAATTGGGTCCTGGTAAATAATCTCAAAGAAACCACTTAACTTATTCACATCGTGCAACTCACGTGCAAGGGTGGCGGCAAGGTCAAACCTAAATCCGTCAACATGCATCTCTGTGATCCAGTAACGGAGGCTGTCCATAATGTAGCGCAGCACATTAGGCAAGTTGGCATTTAAGGTATTGCCGGTGCCGGTATAGTCGTTATAGTAGCGTTTATTATCATCAACTAACCTGTAATATGATGCATTATCAATACCCTTAAATGATAGGGTTGGCCCCATTTGGTTACCTTCTCCGGTATGGTTATATACCACGTCCAATATTACCTCGATGCCGGCCTTATGCAGTTCTTTTACCATTTGCTTAAACTCCTGCACTTGTTCGCCGCATGGCACGTTGCCTGCATAACGAATATCAGGAGCAAAGAAACCTATAGAGTTGTAACCCCAATAATTTGATAAGCCTTTTTCAAGCAAGTGACGATCATTTACAAACTGATGAATAGGCATCAGTTCTACTGCGGTAACGCCCAGCTCTTTCAGATATTTAATTGATGCCGGGTGACCAATAGCTGCGTAAGTTCCGCGGATCTCTTCAGGTATATCAGGATGCATCTGCGTAAAACCCTTAACGTGCATCTCGTAAATAACAGATTGATAATAAGGAATACGAGGGAACTTATCGTCCCCCCAATCGAATGCAGAATCAATAACAACAGATTTTGGGATAAACGGAGCACTGTCAGTATCACTGTAGCTTAAGTCTTCATCAGCATTACCAACTTCATAGCCAAAAAGCGAATCATGCCAGTCTATCGTTCCTGATAAAGCTTTGGCATAAGGGTCGATGAGTAATTTGTTGACATTAAACCTTTGGCCATTCTGCGGATCGTAAGGGCCGTCAACCCGGTAGCCGTAAAGCTGTCCAGGGTTAACACCAGGTAAATAACAATGCCATATCTGATGCGTACGTTCGGTTATTTTTATTTTCTCCTCGGGGGCATCGCCATTGAAAAGGCAAAGCTCAACGCCTGTCGCGTTATCTGCATACAAAGCGAAATTAACACCGTTGCCGTCCCACGTAGCACCCAGAGGATAAGGTTTTCCAGGATAGATTTTGTTCATGTTCTTTTAAAGGATATTATTCCTGAAATGTTTTTTGCAATCGTGATTTTCTTATTACGAAACAATTGTCGATTGACATTTGCTGCATTATATCAAAACTTTAAGCTTTTTGATAACAAATGATGCTAATGGTTGTTGCAAGGGAAATATTTAAGATATAACAAGCAGTAAATGGAAAAACATACCTACCAAACAGGTATCATAGGCAATTGTGCCTATTTAGCCCACATCAGTACAGATACAAATGTTGAATGGATGTGCTGGCCCCGTTTTGATAGTCAGTTTATTTTTGGTGGTATGCTGGACAGAAATAAAGGAGGCGAATTTTCCATTAAACCAATGGGAGAATATACCACTAAGCAATACTATTTAGAAAACACAAACATATTACGCACAGAGGTTACCTGCGAGAACGGGAAGTATCGTATCACTGATTATGCCCCGCGTTTTCGCAGGCATGACCGTTATTTTAAGCCGCTTATTTTACTACGCAAAATTGAGCCGCTTGAGGGTAATCCACGCATCAGGGTTATCTGCGACCCTGTTTGCGATTACGGTCGCAAGAAATGGACAAGGGCTTTAGGCAGCGATTCAATAGCATATACCAGCTGCGATGAACACATGACGCTTACCTCAAATATCCCGCTAACCTACCTGGATGAGCAGGCATATTTTTCGCTTAACGATACCCGCTACCTGCTGTTAAATTATGGGGTTGAGATAGACCGTTCATTAGTTGGCCTTGCTGAGGAATATTTGCGTGAAACCACTGATTACTGGCGACTATGGATCAAGCACTCATCTATTGCCGGATACTTTCAGCCATATGTAATACGCTCAGCTTTGGCTTTAAAGATCCATCAGTACGAGGATACAGGCGCTATCATCGCGGCAAGCACCAGCAGTTTACCCGAGTTTCCGGGTAGTGGGCGTAATTGGGATTACCGCTATTGTTGGCTGCGCGATACATATTATGTGCTTACCTCGTTAAATCACATCGGGCATTTTGAGGAGATGGAACGTTATTTTGGTTACGTAACAGATATCTCCTTCGGCGAAAGTACATTCAGATATCAGCCGCTGTACGGTATCGACGGCCGTAAAGATCTTACTGAAGAGATAATGGATCATCTGGAAGGTTACTTAGGTAACGGCCCGGTGCGTATTGGTAACCAGGCATCAGAGCATATCCAGAATGACATTTACGGGCAGGTACTGGTCTCTTTGTTGCCGCTATACACAGATCATCGTTTTGTTTTTAGCGAACGCAAGGATTCTCATAAATGGATATCATCTATACTGGATAAAATTGAACGGACCATTGATGAAAAGGACGCGGGTATATGGGAGTTTAGGAACATAGCGCACATACATTGCTATAGTAATCTGTTCCAATGGGCTGGTTGTTGTGCTGCCGAAAAAATTGCGCTCACGATAAACAACGAAGAATTGGTTGAACGTGCGCTGGCACTAAAAGCCAGGGCAGCAGCGCATATAGAAAGTTGTTACGATCCGGTACGTAAAGTGTATACGCATGCTGCAGGCAGTCCGCACCTTGATGCGAGTACGCTGCAACTCATCATGATGAATTATCTGGATCCTTCATCACAAAGAGCTAAAGACCACCTTATAGCGCTTGAAAACGAATTGAAAACGGAGGGTGGACTATTCTTCAGGTATATTCACCAGGATGATTTTGGCAAGCCCAAAACAACTTTCCTGATATGTGCCTTTTGGTATGTAGAGGCACTTGCCTGCGTTGGCCGCATGGACGATGCCATGCGCGAATTTGAAAAATTGATGAAATACTGTAATCACTTATTGCTGTTTAGTGAAGATGTTGATGAAAAGACGGGCAGCCAATGGGGTAATTTCCCTCAGGCGTACAGCCATGTAGGTTTAATGAACGCCGCTTACCGTATAGCAGTTAAGTTAGACAGGCCAATATTTTTATAATGGAAAGGCAGTTTAATGCGTGGTCTAAACAAGTACCACATTTTCTATGGAACGTCATTATCATAGCCGCGGTATTGGCTATAGGCTTCTTAGTAAAATTTGTTGTTAAGCTGTTGCTGAATTACTATAAAAACAGGAAAGAAGCCGAGTATTCATTCTTGCGTTCTTTTGTTACGCATTTTAGCAGATCGCTTAATCATTTTATCCCGCTTTTAACGCTTAACATCCTGTTGCCTTACTTTGCACTAAAGGATGATTATGCGGACGATGTAAAAAAGTGGTTAGGTATTTTGCTGTTAATATCGTTTGCAGCGCTGCTTACCAATGCTATTAAAATTCTTGAAGACTTTATTTACTATAAATACGATTTAAATAAAGAGGACAACTTAAAAGAACGGAAAGTGCGCACGCAATTGCAGTTTGTGCGCAAACTCACCACTGTGCTTATCATCCTGATAACACTGGCGCTTATCCTGCTAAGTTTTGATAATGTCCGCAAGTTGGGTGCAGGTTTGCTTACAGGTGTAGGTATTGGCGGTATCATTATCGGCTTCGCTGCACAAAAATCATTAGGCAACTTGCTGGCAGGTTTTCAAATAGCTTTTACACAGCCCATCCGTATAGATGATGTACTGGTGGTTGAAGGCGAATGGGGCAGGGTTGAAGATATAACCCTTACCTACGTAGTGCTCAATATATGGGACCAACGCAGGTTAATACTACCTATCAACTATTTTATAGAAAAGCCATTTCAAAACTGGACGCGTACTACATCCCAGTTATTGGGCACCGTATTTTTGTATGTAGATTACGAGGTGCCAATTGACTCGCTTCGTACCGAACTGACACGCTTATTAAACGAAACGCCGTTATGGGATAAGCGTGTTGGTATATTACAGGTTACAGATGTTAAACCAAGTACTATCGAACTCCGCGCTTTGGTTAGTGCACGTAATTCTTCGATAGCTTTTGACCTGCGTTGCTACATCCGCGAAAACCTGATCAAATACCTCCAGCAGAACTACCCGGCCAGTTTACCTAAAAATAGGATACAAATTGATTCCGCTCCGGATGCGTTCAAAAAAAGCTTTGTTTCTGATGTGTAAGTCGTCATTGTGTCTTGAAATGGTCATTTAGTGTTGATAATCAATATTAAAAAATTAATTACTAATTAAAACCCAATATAACTTACGCTGTTTTTATAAGTACTTATCTATCTACTTATGAAATCAGTTTTTGTGATCAACGATAATAGCGTTGAAGCCAGGAGTGTAGCGGAGGCGGCATTGATGTTTGCTAAAAGCATAAATGCCGGTTTATTGATAGGGAGCAAGGTTATCAGATCTGAAAGCGTTGAACTAAGCCTGGTTTCCGGAACCGAAGATGACGAGCATCACATCGATGAGCACTTGTTTCATTATCTAAATGTTTTAAACCAGTACACGGAGGGTGATGAAACGTTAATAAGGGAAGTCGATATCACGGACCTCGACAGCAATTCGGTTGCATCATTTATCAATCAAAACAACATTACTATGGTAATGGTGCCTGCAGATCACGAACTGGCATGCAATGCCATGGCCAAACAGCTCGATCTGCAAGTTGTCCTTAATAAAATATCAGTACCAATGTTGGTTTTGCCAGCAAATTGGTCTTACAAAAGCATACAAAGGCTTACTTACATCACAGATCTTCGGTGGTGCCGTACAGATGTGTTGGGTTATCTGAGTAAGCTAACACACCCTAATAAAACGGAACTGTTTATTGGCCACGTGGCTGCTTCCGGAATACCTGACATGAGTACCGACTTTGCGAAGCAGGTGTTTTTTGAGGTTGCTAAAGGGTGCGGTAATTACGAAAGATTGAATTTCCATCACATAAAATCAAATGATATTGCAACGGTGGCGGATGTATTAGTTCATGCAATGAAAAACGATGCATTGGTACTGATCAACCACTCGCAACATTATAGTTATTTTATAGGTAAAAACCTTAGCTTGAACCAACCGCAACTGATAAACGTGCCGTTATTATTGTACCCAAACTAACTAACTGATAATAAATGCTTTTGTAATAAATACACAACGTTTTTATACCATACAACTAATTTTAGATTTATAAAACCTTACACATTAACAGCTGTTATGGACATCATGGAAAATCAAACCGAATCACGCGAGAGAACGAGGTACTCAGACAAAGAGCTTGAGGAATTCAAAGATATAATTATGCAGAAGAAAGCGATAGCTCAGGAAGAGTTAGAAGCACTATCGTCATCTTTAGGTAGCAGTAACCCAAATGGAACTGATGATACATCAGCTGCTTACTCAACTCTTGAAGATGGATCTGCTACTTTGGAAAAGGAAAGTTTACATCAATTAGCCGGTCGTCAGAAAAAATTTATAGAGCAGTTAGACGCTGCATTGGTGCGTATTGCCAATAAAACTTACGGTGTTTGCCGAGTTACCGGTAAGTTGATACAAAAAGAACGTTTAAAAGCTGTGCCACATACCACATTAAGCATGGAAGCTAAATTGAAACAAAACTAAGAATCAGGTCATTCTGCTATCATGAAAGCCGGCTTATGTAAGTCGGCTTTTCTATTTTATAAATTTTTTCGAGAGGAATTAACTTTGTTATAAAAGCTGCCATTTCTCTCCTAAAGATTTTAAATTTGAGTATCAACTTAACCAAATGAACCCAAAAGTTAACTTCTATTTCGAAAAAGATAAGGCCTGGAAACAGGAAGTAAATAAGCTGCGCGAGATTGTTTTACAGAGCAGCCTTAATGAGGAATTGAAATGGGGGCACCCCTGCTATACCTTAAACGGTGCAAATGTTGTACTGATCCATGATTTTAAGGGATACTGCGCTTTGCTTTTCTTTAAAGGCGCGTTGCTGAATGATGCCGATGGCTTGCTTGTGCAGCAAACGGAAAACGTACAATCGGCGAGGCAAATGCGATTTACCAATTTTGATGATATTGTAAAATTAGAAAAGACAATTAAGTCATACATATTCGAAGCGATAGAAGTTGAGAAGGCCGGGCTTAAAATAGCGCTCAAGAAGACCAAGGAATTTACCATGCCCGATGAATTTGAAGCCAAGCTTAAAAAGTTCCCTGACTTAAGAAAGGCATTTGAATCATTAACTCCTGGTAGGCAGCGAGGTTATCTGTTGCATTTCTCGTCGGCAAAACAAGCTAAAACACGCGAAGCGAGAATAGACAAGCACATCCCCCGGATATTAGCGGGCAAAGGTATCGACGACTGAAATTGCTTGTTTCTTAACACTTTCTAATAACTCTTTAATGTGTTTTTAATTAGTGTTTTAAGAAATTGTAAAATCGGTCATTTTCGTGTCTGTATTGCTATATTTTTAGTTATTCGAGCAAACACTTAGTGTATTAAATGGTTACTTTTGCGCAAAATACAATCAGTAATGCTTTTAAAAAGGTCGCTTATTTTTCGCTCGCTTGGATTACTGCTCATTATAGTATTCCTGGCTAAGTCGTGCGATCTTTTTATCGAGCAATGTGTAGCGCATCACAGTGCATTTGCGTCTGATAAATCGATGGATGGTGATAACACGCTAAATAACGATAGCAAGGCTTCTGCCGAGGACGGCTTTGAAAAAGGTTCAAAAAAAAGTTATTCTTATTTTAACTATCAGATCACCTTTAGTTCTTTATCGCGGATCATTACCTCGTCTGTTTCCTGGGAACCTTACAGCTTTGGCATTTTTACTGAGCCATTAAAAGTTGTTCTGACACCTCCTCCTAACGTCTGTTAGCTCCGTTTAAACAGCTTTATTATTTTCAAAATTGTGAACAATTTTTTCGCACAAAATTGTCACAACCTTGTTACAATGTCGGCAAATAAACCGACGATGCCCTTACTATTTATACACTAATAGCTTTTAACTCTTTTATGAAAAAAAACAAGCATGTAGATGTAGTTACACCCTGGCAAAGGCTTGTACGCATTTTACATTACGAGCGTAATACCATTAACTACATTTTTGTATACGCTATACTTATCGGGCTAATTGGCCTCACTTTGCCTTTGGGTACAACCGCTGTTTTCAATTTGTTATCTAATGGTGCAATGTACAGCTCAACATATCTTTTAATTGCGGTTGTTCTTATTGGTATTGTTATAGGCGGTTGCCTTTTGATCGGCCAGTATACTTTGGTGGAATTTCTTGAGCAGAAGATTTTCACTAAAGCCTCAATGGAGTTTGCCTATCGCTTGCCACGGATAAAAAAATCAGAATGGGAAGGAGAGCACCCGCCTGAGTTGGTTAATCGGTTCTTTGATATTCTTACAATTCAAAAAGGTTTAACCAAACTTTTGATAGATATAGTGGCTGCTGCTGTGCAGGTATTTTTTAGTGCTATACTGCTTTCTTTTTATCATCCAGTATTTATGGCTGTAGGCCTGTTGGCAATAATTGCCATAGTGGTAATCGTATTGCTTTACTACAGGCAAGGTGTTGAAACCAGCCTTGATGAATCTCATTACAAATACGAGCTTGTTGCGCATTTAGAGGACGTAGCCGGTGATCTGGACAGTTACCGTAATAACCCGGAAATGATGGACAGGGTTGTAAAAACCACTGATGATATCAACGCTAAATATCTTACAGCCCGTAATAGTCACTTTAGCGTATTAAGAAAATACTTGATGGGATCGGTCGCATTACGCACAATCTTGATGGGCGCCCTGCTGTTGTTGGGGTCTTTCTTTGTAGTAGAGCGCCAGATGACGTTTGGGCAGTTTGTAGCCGCGGAGGTAATTATTGTGCAAATAAGCTATGCAATTGAAAAACTGTTAACAAACATGAACACTGTATTTGATATGGTTACCGGCAGCGAAAAACTTGCCGTAGTTACCGATCTTGAAATGGAAGGAGCACCACAACATGGCTAAGCTTACCGAACAAGGATTGCATAACCAGCACATGGAAAACCTTGCTGTGCAATCAAAAGATGAGTTGATAAATGTGAAAGGTTCGCGTTTACTGGGCCGTATCATGACCATTTGCCTGGTATTATTCATCATTATATTGATGTTGCCATGGAGACAGACGATACAAGGTAAGGGTACTGTAACAGCCTTACGGCCTGAGGACCGCCCGCAGACTGTACAGAACCAAATAGGTGGCCGTATTGAGCACTGGGCGGTGCGAGATGGACAAGAGGTTAAGAAAGGTGATACCATTCTGGTGATCTCAGAGACCAGCCAATCGTACTTTGACCCTGAATTGCCTAAGCGCCTGGATGAGCAGCTTAACGCTAAAATTGGAAGCGAACAAGCGGCTGTCAAGAAAATAGAAGCTACTAATGCACAAATGGCTGCACTAAGTAGCGGTCTTCGTTTCCAGCTTTCAGCTGCTGAAAATAAGGTTAAGCAATCTATCAACTATGTGAAGATCGATAGCGCCGACCTTGTGGCTATCCAGAACTTTTATGAAACATCAAAAGCGCGATTAGCACGGTACGAAGCCGGTTACAAAAATGGTTTGTTCTCTCTTACTGATATTGAAACTCGAAGACTTAAGCTTCAGGAAGATATGGCCAAAGTGATCGGTCAGCAAAATAAGCTCAACAACTCCAAGCAGAATCTGCTGAATGCCCGCATTGATCTGGATAACATTCGCGCTAAGTATCAGGAATCGTTAGCTAAGGCACAATCTGATCTGGGTTCAGCATTATCAAGCAAAGCGAGTGTACAAGGCGAAATAGCCAAATTGCGTAATGATATTTCTAACATTACTATTCGCAGAGGGCTTTACGTAGTGCGTGCACCGCAGTCTGGCTATGTAGTAAAGACACTTAAGGCAGGTATCGGCGAGAATATCAAAGAAGGTGAGTCCATTGCCACACTTCAACCTAAAAATCCTAAGATAGCTGCAGAACTTTATGTTAACGCTATGGATGTGCCTTTGATATTAGATACAAGCGATGTGCGTCTTCAATTTGAGGGTTGGCCATCGGTACAGTTTTCAGGCTGGCCATCAGTTGCGGTAGGTACATTTGCCGGTAAAATATGGGCCATTGACAGGGTTAGCAGTAGTGATGGTAAGTATCGTGTGCTGGTTAAGCCAGAGACGCCCGTACCAAAGAATGATGAGGAATGGCCGGTACAGCTACGCCAGGGATCGGGCGTGTATGGGCGGATAATCCTTCGTTCTGTGCCGTTATGGTATGAGATATGGCGTCAGTTAAATGGTTTCCCACCAAGCCTTGATAAAGAACCTGCAGCAAAAGCTACAGACGGAAAGAAAGGATAATTAGCATGACAACGAAAGTGAAACAACATATAGCTGCAGTTTTTATCGCGGCGTTGATGATGGTGGGTATAGCTCACGCACAGTCGCCTCCAAAAGCAGATACTGAGAACGTATTTGCATTGGCTGATCTGCAGGACCTGGTTTTCAAGTACCATCCTGTAGTGAAGCAGGCAGCATTACTTACCGACGCAGCAAAAGCAAATGTCCTGCAATCTTTAGGTTACTTCGATCCTAAAATTAAGGCAGACTTTGGGCGTAAACTATTTGGGAATACAGAATATTACAACAATTGGGGAAGCGAGCTTAAGATACCTTTGTACGTTGCCGGTGCTGATCTAAAAATTGGTTATGACCGAAATGTTGGTACATACACAAATCCTGAAACACGCACCGGTCTTGACGGACTTACTGCCGTTGGGCTTAGCATTCCTTTAGGGCAAGGCTTACTCATTGATGCACGCCGCAATACACTGTGGCAGGCAAAAGCCATGGTGGCTTATGCAGAAGCCGATAAGGTAAAACAGATCAACTCCGTTTGGTATGATGCCGTTAAAAACTATTGGGAATGGTATTATAAATACCAGGAATACATCTTGCTTAAAGAAGGCGTAGAACTTGCGCAAAAACGATTTATTGCCGTAAGGAACCAAACTTTAATAGGGGATAAGCCGCCAATAGATTCTGTAGAGGCCAGTATAACCGTACAAGACAGGGAGATACAGCTTGCTAAAAGCGCAATAGAACTACAGAACGCAAAACTACTGCTATCCAATAATTTATGGAACGAGCAGGGGGTGCCATTAGAGTTGCCACAAAATGCCATTCCGCAGCGGGTCGGCGATAAGGTTATTTTGCCTGGTAATGCTATACTGGACAGTTTAGTTGCTCAAGCTAAAGATCAGCACCCTGAGCTGGTTAAACTTAGGGCCAAGGGCACCCAGTTAGACATTGAGCGCCGTTACCGGCAGGAGGTGATGAAACCTAAGATCAATATTATGGGCGCACTTATCTCATCACGCCGCGATTTTAACACTTACGTACCCGATTATTACGATTTTAACTGGCGCAATTATAAAGTTGGTTTAGAGTTTGAATTTCCTTTATTTCTGCGAAAGGAGCGTGGTAAACTGCGCGAAGTAAAGATCAAACAACAACAGTTGGGTTACGATCTTCAGCAAAGTGGCAGGGAAATAAATAACAACATCCTGGGCTCCTACAACAGTTTGAACGCATACCGGTCGCAATTGGGTATACAAGTGCAGAGCATTAATAACCAGCAAATATTGCTTACCGGCGAGTTGCAAAAATTTGATCTGGGAGAAAGCACCCTTTTCCTGATCAACAGCCGGGAAAGCAAGCTCCTAGATATGAAAATCAAACGCGAGAGTATGATAGCGGGTTATCAGAAAACCCTTGCTGAACTGTATTATAAGGCCGGAACGCGGCAAAATCTATAGTTTTGTTTAAAGGGTTATCCAAACTGGATAGCCCTTTTTTGTTTTAAAACGGCATTTTTTGCCTATATTTTATATTTTCCGAAAAGTCGTGCCAGTAAAACTGTGTAATAAATGAGTAGCCAAAACTTATTAACCAAGCCACATTATTTCATTTTGGACGGCCTTCGAGGTGTCGCAGCAATCATAGTTGTAACTTTTCACCTTACAGAGCCTTTAGGTACCGGCCATTTGGACATATTGGTTAATCACGGCTATTTGGCTGTTGACTTTTTCTTTCTACTATCGGGGTTTGTGATAGGTTATACTTATGATGACCGTTGGCGAAAAATGACGGTGACTGAATTTTTTAAGCGCCGCATTATACGGTTGCAACCAATGGTTGTACTGGGTATGACCTTGGGTGCAATGGGCTTTTATTTCACAGATTCAACCATCTGGCCATTGATCCACACGGTGCCGGTTTGGAAGATGCTGCTGGTGATGTTGATAGGATATACCGTTTTACCGGTACCATTATCGCTTGATATTCGCGGCTGGCAGGAGATGCACCCGCTTAACAGCGTAGGATGGTCGCTGTTTTTTGAATACATCGCCAATATTCTCTATGCCGTTTGGATAAGAAAGTTTTCTAATACAGCATTAACAGTATTGGTAGTTTTAGCGGCAATAGCACTTGCGCAATTGGCTATCACCAACGGTGATGTGAGCGGCGGTTGGACGTTAAATGCAGAGCAAGTACGTGTGGGACTTACGCGGACGATCTATCCGTTTTTAGCGGGACTACTGATGTCCAGAATTTTAAAGCCTGCCTATATCAAAAATGCATTTTTAATGTGCAGTTTCTTGTTAGCTGTAGTGCTTTACATGCCCCGCATCGGTGGCGCTGCACACCTTTGGATGAATGGCGTTTACGAGTCTACCTGTATTATCATCATATTCCCGCTCATAGTTTATATGGGAGCAAGCGGTGTTTTGCAAAACGGCCGTGAATATCGGATATGTAAATTTCTTGGTGATATTTCTTACCCACTTTATCTGGTGCATTATCCGCTGGTTTACTTTTACGTAGCCTGGATAAGCGATAATAAAGGCGTCACGCTGTTGCAAGCCTGGCCTTACGCCACATTGGTATTGTTCGGTAGCATTGCTTTAGCTTATGCTGCGCTCAAATGGTATGATGAGCCGGTAAGGAGATGGTTGGGAAAACAGTCACTTAAACTCTAAGCAGTAGTTACTTTGCGCCCGTAAAACAATAAAGCCTGATATTTGCATATCAGGCTTTATTTGTTCGATTCTGTTTTGTACTCAGAGCGGGAATCGAACCCGCACTCCGTTTACGGGAACAGGATTTTAAGTCCTGCGTGTCTACCAGTTCCACCATCTGAGCAGGTGATTAACCTTTTAAAAATAAATCCCTCCGTATAAGAGGGATTTGAGCGAAAGACGAGATTCGAACTCGCGACCCCGACCTTGGCAAGGTCGTGCTCTACCAACTGAGCTACTTTCGCGTTGGTGTCTCGCGCTACAAAAACAAAATTCGTTTCTGTTTTGCGTGGTGCAAATATAGCGAGAAATGAAGTTTCTGCAAGTAAAAAGTTAACTTTTTTTAAAGTATTTCATAAGTCGTTGGCTTTCAAAACATCGCTGATAAGATCGGCCTCGTAACCACGGCCCATAGCGTATTGCTGCAGTTTGTAGCGCCTTTTAAAGGTGTCCTTCTCAAAAATGGTTGGCGCTTTCTTTTCAATAAGCCTGGTAAGTGCAGCTATATAATCATCGGCATCAATCACCAGCATAGCCTTCTTTATCAAGTTAGGCGATACCCGTTTCAATTTAAGCCCCTGCTTTATCCTAATACGGCCCCATTGTTTTTGATTGAATTTTCCCTTAACATAAGCCTTGGCAAAGCGCTCTTCATTAAGGAAGTTTTCTTCAATCAGGTAGGTTATGATCTGTTCGACAGCATCAGGCCAAAGCCCCCAGTCATATAATTTATCCCGAACCTCCTGTTGGGAACGCTCCTGGTAAGCGCAATAATGCTCCGCTTTAGCTTTCGCTACATTTACGTCGGTAATGTGTGTTTTTTTTGGAGCATCCATCAATGCCAAAATTCGTTAAAATTCTTCGCTTTACAGAAATATAAGCAATTTAGTAGCATGCAAGCTACTTATCCTATTAGCGAGATAAAGCAGATCATTGACGCTACCGGTGAAATTGTTGAAGATTCACAAATAAGCCTTTTAGTAACAGATAGCCGCCGCATCAATCATCCGGGAGCAACACTCTTTTTTGCTTTGAGCGGCAGGCGAGATGGCCATGAGTTTATATCCGAAGCTTATAACTACGGTGTTCGTAATTTTGTAGTCACCCGAAAGCCAGAGATAATTACTACCGACATTAATTTTCTTTTAGTTAACGATGTTTTAACGGCTTTGCAGAAACTTGCTGCTCATCATCGCAGGCAATTTAGTTTTGATGTAATAGGTATAACCGGTAGTAATGGCAAAACCATCGTTAAAGAATGGCTTTATCAACTGATGTGCCCGGAGCATAACATTGTACGTAACCCTAAAAGCTATAACTCACAGATCGGTGTACCGTTGTCAGTTTGGCAGATGGGAGAAGGCAATGATCTCGGTATTTTCGAAGCCGGGATATCGTCTATAGGAGAGATGCCGCGCTTACAAGCTATAATACAACCTACTATAGGTATTTTAACACACATGGGCACTGCGCATGATGAGGGCTTTGAATCCCCAAGGCAGAAACTTGAAGAGAAACTGCGTTTGTTTGACGATTGCCGACAAATTATCTATCAATACGATCTGCTGATAGACTTCCCGGAACATATGCGGGGGCGCGAATGCTTTACCTGGAGCCGTAAATTTAATATCGCAAATTTGTATGTTTTCAGCGAGACGACAATATCCGGTCGCTATTATATGCGTGCTATTTACAAAGGCGAAGAAATAGAATGCCTTGTTCCGTACCGGGATGAAGCATCTGTTGAAAATGCCATTACCTGTTGGGCAACTATGCTGGCTTTAGGCTATTCGCCTGATGTTTGCGATGATCGCATAGAGCGCCTTACACCTGTAAGTATGCGCCTGGAGCTTAAACACGGTATAAACGACTGCTCGATCATTGATGATTCATACAACTCCGATATCCAATCATTGGAGATAGCTCTCAACTTTTTAAAGCAACAAAATCAGCATAACAAAAAAACGCTAATACTGTCTGATATCTATCAATCCGGTTTGCAGGAAGAGGAGCTTTACAGGCGTGTGTCGCAGTTGGTGAGTAACGCACAGGTAGATAGGTTCATCGGTGTTGGTAAGGCTTTAGGGCAATACAGATCATTCTTCGGTGAATCTCAACTGCATTTTTATGCAGACACAGCGGCTTTGTTAAACGATCTTTCGCGTTTGCATTTGCAGGAAGAAACCATCCTTATAAAAGGGGCCCGTAGTTTTGAATTTGAGAAGATAAGCCGTGCTTTGGTACAAAAAGCACATGAAACTGTTTTGGAGATAAACCTGAATACACTTTTAAACAACCTCAACTTTTACAAAGCTAAACTTGATCCCGGCGTTAAGATAATGGTGATGGTAAAAGCATTCTCATACGGTAGCGGTACTTTTGAGGTGGCTAATATATTGCAGTATAACAAGGTTGATTACCTTGCAGTGGCTTATACTGACGAGGGTATTGCCCTGCGCGAAACGGGAATAACATTGCCGATAATGGTTTTAAATCCTGAACCATTGGCATATGATAAGCTCGTAGCCAATAAATTACAGCCTGCTATTTATAGTTTTAGTTTATTGGATGAGTTTGTGAAATTTGCGCAGGAAGAAGAAATTCTTAACTATCCTGTACACATCAAAATAGACACGGGAATGCACCGCGTTGGTTTTGAGGAGTATGAAATAGAGACACTTTGCGACGTGCTGGAAGTGAACCCTTATATTCATGTCGAATCTGTGTATTCTCACATGGTGGCAAGTGATGCCGAGCAGCATGACCTTTTTACCTTGCATCAGATAAATACTTTCGAGAAGATCTATAAAGCAATTGAAGAGGCTTTAGGCTACACGGTTATCAAACACATTAGCAATACATCCGGCATAACGCGCTGGCCAAATGCGCAATATGATATGGTAAGGTTAGGTATCGGTTTATATGGTGTTGATGCAGCAGTGCCTCGCGAGAGTACTGCTTTGCAACCGATTGCTACGCTAAAAACAACGGTATCGCAAGTAAAGAAGGTGTTGGCCAATGAAACTATAAGTTACATGCGCAGTGGAAGCCTTAATGCCGATGGCAAGATCGCTACTGTGCGCATTGGCTATGCCGATGGCTATTTGCGGGCTTTTGGTAACGGTGTGGGTAAAATGCTGATAAACGGAACCTTAGTACCCACTGTTGGGAATATCACTATGGATATGTGTATGCTTGATGTCAGCAATGTTGAGGTAAAAGAAGGAGATGAGGTAATTGTATTTAACGAGCACCAACGTATTGAAGAATTAGCTGCGCAGATAGGAACTATCCCTTACGAAATACTTACAAATATTTCGCAGCGAGTAAAAAGAGTGTACTTTTACGAGTAATTTACTTGTGCTAATGACCCGTATTTTCCGCGCTTTACTTAATTATTTTATAAAAGGCCTATTGGTAGTTGTGCCATTGGGGGCTGCTTTTTTTCTCATCTTCTGGATAATTTCGCGCATAGATACTTCCCTTAATTTGAGCAGTGAGTTATGGGTTGACAGCAAAGGACGCCCGCTCTACATTCCGGGGCTGGGAATTTTAACCGTAATTGTAGTTGTAGTTGTTGCGGGTATATTGGTTACCAATGTTATAACAGAGCCTATTAAACGCTGGGCCGGTAGATGGCTTAACAGATTGCCACTTTTTAAATTCCTTTATTCATCCATTAAAGATCTTACTGAGGCTTTCGTGGGTGAGGAGAAGAAATTTAACGAGCCTGTTATTGTTGAGGTGAATGAATTTGGTTTAAAAAAGATAGGATTTCTTGTACAAAAAGATCTCGCCAAAATTAATTTGCCGGGAGAGGTGGCAGTATATTTTCCTTATTCTTATTCGTTTGCCGGGCAGGTAGTGATCATCTCTTCGGACAAAGTAAAGCCTCTGGATAAAAACGCTGCCGATGTAATGAAATTCGTTATATCCGGCGGTGTAAGTGGTCTGGACTAAATGTTTGCACTGGTTTTAGGAACGGTGTGCGAGTCTTGTTTTCCTTTGAAACTTCTGTAAGCCAGTAAAATTGCAATAAACATCATTATTGCTGCTAAAAGATATGGTGCTCCCGGAAAGTAAATGGCAGCCCCTTTAGCAGTAAAGTGATGAAATATGGATGTCATCATCAGCGGGCCGATAATAGTTGTTACACTTACCAAACTTGTTAAGGCTCCCTGTAATTCACCCTGCTCATTGGCCGGTACGTGGTCTGATATAAAGCCCTGCAGGGCTGTACCACCAAGGCCGCCAAGGCAATAGGGAATCATACAGAGATACATCATCCAGCCAACGTTGATTACAGATATCATCACCAGTCCGATTCCATAAAAAGCAATGCCTGCCATGATGTTCTTTTGTAAACCAAATTTGGGTATCGTCCATCTTACCAAACCGCCTTGTATTCCGGCTATCAAAGCGCCAATAAAAATGCCCAAGGCACCTATACTGTACGTTGTCCATTGAAATTTCTCTATTACGTAGAATGGCAGCACATGCTCAACGGCTTTTTGGGCAATATAAACAATTGTGTAAGCTGTGATTAACGTGCTAACCGCCCGCGAGTATTTGCGCAGCCTCAACAGAGATCCTATCGGATTGGCGCGTTTCCAATTAAATTCTCTCCTGTTTTTATCTGCAAGAGACTCCGGCAACACAAAGTAACCATAGGCTGCGTTAATGAGCGCCAGAGAAGCCGCAACTATAAAGGGTAACCGTATCCATACTCCACTTAAAAAGCCACCCAAACCAATACCTAAAATGAAGCCCAAACCTGTTGCTGCGCCAACTAAGCCAAAATTTGCGGCGCGCTTATCGCCACTACTAATATCGGCAATGTAGGCGGTTGCTGTAGTGGTGCTTGCACCCGCAATACCTGCTATAAAACGGCCCACAAAAAGCCACGCTATGGTTGGTGCAAAGGCCATTAACGCATAATCGAGCCCAAAACCTACCAGCGAAACAAGTAATACCGGCCTTCTGCCTATTTTATCGCTTAAGTTACCCAGCACAGGCGCAAAAATAAACTGCATGGTGGCATAAGTGAAGGTTAACCAGCCGCTGTACTGGCTGGCAGTACTTACATCAACATGGCCAAGCTGTTCTAACAAATTAGGTAAAACAGGGATAATGATACCCAAGCCGAGCACATCTATAAAGATGGTCACAAAAATAAATCCTAATGCAGCTTTGCCGTGTTCAGCAGTTTTGGTCATGTATCTTAGTCTATACTGCCGGTATAATAGCTTTTATCCGTGCTTTGTTTCGTTTTCTTAAAACTACGCACTGCAAGGATGGCACTCAGGAACATTAAAACCGATGCAATATAATAAGGTGCCCCTGGTAATTGTGTAGGTGCATTCTTGTTAGTGAAATAGTAAAATGTGTAGGTCATGAAGCCCGGCCCGAAGATAGAGCTTAAGCTCATCAAGCTGGTTAATCCGCCTTGTAATTCACCTTGTTCGTTTTTGGGCACTTCGTTGCTCATTACGCCTTGCAGCGCGGGGCCGCAAATACCACCTAAGGAATATGGTATCATAAAGGCAAACATCATCCAGCTTTTAGTTGCCATGCCAAATAGCGCCATTCCGATACCATAAAGTACCAAACCTATCCAAACGCTCCGTTCCTGACCGAGCTTTGGGATGGCCACCCTTATCAATCCACCTTGCACGGCTGCTATCAGCAAACCTATAAAGCCAAGGGAGTATCCAACAGTATCCTCATCCCATTTGAATTTCTCCATCGTGTAGAATGTCCAAACACTTTGTACTGCGTGGGCGGCAAAGTAAACGATGAACAAACAAGCTGCAAGGCCAAATATGGCCGGATATTTTTTCAATTGTATTAACGATCCTAACGGATTGGCGCGAGACAGATCAAGCTCGCGGCGATGTTCCTTATCCAATGATTCAGGCAGAATGAAGAAACCGTAAGCGGCATTTAAGAGCGCCAACGCAGCAGCAGCATAAAAGGGATAATGTGTATCCATTTTACCCAATATGCCGCCAATTACAGGCCCTATAATAAAGCCAAGGCCAAATGCAACACCTATCATACCAAAGTTTTGCGCACGTTTTTCGGGTTCGCTCACATCTGCAATGTAAGCTGATGCCGTAGTAAAGCTTGCGCCGGTAATACCCGCTATAATCCTGCCTACAAATAACAGCCAGATGGTTTTGGCAAAAGCCAGAAAAAGATAGTCGATACCAAAACCCAATAAAGAAAAAAGCAGAACCGGTCTGCGGCCATATTTATCACTAAGGTTACCAACCAACGGCGAAAACAGAAATTGCATTACGGAATACGCCATTAGTAAATATCCGGAATAACGGGTTGCATCGCTTAGCCCGCTATGGATAAGTCCCTCTATAAGCTTAGGAAAAACCGGGATGATGATGGCAAAACCTATAACATCTATCAGCAGGGTTACAAAAATGAAACTAAGCGCTGCTTGTTTCTTTTTAGGTTGTAAAATTGGCTGCATTGAAAAGTAAAGAAACGATAAATTTTCTTGTTGGCAATATTAATTATTGGATAATATTTGGATGATATTATGGTAAATATTTAAATTGACTAAAAATATAGTTACCATGAAAACTCTAAACCTGTTATTAGCGGTGCCTGGTATGTTGTTTATTCACAACTCCTTTGCACAATCATCAAAACATCTTACATTATCAGATGAAACGCCGTCTGTTGGCGAAACAATTAACCTTAGTTACAACCCTGCCGGTACATCTCTTGATGGCAAATCTGATATTAAAGCTGCGGTTTACTTTTTGGATAATAAAAAGTTCCCGGTGGCAGATGTAGATCTGAAAAAGAAAGGAAACGACCTTACAGGCAATTTTACAGTACCATCAGATGCAAAAGCGCTATTTGTGAAGTTAAGCAGCGGCACCGATGTAGATGACAACGGAGAGAACGGTTATGTTTACATGGTTTATGACAAAGCCAATAAACCTGTACAAGGTGCCAATGCTATGAAAGCCTATTTGTTAGGAAGCGGGATGGGTGGCTACTTTGCTAAAATAAAAAACAATCAGGCGGCAGCTAAAGAACTCTATAAACAAGAGTTTACGCTTTATCCGCAAAGCCAAAAAGACTTTGGAGCTGCCTATTGGGGAATGGTGGGTACGTCAAAAGATAACGCCGATAAAGCAGCGTATACAGCTAAAATGCTCGAATTATCTAAAAGCAATTTAGAAACAGATATGACGCTTGCTTACAACCTGCTTCAACGCACCCGCAAAACCAAAGAAGCTGATTCTTTAGGTAATATCGTCGTTGCTAAATTCCCTAACGGAGATGTTGCTAAAACAAAAGCAGGTATGGCAGTATACAACGAGCGCGACCCGGCCAAGAAAGAGGAACTATACAAAGCCTACATTGCCAAGTATCCCGAAAGTAATGATGAAAATACTGTACAGGATAACTTCAGGCTGCAGATAGCATCTGCTTACCTTGCAGCCGGTAATGTTGCAAAATATGATGAATGGGCCAAGCGGGTGAAAAATAAATCGCAGTTAGCGGGCGCACTTAATAATACCGCCTGGAACTGGGTTGAAAAGGGCGAGCGACTTGAAGAGGCAGCTTCGTTATCTAAACAATCTTTAGATATCCTTGATGATCTTTATAAAAATGATAAAGCGCCATCCATGTACACGTCTCCTGCACAAGCCAGGGAGAACAACCGCGAAACTTACAATATGTATGCTGATACATATGCCTTTATACTGTACAAACAAGGTAAGTTCAAAGAGGCCTTAAAATACCAACAAGCTGTTTATGACGTCCGCAAAACGGAAGATGCCGAAATTAACGAGCACTATGCTTTGATATTAAATGCCAATAGCCAGTATGCCAAAGCTAAGGAAGTGATTGAAAAATCAATGATTGCCGGTAAAACCAATGCGGCTTTAAAAGAGCAATTAGCTGTTGCCTATAAAAAAGTTAAAGGCAGCGACTCCGGTTATCAGGAATACCTCGCCGGTTTAGAAAAGCAAAAAATGATGAAGGCGAAAGCCAAGTTTATTAAAGATATGATCAATACACCTGCACCTGCTTTTGCTTTAAAAGATTTTGATGGCAAGGAAGTGTCTTTGGCCAGCCTTAAAGGAAAAGTTGTAGTTGTTGATTTTTGGGCAACTTGGTGCGGCCCTTGTAAAGCATCTTTCCCGGGAATGCAAATGGCGGTAAACAAATATAAAGACAATGAAAACGTGAAATTCCTGTTTATTAATACCTGGGAAACTGGAGATAATTATCAACCAAACGTTCAAAAGTTTATTGCGGATAACAAATATACTTTTCATGTATTGATGGACGAAAAAGGAGAGGATGGTCGTCAATCAAAAGTAGTATCGAAGTTTAAGGTTGAGGGTATCCCTACAAAATTCATCATTGACAAAAACGGGAATATCCGTTTCAAATATGTGGGTTATTCAGGCTCGTCAGATGCTGTACTTGATGAGGTAACCAACATGGTTGATCTGGCTGCAGACCCCGAAGCAGTGTCAAATGCGTCTAAGGTAACGATGCTTAAATAGTTGAGATTAAAAACAAAAAGAAAGGCGGCTCGGATTGAGTCGCCTTTCTTTTTGTTTAAAAGTTTGGTTTTAGCACATACTTATCGTAGAAGCGGAATACATGCTCTACTGCTTCCTCCGCGGTGTCTACAACGCGGTACAAATTAAGGTCGTCTGGGCTGATGTTGTGTTCATCATTCAGCATTCGCTCTTCAACCCATTTAAACAGGCCGCCCCAATATTCTTTACCAACAAATATAATGGGGAAACGGGCAATTTTACCGGTTTGTATTAACGTCATCGCCTCAAAGGATTCATCCATGGTTCCAAAGCCACCAGGCAGGATTATAAAGCCCTGGGAGTATTTCATAAACATTACCTTACGTATAAAGAAGTAGTCAAACTCCAGTATCTTATCCCGATCGATATATTTGTTATGGAACTGTTCAAAAGGCAGCTCGATGTTTAACCCAACAGATTTACCGCCGGCCTCATACGCGCCTTTGTTACCTGCTTCCATAATACCTGGGCCACCGCCGGTTATTACGCCATAACCACGTTCGGTAAGCAGGCGGGCAGTGTCCTCTGCCAGTTTATAATACTTATTATCATTATGCGTACGTGCCGATCCAAATATGGATACGCAAGGACCTATTTTAGCCAGCTTTTCGAAGCCGTCTACAAACTCGGCCATTATTTTAAAGATCTGCCAGGAGTCGGTTACTTTAATTTCCTGCCAGTTTTTGTTCTCAAACGCTTGTCTTATTTTTTCTTCACCAGTCATGTTACAAATTTAGTATAGGCAGCTTGCAATTAACAAGGCCCGTAAATAGATAGATATTACAATAAATTTTTGTTTAAGTTTTAAAAGGAGGGGGTTAAGCAAATTCTGCTCTCAACGCTTTATCATCTTTTCTTTTCGATGTGATCCACAACCCGGCAAATGTAATTAACCCGTTTACAATTATCAGTTCGTTGTCAAACACGTAACCGCCAAGCAATTCTTTCGAATCCTTGCTCAGGAAGTAGCAAACCGCCGGAGATATCAAGCAAATAAACGGAACCAATTTATCATTCACCTGTCGTTTACTTACAAACAAACCGAAGCTATATAAGCCAAGTAGTGGGCCATAAGTGTATGATGCCACTTTGAATATAGCGGTTACCACTGCATCATTATTTAATGCATTAAAGGCGATAATAGTAAAAAACATCAAGCCGGAAAAGGCGATATGCACCCAATGCCTTACGTTCACCATTTTTTTGCTGTTAGTATCTTTGCGTTTATTAAAGCCTAAAAAATCTACACAAAATGATGTCGTAAGCGCAGTAAGCGCCGAATCTGTAGTAGCAAATGTCGCAGCTGTTAAGCCGAGCATAAATACCATAGCCGGCACCAACCCCAGGTAATTTAGGGCAATGGTAGGGTATAAGTAATCAGTTTTGGCAACTGTTATACCGTTCTTAGCGGCATACATATAGAGCAAAGCGCCAACGCTGAGGAAGAAAATATTGATCACAACAAATACCCCAGTAAAGCTGAACATATTTTTTTGTGCTTCTTTGATATTGCTTAAACTCAGATTTTTCTGCATCAGGTCCTGATCAAGGCCAGTCATACCTACGGTAATGAACAATCCACCCAGGAACTGCTTGCTTAGGTGAAAATGACTGCTCATAAAATCATCCAGGAAGAATATCTTTGAATAACTACTGTTTTTGATAGCTTCAGCTGCCTGGAAAATGCTCATATCCAAGCTACGGCAAATAAAGTAAATAGATAAAAATACCGATGAAACCAGGAAAAGGGTTTGCAGACTATCGGTGATGATGATGGTTTTTAACCCACCTTTGAAGGTATATGACCATATTAGTGCTAAACATATAAGCACCGTTACGCCAAACGGCACGCCGTAACTATCGAATATAAATTTCTGCAAAACGATCACAACCAGGTACAGCCTGAAAGAGGAGCCAATGGTTCGGCTCAGCAAAAATATAGCGGCAGCCGTTTTGTAGCTCCAGGTACCTAAAGCATGTTCAATGTAGCTATAGATCGAGGTAAGCTTCATACGGTAATATAGCGGTAGTAACACCGTAGCGATGATAATAAAGCCCGCAGCATTACCTAACACAAACTGGAAATAGGAAAACTGATCGCCGCTTGGTGCGCCAACCTTACCGGGCACAGATATAAAAGTTACACCGCTTAAGGCAGTACCTATCATACCGAAAGCCACCAGGTACCATTTAGAGTTGCGGTTGGCTACAAAGAAGGTATCGTTATCTGAAGATTTACGTGATGTGAAATATGATATAACCATCAGCACTAAAAAGTAGCCGATAATGAATGACAGTAATATTCCGGGTGACATAATTTAGTTTTACGTTACGCCCTAAAGTAGGGGTTTACAATTGGCAATGCAAAATAATATGTGTACAGTATAGCAAAAAAGATACTTTTGCAAGCAGTTATTTAGCTTTAACGATATTACGGACATGAACCGACTTAACCAGCTTTTTGCTTCGAAAAATAAACATCTGCTTTCTATTTATTATACAGCCGGTTATCCGCAATTAAATACCACGCTTGATATTGCCGAAGCGCTTGAGAAAGCAGGTGCCGATTTTTTAGAGATCGGTTTTCCATATTCTGATCCGGTTGCTGACGGTCCAACCATACAGCACAGCTCGCAAACTGCCTTGGACAATGGAATGACTTTAAATATATTGTTTCAGCAGTTGAAAGATCTGCGTAAAAGTATTAGCATACCGGTGCTTTTAATGGGTTATGTAAACCCTATTGTGCAATACGGTGTAGAACGTTTTTGCCAAGATGCAGCAGCTGCCGGCGTAGACGGCGTTATAGTACCCGACCTGCCGATGTATGAGTACGAAACCCTATACCGTAAGCATTTCGAAGACAACAACCTCAGCAATATATTCCTGGTTACCCCGCAAACCTCAGAGGAGCGTATTCGTAAGATAGATGGTTTAAGCAACAGCTTTATTTATTTGTTGTCGTCTTCATCCATCACCGGAGGTAGTTTAAAGCTAAGTGATAGCATTGAGGCCTATTATAAACGTATTAAAGATATGCAATTGAACAATCCGGCTATTATTGGTTTTGGTATCTCAGATAACAGGTCTTTCAGCAAGGCTTGCGAGTATGCCAATGGTGCTATATTAGGCAGTGCCTTTGTAAAACTTTTAGCAGAGGAGAATTATTTGGAAAAAATTCCTGGATTTATAAAATCTATAAAGGGATAAATTATAAGTAATCTTCCAGAACACCTTTTCCTTCCCGGATGATCTCAAAGTCACCCGATGTGCAGTCAACCACGGTTGACGGTATGTTCTCACCATAACCGCCATCGATCACGATATCAACCAGGTCTTGATATTTTTCATAGATCAATTCCGGGTCAGTAGAATATTCCATGATCTCATCATCATCGTGGATAGATGTAGATAGGATAGGGTTGCCTAATACCTTTACAATGCAGCGGGCGATATTATTATCCGGTACGCGTATACCAACTGTTTTTTTGTTAGAGCTAAGCAGTTTAGGCACAGCATGGCTTGCATTAAAAATAAAAGTAAATGGACCTGGTAAGGCTTTCTTTAACAGCCTAAAAGTGGTGTTATCTATCGGTTTAATATAATCAGAAATGTGGCTAAGATCATAGCAGATAAATGAGAAGTTGGCTTTTTCGGGTTTGATGTTCCTGATGCGGGCAACCTTCTCAATAGCCTTCTGATTGGTAATATCGCACCCTATCCCATAAACGGTATCAGTAGGGTAGATGATTATGCCACCTTTACGCAGCACATCTGCAACCTGTTCAATAGCGCGTTCGTTAGGATTTTCAGGATAGATCTTTAAAAGCATAACTATAAAGCAAATATAACTATCAAAGGTTTTAAAAAGAGAAAGCCATCCGGTTTTACGAATGGCTTTCTGTGAATATTTAAGAGAGATTAATCTCCAATTAACTAATCACTAATTAATCAACTCAGGCTTGCTTAGCAAATTGGATGCTGGCGATCAATTTTATGTCTTCACCAACTACTACCGAACCTGCTTCCGTAATACCATCCCAGGTAAGGCCAAATTCTTTGCGGTTGATTTTGCCTGTTACGTCAAAGCCTGCTTTATTGTTACCGTAAAAATCGGTAGCAATGCCACCGTGTTCTACATTAAGAGTAACCGGTTTGGTAACGCCTTTTATAGTTAGATCACCTTTTAATTGATAATCATCTCCATCTTTTGTCAAAGAAGTTGATTTGAAGCTGATCTTAGGGTGAGAAGCAGCATCAAAGAAATCAGCACCCTTTAAGTGTTCATCACGCTGGCTTTGGTTAGTGTCAATACTGTCAACATTTAAAGAAAACTCAACTTTTGCATCTGTAAAGTCGTCGTTCTCGGTTTCTAATGAACCTTCAAATGTTTTGAAAGAACCTGTTACCGTAGATATTACAAGGTGTTTAACTTTAAACTGAACCTCTGAGTGCATTGGATCTAATACCCATTTTGTTGTAGTCATGATTGTAATTATTTGTTGTGTGTGACAAATATAGAAATTAAATGTTTAAACATCTATTTTGTTTTTCATCAAATGACGCTAAACAGACAATGATGTCAATGTTTAAACGGTAGGGCGACCACGATGTTTTCCGCTACCAATCATTTAACATTTTAGTAATAAAAAAGGCCCCGAGTTTCGGAGCCTTCTAATTTATCTATAAGTATGTAACTAATATTTAGCTACGCTAACACTTCTTTAACACGTTCTGCAGCCTCTTTCAACAAAATAGCAGAGAATACCTGCAAGCCAGAGTTATCGATCAATTCTTTTGCTTCTTTTGCATTAGTGCCTTGTAAACGTACAATGATAGGTACCGGGATGTTGCCAATTTCGTTGTATGCATCGATAACGCCTTGTGCAACACGGTCGCAACGTACTATACCACCAAAAATATTGATCAAAATAGCCTTAACGTTAGGGTCTGAAAGGATGATGTTAAAACCAGCCTTTACAGTTTGTGCATTTGCTGTACCACCAACGTCAAGGAAGTTAGCTGGCTCGCCACCGGCAAGTTTGATAATATCCATAGTAGCCATTGCCAAACCTGCGCCGTTAACCATGCAACCAACGTTGCCATCAAGTTTTACATAGTTAAGATTGCTTTTGCTTGCCTCAACCTCGGTTGGGTCTTCTTCAGCAGTATCGCGCATAGCAGCGTAATCCGGGTGGCGGTATAAAGCGTTATCATCCAGGTTAACTTTAGCATCAACTGCTAAAATTTTGTTGTCAGATGTTTTTAATACCGGGTTTATCTCAAATTGTGAAGAGTCGGTAGCATCGTAAGCTTTGTAAAGTGCAGTGATAAATTTCACCATGTCTTTAAACGCCTCACCGCTGGTGCCCAGGTTAAACGCGATTTTACGCGCCTGGAAGCCTTGTAAACCAACTTTAGGATCTATCTCTTCTTTGAATATTTTATCAGGAGTTGAGTGCGCAACTTCTTCGATGTCCATGCCACCTTCGGTAGAGTACATGATAATGTTGCGGCCTTTAGCACGATCAAGCAATACGCTCATATAGTATTCTTTGGTTTCACTTTCGCCAGGATAGTAAACATCCTGTGCTACTAAAACCTTGCTTACCAATTTACCTTCCGGGCCGGTTTGAGGGGTAACCAATTGCATGCCAATGATCTGGTTGGTTAATTCTTTAACCTGATCATGATTTTTTGCCAGCTTAACACCACCACCTTTACCGCGGCCACCAGCATGTATTTGTGCTTTTACAACAACCCAGTCAGAGTTAAAGTCTTCCTTTAATTTCTGTGCGGCTGCAACTGCTTCTTCAGCTGTTTCTGCAAGTATGCCTTCCTGTACTCGTACGCCAAAGCTTTTTAAAATCGCTTTGCCCTGATATTCGTGAATGTTCATATTGTCGAAGTATTTGCGGTAAAACTACAATTTTGTTTTAAGACATCAACCTACTCCGGTTACAGTTTTGCAATATTTATTTTAATAAACAAATGGCTTTAATTGCATTTTAACAATTTATAAGCTTTACGTTGTTTTCTAATCGCTAAATTCGCACATGCTAAAAGCACAAGCTATAAAGAAATCATACGGAAATCTTAACATTTTAAAAGGGGTAGACCTTGAAGTACAAAAAGGAGAAATTGTTGCCATTGTAGGTGCATCCGGTGCCGGTAAAAGTTCCTTACTCAACATTTTAGGTACACTGGATACGCCCGATAGCGGGCAACTTTTTATAAATGATGAAGAGATAAGCAAGTATGATAACAAAACGCTTAGCGCTTTCAGAAACAAGCATATAGGCTTTATATTTCAGTTCCATCACTTATTGGTTGAGTTTAGTGCACTTGAAAATGTTTGTATTCCGGCTTTTATAGCTGGGGTTTCACGGGTTGATGCTGAGAGCAGGGCTAAAGAGCTTTTGGATATGCTTGGCCTGAAAGATCGTTATAACCATAAACCGGCAGAACTTTCTGGTGGAGAGCAGCAACGCGTTGCAGTAGCTCGGGCCTTGATCAACAAACCGGCCCTCATATTTGCCGATGAACCCTCAGGAAACCTCGACTCCCAAAATGCTTTAGAACTTCATCACTTGTTTATCAAATTAAGAGATGATTTCCAGCAAACGTTTGTGATCGTAACACACAACAAAGACCTGGCAAATATGGCAGACCGCACATTAGTGATGAAAGATGGTTCAATTGTAACTAACGTTTAGTGAAAGTACTGATAACCGCCGGTACATCGGCAAAAGCATTTAAGATTAAAGGCAGTTTAATTGGGAAGGATATTCTTTTAGGAGATTATAATGAAATTCCTGCATTCACCAATATCATTAAACTTCCAAACCCAGCCAGCGACACCTACGCACACGAAATGCTCACCTTAAGCCTTGATAATTCAGTTGAATCCATTTACCTGTTAGATGATAGAGAATGGCAAGTGTTGCAAATATCAAAGCAATTGTTTAGCGAATACAATATTGAACTAATTAATGGCTGTAAATTATAACGATATCGATCCCAGCAAAAAGGCGTTTATTTTTGAGTTAGATAATGTGCTTTTCCCCGCCAAAGATTATTATTACCAGATCTATTATCTTTTTGCCAATCTTTTAGAGTATACCGAATTAAATAACGCATCGAAGACAACCGAGCTGATGATTGCAACGTATAATACAAAAGGAGAGGATGCTGTTTACGATGCTTTGGTTGGCGAGTTAGATTTTGATGAAAAATATCGTAGTAAACTGGAGATCATGTTGCTTACATCAAAGCTGCCGCTTAAGTTGTTGCTGTACCAGAATATGCTTAGCTTTATGCAAGAGGTGGTAACCGACAGAAAGAAGCTATTTGTAGTTACCAACGGCACACCTCAAATGCAGCTGAATAAAATACGCCAGGTTGAATGGCACGGTCTGGAGTCTTATTTAACTTGTTATTTTGCGCAAGAAACCCGGCCTAAGCCAGAAACAGATTCAATCGATCTGCTATTAAAGGAACACCATTTAGAGAGGCGGGACCTGTTAATGATCACCGAATCAAACACAGATATATTATGCGCAGAGGCAAGCGGAATCGACTATTTTCCGGCTTCTGAAATTATATCTTAAATACTGATAATATACTAATAGCAAACGCGTTAACTCAAATATCATTAAATACGTATGAGGAAATTCTTTTACTTTATTGCAGCGCTAACAATGGGGCTTGCATCTTGTTCCAAAAAAAGTGTTAACCCGGGGGACGACACTACCGGCCCGACAAAGACCGGCTCGACACTTGATCTGATCAAGGACTCTGTGTATTTGTATGCGCAGCAAACCTATTATTGGAATACGTCATTACCAACTTACGATAAATTTAACCCACGCTCGTTCACTGGCTCAAGTGACGCTAACGCATTAAGCAAAGAAGTTGATGCATTATCGCAGTATGCCATAAACCCGAAAACGAACAAACCTTATGAGTATGATGAGGATTCTCCGGGACAAGCTAAATATTCTTTTATCGATCAGGGAGCTGTAGCAGGCTCAATAGGTGGCACCAACGGCGATTTCGGGTTTGCACCTTTTTGGCCAAGCACAAATGATCTTCGCGTAAAATATGTTTATCCGGGTTCACCAGCTGATGCGCAAGGTATCAAGCGTGGATACCAGATAATCAAGATAAATGATAAAACAGATCTTGCGGCAACCGATGCTAACGTGAGCTTCCTGATACAAGCTTATGCGTACAGCAATACCATTAACATGACGTTGAGAAGGCCGGATAACACCACTTTCGATGTGTCTTTATCTGTAGCAAATTATAATGTAAACCCGGTGATCACCAGTAAAGTATTTGATTTAGGCGGTGGTAAAAAGGTTGGTTATATGGTATTCAATAGCTTTACGCAATTAAGCAATGCCCAGCCTAAGATAGATGCAGCATTCAGTACTTTCCAGGCAGCAAATATAACAGACCTTGTTATCGACTTGCGTTATAACGGAGGCGGTGCTGTTGAAACAGCTCAATACCTAAGCAATTTAATGGCGCCAGAATCAGCTTTTGGCACGCCGATGTTTAGCTATGTATTTAACCAAACAATGGCAACCGGCAAAGCAACTATTTTGAAAAACCAGGTTAGAAAAGATAACAGCGGAAGGTTATATAACTATTTCGACGCCTTTGATTATACCGCAGCAACTAATACAGAAAATTTTGAAAAGCAATCATTAGGTAGCTTGGCTACCTTAAATAACATTTTCTTCATAGTAACAGGTAGCACTGCATCAGCAAGCGAGTTGACGATAAACAACCTTTTGCCAAAACGTAATGTTAAACTTATTGGTAACACTACTTACGGTAAACCAGTTGGTTTCTTCGCTATGAATATTAATAAATACCAACTTTATATTCCGCAATTTGAGACTAAAAACTCGGCAGGTAACGGCGGTTATTATGCAGGTATGCAACCGGGTTCTGCAGACTATGCCGGTAAATACGCCGCGGATGACGTAAGCAAAGATTTTGGCGACCCTGATGAGCAATTACTTAAGTACGCGCTTAATTATGTTAAGCAGGGTACATTTGATGTTGCAAGTCCTAAAGTACAAAGTTTGTCTACCCAACGTTTGTTTAGTGCAGATGAGTCTCACGCGCTTGGGATCAAACTTGATGCACGTAAGTTCAAAGGCATGGTCGTAGATCACCCTCAGTCTAAAAAATAAGTGTATAAGTAAAACTAACAAAAGAGGCCGAAGATCAATCTTCGGCCTCTTTTGTTAATCAGCAAATTCGCGCAGGTCAACCGGCACAACACGGGATATACCCTGCTCAACCATAGTTACGCCGTAAACAATATCAGTACAAGCTATAGTGCGTTTATTGTGTGAAATAATGATAAACTGCGAATCAGCAGAGAACTTGCGGATGATGTTGTTAAACTTATCAATGTTTGTGTCATCAAGCGGAGCATCAACCTCGTCAAAAATACAGAAGGGTGCTGGCTTGAGCAGGTAAAGCGAAAATAGTATGGCTGTAGCTGTAAGCGTTTTTTCCCCGCCCGATAACTGGTTGATTGATAGCGGTCGCTTACCTTTAGGCCGTGCAATAATGTCTATGTCGGACTCGAGCGGATTATCGGGATTGGTAAGTGTAAGATCGCATGAGTCTTCTTCATTGAACAATGAGCGGAATACTTTTATAAAGTTCTCACGTACCAATACAAAGGCATTCATGAATTTCTCTTTGGCGGTGTCATCAATTTCCTGAATAGTGGCCAGTAACGATGCTTTAGCTTCTGCGAGATCTTTCTTTTGCGTTTGGATGAAAGTATGGCGCTCGTTCATCTCATTGTATGCCTCAACCGCCATAGGGTTAATAGCACCAAAATCATCGAGCTGGCGCTTCATTTTTTCAGTCTTCTCACGAATATCGTCTTCGTTATCGGCTTTATTTACTTCAATTTCTAACAGGTCATTGATATCGATATTGAACTCTACCGACAAACGTTCACGAAGAGCATTCAGTTCTATTTTTAGGTTATTACGCTCATCTTTAAGTTCGTTCTCTACAGCTTCCGTGCGATCTTTTTGCTGGCGAAGTTTTGTCACTTCGGCCTCGCGTTCGGTGATTAAGTTACGCCACGCGTAATATTCCTGTTCGGCTTCTGCGGTGCCTTTTTCAAGAGACTCTTTCTGTTCGTACATTTCGAGCAGGTTCTCGTCGCTATCCCCGGTTTGTTGCAGATTTTCCAATATCAACGCTTTCACTTTCTCCAGCTCGGCAGTATTTTGCCTTATGCGCGTATCCAGGTGCTCTAATTGCGTTTCGCGGTAATCAAGGTCTTTTGCTAAACCCGACACCTTATTTTGCTGTTGGTGAAAACGGATATTCTCCTGGTTGTAGGCGTTGGAACGGACAGTTACAACTTCGTTGAGTTCATTGAACAAAGCCTGCTTCTCCAGCATTAATTCATTTTGCGTTTGCTTCTGTTCTTTAAGATCTAAAAGGGTAGGGCCAAGGTTAAATATCTCATCTTTTATCCCGGCAATTTTATCTGCTATGGCTTGCTTACGATTCAAGCTATTCTCAATAAAGGCTTGGTATTGTTCCTGTTTGGTTTTAACTGTAACCAGCTCAGTGTTTAATTGATTAAGCTCAAATTGTTTCTGGCGAACCTCATTAGCCTTGCCTGATGCTTTTAAGGCTACCAGCCTGCTGTTTAATTCTTCAGACTCACTTTTTAATTTCTGTATGCGTGTTTCGGATTGTTTGATCTCTTTAAGTAGGTTATCAAGATTTTTTGCCCTGCCTATACGTTTTCCTTCAAACAAACCGACTGAGCCGCCAGCCATGGTATGGCGCGATTTATTGAATTTGCCGCTTTTTCCTATTAGTACAACGCCTTCCGGCAACGGTAATGAGTTAATATCCTGCTCGCTGTGATCATTAACGAGGTAAACATTTTTTAGCAGATGAGTGCATAGCGGTTTGTAACGTTCGTCTACCTCAACAACTGATAGTGCCGGAATAGCTGCAGAGTCTATTAAGCTGGTATCTGAGGATTGCGCGTCGGTTTCGTAATTATCAAGGATGAAAAATTGCGCGCGCCCCTTAGCGGCATTGCTTAGCAGGTTGATGGCGGCAATTGCTTCGTTGTAATTATTTACCACGTAATGGTTCATAAACGGCTCGAGGTAGTTCTCTATCGCTACCCTGAACTCTTCCTTACAAAAAAGAATATCGCTGAAAAGCGTGATGGTTTTAGCCCAACCTGAGGTTTTCTTTAAAAAACGGATAGACTCCGGGAAACCCTCCAGGTTGTCTACCAAACTTTTAGTCAAATTATACTCGTTCTGTTTGGCATCCAGCTTACGGCTATCCGCAGCAATGCTTTCAGTAACGGTTTTAACCGATGCTTCGGTCTTCGTAATTTGCTCCTGTAGTTTGTTTTCCGCGTCCACAGCCAGCTCATACTCGCTTTGTAGGGTTTCAACCCGGGTTTGGAGATCGTCAACAACCGTATTGAAGTGTGAAAGTTCAGTTTCTTTATTGGTGGTATCTTCTACGTTGCGCTGGCTTTCCTGCTCAAGTGCCTGTTGTTGTATATTAAGGATGTCAACATCCTTTTCGGCTTTATAAACCTGGCTTTGTAAACGATTGTTTACCGCGTTAAGTTCATTCAGTTCGTTCCTGGCCTCAGCCTGTTGCGCTCGTAGTTCTTCAACCGCTTCTTTAAGTTCCCGTACACGGGCAGAAATGATCTGCAGGTTTTCATCCTCCTGTAACTTTTCTTCGTTAAGGCGCTTGATGTTATACTGTACGTGTTTGTGTTGTGTATTATCGCGCTCCAATTCATCCTTTAAACGCGATTCTTTATCCTGCTGATGTTTGAGTTGCTCGTTCTTAATGCGTTTTTCGCTTTCGTACGCACGTATTTTAGCCGTGTATTCATTGCTGGCTTTTTGTTGGGCAGCCAGGTTTTTCTCTTTAGTGATGCTTTCCACCTTACTTTTCTGAAGCTCGGCTTCCAACGTATCTATTTGTGTAACAATACCGGCTTTTTCTACTTTTTGTACCTGCTCTTTTTCCTCTATCTGCGCTAAAGACCGACTAAAATTGGCGATACGGAACGAAGCCAGGGATATACTCAACGTTTTGTACTGCTCTTTTAAACGATAATAACGTTCGGTTTTTTTTGCTTGATTCTCAAGCGTTTTAAGGTTTTTCTCAATCTCAAACAGGAGGTCCTCAACACGTTCAAGATCGGCTTCGGTATCTTTTAACTTGTTAAAGGTTTGTTTTTTGCGAAGCTTATATTTTGAAATGCCCGACGCTTCTTCGAATAAATTACGGCGAGATCCTTCCTTGTTGTTGATTATCTCATCTATCATTCTTAACTCGATGATAGAGTAGGAGTCGGCACCAACACCGGTATCCATAAAAAGGTCTGTAATATCCTTTAGGCGGCACTGCACATCATTGAGGCGGTACTCACTCTCGCCACTACGGTACAATCTGCGTGTGAGCGTAACCTGCGAAAAATCAGTAGGGAGGATGTTCTTTGTATTATCAAACGTTAGTGATACCTCGGCAAGGTTAGCGGCTTTACGGGTTTTGGTACCGTTGAAAATAACGTTGTCCATCTTTTCAGACCGTAGCATACGTGTACTTTGCTCACCCAAAACCCAGCGGATAGCGTCGACAACGTTGCTTTTGCCGCAGCCGTTTGGGCCTGCAATAGCTGTAACACCCTCATTAAAATTAATGGTGATCTTATCGCCGAAACTCTTAAACCCCTTGATTTCTAATTGAGTAAGTTGCATTAATCAGGACAAGTACTGCTAAAAAACAAAAGCTTAATATAGCTATTTAAGGTTAAAGCTGAAAGGAGAAAGCTAAAACGTTCGCCGCATCAAATTTCTATACTTCCCCGCAGATAGGTTACTGCTTTACCTGCCATTATTACCCTGTCGCCTTTCAATTCGCACCATAGTTCTCCCTTGCGTGAGGAAACCTGGTAGGCATGCAAGCTGTTTTTACCAAGTTTATTTGCCCAGTAAGGAATCAGGTTGCAATGCGCTGAACCTGTAACCGGATCTTCGGGCACACCGGCGGCTGGTGCAAAAAAGCGGGATACGAAATCAATATCTTTACCCTGTGCCGTAACAATTACCCCTAAAGTATCAATTTTAGCAAGTAAAGCGTGATCCGGAATCATATTCGTTATCTCATCCTCGGTTTCGTAAACCAGAAAGTAGTCGCGTGAGCGCAAAACTTCTTTAGGTTGATTTCCGCCCAAGGCGTTTATCAAACCTTCAGGTATGTCGGCTGCAAACGGAGGACGCGAAGGGAAATTCATAGAATATTTTTCACCATCGCGCGTAACTATTAATGTACCTGTCTTAACGGTGTCAAAGTTGATTGCATCACCCGCGTAACCTAATTCGGTAAATAAGATGTGGGCTGTGGCCAGCGTAGCGTGACCACAAAGATCAATCTCCAACTCGGGCGTAAACCAGCGCAGTAAGTAACCATTACCATTCTTTACAAAAAAAGCAGTCTCGGCCAAATTATTCTCCAGCGCTATTTTCTGCATCACGTTATCGGGCAGCCATTCCTCAAGCGGACATATTGCAGCGGGATTACCACCAAAAAGCTTGTTAGTAAATGCATCTGCTTGGTAAATGGGTATAGTCATAACTTTTAACGATTGATACCGCTAAGATAGCCGTAACTGACTAATTGTTCATTATCGGTAATGTGTTTTGTGCAGCCGTTATCAAGTAATTTTAATTTGTCGCTTACTTCCAAAATATTGTAGTATTGATGGTCGGTTATAATTATGCCTTTTGTTTTGACGCAATTTCGCATAGCTTCCTTTAACTCGTCGGCTTGCAAAGGTGAGATGTGTGTGAACGGCTCATCCAGCAAAATAAAATCAGCTTTGCTATGAACCACCATCATGGTTTCGAAATGTCGTAACTGACCACTGGATAACTCGTTGGCCTTTTTATCTCTACAGATTTCAAATATCGGTAATTGCTCAAACGAAGGCCATAATTGGGGATCGACAATAAATTTTGCTAATTGATGTATATTTATGCTCTTGGGTAGGTAATGATCTTGCGGCAGATAAGCCATTTGGTTGCCATGATAGCCTTTACCGATGGCATGCCCATCAATTGCAACATAGCTATAAGCAGGTTTAACTATGCCGAAGATTACTTTAAGCAAGCTTGATTTGCCGCAGCCATTGCGGCCTAATAAACCAACAATTTCGCCCTGCTTACATGTAAGGTGCACGTCACGCAATATTTTGCGGCCTTGATATTCCATTTGTACGCTATCAACCTTTAAGATGCGCATGCTGAGGAATAAATGAGAATAAAAGAGCTATTATAACGACATATATTGCAAGATCGCAGCTACATGCGTACACGTACATCCGGCTTATGCTATATCCGGCGTTGCGGTAAAACATGTAAGTTTTGCTGCCAAAATAATTTTTATAAAATAACATTGCCGCGTAACCCAATGCTTTAATGATCAGCGTGTTTATAAAAAAACAAACCCCGATCTTTAATAAACTTACTAAACAAATTGCTGTAAAAATGAGATCGACAACCATTACCGGCCGATAAAAATACCAGACAAGAGTAAGCGTTTTGTTCATGAAGGCAAGGTATTAATCAAACAAACCCGGTTGCTTAGCTGTCCCATCACCGTGCTCAATCCTTATTTTGTTAACTAAAAAATGCGCTTGCCTGGTTGGTTCTGGTATGCGGTAACCACGAATGCAGTTTCTAATCACATCAACGCTTTGCCGGATACTGATATTATGCCCCGGCGAAATATAAATGGGGTTACAACGCACTTTGCTTCGTAAGGCCACACCAACTTGTTCATTATTATGATACATCGGGCTTTCGGCAAAGGGTTTATCAGCAGGCTCATTAAAATTACCGTAGAGCCTGCTTTTAGCACTGCCAATAGTAGGTATGGTAGTTATTAATCCAAAATGCGTGGCTATGCCCATACGGCGTTCATGTGCTATACCCTGGCCATCTAACACCAGCAGGTCAGGTTTGATAACAAGATTATTCCAGGCATTAAAGAGTGCGGGCACTTCTCTGAAAGCCAGCAGTCCGGATATGTAGGGAAAAGTTGTGTGCGCTATTGCAGTTGCTGTGCTTATAATCTTCAATTCGGGATACGTAAAAACCACAATACCGGCATATAAAACTTCTGAATTTTTGTTGAACGATACATCAGCACCCGCGATGGTACGAATGGGCGAGGTCAGTTCCTTAATGCTGATCTGTTTACGCAACTCTTGCTGATGAGCAATTGCGTCGGCTGGAGTGAAATGCTCGTAACCGCTTGGGTCTTCCATTTCAATTTAACATAAAAAAGCCTCCGCTTGTTTAAGGGAGGCTTTGTATGTTAACCTAAATATGATTTTAATATCTTGCTTCGCGATGTATGCCTTAAGCGTTGTAAAGCCTTATCTTTTATCTGGCGAACCCGTTCACGGGTAAGGTTGAATTTCTCACCTATCTCTTCAAGAGATAACGGATGGTTAGAACCTAAACCAAAAAACAATACAATTATCTCGCGCTCGCGCTCCGTTAAAGTAGATAGTGAACGTTTGATCTCTTCTGATAGCGATTCGTTGATCAGGATAGAGTCGGTATTTGGCTCCTGGTTTTCCAATACATCTAAGAGTGTATTTTCTTCACCCTGTACAAACGGTGCATCCATAGATACGTGACGACCGCTGTTACTAAGTGTATCAGATATCTTATCCACCGTAGTTTCCAATATGTCTGCAAGCTCCTCTGGTGATGGCTCACGTTCGTATTCTTGCTCTAATTTTGAAAAAGCTTTGCTGATCTTGCTTAACGAACCAACCTGGTTCAATGGTAAACGTACGATACGGCTTTGCTCAGCAATAGCTTGTAATATCGACTGGCGTATCCACCATACAGCGTAGGAAATAAATTTGAAGCCTTTAGTTTCGTCAAAGCGTTTTGCAGCTTTTATTAAGCCTAAGTTACCTTCGTTAATAAGGTCGCCCAAGGTAAGTCCCTGGTTTTGATATTGTTTAGCTACCGATACCACAAAACGAAGGTTTGTTTTTGTTAAACGTTCTAATGCGGCCTGGTCGCCTTCTCTAATTTTCTGTGCTAAGATTACTTCTTCTTCGGCAGTTATCAGGTCAACTTTACCAATTTCGTGTAAGTATTTGTCAAGGGATTGTGACTCACGATTGGTAATTGATTGAGTTATTTTGAGTTGTCTCATCTATTTAATTAGCCTCGATTCTTTGATTTAGAATTGAACGTGCAAAAGTACGCATTTGTTTGTTAAAAAACCAGTTTTACTATAAGAAAACCAGTATTTTACCCTAAAATGAGAAAATATTTTAGTACGTTAAATTTGGAATAATTTTTGTGGTTAACAAGATATCCTCGTTATTTCGGTTTATAGGCACAAGTTACAAATCTTTAAGCATAAAGGTATCTTTTAACTTAATTCCTTTTTCAGTTTGCTGCAAAGTGCAGCATTCAATTACAGGGTCGTGTTCTAAATACAATATGTATTCATTGTCTACAGCTTCTTTCCAATAGTGTTTTCGCTCATCAAGTGTCTTCATCGGGAACATATCGTATGCCATTACGTATGGGAGAGGTATATGCCCTACAGATGGAAGCAGATCTGCCATATATAAGATTTGTTTTCCTTTGTAGCTTATCTGTGGCAACATCATGGCATCAGTATGTCCATAAGCGAAACGTATCTTTACATCGTTGGTGAAAGTTACACCATCCTGTGCTTCAATAAACTTTAGCTGTCCGCTTTCCTGTATTGGCAAAATATTCTCTTTAAGAAATGATGCTTTTTCACGATCATTTGGATTAACCGCCCATTCCCAATGCTGTGCGTTACTCCAGTAAGTGGCATTTTTAAAAGCAGGGGTGAGGTTGCCATTTATATGCTCCACAGCACCACCAACGTGGTCAAAATGCAGGTGAGTTAAGAACACATCTGTTATGTCATTTCGGTTAAAACCTTTGGCTGCTAATGAACTGTCTATAGTATCTGTGCCATGCAGATAATAATGGCTAAAGAACTTTTCGTCCTGTTTATTGCCTATCCCGGTATCTATCAATATCAGTCTGTCTCCGTCCTCAACCAATAGACACCGCATGGCCCAGGTGCACAGGTTCTTATCGTCGGCAGGGTTAGTTTTCTGCCAAAGAGATTTCGGTACTACGCCAAACATCGCGCCGCCATCCAATTTAAAAAAACCGGTATCTATAGTATGTAGTTTCATAGCGTACCAATTATAGGAAAAAATATCTTTGCAGCGTGAATGACATTTTCGGACAAGCGCTTTTTGACCATTACAAACATAACCGCAAGCATAAACTTTGGATAAAAAACAAATATGGCCCTAAAGAGGAAATGCCGGTTGATGTTTATTTTCGGGATGAGGCCGAGATGCCTGATCTGGAATTGATTGCTTTGGAAAAATGTAAGGGTTCAGTATTAGACATTGGTGCAGGTGCGGGCAGCCACGCCCTTATGCTTCAAGATAAAGGCATTGATGTTACGGCATTGGATATTTCACCCCTGGCAGTTGCCATTATGCAACAACGCGGTGTGAAACAAGCCTTCGCAAGGGATATCTTCGAACTTAGCCATCAGCAATATGACACTTTGTTGCTGCTGATGAATGGCATTGGCTTATGCGGAACCTTAGACGGTTTACGTAGATTTTTACGGCATGCCAAAACGCTGCTTAAATCCAGCGGATGTTTACTGTTCGACTCATCTGACGTTGCCTACCTTTATGATGGCCAACCACCACAAAACGATGATTATTACGGCGAAATATCTTATCAATATGTTTATAAAGGGAAGAAAACAGATTGGTTCAAATGGCTTTATGTTGATAATGAGACACTAAAGCGAATAGCTTTAGAAGAAGAATGGATTAGTGAGGTATTGTATACTGATGATATGGACCAATATCTTGTAAAGCTTACACCTGTAAGCTATAAGGAATAGTTTAGTTGGTTGTGTTTCAGTAGTTTCTTTTCTTGAAAAAAGATGTAAAAAATTTGTTATATCCATTTAAATAGATATTTTTACGGAGTTATACCCTAAATAATAACTAAAAGTTGAGAAGATTTCTGGCTATATTGCTACTAAGCGTACATCTGTTTAATGCAGGTGGGTATACCGTTATCTTCGAGTATTTCATCCATCGATCCGAGCAGCAGATCGTTAAACAGATCTACGAAAACAAGGTTGATGCTACTCAACTTGTGCAAATAAAAGTTCCTGTTCACACGCCGGGCATTCAAGACTGGCCGGATTATGAAAAAGTTCAAGGACAAGTTCAATTAAAAAACGGTTTCTACAATTATGTTGGCGTTAAGATGACCAGGGATACCATGTACCTTGTTTGTGTGGCCAACGAAGTAAAGAACAAATTATTTGAGGCTAACACCATTATAGCCAAAAATGTAAGTGATGCGCCTTTAACTAAGAAAGGGCAGGAGCCATCAGCTAAAAAACTAAGTTCTCCGGTATCAGAATACAATGTACCGGTCACCCAGGTAAATTTTCTGAATTTTAATGATCCTTCTCTACAAAGGGGAAATCTTATATCTTCTGTATTAACCCATCCATACATCGAATCTCCGGGCAAGCCGCCCAATCAACTTATTGGTTGATTAATAATTATATAAAGATTTTTTCGTCTGCTTAGGCACAATGCTACGTCACGTTTTGTCGTAACGTGTCAGATGTATATGCATAACGCAGAATACAATTAAGCACCGGCCATCAAATTTGTGAGATTTTTTGGCGGCCGGTGTTTATTGATACTTTTTATCCCGATTACTTTAAACCCTTATGAATAAAACTTTACAATATATAAAGTATTGTATCAGTGCGTTTGCTGTAATGGCTTTAAGCCAAACAGCTAAGGCTCAAACCGAGTCAGACGCGTTGATGATACCTAAAAATTACTTTTGTGCAGCCGGCGTTTACACCCATAATAGCTGGGACCACTACTGGGAAGGCACCTTTAGACGCGATAATCTTAACCTTGGTACTGTGAGCAGCAACGTATATGCCCTTGGCGGTAACTACGGTTTAAGCAACCGCATCAATTTACTTTTTATGGTACCGTATGTTAAAACCAATGTTTCTGCGGGTACACTACGCGGACAGCAGGGTTTTCAGGACATAAGCCTTGCGTTTAAATGGATGGCTGTAAAGCAGGAGGTTGGCACGGGTTTACTTAGCTTACATGCTATTGTATCAGGCAATATACCGGTTGGCAATTACCAGGCAGATTACCTTCCACTTTCTATAGGTATGCGCAGCAAAAGCATTGCTGTTAGAGGCTTATTAAATTACCAGGTAGGCAGGTTCTTTGTTGCCGGCGCAGGGCAATACGTTCGCCGCGATAATATTACTATCGATCGTGATTCTTACTTCACAACAGAGATGCATTACACCAATCAGGTTGCAATGCCAAACATGACCAATTTTTTATTCAGTACAGGTTACCGCAGCTTAAAATTTAATGCCGAGGTAACGCTTACGCACATGAATACCATTGGTGGTTTCGATATCACCAAAAACAACATGCCATTCCCAAGCAACAATATGCAGGCAACGGCGGTAGGCAGCATTTTTAAGTACATGTTCCAGTCGATACCGGGTCTTGAGTTTACGGCAGGCGGCAGTTGGGTATTGCACGGCCGTAATTACGGACAGAATTTAGGCGTGTTTGGCGGTGTTTACTACGTATTCTCAACCAAAGGAGAAAAATCAGATAAATAATATTACAGATGAAAAAGAATTTACTACATATATTACCAGTGATGTTTGCGGCGGTATCGGTACTTACATCATCTTGTAAAAAAGAAATTGTTGAGCGGAACATGGAGTTCCCGGCGTTAGCACCAGCTAACTTAGACCTAAACGCTGATACCTGGAAACCTATTCTGACCAGCTCTTCTACATTTACCGTTACTGCACCCGATGCTGTGACTTCGCCAAATTATCTTGCCGATCTTAACGAAATTAAAAGCTATCAGCGCAACTTAACAAAGGAACAGCGAGACATTATCACTTACTGGAGCGCAGGATCAGTACTTCGCTGGAACGAGATTTTACGCGATCTGGTTGCTAAACACAACTTACCGCCTTATCAAAAAGATGGTGGTACTTACCCGGCTCCAAGTGCTGCCAACCCTTTAGCTTATCCATTATTTCCTTTTGCTAATCCGCCTTACGCTGCCCGTGCTTATGCTTATGTAAGTGCTGCTCAATACGACGCACTGGTACAAGCCTGGAAATTTAAAAAACAATATAACCGCCCTGCGCCCTACAAAACTGATGCGGCAATTAATGCTTTAGTGCCAAAATCTGACCTGCCTTCTTACCCAAGTGAGGATGCAGTGGTGTCAGGGGTTACTGCTAAGATGATGGAGTTACTTTTCCCGGGTGATCTGGATTTTATTCGCCAGAAAGCTGCTGAAGAAAAATTATACCGTATTATGGCTGGTGCAAATGCCCGCTCTGATATGGACGCAGGTGAATCTTTAGGTCGCCAGGTTGCTGATGTGTTCTTAGCCCGCGCTCGAACAGATAAAGCAGGTGCAGCTATTGGTACGAAAGAAATATGGGATAAACTGGAAGCAGATACAAAAGCAACGGGCCAAATCCCATGGATAAGTTTAGAGTTGCCAAAACGCCCGCCAATGTTGCCATTGTTCACAAAAGTTACACCATTCTTATTTGCTCCTGAGACTGTTGTTGCTTTGCGCCCGGCTCCGCCATACTCTACAAGCTCGCCTGAGTTCAAAAAAGAAGCGGACGAAGTGTTGCAAATGAGCATGAACCGCAGCCGCGAACACGAGCGCATTGTAGCATTTTGGGCAGATGGCGTAGGTACAGTTACACCTCCGGGACACTGGAACACCATAGCTGCTGAGGAGTTTGTAAAACATAATTTAAGCGAAGTGCGCTGGGCACGTAACTTTGCATTATTGAACATGGCCGAAATGGATGCAGCAATAGTATGCTGGGATGCCAAGTACGCCTACTTTAATCCTCGCCCTTGCCAATATATGCTTGATATAAAGACCCTTACCGGCGTGCCAAACTTCCCGTCATATACATCTGGACACTCTAACTTTAGCGGCGCAGCTGCCACTATTTTAGGCTACCTGGTGCCGGAGCGTAAAGACGACTTTATGGCAATGGCGAACGAGGCTGCGATGTCAAGATTATACGGCGCTATTCACTACCGCAGTGACTGCGAAGTTGGCTTAAAAACCGGTATCAAAGTAGGCGAATATGCAATAGCTCGCGCTAAAACAGATGGTGCTAACTAATAAAATATAAGTGCAGGGTGATGAAGACTGAGCAAAAGATCCATTACGTATTACGAATAGCCATAGCCATGTGTTTTATTGGCCATGGTTCATTCGGTATTATTACTAAGCAGATTTGGTGCAATTATTTTGCGGTGTTTGGCATAGGCACGAAAGCGGCCTATGCCCTAATGCCGTGGGTAGGAGCTGCGGATATCGCTTTGGGTTTGATCATGCTTTTCAGGCCGATGCGGGCAATTGCGCTTTGGCTGGTTGTATGGGGAACGTTAACAGCATTTCTGCGCCCCGCATCAGGCGAGCCTTTTGCGGAGTTCATTGAAAGGGCCGGCAACTTCGGCGCACCGCTGGCTATGCTTATCCTGTCAGGAGGAATTAAGAGCTTTAAAAATTTGTTTGAGCTTATAGATCCTGCGGCCGAAGTTGACGCCAAGACCATGGCGCGGGTTTATAACTGCCTTAAAACAGTTGGTTTTTTGTTATTGATAGGACACGGCTGGCTTAATCTCTTGCAAAAGAAAAGTCTGCTTGGGCAATATGCATCGCTCGGCTTTACAGAACCGGCTAAAGTGGCGCAAATGGCAGGAGTTTTCGAGATAACGGCCGCTGTGCTGGTGTTGTTTAAGCCTATCCGCAACCTGATCCTCATTTTTATTATATGGAAAGCTGCAACCGAACTATTTTATCCCAGGTACGAGATATTTGAATGGATAGAGCGCGGTGGTAGCTACGGCACTTTGATAGCCTTATGGCTCTCATTAAAACAAGTTTCTTCAAATCTCACAATACCGTTCTTATCAAAAAAATTCTGATTTTTTAGAGGGGGACTTTCAACCAACCAATCACCTTTTTTGCAATCCTTCAGGGTTGCCTGTCATTCTATTACCTAAAAACCCACAAAATGAAACTGATTTACAAGGTGCTTGCGGGCACTATCATATTTATAATATTTAACAATGTAACAGCAAACGCACAAGGCTGTGTAGCTATCAGCGGCAAAGGCGCATTCACTGTAATGGAACATCCTATGCTTGATAGCAGTATCACTCCCGGCAAAGAAAGCAGCTGGGTATTTACATCAGCTTACCGCTACTTTCACTCTTACAAGCACTTTAAAGGTACAGAAGAACAAAAGCAACGTCAAACCTTACATAACGAAGTGGTAAACTTTCAAAATACCATTGATCTGAGCCTTACTCGTAATTTCAACCGCTTCTGGTCTGTTACTGTAGGTATTCCTTACCTCATAAACATCCGATCCTCACTTTATGAGCACGGCGGTAAAGAACGCCACAGGTCGTATTCACATGGTTTTGGCGATGCCCGCGTTGTTGCTTATCGCTGGTTGTTTGATCCGCGGACCTCACATAACGGAAACCTGCAGGTTGGCTTAGGTATTAAATTGCCTACGGGAGATTATAATTATCACAGTTATTTTTACAACGTAACACCGTCGAACCGTCCGGTAGATCAATCTATCCAATTAGGCGACGGCGGAGTAGGCGCAATAGCCGAGTTAAATGGCTTTTTGCATCTGGGAGGACGTTTCAGCGGTTACACCAATTTGTATTATATGGCCAACCCGCGTAACACAAACGGCACGCGTACTTACCGCGAAACATTAAGCCCGCTACTTGCTAATGAAAGCATCATGAGTGTGCCGGATCAATACCTGGCGCGATTAGGAGTAAATTATACCTTTAATGGTTCGTTCAGCGCACTCACCGCATCAGTTGGTGGCCGTATGGAGGGTATCCCGGTGCGCGACCTGATCGGGAAAAGTGATGGTTTCCGTCGTCCCGGCTACATCATATCGGTTGAGCCTTCGTTAAACTACAGTTTGAAGAGAGTTAACCTTTTTGCGAGCGTTCCTGTTGCTTTGAAAAGAAACCGCCAGCAAAGTGTAACTGATAAAGAGAATTCGGCGAAAACAGGCACTTATGTGATAGGTGACGCAGCTTTTGCGGATTACTCTATCAATTTCGGTGTGTCCTTTAAGTTTTAATTATATTGGTTCTATAAAAGCCGGGGTGGTTCCCGGCTTTTTTTGTTTATGACTGGTATTTGATGGTAAAAATAATAGCTTTACCGCCATGAACTCTGCTGAACAAAACTTCAAAGAAACAGGCTTAAGCCTTCCGCCGGCGCCAAAACCGCTTGGTGTTTATAAACCATGTTTAATTGATGGTAAGTATCTGTATCTGTCGGGCCACGGCACCGTGCAGGACGACGGGTCACTTATCATTGGTCGTGTAGGCGATACTATCGATATGGAAAATGGTAAGCTTGCTGCAAGGCAGGTGGGTTTGGCCATGCTGGCTACCATCAAGGAAAACCTGGGTAGCCTGGATAGGATTAAACGCGTAATTAAGGTTTTAGGCATGGTTAATTGCACGCCCGATTTTGAACGCCATCCTTACATCATTAACGGTGCAAGCGAATTGTTTGCCCAAGTTTGGGGCGAAGAAAATGGTATTGGCGTGCGCAGTGCGGTGGGTATGGGATCATTACCGGATAATATTCCTGTTGAGATAGAAGCGCTATTTGAACTGGTTTAAACGTAGCATATCCTATGGAAAATCCTGATTGGTATATCATTGATAAAGTTGATGAATTAGATACACCTGCACTTGTTGTGTATCCTGAAAGGGTGAGCTACAATATTGATCTTTTGAAAGCGATGGTTGATGATGTAGCACGTTTGAGACCGCATGCTAAAAGCCATAAAAGCGCTGCTGCTGCTAAATTGATGATCCGGAAAGGTATAATCAAGTTTAAATGCGCCACTATTGCCGAAGCAGAAATGTTGGGCATGGCCGGAGCTAAGGATGTACTCTTAGCTTACCAACCGGCGGGACCAAAGCTTAAGCGGTTTATCGAGGTGATAAAAACTTATCCGGATACTCAATATTCCTGTTTGGTGGATAATGAACAATCCGCACTTGAAATTTCTGAACAGGCAATCGCTAACAATCTGATCATCCCCGTTTTTATTGATCTGAATATTGGTATGAACCGCACAGGCATAAAGTCTGTAGATGCGTTGGCGTTATATTCGCGTTGTAACGCCTTACCTGGTTTGTCTTTGAAAGGCTTGCATGCTTACGACGGCCACATCCATGATAGTGATTTTGAGGTAAGACGGAAACGTTCGGATGAAGCGATGCAGCCTGTTCTTCAATTAACTAAAGATTTGCAAAAACAGGGCTTCGAAAAGCCACTGCTAATAGCCGGAGGTTCGCCAACTATGCCCATCATAAAAGAAATTAAAGATGCAGAGCTTAGTCCCGGTACTTTTGTGTATTGGGATAAAGGCTATGGTGATGCCTACCCCGAACAGCCCTTTAAACCGGCTGCTTTGTTGATAGCACGCGTAATTTCATTACCTGATGAAGCTAAGATATGTATTGATCTTGGCCACAAATCAGTGTCTGCAGAGCGCCCGCTTAACGAACGCGTTTTTTTCCTTAACGCGCCAGAACTGAAATTTGTGAGCCACAGCGAAGAGCATCTTGTAGCTGATGCCGGCGCTGGTCATAACTATAAAGTTGGCGATGTGTTGTATGGTCTGCCTTTTCATGTTTGCCCTTCGGTAGCACTGTATGAAAGGGCTCTCACCGTCGAAGATAGTATCATTTCAGGTGAGTGGAAAATCATTGCAAGAGATAGAAAGATAAACATTTAATATTCGAGCGATTCAAAAGATATGTTCACGATAGATGCACACTTAGACCTAAGCATGAACGCTCTTGAGTGGAACCGCGACCTGACACAACCGGTTGCCGCCATCAATGCGCGTGAAGTTGGTTTAACTGACAAACCAGACAGGGCTAAAGCCGTTGTGGCCTTGCCGGAGTTGAGGAAGGGAAAGATAGGGTTGGTGGTTGCAACGCAGTTAGGTCGTTACGTTGCGCCTAATAATCATTTGCCCGGGTGGCATTCGCCGCAACAGGCATGGGCGCAAACCCAGGGGCAACTTGCTTGGTACAAAGCCATGGAGGATGCGGGCGAAATGGTGCAGATAAATGATCTTGCATCTTTAGAGTCGCATGTAAGCCTGTGGCAAAATGATAATGACAGTACTAATAAGCCGATAGGTTATATCTTAAGCTTAGAAGGGGCAGATTCCATCGTGGATGTTTCCTACTTGCAAACGGCATACAATTATGGACTTAGGGCTTTAGGCCCCGCGCATTACGGGCCGGGGCGTTATGCCAACGGAACCGATGCAACGGGGGTGATGGGTGATAACGGCCTGCAACTACTTAAAGAAATGGAGCGGCTGAACATCATCTTAGATGCCACTCATCTGTGCGATGATGCTTTTTGGCAGGCGCTGGATAATTTTGGCGGCTATGTTTGGGCAAGCCATAATAATTGCCGCGCACTGGTTAATCATAACCGCCAGTATAGCGACGAAATGATAAGGGCATTGATAAACCGCGGCGCTGTTATAGGCGCAGCCTTAGATGCCTGGATGATGGTACCAGGATGGGTTAGAGGACAATCAGATCCTAAACAAATGAATTGTAATTTGGAAGTGATGGCCGATCACATAGACCACATTTGCCAGATTGCCGGTAACGCTTTGCATGTAGGCATGGGCACCGATTTGGATGGTGCTTTTGGCAGGGAGCAATGTCCATACGACTTGGAAACCATCGCAGACCTGCAAAAAGTACCTGGTATTTTATTAAAAAGAGGATACAGCCAAACAGATATTGAAAATATGATGTATGGCAACTGGCTACGTTTTCTACGTAACGCCTGGAAATAAGATATTATGGGTGCAGAAGCCGACCGATTAAAAACTACCGGATGGAAGCGTTGGGGACCTTACGTTAGCGACCGCCAGTGGGGTACCGTGCGGGAAGATTACAGTGCTAACGGCGACGCCTGGAACTACATCACTCATGATATGGCCCGCAGTAAAGCATACCGTTGGGGAGAGGAGGGGATTGCAGGTATTTGTGATCTAAAGCAATTGCTTTGCTTCTCAGTAGCGTTTTGGAACAAGCAAGACCATATTATCAAAGAACGTTTTTTTGGGTTAAGCAATGCCGAAGGTAATCACGGCGAAGACGTAAAGGAGCTATACTATTATTTAGATAATACGCCTACCCACTCGTATATGAAAATGCTGTATAAGTATCCCCAGCAGGCATTTCCGTACGATCAATTGGTGGCAGAGAACCGAAAACGAGATCGCAACAAACCGGAATTTGAAATTATTGATACCGGTATTTTTGATAACGATGAATATTTTGATCTGCAGGTAGAGTACGCAAAAGCTGGTATAGACGACATCCTGATCAAAATAATTGTTACCAATCGCGGCAAGCAAGCCGCCAGGCTAAATGTGCTGCCAACTATCTGGTTTCGCAATACATGGGATTGGGGCTATGATGATTACAAGCCGCAATTAAGTGATAGTAATGGTAGCATAAACATCATACATAAAGATCTTGACATACACAGTCTTTTAGCAGAAGGCAACACAGAAACACTCTTTTGTGAAAACGAAACCAACATCGTCCGCTTTGGTGGGATCAATAGCAAACAGGAATACTACAAGGATGGAATAAATGATCATATCGTTAACCAATCTGATACAGTTAACAAAGCAAAAGTTGGAACGCGTGCGGCTTACAATTACGATATTGAAGTCGCCGGCGGCGAAAGCAAAGTGATCAGACTGAGGTTGACAGCAAATGAAGGCGCTAATTTTAAAGATTTTGACGACCTCTTCACCGCCCGCGAGGCGGAAGCGGATGAGTTTTACAACAACTTGTTACCTGCCAAAAACGCTCCAGAAAAAGCGATGATAAGACGGCAAGCCTACGCTGGTCTGCTTTGGAACAAGCAATTTTATTATTACGATGTTCATCAATGGTTGAAGGGCGACCCCGGAGAACCTGCTCCACCTCAAAGCCGCTTGCACGCGCGTAACAGCAAATGGCAGCACTTTAACAACCGTGGCGACATTATTTCCATGCCTGATAAATGGGAGTATCCCTGGTTTGCCGCGTGGGACCTTGCATTCCATTGCATTGCTTTGGCCGGAATTGATATGGCTTTTGCTAAAAATCAGTTGAGCCTGTTAATAAGAGATTGGTACATGCACCCCAACGGACAGCTACCTGCATACGAATGGGATTTTGGCGATGCTAATCCACCGGTACATGCCATGGCTACCTGGAAAATATATCTGCAGGACAAACAAGCTAACGGCGGCGTGGGCGATACCTTCTTTTTAGAGCGCATCTTCCATAAGCTTATGCTAAACTTTACCTGGTGGGTTAACCGTAAAGATGAGGTAGGCAACAACATATTTGAGGGCGGCTTTTTGGGGATGGATAATATCGGCGTATTAGACCGCAACACTAAGTTTACAAACGGCGCACACCTTGAGCAGGTTGATGGCACAAGTTGGATGGCTATGTTTTCGTTGAACCTGTTAGGCATTGCTGCGGAGCTTGCCCAGGCCAATAAAGCTTACCGGGATATAGCTTCTAAATATTTCGAGCATTTTATTTACATAGCCGAAGCGATGTCGAGCCTGGGAGAGGGTGGTCAGGCAGGTTTGTGGGATGAAGGGGACAACTTCTTTTACGACCAGTTGCGGATGCCTGATGGCAGCGCATTAAAAATGCGTATTCGAAGTATGGTAGGTTTAATACCAATGTTTGCTGCTGAAGTGTTAGATGATGCGGACATCAGCAGCAATCCGATCTTTGCCGACAGGCTGGAATGGTTCAAAGATAACCGGCCGGATCTGGCAGCGCTGGTTTCCCGGTGGGACGAGCGAAGCGCAAACGGCAAGCACCTGATCAGTTTACTGCGTGGGCATAGGATGAAAGGGTTATTAAGCTACATGCTTGATGAGAATGAATTTTTGAGTCCATACGGTATACGTTCCTTGTCTAAATATCATCTCGAACATCCGTTCAGCATCACTATTGATGGTAACCTCTTTAGCATTAAATATACTCCGGGCGATAGCGATGGGACAATGTTTGGTGGCAATAGTAACTGGCGCGGCCCTGTGTGGGTACCGCTCAACTATCTGTTGATCCAAAGCCTTAACACTTACCATGAATTTTATGGCGACGATTTTCAGGTGGAATGTCCAACCGGATCAGGCAATATGATGAATTTGAATCAAGTTGCAAACGAGATCTACAGGCGTATTTCCAATTTGTTCCTTAACAATGCAGATGGTCACCGGCCTGCTAACGGTACTACCGAAAAGGTACAAACAGACCCTAATTTTAAGGACAATATTTTATTTTACGAGTTTTTTGACGGTGACACGGGGCGTGGCTTAGGTGCATCACATCAAACTGGATGGACGGGTTTGATCGCAAACTGTCTGTATCAGTAGGATAAAATAGTGTCTAAATAATTGTGTACTAAGGACACATTAAATTTCTTTTCTTCAAATTATTGATTTAGATTTACTTACCAAGTAATAAACAAACACTAAATCAATTATGAGTTTAAACAGACGCAAGTTTTTACAAAGCACAGGTACACTTGCACTTAGTAGCGCCGTATTATCAGCAAACGCATCTTCGTTATTTGCAAAACATCCTATAGGCATACAATTATTTACATTTTTTAATATAATTGATGATGATGTGAAAGGCACCTTAACTAAGATCAAAGCGATGGGTTATGGAGAACTGGAATCGGCATTCAGCAAAAAGGGTGGCTACTATGGCTTTAAACCGAAGGAATTTAAAACATTAGCTAATGACCTCGGCCTGACCTGGAAATCGCACCATGTGCTTGGCGCGCCATTTAAGTTGCCGGCAGGTGCTAAAATGCCGGCAGGGCCTGATGGTAAGCCAATGGTAATACCTCCAATGCTTAACCTTACCGATAATATGCAGCAGCTGGTTGACGAAGCAGCAGAAGGCGGGTTGAAATATCTTTTGTGTGCTATGACGCCAACCGGTACTACCGAGGAGATCAAGCAATCGATCGCTGTTTTAAACAAGACGGGTGAAGCAGCGGCCAAAGCCGGTTTGCAATTTGCTTACCATAATCATGACATGGAATTTAAAGCGGTAGACGGAAGCGTGCCGTATGACCTGCTACTTTCAGAAACCGATCCTAAGAAAGTTAAAATGGAGCTTGATCTTGCCTGGGCGATGAAGGCGGGTAAAAATCCTGTCGAATTATTTAAGGCTCATCCCGGCCGTTTCCCATTATGGCATGTTAAAGACCTCGATGCAAGCCGAGAAAACATAATGCCTGTTGGTAGTGGTACGCTTGATTTTAAACCGGTTTTTGCTGCTGCTTCAATTGCCGGTATGCAAAGTTTTTTTGTTGAGCATGATATGCCTAAAGATGCATTTGCCAGCGCAGCCGCAAGCATACAATACATCAATAAAAATATCAATATTTAATAATATGCAATTTGTACAGGCTTAGCGAAGATAAGCCTGTACAAATTCATCATTTCTGATAGTGTTTATTAGTGCATTTAAATATGGTTTAGCATCGGCATCGTTATCAAGGCTTGCAGAGTAATCTTCCAACTCATCCAAATAGTCAACAGCCTCTTCCTCATCTTCAAATAGCAAAACCACGTCACCGTTTATTTCAGCATCGGTACCATTCGGCGGGGTCGGTAAATCAAATTGATCAAAGGCCGCAGCTGTAAACGCCGGGCTTCCTGTTTGCGGGATATCTATCTTTAACATAATAAACCTTTTTAAGTTGAACGCTTGTATCAGCTTTTAGGTTTTGGCCTTTCTGCAACTATGCCATCATAACGAATACTTTGTTTGTTAACGCTAACAACAGAAAGATTTGCGTAACCGGTAGGATAAACCTCCAAATACATTTGCGTTCTGTTGGTAATGTCATTTGGCTTGATAAAAATGCGATATCCACCTTTTTTAAGATTATCCACCTTATAATCAAACTTAGTTGATGTAAATTTTATTCCGCCATCATCGTTTGGAGTGTAACCAGTATTCATGTAAGCTACCCCGAAAAAGGGCAGAAAGGACGTTACTGTGTCTGGTGCGATGGTAAGATCGTAGATGCGATCAAGGTAACGTTGGCCACCACCCATAGGGTACATAAAGGTTGCTTTAAAAACAAAGTTTTTCGACTCTACCAGATTTTTTACTTCCTGTGCCTTAAGTTCCTTTTTGGTTGGCTTTGTTGTTTGCGCATTAACTTGTGTAATACAGAACAACGCCGATAATACGACAGAGAATATGATTAATAAGCGTTTCATTGTAAATGCTTTATAAAGATGACTTAATTATTTATTAGACTATAGTTGGCTGTTTAGGTTTAAATTAATAACCGATAATTAACCTGAGTTTATAACGACTTTGCAGTTCATAATTAGTACATTTTTTTACTACAAGATGCAGGCCGAATCGCAATTCCATAAATAATAAATAATAAAAAAAGCTACCCGCCGGTCGACGAGTAGCTTTTGTGTCTAATTTTCCTTAATTATCCTGAAAAGTATTATATCAAATTAACGCTTCTATTAACAAATTCGGTTAGCTCGGCGCCTGTAAGCAATCCCTGTGATAGTAAAGCTAAGTCAAACGCTTGTTTAGCCAATTGAGCTTGTTCGTCAGTGTTTTCGTTGTTCAGAATGCGGCTGATCAGTTTATGGTTGCCATTTACAATAACTTTGTAGTTATCAGGCATGTTGCCATAGAAGCCCATGCCACCACCCATAGCTGCCATATCTTTCATGCGGCGCATAAACTCATCCATGGTAACGGTGACAGGTAACTCATCAGGGTGCAGACTTTCCAGTTCAACACGGTAAGCCGGTTTGTTAATGGCCTTGTCGAATATCTCTTTCACCTGTTTGGTTTGTTCTTCTGTTAACACGTGTTCAGGCGCATCATCTTTTTTGATCAGCTTATCGGCAACATCAGCATCAACCCGCTTAAGCGAAGTTTTCTCCAGCTTTTGCTCTAACTGACTAATGAAGTGGTTATCGATAGGAGAGTTCATCAGTAAAACATCGTAACCCTTTTTGTTGGCCGATTGGATGAACGAATCCTGCTTATCGGCATCGTTAGTGTAGATGTAAACTAACTGTCCATCTTTATCTGTTTGTGTACCTTCAACTTTTTCTTTGTACTCGGGCAAAGTAAAATTTTCTTTAGCCGTATTGGTTAACAGAACGAAATCTTTGGCTTTATCATAAAATTTCTCATCGCTGATAGCGCCGTATTTTACAAATAAACCAATATCGCTCCATTTATCTTCATAGGCTTTGCGGTCGTTTTTAAATAGCTCAGCAAGCTTGTCAGCAACTTTTTTGGTGATGTAGCTGTTTATCTTCTTTACGTTGCTATCGGCCTGTAAGAAGCTACGCGATACGTTCAGCGGAATGTCCGGTGAATCGATAACACCGTGCAACAGCATCAGGAATTCAGGCACAATATCTTTCACCTCTTCGGTAATGAATACCTGTCGAGAGAACAATTTGATCTTGTTTTTTTGAAATTCGAAATCGTTTTTAACCTTGGGGAAGTACAAAACACCAGTAAGGTTGAACGGATAATCTACATTCAGGTGGATCCAGAACAATGGATCTTGGCTGAATGGATAAAGCTCTTTGTAGAATTTTAGGTAATCTTCGTCCTTTAACTCGTTAGGAGATTTTGTCCAGATGGGGTTGGTATCGTTGATAATATTGTCAACAGTAACCGTTGTGTATTTGGTTTTACCTTCGTCGTCAACACCTTCCTCAACGCTGTCTTCTTTGGTGCCAAATTTAATAGGCACAGGCAGGAATTTACAGTATTTGTCAAGAATTTCTTGCAACCTGTGTTCGTTCAGGAACTCCTCAGACTCTGCATTGATGTGCAAGGTAATTTCGGTACCACGTTCTTCCAGGTTACCGTCGCTAATTTCAAACTCAGTGCTGCCATCACAAACCCAGTGGGCAGGGGTAGCACCATCCTGGTAGCTTAAAGTTTCAATTTCAACCTTATCGGCAACCATAAAGGCAGAGTAGAAGCCCAAACCAAAACGACCGATGATCTCATTGGCGTCTTTAGCTTCTTTAAACTTCTCCATAAACTCGGTAGCTCCTGAGAAAGCTATCTGATTGATGTACTTTTTGATCTCTTCGGCCGTCATACCAATACCATTATCAGATATGGTTATGGTCTTTTTGTGGGCATCAAATGCAACTTCAACGCGCAGGTCGCCAAGTTCGCCTTTGTACTGACCAAGGGCGGCAAGCCGTTTTATTTTTTGTGTTGCATCTACCGCATTTGATACCAGTTCGCGCAGAAATATCTCGGTATCAGAGTATAAGAATTTTTTAATGATGGGAAAAATGTTCTCGGTATGTATCGAGATGGTTCCTTTTTCTTGCATTGTATTGAGTAATTTTAAGTTTGATTAATTGTAATGCAAACCCAGCATCAATGCCTGTTCCAAAGGATTTATCATTGCCAAATTGGCAGATAAGAACTTCAAGTACTGACCTAAGAAGCTACCGGAAAGGTCATAATAAACGCAGAACCTTTTCCTTCGGTAGACTGAACCTGGATGTTACCCTTATGCAAAAGCATAATTTGCTTACATAAACTCAGGCCGATACCAGTACCGGTTTTGCGTGTACTAAAGAACGGGATAAAGATCTTGTCTAACAGTTCTGGTGGCATACCTACACCATTGTCTATTACCTTTACCAACAGTTTGCCACCTTGTTGCTCGGCCTGCAGGATTATCTGCGGTTCTTCGCGGTCTTTTACGGCCTCTATGGCGTTCACCAGCAGGTTGATTAGCACCTGGTCTAAAAGGTTTACGTCAGCCTCTATAGTAAGGGCAGGATCGCGAAGGATAATATCCAACTCAATGTTCTTTTTCTCCAGCGACGGCGTCATTAGCGTGTTCAGGTTCTCAAACATATCGCGCACCAGCATACGGGTAAGATCGAGCTTGGTTATCTTGTTGAGACTTCGGTAACTTTCAGTAAATTTCAGCAAGCCATCGCTACGGCGTTTGATGGTATCTATACCCAGGCCAATATCTTCAAGGTCAATATTTTGTAACCGATCGGTCAGTTCCGGATCTGCAAGTCGGTTTTTCAACGTATCGGCCAACGAAGAAATAGGGGCAACAGAATTCATGATCTCATGCGTCATTACATTCAATAGTTTGGACCATGCCTTAGATTCAGTTTCATCCAATGCCTCGCTCACGTTCTGGAAGGCGATCAACTTATAAAGCTTATCCTCGCTACGCATCACACTAGCCGTTACCAGCATTTTTACCTGCTGCTGATCGCGGGTAATGGTCATGATGTTTCCCTCACCGGCTTTAAGCTTCATCACATCATGGTATAAAACAGCCTCGCGTTTCTCAAGCGAATGAATGGTTTTTAAATACGGAATGCCGATAAGGGTTTTAAAAGCCTCATTTATCCAGCTGATCTCACCGGTCTCTTGCTCATAACTAACAATACCTGTGTCCACCAGTTCCAAAATTTTCTGAAGATATTGATATTGCGTTTCACGCTCACGGCTGATAACCTTGAAGGTCGTATTGATATCATTAAAACCTTTACGTAAAGGCTTTAATTCCGTAGGTGCTTTGCGTACATCAAAGTGGCGAGAAAAATCGCGGTAATGTATTGATTCGACAAATTGATTTACCTCATCCTGGGCTTTTTTATTGAACCGGATAAGATCAAGCACAGAATAAACCACCAATGGTATAGTTATCACCATAAACAGATATTGCCGCAGCTCAAATATCACAAGTACGGTAGCCGTAATGGCGAGGAAAAGTAAAGCAACACGCAGCACCAGCCGCCATTCGTACCTGTTAAATATCATACTTGCTTAGTCTGCGGTAAAGTGCAGTGCGGGTTAAACCAAGCTCTTTTGCTGCACGGGTAATATTGCCATTGTGTTTATCTATTACTTTTAGAATGGCATTTTTTTCTAATGTACTCAGTTGAATATTATCCTCATCGATGATGCTTTCTGCAGGCGATTCCAAAACAGAGAATATCAGGTCATCTGCTTTAAGCAAACTATCATCAGCCATAATAACTGCACGCTCAATGGTATACTGCAGTTCGCGTACGTTACCGGGATAGCTATAGCTGCGCAATTTATTAGTAGCTGTATTATCAAAATCAGCTAGCGGCTTCATGTACTTGGTGCTGTACATTTTGGCAAAGTGTCTTGCTAATACCACAATATCTTCAGCGCGTTTGCGTAAAGGTGGCATATTGATCTCTACCGTGTTGATACGATAGATCAAATCCTTGCGGAATTTGTTCTCGTTAGCAAGTTCCTGCAAAGGCACATTTGTAGCGCATATCAGGCGGATATTGATATCTACCGCTTTATTTGTGCCTAAACGTGTAACCTGTCTGTTTTGCAGTACTGTTAATAGTTTGGCTTGTTGCTGCAGGCTGATATTACCTATTTCATCTAAAAATAAAGTGCCGCCCTCTGCTTCTTCGAAACGGCCCATACGGTCTTCCCTGGCATCAGTAAAGGCGCCTTTTTTATGGCCAAATAATTCGCTCTCAAAAAGCGAGTCGGTTAAGGCACCCACGTCTACTTTTACAAATGGTTTATCAGCTCGGAGAGAACGTTCATGTATAGCTTTTGCCATCAGGTCTTTACCGGTGCCGTTCTCTCCCAAAATAAGGATGTTTGCATCGGTAGGGGCTATCTTATTTACTTTGTGAAAGATATCTTCCATCACTTCAGATTCGCCAAGGATAGAGGTTTGGCCGGTGCTGCTTTTTACAGATTTGGATGTTTTAGCACCACCTTCTTTTTTATCCAGCAGATCGGTTATGGTATCAATCAGTTTCTCGTTATGCCAGGGCTTCACCACAAAATCGTTAGCGCCTTCCTTCAGAGACCGCACAGCAAGGTCTATGTCTCCATATGCCGTTATCATGATCACACAAACATTAGGTTTCCACTCTTTTATCTTGCGCAGCCAATAGATGCCCTCGTTGCCGGTGTTTATAGCGCTGTTAAAGTTCATATCTAAAAGCACCAGGTCTATGGTGTTCTTTTGCAGCAGCCAATTCAGGTTCTCCGGGTTTTTCTCGGTTATAATTTCTTGTGTAAGCGGCTTAAGTAACAGTTTAACAGCGGTAAGTACATCCGGGTCATCGTCAACAATTAAAACGTTGGCTTTTTTAAGTATCATAATTCAGCGTAAATCAACAGTAAATTAATCTGCAATTTAGTATTTTGACTGCTAAATATCGTACCATTTACAGCAGTGGGGCTATTATCTTGAAAATCAAACCTGATAGGCGTTAGCGGCTTTACAAAGGCGTTTTGAACGTTGTATCATAACCGAACACTTGCTGTAACAGAAGCGTACGGTGCGATATTGATATTTATGTATAAATATTTGTAAATCAATACTTTAATTTATGGCATGTGATTTTGTATTTACTTGCCAAACATTATCTAAACAACGTGGACAGAGTTATACAAAAAAAGAAGTGGAGCAATAAACGCCTGATGACCATAGCCGGTATCACCGGTGTTGTGGTGCTGGTTGCAGGCAGCATATTTTTTACATCCGGTAAAAGCAAATTGAACGTTGATACAGAACGCATTACTATAAGTGAGATAAAGAAAGGCCCTTTCCAGGAATTTATTCCGGTTAACGGCGTGGTGATGCCCCGTACTACTATATACCTTGACGCTGTTGAAGGTGGGCAGGTTGAAGAAAAGTATGTTGAAGATGGCGCTATGCTAAAAAAAGGCGATCCGATCCTGAAGCTATCCAACATAGATGAGGAGCTAAGCCTTGCATCACAAGAATCAGCAGTATTTGGCGAGCAGACACAAATGCAGATAGCCCACAATAACGCACAACAAAATACGGTAAGCAAGCTTAACCAAATGGCTGATGTTGACAATGCCTACAAAGAAGCCGAACGTATTTATTTGCTTGATAAAAGCCTTTACGAGCAAAAAGCAATAGGGTTACAGGAATACCAGGCCGCTAAAAACAACTATGACTACCAGGTGCGCCGTAAACGCTTAACTACCCAAATATTAAAGCAGGATACCAGCTTAACAAAACAACAGGAGCAACAGGCGCAGGAGCATTATGCGCAAATGAAAAACGCTTTAACCCTGATGCGGAAAAAAGTGGGAAGCTTAACTCTGCGTGCGCCGATAGACGGACAATTAACCTCTATGGATGCCGAAGTGGGGCAGAACAAAAATAAAGGTGAACACCTGGGCCAGATAGATGCACAAAATGGTTTTAAAGTACGGGTTGATGTTGAAGAGCACTACCTTTCACGTATCTACAATGGCTTAATGGGCGATTTCGTCTTTGCTGATAAAACTTATAAATTAACTATTAAAAAGGTTTACTCGCAGATCACTAACGGACGCTTTCAGGTTGATATGGAATTTGTGGGCACGGTGCCTAAAGGCATCCGTAAAGGTCAAACCCTGCAGATACGTCTTGCGCTGAGCGACGAAACAACCGCCTTACTTGTTCCTCGTGGTGGTTTTTACCAGCAAACCGGTGGTAACTGGATCTTTAAAGTAAGCGAGGATGGTAAAACAGCCTACAAAACCGATGTACAGATAGGACGCCAAAACCCTGATTATTTTGAAGTGCTGCAAGGTTTAAAACCAGGCGACAAGGTGATCACCTCAAGTTACGAGAACTACGGCGATATACAGGAACTGGTGCTAAAAGAATGATAGATTTCTTTTGCAACGAAATTGGCGCAGGCTGCGTCTGATAATTAGAAACACGAAATAAAAGACATAATCACAATTAACAACAAACCCGCCGGCCTTAAACAGCCGGTGGGTTTAAGGAGGCCAAATGATAAAAATTACAAATCTTGAGAAGTTCTATCGTACAGAAGAGGTAGAGACCATTGCGCTTAACAAGCTATCGATGCACGTTGATACCGGCGAGTTTGTTGCGATAATGGGCCCATCTGGTTGCGGTAAATCAACCCTGCTTAATATTTTGGGCATGCTGGATGACCCGGATGAAGGCAGCTACGTTTTTAACGATATTGAAGTTGCCCACTTCAACGAACGTAAACGTGCCGACCTGCGCAAACACAACATAGGTTTCGTATTCCAGAGCTTTAACCTGATCGATGAACTTACCGTTTTTGAAAATGTTGAACTCCCTTTGATCTACACAGGTGTAAGCGCGGCAGAACGCGTAAAAAGGGTAGAAGAAGTGTTAGATAAAATGCAGATCATGCACCGTCGTAACCACTACCCGCAACAATTATCCGGTGGTCAGCAACAACGTGTGGCTATTGCCCGTGCGGTTGTTAACAAACCAAAGCTGATATTGGCGGATGAGCCTACCGGTAACCTGGATAGCAGCAACGGTAACGATGTAATGGAACTTTTAACAGACCTTAACGAGCAAGGCACTACCATTATCATGGTAACACACTCTGAGCACGATGCACGTTACAGCCACCGTATCATCCGTTTGTTAGACGGACAAACTGTGATGGAAAACATCATGGTATAATAACTTACTGATCTTTAGTTAATAATATAGTTAAGTGTGCCTCCTGCTTACTCCCTCTGCCGCCCGAACCGGCAGAGGGGTTAGCTTGAGATTTGCCCAAATTTTTTCACAAAGCGCCTAATGTAAGTTGCTTGCCGGTGTTGAACAAATGGGTTAGTTTTTTAAAACCTCTAAGTAATCTATCATGATAAAAAACTACATTAAAACCGCGTTCAGAAGCCTTTACAAAAACAAAGGGTTTACCGCTATTAACATATTAGGTTTAGCACTTGGCTTGCTATCATGCCTTTTAATTGTATTATATGTTGTAGATGAGCTAAGCTTTGACCGCTACAACACAAATCACGACCGTATCTTCCGTGTAAATGAAGATCTAAAACTTGGCGATAACAAGGTTGATTACGCTGTAGCCATGCCGCCGCTGGCCAAAACCATGAAGGTTGAATACCCTTATGTTGTGGAAGCTACCCGCATTAAAGCTGCTGGCACAACACACGTAAAAAAAGGGGATCTTACCGTTGTAGAAAATCGTATCGCCTTTGCAGATGCATCTATATTCAGCGTGTTTACACTGCCCATGATAAGTGGTGACCCCAAAACTGCTTTAAAAGACCCAAATACTGTTGTCTTAACTGAAACTACTGCACGCAAGTATTTCAACACCACTGATGCCGTTGGCAAAACCATCATATTTAACGATAAAGAGAACTTTAAAGTAACCGGCGTTATCAAAGATGTACCGAAGCAATCGCATTTTAACTTTGACTTTTTTGTGTCGCTTGAATCTTTCCCTGATAGCCGTTCAAATGAATGGTTACGCAGCGATTACAACACCTATGTTTTACTGAAAGATAAAAAATACGCAAAGCAGTTAGAAGCAAGCTTCCCTGCGTTTCTTCAAAAATTTAGCGGAGCCCAAATGCAGTCAGAACTGCACATGAGTTATGATCAGTTTGAAAAGAGCGGAAGCTATTTCAGAATGAACCTTACCCCGCTGGACGACATCCATTTGAGATCAGCCCGTAACGGCGAACTTGGGCCAAATAGCACCGTTCAGTACGTTTATATATTTTCTGCTATTGCAATATTCATCCTGCTTATAGCTTGTGTTAATTTCATGAACCTAAGCACTGCGCGCTCTGCAAATCGTGCACGCGAAGTAGGCGTGCGAAAAGTCTTAGGCTCTTCGCGCAATAACCTCATCTTTCAATTCCTGGCCGAATCGCTTTTAGTAACGTTGATTGCAACAGTAATAGCTTCTTTTTCAGCTGCGGCATTGCTACCGCTATTCAATCAACTGGCAGGTAAAGAAATAGTGCTTACTGCGCAAACTGTCATCTGGCTTGTGCCTTCCCTGCTTGCAATTGTTTTAGTAGTGGGAGCCTTAGCTGGATCTTACCCTGCTTTTTTCCTATCTGCATTCCAACCTATAGCCGTATTAAAAGGAAAGCTTTCAAACGGTTTCAAAAGCAGTTTCCTGCGCAGTTTTTTGGTGGTTTTTCAATTTAGTGTATCTATTCTATTGATCATTGGCACGCTGGTGATCTATAATCAATTAAACTTTATCCAAACCAAAAATCTTGGCTACAACCGTAACCAGGTTTTGGTGGTTCAAAATGCATTCGAACTGGGTAACCAGGCATCCATCTTTAAACAGGAGTTAGCAGACCTGCCGGGCGTAAAAGCCACCACCATGACAGGCTTCTTGCCAACATCCGGATGGAAAAACACCCGTATCTTTTTCAAAGATGCTTCCCTCAATCAAAAAGAATCAATGTTCCCGCAAACCTGGGATGTTGATGCCGATTGGATACCAACCCTGGATATGAAAATGGCGCAGGGCCGTAATTTCAACAAAGATATTGCTACCGACTCATCTGCCGTGATAATCAATGAGGCAGCGGCCAGATTCCTGGGCTTTAATGATAACGCCGTAAATAAAGAATTATATCAGTCCCTTGGTGGTAAAACCGAATTAGCTAACACTAAACTGTACCATGTTGTTGGTGTTGTGAAGGACTTCCACTTTAACTCGCTTAGAGAGAAAATAGAGCCGGTTGTGTTAAAGCTTGGCCAAAACAACGGTGCATTAAGTATCAGGTTAAGTGCTAATAACCTGCCACAACTGATCAGCCAGATAAAAGCTAAATGGAGCAGCCTGTCACCCGGCTTACAGATCAATTATTCGTTCATGGATCAGGATTTTGACACCATTTACAAAAGTGAGCAACGCGTGGGTGAGATCTTTGTCATATTTACAACACTTGCTATTGTAATTGCATGCCTCGGCTTATTTGGTTTGGCAGCCTACGCCGCTGAGCAACGTACAAAAGAGATAGGTATCCGCAAGGTTTTAGGAGCCGATGTAACCTCTATTGTATCGATGTTGTCTAAAGATTTTGTAAAACTGGTTGTACTTGCACTGGTAATAGCTGCACCACTGGCCTGGTACCTAATGAACAAGTGGCTTCAGGATTTTGCCTACCGGATACATATACAGTGGTGGGTAATAGCCGCTGCCGGCATAGGTGCATTACTGATAGCGATTGTCACTATCAGTTTCCAATCAATAAAAGCTGCACTGGCAAACCCGGTTAACAGCCTCAAAGACCAATAAACAACGTTGCTACTTGTTTGACACCAGTGCATTGACTTAAAGACCAGATGACTCAATTATAGAAAATATGTTTAAGAACTACCTAAAGATCACATGGCGAAACCTGATGAAAAACAAAGGTTTCACGGCTATCAATATTGCGGGTTTGGCTGTTGGCATGGCCAGCGCAGCACTTATCTTATTTTGGGTACAAAACGAGGTAAGCTATGATAGGTTTCACACCAAGGCAGACCGATTGTACAACATGTATAACCGCTCGCGTTTTGATGGCAAATTATGGTGTTGGAATACAACTCCAGAGCCAATGCGAAAATCTCTTAAACAGGATTACCCACAGGTAGATCAGGCAACACGGGTCACCGATGCTGGTTTTCTATTTACCGTTGGCGAAAAGCATTTAACGATGCAGGGCAACTTCGTGGATAACGATTTCCTGACGATGTTCAGTTTCCCGCTTATAAAAGGTGACGCTAAAGCGGCACTTAATGTGATGAAGAACATTGTATTGACCGAGTCTACAGCCAAACGACTTTTCGGTAATGACGATGCGATGGGCAAAACCATCAAGATTGACAGTGTTGATTATTTTACTGTAACAGGTGTTATGAAGGATCTGCCAAACAATACCCGTTTCAAGTTTGATTACCTTCTTCCATGGCAATACTATGATAAGATCAGCAACAAAGGTAGTGAGTCTGCCAATTGGGGAAATAACGACGTCAACACATATATAACTTTAAAACCGGGCGTTACGGAAGATTTCTTTAACTCACGTGTTAAAAATATTACCCGTTCGCATTCAGATATCAAAGACATTGACGTTTTTGTACATCCGGCAAAAAAATGGCGCCTTTACTCAAAGTTTGAAGAAGGCAAACAAGTGGGCGGTAAAATTGAAGTAATAACGCTTTTCAGTGTTATAGCCGCTTTTATATTACTGATAGCCTGTATCAACTTCATGAACCTAAGTACTGCCAGAAGCGAAAAGCGTGCTAAGGAAGTAGGCATACGCAAGGTGGTTGGCGCCGGTAAAAGCAGTTTGATAGCTCAATTTATGGGCGAATCAATACTCATCTCTTTAATTTCAGGAGCAATTGCGCTGTTGATAGTTCAACTTTCATTATCAGGCTTTAACAACCTTACACAGAAGCAGTTATTTATTCCGTACGGCAGCCCATCGTTCTGGTTGATCTTTACTGGATTCATTGTTTTCACCGGCTTATTAGCGGGTAGTTATCCTGCACTTTATCTATCCTCGTTTGCGCCGGTTAAGGTATTAAAGGGAACCTTTAAAGCTGCTAACGCAACTTTTTCACCACGAAAAATTTTGGTAGTTACACAATTCACTTTTGCTATAGTGCTTATCATCAGCACAATCATTGTTAAAGAACAGTTGGATTATGCGCAAAACCGCGAAACAGGCTATGCCAAAAATAAACTGGTGTATACCCTCATGACCGGGGAAATAAGTAAGAATTATAATCTTATCCGTAATGAGTTGGTTATCAGCGGTGCGGCGGCAGCTGTTACCAAAACCAGTGCACCAATAACCGAAGGTTGGAGCGATACCTGGGACTTTTCGTGGCCGGGCAAACATGAGGGCGATAAAATAGACTTTAACGTATTTAACACCGATGGTAATTTCACCAAAACCATGGGCCTTAAGATAATTGATGGCAGGGATATAGACATAACTAAATATCCGGGCGATTCAACCGCTATTATGCTGAACGAGGCCGCGGTTAAAGTGATGGGGCTTAAAAACCCAGTTGGGCAAATTGTGCTCAACGGTAACAAAACCAAACTTACCGTAGTAGGCGTTGTGAAAGATTTTGTTCTTCAATCGCCGTATGACCCGGTTAAACAAATGGTTATACAGGGGCCGTCAGCATGGTTTAACGTAATACACTTTAAATTAAACGATAACCTGAGCACCGCTCAAAGCCTCAAACTGGCCGAAGGCGTTTTCAAAAAATACAATCCCGAATATCCATTTGAGCCACACTTTGTAGATGAAGCTTACGGTAAGAAATTTCAGGATGAGCAACGGATAGGTACACTTGCATCTCTATTTGCAGGACTAACCGTATTTATCTCATGCCTTGGCCTGTTTGGTTTAGCTACTTACATGGCACAAAACCGCATTAAAGAGATCGGTGTACGCAAAGTTTTAGGCGCCTCAGTTATGCGGGTAACCACTATGCTATCAAAAGACTTCCTGAAACTTGTAGGTATTGCCTTCGCTATTTCTGTACCCATATCATGGTATCTCATGAGCCAATGGCTACAAAAATACTCCTACCGGGTTGAGATAAGCGTTTGGGTGTTTGTAGCAGCCGCACTGCTTACTACGCTTATTTCCATCTTAACAGTTAGCACACAAGCTGTAAAAGCAGCGCTTGCTAATCCGGTTAAGAGTTTACGTTCAGAATAATTAAGGGCTCCATTAACTCAAATAGGGTTTGGTGTTTAGTTTTCACTTCATTAGCATTTAAGTATCATGATATTAAACTATTTAAAAACAGCCTGGCGCAACATCTTATCCAATAAGTTTTATGCAGCCATTAATGTTACCGGTTTAACGGTTGGATTAGTAGTTGGTATTTTTATGCTGCTGTGGGTGCAGGACGAATTAAGCTTTGACCGCTTTAATTCTAAAGCTGATAACATTTATAAAGTAGGCATTGTAGGCGGTACCGGTTTAAGCAAGCAGATATTTAGTAATATCATTGCTCCGGTATCAACATTTGCCAAAAACGAACTGCCGGATGTTAAGGATGGCGTGCGTATTATGGCTGTAGGAGATGCACCGTTCAAGTACAAAGACAAAGTTTTTTACGAGGATAATTTTTGCTTTACTGATCCATCTTATTTTTCCGTTTTTGATTTTCCGTTGATAAAGGGAGATAAGCGCAATCCATTTCCTGATAATAACACCATTGTAATTACTGAAAGCACTGCCAAAAAATATTTCGGGACCGAAGACCCTATCGGCAAGACAGTGATTATCGGGCAAAATGAACCCGTATCCGTTACCGGCGTCATTGCTGATTATCCTAAGAATTCCAGTTTCCAATACCGTGTAATGCTGCCGTTATCGAGGTTTAACTACCTGGCTTATATCAAGAACAAAACCAGCTATGATGGGAAAACAACTGTACAATCAATGGATGCAGATTGGTCAAGTTTTTCTTTCCAAACTTATTTACTTACTAAACCAAATACCAAAGCCGCTAAGCTTGAAAAAGAGCTGCAGGCTATACACGAGCGACAAAAACCTGAAGATGCCCCTGTTCCATACCTTACACAGCCTCTGCCGCAAATGCACCTTTACCAGGCTGATGGTACGGATGGCGGCATGTCAACGGTTCGTATGTTTGCTATTGTTGCTGTTATGATATTGGTTATAGCTTGTATAAACTACGTTAATCTGTCAACCGCACGATCAATGCTTAGAGCGAAAGAAGTAAGCATCCGCAAGATCATTGGTGCGGGCAAGTTTCAATTGTTTATGCAGTTTATGGTAGAAACAGCGCTTTTATTCGCCCTAGCGGCTGCAGTAGCAATTGCATTAATGTTTATATTATTACCTTATTACAACCAGTTCTCCGGCAAGCAAATAGCGTTAAATATTACCAGTTTTAATGTTTGGGCTTGCGTGGTGATAACGCTTATCGGCACCTTAACGGCATCAAGTATTTACCCGGCTTTGTTACTTTCTTCGTTTGAACCATTAAAGGCTTTAAAAGGAAAGGTTACTGCTGGTATTGGTACCGCCGCGTTCCGCAGAATATTGGTGGTATTACAGTTCAGCGTATCGGTAGTGCTTATTGTAAGCACGCTGATCATTGGTAAGCAGCTAAAATATGTTTTTACAAAGGATTTAGGTTACGATAAAGAGAATATAATCACATTTAACATGCGCGATGATATGCACAAGCATGCTGATGCGGTGATGAATGAACTCAAGAAAGATCCGTCTGTTTTGGCTGCAACGGTATCCAGCCGCAATATGGTTGTTGGCGGTTCCTCAACCGGGAATAATGATTGGGACGGCAAACCGAAATCATCAAATCTGTGGTTCAATCAAATTCACGGTGATAAAAATCTTATCGATTTTTTTAAGATAAAGTTGATACAGGGAAGCAACTTTACAGGCGTGGTTGCAGATAGTTCGCATTTTATCATTAACGAAACGGCCGTGAAGGAAATGGGCCTTAGTGGTAATGTGATAGGAAAACGACTGAGGATACAAACCATAAATGGTACCATAATAGGGGTGGTTAAAGATTTCCACTTCCAAAACCTGCATAAAAAGATAGAGCCTGTGGTTTTCCAATATAACCCGGCAAACAGCTGGCGGGTTTACCTTAAAATAACCAATGCCAATGCCCAAAGAGCAATTGCGATTAGCACAGCAGTATGGAAGCAATATAACAATGATGTACCATTCAATTATGCTTTTTTGGATGATAGCTACCGCAGAATTTACAGCGATGATAGCAGGCAGGGACAACTCTTTAATATATTCTCTGCTATAGCTATCGTTATTTCCTGCCTGGGGCTATTCGGTTTGGCCACTTACTCGGCCCAGGTTAAAACGCGGGAGATAGGTATTAGAAAAGTTTTGGGCGCAAGTGTCGCCCGCATCATAACACTGTTAGCAAGGGAATTTATGATACTCATTGCCTTATCAACTGCCATTGGTTTACCTGTGGCGTGGTATGCCATGAACAAGTGGCTGCAGGATTTTGCTTACAAAACAAATATAGGCTGGGCGGTATTCGCGTTTGCTGCATTTGCCGCTGCCGCTGTAGCGCTTGCCACCATCAGTGTGCAATCAATAAAAGCTGCACTTGCAAACCCAGTAAAAAGCCTCAGAAGCGAATAATGATTTAAGGCTGCTTTGAAAGCAGCCCATTTTGCGAACTTTTATTTTTAAGAGATGCTTAAAAACTATTTCAAAACTGCTTGGAGAAGCTTTTGGAAACACCGCTCCACCGGCTTCATTAACATAGCTGGCTTGTCTGTTGGTATGGCTGCAGCTGTGCTCATCTTTATTTGGGTGCACAACGAATTCACTTTTGACGACGACCAGCCCGATGCGGAAAACGTTTACCGGATAACCAGCCACCTGGCCATAAGCAAAAACGAAACTTGGGTATGGGAAAGCGCACCATATCAATTAGGGTTAGAAGCTAAAAAAACGATGCCTGAGGTTGTTGCGGTAACAAGGGTGCTTCCATTTCATTGGGAGCCCATGTACCTTAGCATCAATAATGAGTTTTTTAAAGAGGAGAATGCTGCATATATAGACGAATCATGGTTTAATGTATTTAAAACCAACTTCGTAAGCGGCAATGCAATAGCATTTAATCAAAATCCATTCAGCATTATTCTTTCAGAAAGCAAGGCAAAAAAGTATTTCGCTAATCAGGATGCTGTAGGTAAAATCATCCGCATTGATTCTGCCAATTACCAGGTACAGGCAGTTGTCAAAGACGCACCTGCTAACTCCAGTTTTAAATTTGATTTGTTTATACCTATTGCAGCAAGGCAAGCTGATGCGCAAGAGAAAAAGAACGATATGAGTTGGGGCAATTTCTCATATATCACCTTCCTAAAATTTAAACCTGGAACTAACATAAAACAGGCTACAGAAAATTTAAAAAGCATCATCAAGCCACATCGTGATAAGAACGATAATTTGAATATCACCTTAAGAAATTTAAAGGCGATGCACTTTGAGAGTGATCTTCAAAATTCTGGATTGGTACATGCCGAAAAAAAGGTTGTTTACATATTTGTTATCCTGGGTGCATTGCTGCTGATCATAGCGTGTATCAATTATGTAAACCTAACAACTGCACGCGCCAGCCTTAGAGCCAAAGAGGTAAGTATTAAAAAGATAGTAGGAGCAGGCAGGGGACATCTGTTCAACCAGTTTGTTGCCGAGTCGGCAGTGATAAGTGTGTTGGCGCTTGTGCTTACGGTAATTATTGTAAGTGCTGCCTTACCATCTTTCAATAGCTTTACTAATCGCAATTTTTCGCTAACAACAGGTTCTGCGTATCTGTGGCTTATCATGATAGGCACCTTGCTTTTAACAATTATACTTAACAGCATTTATCCGGCAGTGCTGCTTTCGTCTTTTAAGCCGTTAAGTGCGTTTAGGGGCGGGAGCGTTATGAAAATAAAAGATACGTCGTTGAGGAAGGGTTTGGTGGTATTACAATTTACATTCTCTATATTTTTAATTATTGGCGTTATCACCATTTACAAACAACTGTCTTTTGTTCAGTCGCAAAATCCGGGTTATGATCGTTCGCAGATCATGTCGTTTAATCTTTCATGGAAGTTACTTAAGGGTATGAAAGATGATCAAAAAGCAGCTGTAAAATCAACCTTAAAACAAGCTATTCTGCAAGAACCATTCGTTAACGGCGTCTCACTGGTTGGCATGGAGTCGATACAATCAAATGGTAGTTTTTCCTCAGGCAGTGCCGATTGGGAAGGCCGTCCAAAAGATTTTAACCCAAGCATAACTTATTTTAATGTTGATGGTGATTACAACAAATTGGTGAACATTAATTTTACATCAGGGAGGTGGTTTTTCCCGGGCAGCGTAGATAAACGCAACGTAATAATCAATGAAACTGCAGCCAAGCAATTTAATTTACACAAACCTTATGTTGGCCAGCGTTTTATAGCACAGGGCGATACAGGTGTTGTTGTAGGCGTTGTTAAAGACTTTAATTTTCAATCTATGCACGCAAAGATAACTCCGGTGGTGTTTAAGTTAGACCAGCAATGGAGTTCAAACTACCTTGTTAAAGTTGCTCCGCATAAACAAGCGCAAGCTATTGCCAGAATGGAAAGTATCTGGAAGCAAAATTTCCCGGATCAACCATTCTCTTATCAATTCCTTGATCAGGAGTTTGATAAAATATACCGCGAGGATGCTAAAGCTTCTACATTGATGTCGGGTTTTGCTGTGGTTGCCATCATCATCTCATGCCTTGGGTTGTTTGGTTTAGCGGCATTTACGGCTGAACAAAGAGGCAAGGAGATTGGTATCCGCAAAGTATTAGGTGCTTCAATAGCTGGCCTTGTATCGTTGCTTTCCGTTGAGTTTGTGGTTTTAGTGCTGGTAGCGTTAGTGATTGCGGCGCCATTAGCTTACTGGTTAATGAACCTGTGGCTACAAAACTTTGCTTACCGTATATCAATGCAATGGTGGATATTTATGGCTGCCGGTTTTGTTGCAGTACTGATAGCGTTTGCAACAGTAGGCCTGCAAACAATTAAAGCAGCGATGGCCAACCCTGTGAAGAGTCTAAGATCGGAATAGATAAGTTGTGCATTGGAGCACGAGGTGATATTTACCCCATCTACGATATTAATCTCTTGTATCATAACCGAACACTTACTGTTGCAGATGCGTACGCTTAAAAAACTGTGAACTGCAATAAAATATTGATTTACAAATATTTATGGTATTGGCATTCATATTAGTGCTTATCTGTACATTATACAGTTATGATACACAATTACCTTAAAATAGCATGGAGGAGTCTTTTAAAACATAAGGCTTTCTCATTTATCAATATAATTGGTCTTGCGGTAGGTATAACGGCTTTTGGCCTTATTGCGCTGTATGTGACAGATGAGTGGAGTTATGACAGATATAACACCAAAGCTGATCGAATTTTCAGAGTGGCACAGCATGGGCAATGGCAAGGCGGTAAATTTGATATTGCCGTTACTTCACCCCCATATGCGCCTACGCTTAAATCAGAATTTCCGCAAGTTGTAGAGGCGTGCCGAATTGATGCAGAAGGAGGCAGCAAAATAGTTTACGGCAATAAATCTCTTGAAGAAGGAAGCATTCTATTTGCTGACAATAGCATCTTCAGTATCTTTTCTTATAACTTTTTATCCGGCGATGCTACTAAAGCGCTTAATAAACCTAATACGGTTGTTTTAACGGAATCACTGGCTAAGAACTTATTTGGCGATGCAGGATCAGCCACCGGTAAAATGCTTCAAATGGGTGATACCCCAACAGAGGTAACAGGTGTTATTGCAGATGTACCAGTAAATTCACACTTTGCCTTTAAAGCTTTACGCGCTTTCCCTGCCGGTTACTTTACAGGCTACAATAACAGTTGGGGCAACTCAAATCTATACACTTATCTGCTTTTAAAAAACCAGGCCGATGCAAAAGAGATTGAAGCGTCGGGTAATGCTTTCTTTAACAGGCATGTAAAAAGTGAGCTTGGGCCTATGAAGTTCACGTTAGAACTTCAGCCTTTGACTGACATCCACTTGCGCTCTAACCTAAGCTATGAACTGGGTGCGAATGGTAATATCACTTACGTGTATGCTTTTGGTATAACGGCAATTTTAATATTGGTTATCGCTATTATCAATTATGTTAATTTAACTACAGCGCGTTCATCCGTACGTGTAAGGGAAATTGCGGTACGAAAGGTGGTAGGCTCAGACAGGGGTCAATTAGTGACCATGTTTTTTACGGAATGTGTGCTATTGACTATAGTGGCTGCTGCTGTAGCTGCTTGTCTCATACAAATTATCCTGCCATACTTCAATCAATTGTCTGGTAAAACGCTAACCTTGTTTCAGTACGGTAAATATTATACCATAGCAATTTTTGGACTGTTTGCAGTAATTACCGGTTTGCTAAGCGGTATCTATCCTGCACTTTTTCTTTCCGGTTTCAAAACCATACCTGCAATGAAGGGCCAAATGGGTAACCAATTAGCAACTATTTTCTTCCGGAAGTCTCTTGTAGTATTCCAGTTTGTAGTCACAATTGTGCTGATTGTAGGGTCTTGCGTTATTTATCAGCAATTAAACTATTTCCAAAATAAAGATCTCGGTTTTAACAAAGCACAAACACTCACTTTTCACATTAACAATAGGGAGGTGAGGGGCCGTATAGATGCTTTAAAACAAGCTCTTTTGCAGAACCCCCATATCGAAGCTGTAGCCGTAGCCGGTAATCCCATAGGCAACAATAATATTGGCGGAGGTGATTTTAATCTCGGCCCTGACGGTAAACCAAATGCTGATTCTAAAATCGTACAGAATCTGCAAATAGATGAAGATTTTATCCCGGCGATGCAAATTCGCATGGCAGCGGGTCGTAATTTCTCAAAAAATATCACAAGTGATGTTAATGATGCTATCATAGTAAACGAAACACTTGTAAAAGAACTGGGATGGAAAAACCCAATAGGCAGGAAGGTCCGCACAGGTTTGGACGACAAGGGAAATGTACTTGTTCGCACAGTTGTAGGTGTTGTAAAGGATTTTAACACGTATTCGCTGCAACACAAAATTGCGCCAATAGTGATGGAAATGCCTGCAGAAGCAAAGGACAAGGACAATTTTTATGTACGAATCGCCAAGGGAGACGTAAAAGCTTCTTTAAATTATATTACCGCTACTTATTCGGGCTTTGATCTGGAGAACAAACCGGAATTTCATTTCCTCGATCAGAACTTTGCGGCACAATATCAAACAGAACAAAAGCAGGGAACCATCTTGCTGATCTTTACTATCCTTGCTATTAGCATAGCTTGTTTAGGTCTGTTTGGATTAGTGACTTTTACTGCAGGGCAGCGTGTAAAGGAAATTGGCATTCGCAAAGTTTTAGGCGCAAGTGTAACCAGCATAGTACGCATGCTGTCTACCGACCTCATACGTCTTGTCGGCATTGCAATCATCATTTCTGTTCCGATAGCATGGTTTGCCATGGACAGGTGGCTACAGAATTTTGCCTATAAAATTCAGATCCAATGGTGGGTATTTATACTTGCCGGATTAGGTGCAACGGTAGTGGCTTTAGTTACAGTAAGTGTTCAATCTATAAAGGCGGCTTTAGCTAATCCGGCTAAAACCCTTAAAGATGATTGAGTTATAGCACTGCCTCATAAAATTTAACATTATAGAGTTTAGAATTTAATAACAGAATTTCACCTGCATATCATGATCAAGAATTATTTGAAAATTGCGCTTCGTGGTCTTTGGAAAAACAAGGGTTTCACTTTTATCAACCTTTTTGGCCTTACCATAGGCTTGTGTAGTTGCCTGCTAATAGGCGTTTACATTATGCACGAGCTTAACTACGACAACACGCAAACAAAAGGCAACCGCATTGCACGTATGATAATGGAGTACAATTTTGGTAAAGGCGAAAGCAAAAAGGGAAATTATACCAGCGTTAAGGTTGCACCTACATTCAAACGCAATTTTCCGGAGATAGAAAGCGCAGTACGCATGTTAAAATCCTCTTTGGTTATCGGTTATAAAGACAAACTGCTTACAGAAAAATCGTTCATGTACGCCGATTCATCTTTTTTCAAGATCTTTTCTTTTGATCTCATAAAAGGGGATAAAAACACAGCATTGGATGCATCTCATAAAGTGTTACTTACCCAAAGTACGGCTAAACGATATTTTGGTGACGAGGATCCAATTGGTAAAGCACTAAAAGTAGGTAATGATAGTATACCTTACCAAATAAGTGGTGTAATGGCTGATTGTCCTTCAAACTCGCAGATCAAATTTGATTTCCTTGCTTCCTTTTCGTCATTAAATGTGGGTAAATGGGAGAACAGCTATTGGAACGCAAATTTTACTACCTACCTGCTGTTAAAGGACGAACGTTCGATAGCTACCCTTCAAGCCAAAATAAAACCATTTATGGCTAAGGAAATGACAGGAGAGGGTGCCAGTGTAAGCTTCGATTTAGAACCGTTTAAGAGTATTCACCTACATTCGCCTTATGATGGGTTTGAGCCCAATAACAACATCAAATACATTTATGTATTGGAGGCTATAGCCCTGCTGATATTGGTTATCGGTTGTTTTACTTACGTTAATCTCAACACCGCGCGCTCGATGGAACGGGCAAAAGAAGTGGGTGTCCGTAAGGTGATCGGAGCCGACAAAAGTCAGTTGTTCTGGCAATTTATTGGAGAATCGGTTATCGTTTGCGTGATTGCGGCTATCATTAGCTTTATTGCGGCTATTTTACTTTTACCGGCATTTAATAACTTAACCGACAGGCAACTACCGGTAGAAGCATTTTTCACTACGCCATTTGTAGTTGCGACCATTACAGTGGTATTGGCAGTAAGCTTTTTCGCGGGATTGTATCCTGCATTGGTTCTTACCAATTTCCAGCCGGTTAAAGTGCTAAAGGGCGCTTTCAAAAATACTGCATCAGGGCAGTTTACCAGAAAAGCACTTATTGTTTTCCAGTTTTCTGTATCGGTTATCCTTATCGCATCAACTGTTATCATCCAGAAGCAACTGGCTTACATTCGAAACAAAAATTTAGGTTACGAGCGCGAAAGGGTAATAATACTTCCTTTCGAGTACAGGATGAATAGCCAACTAAATGTAATGCGGAACGAATTTAAGGCAGATAAAAACATTTTAAATGTATCGCGCTGCGTAGACGCCCCCGTGAAGATTGATGGCGGATACAACATGCGTAATGACCAGATGCCGGAGAGCCAGCAGATAGCGGTTACTGCAAACCCTATTGACCAGGAATATATAAAGACCACCGGTTTGCATATAATTGCAGGTACCGATCTAACGGAGCAGGATGTAAAAGATGCCTCTAACGAAAATAGTAAGAAAAATACCTTCCATTTCATTTTAAACGAGGCAGCTGCGAGGGAACTGGGATGGACGCCCCAGCAAGCAATTGGCAAGAGAATGTTTCTTGATTCACAGCGCCCGGGCTATGTTAAAGCCGTGGTAAAAGATTTCAACTTCGAGTCGTTGCACAATAACATAAAACCGCTTGTATTATTCCCGGAAGATTGGGGTAGCCACTTACTCATCAAGATCAGCGGCCAAAACATCCCGCAAACCATAGCCAATCTTGAAAGTAAATGGAAAGCGCTTGTTCCATATCGCCCTTTCGAGTACAGATTTATGGATGATGATTTTAACAATCTTTACAAATCTGAATTACGCCTGGGTAATGCACTTAACATTTTTGCAGCGATCGCAATCGCTTTAGCATGTATGGGTTTATTAGGTTTATCTGCTTATATGGCAAAACAGCGTATCAAAGAAATTGGCATCCGTAAAGTTTTGGGCGCAAGTATCACTGATATTACCACTACGCTGTCAGCATCTTTCATTAAGTTGGTTTTAATTTCAATAGCTATATCGTTACCTGTCGCCTGGTATGCTACAGGGTTATGGCTGCAAGGATTTGCATATAGGGCAAACGTAAGTGCTTTAACCTTTATCGTAGCAGGTGGGTCAGTGGTGATAATTGCCATTATCACCGTAAGCTTCCAGTCTATTAAAGCAGCTCTGGCCAACCCGGTAAAAAGCTTAAAAAACGAATAATAAAATTTTATGATCTGCGTGCAACTAATTTTAGGCTGATGCAGTCTTATACAAGAAACTTAAACACATTATGAAAAAGAATTTACTATTCCTGCTATTGGCTTCAGGTGTCATTTCAGCATCCGCTCAAAGCTATAAAACTCCGTATTACACCCGCTCGTTGGCTAATGATGGCATTAAGAATGTTATCGTGAATACCAGCGGAGGCAGTATAATGGTTACCGGCGCAGGCCAGCAACAACCTCACATTGATGTATTTGTTGTTGGCAACAACAATCAAGATCTTTCTAAAGAAGAGATCAAAAAACGCCTTGAAGAAGATTACGTCCTTGATATAGATATCCAGAACGGGCAACTTAAAGCCATCGCCAAAAATCGTAAGAATAATATCAACTGGAGAAGGTCGTTAAGCATAGGCTTTAAAGTTTATGTTAACGCACAAACATCTACTAACTTAAACACCAGCGGCGGTACCATCAGTATCGAGAACCTGAATGGTACCCAAAACTTTGAGACCAGCGGTGGCAGCCTTAGCATTACCAATGTTACAGGCAACATCAAAGGCGAAACCAGCGGCGGTAGCATCTCTGTTAGTAACAGCCGTAACAATATCGATTTAGAAACCAGTGGTGGTGGCATTACAGCTAACAACTGCAGCGGCAGGATAAAACTTGAAACCAGCGGTGGCTCCCTTGATCTTGCCAACCTTAAAGGAAACGTTAATGCCGAAACCAGTGGTGGCAGCATCAGAGGCAATAATGTAGATGGTGAATTGATCACCAGCACATCAGGCGGCAGCATTAATTTAAATGCGATTTCAGGTAGTGTAAATGCATCAACCAGCGGCGGTAGCGTACATGTACAAATGGTAAAACTTGGCAGGTATGTAAAGCTGGAAACCAGCGCAGGCCATATAGACCTGAACGTTCCACGCCAGGCAGCAATGAACGTTAGCCTGCATGGCGACCGCGTAAACCTTGATGTAGCGGGCAATTTCCAGGGAAGTAAAGATAAAGAGGACGTTGTAGGTAAAGTTAATGGCGGCGGCACAACTGTAGAAGTTCACGGTGATGGTGGTGTAACCGTTTCATCAAAATAATAAACAACGTAATCGTATTTATAAATCACAAGCACAATGTTCAAGAATTACTTTAAAACAGCATGGCGCAACATTGCCAAACGCAAAGGTTTCTCTATGTTAAATGTTGGTGGCCTTGCTTTGGGTATGGCAAGTTGCTTGCTGTTGCTGCTGTACGTAAGCTATCATTTAAATTACGATAAACAGTTTAAAGAGCTTGATAAGATTTTCCTTGTGCAAAACAACCAGGCTGGTGATGGTAAAATATACACCTTTTCCGCTTCTCCAAGGCAGGCAGCTGAAACCATAAAAAGTGAAGTGCCAGGTGTTTTACAGGCTGTAAGAACCGTAGATTATAGCGGTGAAAGCTTGCTTACCTATAAAGACAAGAGCCTTAAAAAGAAGGGGTTATTTGCTGACGATGGCTTCTTTGATATCTTCTCTTATGATTTTATAAAAGGCAATGCCAGGACAGCGCTTAAAACTCCCAATTCGGTAGTGCTTACCGAATCAGTTGCAAAGGCTTTGTTTGGTGATGAAGATCCTCTAAACAAAATGATAAAGCGCAATAACGCCACTGCTATGCAGGTTACCGGCGTTATTAAGGATGTGCCATCAAATTCAACTTTTAAGTTTGATGTTGTGTTGCCCTGGGTGCTGTTTGATGAAGCCAACGATTGGGCAAAAAATAGCGGATGGGGCAGTAACTATGCAAGAACGGTTGTTAAATTAAAAGATCCTGCAGGTTTAAACGCAGCCAACGGAATTATGAAGCACATGGTAGAGCGGCATAATGATGGCAACAAAAACCAGTTATTTTTATATCCGTTTGCTAAACTTCACTTGTATTCTGAGTTTGTTGATGGTAAAGCTGTAGGCGGTATGATAAGCCAGATCCGTTTGTTTATTACCTTGGCAATCTGCATTCTTTTGGTAGCTTGTGTTAACTTCATGAACCTGAGTACAGCCCGGTCTGAAGAGCGCGCCAAAGAAGTGGGCATTCGTAAAGCTATAGGCTCGGGCAGGGGATCGCTGATCAGCCAGTTCATCATGGAGTCGGTTATCTTATCGCTTATATCGGTTTGTATCGCGATAGTACTGGTAGTGATTTCATTACCGTATTTTAATACGCTGTTGGGAATTAAATTACAATTACCATACGCTGATCCGAAAGCATGGGCCGCATTGTTAGGTATAGGCGTGCTTACAGGTTTATTGGCCGGAAGTTACCCCGCTTTCTACCTTTCTGGTTTCGAGCCTATAAAGGTTTTAAAGGGGATGTTCAAAGGTGGTACCTCGGCCTTGTCACTTCGTAAAGTGCTTGTTGTTGTACAATTTGGTTTTGCAGTATTCCTTATTATCGCTACTATTTGTATTTACAGGCAGATAAAATATGTACAAGATAAACCGATAGGCTTTGATAAAAACAGTCTGGTAGAAATACCGATAGAGGGTGATCTGCAACAAAAAACAGATATCCTTATCAATCAGTTAAAAACATCAGGCAATATTGTTAACGGCACTGTTTTTACCTCAAGCATTACCTCATCCGGCAATAATACCTGGGGCATAAGTTGGCCGGGTAAGCGCGACGACGAAACCGTTTTGTTTGACGTATTTAGGGTGGGTGATAACTTTACTCAAACTACCGGTGTTAAATTATTGAAGGGCCGACAGTTCTCAAGTAGCAATCCTTTAGATACTGCAGGCAAAACCGCCATGATAAACGAGTCGGCTGCAAAGGTGATGAAACTGAAGGAACCCATCGGCAGCATTATCAAATATGGGGATGCAGAAATGACGGTAGTAGGCGTTTACCAAGACTTTGTTTGGGGTTCGCCTTACGAGCAAACAAGGCCAATGTTTACCCACTATGCTAATAACTATCGTACCGTTATTGCTTTACGATTATCGCCGGAGCGTACAATAACAGCTAACGTTGAAGCCATCAATAAAGCGTTAAAAACACTTAACCCGGCATACCCGCCGGTTGTAAATTTTGTAGACAGTGATTTTGCACTGAAGTTTGCAAACGAAAAGCTTTTGGCAACTTTGGCCAATATATTTGGGGGACTTGCCATTGTAATATCTTGCCTTGGTTTATTCGGCCTTGCGGCTTACGCTGCAGAACAACGCATTAAAGAAATTGGTGTTCGGAAGGTATTAGGCGCCAGTGTTGCTAACCTTGCCGGTCTGCTATCAAAAGACTTTTTAAAATTGGTAGCGGTAGCCATTCTGGTAGCCGTGCCGTTATCGTTTTGGGCCATGAATAAGTGGCTGGAGAACTACCAGAACCGCATTAACCTTAGCTGGTGGATGTTTGTATTGGCGGCCGTTATTACCATTTTTATAGCAGTGCTGACGGTAAGCTATCAAGCTGTAAAAGCCGCATTGGCCAACCCGGTTAAAAGTTTAAGAAGCGAATAAAATAGCAAGAACTTAAATTACTAAAGGGTCGGGTTAATAGCCTGACCCTTATTTATTTATGCACCTTATTTCGAATAAAAAACAAACTGTATCAAAACCGAACAATCACTGTACCATACCGAACAGCTAATAATATATTTTTAATTATAAATAACTGATTTTTAATGATTTATTTATTTGGTATTGTTTTTCAATATTGATAATCATGATCAAAAACTACCTAACCATTGCATGGAGAAATCTTACAAAAAACAGGATTTTCTCTTTTATTAACACCTTTGGTTTGGCCATTGGCCTGGCTTGCTGCATGCTCATAAGCGGTTACCTGTACCAGGAGCTTACTTACGATAGGTATCCGGCCAAGTCAGATCAGCTTTACCGGGTAAACCTCACCACTCTCGGCAATGGAGGTTCTGATGTTTATCCGTTTGTTGATAATGCCGTTGGTGAAGGCATGAAAAACGCCCTTCCCGAGATCGAGGCTTATTCAAGGTTATCAATCAACCAACCTGCATTTGTAGAAAACGGCAGTAAGAAGTTTAAAGAAACTAACATAGCCCGCGCAGATGCCAACTTTCTGCAGCTCTTCTCAATTCCGTTAATTGATGGCGACCCTATTACATGTTTAAAAGATCCATCGTCAATGGTGCTAACCAGGGATATGGCGAAAAAATACTTTGGTACTACCGATGTGGTAGGAAAGAGTTTGATAGTTGCTACATATCCGTTTAAAATAACCGGGGTTATTGATAAGGTGCCTGATAATTCTCACTTCCATGCAGATGCATTTTTAAGTATGGTTACGTTTACTGAAGGCCAACGCCAAAGCTGGAGCAACCTCGGTTTTTACACATACCTGCAACTGCGTAAGGGCGCTGACCCAAAAAAATTGGAGAAACAATTTCCGCAATTGGTTGCCAAATATGTAGTGCCCGAAATTCAGCATGACATGGGCGTAAGCGTTGCCGAAGCGCAGAAATCAGTAAATACGTTTTTGTTTAGCCTGCAGCCTATTACCGATATTCACCTGCACTCCCACACCAAATACGAAAAAGAAGCCAACGGCGATATCAATTATATATACATCTTTGGAGCGCTGGCGGCATTCATTCTTGTGCTTGCGTGCATCAACTTTACCAACCTTTCAACTGCAGCATCAGCAAAACGGTCTAAAGAAGTAGGTATCCGTAAAGTTCTGGGTTCGCTTAAGAGTAGTCTGATATCACAGTTTTTAACAGAATCGGTACTACTTACAACTTTGGCAACAGTTTTTGCTTTAGCATTGGTTTACTTACTGTTGCCATACTTCAATCAATTATCAGGCAAACAGATCACTATTGGGTTTTACTTAAATCCGGTTGTGCTGTTGATAGAATTTGCAGTGGCTTTAATAGTAGGGATACTTGCAGGAATTTACCCGGCGTTCTTTATCTCATCCTTCAAAATATTAAGCGTTTTAAAGGGCAATGGCATCGGCGATGTCACAGCCAGCCGCAGCCTTTTGCGCAGCGGGCTCATCGTTTTTCAGTTTGCAATATCTACCGCTTTTATCATCGCAACTTTTGTGGTGTACCAGCAATTACATTATATGCAAAACAAAAAACTTGGATATGATAAAGACCAGGTTATTGTTTTAAACGACACCTACACCCTGCAAAATAATCTTGAACCATTCAGGAATAAGCTACTGCAGGATAATCGCGTGGTTAATGCCACTATATCAAGCGATGTGCCTGTAAGCATATCAGACGGTACACAGATATATCTCAAATCTGCAACCAGCGACGGCTCACACAGCGACATCCACGCCAATATTTATCACATTGATGAAACCTACCTGCCAACAATGGAAATGAAAATGGCTGCAGGGAGAAACTTTTTACCTGCTTACCCGGCAGATTCCGCATCGGTTATTGTTAACGAAACGGCTGTTAAAGATCTGGGCATCACAGGTAATCCTTTAGGCCGCACCATTGTACGTTCAGGCCGGCATGCATTTAATATTGTTGGTGTTGTAAAGGATTTCAATTACTCATCGGCCAAAGAAAAAATTGCACCGCTGATGATGCTTTATGGTCACAGCACCGGTGCTATGATGGTGAGGGTAAAAACTGCCGATGTACAAGGCCTTATAACCGGCATGAAACAGCAATGGGACAGCTTTAATCCGGCCAGCCCGTTCAGCTATAACTTCTTAGACGATCAGTTTGCCCATTTGTATGTAGCAGAAACCCGTACCGGAAAGATCTTTACATCGTTCGCCATACTTGCCGTTATCATAGCGAGCCTGGGTTTATTCGGATTGTCGGCATTCTCCATCCGCCAGCGAGTTAGAGAGATTGGCGTACGTAAGGTATTGGGGGCATCGTCCGGCAGTATCACTGGTATGTTATCAGCACAATTTTTGAAATTAGTAGCGCTGGCTATAGTTATAGCCATACCATTAACCTGGCTGGCAATGCACCAATGGCTGCAGGAATTTGCTTACCGTATCGATATACAATGGTGGGTTTTTGCTGCTGCAGGTGCTATGGCTTTGGGTGTAGCCTTTATCACAGTAAGTTTCCAAACTATAAAAGCAGCACTGGCTAACCCTGTCAAAAGTTTGCGTTCTGAATAAGGATCGAAACATAATTTCAATAATTTAACAGTTACTACTATGTTCAAAAACTACATAAAAACAGCATACAGGAATCTAAAGAAAAACAAGGCTTTCACCATCATCAATGTACTGGGGCTTGCTTTGGGATTGTGTGTATGCTTGCTGATAGTGCTGTACGTTGTGGATGAGTTTGGTTATGATAAATATAACACCAAGTTAGATCGTGTCTACCGGGTAAATGACAATATCAAGTTTGGCGGTATGAACAAGCAATTTGCACAATCACCCGCACCTTTGGCTGCAGCCTTCACCGCAAATTTTCCTGAAATAGAAGCAACGGCGAGGTTTAGGCAATGGGGCTCATATAAAGTGCGTAAGGGTGATCAAAATGTACACGAGAACCACGTAATATTTGCTGACTCTACATTATTTGATGTCTTTACATTGCCTATGTTATTTGGCGACCCTAAGACAGCACTTCGCGAGCCTCATTCGGTGGTTATAACTGAAAGTATTGCCAGAAAGTATTTTAATCAGGAGGATGTAGTTGGGAAAGCCTTGTTATTGAATGATTCCATTAATTACAAAGTAACCGGCGTTATAAAGGATATACCTAAACAGTCGCATTTTCATTTTGATTTCTTCCTGGCCATGTCAGATCTACAGGAAAGCAAAGATGATTCATGGTTAAATAATAACTTTAACACTTACCTTTTACTTAAACCGGGTACGAATTTAAAAACTCTTGAAAACAAATTTGAGCCTTTAATTCGTAAAGGCGCAGGTGGTCAGCTTCAAGGAGCCATTCGCATGGATTATGATGCCTTTGTAAGGGCAGGTAATTTTTATAAGTTAAATTTAGTTGCGTTAAAGGATATTCATTTACACTCCAATGTTGTTGGCGAATTGGATGGTAACAGTAGTATTCAATACGTTTACATTTTTTTAGCTATTGCTGCTTTTATCTTGATAGTTGCCTGCATCAATTTCATGAACTTATCTACAGCAAGGTCGGCAAATCGTGCACGTGAGGTAGGTGTCAGAAAAGTTTTAGGGTCACTTAGAAAATATCTTGTTGCGCAATTTTTATCAGAGTCAATTATCGTCACATTTTTCGCTGCTGTTATAGCTTTGTCAGGCGCATGGTTATTATTACCCTATTTTAACGAAATATCAGGCAAAGTGATTACAATTACACAGGATACGTTACTTTGGCTATTACCATTATCGCTGCTAAGCGTCATAGTTATTGGCTGTATTGCAGGCTCTTATCCGGCTTTCTTTTTGTCAGCATTTAAGCCGGTAGATGTGTTGAAAGGAAAACTTTCTTCGGGCTTTAAAGCTGGTTTTTTACGAAGTTTTCTGGTGGTGTTTCAATTTGGGACCTCGATCTTTTTGATTATCGGCACAATGATTATCTACAACCAGCTCAAGTTTATCCAGAACAAGGACCTTGGTTTTGATCGCAACCATGTAGTTACCATAAAGAATACAGATGATCTGCCTAATGCTAACGTACTTAAAGATGAACTGATGACGATCACCGGCGTTAAAAACGCATCGCTTAGCGGCTTTACTCCAACCGGGGGCTGGCGAAATAGTACAACTTACTTTACAAATGAAATGCGTGACACAAAAAACGCATTATCTACGCAAAGCTGGGTTGTAGACGAAAACTATATACCTACTATGAACATGCATATCATAGAGGGTCGCAATTTTGAGAAGGGGCGACTTGCTGACTCTTCATCCCTGATAATAAATGAAGCAGCCGTTAAACAACTGGGCTTTAAGGACCCTGTGGGCCAAGATCTGTTTGTAATAGTTGACAGCAAAGGTGAAAATCAAAAACGTATGCACATCATTGGCGTAGTTAAAGATTTCAATTTCAATTCCCTTCGTGACAACGTTACGCCTGTTGTACTAAGTATGGGTTACAGCACAGGTCAACTATCTGTATTAGTTAACAGTAATGATATGGCTGGTCTTATAAATAAGTTGAAACAAAGGTGGCACTCCTTTGCACCAAATGCAGCCTTCGAATACTCGTTTATGGATGACGAATTTGATGCAACCTACCGCACTGAACAGCGAATGGGGCAGCTATTTATCTCTTTCACCACAATGGCTATCGTTATTGCATGCCTTGGCTTGTTTGGGTTAGCTGCATATGCTGCAGAACAGCGTACAAAAGAGATCGGTATCCGTAAAGTGCTTGGTGCAAACGTATCAACTATTGTGGGTATGCTTTCTAAAGACTTTATTAAGCTTGTTATCATTGCCATTGTGATAGCTGCACCACTGGCATGGCTGTCTATGCAGCAGTGGTTAAAAGGTTTTGCCTATCGCGATAATATTAAGTGGTGGGTTATCGCCGTCGCAGGGTTTGGGGCAATCATCATAGCTTTCCTAACTATCAGCATTCAGTCCATCAAAGCAGCTTTAGCAAATCCGGTTAAAAGCTTAAAAAACGAATAGTTATTATACCTTAATTCACCTTACCATAATGCTTAAAAACTATTTCAAAATCGCTTTAAGAGGTTTCCGTAAGCATAAACTGTTCACTTTTATAAATGTAATAGGTTTGTCTATCGGCATCAGTGCATCACTGGTGATTTACCTTATTGTTCACTACGATCTTACCTTTAATAAGTTTGCAGGCGGCAACGATGGAATTTATCGTGTGACTACCGAGTATGCATTCTCTGGCGAGGTTGGCTACAATAGTGGCGTTTGTACGCCGCTAACCGAAGCTGTTAAAACAGAGATCTCGGGTATAGAAAAATCAGCGCCTTTTTACACCCTGTATGAAGCCCGCGTACAAGTACCTCACGGCAAAGGAGAAGAGTTTAAACTGAACAAGGAGAACGGCATAGTAATAGCAGATGGCCGCTATTTCAACCTGTTCAAATACGATTGGTTAGCAGGCGGTGTTAAAACATCCCTAAACTCGCCGTATCGGGTTGTTTTAACCGCAAGTCAGGCTAAAAAGTATTTTCCGGGTATGGGCTACCAGGACATGATAGGCCGGGAGGTAATTTATGAGGATTCAGTAAGAACCAATGTAAGCGGTATAGTTGCTGACCTGAAAGGTAATACGGACTTCCTTTTTCATGATTTTATCTCGTTTAAAACCGCAGATGTAGACAGCCTGTTTAAAGGTTATTTTCAACCTACCGAATGGGGTAGCACCAATTCGGCATCGCAACTTTTTGTCAAGCTGGATAAAAACACGGCTGCTGCAAACGTGATCAAACAGTTAAATGTATTACGTAACAAACGAGCACTGCAAAAGGCAGATAAGGCTAATTACACCAAATTTGATCTGGAGAAACTGGATAATCTTCACTTTGACCAAAAGTACTATTCGTTTGATGGCGCACGTACGGCCAATCGCAGTACGCTCTATGGTTTGTTAGTAATAGCCGCATTCTTGTTGCTATTGGGTTGTATCAACTTCATAAATCTGACTACAGCACAGGCCTCACAACGTGCTAAAGAAATAGGCATCCGCAAAACTATGGGCAGCGGGAGAAGCCAGCTTATTATGCAATTCATGAGCGAGACTTTTTTGGTGACCCTGTTTGCCGTTATCATCTCTGTTGCGCTTACGCCTTTAATCCTGAAGTTATTCAGCACATTTATTCCTAATGGTGTAAAGCCGGATCTGTTACAACCTGATCTTTTGTTATTCCTTGCAGGCTTAACTGTAGTAGTAAGCGTATTATCGGGCTTTTACCCGGCGCTGGTTTTATCTAATTATAAACCGGTTATTGTGTTAAAATCGCAGGTAGCCCCAACATCCGGCAATACCCGCAAAACCCTTTTGCGCAAATCGTTAACTGTTACCCAATTTGTTATAGCGCAATTTTTCATCATGGCTACCATACTGGTGAGCAAGCAAATTCATTATGCCTTAACTAAGGATCTTGGCTTTAAAAAAGATGCCATCTTAATTGTTACAACGCCTTACAAAAGTGCCCGAACCAACAAAAAGCAGGTTTTCTTAAATAAGATACGTTCAATGCCGCAGATAAAAATGATAGCGGTAGGGGGAGATGCACCATTATCCGGGGGCACGCACTCAACCGAGGTAACTTACAAAAACGGTAAAACCGAAATAAAAACCGATCTGCAGCAAAAATTTGGCGACGAGAATTATCTGAAAATATATGGTATAAAATTGCTTGCCGGCCGTAATCTTACACCCGCCGATACCGGTAAAGCAACCGTAATTAATGCCACTTATGCAAAAACGTTAGGTTTTAAAAATGTTGCCGATGCTGTTGGTATAACGCTGGACTACAATGACAAAAAACGGCAGATAGTTGGTGTAATGAACGATTTTAACCAGAAATCGTTACGCTCGCAAATTAAACCTTTGGCTTTTATTGAACCACAGCGTTTCAGTAACCGTGTATTGCATATTGCGTTAAAACCGCAAACTGCAGGAGGCAAGGAATGGAAAACAGCCATTGCAGGCATGGAGCAGGTTTGGAAAGAGCTTTACCCCGAAGATGAATTTAGCTATGCATTTTTTGATGAAAGCATTGCCAAATTTTATGAAAGCGAACAACAGATATCAACTTTGTTGACTTGGGCAACAGGCCTTTCAATACTGATAAGCTGCCTTGGTTTGCTTGGCCTTGCCATGTATACTACCAGCCTTCGCACAAAGGAAATAGGCGTACGCAAAGTATTGGGCGCCACCGTTGCCCAAATAGTGACGCTATTATCAACCGAATTGGTTCTGCTTATTGTGCTGGCCTTTGTATTGGTAACGCCGATAGCTTTTTACGCTATGCACAAATGGATGGAAAACTTTGCCGACCGAACCAGCATCAGCTGGTGGATATTTGCCTTAAGCGGCGCAGGGATGTTGCTGATAGCACTGTTTACGCTTAGCTTCCAAACTATAAAGGCTGCTATAGCAAATCCGATTGGCAGTCTGCGCAGCGAATAAGGCACTTCATTTTGATTAAACATAAAAGCGGACCTTAAAAGCCGCTTTTATGTTTTAGTTAAGATATGTTAAATAGCTATAATTTAACAGCTTATATGAAGATATTGCAGGTATAAACTTATTATATGCTCAAAACTTACCTGAGGACCGCCTGGCGAAGTATCATTAGCAACAAAACATCATCTATCATCAACATCAGTGGTTTGGCCGTTGGAATGGCAGTAAGTTTCATGTTGCTGCTGTATGTTTACAATGAATTTAGCTTTGATAAGTTCCATCCAAATAGCGACCGTATTTATCAGGTTTTTAAAAACCAGCCAGCAAACGGAGTAATTAAAACAAGGAACTACACTACGCAACAGCTCGCATCAGTCTTAGAAAAGGATATTCCCGAGGTAGAAAAAACCGCGCGGATGAGTGAAATGATGAGAGTACTTGTGACTTACAATAATAAATCGCTTAGATTCAGATCGTTTGCTGTAGATCCATCTTTCTTCGATATATTCAATTTTGACGCAGTTTATGGTACGAAAAAAAAGCATCTTACAGATGAATCTTCAGTTGTATTAACACAGTCTACAGCAGCAGCGCTTTTTGGTTCCTTGGATCCGGTCGGTAAAACAATACAGTACAATTCCTTTCCATTAAAAGTTGCTGCAGTTATCAGGGACAATCCAAGAAATTCAAGTTTCGATTTTGAGGTGTTGATACCATGGCAAGCATTTATGAACCAACAACCGTGGTTAAAAGATGCGGGCTGGGATAATTATTCCTACTTCACCTATGTTTTGTTTAAAAGTGGGGCCTCTGTTCAAACTGCCAATCTTAAAGTTAAACACCTAATAGCCCAGTATTATCCGCCCGATAAAGATATAGAATTATTCATGTATCAATTTAGCAGATTACACCTGTACGGGAATTTTACAAACGGGGTTAGTACTGGTGGAAATATAGAGTATGTGAGGCTTTTTTTGATATTGTCTATCAGTATTTTGATTGTTTCATGTATAAACTTCATGAATTTATCTACAGCCAGGTCAGAAAAAAGGGCCCGCGAAGTAGGTATTCGCAAGACTTTAGGAGCGAGGCGATCCGGGCTGGTAAAACAATTTCTTTGGGAAGCTATTGCCTTAGCTTTTATTGCTTTGATAATAGCTTTACTTTTAATGGTCTTGCTGTTGCCTTTTTTCAATAGGATCATGCACGTAGTTCTGTTCTTTCCATACGGCGATGCCAGGTTTTGGACTTTGTCAATTGCGATAACCTTTTTTACAGGTGCTTTAGCTGGAAGCTATCCAGCTTTATATCTTTCATCATTCAAACCTTTAAAAGTCTTAAAAGGTAAAATAAATACTTTGGGTGCAGCCATTGCACCCAGGCAAGTTTTAGTTGTTTTACAGTTTACTTTTGCAATTTGCCTCATTTTAGGCAGCGTGTTCATTTACAAACAAATCTTTTTTATTGCTAATAAACCGGTTGGGTTTAGCAAACAAGGGTTGATAGAATTACCAATTGAGGGTGGTTTATTTGGGAAATTTGAGTCGTTTAGAAATGATGTCATCAATTCCGGAGCAGGAACTGACGCTGCAATTATATCTGAACCAATCACGCAAATAACAGGTGCGTCATGGGCAAATAATTGGCCCGGACAGTTACCTGGAGAGGATAAGATTTCTATTGATTGCATAGCTGCGACATATCACTTTACCCAAACATATCAGCTTAAAGTTATTGACGGACGTGATTTTGATATTTCCCGGCCGTCTGATACAACGGGAGTTATTTTAAATGAAGCCGCTGTAAAACTAATGAGATTAAAGCAGCCGATTGGCCAAACTATAAAATGGATGGGTGCCAATCGTACTGTTATAGGGGTTGTTAAAGACTTTGTTTGGGGTTCGCCCTATGAACCTGTGAAGCCCACCATAATCGGTTATGTAAAAGACTGGATAGGCAACATCGGCATACGCCTTAACCCAAACATGCCTGTTTCCAAAAGTTTAGCTTCATTAGAACGCATTTACAAAAAATATAATCCCAACTATCCGTTTGAATATACTTTTACCGATGAAGCCTTTGATAAAAAGTTCCAAAGTGAAAAAATTTTGGGCGCCATGGCCATCACATTTACAGCGCTTGCAATATTTATTTCGTGTTTGGGTTTATTTGGGCTGGCTTTATTTTCTGCAGAACGGCGACGCAAGGAGTTGAGCATAAGAAAGGTTTTAGGAGCCAGCGTAGCAAATCTATGGTTCAAACTATCCCAGGAATTTATCAAACTGGTCATCATTTCATTTTTTATAGGGTCGGCAATCAGCTGGTACTACATACAAGGTTGGTTAAATACTTACACCTACCATGCTGATATTTCTTTGGATATTTTTGGCCTTACATTAATTGGAAGTTTGATGATCTGCCTCACCGCAGTAAGTTGGCAGGCAATAAAAGCAGCGCTGGTTAACCCGGTAAAAAATCTGCGAAGCGAATGACATTGGCTAACTATAAGGCTTAAAATGCGTAAATTCGCGTTATGAATTTTTCATCAAAGTTGTTGGAAGAAGCAGTGGCGGAATTTGCAAAACTGCCCGGTGTTGGTCAAAAAACTGCCCTTCGCCTGGTGCTGCATTTACTTAACCGGGATGTAGAAGAGGTGCAAAAATTCAGCAGTGCGGTTAGCCGTTTACGTAACGAGATACAATTCTGTCAAACCTGCCATAACATATCTGATACTGCTATTTGCGAAATATGTGCTTCGCCGCGGCGCGATCATGGTTTGATATGCGTGGTGGAAGATACGCGTGATGTAATGGCTATCGAGAACACCAATCAATACAACGGTGTTTACCATGTATTGGGCGGACTGATTTCGCCCATGGACGGTATCGGCCCGTCTGACCTGCAGGTTGATTCGCTTGTTGAGAGACTTAAAGAAAATAACATAAAGGAAATTATTTTTGCCCTAAGCGCTACTATGGAAGGCGATACCACCATATTTTATTTGCACAAACGCTTAAAGCAATTTAATATAAATATCTCTACTATAGCCCGTGGCATAGCTTTTGGAGGTGAATTGGAGTACGTTGACGAGATTACTTTAGGACGATCTATCGTAACACGCGTTCCGTATGAGAATTCATTATCCTAACGCATATGAAACTTTCTGTCATCGTAGTTAACCGCAACATGTGCAGCCTGCTCAAACAGTGCCTGCCTACTTTAATAAGGGCATGTCAAGATATTGAACATCAGATAATTGTAATTGATGATTCATCCACTGATAAATCGGTTGAAATGGTTAAGACAGATTTCCCTGAAGTTTCGATGATAGTGAATGAACAATCTATCGGTATGGCAGCAAGCCGCAATTTAGGTACAGAAAAAGCTAAGAGCGAGTACGTTTTACTGGTCAATGCGGATATTATAAGCGGCAAAAAAACAGTAGAACAAGTCGTTCAATTTATGGAAGGTCACCCAGACGCAGGAGCCGTTGGTGTGCGTGCTTTAACACCCCGAGGCCGCTTTATGCCTGAGTCGAGAACCGGCTTTGGTCGCAGCTGGGCCACATTGCTTAAAATTACCGGTTTAGCTAAATATTTCCCTAAATCGCGTCTGTACAAAAATGAGGAGCGCTGGATAAACGAAGATGAGTTTGCCACAACCGAAGTAGACGTGATTAACGGAGCATTTATGTTATTACGACGTTCTGCTTTGAACAAGATCGGTAAACTGGATGAAAGGTTTATTCAATTCGGTCATGATATTGATCTGTCATTCCGATTAAGGCTTGCTGGCTACAAAAATTACTACTACCCGCGCACATACATTCTCAATTTTGCCAAACAACTAACTTCCAAATTTACGTTGGATTATATCCGTAAATTTTATGGGGCTATGATTATATTCGCCGGTAAATATCTGTTTAAAATGCCTGAAATAAAGGTTCCTGGCATACCGCAGATGTTTGCCCCGAAATATGAAATTGAAAGATAAGGTTGTTGTCATCACCGGTGCATCATCAGGCATTGGTAAAGCCCTTGCATATGAATTTGCCAAGCGCGGTGCTAATTTGGTTTTAGGCGCAAGACAGTTTGTAACCCTTTGTGAAATTACGCAGGATATTGAAGGCCGCTACAACAACCGATCTGTAGCTGTGCAATGCGATGTAGCTATCGAAGAAGACTGCAAAACACTTATTAAACAATCTATTTTGACATTCGGCAGGGTAGACGTTCTGATCAATAACGCCGGCATTTCTATGCGGGCACTTTTTAAAGATGCAGACCTTAAAGTACTAAAAAGCTTAATGGATGTTAACTTTTGGGGTACTATAAATTGCACCAAACACGCATTGCCGGAGGTTACAAAGACCGGCGGCAGTATAGTAGCCGTATCATCCATTGCAGGGTACAAAGGTTTACCGGGCCGTACGGGCTATTCGGCCTCGAAATTTGCCATCAACGGTTTTATGGATGCCCTTCGGGTTGAGAACCTTAATACAGGTGTGCACATTATGGTTGCCTGCCCCGGCTTCACTGCCTCTAATATTCGTAATACTGCCCTAAATAAAGACGGTATCTCTCAGCAGGAGAGCACTTTGAATGAAAACAAAATGATGACTTCCGAAGAAGTTGCTAAACAGATAGCAGACGGCGTTGAGCAAAGAAAGCGTACACTCATCTTAACTTTTCAAGGTAAACTTACAGTGTTTCTAAGCAAATTCCTGCCTTCCTTTGTTGATAAACAGGTTTATAAATTGTTTTCCAAAGAGCGCGACGCTTTGATCAAATAACCTGGTCTTTACAATTCATAAGTAACACCTTTTTCAGGAATATTCACCTTATATCCATCTGCTGTCAACGAGTCTGACAAGGCTTGCATTGCACTCGTTTCACCGTGTACCAAGTAAATGCCCTTTAACTGCTCAGCATCCTGCGATTTGATATTGTTTACCAAGTCTTGATGATCACCATGGGCGCTAAGCACGTCGGTTTGTTTGATAGTGGCATAAACAGCCAGGTCGCGGTCTTTGATATGCACAATAGGGTCGCCGCGTAGCAGCCGGTAGCCTAATGTCCCCTTTGCGCAATAGCCTATGAACAGAATGGTGCAATAGTAATTTTGTATATTATAAAACAAGTGATCTTGTATACGGCCGCCCTCCAGCATCCCGGCAGAAGAGATGATGATACAAGGCTCGAAGTAATTGGATACCTGTCGGCTGTCTTTCAACGTCTCAACGTAGGTAAGGTTGTCAAATTCAAACTCGTCACCTTGCGTGTTGTAAAACTCCTGTGCTTCAGGATTAACCTGGTTGTGGTGCTTGCGGTAAAGTTGCGTGGCCCGGCTTGCCATAGGGCTATCTACAAATATCTTAACCGGGGGAAGTGCACCGCTGCTGAAGATTTTATTTAGCACAAAAACCAATGACTGCGTACGGCCAATGCTAAATGCAGGAATTATCAATCGCCCTTGTTCTTTGATGCAAACCTTGTCTATGATCTCCTCAAGGGTTTTCTGAACGCCTTTACCCTTGCTGTGGTTACGGCCTCCGTATGTAGCTTCAGACACCAGGTAATCAACTTTTGGTAGCGGTTGCGGGTCGTTAAGTACAGGATATCCCTTGCGACCGATATCGCCCGTAAAGGCAATTGTTTTTTCTACCCCCTCATCGTTTACCTTGAGCACTATGCCTGCGGCGCCAAGCAGATGTCCCGCAGGCACAAACGTTACCTCGATATCACCTGTTATTTTAAATGGTTTGTTGAAGTTGATGGTGATAAAGCGCTCAACAGTATCCATCACATGTTTTTGCAGGTACAATGGCTGCGGGCCACCGCTGCTGTGTTTATGCCTGCGGCGATGCTTATTGCCCTTTTGCGCTTTTTGTAAAAAGATGTTCACCGAATCCATCAGCAACAGCTCGGTAAGGTCAGCCGTGGGAGGGGTGCAAAGTATCTGGCCATTGAAGCCCATACGCACAAGCGTAGGCAGGTTGCCCGAGTGGTCTATATGAGCATGCGTAAGTATCACAACGTCGATCTCCTCGGGCCTGAAGCCGAAATCTTCGTTCACCTGTATATTGTGATCTTTTTCGTAATCAAGACCACAATCGATCAATATTTTATATTGGCCAACCTGCAGCAAGTGCATACTGCCGGTTACCTGCCGGGCTGCCCCGTGTATGGTTAGTTTCATTTAGTCAGTAGGTGAACAACAGGCCCAAAGGGCTGGTCTGTTGCAATAATAATAATTAATCTGTTTTGTTTTGGGCAAATACACTGGTGTTCACGTTCACGCCATGAACACTTGTGAACACCGTGAACGCAAATTATAGCAATATGGAGTATTCAGCTATGCATGCGAAAGCTTTCCATATCAACCTTTTGCAGTCTCAAACTGCAATTGGCTCAGGTAACGATATAAACCCTGTTCATTAGCTATAAGTTGCTGATGATTACCACTTTCAACGATATTTCCTTTTTCCAGCACTATAATTTTATCGGCTTCGCGGATGGTTGATAGACGGTGTGCAATGATGATAGAGGTGCGGCCTTTCATCAATACTTCAAGTGCTTCCTGTACCAAACGCTCAGATTCAGAGTCGAGAGAGGAAGTAGCTTCGTCCAGTATCAGGATGGCAGGATTTTTAAGTAAAGCACGCGCAATGGCAATGCGCTGGCGCTGCCCGCCGGAAAGTTTAACGCCACGTTCGCCCACAACCGTCTCATATCCCTCTGGGAAACCTGTTATAAAGCTATCTGCATTTGCTTTTTTAGCGGCAGCGATAATCTCCTCGTGGGTTGCATTTAATTTACCGTACGCAATATTTTCGGCGATAGTGCCACCAAACAATAATACATCCTGCGGAACTATCGCCACCTGGTTGCGAATATCGGTCAAGGCATATTTTTCAGCATCAACACCATCAAATCTGATCGAGCCGGCCTGCGGATGATAAAACTGCAGTATCAGTGCCGCCATAGTAGACTTGCCCGAACCACTTGGGCCAACTATAGCCACTTTTTGCCCGGCATCGGCGTTAAAAGAGATGCCTTTTAACACACTTATCTCCGACCGTGACGGATAAGCAAATTCAACATTGTCAAATTCAAGGTTGCCGTTGATGGGTTGTTTTATCGCATTTTCCTCAGCATTGATAGATACCGCTTCACCTTTTTCGTCCAATATCTCTAAAACGCGTTCGCTGGCACCAACCGATTTTTGCATGTTGGCATATAACTCCGGAAAACTCCCCATGGCTGCCCCTACAAAAATGGAGTAAAGTATAAAAGTGGTAAGGCTGCCTACGGATAATTCATGGTGATGAACGAGTACAGAACCATACCAGATAACACCAACTATGGCGCCGAATAAACAGAATACGATAAACGAAGCAAACAACCCACGGAATACTGCACCTTTAACGGCTATCTTCACTACTTCGCGCAGATTTTTGTTGTAACGGCCGGCCTCAAAAGCTTCATTAACAAAAGCTTTTACATTGGCAATGCCTTGTAAAGTCTCTTCAATAATGGTGTTTGATTCGGCAAGTTTGTCCTGGGCCTGGCGTGATAAGCTGCGGATAAATCTTCCGAAAAATACAGCTACTACTATCAGTACAGGTAACATCAGCAACAGGGCTAAAGTCAATTTAAAAGAAACAATGGTTAAAAAAGTGATACCGCCAACCAATAAAACCAGTTGCCTTATCATTTCGGCAAAGGTGGTGGTCATGGTATCCTGTATCTGCGAAAGATCGGCAGAGATGCGGCTGTTTAATTCACCAACCCTGCGGTTAGCAAAAAAATCCATCGGAAGGGTGATCAGCTTAAAATAGGTATCACGGCGAATATCGGCAAGCGCTTTTTCCGCCACCTGTACAAACCACACCACTCTAAAAAACGACACAAAAGCCTGTACAAACAAGATTCCGAAAGCCAAAAAACCGATAGCATTGATGGTAGGGGGTAAGAAAGCATATTTTTGTTTGCCTTGCGCCGCATCGATCAACGCACCTAATAGTGATGGGAAGGCCAAACCCGTTAAGCTCGAGATAAAAAGAAAAATGATACCGGCTATAAATTTTCCTTTATATGGTTTGATGTAGGAGATAAGTTTAGCTATGCGCTTTAAACTATCCAGATTTATTTTTGCCTTAGGTAATTCTGCTTCTGCTTTGCTGCCACTGTTCAGTCGTCCTCGTGCCATGTATTAAGTTAGTGTGTACAAAGGGGCAAAACTACGCCTTTGTTTTCCGTTTAACGATTAACAGTGCTAAAATTGACGCAAAAAGGATAACGATAACCACAATCAGTATTCCCTGCTTTTTTTGACCGGCTGTTTCCAGTTGTTTTACCTTTACTTTTAAACTGTCGTTCTGTTGGCGCAAGGTGCTGATGCTATTCAAATACGCTATCCGGCTTTTTTCTGCATCCTTTAAATTATTCTCAGTTTGCAGGCGTTGAAACTTGCTGAATTTGAGCTGATTATTGTTGTAATCGAATAGCTTTTTGAGTTCGGTAAATATCTCATCATCGGTTTCGGCTATATCCATCAATATCTCGTTAGATCGCTTTACATCGCCTTTGGTTTGCATACCGAAAATGCCGCTTCGTTTGGTAAGGCTGGTATCATACTGACCAAACTTTGCACGCCTATCGGCAAGCATGGCGTTTATTTTATTACGTTGCTGTACGTAAACAACAGAATCCGGATTGGGCTGGGCAAAAATACCGGCAGCAAACAACAGCATAAAGCCGGCGAATAACAGATTTTTCATACGCTAAACGGATAAGTACTACTCAAAATTAATAATTATATTATCACCACATCCAGGCCAGGCAAGCCTACCGGCTTTTGCCTTAACAAAACAATATTTATTCCCATAACCTCGCTAACCGTAAATATATTTAGCGTATAATTACTAATCAAAATTCATGATCATGAATGTTATATCACTTCCCAAAAAAATCAGTTATTTTATTGGCCGGGCTGCTGATCATTTCCCTTACGCTGTTTCTTGGCCGGTTTGCAACATTACCGGATTTTGCCAGAGGGGCGCTGATGGGCGTTGGTATAGGTATGGAAATAATTGCCCTGAACAGGCTTGCCGCCTACAGGAAAACAATGCGCGCTACTGAAAATCAATAATTACGCTATCTCCCAGATTTAAGCCAAGCAGGCCGCTGGCGTTGCCTTTGTTTATGGCGATCTCCAGGTGGTCGCTAATGCCAAAAAGGCAAAGTTTTTCTCCTTCGGGTACTTCATTGTAATGCCAGCTTAATTGGTTTATGGTTTCATTACGTTTAAAGTAAAGCACAAACCTTCGGCCTTGCTGTACCCGGTTAAAAAACTCTTTGGTGATGTTGGTTATTACGTTCTGGAAAGCATCTATGTATATAACCACGCCTTTGATCAGGTTTTTTTCTATCACCGGCTGCAGGTTCATTTTATTTTCTACATCCGGCACAGGCAAACCTATCTGAGCCAATGATCCGCCGTTTGCCAGGTGGCAGGCGGCCTTTACAAAAATATCAGCCAGTGGAAAGTGCAGGAACTTAAGATCCTGCATAATGTTAATTTCCACAACCTCGTTAACCTTATCGTCAAACATCAGCGAAAAGATGCCATTATCGGCCCCCACAAAAAAGTGATTATTGTGTTCAATGGCCAGGTAACGGGTGTACGTACTATACACAGTATCAATACCTATAAGGTGCACGGTACCATCCGGAAAGTAGTGGTAACTATTTTTTAAAATAAAGGCAGCCTGCTGAACATTAAAGGCCGGTACGTTGTTAGAAATATCTACAATATTTACTGTTGGCAGCAACTTATAAATACTACCTTTAAGGGCAGCCTGATAAATATCTTTATCGCCCAAATCAGTAGTTAATGTTATAATTGCCATTAATATTATAAATATTTATTGCTAATCTTGTAGAGTAATTAAAGGTGCAAATATTCAATTTTTAATTCATAAAATTTCGCAACTGAACAAAAAACACGAAGTATTGAACGAGCTAAAATTATCAATCGAACAAATAGATCCGGCGGTTTTGTGGGGCCCATCTAACGATCACTTCGAGATCATAAAAAAGCAATATCCTAAGCTTAAAATAGTTGCGCGCGGCAGTGAGGTAAAAGTACTAGGCGACGAAAACGAATTAAACACTTTTCAGGATAAATTTAACGCGCTGGTGCAGCATGTTGAAAAATATGAAAGCCTTAACGTAAACGACGTAGAACGGATACTTGGCGCCAAACCATCTGCAAACACCGCCAACCCAGCAGAAGGTGGTACCGATAAGTTTGCCAACAGCGAGGTAATTGTTTTTGGCCCTAACGGCATTATGGTAAGGGCGCGCACGCCAAACCAACGCCGCATGGTTGATAGCCTTGCCAAAAGCGATATACTTTTTGCCATTGGCCCTGCTGGTACGGGTAAAACCTATACTGCCGTTGCATTGGCGGTACGTGCGCTTAAGAACAAAGAGATCAAACGTATTATCCTAACCCGCCCTGCTGTTGAGGCAGGGGAGAACCTTGGTTTTTTACCAGGCGATTTAAAGGAAAAAATAGACCCATACCTGCGCCCGCTTTACGATGCGCTTGATGATATGATACCTGCCGAAAAGCTGAAGCTTTATCTGGAGAATCGTACCATAGAGATAGCACCGTTAGCATTTATGCGCGGCCGTACGCTTGATAATTGCTTTGTGATATTGGATGAGGCACAAAATGCCACAGACATGCAGCTAAAGATGTTCCTGACACGTATGGGTCCATCAGCCAAGTTTATTGTAACCGGCGACGTAACACAGATTGACTTACCCAAAAAACAGCAATCTGGATTATACACCGCGCTGCGTATTTTAACCGACATAAAAGGAATTGATATTGTTTACCTGAGCGGAGAGGACGTTGTGCGTCACAAACTGGTGAAACGCATCCTGGAAGCTTACGGGGATATACAGTAGATTTATTTAGTATCAGGTAATTAGTATCAAGTATCGAGAAATTTCGAATACTTGATACTTGATACTCGCTACTCAGTACTGAAACACATGAACGCTATAAAAGAAACGCATTTTAATTTTGAAGGGCAAACCAATTTTTATAAAGGTAAGGTCCGCGATGTATATACTATAAAAGACCAGTATTTGGCTATGGTGGTTACCGACCGCATTTCTGCGTTTGACGTGGTACTGCCTGAGCCTATCCCTTACAAAGGGCAGGTGTTGAACCAGATCGCTGCCAAATTTTTAGAAGCAACTTCAGACATTGTACCTAACTGGGTGGTATCGGTGCCAGACCCAAGCGTTACCATTGGCCGCATTTGCGAGCCGTTTAAGGTAGAAATGGTTATACGCGGCTACCTGGCCGGCCATGCTGCTCGTGAGTATGCTGCAGGCAGGAGAGAAGTTTGCGGTGTACAACTGCCGGAGGGCTTAAAGGAAAACGATATACTGCCTGAGCCGATCATCACACCTACAACAAAAGCTGCGGTTGGGCATGACGAGGACATCTCTCGTGAAGAAATCTTAAAACGAGGCGTTGTAAGCGAAGCTGACTACAATCAATTGGAAGAATATACCCGTGCCTTGTTTAAGAGAGGAACGGAAATAGCTGCAGACCAGGGACTTATATTGGTTGATACCAAGTATGAGTTTGGCAAGGTAGGAGACACCATTTACCTCATAGATGAGATCCACACGCCTGATTCATCACGCTATTTTTATGCTGATGGCTACCGTGAGCGCCAGGCAAATGGAGAAGCTCAAAAACAACTTTCAAAGGAGTTTGTTAGAAAATGGCTAATCGAGAACGGATTTCAGGGCAAAGAGGGCCAGCAGGTGCCTAAAATGACCAGAGAAATAGTTTATTCGATATCCGAAAGGTACATTGAACTGTATGAACAGATAACCGGCGAGAGCTTTATAAAAAGCGACCAGGCTGATGTAATTGGCAGGGTAGAAAAAGCTATTAGCAATGCTTTAGCCTCAATGTAAAGTTTTTATTAAGCGATAAAATTATCATATCTTAGCCTTCATAATATAATACAAATGAAATTTACGGTTGACAAGCACGAGAAGTACGTAATGATTAAGTTGAATGAATCAAAGCTGAACTCGTTGGTTACTCCGCAGTTAAAATCAGAGTTGATCTTGATCAATACTGAAGGACAACGCAACATCATTCTTGACCTATCACAGGTTAAGTTTGCAGATTCGTCGGGCTTAAGCAGTTTACTGGTAGGCCATAGGTTGTGCAAAAACTCAACCGGCTCATTTATCCTTTGCGGCCTTAATGATGCTGTGTCTCGATTGATCACCATTTCGCAATTAGATAGCGTACTTTCAATAGTACCAACCTGCGAAGAAGGTATCGACCTGATCTTTATGGAAGAGATAGAGCGCGAATTGAAGAAAGAAGTTAAATAGTACAGTTTGTTTCCCCGGTATGAAATTCGAAGTAACGATACTGGGCAGCAGCTCTGCAACTCCCATTTTTAACCGCAACCCTACAGCGCAGGTAGTTAACGTAAACGATAAGCTTTACCTGGTTGACTGCGCTGAAGGTACCCAACAGCAAATGCTGCGGTTTGATGTTAAACCAAGCCGTATCGACCATATCTTTATCAGCCATCTTCATGGCGATCATTATCTTGGCCTTGTTGGTTTATTATCATCAATGCATCTTAACGGCCGCAAAAAGTCGCTTAAGTTATTTTGCCCCGAGCCTTTAAAAGACATCATTGAGATACAACTCAGATATTCAGAGACTACGCTGAATTACAATATTGAATACGTTTTTACTGATGCTACGCAAAGGTCGCTGATATTTGAGAACCAGGATGTGTGTGTAGAAACCATACCGCTTGATCATCGGATACCAACCACCGGGTTTCTATTTAAACAGAAAAAACGTTTACGTAAACTGATCAAAGAACGCGTTGAGGAAATAGGCATACCCGTGCCATATTATACCGCTATTAAACGCGGGGCTGATTACGAAGCACCCGATGGCACCACATACAAGAACGATGATATAACCACTGCGCCTGCATCGCCAAAATCATACGCTTACGTATCTGACACCAAGTACAACGAAAAATATTTTAAGCAGATTAGCGATGCAACCCTGCTTTACCATGAAGCAACCTTTATGCACGATATGCTGGATAGGGCCAATCAAACGCACCATACTACTGCACTGCAGGCCGGCGAGATAGCTAATATCACAAAAGCAGAAAGACTATTGATAGGGCATTTCTCTGCACGTTACAAAACCCTCAACGAGATCCTCGAAGAAACGCAATCTGTTTTTCCCAATACAGAACTTGCTGTAGAAGGAAAGACTTTTGTGATAAGTGAATGAAGTAGCAACCAGCTATTAGTTGATTAAAGAATAGTCTTAAGTACTGAAATAAAAAAGGTTAGAATTTCCATCCTAACCTCTAATATCTAATTCAATTAACTAATATCAATCTCCCTTTTTACCAAATACCGAGAAGTGTACGTAACGGCTTGGATGGGCTTTAATATCGATAAACAGGTTATTCAGGTTTGCAGATGCACTATTAAGATTATCATACATCTTGGTATCATTCATCAATAACCCTAAAGAACCATTGGTGCTGTTTATCTTGGCCATAGTAGCGCTCAGATCAGCGGTGGCTTTATTGGCATTGTCTAAAGTGCCTTTTATATTTGAATTAGCCAGATCATTGCTGAACCGTTCAAAATTAGAAGAGATGCCGTTAAGCTTGGCTGTGCTTGTCTTTAAGTTGTTGGATACAGCCTCGGCGTTGGTCATGATACCGTTGATGTGACTTGTTTGTGCACCAACAAGCGCATCTATTTTTTTGGTGGTTCCTTCAAGTGTTTGCAGGGAGTTAGCAATGCTGGCAAAGCTACGGTCAACATTTGCCTGAAAACGCGGGTTCATGATATGGTTGATAGAAGCAAGTGCAGAATCTACCTTTGAGATCAGTACCTCAGCTTTCTTTTGGATAGGCTGCAGGCTTTCTGCAAGGCTGCCTTGTATATCGGCCCGCAAAGTGTCCTGATCCTCAGCTGGCTTAGGGCTGTTGCCTAATTCGAAAACTATGGCCTTACCGCCCAAAAGGTCTGTACTTTGAAGTTTAGCCAAAGTGTTATCCGGGACATTGTATTTTTTATCAACTTTAAATTCTACAATGGTTCGGCCATCAGGCTGTAATTCCATTTTAGATACGCGGCCTATCTGGAAACCGTTCACCAGAATAGGTTTAGACAAGGTTAAACCTTCAACGCTGCGGTAAATGGCGTAAAATTTATTGGATCCCGAAAAAACGTCGTTGCCTTTAAGGAAGCTGTACCCCAATATCAGTATCGTTATAGCTACAGCGGTAAGTGCACCTATTTTTGTTTCGTTAGTTATTTTCATGTGTGTGGTAGATGTGTATCAAATTAATTAGTACCAGTTCCTTCCATCTGGTTTTTGTATTTCGTAATAGCGCGTACTATCGAGTTGACTATTTCTGTTTGCCCGGCTTCAGAGTTTAAATACTCTTCATCCTCCGGGTTGTTGATATATCCTGTCTCAACCAGTACAGACGGCATTGCAGCATGGCAAAGCACATAAATGCTCTGTCCGCGCAAGCCTTCACTTCGCCTTCCGTCAACCTGAACAATCTCATCGTTAATTAAGTTTGCAATATTTACACTTTGCTTGCGAAAACGCCGTTTATACTCGTTTGTTAGTATCACAACCACCGGATCATCCGGGTCAAGGGCATCACCAAGGTCACTTTCTCCCTCTACCTGGTTGGCCTTTATCTCATTCTCAGCCTCAGTAGATCTTTTAAGGGCATATATTAAAAACAAAGTGCCCTTTCCTGATCTATCAGGCACCCGCACTGTACGATATTTTGGCCGGCGGGCAGTACCGCCAACGCGCTCGCGGATAACCCTATCCGGCAGAGAGTTACAGTGGATTGAGATAAAAAGGTTTCCCTTGTTCTCGTTTGCTATCTGGGCCCGGCGTTCAAAGGAGACATCATCTTCTGTAGATCGGGTTAAAACTGCTTTTACACCGGTGATATCTTTTTCTATAGCTTTCTGCAATTTTAAAGCAATGGCTAACGTTACATTTCTTTCGTTAGAAAATGAGCCATCTGCACCTCTTGAATAGTGTCCTTTGGGAGCGTTCTCTGGCTTAACGCCGTGGCCGGCGTCTACTATTACTGTGCGCAATTTAAAGCCGTTGGTAACAGTGTCGGTTAAGTGACTTTCTGCGGAGGCCATAGCATTAAATGAAAACGCTGATAAGCAAATTAGTAGCGCAGGCGCACTACAAATAGCATTTTTCAGCCTGTTCAATAGTTTATTTTTCATTATGTTTGGGGCTGTTAACTGTACCGTGCAAAAATAGTATTCATAATCAATTTTGAAATTAGTAAGGCTTTTTTTTCTATTTGCGCTTGTTTTAATAGTTAACATGATGGCGTCTGCAAAAAGAGGGCATCATAATGTAACTGTAAGGGATACTATTATAAAACTTGATTCGATACGAGACAGGCGCCTGCTTAGGCTCGATAAAAAAGACAAGGCCAATAAAAATAATAGGCCCGGCGCATCGGCAGGGCAGCTTAATACCAGACAAGACACCACCCCAGGTGCCGGCGGTTTAAAATCTATAGTTAAATCTGTTGCCGAGGATTCCACCTTTGTAGACAATGAAAACAAGATCACTTATCTGTACGGTAAGGCACGCGTTACCTACGAGGATTTTGAGCTGGATGCCGAATACATCCGTGTTAACGAGAAAACCCACCTCATATTTGCCAGGGGTGCAATTGACCCCAGGACAAAGCGCTATGTAGGCAGGCCATTGTCAAAGTCAAAAAACGAAAAGCCGGTAGCATCAGACTCCCTGCTGTTTGATTATAAAACCAAAAAGGTAAAGATATGGAACCCGGCATCAGAGCAGGAGGGAAACTTCATATCTGGCGGGCAGGCAAAACGTTTAAATGAAAACGAAGTTGCGTACCGTAATGTCATATTCAGTACCTGTAACCTGCCTTATCCTGACACACACTTCGGTATTGTGATCACCAAAGGTATCGGTGAAAAGAAACGCATCATATCCGGGCCGGCCTACCTGGAAATTGCCGGTGTTCCGTTGCCAATAGGTTTGCCATTCGGTTTTTTCCCAAAACCCGACTCAAGGTCATCCGGAGTTATTTTGCCGTCGTTTGGTGAGGATCAAAAATTAGGCTTCTTCCTGCGAAATCTGGGATATTACATGGCTATCAATGATAATATCGACCTTACCACAATGGCCACCATTTATTCCAGGGGCTCGTACGAGATCAATACCAATGCGCGCTATTTAAAACGTTATAAATACGGTGGCAGCTTAACGCTTGCATATGGTTCGCACAATTATGGTCTGCCCGGCGACCCGGCTGCAAAGGATTTTAATATCACCTGGACGCACTCACAAGACCCTAACGCTAATCCGGGGACTACCTTTAGCGCTTCGGTAAATGCCGGTACATCAACATTTTATTCAAATAGCGTAAACCAGAGTAATTTTAACGTACAGGCGCTTACACAAAACAGCTTACGGTCGAGTATTAACTACGGCAAAACCTGGGCAAATTCGCCTTTCAACTTAAATATCAGCTTAGGCCACAGCCAGGATCTTGCTGCCAAAACCGTTAACCTGGAATTGCCAACACTTAGCTTCAACATGGCTACGCTAAGTCCGTTTAAAAACCCGGAAAGCGTTAATCAAAGGTGGTATGAAAAAATCACAGTTGGTTACAGCTTGCAGGCAACCAACAGACTGAATAATATCCCGGAATCTGAACTATTTAAATCAAACACATTTACTAAACGTTTGCAGAACGGTATGCAGCATACCATTCCTATTGCGTTTAACACCACGCTGGCTAAATTTTTCCAATTTAATACAAGTATAAATTACATCGAGCGCTGGTATCTACAAAGCACCCGGATAAGACTGGATAGGGGCTCAAGCGCGGGGCAGGTCAATCAAATAAGGGACACTGTTCCGGGTTTTAACCGCGCTGGTGAATATAGTTTTAGTGCAGGTTTCTCCACTAAACTTTATGGTACCGTTCCGTTCAAAAAAGGTAATATACAAGCTATAAGGCACATTACCACGCCGTCCATAAGTTTTGCCTACCGTCCTGATTTTGGCGATCCAAGCTATGGATACTATCGCACGGCAGTAAGCAGCGCAACAGTGCCATATCCCTACTACGCAACCCGTTATTCCATATTTGATGGTTTACCTTACGGAGGGCCAAGTCCCGGCAAGCAAGCAGGTCTTAATTTCTCGCTCGATAACACCATTGAGGCAAAGGTTAAACCTAAAAGTACTGATACAACGGGTACGCCCAAAAAGATCCCCATTTTGCAGGGTTTAACTTTTTCAACTTTTTACAACTTTGCAGCCGACTCGTTGAAGCTTTCGCCGATCAACTTTAATGGGCATACTTCTATTCTGAACCAAAAAGTAAATCTGAGCTTCAGCGGTAGTTTCGACCCTTACGTAACACTCGTTCGCGATTCCATTTCAGGTGGCCAGATACAAAAGTATATCAGGCAAATAAACCGTTATACCTGGCAGGATGGTAGGTTCCCTACGCTAAGGCAGTTTACATTCTCCATGAGCAGCAGTTTAAACTCATCGTCTTTTTCGCCTAAGAAAGCACCGATGCCTGTGGGAACATCTATGCAAACCATGTCTGCTGATCAAGCCCAGCGATTAGCACTTATGAATGGTGACCCCGGTGCTTATATCGATTTTAATGTACCCTGGAATATTTCGCTTAACTACAGTTACAACTACGCTAATAACTATTCTGGCTCCACTACTGCAAATACCCTGATGATAAGCGGCGATGTGAGTATTACGCAAAAATGGAAGATACAGTACAATACTACCTACGATATAAAGGCAGGTAAGCTATCTGATGCAACATCATTTGCAATTTACCGCGACCTGCATTGCTGGGACCTGTCTATCAACTGGTTACCTTTTGGTTTCTATAAATCGTACAATGTAACCTTAAAGGTTAAATCAACCATTTTGCAGGACCTTAAATTGAGCAAACGCAGCGATTACACCAACAACCCGGGCTTTAACTAATATGCTGGCAGAAATTATTACCATTGGCGACGAAATTTTAATAGGACAGATTGTTGATACCAATTCTGCCTGGATGGCGCAGTTGCTAAACAGCGAGGGTATAAGAGTTAAACAGATATCGTCAGTATCTGATAACAGGGAACACATTTTGAAAGCCTTTGCGGAAGCAGCAGAACGAGTTGACATTATTTTAATAACCGGTGGCCTTGGCCCAACCAAAGACGATATAACTAAACAGACACTTGCGCAATACTTTGGTGTGCCGCTTGTTTTAAATGAGGATGCATTAACCAATGTGCTGAATATATTTAAGCGCTACAACCGCCCAATGCTTGATGTGAACCGTATGCAGGCGCAAGTACCGCAAAATTGCGAGGTGATATTGAACCATAATGGTACTGCACCGGGTATGTGGTTTAATGAGGATGGTAAAATATATGTATCAATGCCGGGCGTGCCGTTTGAGATGCAATACATGATGCAGGACCAGGTTGTGCCAAAACTGAAACAAACCTTAAAACTGCCATCCATAGTCCATAAAACAATATTGACGGCCGGCGAGGGAGAATCATACCTTGCTGAAAAGATATCAGATATTGAAAGTAGTTTGCCGCCTCATATCAAGCTGGCCTATTTACCTAAAATGGGGCAGGTGCGCCTGCGTTTGAGTGGTGATGGTGAAGATGAGGCAGCGCTGAAAAAAGAGATTGATGTGTTTGCTGCACAGATTGTTGAACGGGTAGGTGTTAATGTGATAGCCCAGGAAGATAAGCCGATAGAAAAGGTTATCCTTGATGAGATGGCTTCGCGCGGTTTAACGCTAAGCCTGGCTGAGAGCTGTACCGGCGGATATGTATCGCATTTACTTACCCAGCATGCAGGCTCATCGGCCGTTTATTTGGGCGGCTTGGTAAGCTATGCAAATGATCTTAAACAGCATATCCTTGGTGTAAAGGAAGAAACTCTCTACCAGTTTGGCGCGGTAAGCGAACAGACTGTTATTGAAATGGTTGAGGGTGCATTACGCCAGTTTAAGTCTGATTATGCGGTTGCAATCACCGGGATTGCAGGGCCCGGCGGGGGTTCTGAAGAGAAGCCCGTAGGTACCGTATGGATAGCGGTGGCAAATGCAAATAAAACTGTGACAAAGAAATTCACATTTGGTAACAAGCGTTTACAAAACATTGAAAGAAGTGCCGTGAGCGCATTTTTTATGTTGAATACTTTAATAAAAGAAACTACAACTTAACCTTTCATTTCCCTAAATTTGGTCACTGATATACAGTTTTACTTATGGCCAAATACCAATTGTTATTGCCGAAAATGGGGGAAAGTGTTGCAGAGGCAACAATAATTAAATGGAATAAAAAACCAGGCGATTATATTGAAGCAGATGAGGCAGTTATGGAGATCGCTACCGATAAGGTGGACTCTGAAGTGCCATCTCCGGTATCTGGAAAATTGATCGAGCAGCTTTACAAAGAGGATGACGTTGTACAGGTTGGATCTGTAATAGCTGTAATAGAAACAGACGCCGCAGAAGAAGAAACGGCTGCTGCTCCAGCCCTTGCCGAGGCCGAAAAGCCTGCATCGCAAGCAAATCAAGAACCACAAACATCAGAAGCTCATCAGCCGGACAAAGCAGAAGCACCGCAAGAAAATAATGCGGAGGAAGCTACAGCCCAACAAGCTGATGCAATACCGGGATTAGACCAGCTCGAGCAAAAAGAAACAACAGCACCAAAAGCTAACGATGGCATCAAATACGAAAATCGTTTCTATTCTCCTCTCGTCAAAAATATCGCTATCCAAGAAGGTATCAACAACGATGAACTTGACCGCATAGCCGGGACAGGTGCCGAGGGGCGCCTTACTAAGGATGACTTGTTAGATTACATACAACAACGCGGCGCCAAAAGCCAGTCGACCCAGAATTTTATTGCACAGCAAACCGCACCTGAGGCCCCGCAAGTGCCTGCGGAACAAACTCAAGCATCTCAAGCAAAGCCTGAGCCTATTTTTGCCTCTCCGCATCAGCAGGTGCCGAAAACCCAAGCACCTCAACCAGCGGCCGAAACGCCAAAAGCTGAGCAGGCATCAGCACCGGCAACTTCTGTATCCGGAGGGCACGAGATCATAGAGATGGACCGCATGCGTAAGCTTATTGCTGAGCACATGGTGCACAGTAAGCACACATCGCCACACGTAACCTCTTTTGTTGAGGCCGACGTTACCGAATTGGTAATGTGGCGCGATAAGATCAAAAACTCGTTTGAAAAACGCGAAGGTGAGAAGATCACGTTTACCCCTATATTTATTGAAGCTGTGGTAAAGGCTATCAAAGATTTCCCGATGATCAACGTGTCTGTTAACGGTACGCAGATCATCAAGAAAAAGGATATCAACATCAGCATGGCCACAGCCTTACCAAGTGGTAATCTTATTGTACCGGTTATTAAAAAGGCCGACGAGCTTAGCTTGCTTGGAATAACAAAGGCGGTTAATGACCTGGCTAACCGTGCACGTGGTAACAAACTGCAGCCCGATGATGTGCGCGACGGAACGTTTACGTTAACCAACGTAGGCTCTTTCGGTAACGTTATGGGTACGCCAATCATCAACCAGCCTCAAGTGGCTATACTTGCGGTGGGTGCTATCAAGAAAAAGCCTGCAGTTGTTGAAACTCCGCAAGGTGATGCTATTGCCATAAGGCATATGATGTTCCTTTCTTTATCCTATGACCATCGCGTGGTTGATGGTGCCTTAGGCGGCTCATTTGTGAGCAGGGTAGCCCACTACCTTGAAAATTGGGACCCAAACAGGAGTTTATAGTACAGGAATATAGTTAATTTAAATTGTGAGTTCTACAGAAAAAGGCTTCCCGAAAGGAAGCCTTTATTATTTTAAGCATTTGCTGCAACTGGTTTCAGCTGTAAAACATTCTCTTCCGTTTCCTCATCAAATTTGCGGGTAAGCATTTCGTGGACAATCTTAAGCCAAAGTATAAATGCCGGCAAAGCCATTAGAGCATATTTGACGATATAGTTCTTACGGATATCAGGCGGGAAAAGATCGGACCCGCCAAAACCCGTCAGCAACAGTGTAAAAATAAAAACGAATCGCTCAAAGCTGGTAATAGGGCGTTTAAGATTTACGTACCAGATACCGAAGCCTATAAAAGCTATCACGTAAGTTGGTGGCTCAGATCCGGTGCTGAAAATTACCGTAAACACCAGTACTGATGCTAACAGCAATAACTGGTATTGCTTATTGCGCCAGTATTTTATCCTAAGCATTGATGCGCCGAATAAAAGCAACGCCGGGATAAGCGTATACAGGTTTGAGATGCCTTGTGCGTTAAAGATCTTGGCTATCATCCCCATAACACTAACGTTTCCTCGGTATGAACCTAAGTTGGCTGCGTTTTTTGCTTGCAGATCGGGCAACCAGTCTTTGTAAGTTTGAATAATGTAACTTGGTGATGATACCGCCATAGGCAAAATAAATAATACCACCGACCAGAACACCAACCCAAGTATCAGCCTCAATTTATTGTCTGAAAAGAAGAAGAACGCAAGCCCGACTATCCCGTAAAGTTTAATAGCGGTGCCGATAACGATCATCAACGCCGCCCAAAAATCCTTTTGGTTTCTGATAAGTAAAAAGCTGAATATTACTAATGAAGCGATCAAAGGGTTTACCTGCACATTACCGGATGATCCCATCATGGCATTTACGTTAAGCAAAAGAATGATTGTTTTTTGGAAATTATTTAAAGGCAGTTTTATAATGGCATAATAGGTAACCCAGGTTAAAAAAAGTACCCAAAGTATAACGCCTACTTGGTTGGGCAACAAAGCAAAAGGTGCCATTATTAAACCAAATACCGGCCCATAGTGGTTAAGGTCAAAATAATATTGCGGTTCGGGGCCAAACAAAGTATGCTGATGGATGAGGTTTAAAAAGTTATGCTTATATATAATATAGTTATTATGGGTGGTTTCGGTGTTCTCTGGATGGGCGATAATATCTTTTGCTACAGCAAACAAACTCAGGCCGAACAACAACACCACCACAAAGGTGCGGTTAAACAGGGTTTTTCTTAAAAGGGTCATCTATATAAAGCTTGCCGCGAAATTAATCATTTCATTGCAATCATCATTTCAATAAAAAAGCCATCCCGGTTTCCCGGAACGGCTTTAATTTAAAGGAGTGATCTAAAATTTATGCTTCTGCTTCCTGCAGTTTGGCATTAGCAAGCTTCACGCCGGATAGCTGGTCGGCAAAGGCAACAAAGGCCCCGCTATCGGCTATTTGCTGTTGATTGTCGATCAATTTTTGCAGATTGATCTTGCCGATAACAAACTTGTAACTGCCTGAGTAGAAACGTTCGTGGATGTGTTCAAATTCTAAAGCATCAACCAAAGCTTCATCATCATAACGCAGGTAGATATTGATATCTACATTGTTGGTGAATTGCAAGCGGTTATTATCTGCTTTGGCTTTCTTGTATTCGTAAGCATAGTTATATCGCAAGGCTGCAATATCTGAAAGTACGGCAGAACCAGTAGGGTGGCCCCCAGCACCTTTGCCAAAAAAGAATTGCTGATCGGCAAAGGCGGCTTGCACTGTTACGCCGTTGTACTCATACTCTACATTGTAAAGGAACTCGCTTTCGGTAACAAACTTTGGTAATACAAAAAGGGTTACGTGGCGGTCATCCAGTTCTTTAGCAACCGGCACCAGTTTTATTTTGAGGTTCTTCTCGCGTGCGTACTGCAGGTCTTTCGCAGATAAGTTCTGGATACCAACGTTCAGTACATCTTTAGGATCTATAACCACGCCATAGGCATGCGCAGCAGCAATGATGAGTTTGTATTTAGCATCAAACCCACCAACATCCATGGTTGGGTCCGTTTCGGCAAAGCCGAGATCTTGCGCTTGCTTTAAGGCTGTTGAATAATCAAGCCCTTCTATAAAACCTTTTGATAGGATGTAATTTGATGAGCCATTAAAAATGCCGCTTATGGAATGCAGCAATTCGTTATCGTAATACTCTTCCAGGTTACGAATGATAGGGATACTGCCGCAAACAGAGCCTTCATATAACAACGATGTTCCGTGCTTTTGCTGCAAGGCTATCAGCTCGTCCAGGTAAGTGGCGATCATTTTTTTACTTGCCGAAACCACATTCTTGCCTGAGCTTAATGCCCGAGATACGATCTCAAAGGCCGCTTCAGTATCATTTATCAGTTCAACAACCGTATTAATTTCAGGGTTGTTCAATATATCGTCCCTGTCTGTAGTGAATAACTCTTTTGGTAAAGAACGGTCTTTCTCAGGGTTTTTGATGGCGATCTTTACGATCTCCAGGTTAAGGTTCTTTGTTTTGATGATATCGTACAGTCCCTGGCCCACAACGCCGAAGCCGAAGAGACCAATGGTAAGTTTCTTGCTCATTAAGCTATTTTTTGTAATTCAATAATTTTTCCCTTTACATCCGTTTTAAGGAAGGATGTGATCACCTTTGTAAGGTCTTCGGTCTCTATCAGGAAACCATCGTGACCATAAAACGAGTCTAATTCGGCAAAAGCCGACTTAGGTATATGCCTGAACAGGTATTGCTGTTCCTCAATAGGGAACAATACGTCTGACTTGATGCCAATTACCAAAGTGCGCGCCTTTACCAGGCCCAAAGCTTTATCAACTCCACCACGGCCACGGCCAACGTTGTGCGAATCCATCGCTTTTGACAAAAACCAGTAGCTGTAAGCATTAAAACGGTTCACAAGTTTTTGTCCCTGGTAGTTTTGATAGCTTGCTGCTTTAAAGCTCTCGGGTATCTCGTCGCTGTCTTCCTGTTGAGTAATGCCGTAAGTTTTGTAATTACGGTAGGATAGGAGCGCGATACTTCTGGCTGCTTTTAATCCCTTTGCACCGCCATCTATACTACCTGCCTGGAAGGTACGGTCGGCACTGATGGCCAAGCGTTGCGATTCATTAAACGCAATGCCCCATGGTGAGTGGTTAGCATTGGTGGCGATCAATATCAGGTTCTTGATACGATCCTGCTCGATAATGCTCCACTCCAAGGCTTGCTGGCCGCCTAAAGAGCCGCCTAACAATATTTCTATCTTATCGATACCTAAATGGTTAGCCAGTAACTGGTGCGCTTTTACAATATCCCTGATAGTATATTCCGGAAATGCCAAAAAATAGGGTTGACCGGTTGCCGGGTTATTGCTTAGCGGGTTAACTGTTCCATAAGGCGAACCCAGAACATTAGCACAAATAATAAAATGTTCATCAGGGTTAAAATGGTCTTCGGGGCCAAACAGGCCTTTCCACCAGTCGAAAACATCGGAATTTGCAGTGAGGGCATGGCATACCCACACTACATTATCCCGGTTTTTGTTGAGGGTACCGTAAGTATTGTAACCTACTTCAATACCTTGTAATTTACGGCCCGATTCAAGTTCGAAAGTCCCTGTATAAGTAAAGGTTTGTGTACTCATTTCTTCTTTTTCAGTTATAGATGAGCGGCTGCCTGGCAACCACTCTCTACAACTATCACTTAAAAACTAAAAAACTATTAGAAGGTCTTTATGCATATGCTAACTGACCGATCTTGACAAATGCCTGCTCAAAATCGGCTTTAATATCATCTATATGTTCAATACCAACGGCAACGCGCAGCAGGGCAGGGGTAACACCGGCAGATAGCTGCTCGGCATCGCTCAGTTGTTGGTGCGTAGTTACTGATGGTTGTATAATTAATGTTTTTGAATCGCCTACATTAGCTAAATGACTAACCAATTTAAGGTTATCGATAACGGCCGACGCATTTTCCTGCCCGCCTTTTACTTCAAAAGACAACACAGCGCCAAAGCCATTCTTCAGATATTTTTTAGCGTTGGTGTGGTTTGGTGACGATTCCAGTCCCGGGTAGTTCACTTTTTCTACTTGCGGATGTTGCTCCAACCACTTAGCTAACTCAAGTGCATTATCTACATGGCGTTGTACCCTTAATGACAGAGTTTCCAGTCCCTGGATGTTTAACCAGGAATTGAATGGTGATTGCGAAGGGCCAAAATCACGCAAGCCTTCCACACGGGCACGAATGATAAAGTTGATGTTACCAAAAGGGCCATTGATTCCAAACACGTCATTGAATATCAGTCCATGATAGCCTTCGCTCGGCTCGGTAAATTGCGGGAATTTACCGTTACCCCAGTTGTAATTACCGCCATCAACAATTACACCCCCAATGCTGGTGCCGTGGCCATTTATCCATTTGGTTGTAGACTCCACAACGATGTTGGCACCGTGTTGTAACGGGCGGAACAGGTAGCCACCGGCTGCAAAAGTATTATCTACTATTAGCGGTAGATCATGCTTTTTTGCCAATGCCGCTACTTGATCAAAGTCGGGAATGTTGAAACCGGGGTTACCGATAGTCTCTACATAAATGGCTTTGGTTTTAGCATCGATGTGTTTTTCAAGATTTTCGGCTGTATCATCCTCGGCAAAACGTACTTCTATACCAAGGCGTTTAAAAGCTACCTTAAACTGGTTATACGTGCCTCCATATAAATACGGCGAGGTAACAAAGTTATCTCCTGCCTGCAGGATATTGTTTAAAGCAATGAACTGAGCCGCCTGACCTGATGATGTTGCTAAGGCTGCTACACCGCCTTCAAGAGCGGCAATGCGTTTCTCAAAAACATCAGTTGTCGGGTTCATCAAACGGGTATAGATGTTGCCAAATTCCTTTAAAGCAAAAAGGTTGGCACCATGCTCGGCGTTGTTAAATACGTAAGACGTGGTTTGATATAAAGGAACCGCGCGTGATCCGGTGGTAGGATCTACTTCCTGACCGGCGTGTAATTGTAGGGTTTCAAATTTTAGTGCAGACATGGTAGTATTTTTTAAGTTGATTTAAAACTGAGATTAACTGGCAAGCGGATAGAACTATCCTAAGCAGAGTAACACGTATTTTTCAGGAAACAGAAAAAGGGAACGTGTACTGCATCAACAGCAGCAGCAACACATGCAAATACAGCCATTAGCAGGGTTGTATACAGTAAATGTACCCGATTGGGTTTGCGATGTGTTTTGTTGGGCTAAATAAATCAGACTTTTCATGACTATTAATTTATATCCCCCGGGTAAATTATTTTCCGGGACAGGAATTGGCACCTTCTGCACCTTGCAGGGTTGCCAGCGGTTCTCAGAGCCTGATCTCTCGCCGCTTCTTTATAAATCAAAATCCGTGTGAGGGAAAATTGATCATGGTATTGCTACCAAATATTGTTTCAAATATAGGACAATAAGAAAGTATCTTCCAAATAAAATTTTTAAATAATTGAAAATGAAGATTTCGTGAATGTGAAAATCAAGCCATAGCCTGCTCCAGATCAGCAATCAGATCATCAATATGCTCTAAACCAACAGAGACCCGCAGTAGATTAAATGGTGTTTTGGTATCCGGCCCTTCAACAGATGCGCGGTGTTCTATTAAACTTTCAACGCCGCCTAAACTCGTTGCCTGCGTAAAAATCTTTAAGGAATTGATTACCTTTTTCGCTTCTTCTTCGCCGCCTTTTAGCGTAAAGGACATCATTGCACCTGGCAGTGTCATTTGCTCTTTAACAATTCTTTGTTGTGGGTGTGACGTTAATCCGGGATACATCACCTGCTCCACGCGTGGGTGATTTTCTAAAAATGCGGCCAGCAATAAAGCATTGTTAACGTGCCCTTTAACACGATACGGAAGCGTTTTAATGCTGCGAACCAAATAGTAGCAATCCATTGGAGAGGGTATGGCACCACCCATGGTTTGCACATTTCGGATCTTTTCCCACCAATCTGTTTTTTCAGCAGTGATCAAAGCGCCACCCATCAGATCGCTATGGCCGCCAAAATATTTGGTGGTAGAGTGCATCACAAGGTCGGCACCAAGTGTTAGGGGTTGCTGGCATACCGGTGTTGCAAAAGTGTTGTCACATACCACTTTGATATTGTGTTCGCGGGCTATGGCAACCACCTTTTTTATATTGGTGATCTTAAGCAGCGGGTTTGATGGTGTTTCAACCCATATCACCCGGGTATTTGCTTTAATATGTGACCTTAGCGTTTCTTCATTATTTACATCAATAAAGTCAAATTCCAGGATACCGGCAAAAAGCTGCTTTAGCTGGTTGCGTAATCCGTGGTACATGTCATCAGGCGCAATAATATGGCTGCCAGGCTCAAGGGATTGAAAAACGGCCATACCCGCCGCGTTGCCGGATGAAAAAGCAGCAGCTTCAACCCCTTGTTCTAACTGCGCCAAAACCTTTTCTAACGCATCACGGTTTGGGTTAGCTGAGCGACTGTACTGATAACCGGAGGAAAAGCCCCCATCGGCATCGCGCTCAAAGGTTGTAGCCATAACAATTGGCTGCACAACTGCTTTAGTTTTAGTGTCTATGTGGTTTCCGCCGTGTATGGCAATGGTTTCTATATTCATGCTAGTATGTGTTATCAGTACTTTGCTAAATAACCAAGAAAAACGCAATTATGGCAAAACAAATTAAAATCGTTACCACTGTAAAGCCTATGTAACGTCATTGTCATAGTTGAATGTTCAAACATCTGTTGATACGCACAAATCGTTAATAGAATGTGGTATTTTACTACATTTGCCCAAATATTTTTTCAACATGGAAGTATCAGATAATTTACGGGTGTTGATCAATGATCCTCAACTTTTACCCGAACTAAAAGATATAGCCGAGAAGGTACTTCATAACCAGCGTATAAGTTTTGATGAGGGAGTACTACTTTACGAAAAGGCCGAATTGGGTTATTTAGGCGTACTGGCTAACTACATACGCGAACAAAAGCACGGCGATAAAACCTACTTTAACCGTAATTTTCACATCGAGCCAACTAACCTTTGCGTTTACGATTGCAAGTTTTGCTCTTACTCGCGCTTGTTGAAACAACGCGCCGATGGTTGGGAATACACGATGGAAGAAATGCTTGACATCGTAAAAAAATACGACGACCAGCCGGTTACCGAAGTGCACATTGTAGGCGGTGTATTGCCACAGTATGACGTTCCTTTTTACAGCGAATTATTCAGCAGGATAAAGGCCCACAGGCCAGATCTGCACGTTAAGGCACTAACCCCGGTTGAATATCATTACATCTTCAAAAAAGCCAAAATTGATTACGCTACGGGTATGAAGATGATGAAAGATGCCGGCCTTGAATCGATACCTGGCGGTGGCGCGGAAATCTTCCATCCCGAAGTTCGCGACCTGATAGCGAAAGATAAATGTACCGGCGACCAATGGTTGGCTATACATGAGGAGTGGCATAAATTGGGCATGCGTTCAAACGCAACCATGCTGTACGGCCACATTGAAAAGTACTGGCATCGTGTTGACCATATGGAGCAGTTGCGCCAATTGCAGGACCGTACGGGTGGCTTTCAAACATTTATTCCGCTAAAGTTCCGTAACCAGGATAATCAGATGAGTAACGTGCCGGAATCGACCGTGGTTGAGGACTTGCGCAATTACGCTATTGCACGTATTTACCTTGATAACTTTGACCACATCAAAGCTTATTGGGCAATGATCAGCAGAACCACTGCACAATTATCACTGAATTTTGGCGTAGATGATATTGACGGTACACTTGATGATACCACCAAAATATATTCAATGGCTGGCGCAGAAGAGCAGCACCCGGCAATGAGTACTAAAGAACTGGTAGAACTGATACAACATATTGGCCGCCATCCGATAGAACGTGATACATTATATAATGTAGTTACCAACTATAAAGACTTTCAATTTGAGGAAACGGCAAAACCAAGTTATTACAAACTGCCGGTTATTAATTAGTTAATTGGCTATGGTTCACTGGTTCATTAGCTCATTAGTTCATTGGTACTTCCAAATGAACAATGCAGCTGATAACCATCATACGAACCATTGAACCAATGAACAACTGAACTAATGAACGATGATACAAAAAACACTTTATATTGTACGCCACGGGCAAACCGAGTTAAACAGATTGGGAATTGTACAAGGCCGCGGCCGCGACACTGATCTGAACGAAGAGGGCCAATTGCAGGCACGGCAATTTTACGCTGCTTATAAAGATGTTCCTTTTGATAAAATTTACATATCAAACCTTAAACGCACACAACAAAGCATCCAGCCTTTTATTGATAAGGGAATCCCATTTGAGAAACTGAGCGGATTGGACGAGCTGGCCTGGGGTGTACAGGAAGGGCAACCAGCCACGCCGGAAAGTAAAGCTGCATTTCTCAACCTGATGCGCGATTGGTTGGATGGTAAACTCGACTCTAAATTTGAAGGCGGCGAAAGCCCCAATGAAGTTGAGATACGCCAGCGCGAAGCGATGGATGTGATCATGAGTCATCCTGAGGAAAAAACGGTTTTAATATGTATGCATGGGCGTGCGCTGCGCTTGTTGATGTGCATTTTAACCGAACAGCCTTTAACGCAAATGGATACCTTCCCGCACCAAAACCTGGTGCTTTACAAACTAACCTATGATGGCAGTAAGTTTACCATTGTTGATGCAAACAACGCGCTCCATCTAAAACAGAAATAGGAATTTTATAGTGGACAAGATCAAAATATCGGCTGTTAGTTACACTAACACCAAACCCTTTTTATACGGACTGCAACACTCAGAAATTAAAGAACAAATAGACCTAAGCCTTGATATGCCATCAGATTGTGCGCAAAAGCTCATAGATGGAAAAGTTGACATCGGCTTAATTCCTGTTGCAGCAACCTTAAATTTACCCGAGTGGCACATTATCTCCAACTACTGTATCGGCGCCAACGGGCCGGTTAACTCGGTATTTATTTTTAGTAATTGCCCCATAGAGGAAGTTAAAACCGTGCAGTTAGACCCGGAATCGCGTAGCTCAAATAACCTTGCTAAGGTGTTGCTAAAAAACTACTGGAAAGTACAACCGCAACTGGTTACCAATGCGTCCGATTATGCAGCTCCGACAGATGAGAAAACCGCCTTTGTATTGATAGGTGACCGCACTTTCGGTAAGGCCGAGCAATACAAATATGTGTATGACCTTGCAGGTGAGTGGAAGAAATTTACCGGATTACCGTTTGTTTTCGCTGCGTGGATAGCCAATAAACCGATCCCGGAAGAATTTGTAAAAGATTTTAACCAGGCTTTGCGTCAGGGATTGGCACATCGTACGGACTTGTTAAAGCAACTACCTCATCGTGCAGATTTTGACCTGGAAGACTATCTGATGCACAAACTTGATTTTGACCTAACGGAAGATAAGCGCAAAGCACTCTATATGTTCCTGAATTATATAAAGGCACTTTAAAATTCAGTTTCATCAAACAATAGTCCATCCACGCGCCTTTGTTTTACAGGATGGAAATACAAAAGCTCAAAGCCCAATCGGCAATAGTAACTGGCGGTGATAGTGGTATAGGTAAGGGCGTTGCATTAGCCCTGGCAGAAGCAGGCGCCAACGTTACCGTTAACTATAACCATAACCTGCAACACGCTAACGAAGTTGTTGAAGAAATAAAAAGCATCGGCAGCAAAGCAATTGCTGTTAAGGCAGATGTAAGCAAAGAGCACGATGTGCAAAATATGTTTGCGCAACATCTTAATGCTTTTGGTTCATTAGACATTTTGGTAAACAATGCCGGCTTGCAAAAGGATGCCAAGTTTGTTGATATGTCTTTAGAAGACTGGAACACAGTTATCAGCATAAATCTTACCGGCCAGTTCTTATGCTCCCGCGAGGCAGCCAAATTATTTATACAGCAGGGGATAAGGGAAGGCATCAGCAAGGCAGCCGGAAAGATCATTTGCATGAGCAGCGTGCATGAGGTTATACCGTGGGCAGGGCACGTTAATTATGCCGCAAGTAAAGGTGGTGTAAATCTCTTCATGAAAAGCATAGCGCAGGAACTGGCTCCCCAAAAGATCCGCGTAGTAGGCATAGGCCCGGGGGCTATTCAAACGCCTATAAATAAAGAGGCGTGGGAAACGCCAGAGGCACTGGAGAAACTACTTACCTTGATTCCATACAATCGTATTGGCCAGCCGGATGATATAGGAAGGTTAGCCGCATGGCTGGCATCTGATGACGCAGACTACATTACGGGCACAACAGTGTTTTCAGACGGTGGTATGACCTTGTATCCGGGTTTCGCCGATAATGGATGATAGTTGTATTGTCAGGGTTTTGTCAGAAAATAGACCAATATTAACAATGATTTAACTTAGTGTACTTTTTACAATAAGTATTTTCAAAATTCTTTAACATATTGTAAAAAATACACTAAGTATCGACCTGAATTTTTACATTTTTGTTTTCAGTTGCTGTATTTTATTAAAATCTCATAAAAATTAGCCGTTATTTTGACATTATTCAATTGTGCTGTATTTTTGTTGCATAAATTAAAAAAGACAGCCATGAAAAAATTATTTATAACTACAGCAATTGCAGCATTTTTAAGCGTTAACGTTTTTGCAGGTGACAAAGCACCAAAAGCTAACGATGATGCAGCTAACGTAAGCTATTTAACTATAAACAAATTTAACAACGATTTTATCGGTGCTGAAAACATCACCTGGAAAGTTACTCCTAAATTCCAAAAAGCAACTTTTACAATTGATGGTGTACAAAAATCTGCTTTCTACAACCAACGTGGCGAATTGATGGGTACTACACAAACAGTACAATACAATGCGCTTCCGGTTTCTGCTCAAAAAGAGATCTCAAAAAAATATCAAGGTTACTTCGCTAAAGAAGTTATCAAATTAGAGAACGACGAGAACGTTGATCCACTTGTTTATTTCGTAGACGTTGCAGGTGATAACGACGAAGTATTACTTAAAGTTGTTCCTGGTAGCGGTGTAAGCTTCTTCCAAAAAGTTAAATAATTCAAGCTCTCAACATAGCAAAAAGCCATCTGTGTACACAGGTGGCTTTTTGCATTTCCGCCATGAAATATTTATTTATTTGATATTAATTTTTTGTTATATTTGATATAGATAGTTGTATTTCTACATTGATTATAAGCTACTTATTCAGTTTGATCTACTTACTAATCTTAACGCAATTAATAAATCAAACAATTATGAAAACTGGAAAAGTAAAATGGTTTAATACCCAAAAAGGTTATGGCTTTATCATAACCGAAGACGGTAAAGATCTTTTTGTACACTTTAAAGATGTACAGGGCGGCGTAAACGCAATAAAAGACAATGACGATGTAGAGTATGAGGAAGAAGAAGGTCGTAAAGGTTTGCAAGCAGTAAAAGTTAAAAAAGTATAATCCTACATAAACCTAATGATGATATTGCCCCTGTTAACAGGGGTTTTTTGTTGGCGCTTATTTGCGTGCTTGTTTACAATAATTACCTTAGCATATCAATTATCTGCTTAGATGACACAACCCGAACAGTCTAAACTTACACGCAACGCCATACTATTGGTATTGGTTGCCTCCCTTGGATACTTTGTTGATATATATGACCTTCTGGTATTTTCTATCGTACGTGTACCAAGCCTTACCGATCTTGGTTTAAGCGAAACACAGATAACCACTCAGGGCCAATTGATAATCAACGTACAAATGGCGGGGCTTCTACTTGGCGGTATTATATGGGGTGTTGTAGGGGATAAGATGGGCCGTATTAAAGTTTTGTTTGGTTCAATACTACTGTACTCTATAGCCAATTTTGCTAACGCATTTGTTGCCAATGTGCCGATGTATGCCGCGATACGCTTTATTGCAGGTATTGGCCTGGCAGGTGAGCTTGGTGCCGGCATTACACTTGTAACCGAAACGCTAAGTAAAGAGAAACGCGGTTACGGCACCATGATAGTGGCTGTTATAGGCCTGTTTGGAGCCGCAGCAGCCTATGCTGTTGCAAAACACGGATGGCAAAGTGCCTACATGGTTGGTGGTGGTTTGGGCATCCTGCTACTGTTCATGCGTATCGGCACATTTGAGTCAGGTATGTACCAGGATGTTCAGGAGAGCAAAGCTTCTAAAGGCAATTTCTTTATGCTGTTCACCAACTTTAGCCGTTTCAAAAAATATTTATACTGCATACTCATAGGTGCACCGCTTTGGTACGTTGTAGGTGTGCTGGTAAGCTTTAGTCCCGAGTTTGGCAAAGCTTTGAACGCCAAAGATGTTCTAAGTGCAGGAGAGGGGATTTTTTACACTTACATCGGTATTTCTATCGGTGATATTTTTGCAGGGCTTTTAGCGCAGGTGCTTAAGTCCCGTAAGGTAACTATGGCAGTTTTCCATGTGCTGTCAACAGTAGCAGCCATAATTTATCTAAGATCTGAAGGTATTACCCACGACAGATTCATTTGGGTATGCTTTATAATGGGTTGTTCCGTTGGATATTGGGCTACGTTTGTAACCATTGCTGCTGAACAATTTGGCACCAACATACGTGCAACTGTAACGACAACCGTACCTAACTTTGTAAGAGGTTCGTTAATTCCTATAACGCTGGCATTTAATGCGCTTAAGGGTAATTTTGGGCAAATAAATGCAGGTTATATCATGATGATAGTACTTACCGTTATCGCTCTTTTTTCGCTTAGCCAATTGAAAGAAACATTTGGGAAGGATTTGAATTATATAGAGGAAGATGCGGGAGTAAGCTGATGTTGAAGTAAGCGAGAAAGAGTTGTTCTGCGGTACTCAATTAGAAGCCTGGTCAACACTTTTGTTTACTTTGTTTAACTTTGGCCTTCCTTGATCATTCACTAATTCAATATTTCGTTAATTCACTCATTAATGACAAAGGAACAAATAGCCGCCGATTACCAGCAGATACAGGACGAGATATGTGCCGCACTTGAGGCCACTGATGGCAACGCTACATTTGAGCAAGAGATTTGGGAGCGGGACGGTGGGGGCGGAGGCCGCACACGTGTTATCCAGGACGGTAACATCTTTGAAAAAGGCGGCGTAAATTTCTCGGCCGTACACGGACAACTGCCACATACGGTAAAAAAAGCGCTGAATGTAGAGCAGGACGACTTTTTTGCCACAGGTGTTTCCATCGTTATTCACCCCAATCATCCGCTGGTACCCATCATACATATGAACATCCGGTATTTTGAGATGCCATCTTCTTTTCATAATAATAGTAAACCCGTACGCTGGTTTGGCGGGGGCATTGATCTTACGCCGCACTATGTGTTTGAGGATGATGCGAAATTTTTCCATCAGCAATTGAAAGATACCTGCGACAAGTTTCATGCAGATTTTTATCATCGCTTTAAAGTTTGGGCCGATGATTATTTCTGTATCAAGCACCGTAACGAAACAAGGGGTATTGGAGGCATCTTTTATGATCGCTTGGTGGCCACAGACGATATCACATGGGAACAAGTTTTTGAATTTTCCAAAGCGGTTGGTCGTACCTTCGCCCCCACTTATATAGAGTTGGTAAATCGAAACCGCAATAAGCCATTTACAAAAGAACAACAACTTTGGCAATACCAGCGCCGCAGCCGCTACGCAGAATTTAACCTGGTTTATGACGCGGGGACTAAATTCGGTTTGGAAACAAATGGGCGTATTGAATCTATATTGATGAGTTTGCCGCCCACCGCCAAATGGCTTTACAATTTTCAGCCACAAGCCGGTAGTGAAGAAGAAAAAACACAAGGTTTTTTAAAAAAAGGCATCAATTGGGTATAAATGAAAAAGCTTGTCTTATCTTTTTTGATCTTAGTAGGTTTAGCATCATTTAAAGTTGATGGTGGGTTATCGGGCAGATGGGAATATAGCGGGGGTATCTACAACGGAAAACCTGCTGCACCTTCTACAGAATACACTTTACGCAGGCAATATAACGCTGAGCACTATGCAGGTACTTATTTAGAAAAAGATGCCCAACCGCTCACTTACGAAACAGGTGATTACAAACTACAGCTCGATAGCTGTTTTGAAACACAAACCTACAGCGCACAGCCATCTAAATGGCTAAATGTTACACTCAGGTATCATTTTAACATTCGTAACGATACCCTGATCTTCAACGGAAAATTGCCTAACGGAACAGTTGTAGAAGAGTATTGGAAAAGGGTGCAGTGAAAGCTTGATTTTTAATAAAGCAAAACATTTGTTTGCATTTCCCAACTCAAATCTACTGCATCCTTTTGGTGTTAAAAACGCGTTAAATGTTAGTAAAAAAACCGCTGTTCTCTGTATAATTTGTTATCTTCGCAGGTCGCTTTAGTTACAAATAAATCTATTTTATAGAGCGCCAAAACTGTCTACAGAAAACTTAAAAATGGCTGAAGATTTAGAAAACGAGAACTCACATAAAGAAGACCGAATAATCCCGATAAATATTGATGAACAGATGCGATCTGCATACATTGACTATTCAATGTCTGTTATCGTATCAAGGGCATTACCCGATGTGCGCGACGGCTTAAAACCAGTACACAGGCGCGTACTTTTCGGTATGCTTGACTTGGGCCTTAGCAACAACAAACCATACAAAAAATCAGCCCGTATAGTGGGTGAGGTTTTAGGTAAGTATCACCCGCATGGCGATACTTCTGTATATGACGCCATGGTACGTATGGCGCAAGACTGGAGCTTACGCTACCCATTTGTTGAAGGACAGGGTAACTACGGATCGATAGATGGCGACCAGCCGGCAGCAATGCGTTATACAGAAGCAAAGCTTCAGAAAATAGCTGAAGAAATGCTTGCCGATATCAATAAAGATACGATTGATTTCCAGCTGAACTTTGACGACTCTTTACAGGAGCCTACCGTACTACCTGCAAAGTTCCCTAACCTGTTGGTTAATGGTGCATCAGGTATTGCAGTAGGTATGGCAACCAATATGGCACCACATAACCTTAACGAGGTTATCGATGCTACGCTGGCTTATATTGATGACCGGGATATACAGGTTGAAGAACTTATTAAACACGTTAAAGGTCCCGATTTCCCTACCGGAGGTATTATTTACGGTTTCGAAGGACCGCGTGCTGCATTAGAGACTGGCCGCGGCCGTATTGTTATCCGCGCAACTGCCGAGATAGAAACTTACAATAATGATCGTGAGCGTATTATTGTTAGCGATGTACCTTACCAGGTAAACAAGGCGCTGATGATAGAGCGTACAGCCGAATTGGTGAACGAGAAAAAAATTGAAGGTATCTCTGCTATCCGCGATGAATCTAACCGCCAGGGTATTCGCGTGGTTTACGAGATAAAACGCGATGCAAATGCTTCTATCGTTTTAAATAATCTTTATAAATATACTGCTCTCCAAACTTCTTTCAGTGTAAACAACATTGCGCTGGTTAATGGCCGCCCGATGCTGCTGAACCTGAGAGATCTGATTCATCATTTTGTTGAGCACAGGCATGAGGTAGTTATACGCCGCACCAAGTTTGAACTTGCCGAGGCTGAAAAACGCGCACATATTTTAGAAGGTTTACTGATAGCGCTTGACCACCTTGACGAGGTTATTAAACTCATTCGTGCATCGGGTACGCCTGATGAAGCACGTGAAGGCTTGATGACGCAATTTGGCTTAAGCGATATACAAGCACGTGCTATCCTGGATATGACGCTTCGCCGTTTAACGGGTCTGGAGCGCGATAAGATCCGCGATGAATATGATGCATTGATGAAGCAGATAGAATATCTAAAATCTGTTTTAGCTGACGAAAGCCTGCGGATGGGTATCATCAAAACAGAACTTGCCGAGATTCAAGAGAAATACGGTGATGAACGCAGAACCAAGATAGTTCACTCATCTGCAGAAATGCAAACCGAAGACTTTATTGAGGATGAGGATGTTGTTATCACTATTTCGCATGAAGGTTATATCAAGCGCACGTCGTTAACAGAATATCGCCGCCAGGGCAGGGGTGGTAAAGGCTCATTAGGCAGCAATAGCCGTGATGCAGACTTTATAGAACACCTGTTGATCGCATCAAACCACAACTACATGCTGTTCTTTACAGAGAGCGGCCAATGTTTCTGGTTACGTGTGTTTGAGATTCCTGAAGGTACACGTACTTCAAAAGGCCGTGCTATACAAAACATTATCAATATCCCTAAAGAGGAAAAGATAAAGGCATACATCAAATTAAAGTCGTTGAAAGACAGGGAGTACCTGGAGAACAACTTCATTATCATGTGTACCAAAAAAGGTGTGATCAAAAAAACATCTTTAGAAGCTTACTCACGCCCCCGTGCAAACGGTATCAATGCTATCAACATCAACGATGGCGATTCGCTGCTTGAGGCAACTTTAACAACTGGCACAAGCGAAATTGTAATGGCGCTGCAAAGTGGCCGTGCTATCCGCTTCAATGAATCTACGGTAAGGCCAATGGGACGCACCGCAACAGGTGTGCGTGGCATAAGCCTGGATAGTAATAACGATGAGGTTGTTGGTATGATAAGTATCAATGACGCCGAAACAACTGTATTGGTAGTATCAGAAAAAGGTTATGGTAAACGTACTGACATTGAGGATTACCGCGTTACTAATCGTGGTGGTAAAGGTGTTAAAACGCTTAATATTACTGAAAAAACCGGAAACCTTGTTGCCATAAAAGGTGTTACTGATACTGAAGATCTGATGATCATCAATAAATCGGGTATCATCATTCGTATGGCTATTGCAGAACTCCGCACGATGGGAAGAGCTACGCAAGGGGTGAGGTTGATAACCTTGAAAGGTAACGATGAAATAGCTTCAGTGGCAACGGTTGCACACGTAGAGGATGAGGAGCTTGATGAAGCGGTAGTTGCAGAAGCAATAGCAGATAAGGAAATTGCAGAGACCACTGATGCTGATATTGACGCAGGTACCGAAGAACTGGATATAAAACAAGATACAAAAATTGACGAAGGTAACGCAGACGATGCAGCTACCGAGGATGACCAAACGGAATAGCTTATGCAAAAAAGCAAGTTAGGGTTACTGATAATTGGATTGTTTATCACTTCTTTCGCTTTTGGGCAAACAGAGGCATTAAAGAGCGTGGTAAACAATCTTGCTTTTTTTAAACAAAAGGCAGATCTGGCTTATTTATCTCGAGCTAAAAAATCAGCAGATAGCTTAGTAGTCACCAAAAAGGACTCCAACGACATTCAAAAAAATGTTTACAGGCTAATCGTATACTCAAGTATACTCCAGCTTGATTCTACCAACAAGCTTAATCAGCCTGATAACTTTTTGGATAAGACAGCCGCCTTGTACGAAAAATTTACTGCAAAAAGTAAGATCTTCAATTACCAGGCAGAGATGGATTATTCTCGCAGGTGCCTTTCAAACGCTTATGTACGCAAGGGATTTACCTTAAGCCAGAGTAAGGATTTCAAAAATGCTGCAATTGCATTTCAGAATGCTAAGAAATATGCACCCGGTCAAAAGAACATCAATGTTTACCTGGCTTATGCTAATAATAAACAAGGCAACTTGCAGGATGCTGCTAAGTATTATGATAATCTGATCAATACCGACAGCACAAAGCTTGAATACCTGGAAACAGCGTCTTCAATTTATAAGTCTCTTGGTGATACCGCAAAGGCGTTGCAGATTGTTAAAAAGGGTAGGAGATTGTTGCCAAATAGCAAGCAACTTTTGCAAGACGAAGCCAATATATACAACAACAATCACGATTATAAATCTTTAGAGCCGTTGTTGCCGCAACTTATTGATAACAATCCTAACAACTCTGATATTACATTTGTAGCAGCTAATTGCTATGATCACTTAAACCAATTCGACAAAGCGGAGTCTTTATATCTTCGTGCTATAGAACTTAATGGAAATGCATACGACCCTGTTTTTAACTTAGGATTGATGTATTTGAAAGAAAGCACAATTAAGAAAGATGATGGCAACAGAAATATTACCAATGCCATTTTATGGTTAGAGAAGGCAAACGAGATGTCGCCAAGAGACAAAAATTGTTTAGAAGTGCTTTCCCTTGCTTATGCAAAAACCGGCAACCAGTCACAGTTGGAGCGGGTTAACAACCGCCTTGAACAAATAAATTAGTAACCTGACAAACGCGTCTTTAAGTCGCAACACACTCATTACCAATCTAAAACAGTAAAAATGAAGATTAAATTTTTAATGATAGGCATATTAGGCCTTATTTCCACGGCAACTTTCGCTCAAAAAGGAGAGTTGAGTACGGCGCAATCTGAACTTGATAAATACCAGGGACTTAAAAGCCAGCCAACGTTGGCTAAACCATCGTTAACAAAGGCGCAGGAAGCAATTGATAAAGCTGCAGCAAATGAAAAAACTGCAACTATGCCCTTAACCTGGGCTGTAAAGGCATCTGTTTACGCAGCATTAGTTGAATCAAGTGATCAAAATGCCCCTGAAACCGCATTGCCATATTTCAATACCGCAAGTGAGGCTCTAAAAAAGGCGGAAGACCTTGATAAAAAAGGCGAAAATAAAAAATGGATAGATGACGCTAAAAGTATACTTGGCCGCTACCAAGCTAACAAGGGAGCGAAGGAGTTTAACGCCGGCAAATTTGACGATGCTTATAAATCATTCGATTACTTCCGTAGTATGAATCCTGAAGACACCACTGCCATGCTTTATACGGCAATGGCGGCTTATAACGCTAAAAAATATCCTGAAGCAGCTACAAATTACAGCAAATTGCTTGCGACAAAATACTCAAAAGCCGATAGCACTTATTCTGACATGGTTAACGCTTATTTACTTGCAAAAGACACCGCAGGTGCAATTAAAGCAATTGATGAGGGTTTAGGGAAATTTCCTAAACAAGGGAAACTAAGGGCATACCAAATTGACCTGGCATTAAGACAAGGCAAACAGAAAGAGATTATTGAAAAACTTAATAATGCTATAGCTGCCGATCCTAAAAACAAGGATCTATATTATTACGCAGGTATAGCATACGGTCAAGTTGCTGATTCTTACACGGCTGCAAAAATTGCTAAAGCTGCGCCGGCTGCTAAAGCTACTATGGAAGCTGAGAAAAAGCAATACTCTGATAAAGCTGCTGAGATGTATAAAAAAGTATTAGAGTTGAATCCTAATTCTTTTGAAGCTAATCTAAATCTTGGGTTTGTTTACCTTTCGCCAGCAATTGACACTTACAATGCTGCTAATAAATTGCCAGCTAACAAGCAAAAAGAGTATACCGCTCAAGTTGCCAAAGCAAACGCAATGTTTGATATGGCTAAACCTTACGTGTTGAAAGCAGTGGAACTTAATCCAAAATCTGAAGACGCACTTAATGGTTTAATGACTTATTATAAAGGTAAACGCGATGAGGCAAACGCAGCCAAAATAGCTGCACAGATCAAAGCCTTACAAAAGTAAAAGATAGGGCCTGTAAAAACAGGCCTTATCTTTTAAAGGTATTACTTAACATAATATTAATTATAATAAATACGTAATTTATACGAATAAATAGAAATTGACCAAATCTCAAATAAATAAAAAAAGCTCAAACCGATACTGATTTGAGCTTTCATTAGAAATGTAATTCAATTACATCGGCTTTTTAGTTGTATCTTTTTTCATGGTATCTGTTTTCATAGTGTCAGATGCCTTGGTAGTATCAGTTCCTGCTGGTTTGGTCATAGTTGCTGTTGAGTCTGTTGCGGTGCTATCAGAACCATTAGTAGCTTTTTCTGAGCTACAACCCGTCACAACCGAACCGATAATCATTGCAGTTGCTGCAAAAGCGAAAATTTGTTTTTTCATGGATATAAAATTAAAATGTAAGTTAAATCTTTTTTGTAACAGCTTTAATAACCAAAGTACTGCCTTATTGTTTAAATGTTTTTTGATTTTTTTAGAATACATGCTCAATTTAATTTTCACATTTTGGAGCGTTACGTTTTAAAAAAGCGATTTTTTTCGATATTTATCAACGATGGTTGTTTCAGAAACGATGCTCAAATGGCTTATGAGGATTTATCCTCCCCTATTATTTCAACGTGTTTGGGTAAAACGCTTTCATAAAGACTTCAAGGGCGTAGAAGTTAAGGTTTTCAAAAGTATTCTGAACAAAAATTATAACGGGACAATATTCGGCGGGACGATATTTGCAGCTGCAGATCCATTTTTGCCGGTGTTATTTGACAGGGTTTTGCAATCCAGCGAAAGAAAACTCCGGATATGGTCGAAGTCGTCTCAAATTAATTTTTTGAAACCGGCAAAGACAACCTTACATTTTAGCGTTACTTTAACTGATGAATATATAAACGACGCAATACAGCAACTACAACTTTGTGGTAAATACGAAAAACCGTTTACCATAGAAATTTTGAACAGTAACAACGAGATTTGCGCCTCGCTCAGCAACGAGGTTTATATACGCGACCTAAACTTTAAAACCCTGGATCAATAATGCCGGTATACATGAACGATAGCCAATTTATTAATAAAGGTTATCAGATATCAACAGACAACTCGCTACTGGATTTTAATGCAATATTTAATTACCTTGATGGCGAATCGTACTGGGCAAAAGGAATACCGCCCGAAAAACTGAGGAAGGCTATAGACAATTCTCTTTGTTTCGGCGTTTATAAAGATAATAAGATGGCAGGCTTTGCGCGTGTGATAAGTGATAAGGCGACGTTTGCTTACCTTTGTGATGTATTTATATTAAAACCTTATCGCAATATCGGCTTATCAAAGTGGTTGATACAAACCATCACGTTGCATCCCGATTTGCAAGGTTTACGTCGCTTTGTGTTGGCTACGCTTGATGCACACGGTTTGTACAAGCAATTCGGTTTTGAGCAGATAACTCGCGCCGAGCGCTGGATGGAGATATTTACGCCATACTAAAGAAAAGAACTGAAATGAACTTAAAGAGACAGATACTTGAGGGTGAAGGCGTAAAACTCGACTTTAAAAAAACCATAACAAGCTGCGAAAAAATCGCAAAAACAATGGTGTCTTATGCTAACAACATAGGCGGCCGTTTACTGATTGGTGTTCTTGATGATGGTACCATAAAAGGCGTTAAAGATGAAACGGAAGAGCGTTATATGATAACCAAGGCCGCGCATTTCTACTGCCGTCCGGCCCTTGACCCGATCTTCGAGGAAGTCTATTATGATGATAAGATCGTACTTATGGTAGACATTCCTGAAAGCAGGGAAAAACCCCATTATGCGCTTGCCGAAGATGGCAAATGGTGGGTTTACATCAGGATAAAAGATAAGAGCGTATTAGCCAGCAAGGTTGTTGTAGATGTGCTTCGTCGTGGAGCTGATGAGAAAGGTGTACTGATAGAATACTCGTCTAAAGAAAAAGCCTTGCTTGAGCATCTCGACCAAAAAGAACGTATTACCGTAAAGGAATTTTGCACCCTGTTAAATATAGGCCGTAGGCGTGCACAACGTATTCTCGTAGACCTGGTGCTGTCAGGCGTACTTGCAGTACATACTACAGAAAAGGAAGAGTTCTACACAGCCATGTAGTTTAGCGGCTTATTGCTTACCTTTGCCGGCTCTCCATTTGCCGGCCATGAACAGTTTTTACCAAAAATATCATTCTTATTATCGCGATAGTTTAGGGCTCGCTCTACCGGTAGTGCTTTCTCAGGTTGGCCACACGCTTGTGCAATTGTCTGATACTATCATTGTTGGCCAGTTTGCAGGCACAAATGCACTTGCCGGCGTATCATTATCCATTAGTACGTTCCTGGTTCCGCTGGCTATTGGCTTAGGTATCAGTTATGGTATTACGCCGCTTATAGCACAGCACAACGGCCGTAAAAATTTTGCCGAATGCGGCAGATTGTTAAGCAATAGTTTAATACTTAATATACTTACCAGTTTTGTACTTTTCGCTGCTGTATATACAGTAATGTCTTTGTTTATCACACATCTGGATCAATCGCCGGCAGTGGTAGCGCAGGCAAAACCGTTTTTATTCCTGCTGAGTTTATCAATGGTTCCGCTGATGATATTTGATGCATTTAAGCAGTTTGCCCAAGGTCTAGGCTTTACTAAACAGGCTATGTATATCACTATTGTGGGTAACGTACTTAATATTTTGGTAGGGATTGTTTTGGTTAAAGGGATGTTTGGCATAACGCCCATGGGCATCCGGGGAGTTGGCTATAGCACACTCATTGACCGGTGCCTGATGGCGATTGCTATGGGTATTTATGTTTTCCGTTCACCTGCATTTAAAAAGTACCTAACAGAGTTTGCGTTAAAGAATGTGCAATGGCAGCGAATGAAGCAGTTGCTTAAAATCGGGATGCCGGTAGCCCTGCAAGCTACCTTTGAGCTGAGCGCTTTTGGCGGGGCCTCTATCCTTATTGGCACCATTGGCTCTATACCGCAGGCTGCGCATCAGATAGCGATATCATTAGCCAGTATGACCTACATGATGGCCAGCGGCATATCATCGGCTGCGGCAGTAAGATCAGGAAATTATTTCGGGGCCGGCAAACACCGCGAGTTACGATTATCAGCTATATCAAATTATCATATTGTTATCGTTTTTATGTGCATTACAGCACTGATATTTACTATTTGTAATCAATGGCTGCCGTGGATCTACACTACAGATAGAAATGTTATCGCTATTGCAGCACAGCTACTTGTGGTCGCGGCGTTCTTCCAACTATTTGATGGTACACAAGTGGTTGGCCTAGGCATACTCCGTGGTATGGGCGATGTAAATAAACCAACTATCATCACCTTTATATCCTATTGGATCATTGGTTTACCCGTGGCCTACCTGCTCGGCATCCATCTAAAAATTGGCGTTACAGGTGTTTGGTATGGACTGGTTTGCGGATTAGCAGCATCATCTATAATGCTTTTCCTCAGGTTTCAATCTATCAGCAAAAAGCAACAGATCGTTGTTGTTAACGATCTAAAAATATAGTTCCATCGCCACACGGTAGGTGTTGCAGTGTGCTTCAACAATGTCTTTAATTTGTGGAGAGTAACCTCCGCCCATGCTTACCTGAACAGGGATACCCTTATTTTTGCATGCTGATAATACAAATCGGTCACGCTCCTTACAAGCTTCTTTGCTGAGCGATAATTTGCCCAATTTATCAGACGACAGCACATCAACACCGGATAGGTAAAAAATAAAGTCCGGCTTGTGTTTGCTGATCAATCCAGGCAGGGTATCCTTGAGTAAAGAAAGGTATGCTTCATCTTCAATACCATCTTCCAGGGGTATATCCAGATCTGATCGTTCCTTTCTGAAAGGAAAGTTCTTATCGCCATGCATTGAGAATGTGAAGACCCTCGGCTCACTTTCGAATACTTGCGCAGTGCCGTTACCTTGGTGAACATCTAAATCAATTATTAAAATAGATTTACATAACCCTTTATTCAATAAGTAGTTAGCTGCAATTGCCTGGTCATTCAGCATACAAAAACCTTCACCCCAATTAGTTCCCGCATGGTGCGTCCCTCCCGCCACGTTGAAGGCTACGCCGTATTGCCTGGCGAAATAACAACCATCAATGGTGCCTTGCGCAATACGTCGTTCACGCTCAATAAGTTGTTCAGTCAACGGAAAACCGATGCGTCTTTGCTCTTTTGGCGGCAATGTAAGGTCTCGCAGTTGATGCCAGTAATTAGCATCATGTGTTAATAAGATAACATCTTCGGGAACGGCTGTCGGGGAAAAAAGATTATCCTCCGATATAAGCCCCTCATGTTGTAACTGACCGGGTATCAATTCATACTTCAACATAGGGAAACGATGTCCCTCCGGTAGCGGATGGGCATATATAGGGTCGAAAGCTATTTTAAGCATTCTTGTTAAATAACCTTTAATACTGATTGTTTTAATAACATTGTAAAGATACCCAACCTTAGGATCCGGTAGCGCTGATAGCCTTAAAAAGCGCTTTAGCGGCTAAATAAGCATCTGTGAAAGAATTATAAAGTGGAACGGGACTTATGCGGATAACATCAGGTTCGCGCCAGTCGCCAATAACACCGTTAGCCGTAAGATAATCAAAGGTTGCACGAGCATTGCGTCTGCAAACTACCGAAAGCTGGCTACCACGTTGGCTTTGATCTTCAGGCGTGATGATGCGATAAACTTCTTCGCCCAGCTTTTGATTGATTTGCGCGATCAGATATTCCAGGTAACCTGTTAGCTTGTCGCCTTTTGCGCGGAGTTTCTGGATGCCTCCTGCCCTCTCAAAAATATCTAATGATGCCTTGTGCATGGCCATCAGGACAATGGGGCTGGTACTTACGTTCCATCCTTGTGCACCTATCTCAGCATCAAAGCCCGGTTGCATTAAAAATTGTTTATCGCGGCGATAACCCCACCACCCGGCAAATCTGTCCAGCTTGTCATTGCCAAAATGCTTCTCATGCACAAATGCACCACTGATACCGCCAGGCCCCGAGTTCATGTACTTGTATGAACACCATGAAGCAAAATCGGCACCCCATTCATGCAGTTTTAGCGGAACATTACCAGCAGCATGGGCAAGATCAAACCCAACCATTGCCCCTGCTTTATGACCTGCCTGTGTAATGGCTTCCATATCAAAAAGCTGCCCTGTGTAGTAGTTGATCCCGCTGAATAGCACCAAAGCGATTTCATCAGCATTATCTTCTATTTGGGCAATGATATCTTCTGTTCGCAAAGTCACATCGCCCTCTCTTGGTGCAACTTCAACAATGGCATTCTTGGGATCATAGCCATGAAAACGAACCTGACTCTCAACGGCATATTGGTCTGACGGGAATGCGCCGGCTTCCATCAATATTTTGAACCTTTTATTTGTTGGTTTATAGAAGCTTACCATCAGCAAATGAAGATTAACTGTAAGTGAATTCATGACAGTTATTTCATTTTCGTTAGCACCCAGCAGGCCGGAAAGTGAAGGAAGTAAAGCTTTATGATAATCGAGCCAGGGCTCGTTTCCCATAAACCACCCTTCCACCGCATAAGCCTCCCAATTAACCAATTGCTGTTTAATGTATTCACCTGCGGCACGTGGCTGCAATCCCAATGAATTACCGCAAAGGTAAATTGCCTTCTCTCCGTTATGCTTTGGAAACATAAACTCATCGCGAAAACTTCTTAATTCATCCTGTTCATCCTGTAATTGTGCAAATTCAATTGTATCCTGGTAAATCATAATTCAATATTAGGCAATAATAATTTGATGGAAAGTAGCGGCATAAAAAAACCACAGCATTAATTGCTGTGGTTTATACAAAGAATAAGAAATACCTTAATTAAGATCTACTTTACCGTGTTTGCCTTCATCATATTGTTTGCCGGTTAACCTGGCTTTAAGCATATTGAAAAGCACTACCATGCGGCTGCTGCTGCTATCCCAATACTCAGCGTCGTTAGGGATAACTTTCAATAATGTCAATTTCGGATCATCCAAACCCTCCGGGAAGAAAGCCTGTACAAACGGGTTCCAAAGCTCTTTCATTTTAGCTTTATCGTCCTCAACTTTTGCTTCACCAACAATGCTCAGGTAAGTATGATTTTCAACGTCAGAATACGTAAGAGATACGGTGTTCTCCATCGATATCTCACTTACTTTAGGTGAATATTCATTGGTAAAAAACCAAATATTTCCGTCACCATCGATGTCTGCTGTGCCCATGGGGCGGCTGCTAAAACCGTGTTCCTCGCTGTAGGTGGTTAACATTGCTGTTTTAATTTCTTTAACCTTGTCTCTTAGGTAATCAAGGCCTTCTGTTCTTGACCAATCGCTGCTCATAGTGTGTTTTCTGTTTTAGTAGGTGAGCAAATAACCAGCTAAGTTGTTATTTGTTGGGCTTGCTCACGTAAATATTTTGTTTTACAAAAAAACGGTATGGCAGAAATGCGTCTTCACCGGCGTAATCCACACCAATGCGCGGTGCAGCGGCAACTTCGTCATCAGCAAAAACTAAACTTCGGTCTTCGATCCAAATGAGATCGCCCAGCAGGCTTTCACCATTTATTTTCCTCGAGATACCCATTGCTTTTGCAACAGACCCCGGCCCTTTTGTGATATTAGGCTTCAACTGTGCCATATTACGCCTTTGAAGCATTGTCTCTATCCCATCAGTTGGGTTAATGGCACGTATCAGGATAGCGTGCGGTTCTCCTTCTGATGAACTAACGATGTTCAGCATTTCATGTATACCGTAACAGAGGTAAACATAAATTATGCCACCAGCTTTAAACATGGTAGATGTGCGTGGTGTAAAGCGCCCGCCATAAGCATGAGAAGCCTTATCGATAGCTCCAGCATAAGCTTCTGTTTCAACAATATAGCCGCCGGTTAGCTCACCATTTATACGGGTGTAAAGATACTTGCCCAATAGGTCGCGACTTAGGGCTACAACATTGGGGCTTTTATAGTACAGTTGGGGTAGTTTCATGCCTTAAGGATATCGGCAAGCAGGGTGTTAATTTCATTAGCTCTATCAAATACCATGATATGCGTGCCGCCTTTAATAACGGCTGTAGGATTTTTAATGTTTTTGCAAGGAAACACAAGGTCTTTATCACCAATGATGTGATGGAGATTGGGAGGGATAACATCGTTGCGCCAATGCAGCGCTGCTTGCGCTCCCCATTTTAAAAATGAAGGAGAAGAATCGGCAAGCATACTCTTGATCAATAATGCATCTTCATCACTTAAATGCCTAAGCATCGGTTTTACGAAAGCGCCAAGTTTAGTAAATAATCGGGCGGGCGTTATATCATAAACAGGAAGCTTTCTTAGTATCTTAAAATACCATGGCTCCTCGCTACTTGTTTTTATTGTCGACGTGAGTATGAGCTTTCTAATAGGCATCAGCTTGCCAATTTCAACTGCGATAATGCCACCGAGGGAATCACCAATTACTACATCATCAACTGTTATATTATATTGATTAATAATATGTTGTGCAACATCATTTAAAGTATCCGCTCTTCGAGGATTCAATGGTTGAATGCCGATTTTTTCATAATTGTTGGGAAGTAAAATATGCGTAAATATCCTACTATCTGCCCCCAAGCCCGCTATCAAAAATACTTTAGGCATTAAATTTTATGAGGTTAATAACTTCCTGCAAATATTTAGCATCGGTTTCATTAAAAGCGCTTAATTCCTCACTATCTACATCCAACACGCCAATTACAGCGCCTTCATGCATGAGCGGCAAAACGATCTCTGAACGTGACAAAGAACTGCATGCAATGTGACCGGGGAACGCTTCAACATCGGGCACTATAAGCGTCTCGGCTTTGGCCCAGGATGTACCGCAAACGCCTTTGCCTTTGGCAATACGTGTGCAGGCTACAGGCCCCTGGAAAGGGCCCAAAACTAATTGGTCATTCTTTACAAGGTAAAACCCTACCCAAAACCATTTAAATTGCTCTTTAAGAGCTGCAGCCACGTTAGCAAGATTAGCTATTAGGTCGGTTTCGCCAAATAATAATGCTTCTATCTGCGGAATGAGTGAACGGTATTGCTCCTCTTTATTTTCGGAAGTGGTTATTTTAAGATCTTCTGCCATATGGCAAAAGTAATTACACTGCGCTGAAAGTAAATAAGCTAAATCTCATATTTAATTTTTTAATTCGCGGTTACATGATCGTTAGTTTAACCATAGTCCGTTATCGTAAGCTGTTTGTACCATTCGCATTGTTTGCCATGGCGTTGCACCGCCTGCCGATGATATTACAGGATGGCTGTACATTTTGGAAACTATTAGGTACCGGTCTCAATGGAACATTTGACCTGCAGCCCGACTGGCAGCAATGGGGCTTGTTGGCTGTTTGGGAGAACCGCGAGGCTTATGATCGATTTGCAGCGAGATCATGGGTGAGCAAATGGTGGAAAACGCTCGCCAAAGAACAATGGACAATACTTTGCCGGCCTCTGCAAAGTCATGGCAAATGGGACGGTAAAGAGCCATTTGGCAAAGCCAACGTAAAAAATATAGATGGGCCTGTTGGTGTGCTTACACGGGCCACTATACGAACCTCAAGATTGAAAAATTTCTGGTCGCACGTTGATGAAGTAGCCAACTTGATGACAGGAGCGCCCGGATATATTACCTCAATTGGTGTTGGTGAAGCGCCTGTATACAGGCAGGCAACTTTCTCGGTTTGGGAAAGCGCAGAACAAATGAAAGCCTTTGCCTACGGCAGTAGAGAACACGCCGAGGTGATCAAAAAAACAAGAAGCGAGGACTGGTATAGCGAGGAGTTATTCGCTCGCTTTAAGATATTGGAAAGCATTGGCGGCATTAATGGGAAAGATCCATTAGAAGCCATTTTAAATACTAAAGATAAATGAGAGTTGTAGCAGAATTACCTCATCGAGATTTTAAGATCACCATTATGAGTATGAACCAAAAGTTTATTGTAAAAATGGAACAAGGTACATTGGAGCAAACATACAAAGTGCCCGAGATGGACCTGACCGATGGTGTAAATTCAGTGTTTGAAATACTTGATGAGGCTTTTCTCTCCAAGGTTTCAGCACGCTTTTCCGAAATGGGTAAAGACTACCAAGAAGCTTATTACCGATACAACTATTGATTAATATAGATTACTGTAATGTACTGTATATTAATATCTTATAATTTATTTTAAAACGCCACCAAATTTAATTTGGTGGCGTTTTAAGTATAGAATTGATTTTTAACTAATTGGAATCTTTCAATACGAACAAATCACCTTGAAATGCTTAACATAAATTCCTGACAATAAGCATTTTAAAAATTAGTTTGAACCCCTATCAGAATTTAATTTGGTCTTAAAAAAGGGTAAAACAAGCCTAAATTTAGCTTTCATTAGTCAGTAAATCATCGACCAACATGGGCACGCCCAAGGTAGCTTGAAATGGCATCTGTACAATTGATCTGTTAGCTGCCGTTGGAATGTTCGGGTCAATGATGTACTGAGTTACTGTTCGGGGTACATAATTGATCAATCCGGCAGCGGGGTATACGGCCAGAGAAGTTCCAACTAAAATAAAGATGTCTGCCTGGGAACAAAGTACAGCCGCGGGTTCAATCATGGGTACGGCTTCCCCAAACCAAACCACATGCGCACGTAACTGCGAACCCAATTGGCAGGTCTCCCCCATTTTTATCTCCCAACCATCTATAGGGTAAGTACGCTTAGGATCAATACTGCTTTGCGACCTTGTTATGATGCCATGAAGGTGTAGCACGTTTTTGGACCCGGCGCGTTCATGCAGGTCATCAATATTTTGTGTGATGATCTGCACGTCATATTTATCCTGCAACTTTGCCAGAGCGAAATGCGCAGCATTTGGCTCCGCCTCTAAGACCGATTTCCGTCGTTCGTTGTAAAACTGTTGTACAAGTTCAGGGTTGCGTGCCCAGGCTTCGGGTGTGGCCACATCCTCAACGTTGTGACCCTCCCACAAGCCATCGCTGTCCCTGAACGTTTTTAAGCCACTCTCGGCGCTTATCCCGGCGCCGGTGAGCACTACCACTCTTTTCATCATTTAAATTGCCTGAACCCAAATTTATGGAATTAAAAGAATTTAAAGGTTAGAGTCAATAATTTACCCAATTCAATAGCTTGTCAAATTAGAGTTTAGACACAAAAAAAGCGGTTAGATACCTAACCGCTTTCAAATATTGTTAATAATGCTGATTACAATGCCAACGGGCGCTCGGTGCGCAAGACGTTATACCTGCTCTTAGCCAATTCAAAACCACCGAATAGGATCGCACCATAAATGGCATCACCTATTAGCATATTGGTTTCAAAGGGATAAATTGCCCTTACCAACAACGTCCCGTAGTTAGCCCAGGTGTTTGGCATACCGTACACAAAGGGAAGATCCATTACCAGCCAGTGTACTAAAACAGAAACTATGGATGCAGCAATAACATTGAGCGCAGTAACTTTCTTAATAAATGTACCTACCCAAACCATAAGCATAAAGCAAGCATACATAAACAGTGAACTGCTGTAAAATGTAAGCTTACCGGCATATAGGTAATTAATAATGATATCGCTTACAAAAAGGGCCACAAGCGGTACCATGTATGCTTTCCATTTATCTGTAAAGTAAGCACCACCAAATAAGGCCACAGCACCTACCGGGGTAAAATTACTTAAAGCCGGAAACTGCGTGTTTACCAGGCGCATTGCTATGGCAGCCAGCACCATGGTTATTAGTACTACGTTACGTGTATTGTTGTTTTGGTTTAACATATAAACTTATTGTTGCGCAAATTTACCTAATAAGCAGTGTAAATAAAAGAGCTATTTGCTGAGTAAAACAATTGTACCAGGGTTAATGCCGGTATCCATTACATAACCTTTTTTATTAACGTCCTGGTTTTTACCAGCATCGTTAAAAGTGTACAATCTTCCGTTTGATGAATAGTCAATAGCATCTGTAACGTAAATCTGCTGAGTAACAGGATCTACTGCTAAAGCGTACGGTGCTTTAAAGATGGTGCCATCAGTGATGAAGTTTTCTGATTTTGTTACTTCAGTCTTCACATTATACACAGCAATTTTACCTGCATCGGTAATGTAATATGCGTTATCGCCTACTACTATGAATGATGTGCCATAACCCGCATCGATATCTTTAGAAGTTTTCACCGCATCGGTTTTGTTATCGATGATGATCAATTTAGGTTTTGATGGATAGTCGGTACCGTAAGCCAATACGTAAATATCGCCATAATTATCGGCAGCAATATTTATAGGATTAGTACTTGTAATATCTACTTTCTTTATTTCGGTAAGTGTAGTTAAATCAATGACAGAAACTGTTTTATCGGGATTAGCATAATCTAAACCGCCGGAGTTAGCTACATATAATTTCCCATTCGATATAACCATCTCTTCTGGGTTACGGCCTACGGTAATGTATTTATCTACGGTAAGGCTTGCTGTATCTAAAACAGACACTGTGCCATCATAAGAGGAGATAAAAGCTTTGTTTTTATTGAATACGATGCTACGTGGTTGCCTGTCAACACCTCCATTGGTCAGCTTTATTTGTTTGATTGATTTTGCAGTTTTTGCGTCAACTACCTCAATGGTACTTGAAACGTTAACTGCAATGTACATTTTGGAACCGTAAATTTTGGCATCGTTACCCGTATCACCCAAACCACGCCCGTTAACAGTTTTAAAAATGTCGGGCGTTGTAGTTTTCGATGCGATGCTAAAAAAGCTAAGGGAGCTATTGTTACGGCTAAAATTCCCTTCGTTCAATATATAAATGCCGTTTGCCGGTGCAACCGGATCTACAGGATCTGGCGTTATCCTATCCTTACGGCACGATGAGAACACCGAGGCGAGTGCTGCTATTGCGATTAAACCTTTAAGTTGAAGTTTGTTCATGTTGATATATTTAAATTGTTATTTGCATGGTTAAACGATACGAGCGACCAGGCATAGGATAGCTCTGGATGATCGCGTAATATTTATTGAAGATGTTGTTTGCCTCTACAGAAAGCCGCAAAGGCAAATGATCAAAGCTTGTGTTATAAAGTATTGAAGCGTCGCCAACGGCATATCCCGGCACATCATGTCCCGGATCATTATCGCCGTTGTAATTTCTTTTAGATGAGATTATCTGATTGTAGTAAATACCCAGCTTTTTAAAATTTATGCCGGTATTTAATGCCAGCGTATGTTTGGGGGTGTAAGCTATTTGCTGCAGATAAGTACTTAATGCAGGGTCGGTAACATCAAGCGCTTGCTGGTAAGTATAATTTGCTGTTAATGACAAACTCCAGTTGCCAAAATTTCGTGTGGCAGTCTTTAAACCCAAATCCAGCCCTTTAATATCCACTCTGCCAACATTGCTAAAAGAAAAAACAGCCGGGTTAGCACTGGGTATGCCGATGATCTTGTCGCGCACGTTGTTGTAATAAACGTCTGCGCTAAGAAAAACGTAGCTAAACAGCCCGTTCATATCTTTGTTGTAAGTAGCTCCCAGGTCGTACTGCTTTACAAACTCCGGTTTGATAACGCGATCGACAAAGGCAAAATAGTAAAGCTCATCAAGCGTTGGTGCCCTAAAAATGTTTTTGTAAAAGGCCCGAAGCTTAAGCGCTTTAGAAGCAAAGGGTTGAACCCCTAACATAAGCGTTGGCGATAACACCGGCGATTGTTGGAGAGCCTTGCCTCTTTCAACCTTTTCGTTGATGTAAGTGTGCAGTAAATTACCGGCAAGTTCCCACCTGTCAAACTTTAATTTACTTGCCAACGCATTTAATAGTGTGAAACGTGATGGGTAGGCATATTTGTAGATATCAGCATCTACTTTGGTGTAAGAACCATCGGCGGCGTAAGATATAACCCAATCGTTGGTTAGGTTATAAGATAGTGCTGCCGACTGGTAAGCTTCGCGCTGTTTGTAATGCTGTAGAATATAACCCTGCGTATTAAAGTAAGGCGAATCGAGGTAGCGGGTCTTTAATTGCGAAACCTTGCTGTTTAACAATAATTGCAAACTGTTCTTCCATATGCGTTTGAAAGAAGCTTGCAGGAATATATCATCATTATCCAGCTTTTCTCCGGGCGACTCGGTGTAGAACACCACGGCACCAGGCAAGCCTCGTTTGGCGTTATAAAAATTAGCATGTACACTAAACAGGCTGCTATCATTTTTATTCCAGTACAATGCTGCGTCTGTTTGTAATGATCGTACCTGGCTGTTATGCCTCGTTGAAAGGGTATCACTGCCATCATTTGGCGTGTCAAATTTATAACGCCCGTTGGCGTTGATGTAGTTGTTGGTCACAACTGTTGTCCAACGCTTGCTTAATCTCTGTTGATAGAGAACGTAAGGATTAAAAAGACCAAAACTGCCGCCCTTTACCCCTGCTGTTATTTCATAAGCTTTATCGTTGCCTAATTGGGCAGGTACAGTTTGCAAACTCAGTACACTTGCTGCGGCAAACGCCCTGGCTGGTTGTAGCAGGTCATCGGGCTGGCCGTTATAAAGTGTAATGGAACGTATATTGATCAGGCTGAGTTTGCTCAGATCTATTTGTCCGGTCTCGGCATCGTTAAGTTGCAAGCCGTCGTAAAATACGGCGGTGTGTCCTGCGCCTAATCCTCGTACTGATATTGTTTTTATCCCGCCTATCCCGCCGTAATCTTTTATGTTAACCCCGCTTAAAGTCCTAACGGCATCTGCTACGTTGAACGAGCCTGATCTTATAAAATCCTGATTGTTGATCTGCTGAACCGGCGTGATTGATGGTACTACAAGTGCCTTGTGTGCATTAACAGAAACTTCATGGAGCGTACGGCTGGTATCTGTCTGCCCAAAAACTACTATTGCAGGCAGCGTAAATACTGGTACAAGTATAGCCTTTAAAAAAATACTCCGGTGAAATTTGCTGCCTTTCATAACTAACGATCATGGCAGCGTAGGATACAGATGAGAAAAACCGGCAATATAAATTACCGGAAGATCGCATCCATGCTTCAATCCGCGAAAGCCATGAATAATATTACGCTAAGGCAGGTATTCTGACTTGCTCCCCTCCATCCTGCCTTCCCATTCGCCGGCTGGCAAACAGTGACAATAACTTGGACATTGGTTAACGGAGCTTACAGCTGCGGGACAGTTACGGATTTACACCGTATTCCCTTTTAATTTAATACTGCGTTTGCAGCATTAACACCTAAGCGTGGCAAATGTAATGATTTGACTTCTAAACCCAAATTCTTAAAATCAAGCCGGTTAAAATATTTGATAATTAAGCAAAATTTGGCATGGTTATGATGGTTATAAAGCTATAACAGAAACATTATGACAACATTAACAGCACCAAATAGATGGAGAGAAACAACAGCCGATATCGAGCGTCGTTCTGAAAGCATCAATCTCTCTCAGGCCGAGCGTACGTTATCTATAGCAGCAGGTGCCAAACTTGCCCTAAGCGGCCTTAAAGGAATATTCAAAAGTCCGTTTAGCAGTATCATAAAATTAGGTGCAGGCGGTTATTTACTTAACCGGGGCGTTACCGGCCATTGCGACCTATACTCTGCAATGGGCCGTAACTCGCTTGAGCCGGTTAACATTAACATTCGCTCATCCTATATAGTGAATAAGCCCCGCCAGGAAGTATATGATTTTTGGCGCAAGCTGGATAACCTACCATTGTTTATGAAACATTTGGAGAGCGTAGATATCATCAGCGAAACCAGATCACATTGGGTGCTTAAGCTGCCAATCGGTTCGGCACACGTAAGCTGGGATGCAGAAATTGTTAAGGACGAACCGGGTTACAGCATCGGTTGGAGCTCTTTGCCCGATTCTATGATAGATAATGCAGGGAAGGTTACCTTTCAGGACAGCCCGGATGGCGATGGGACACTGATAGACGTAGTAATATCTTACCGCCCACCAGCTGGTGGCTTTGGTGGCAGTATTGCCCACATTTTAAACCCAGTATTTAAAAACCTGGTTGATAATGATATCCGTAACTTTAAACAATACATGGATATAGATGGCGGCATAGCATCAGATCAAAGTTATCCTGAGCAAGAATATGATCAACCTGTAGCCATCATTATTGAAGAGACAATTATAGATGAGCCTGAGAACACAAACTCAGACAAACACCAGTCTCATTTTGATGACTTGGATGGTAAGCCGGGCAACGGTGCGCCAAGCGTAGGATTGTAAACGCTATAAGTAGAAAAGCCCCTGCCGATTGGCAGGGGCTTTCTTATGCGTTGTGCTAAAATTACTTTACAGCGTCAACAATTGCTTTGAAAGCATCCGGATTGTTCATCGCTAAATCAGCTAATACCTTGCGGTTCAAACCAATTTCTTTGGCGGCTAACTTACCCATTAACTGAGAGTAAGAGATACCGTGCTGACGAGCACCGGCGTTGATACGTTGAATCCAAAGAGCTCTGAATTCGCGTTTTTTGGTTTTACGGTCGCGGTAAGCGTATTGTAAACCTTTTTCAACTGTGTTTTTAGCAACAGTGTAAACTTTACTGCGTGAACCCCAATAACCTTTGGCGAGGTTCATGATTCTTTTCCTGCGTCTTCTCGACGCTACTGCGTTAACTGAACGTGGCATTTTGTTTTCTTTTTGGTAGTGAGTGTTCCTGTGGAGGGGAAGCTTTTGACTCTAATACCTGGTTAAAAATTAATTAATTAATTACTTGCCGATACAAAGCATGCGTTTTACGTTACCCATGTCAGCATCAGATACTAAACTTGTCTGACCAAGGGCACGCTTACGTTTTGTCGACATCTTGGTTAAGATGTGGCTTTTGTATGCGTTTTTTCTGGCAATTTTACCGGTTCCAGTAAGCTTAAAGCGCTTTTTAGCACTGGAATTGGTTTTCATTTTTGGCATAACTGTTATTTATTTGTTTTAGATGTTTACGCTATCTCAGCGTTTTATTTTCATCTGCACGTCTGCACTTTCGCGCTTCCGCACATTTGTAATTTTTATTTCTTTGCTGCCTTAGGTGCTACTGTTAAAAACATTCGCTTACCCTCAAGCTTTGGCAACTGTTCTACTTTACCAACTTCTTCAAGCGCCTGTGCAAAACGAAGCAATAATATCTCACCTTGTTCTTTGTAAACAATTGCACGGCCTTTAAAGTGAACGTAAGCCCTAACCTTTTCGCCCGATTCCAAAAATTTGGTGGCATGCTTTAATTTAAAATCAAAGTCATGGTCATCAGTGTTCGGTCCGAAGCGGATCTCCTTAATAACCGTTTGCTTGGCATTGCTTTTTATCTCTTTAAGCTTCTTCTTTTGCTCGTAGATAAACTTATTGTAGTCAGTTATCTTACAAACCGGTGGATTAGCGTTTGGAGATATCTCAACCAGGTCAAGTTCCTGCTCTTGTGCAAGTGCAAGTGCATCTCGTAATGAGTACACACCCTGCTCAATGTTATCGCCTACAAGGCGCACTTCAGGCGCTTTGATGAATTGGTTGATATTATGTTCGGCTTCTTTTTTCTTAAAAGGAGGCCTTGGTCCTCTATTGAAAGGTCTGTTTAATGCCAAGTTATACTGTTATTTCTTTAATTATTTGTTGTTTAAAATCTTCAATGCTCATGCTACCCAGATCACCCACACCATGTCTACGAACAGAAACCAACCCCTCGGCGGCCTCTTTTTCGCCTACAATAAGCATGTAAGGGATCTTTTTGACTTCAGCATCGCGTATTTTGCGACCGATTTTCTCGTCTCTAAAGTCAATGAGCCCGCAAATATCAGAATTTTTTAACTCATCTGAAAGTTTTTTTGCATAATCCTCATACTTTTCTGAGATAGGCAAAATGGTAAATTGCTCCGGAGATAACCATAATGGGAAATTACCTGCACAGTGCTCTATCAACACCGCCACGAAACGCTCCAACGAACCAAACGGCGCGCGGTGGATCATTACCGGGCGGTGCTTCTGGTTGTCACTGCCTGTATATTCCAGCTCAAAACGTTCGGGCAGGTTGTAATCTACCTGGATGGTACCCAATTGCCATTTACGGCCAAGGGCATCTTTCACCATAAAATCAAGTTTAGGGCCGTAAAAAGCAGCTTCACCGTACTCAACTACAGTTGGCAGGCCTTTCTCTTCAGCAGCTTCAATAATAGCTGCTTCGGCCAGTGCCCAGGTCTCATCGCTGCCAATGTATTTAGCTTTGTTATCGGGGTCACGTAACGAGATCTGTGCAGTGTAGTTATCAAAACCCAAAGCACCAAATGTATAAAGCACCAGGTCGATAACTTTCTTAAACTCGTCCTTAACCTGGTCAGGACGGCAAAACAAGTGCGCATCATCCTGAGTAAAGCCTCGTACCCGGGTTAAGCCATGCAACTCGCCGCTTTGTTCGTAACGGTAAACGGTACCAAACTCAGCAAAGCGAACCGGCAGGTCTTTGTAAGAGCGCGGTTTTGTTTTATATATCTCACAGTGGTGAGGGCAGTTCATCGGTTTTAACAAGAACTCCTCTCCTTCCTGCGGCGTTTTTATAGGTTGGAAGGAATCTGCACCATATTTCTCGTAGTGGCCAGAAGTGATGTAAAGGTTTTTATGACCGATATGCGGTGTGATAACCTGCTCATAACCGGCTTTAACCTGCGCATTTTGCATAAAGCGGGTTAAACGCTCACGCAGGGCAGCACCTTTAGGCAACCACAACGGTAAACCCATACCTACCTTTTCGCTGAAAGCAAAAAGCTCAAGTTCTTTACCCAATTTACGGTGATCGCGTTTTTTTGCTTCCTCAATCAGGTGTACATAATCTGCAAGCTCACTGGCTTTAGGGAAAGTTACACCGTAGATACGGGTAAGCTGTTTACGGCTTTCATCTCCACGCCAGTATGCGCCACCCATGCTCATCAATTTAACAGCTTTGATATGGCCGGTATTAGGGATGTGCGGTCCGCGACAAAGGTCGGTAAAGTTACCTTGGCTGTATAAAGTTATAGCGCCGTCTGCAAGGTCTTTTATCAGGTCGAGTTTATACTCGTCGCCTTTTTCAGTAAAGTATTCAATAGCATCAACTTTGCTCACCGGTTTGCGAATGTAATCGCTTTTAGTTTTCGCAAGCTCGATCATCTTGTCTTCGATCTTTTTGAAATCGTCTGACGAGAATTGAATGTCACCAAAGTCAACATCATAATAGAAACCTGTTTCGATTGCCGGACCGATACCGAATTTTGTGCCCGGATAAAGTGCTTCAAGTGCCTCGGCCATCAAGTGAGCTGATGAGTGCCAGTAGGTAGATTTACCCTTGGCATCATTCCAGGTCAATAATTTTACGGTTGAGTCTTGTTCAATGGGGCGGCTGGCATCCCAAACTTCGCCGTTTACTTCGGCAGCTAATACGTTACGTGCTAAGCCTTCAGAGATAGACAACGCTATCTGCATAGAGGTGATCCCTTTGTCGTATTCACGAACGGAACCATCAGGAAGTGTAATGTTAATCATCTACAACTATGATTTAATTTTATAAATAAATATTAAACATAAGATCACATACTACCGCGATCTTTTCAATTGCTGCAAAAATATAATTTTATTTATACTGTGGATGTAAATTGTGGCTTTTCCAAAGAAGAGCAAATTTCTGGCAAAGGCGTTAAAGAGCGGATATCAACCAATATCAAAAACAAAGGCCCTTGCAGTTGCAAGGGCCTTGTATGAGTATACGTTGATAAGGATTATCCTTTAAAATGCTGAATAATTAAACTTGCCAGCTCAACGCCTATACGCTCTTGCGCCTCATTGGTAGCAGCACCGATGTGCGGTGTAAGCGATATCTTAGGGTGAGACAAGATATCCTGACGAGGGTTTGGCTCGTTATCGAAAACATCAAGCGCGGCAAATGAAACTTTACCGCTGTCTAAAGCAGCCAACAAATCTGTTTCATCGATAAGGCCACCGCGTGAACAATTTACCAAACCAACACCTTTTTTCATTTTCTCAAATTCAGCTGCAGCGATAAGTGCCTTATCAACAAATGGCGTGTGCAGGGTAATAAAGTCAGCGTTAGCGATGATCTCTTCTTTAGTTGCAGTTTTAACGGCTACTTTGGCAACATAACCACCGCCCAATACAACCTCAACTTCAGGGTTGAATGGGAATACGTCGAATGCTAAAACTTCCATACCTACACCGATAGCAATTTTGGCAACCTCGCGACCGATACGGCCAAAACCAAGAATACCCAGAGTTTTGCCGCGCAGCTCAACACCTTTGGCATAAGCTTTTTTAAGGTCGTTAAATTTTGTAGCGCCATCTACCGGCATTTTGCGATTGCTATCCTGCAGGAAACGTACACCTCCAAAGAGGTGTCCAAAAACAAGTTCGGCAACTGAAAGCGATGAAGATGCAGGGGTGTTATAAACACCTATACCTTTTTCTTTCGCGTAATCAACATCGATGTTATCTACACCAACGCCACCGCGACCTATCAGTTTAAGGCCCGGACAAACGTCAATTAATGCTTTACGCACTTTGGTAGCACTACGCACCGTAATGGCGTCGTACTCCTGTAAGCGTCTAGGTAACTCGTCCTGCGGAATGTTATTGGTATCCACTACAAAACCGGCATCCTCAAGCATTTTTTTACCTATCGGATCGATACCGTCATTAGCTAATATTTTGATCATTACTATTAGTGATTAGAGGTTAGAGACCAGAGATCAGGAAAAGAGAACAAATCTCTAATCTCTGATCACTATACAATTATTTATTCTTTTCAGCAAACTCGCGCATGGCATCAATCAGCACGTAAACGCTGGTGATTGGCAATGCGTTGTAAATTGAAGCACGGAAACCACCCACACTTCTGTGACCTTTGATACCTACAATACCTTTTTCGTCACATAATTTCAAGAAGGGTTTTTCAAGTTCTGCGTTCTCCATAACAAAGCAAACGTTCATGCGTGAACGGTCTTCAGGTGCTGCAACAGCTTTGAATAGCGGGTTGCGGTCAATCTCTTCGTATAATACACGCGCTTTTTCGTTATTTTCTTTCTCGATAGCAGGTACACCACCTTTTGATTTTAACCATTTCAGCGTTAGCATAGATACGTAAATGGCAAAACATGGCGGGGTATTGTACATTGAGCCACCTTCTATCTGCACCTGGTAGTTATACATTGCAGGTATCTTACGATCAGTTTTGCCTAAAATATCATCTTTAACAATTACCAAAGTTACACCTGCAGGCCCCATGTTTTTTTGTGCACCCGCGTAGATCAAACCAAAATCGGCAACGTTTACCTCGCGGCTAAAAATGTCTGATGACATATCGCAAACCATAGGTACAGGCGACTTAGGAAACTCCTGCAACTGCGTGCCGTAAATGGTATTGTTTGATGTGATGTGGAAATAAGCCGCATCAGTTGGTATGGTATAATCTTTAGGGATGTATGTGTAATTGCTTTCTTTTGAGGAAGCCACTACTTCAACATTACCAAAGAATTTCGCTTCTTTTAGCGCTTTGCTTGCCCAAACGCCGGTATCAAGATAAGCAGCTTTACCGCCTTCAGGCAATAAGTTATTAGGTGCTAATGCAAACTGGGTGCTTGCACCGCCTTGTAAAAATAGTACCGAATAACCTTCGGGTACGTTAAATAGTTCTTTTACTAACGCAACAGCTTCATTCAGCACTTCTTCAAATTCCGGTGAGCGGTGCGATATCTCCAGTAAGGATAAACCTGTTCCGTTGAAATCAAGTACAGCCGCTGCTGCCTGTTTGAATACTTCCTGAGGCAATATGCCGGGTCCGGCACCGAAATTATATTTCATAACTAATTTATTATGTTGGTTTATTAAGTTTGTACTAAGACGCGCCTAAGGTAGCTAATTCGACAAAAATTATAGACTTTTTTTACATTTTTTTAAAATATCACAACAATCATCAAATAGTGGTTTTAACGAGTATGCGAACAAAAAATGTAAGCCGAAAAATTTAGCAGGGGGCAGCTATAGATGCTTAAGTTGGGATATAGCGAGTGATGGATCACTTGCGGAGAACACTGAACTACCTGCTACCAACACACTTGCGCCTGCCTCAACCAGCTTGGCTGCGTTACCGATATCAACACCACCATCAACCTCTATTTTAAGATTGGGATTTGCATTTGCAGCGAGTGTTTTAACCTGTGCGATTTTGGTATAAGTATGTTCAATAAATTTTTGGCCACCGAAACCGGGATTTACCGACATGACCAAAACCATATCCAGGTCGGCGATAATATCTACCAAATTAGCAACGGGCGTTGCAGGATTGATAGCTACCGAAGCTTTACAGCCTAATTGTTTGATAACCTGAATAGTACGATGCAAATGCGGACAAGCCTCGTAATGCACCGTGATACTATCCGCTCCCGCTTCCTTAAAATCTTTAAGGTAACGGTCGGGATCAACGATCATCAAATGAACATCCAGCGGTTTTTGAGCATGCTTTTTAATAGCCTTTATCACCGGGAACCCAAAAGAGATATTTGGCACAAACATACCGTCCATTACGTCCACATGAAACCAATCGGCCTCGCTGGCATTTACCAGTTCGATATCTCTTTGCAGGTTTGCAAAATCGGAAGCTAATAAAGAAGGCGCTATCAAATGGTGCATGCGGTAAATATAGGGATATTTTAAAGTTTGCAGTTAAAAGTTTGCAGTTAGCGATGTTAAACTGCCCACGGTTAACTGAAAACTATATTACCATTTCCGGCACATCTCCATCAATTAGAAGCTTGCCTGCGGTTGCGTTTTTGATCTCCTCAACGGAAACGCCCGGAGCGCGTTCCAGGAGTTTGAATCCCCCATCAGGCATAACATCTAATACAGCTAATTCGGTCACTATTTTTTTAACGCATTTAATACCGGTTAAGGGCAAGGTGCAATTGGGCAAAAGTTTTGATTCGCCTGCCTTGTTAACGTGCTGCATGGCCACAATAATATTCTCTGCCGAGGCCACCAGGTCCATAGCCCCTCCCATTCCCTTTACCATTTTGCCGGGAATTTTCCAGTTGGCAATGTCGCCGTTCTCAGAAACCTCCATAGCGCCTAATATCGTCAGGTTGACTTTCTTGGCCCTTATCATCCCAAAACTCATGGCCGAATCGAAGACCGCAGAGCCGGGTAGTTTGGTTATGGTTTGTTTACCGGCATTGATGGTATCCGGATCTTCTTCACCTTCGAACGGAAAAGGCCCCATGCCTAATAAACCGTTCTCAGATTGCAGCACTACATCAATGTTGTTAGGAATATAATTAGCTACCAGCGTTGGTATGCCAATACCAAGGTTAACGTAATAGCCGTCTTTAACTTCTTTTGCTATGCGTTTAGCGATACCTTCTTTATCTAACATAGGTCTATTAGCTTATTAAATTATAAGATATGTCATTGCGAGGAGCATCAGCGACGCGGCAATCTCATAATCGGTTCAAAGTGCTTGTCCTTTAAGATTGCATCGTACCTCGCAATGACGCGTTGGTGTTACCGTTTTCTTACTGTTCTTTGCTCTACTCTTTTCTCGTAATTCTCACCTTTAAATATACGGTGCACGTAGATGCCGGGCGTATGGATATGGTCGGGATCTAATTCTCCGGGTTCAACCAGTTCTTCCACTTCGGCGATGGTTACTTTACCTGCCATAGCCATAACAGGATTAAAATTGCGGGCTGTTGAGCGGTACACCAGGTTTCCCATGGTATCTCCCTTCCAGGCTTTAACAATGGCAAAATCAGCATCAAAGGCCATTTCCATCAGGTAATCTTTTCCGTTAAATTTCCGCACTTCTTTGCCCTCAGCTACTTCGGTGCCGATACCTGCAGGCGTAAATATGGCAGGCATGCCATAGCCGGCTGCCATACAGCGGGTTGCCAAGGTACCCTGGGGGATAAGTTCTACCTCAAGTTCGCCGCTAAGTAATTGACGTTCAAATTCAGCATTCTCCCCTACGTATGATGATATCATCTTTTTAACCTGCCTGTTACGCAGTAACAAACCTATGCCGAAATCATCTACGCCGGCATTGTTAGATATGCAGGTAAGATCTTTTATACCGCTTGCCGCCAGGGCAAGTATGGTTTTCTCCGGCAGGCCGCACAAACCGAAGCCGCCCAGCATCAAGGTCATGCCGTCTTTGATATCGTTAATGGCTTCCTGGGCACCACTGACAACTTTATTCATGTTTATAATTGGTTATTGGCAAATGTAGGTTTTTCAAACAAATACTATGCATGCATAATAACTTTTTATATATGTGTTTTGTTCACGTTCACAGCATGAACACTTGTGAACATCGTGAACGCTCATGAACACCCTTTCAGCTTGTATTTATTTACTTTGAGTTAAATAATGCAAACAATTAAAAAATTCAAACCTTATTACTATACATCAATCTATAAACAAAATGGAACGTAATAATAGCAACGACAACCAGAAGCCAAATGCTTACCGTGTTGAGGACGATGATAATTTAGAGGAAAAAGATCTGCGCCGTGAAGCCTTTATGTTCGGCAGCGAAGAAAAAGAAGCTAACAAACCAGCAATGGAAGGCCAGGGATATGGCGGACAAAGCTTCGGTGACGATAGCAACACGCCATCAGGAGATGATGCAAATAACCCATCACGCAACGCCGGGTATAGCAACGATTATTTTAAACGTACCGAACCTGCCGAAGAGCATCCTGAATTTAACAACTTTAAGGATCCTAATCAATTAGGCCAATCAAACTTTACGGAAGCTTCAGGAGCCGTACCGACCGGGCAATCTGACGAAGAAAACAGTGCCACAGAACAAGACACTGAAGAAAGTAATCAAGAGGGAGACGAAAATAAAAACGAACAGAACCTTAGCTACCAGGAAGGTACGGCCGATAATGACGGTTCCCAAACCGGTGTAAACTCCGATGGTGACATAGCCGGCAACCGCGAATTACCTGATCAGCAAAAAGTTGGGGAATAATTTTGTGAGAAGTTAGATAACTCACTCGCATGAAGCTAAATGTCATTCTGAGCGACAGCGAAGAATTTATTAAGCGGTATCGCACGCTAAAAGGTTCTTGTCCCTCAGAATGACATTTCTATTTTTACCATTTAAAAGTGGTCTTAATATAGGCTATCAGATCTTCGCCCATTGCTTTTTGTTCTGCAACGCTTGGGTGGCCTGGCGTATTCTTAAACGCAAAAAAATGAGTGTATATCCCTTTGTCATTTAATCCGGCAACAGCTTTCTCTATGTAGCCCGGCCATGGCGAGCCTTCTTTAGTTGCGTCCATCGAACCCAATGCACATACTATTTTGGCTTTAGGATATTTAGAACGAATGTTTTTAATAAATGCCTGATAGTGGCTGATAATGAACTCCGGTGTGGGTGGCGTACTCCCAAACTGCTTTTTAAATTGCTCGTTGTCTTTGGCTTTAGTTAACCACGAATCATTCTGGAAGAGATTAACAACAACGATCTCGGGCGTGTACTTACTAAAATCCCATTTCTCATCGCCGTGTGCATAAATCTTATCGTAAATGTTGGGCATCACATAATCAAACCAGCTGATCACGATGCCAATACCGCTTTTAGAGATGCAGTGCATATCGGCATTAAAATACCGGGCAGCTACGTTGGCATAACTGGCGTAGCCATTCTCATAATCATTGTCACCGCGGTCTTTGCCCGAAGTATCTTCGTCTGCCATGCCACAGGTTATAGAATCGCCATAGTATTCAATACGGTGCTTATAAGTTGGTGGGGCAAGCAGTTTGCCATCTATATTAAAACCACAAAACAAGGTTCGGCCCCAATCGTATTCGGTACGTTTAAACAATTCAAGCTTGTGTTTACCTGCAGGTAACCCGACAGCCAAAACGTATTCGTTTTGGCCTTGCTTAAGTTTAATCACCTGAACAACCTTGTCGTCTACAATAACATTGTAGTAATTGAGACCCTTCTCGTCATTCAAGGTTGCTTTTACAGTCGTGCCGTTAAAGTTAATTATGATGGCAGCGGCCGTCCATGACAGCTCAGCCGAAGTATCTCTTACTGATGTGCGACCCATATAAAAGATCTTAGGGTCTTTGAAGTTGACAATAGTTTGGGCTTTTGCAACATAGTCTGCAAAAACCAAAGTCAGTAAAAAAATTAAGCTCAACTTTTTCATCGCTACTTATTTTAAATACACATATGTAATACCATCACCGCCCCTGTCTGCATGCTCATCCTCCATCCTATCTACCTGCTCATACTTTTTAAGATACTGTCGTATCATTTTACGTAAGATACCATCGCCTTTGCCGTGCAGAATCTTAAGATTGTTAAAGCCCATCATCAATGCGCGGTCAAAAAGCTTTTCAATGGCATGCAAGGCATCCTCGGTACGCATACCCCTCACATCAATTTCCGGACTAAAACTGGCCATATCGCCTGTTTGATTATTGCCGCGACGGATCTCTTTGGGTACTGATGCACGGGTAACTTTTTCAACCCGTTTCTTTTTTACCACGGTACGCAGGTCGCCCATGGCAATTACTACGTTGTCTTTTATTACTTCCATCACCTGGCCGGTGGTGTCACCATCGATCAGTTTTACCCAGTCCCCGGGTTTAATTTCTTCATCCGTGGCAGCGGCATTCGCAGGGCTTTCAACCTTAACGGTGTTTTTCTTTACCTCATTATTAAGATTTTCTCGAAGGGAGCGTGTAACCTCCTTATCGGCATTGCTGCTCTTAATTTCGGCAATGGTATTTTCAACAAGTTTGTTTGCGTTAAGTATGATGGTTTTTGCTTCCTGCTTCGCTTCGCGCAAGAGGTTCTTGCGGTTCTCATCTAAAAAGGATTTTAACTCTTCATTCTCTGCCAGTAAGGTATTCACACGTCGCTGCTGTTTATCCAGCTTTAGTTTGGTGTCAAATATTTCCTTCTTCTCGCGCTCAAGGTCAACCAGTAGGCTATCAACCTTTTTTTGCCCTGCGCTTATTTTGTTTTTCGCCAAGTTAAGCACGTTTTGAGGCAGGCCAATTTTCTGCGCTATCTCAAAGGCATAAGAACTACCGGGTTTGCCTACCTCAAGCATGTAAAGCGGCTGCATTTCGGTATTGTTAAATAACATTGATGCATTCTCTATCCCCTCCGTATTGCTGGCGAAGATCTTCAGGTTTGAGTAATGGGTGGTTACCATACCCCTTACCTGTTTATTGTTTAAAGCTTCTAAAACAGCTTCGGCAATGGGGCCACCAAATTGCGGATCGGTACCGGTACCAAACTCATCTATCAGTATCATGGTTTTGCCGTTGGCATCTTCCACAAACTTTTTCATTTTAGAAAGATGAGCGCTGTAAGTACTTAAGTCGCTTTCTATAGATTGATCGTCACCTATATCAACAAACAATTGTTTGAATACGCCAGCTACACTATCCGCGCTCGCCGGTATCAGCAAACCTGCCTGCACCATCATCTGAAGCAGGCCAACCGTTTTCATACAGACCGATTTGCCTCCCGCGTTAGGGCCTGATACTACGATTATCCGCGTACTATCGTCTATAGAAACATTGAGTGGTACTACCGATTTGTGCTCCTTTTTAAAATTGAGGAACAACAATGGATGCCTTGCATTTAACAGGCGAAATTTTCCTTCATTAACCAATTTCGGCATTTCTGCTTCAATCTCAATGGCAAACAATGCCTTTGCCCGCACAAAATCAAGCTTGGTTAACAATCCATGGTAAGATAATAGCAAAGGTACATAAGGCCTCAGCTCATCTGTTAAGGCAGTGAGTATTTTGATGATCTCGCGGCGGCGCTCAAATTCCAGATCGCGAATGAGGTTATTGAGCGAGAACACCTCCTCCGGCTCCATATAAACGGTTTGGCCCGAAGCAGATTCGTCATGGATAAAACCTTTAAGTTTACGTTTGTTCTCGGCCAGTAAAGGGATGCACAAGCGGCCATCACGTACGGTAAGCGAACCATCGGCCGTCCAGTTGTTGGCTGATGCCTGCTTAAACACCTGGTCTATTTTTTTGCGCGCTTCCTGCTCTGCCTTGGCAATACCTGACGTTATTTCCATCAGCTCACGTGATGCATTATGACGGATCTTTCCCTTAGGGTCTATCACCTGGTCTATCTTGCGGATAATGGCTTTCTCAATGGGCAAATGCTCAAACAGTGCTTCCAGGTTAGGGTAAATACCTTCCCGCTCATTAAAATAGGCTATCACTGCAAAAACAGTGTTAAGTGATGCCAGTACCTGGAAAAATTCTTCTTCAGATAAAAAGGCGCCTTCTATTTTGGCTTTGTTGGCGAGCGATTTTATATCATAAAAATGATTGATGGGCAGTGCATCATCGTTCTGTAGTATATTCTTAAATTCGTTTGCCTGATTTAAAAATTTCAAGATCAGGTCGTAATTGGTCATCACCTGTATCTTGTTCACCATGTCTTGCCCCATGGTGCTCAGGCAGTGCGCTTTTATAAGTTCTTTTATCTCGGTAAAACCAAGTTTATCTGCGCTATTCTTGGGGTACAGCATTAATTTGAGGCTTTTGTTGGGTAGCACCGGGCTTTTTCCCGGCTTTTGTAATCGAGTCGAGTTTTGCCTTTAGCACTTTATCAACTTTTTCATATATGCCCTGTATCTTTTCAGGGTCTTGCGTATAATATTTGTAGCTGTCGTCAAACTGTTTTTCACTGATGTGATGTTTTTTAAATACAGCAATATATTTTTCTCTACCGTATTTATAAAGCGTGTCTGCTACGGGCGTAACGGTATATAGTTCGCCATCAGTTAAATGTAATTCGGTTAACAGATTAACCATTTGCGGTTCTGCTACAACATCAGCCGGCGGTGCCGAAGCCTGTTTACATGCAGCAAATAGCAATACTGAAAAAAACAAGGTTATATATTTCTGCATTCTGTAATTTAGCGGCGTTTTAAACACAAATTTACGGATTAATGAGCATTGCAGATAATATAAGGAACCTAAAAAAAGAGACCGAGCAAATAGGTGTGACATTGTTAGCAGTTTCAAAAACCAAACCCATAACGGATATACAGGAAGCTTATGATGCAGGCCAGCGTTTATTTGGTGAAAACATTATTCAAGAACTGGTTGAAAAACAGCCTCAACTCCCTGCCGATATAGAGTGGCACATCATCGGTCACCTGCAAACCAACAAAGTAAAATATATTGCGCCTTTTATAAGCATGATACAATCTGTTGATAGCATTAAATTGATACAAGAGATAAACAAACACGCTGCCAGGGCAAACAGGGTGATTGACTGCCTGCTGCAGGTTTACATTGCCGATGAGGAAACCAAATTCGGCTTAGGTTTTGACGAGGCCATTGAGATGTTACGTAGCGAGGAATTTGCTGCATTAAAGAACATTCGTATACGCGGGCTAATGGGTATAGCTACTAATACTGATAACGAAAAACAAATAAAAGAAGAATATTACGAGCTAAAAACTTTCTTCGACGGGATTAAAACCAGCTTTTTCAGGAAGGATGATACCTTTGACACGGTATCAATGGGAATGTCATCTGATTACAAATTAGCTATTGAACAGGGCAGCAACATGGTGCGCCTGGGTAGCACCATATTTGGAAACAGGGCTAAAAAAGCCGTCTGAGATCAGGATTTACAGAATTTCTGAACTCGAATTTTAGAATAGAAAGAATTTATTGAATTGCAGAGTGATTTTTTAATGACCCGTTGACCCAATGACAGAATTTAATCTCCGTGTAGCTGTAAAAGAAGATTGCCTCCGTTTAATGGAACTTATAAAAGAGCTGGCTTTATTTGAGCGTGCGCCCGATGAAGTTACCGTTACGCTTAAAGAATTTGAAGAAGCCGGGTTTGGGGCAAAACCAGTATGGAAAGCTTTTGTTATTGAGATTGATGGCTTAGTTGTTGCTTTTGCCTTGTATTATGTACGCTATTCTACTTGGAAAGGGAACCGGCTTTATCTTGAAGACCTGATAGTAACCGAGGAGCATCGTGGTAAGGGATTAGGGAAGTTACTGTTTGACAGGTTGTTTCAGGAAGTAAGGGAACTTGGGTTTAGCGGCATGGTTTGGCAAGTGCTTGACTGGAACGAGCCTGCTATTAATTTTTATAAAAAATATGGTGCCGATCTTGATGCCGGATGGATCAATGCATCGTTGTCAAAACAACAAGTTGCTAACCTATGAAAAACATTGCTACACCTGCCCTATTTGCCTTTATGCTTGGCTTTGCAGCCTGCCAGTTTGGTACCGACACCAAAAAAGAGAAACACGATATTTTTACCGACACGCTGGTTTACAATTACCAGAAAATTCACGAGCGTGCACCCGATTGCGGTGAAAAGGCAGATAGCGCCTGTACGGTAGTGAACATCAATTACCCGGTATTCAAAAATATGCCGATGCTGAACGATACTATTGTAAAGAAAATTGCTCAGTTGGTGATCATGGACGATAACAGGCCTGATAAAAATTTAACTGTAATGGCCAAAAAATTTATCCAAAGCTATCTTGACTATAAAAAGAAAGAGCCATCAAGGGATATGTTTTACACCATGGATAGCTACGCCAAGGTGCTGATGCAGGATTCTGCTTTGATCACGCTTGAATACGGTGGCTTTAACTACCAGGGCGGCGCACATGGTTCAACTTTTACAGGCTTTATCAACTGGAACCCTAAGGCCGGCAAAAAAATTATGCTTAACGATATTATTGCCGATGGCAAGTATCCTGAACTAACCAAGGTAGCCGAAGGGATATTCCGCAAGGATGAAAAGCTGAGCGATACCTCTTCCCTTGCGCGAGATTACTTTTTTAAGGACAACAAATTCGCTCTGAACGATAACTTTTCGCTAACGCCAATTGGGCTGAGGTTTGTTTACAATCCTTACGAGATTAAACCTTTTGCTGCAGGCCAAACCGAATTAATTATTCCTTATCCTTCCATCAAAAATATATTGCGGCCAAATTCCGCTGTTAGTCAATACGTAAAATAAATGCTTGTATTTAAGTTCGGCGGTGCATCTGTTAAAGATGCGCAGGGTGTTATTAATCTCGGTAAGGTAATTAGCAACTACAGAAATGAGCAATTGCTGGTAGTGGTTTCGGCGATGGGCAAAACAACCAACGCTTTAGAAAAACTTACCCGTGCTTATTTCGACGGCAACGGCGATGTGCATAACGTTTTTGAAGAGATAAAGGAATATCACTACCAGATACTACATGAACTTTTCGGCGATCATCATCCTGTTTTTGACGAAGTAGCGAATAACTTTGTTGAGATAGACTGGATGATCGAAGACGAGCCGCATGATGATTACGATTTTATCTACGACCAAATTGTTTCCATCGGCGAACTTGTATCAACCCGAATTGTAAACGCCTGGTTCAACCACCAAAACTTTTCCAGTAAATGGATCGACGTACGTGGATATATCCATACTGATAACACTTACCGCGAGGGCGTGGTTGACTGGGACAAAACCTGTATCAGCATTAAAAAAGATATCCCTGCCCTATTATCAAAAAGCATTGTTGTTACGCAGGGATTCCTGGGCGGCACTTCTGAAAACTTTACGACTACACTTGGTCGAGAAGGTTCTGATTACACAGCCTCCATATTTGCAAGTTGCCTGGGTGCAGAATCTGTTACTACCTGGAAGGACGTACCGGGTATCTTAAATGCCGATCCTAAGCTTTTCGCTGATACCGTGAAATTTGAAGAACTAAGCTACCAGGAAGCGATAGAGATGACTTACTATGGTGCGAGTGTTATACACCCTAAAACCATTAAGCCATTACAGAACGCAAATATCCCGCTGCTGGTAAAACCGTTTATGGAACCGACAGCCGCGGGAACCATTATTAAGGAAGGCGCCGTAAATAAATTTAAGAAGCCGGTCATCATCGTAAAGAATAACCAGGTTTTGATATCCATTTCTGCTGTCGATTACTCTTTTATCTCAGAAAGCCATCTGAGCGAAATTTTTGCAGCCTTTGCTAAACACCAGGTAAAAGTGAATATGATGCAAACATCAGCCTTGAGTTTTAGCGCCTGTATCGATCACATTCCGGAGCGCTTTGAACGTCTTTTAAGTACATTAAAACAAAAATTTAAAGTGAAGTATAACAACGATTTAAAGTTAATTACTTTAAGGCATTATACAGATGTTGCTTTACAAGATGTTACCGCCGGTCAATCTGTCCTGGTGAAACAAACCAGCCGAAATACGGCACAGGTAGTCGTCAAATAATTAAAGCTGATAGAGCAGCCAAACTATAATTGCGGCTGCAAATGTATTGATAGCATTAACAGTGTTGTTACCGATACTGCCTCTGCGCTCTAAAGTTGCACCAAGAATGGAATCAATAAAATTACCACTTACCCCCGCAGCAATTATCAAATAAAAAGCATTGCTGAAACCAAAGTAAGCAACATACATTAAAGCGATAATCGCTGAACCTATTACTCCGATCAGCGTACCTTCTAAACTGATCACGCCGTCTTTGCCTCTTTCGTCGGGTTTTGAGGTTAGGATGTTGTAGAAGCGTTTACCGTAAACAGAACCTAATTCTGAGGAAAGCGTATCTGCTGTTGCCGAAGCAAGAGAACCAGCCATCATCATTTGAAAAACTTTAGCATTAGAAGGAAATAAAAATGCAAATACGCCGCATACGGCAGCAATTCCACCATTGGCGACCACCTGCCATAAATTACGTTTTTGCTGATGGTGTTCGTTGGGTAAATTACTCTTTAATTGCTTTTTATGGGCAGTTGCTAAAGTAGCTAAGATGAAAAAAGCAGCCAGTTCTGTTATCCCGGCCATGCCGGCGCCAATGTAGATGAGAATCGCTGTTAACCCGCCGGCTAAAGCTCCATTAACGGTAAGCTTTTTTGCCTTGTAAACTACAACTACTGCAATTATAAGTATGATCAGGAAGACTATAGTGTTCAGGGGCATCGATCAAAATTAAGCAAATAAGCCAAAAGCTTATTAACAAAAATGCCCCGACTTAACCGGGGCATCTTTATTTGATTAAAATATTAATCTTGCTTCTTTTGCGGCTTATGCGCACTGTCTTTGCTTGATGTTTGGTCTGAGCGCTGGCCACCGCCATTGCTGATACCTTTTGATTTTTGTACTTCTCTTGCGTTGTTAAACGAACGGTCGGCAATAGGATTACCCTGATGGCCATTGCTGTTGTTTTTCAGATCCTGAGTTTTCATAATCGATTGTATTTAATTCGGGAAGGCTAAATGCGCTTCTGCATGATAAAATACAACAATGGTGCCGAGATGCTTGTAGGTGATTAGAGATTTATCGATCAAAGATCAGGTGTGTTAGGTAAGTGTGAAAATTTAGACTGCTAATAGCTAATCACTGCTACCCATTAACTAAACTAACAACGCATGTATCTCCAATAGGTACAAGCTTTCCACCATGGCCGAATTAAAGTCGTCCCATTCCTCCCTGGTGAAAACAAAGTTGATATCCCGGTTTGGCGTACACAAGACAACTCTTTCAGATCCATCCGGAAACGGAAAACTCCGGTCTTCAAAACTCATATCATTGGTAAACTGCTGAAACGAGTTAAACTGTGAAGGCGAAAAGCAAAGCAGCAGATTATGATGCCAGATATTTAACATGCCACAATCAGGGCAATGGCTGATAACCGTAGCGCCTTTTTGGGTAAGGATGATGGTTTCGCACATAAGCGTAAATGTTTTGATATTGTGCCTGTAATACCCGCGGCAAACGCTCAAAAGCCGCGGGTAAACAGGACTTTCTATCAACTAACCAATTGTTAATTCAATTTAGCGCTACCATCTGCCTGGTAAGCGAATTTAAAAGTGTAAAATCTTGATGGTGTTACAGATTCGCGTGCGGTAAAATCGGCAAAGGCTGCTGTGGTAACATCCGGGTTACCTTTGTAGTAGCTTTTCATTTCAAGCTTGGCATAATTACCGGTTGATGTTTTGATGACGATTATCTTACCGGCTACAGGTAGGATAGCATGGTTGGGAACGGAATTAGTAGCCGTGTATAAATACCAACCATTAACTGCTTTTGCGCCGGTAGCATCTGTTTTGTAGCCGGATGTTGGTGCTGTTGTTAAACCGTCAAATGTATTGTCAACAACCTGTGCCTGCACATTGCCCGAGCCGGATGATCCGCTATTTACGTAGATGCTGGTGGTGGAGAATTTAAGATCCCATTTACCGGCCGTCACATCATCCGCGGTAGCCTGTTTATTGTCGCTTAGGCGGTAGTAAACATCGCCCTTGCTGCCGTCAAGATCGGTTACAGTATTTACGGTTAAGGTTGCTGCCTTTGCAGGTTCAGGCGATGAATTATCCTTTGTGCATGATGTATTCGCAATTGCTACGAAACCAAAGATTACTAATGAAAGGGTTTTAAGTTTATTCATGTGTATAAGTGTTATGTAATTAGCTTTTGTTAAAGTTGTAAGTGATACCGGCGTAAAGTAACCGGCCGGGTAAGTTGCTTATGGCAATAGGATTTTTGTAATTGCCGATATTATCTGCCGTTACCTGTACGCGCAGTTGGTTCCTCATGAAAAATTTGGATACAGAGGCATTGAACAGCACGTATCCCTTCACATATTCATCCGGGCGGTTCACTATGCCATTGCCGTCCAGATCCGAGAAGCCGTATCTGCCTCGGTAGATCGCCCTTAAAGAGGTAATAATGCCCGTCTTTTCATCTTCGTAGGCAACGCGTGCGTTAGCCATGTAGCGCGACCGATTGAGCAAACCACCATACATACTGCGGGTAACCTTTACGGTTTCGCGAGTTGCAGGGTCTATACTAAAAACTTTTCCTTGTTTTATACGATCGAGCACGCTTTGGTCATAAGCTTGGAGGTATTGGAACCCGCCGCTAACCGTCCAGTGTTTTAGAAATTGATAACTTAAATCAGTTTCTACCCCTTGCGTGTAAACATTGTGGATATTGAAGTAAGAGAAAACAGATTGTCCATTATTTTTAATGGCTATCGGTTGCGAATCTATCAGGTCGCGGATATTATTCCGGAACGCGTTTGCAGTCCACATTAAGCCCGACACAGGTTTATAGCGAAAGCCAAAATTGTAGGCAGTAGAACTCTCGGCGTTCAACCGTTGTAAGGTCGATGGGTCTATCAATACGCTTTGGATCTGCCCGGCATCCTGCAGCTTTTTCAGTTCGCTGGCTGCTTCTTCATAACCAAACACACTGTAACCAACTACTGCATTGGTAAAATTGAGGTATAACTGCCTGAAATCAGGCGCTTTGTAGCCTTTGCCTGTTGAAGCAAGAACAGTAAAATTTTCCGTAAACCTGTAACTTGCTGCCAGTTTAGGGCTAAACTGATTTCCGTAAACGCTATGTGTATCGTACCGGCCGCCAGCAATTACGTTTAATTTTTCAATCGGTGTCCAATCGGCTTGGCCATACAGGTAACCCGAGTTAAATGTCTTTTTATCATTGTAGCGTGTTGCCAAAACACTTTCGTTTTGTGCGCCTGCGCCTGCCGTGATCCGCAAACTTTGTAATAGCTTATAATCGCCCTGCAATTCTGCACGATTAAAATTCTGGTCGAAAAATGTTTGGTCGTAAATTGAGCCATCAGCCTGATTGTTTAGCAATGACTTTGTATTGTAGCTGGTATGGTAAAGCCTTACGTCACCTGTAAACGCATCTGTAAACTTATGAGTAAGACCCGCACTGGCTGTCAGGTTTTTTTCCTTGCCGTCACCGCTTATTCGATTGTTGTCCACTAAAAAGTTATTATCAGCAGTGCTATTATAATTGCGTAACTGAACGGTGATCCTGGTAGCATTGCTAAACTTGTATCCCAGCCTTCCATTTAAGGTATAATTGTAAAATGGAAACACTGTTGCACTGCCGGACTGTGGTTGTAACGAATAGCCGCTGCTGCTATTGCGGTTAACAAAGCCCGATAGCGATAATCTTGAATTGGCGTAACCTCCATTTAGCGATATATCTGCATTTTTATTGTTACCGTACCGGGCACTTACACTACCAGAAGCACCTTTGGGTGGTGTTGCCGATATGATATTGATTACTCCGGCCATGGCCTCACTGCCATAGAGTGACGATACAGGCCCTTTCACAATCTCTATCTTATCAATGTTGTTGGCTGTTATGCGGCTTAGGTCCAGGATACCTGTAGTACGGCCTATCAGCGGCAGGCCATCAAGCATGATCATGGTGTAATCAGAATTAAAGCCCTGTAGCTGTATCCCCTGCCCATGAGCGTCGGGCAGTACACTTAAACCAGTTTGTTCTGCGAGTATCTCATTAAGGTGCACCATGCCACGGTTCTTTATTTCTTTGGCGGTAATAATAGAAACCGGCATCGGCACTTGCATCAGGTTTTTGTTTGTACGTGTGGCTGTCACTACTACTTCTTTCAATTTCTTCGATGTGTCGATATGAGCAGTATCCGCCTGTTGCGCAATTGCATTCGCAGAGAAAAATACCAGGCAGATAAAAATAAGTTTCATTTATTTAGACTAATTATAAATAATGATGCAAATTTGCAGTATTGTTGCTTTGGTGGGTAACGCCAAACGGATTGAAAACAACGCGAAACGGATTTTATGCATCTAACCTTTACGTCAGCCGCGTCATCAATACAAATTCTTAAAATTGGATGTCAAGACGATATAACGAACAATGATTTTCAGCAATTTCAAAAGGTTATAAATGCTGATTGGGGATCGTGTGATACTAAGCAGCTGTGCTTCAATGGGGTTTCCGTTTGCATGCTGGATATTGAAATTTCAGCTGAATGCAAGCTCTATATAGAGCCTGAAAAATACCACTGGATGATGACGTTTGTATTAAGCGGAGATCTGGAAGCTGATTTCTCCGATAATAAGAGGTTGAAATTGATTCCCGGCAATTTTTACAGTTTTAACTGCCTCGAATTTAAGAGAGAGATAAGGATTGATACATCCGGACAGATAATGCTGATTGCCCTAACAGACAAGTTTATGCAGCAGTTATTGAGCCCTAAGATCATTGAAGGCATTTCATATCACAGCAGCAACATTCACGTCTTGGCGCATGGCAGTTTTCTGAATACACGGATGCAACCCATATTTATGGACATTATGGATGACGGCAAACCCGATTACATTCGCCGGATATTAATTGAAGCAAAAATATTAGAACTGCTGTCTATGCAGCTTCATCAGGCCAATGATGATAAAATAACGGATGCTTTCAACGAGGAAGATGTTAAACGCTTAAACGAGGCCAGGCAAATCGTAGCGGCCAATTTGCAAACGCCATGTTCATTGATAGACCTTGCACGCCGAACCGGACTTAATGATTTTAAACTAAAAAAAGGATTTAAAGCCCTGTTTGGCCAAACTGTATTTGGTTACCTTAACGAGATGCGAATGGAAACGGCCTACAATTACTTGCAGGCCGGCAAAACAGTTGGTGAAGTAGCCGAACTTGTAGGCTATAAAAATGCACACCACTTCACCGCTGCGTTTAAAAAGAAGTTCAGTTTTTTACCCAGTCAGGTTACAAGGTCAAATGTCAATAAGCCATTGTAATTATTGGCGAATAAACTGGTACGGAATTTTAAAACTACCGCCGCTTACACCTACCAGGTCTGCAGAAATTATGTTGCCATTACTGTCGTAATTATTTTTTGAAGCGTTAAAATAAAAAGTCCCGCTGATAGTTTTGCCTGCCGAGTCTAAGGCGGTCACCGTAACATTTCCATCGCCGGGTTTTATCACACCATAAGGTGCAAATACATACGCACCACTGCTGTTTTTTATTTGGGTAGAATAATTAAAGGTGTTTATGCCGTTAGCATCAGGCAGATAGCTGCCGCCTGTGAAATTTTGGTTATTTACCGGGCTAACATCCTGTATGCTTATATCAATCTGCTTTTGCGCTTGTGTACCGGTAAAGTGGAACGTTTTAGTCTTAGCGGTTGCATTGTAAGTGATGGTAGCCGAAACCGTATCGGGCGTCCAGGTACTGCCGCCTATGGTTGCTTGTAAAACCGGTGTTGGTGTGACTGTTTCTGATGTGCTACTTTTTTTACAGCTGAATAATGAAAATGATAAAATTGCGATTACAGGGATGCGATATTTCCGGTTCATTGTTAAGTTATTTTGGGGCTAATGTATTGCGAAACGATGATTTCCACAGGATATTTCACACTCTTTAACATTTGAGGCTTTTGTATCATAAATGGTACAATCGAAATAAATTATACAATCAGCCGCACACGAACGGTGGTTTACCGAATGCCCATTAATTTCAAAAAAAGCATACCCTTAACAACAAATACCGTTATTTTAGCCGCCGTATGATACCTGTGATTTCTAAATTACCCCAAACGGGTACAAACATTTTTACCACCATGTCGGCACTCGCGGCTGAACACGATGCCATCAATTTGTCACAAGGGTTTCCTGATTATTTCTGTTCTCCGGAGCTCATAGAATTAGTTAACAGCGCCATGATGGCCGGGCATAACCAGTACGCCCCAATGGCCGGGCTTCCTGCATTACGAGAGCAAATAGCCATCAAAACAGAAATGCTTTACGGCGCCGTATACAACCCGGATACCGAAATAACGGTTACAGCCGGTGCAACGCAGGCTGTTTTTACTGCTATAAGTGCGGTAATACACCCCAACGATGAGGTTATTATGTTTGAGCCTGCATACGATTGCTATGCACCTGCGGTTAAACTAATGGGGGGCGTGGTAAAATCACTCGAATTAGAACCGCCAGACTACCGGATTCCATGGGACATGGTAAAAAGACTGATCACCAACAAAACCAGGATGATCATTCTAAACTCGCCACATAACCCTACGGCGACCATTCTGAGCAAGCAGGATATCGACGAACTTACGGCATTAGTCAAAAATCAAGATATTTTGATCTTAAGCGATGAAGTTTACGAGCATCTGGTGTTTGATGGCCAGGAGCATTTGAGTATGGCCCGTTACCCCGAACTGCGCGACCGGAGTCTGATCATCGCATCCTTTGGTAAAACGTTCCATGCTACAGGCTGGAAAATGGGTTACTGCCTCGCCCCTGCTAACCTAATGCAGGAGTTTCGCAAGATCCACCAATTTTTAGTGTTCAGTGTAAACACACCGATGCAACATGCTTTAGCAGAGTATTTAAAAAATGAGGATCATTATTTAACCCTGCCAGGCTTTTTTCAGCAAAAGCGCGATCACTTCAGGCAAGGTTTGGAACAAACACGTTTTAAACTTTTACCATGTGCGGGTGCCTACTTTCAATCGGTAACATATGATGCCATTACCGATGAAAAAGACGTTGATTTTGCGGTACGCTTAACCAAAGAGATTGGCGTAGCTGCCATACCGGTTTCGGCATTTTATCGTAAGGGCCTGGATAGGCACGTACTCCGTTTTTGTTTTGCCAAAAAGCAAGAAACGCTTGATATTGCCGTTGATAGACTATTGAAGGTTTAACCTGATGTAAAACTTTACGTTTAACTTTATATCAAATAAAACAATCTATGGATAACTTAAAGATCACCGTTTACCAGGGATACCTGTTTTGGGAAAACATTGATAAAAACCTTCAGAACATATCTCTCAGGTTATCCAATATCCGCGAGAAAACAAATCTCATTATACTGCCGGAAATGTTTAATACCGGTTTTACGATGAATGCCCCTGAGCTGGCCGAACCCATGGATGGCAAAACCATGCAGTGGATGAAAAAAACGGCTGAGAAATTTGATGCGGTAGTTACCGGTAGTTTGATCATAAAGGAAGACGAAAAATATTATAACCGCCTCATATGGATGCGGCCTGATGGCACTCACGAAAATTACGACAAACGTCATCTATTTGCCTTAGGCAAAGAACATAACACTTATACCGCCGGAAAAGAAAAACTGATAGTAGAGCTTAACGGCTGGCGTATTTGCCCTGTTATTTGTTATGATCTGCGCTTCCCTGTATTTTTGCGCAACACGCCGGAAAACGAATATGACCTGCTCATTATTGTTGCCAATTGGCCTGAAAAACGCGCGTTGCACTGGCGTACATTGATACCAGCCCGCGCTGTTGAAAATCAATCTTATGTTATAGGAGTTAATCGTGTTGGACACGATGGTAATGAAGTTTACCATTCAGGCGATTCAACCTGTATAGATCCAAACGGCAACGTAGTTTATTACAAACGCGATGAGGAAGACGTTTACACGTTCTCTATCATCGGCGACGAGGTGAAGAAAGCCCGCCGTGCTTTACCTTTCTTAAAAGACGCAGACCGTTTTGAGATAGACTGATCAAGTTTTTATTCCTCAATATTAATTTTAGTACCTTAAACTCGTAATTTGCAGGTTTAAAATCCTGTTGAATGAAACTTGTTTTTCGTGGGGCGCTGCTGCTAACAGGCCTGTTCCTTACATCTGCATCGTTTGCACAAAAGAAAAAGTTAGATCTTGCTAAGTTTGTTGATCCGTTTATAGGCACAGGCGGCCACGGCCACACCTATCCGGGTGCAGTGCTGCCATTCGGCATGGTGCAGTTAAGCCCCGATACACGCTTAGAAGATTGGGATGGTTGTTCCGGTTATCACTATACCGATACCGTTGTTTATGGCTTTTCGCATACTCACCTTAGCGGTACTGGTATCCCCGATCTTTGCGATGTGCTGTTTATGCCTACCACCGGCGAACCACAATTTAAGAACACCGATTATCGCTCTGGTTTCAAAAAGAAAAATGAGAGCGCTTCCCCGGGATACTACCATACACTGCTTGATAAATATAATATTGAGGTTGAGCTAACTGCCACCACACGCGCCGGTGTGCATAAATATGATTACAATGGTGCCAAAGAGGGCAACATCATCATAGACCTTAAACATCGCGACGAGGTACTTGACTCTTGGATAGAGGTGGTTAACGATCATGAGATACGGGGTTTCCGCAGGTCAAAGTCATGGGCTACAGATCAGCATGTTTATTTTTACGCAAAGTTCTCCAAGCCGTTTAAAAGTTATGGCATTGCATTGAATGATGAATTGCAGAAAGGCAAGAGTAAAATTGAAGGCAAGAATGTGAAAATGTATGTCCGCTTTGATGATCCCGGCAGCGTGATCTCCAAGGTGGGTATCTCTTCTGTAAGCACTGACGGAGCATTAAAAAACCTTGATACTGAAGTAAACGATTTCGATTTCAAAAAAGTAGTCAAAACGGCGAAACTGGCCTGGAATGATGAATTGAACAAGATACAGGTTGAAGGTGGCGCACCGTCTACAGCATCACAAAGTGAAATGTCGAGTGGTTATAGTCCTTATGGCTATAACAGGCCAACAGCCAAAACAAAAAAGCAGCAACCTCAAGTAAATTATGCCAAAGAGAAACAGGTAATGTTTTACACGGCATTGTACCACTGCTTTTCGGCACCAAGCTTATATAGCGATGTGAATGGCCAGTACCGTGGCCTGGATAACAAAATTCACACAGCTGAAGGGTTTAATTACTACACCGGGTTCTCGTTATGGGATACTTACCGCGCAGAGAACCCATTGCTGAACATTATTGACCGCAAGCGAACGCTGGATTTTATCAAAACATTTTTAGCGGTTTACGAACAAGGCGGTGTATTGCCGATATGGCCTTTGGCTTCAACGGAAACTAACTGCATGGTGGGTAACCACAGCATCCCGGTTATTGTTGACGCCTACGCAAAGGGCATTCGCGATTTTAACGCAGAAGAAGCATTCACTGCAATGAAGGCGGCCGTTAACCGCAAACAATTTGGTATTGATAATTATGTACAAACTGGTGCTGTACAGTCTGACGTTGAACATGAATCGGCAGCCAAAACCCTGGATTATGCTATTGACGACTGGTGTATTGCCCAAATGGCAAAAATGCTGAACAAGCCCGATGATTATAAAACATACATCAAGCGTGCTCAATATTGGAAGAACATCCATAACAATCAAAACGGCTTTATGCAAGCGCGCGAGAACGGTGGCTGGTACATGCCTTTTGAGCCCACAGAGATCAATAACAATTACACAGAAGGCAACGCCTGGCAGTACAGCTTCCTGGTTCCGCAGGATGTTGAGGGTCTGGCAAAAAGTTTAGGTGGTGCCGATAAATTGGAAGGTAAACTTGACGAGCTCTTTACCACCAGCTCAAAACTCAGCGGCCGCCAGCAGGATGATGTTACCGGCCTGATCGGACAGTATGCACACGGTAACGAGCCAAGCCACCATATCGCCTACCTGTACAACTTTACCAATGCCTCTTACAAAACGCAGTATTATGTAAACAAGATCTTGCGCGAGCAATACAGCGCCCAGCCTGATGGCCTGTCAGGCAACGAAGATTGCGGTCAGATGTCGGCCTGGTATGTGATGAGCTCATTGGGGTTGTATAATGTAATGCCCGGCCAAAATCAATTTCAGATAACCTTGCCGCAGTTTGAGAAAATTGTGCTTAACCTGGAAAACGGCAAAACGTTTACCATCAGCAATCCCGGCGCAACCGTAAACAGGAATAACCTGTATATACAAGGTATGAACCTTAACAAAAAACCTTACAGCAAGCTCTATTTAAATTACGATGACCTTGTCAAAGGTGGAGATTTTGAAGTATTCAGCGGTACGCTTGCTAATAAGCTTTTTATGCAGGACCTGGAAAAACCAACATCTAAGATCACGGACGAACTTATAGTGCCCAACCCATATATCACCGGTAGCAAAACATTTAAACAACCCATTACTGTCGAAATAGGTTGCGCAGATGCTGATGCTAAAATCTATTACACAACCGACGGCAGTACCCCTACTGCGCAATCAACGCTTTATACCAAGCCAGTTCCGGTTGCCGTAACAACCACTATAAAAGCAGTTGCCATTAAAGATGGCAAAAGCAGCTTTGTTGATGAGGCTACCTTCAAAAAGATCCGCAATGACATCAGCATTAGCATAATTAATAAGTACCTGCCAAACTACGCGGCGCAAGGCGATGAAACGCTTATCAATGTTATACACGGTACCGCCAACTAGCGCATAGGTAACTGGCAAGGCTACCAGGGTAAAGACGTTGAGGTGGTTTTAGACATGGGCAAAGTTAAGCCGGTAAAGCAAGTGAGCTTTGGTGCTTTGCAAGACAGCCGCTCATGGATCATATTCCCAAAAGCAGTTGAGTACTGGCTATCTGATGATGGCAAAAACTACAAACTTGCTGCAACAATAAAAACTAAGATAGCCCCGGATAGCCTTGAACCACAAACACAGGAATATACTGCGCCTATCGTTAAGTATTCTCGATACATTAAGGTGATAGCCAAACAGTATGGCCCACTGCCTGAGTGGCACGAAAGCAAAGGCATCTCCTCATACATTTTTGCCGACGAAATAACCATAGAATAATGGCATACTATGAAGCTCTTTTGAACAAGGTACGCGAGGCATTGATGGAGCTACCATCGGTAGAAGAGAAAGCCATGTTTGGCGGCGTTTGCTTTATGGTTGATGATAAAATGTGTATCTGCGTTAAAGATACCCACATGATGTGCCGCGTTGGTGCAGCAATTGCAGAAGCTGCTGCAGAACAAAATGCCGTAAGCATCATGAACCGTGGCGGGCGCGTTATGAAAGATTATATCTACGTAGAAGAACCGGCCTGGGTAAGGCCCACCGATTTTGACCACTGGATCAAGCTGTCCCTGGCCTTCAACAAGATGGCCAAGGCATCTAAGAAATGATCATTGAGGGCTTTCGAGCTACTTCTCCCATCCTGTTTCTTTAAGTGCCGGATCGTTTTCTTTTGCGAGAAAGTCGTTATTAGATAACGATTCTGCCTGCCAATTCAGTACCGCGTCGTCTGGTACCACGTCTATCGGCGTTTTCCACGACGTAGACGTTTCTGCATAGGCCAGGTTACTTTGCAGCGAGTAACATGAAATAATGCTCCAGCGCGGCGCATCTGATAAGTTTGCTTCAGAGCGGTGCAAAAGGTTGCTGTGAAAGAACAATGCATCACCGGGCTGTAATTCACAGTACACAATCGGCATAGTCTGCAGCGCATTGTTCACCATCACCATATCGGCACCTACCTGCTCGCCTGCAAAACCGTGGTTAACGCGGCCTAATTTGTGCGAGCCTTTGATCACCTGCAAACATCCATTCTCTTTATTTGCAGCCGTTAGCGCAACCATTACGCTCATCAGCTGATCCGGAAACATAAATTGATTTTTGTACCAATAGCCATAATCCTGATGCCACTCCCAGGCGCCGCCAACACGCGGCTCTTTTTGCATCAGCTTAGAGTGGAAATGACAGACCGGGGCATCGCCATCTAACAACTCCGCAACGCGGTTAATCATTTTTTCACTTCTGGTCAAATAACCAAATACATCATTACCCGGCGTAAACCAAAGCGAAAGGCGCGTTTTCTTACCGCTTTGATCGTTCAGATCCAAAGCATTTTTGCTCATGGCATCATCGTTCAAAGCAGTACTATAAAGCCTGTCAATCTCTTCCGGTGAACAAAAGTTACGGACAATGAGGTAGCCGTCGCTCTGATAGGCTTTAAGTTCCTGAGCTGTAAATGCAGGTTGGTTTTGCATAGCAGTAAATAATTGGTAAGTAAATTTAAGCAACAAAAAACGTTAAGCCTAACCATGCTATAGCTAAATATTTAATTTAGCAGGTATCAATGAAACTCTTTATCAAAAATATGGTGTGCAGCCGTTGTAAAATGGCGGTGACGGCCGAGCTTGAAAAGGCAGGATTAAAACCCCTATCAATTGAGTTGGGCGAAGTTGATATTGCCGGCGACCCATCTGAGGCAACCCTAACGGAGCTCAATGAAAACCTGAAGCATCTGGGTTTTGAATTGATAGATGATCGCAGGGGCCGCATCATAGAACAAATTAAAAATACCATCGTCGGCCTCATCCACCACGGTGATGGATTGCACGGCGTTAATCTCTCCACCTATCTTTCAGACAAGTTGAATTTAGATTACGGTTACCTAAGTAATCTTTTTTCGGAGATAGAAGGTGGTACCATTGAGAAATACTTTATTGCCCAAAAGATTGAAAAAGTTAAGGAGCTGATCATGTATGATGAACTTACTTTATCACAAATTGCTAATGAATTAGGATACAGCAGCGTGGCGCATTTATCCTCGCAATTTAAAAAGCAAACCGGCCTCACTCCTTCTTTTTATCGTTCACTTAAAGAAAATAAACGCCGCAATATTGAGGACCTGTAAAAGTTATAAACCTTTCCTGTAATTATGTAAAGAGTGCAACAACCGGTTAGGTATCTTTGTATCATAAAATTATTAAAGATGACACATACCTATAATATAACCGGCATGACCTGTGCCGGCTGCCAGTATAAAGTACAAACGCTGCTTGGCAAGGTGCCCGGTGTAACTGATGTTAATATTGATCTTGAAAAAGGAACGGGAGATGTTACCATGTCGCGCCATGTAGATGCAGCTGAATTAAAAGCCGCCCTGGCGGATTATCCTAAGTACACGCTTACAGAAGTAAACACGCATAAAACGGCTGCTGTTCCGGTTATTGCAGATGAGGCAGACAACAGATCATTTGTGCAAACCTACAAACCTGTGCTTTTGATATTCGCTTATATAACCGGCTTATCAATACTCATCACCGCAACTAACGGTGGCGACTGGATGATGGGCATGCGTATATTTATGGGCGGCTTCTTCCTCATCTTTTCATTTTTTAAGATGCTGGATATTTCCTCGTTTGCCGATAGCTATGCCATGTACGATATTGTTGCTAAAAAGGTACGCGCCTGGGGTTATGTATACGTATTTGTAGAGCTGGGTTTGGGAGTAGCCTATGCTATAAATTTTAATCCCTTTATAACCAATTTAGTTACACTAATTGTGATGGTAGTGAGCATCATCGGTGTACTGCAAAGCGTGTTCAATAAAAGAGCGATCAAATGCGCTTGTTTAGGATCGGTGTTTAATCTGCCCATGAGCACCATAACCATTATCGAAGACGGTTTGATGATAGCAATGAGCGCTGTAATGCTGGCGCTTACGGTTTAAGCTGTTTAGCTCCAATCAAATGTAACAACCTTCCCGTCAAGCTTCCATTTGGTGGGTTGATTGGTTTCCATCCAATCGAGGGGTTCACCAACAGGCTGCGGTTTAGCCGCTTCCGCGAAGGCTCTCCTGATAGCAACTTTGTGTTCGGCATTCAGGAAAGATGGATCAGCAGAAATAAATAAAGGCGATCCGCTTTGCGCCACTAATTGCAGCCATTGCTTGGTCCTGTGCCATGCAACATCTTTGGTTATACCCACACAATCACCATCAGCGGCGTAAAAGGTATTGTTCTGTGGCAGCCTGTATGCCAGCGTATTAACGCCCATTTTACGGGTACGCTCCCACTCTTTGCCGCTGGTGTCATCACCAATTCGGTTCAGCTCAAACAAACCGGCCGATAAATGGCTCATGGTATTACAACCGATGAGGTACATATTACCGGCACTTTCCCGGATAGCCCTGTACATATTCAGGATGATCTCCGCATTGGTTTTAGTTTGATCGGCAAAGTGCCAACCCGGTTGCGTAAGGTCTTTTCCCATTTGCATCCCCCACCTGCCAAATATGTCCCATGAGCTAAAATCGTGCTTCACCATTTCATAACCCCATTGCCGGTACAAGGATATGTTATGTTTAATCTGCTCAATGTTTTCCTGTATCGATGGGTCTAAAATCGGCGATTTCACATCATCGCGGTTTTTTATCGTTGGCGCCAATCTGCTTTTAGGGGTATCTAAGCGGGCTATCAACGGCCTTGTCCATAAGCCGGGGCGCATACCCATAACTTTTATTTCGCCAGCCATTTTAGCCATATCCTCAAATTTCTCGTTATGTTTTGAGAAATCATCAGCCTGCTCCCAGCCATCATCAATTACAGAGAATGGCTTGTTGCCACTCGCGGCAAATTCAGACATGGCTTTGGTAAACTCATTGATAAATTTTTGCGAATTGTTACCATAAGCAAAATACCAATCATTTATACCGTATACAGGCTGTTTTGGCAAACGAGGGCGCTCGCACATCATTTTGCAGAAACGGGTTGTGGTAGCAAACGCATTCTCGCCTGCACGACTCATCGTAGTTACAATGTCCGCGCCATGTAATTTACGGTTACCTAACTTAACACCTTCCCCCCCGGATTGGGTATCTAAGGTCAACGCTATTGTATCGGGCTTAATACCCCACCAGCAAATTGTACTGCATCCGGTTTTTACGCCAAAACCCGCAGTTTGCTTATCATCGTGCAGCATTACATACCACGGTTTTTTTGTATCAGCATCAGGGGCTTTCCAGCCTAAGTCGCCGTAAGAACGTTCCCAGTGGTCGCCAAGTACTTTGCCGTATTGCCTGGTTTGATATTTCCAAACCAAACGCACACCTTTCAGATCAGCAGTTGGTGATTGAATATAAACACCTTTAGAATTGCTGTTTGATTTGATCTCTATAGTTATCCCTTTATCCGAGAACTCATTTCCCCGGCGTTTAAGCATAAACCAATCGCCATCTGCCATTGCCCAAACTTCATCAGGGTCATTAACAAGTTGTACGCCACCTGCAGTTGCGTAAGTAATACGGCTGTAAAGTGTTGCTGCTAAAACTGTTGATGACAGTTTAATGAAGTTGCGTCTTAGCATAATATTTGGCAAATGTTTGGGCGCTCAAGATATAAAATAATCATACAAAAGTTTGTAACAAATTAGCTTTGCTGCGCTCCAATAACTACGCATTCTTAAATCTAAATTGCAGCCATATGAACTGGAAATTTTTTTCGAGAAAAAAAGCAGCTGATAAACCGCGTAAAAGCGTTTTCCGTGAATGGGTTGACGCTATTGTTTTTGCAGTTGTTGCTTCTACCATTATTCGCTGTTTACTGTTCTCGGCGTATGCCATTCCATCAGCATCTATGGAAGGTAGTTTGCTTACAGGCGACTATCTCTTTGTAAGTAAGATTGCTTACGGTGCGCGCATGCCCATGACGCCGATATCTATCCCATTTCTGGAGTCGACCATTTTTGACGGCAAAGTAAAAACGTATTGGGACGGCTGGCAGCTGGGTTACCACCGCTTGCCGGGTTTAGGCAATGTTGAAAGAGGTGATGCCGTTGTTTTCAATTACCCAGGTGAGGTTGTACCCCGCCCGGTAGATATGCGCGCGCACTTTATCAAGCGCTGCGTTGGTGTTGCCGGTGACGTTATTGAAATAAAAAATGGCAAAGTATACGCAAACGGAAAATATGAACCGCTTGCACCTGAAGGCCAAACATCATACATGGTGACAACAGATGGAACAGACCTTAACCCAGATATGATCAGTAATCTTAAAATAGATGTCAGATTGCAATACAGCCCAAGCCTTTATGAGATGATCATCCCGCCGGCAAGTTTGGCTGAATTAAAGAGTTACTCCAATATTAAATCAATAAAAGAGGTTATAGAGCCCGCAGGAGAATACAACGCACAGATCTTTCCGCATAATGAAAGATTCAAATGGAGCCAGGATAATTTTGGCCCTTTGACCCTTCCTAAGCGAGGTATGACCATTAAACTGAATGATTCTACCATGGCGCTTTACAGCCATGCTATTGAAGCTTATGAGCATAATAAAATTGAAAGGAACGGCAATAACATAGTTATCAATGGCAAGCCTGCAGATAGCTATACCTTTAAAATGGATTATTACTGGATGATGGGCGATAACCGCCACAATTCTGAAGATTCGCGCTATTGGGGTTTTGTGCCGGAGGATCACATTGTTGGTAAGGCAAAAGTTGTATGGATGAGCACAGACAGTGCCGGTAGCGGATTAAACCATATACGTTGGAACAGGATATTTAAAGGAATAAAATCTTACTAAAATAACACTCATAAAAAACAGCATTGACTCATCAATGCTGTTTTTTTATGCCGTAAGCGGGCGTTCAATAGCGAACAATTTAGTGTAACAATTCCGCGCAATACAAATTGTTATATATAGTTAAGGTATTGATTGTTAAATATTTATAACAATGGCATTTACTTTGATGCATGGGTAATACATACCAAAGCATGAAAGAAACAAGGTATATTATAAGGCGTACTTTATCGCAGGAGCGGTTTGAGGTTTTGTGGACAAAGCACAAGAACGGACAAACCACATTAAAAGACCTTGCTGAAATGGATGAGATCATAAACCGGGATGCCGGCGTTAGGCGTTTTGTACTTGAGGAAATGGCTACACAAGATTTTCCGGGCAGAGATGAGAACCTAAATCCACGCAACACTACTCAACCATCAGGCTTTTTAAACAAGCTATTGGCAAAAATAAAGTCCGTTTTTAAACGCTTATTTGGCCAAGAGCAGCAAACATCTTTTGTTAATTTTCCCAGCTCTTACTAATCTATCGGCAGAGTAAACCAAAACTGGCTCCCCTCACCCCACTGGCTTTCTACTCCTATATTGCCGTCATGGCGTTTGATGATGTCTGAACTAATGTACAATCCAAGGCCCAGGCCCGAGAATTGGTGACCAAGCGCATCAACACGGTAGTACCTGTCAAACAAATGCGGCAATTTCTCAGGGTTAATACCGATGCCGTAATCCTTTACAATCACTCTTGCATCGCTACCTACCTGCTCAAGGGTAATATCTATCTTTTTTGATTGTGGCGAATATTTGATAGCGTTGCCAACAAAGTTTACCAGTACCTGGTCAATACGGCGATAATCTGCATAAACGAACAATTCATCAGTACCGTTAATAGATATCTCATGATCGCTGCCTTGACTGATATGGTCACAACTGTCTCTAACCAATTCAGAAAGGTTAAATCTGTTTTTGCTTAGCGCCAGTTGCCCCTGCTGTATCTTGGTAACATTGAGCAAGTCGTCTAACAGATGTACAAGCTTATTCAAGTTATTGCCTGCCTTTGCAGTAAAGGTTTTAAATTTATCAGATACAGGCTCTGTTTTAACCAGCTTCTGCAAAATTTGTAACGATGCATTTAATGATGTGATAGGCGTTTTTAATTCGTGACTGGCAACGCTGATGAACTCATCTTTACGCTTTTCAATTTCTACATCATCCGTAATATCCTGCAAGGTTCCGCTAAACCGGGTGGCTTCACCACCCTGATCAAAGATCACCTTGCCTTTAGCCCGCACTACCCTCCGCTCACCAGACTGCAAACTGTTAACGGTATAAGAAATATCATAATTACCGTCAGAGCCGGCTTTCATAGTATCGACGATAGCATTGCTAACGCGCTCCCTATCTTCAGGCACTATGGCTTCAATTGCGCTGGACAATGCAATTTCCGGGGTATGCGGCAAGCCAAACCAATCAGCTACACGCTTATTGGCTACGAACCTATTGGTTTTAGGGTCAAGTTCCCAAGTGCCCAGTTCTGCTGCCTCAATAGCAAATTGCAATTGAGTTGCCGTTTCATCTATGGTCTTTAATGCCTTTACGTTTGTAGTGGTCTCATGGCATATTACCAATGCACCGCCCGATGTACCATCTTCTGTTATTACGGGGCTGTAACTGTAGGTCCAGTAAACTTCATCGATCTTGCCATCCCTAAACATCGGTACCAGCTCATTTTCGCTGTAAGTCGATTCGCCATGCAGGGATCGCTCGATCTGCGGTTCAACTGCCGACCATATTTCCTGCCAGCTTTCTTTGCCACTACGACCCAAAGCCGACGGGTGTTTACCTGATGCCCCCAAACTTGGCCGGTAGGCGTCGTTGTAAAATTGGATATGATGTCTACCCCAAAACAAGAACATCGGGAAACGGGAACGTAGCATTGTGCTTACTGTAAGCAACAAGCTTTGCGGCCAGGTATCAGGCGTTCCTAAAGTAGTAGCAGACCAATCAAATGTGCGGATCCGTTCTCCCATCTCGCCACCACCCTCCAGATATTTATGATAAAGTGGCTGCGGGATCGTTTTCTCAGGCATGTAGATGTAAATTGTTTATGGTTAAATTGTAAAGCTAAGTAAATGTTTTAGATAAAATCATTTATCCACTAACTGTAACTTTTTCATTTCAATTCGGGGCGTAAATTTAATTTTTTGATATTTAAGCAGCAATACTATAGCATGAAGAAACTTCTACTCTTTGCCTTATCGATAATTCCATTCTATTCTTATTCTCAAAAAAAGCCGCTCGATTTTAACGTATTTGATGGATGGCAGAACGTAACAGCCCAGCGTGTAAGCGATAATGGCAAATGGGTTGCTTTTGTGGTTAAGCCACAGGAAGGTGATGCAACGCTACATGTGGTAAACAGCAATGGTAAGAACAAAACAAGCATAGCAAGGGCCGACACCGTACGGTTCACATCAGACAACAAATATGCTGTTTTTTTAATACGTCCTTTTTATAAAGATTTAAGACAGGCAAAGATCAAAAAGAAAAAGCCGGCTGAGTTCCCAAAGGATACTTTGGGTATCATGTCGCTTACAGACGGTAGGATTCAAAAAATTCCTGCTATTAAAACTTTCAAAATAGCAGAAAAGTCGGCAGTGATAGCCTTCCTATCTCCTACTGATACGTTGAAGAAACCGGCTACGTCCGATACTTCAAAAAAATCCATAGCTAATACTATCGCGCCACCTGTTAAAGAGGGTGCAGAACTTACCGTGCAGAAGTTACCGAACGGTAAAACAAGGCAGTTTCAAAACGTTAGTGACTTCCAACTTAGTAAAAATGGTAAATGGCTTGCCTACTCGGTAACTGCTCCTAAGAAAAATAAAAGTGTTCAGTCCGGTTTGTTCATCTACGATGTTGATCATAATGTAGTAAAGCTGTTGAGCACAGGTAAAGGCAATTATAAAAGCATAGCATTTGATGATCATGGTAAGCAATTAGCCTTTGCTGCGGAGAAAAATCCTGAGAAAGCTCAGGTGAAGCCATTTAAACTTTATTATTACAGCCAGGGAAAGGATAGCGCCGTTGTGATTGCAGCGGAAGGCAGCGCCGGCATGCCTCTGAAATGGTCGGTAAGTGGTGATGCCCGCATTCAATTTAGCAAGAGTGGCGCTAAGCTTTTTTTTGGAACGGCCCCAATTCCTAAACTTGTAGATACCACACTCGTGGATTTTGAACATGCCCGTTTAGATGTCTGGAATTATAAAGATGATTACCTGCAGCCGCAGCAACTAAAAAACCTTCAGCGCGATCTTAAACGGAGCTACCAGGCGGTTATTAATTTAAAAGAAGCTTCACGTAAAGTGATACAGCTGGGCGATGTTGGTGTACGCGATATTATGCTGGCTGATAATAATAAGGATGCCCCCTTTGCTTTAGGCCTTACAGATACCGGCGCCCGTGTACAATCGCAATGGGAAGGTAGCTCACAGCAGATAGCTTACCTCATAAATACCACTACCGGCCAGCGACAAAGGATCAATGACAGACTTAAAGCTCGTTATAGTATTTCACCTGACGGCAACTTTGTGCTTTGGTTTGATAGTGGGATGCAAAAGTGGTTCACTTACGATGTGAACACCGGCAAGAAAAAAAATATCACATCAGCCATTACCACCAAACTTGGAGATGAAGAAAATGATGTACCGGATGATCCTTCATCGTACGGGGTTGCGGGTTGGGAAGCCAGGGACAAGCACGTTCTGATCTACGACAGGTACGACATCTGGAAGATAGACCCTACTACAGGCCGCGCCAACAACTTTACAGATGCAACAGGCAGGCGCAATAAAATTGAATTCAGGTACAATCCAGCCGACCCGGATGAGAAGTTCATCCCAACCAAATCTACATTATGGTTGATTGCCCAGGACGATAAAACAAAACGATGGGGTTACTATACCAAACCTATAGCAGGCGAAGGTGAGCCCAAATTAGTAACCATGGAAGCCATGAAATACAGCGATCTTTTAAAAGCTAAAGATGCCGATGTATTTATCTATACAAAGGAAAGCTACACAAAATCACCAGACCTTTACGTTTCCGGCAATCTAAAGCAGGAGGTGAAGCTCAGCGATATTAATCCGCAGCAAACAAAATATAATTGGGGCACTGCCGAATTGGTGGAATGGACTACGCCGAAAGGACATAAATCCAGAGGTATTTTATACAAGCCGGAAAATTTTGATCCGTCAAAACGTTACTCGCTAATTGCTTATTTTTATGAAAAGCTTACAGATGGTTTGTATAACTATATTCCACCTGCGCCTACCCCTTCAAGGTTACCTATTAGCTGGTTTGTAAGTAACGGCTATCTGGTTTTTGCGCCGGATATTAGTTATGAGGCGGGGCATCCGGGAGCATCAGCCGTAGAATACATCAACTCAGGTGTCGAAGCATTGAAGAAAAATCCTTGGGTTGATGGGAGCCATATAGGCATACAAGGGCAAAGCTGGGGTGGCTACCAAGTGGCCTACCTCATTACTCAAACTAATATGTATGCAGCGGCCTGGGCAGGGGCGCCCGTTGCCAACATGACATCAGCCTACGGTGGCATTCGCTGGGAAAGCGGTGTTAACAGGCAGTTTCAGTATGAAAAAACACAAAGCCGTATTGGCGCTACCCTTTGGGATAAGCCGGAACTGTACATTGAAAACTCACCATTATTTCAATTACCCAAAGTTAAAACGCCTGTTGTTATCATGAGCAACGATGCCGATGGCGCTGTGCCGTGGTACCAGGGTATAGAAATGTTTACTGCCCTTCGCCGTTTAGGTAAGCCGGTGTGGCTTCTGCAGTACAATGATGAGGCCCACAACCTCGTAAAACGTCAAAACCGCAAAGACATCACTGTACGAGAAGCACAGTTTTTTGATCATTACTTAAAAGGTGCACCAATGCCGGTTTGGATGGATAAAGGCGTGCCTGCAGTTGATAAGGGTAAGGACTGGGGATTAGGGTATTAATTAGTGAATAGACAACATTAAGTTGGGAGTGATTGAAAATTTAATCACAAGGTAAACCTCTTATCGACCACTCACCCCTCACTATCTAGGTAATAATGCCTGATGCAATTTAGTCTTTCGTCCAATTCGTAAATTAAGGGAGTTGCTGTTGGAATATCCAGCTTTGCAACATCATCATCACTAAGGTTTTCAATATATTGCACCAGTGCTCTTAAGCTATTGCCGTGCGCGCAAATGATCACCTTTTTGTTTTCGCGAATTGCCGGCACAATACTCTCGTGCCAGAACGGTAAGGCACGCACCATGGTCTCACTTAAATTCTCTGTTAAAGGTAATTCGCGGTATGTTAGGTCACGGTAGCGCAAGTAATGGCCGGGAAAGCGTTCATCCTGCTCGGTAATAGCAGGTGGGTGCTCATGCGGGAATCGACGCCATTTATGTACCTGCTCCTCTCCATATTGCGCAACGGTTTCATCTTTGTTTAAGCCCTGAAGCGCACCATAAAAACGCTCATTTAAACGCCATGATTTATGAATCGGTATCCAAAGATTATCCATTTGCTCCAAGGCAAAATGCATGGTTTTAATACTCCGTTTTAGTACAGATGTAAAACCGATATCAAACGTGTACCCTTTTTCGGCAAGTAGTTTACCGGCTTCTATGGCTTGCTGTAAACCGTTTTCGGATAGGTCTACATCTGTCCAACCTGTAAAGCGGTTTTCCAGGTTGTAAATACTCTCTCCGTGGCGTAACAGCACCAATTTCTGTATTTCTTCTTGCGCCATATTATTTTTGCTAACACGTTTTAGTAACGCTTAAAACGCTATGTTTGTTAATTGATTTTGTTTAGATTGCATTATAAACCAATTTAACCTTAATTATTATGATACCAACCACACCTGTCGCCGTCAAAAACGAAATTGCCAATCCTGCTCCTTTGGGGCTTTGCGCATTTGGTCTCACCACCGTTTTGTTGAACATCCATAACGCAGGATTTTTTGACATGAATGCTATGATACTGGCAATGGGCATATTTTACGGAGGCCTCGCTCAAATAATAGCCGGCATCGTTGAAGTTAAAAAGAACAATACATTCGGTTTAACAGCTTTTACATCTTATGGTTTTTTCTGGTTGTCATTAGTAGGCTTGATTGTGACGCCTAAACTTGGTTGGGCACCAAAACCATCAGAAACAGCAATGTGCGCTTACCTGTCAATATGGGGAGTTTTCACTTTATGCTTATTTTTTGGCACGCTTAAATTGAGCAGGGCATTACAGTTTGTCTTTGCATCATTGACAATTCTTTTTTTCTTATTGGTTTGGGGCGATGCCAGCGGAAACGAAACCGTAAAGCATTTTGCAGGCTTTGAAGGAATAATATGCGGACTATCTGCCATTTACACCGGTATTGCCAACGTACTAAATGAAGTATATAACCGAACCGTTTTACCAATCGGGGCAAAATAGCATCGTTTAATTGTTTTCTTGCTAACTTGCGCAAGTGAAAGATTACAAAAAATATTACGTTATACCTGCCACACCCGAAGAACTGTACATGGCATTGACAAACCCTCTAACTATTCAATTATGGACGGGGGAATCTGCGGAGATGTCAGCCGAGCCCGGATCTGAATTCTCTCTTTGGGAAGGTGCGATCGTTGGCAAAAACCTGGAATTTGAACAGAATAAAAAAATTGTTCAACAATGGTATTTCGATGGCCAGCCGGAAGAGTCAATTGTGACCATTAAACTCCATCCTGACAAACATGGTACATCTGTTGAATTAAGACATACAAACATCCCCGACGAGGCCTACGATGATATTACGGAGGGCTGGAACGAAACCTACATGGGCGGATTAGAAGACTTTTTCTCGTTTTAATTCCAATGCTCTACAAAACAAGAAAGCCACTCTTTATTGAAGAGCGGCTTTCTTGTTTAACAGTATTTGTTGCTTAGTAAAGAGTAAACTCTACACGACGGTTTTTCTGACGACCTGCTGCAGTTTTGTTACTTGCAATAGGTTGAGTTTGACCGTAACCTGTAGCCTCGATACGAGATGGATTTGCACCTTTCTCAACAAGGAATGTTTTAACAGATTCTGCACGGTCTTTAGATAAACGCATGTTTAAGTCTTTAGAACCGGTGTTATCAGTGTGACCTGCTAATTTCAAGCTGAAGTTTTTATCAACCAATAAGCGGGCTACTCTCTCCAAACTTGGGTATGATTTAGCGCGAATGGTAGCTTTACCTAAGTCGAACTCAAGATTTTTGATTGCTTCGTTCACTACACGGCGGTCTTCTTCGGTAACAACTACTACCGGTTTAGCCAACGGACAACCAGAACCGTCCACTGCAGTACCTGCAGGTGTGTTAGGGCATTTGTCGTTTACATCAACTACACCGTCGCCATCGCTATCAGTGGTTAGTTTAGCCAAATCTGCTTTGGTTGCATCTAAATCACTTCTTAGCTGTGCACTATTTGCTTTTTCAGCATCAATTTGTGCTTGTAGCATTTGCTTGGTTTGCGCATTTTTCCATAAGTACTCTGTACGCATAGAATTAACCGGGTTGTAGGAAGCTAACTCCGGTTTTCTGCCGCCACCTAAAGCGAACTCTAAACCAATGTGCGCATAAGAGAACCTATCATTAGTTGATCCGGTTTTGTTGCCATCGAAATTATCAGAGCCAACAAAATTAACGTTGTAACCCAAATCAAGGTTAACGCCCGATCCTAAACCAATTTTAAGACCTAAACCAACAGGAATAAAATATTCGGTTATGCTCTCGTCATTGCTTTTAAAATTAACAGGAGAACCGCCATCAGGATTTAAAACAGGTTTGTAACCCATCATACCCCAGCCTGCTGTAACATATGGGCGGATTGCGCTTTGGTGATGCATCCAGTTAATATTAGCAAGGGTGATATTGGCACTTAAACTCGCTGCATAATTTAACTTGGTTTCAAATGCAGCCGGCGTTCCCGGTTGGCCGTTTTCGCCACTTACTTTACCTCTAAAGAAATCGGCCTGGATACCGAACGCTGGTAAAATTTGTTTTTTAATGTAAGCGCCATAACCTAATTGACTTGTTGGGTTTCTAAAATCCTGACTTCCATTAGGACCAAAGATCGTGTATGGTGTAAGTAAACCACCATTTACACCAATAGACCACGTGCGGAACGCGCCGTCGCCTGAAAATGGTTGTACATAATTTTTGTTAGTTGCCATTGTGTCTGGCGATTGGGCAAATAATTTTCCGCCAACCATCAAACCTGTCATCAGTAGGGATGCTTTTTTTAGATGTGTTTTCATGTTGCTCGTTTTTAGGTTTCCTGAGAAAATGCACTCAAGGTTACTCCGGCAAGGGCAACATTAATGCCATCAGAGTTTTTTTAAGCAGTGATAGCAGTTTGAACTACCAGTATGTTTAGCTGATTACGCGTTTAAACGCTGATTTGACACTAACACATGTCCGCATTATACACCTGCACAAAAGTCGACTTCTTACAACTTTTAGCTTTATCGCTTTTGTGTGACCTTAAAACTATACAAAAAAGGTATGCAATACCTAAACTATCTATGTTTTAAACACACTTGAAATCAGAAAAAAGAAACAATTTATATTGAATATTAGAAGAGCGAAACTGCCTATGATGCAGGGTGGATGATCACTTCCCATTTAATATCAGCACCGGCTTTATATAAAGTAGCAGCTACCGAGCAGTATTTGTCTAAAGAAAGTTCAATGGCTTTTTTTGCCTTGTCCTCATCAACAGTACCATATAAATGAAATTCGAGATCAATATCTTCCCACAATGACGGTTCTTTGCCGGCCTCGCGGTCACCCTTGATAACCATCTTGTAATCAACAACATCCTGGCGCTGTTTCTTCAATATGGTGATCACATCAATAGCGCTGCATCCGCCCAAACCCATCAACAACATTTGCATTGGGCGTACGCCATAATCCTTGCCTCCGCTTTCTGTACTGCTGTCCATTTTTACGGTATGGCCATATTCGTCGGTGGCTTCAAAACCAAAATCGCCGCTAACCCGGGAAAGATTTATAGTAGGCATATGTAATGTTTTTATTGCGCTAAGTTAAGCTTTTATTCAAAAACCTACCACAAAGCAACTCATTAGCTTATTTGATAAAGATGATGCTGCAGGTGCTCGATGTAATCTGCTGCCAAAAATTCAACAGTATGTAAATTGACTCCGTGTTTACCGGTATCGCACAGAGCAACTCTCCTTTCAGGAGGATAATGTTTAAGTACCCTGGCAATTTGATAATTAAGGTGCTTCCATAGCTGTATGAGGTCTTTTGAACTTGCCTCGCTATAGTATTGTGCTGCAACCCACTCATCCTGATGATAAATAAGCTTAAATCCGTCTTCATAGGTTGCCCTTACAAAACGCTGAAGGTTCACGTTTGCACTATCTATCAAATGACCCAAAATTTCTTTGTTGTTCCACTTCCCCATATTTACAATATTATCCCAATCAACGATTTCTGCCTTCGCATCTACAAAATCATTTACGGCATTTTCTAATTCAAAGGCTTTGTCTTCCATATAATTTCAGTGTATAAATCTGCTAAAAGCGGTTAATTATTCAAAATAGATTATCTTCATCCCTGTAAACATTTATCATGGCCTTAAATTATATCTGGATAGCTTTCTTCATTATTGCCTTTGTTATCGCCTTTATCAAAATGGTTTTCTTTGGCGATACTGATGCATTTAAGCTATTGGTAGATGGCATGTTTGATAGCTCAAAGGCATCGGTAATGGATATTGCCTTGCCACTTGCAGGTAACATGATACTTTGGCTGGGTATCCTCAATATTGGCGAACGCGCAGGTGCCATCAACTTTTTGTCGCGCGTTGTTGGGCCGTTTTTAAGCCGTTTGTTTCCTGAGGTTCCGCGCAATCACCCTGCAACCGGCCAAATGATGATGAACTTCTCAGCTAATTTATTGGGTTTAGATAACGCTGCAACTCCGCTGGGTTTAAAAGCCATGGGAAGTTTGCAGGAACTTAACCCCAACAAAGATACCGCATCTAATGCGCAGATCATGTTTTTGGTACTGCATACGTCCGGTTTGCAATTGTTGCCGGTAACCATTATCGCTCAGCGGTTTATACTTCATGCTAAAGACCCAGCTGATGTTTTACTGCCTTGCATTATAGCTACTTACGTAGCTACAGTTGTAGGGATGATCGCTGTTGCTATCTGGCAAAAAATAAACTTGTTTGATAAGGTGGTGATTGCCTGGCTTGGCGGTTTAACGTTATTTGTTGGCGGGCTGGTTTGGTTTTTTACTACACAGCTCGATAAGTCGCAGATTACCACGGTATCAAAAGTGAGCAGCAATTTTTTACTTTTTGCCATCCCGGTGATATTTATTATCGGCGCGATGCGTAAAAAGGTAAATGTATTTGAGAGCTTTATAGATGGCGCAAAATCCGGTTTCGATGTTACCATCAAGATCATCCCATACCTGGTTGCCATGCTGGTTGCCATAAGCGTGCTACGTACCAGTGGCGCACTTGATTATCTCAACAGCGGCGTAAAATGGGCTGCGGTACAAATGCACCTCGACACGCGTTTTGTAGATGCGCTACCTGTTGCCTATATGAAGCCCTTAAGTGGTTCAGGCTCAAAGGCCATGATGATCAGTACCATGCAAACCTACGGGCCGGATAGCTTTGCAGGTAGACTTGGTTCGGTATTCAACGGTTCGGCAGATACTACTTTTTATATTGTGGCGCTTTATTTCGGTTCCGTTGGTATCAAAAAATCACGATATGCTATACCGGCAGGCCTGCTGGCAGATCTTGCCGGTGTGATAACAGCAATTTTTGTTTCTTATCTTTTCTTTGGATAGTCGGCTTAGTGTGCTTGAAGGTTCTTTGCAACGCTTAACTATCAACCTATTACGTGTAAGTTGTCATGCATATTTCCCTTGTAATCAGGTGATCAACTGATAATCTTTTTTATCATGCAACCGTATGGCGGCACCGTGCGTATAAAAGCCCGTGTAACATATATGTTATACGCCCTGGTTTAAACGAATTGATTATTGACGGACGCTTGATGGGCAAAAATTTTACCAAAAATTTATTCATTGTTTTTGCGTTGCTTGTTAGTTGGCAAAATTTACAAGCACAGACTATAACAATAGGCGCAGTAGATCCGGGTCCGTATGGGCAAGGCTCAACTATTGCAGCGCCAATTACTATTGACAATACCTCCGGCTGCATCAATTTACCAACCAACGTATTCAAGCTTTATTTATCGGATGCCTCGGGTAACTTTGGCTCACAGGTGCAGATCGGGAGTTATACCGGTTTTTACGCAACCTTTGTAAATGGTATCATCCCAACAGGAACCCCTGCTGGTGCAGGCTACCGCGTTAAAGTAGTATCAACAATTCCTGCGGTTACGAGTACGATATCGGCACCGTTCTCGATCAACACCTCTGCCGGTGTTATAGCTGCCACATCATCACAAACGCTCGGTTCAGATCCCGAAGTTTTTGGTACTTGTGTAGGTTCGCCAGGGATAACGCCTTATTCGTTTATCAATAATTCCACTGCCGGTTCTATGGTTACCGGTACCTTCATAAACGAATTTGACAAAGCCGTAGAGGCGACAAATCAATCATTTCCAACTAACTTTAATGCCAAGGCAAGTAATTATACTGTTGTTGTAAAGGCTGTAAACGGAGGCACTGTTGGTACAAAAGCTTATTCGCTGATCAATAATATCGTCTTCCGTAATCTTGGAGGCAGCGGCGATAACGTCTACTGTCTCGGCGCATCATCAGTAGCGAACTTTACCGTTACCATTGATGCAGGCGCTAACAACGGCATCAGATATAACTATCCCGGAATGACTTATAAAGTCAGTTGGGGCGACGGCACTACAAGCGTTTATACCTATTGCCAATTGGTGGCTGATAATGGTGTACTATCTCATACCTACACACGGTCTTCTTGCGGTAACAAGCCGGACAATCAGAATATAAACGTATTTAAGGTAGATATAACGCCGGTAAATCCCTACTGTTCTACAACCGTAACGCCATCCTCCGCGTATGCGAAAATATTAAGCCCACCTACTAACCGTTTTAGTTACCCGGTAGCAGCATGTACCAACACCCCGGTGAAATTTGATAATACATCAGAACCGGGTATGGATCCCAACAGTACCAGCCTGCAATGCCAAAATCAAAATGCGCAATACACCTGGCTTGTTGATGATGTTGCAGTAGCTTTCAATAAAAACCTAAACGATCCATTTATTTATACCTTTACAACTCATGGTGTTCACAAGGTTACCCTCCGGTTACAAAACAATACGGGTTTATGTACTGCTGCAGACGCTTCGGAAAACATTTGCGTACAGGATGCCCCCATTCCAAATTTAGATCTTCCAACACAAGCCTGCCTTAGTTCCGGATCGATAACGCCGGTAAATACTTCAGTTGTGGATGAAATCTGCAATACCAGCACAACGTATAACTGGGTAAAAGTATCGGGGCCGGCGGGTGTAACTTTTAATGCAGCGCTTAAAACACCAATTTTAAACTTTACACAAAGAGGTGTTTATCAATTCAGGTTAGATATTACAACTCCAAGCTGTGGTACTGTTCAGGGGCCGGTTAAAACCATAGTTGTGAATGATACTCCTATTGCCACCCTTTCTCCAAACACCACAATATGTACAGTAAATTCGCCCGTCAATTTCGATCCAAATGCAGGCGATACTAAAACCATTTTGACGGGCACCGCTCAACCCGATGGCACGACTTACACCTGGACGCTTGATAACGGTGCTACTTTTGCAACCGGCAGCGATATCCACAGCCAATATCCGCAGATCATCTTTCCCGTCGTTGGAAATTACACGATAACCGTTACACATCAAAACAATTGCGGTACATCAACATCTACTCAGGAAATAACGGTTGCGCAGGGTCCTACCGTAACAGCAACAGCCACGTCTCCTATTTGTGAGGGTAATGCAGCCAGTGTCACCGGCTCTCCCGGCGTTGGCGGTATTGTCACCAAAATAGAATGGTCAACAGCCTCAGGTGGCACTTTTGCAGATAAGAATGCAACGTTTACAAGCTATACACCATCAGCAGCAGACATTGCCGCCGGGCAGGTTGTGCTAACCTATACTGTTACAACATCATTGGGCGGCGCCTGCGGTACAGTGTCAAAAAACGTTGTGGTACAAATAATTAAAAAGGCTACTGTAACAAGCTTAGCTACAGACGGAATATGCAGCGGAGTAAATTTTAAATACACTATAACATCGGCAACTGCAACAGATTTTTCATGGACGGCAGCGCTGACAAGTGGTACTGCAACCGGCTTTGGTGCAACCGGTAGCGGAAACACCATCAACGACCTGATAACCAACACCAGCAACAGTAATGCTACGGTAACTTATACCATAACGCCATTTACAAATGGTTGCCCCGGTACACCATTTGCGCTAACGCTTATCGTTTATCCTCAGGCTATCGGCGGTACAGCTACTGCAGATCAAACTACGGTTTGTGCCGAGGGGAATTCGGGGAAAGTAACGTTAGCAGGATACTTGGGTAATATAGTATGGCAGCAATCTGCAGATGGCGGTACAAACTGGACTGATATAACGCCATTACAAACAAGCCCGACCTATAATTACGTCAATCTTACTCAAACAACTGTTTTTAGGGCGCGGTTAACAAGCGGAAGTTGTGGCATTGCAAACTCTGCACCGGCTACAATAACTGTAACACCTACAACACCAGCCGCCAACGCCGGTGCCGATCCTACAGGTTTATGTGCTACCACAGCTTACACTTTACAAGGTAACGATCCGAGGACGTTTGTTGGAGAATGGACACAGGTATCCGGGCCGCCGGTTACCTTTGCAAATGCCGCCAAGTATAATACTGATGTAACCGGCCTTGCAGCGGGCAACACATACACATTTAGATGGACCATTAAAGGTTTATCACCTTGTGGAGATAAATCTGATGATGTGGTTGTGAGGGTAAATCCGGATGTTACCGCATCTTTTACGGTCGATGCTCAGGCTTGTGGCACGGGCCCTGTTCAATTTACTAATACTTCAACTGTAACAACTGGTATTAACTTTTTATGGGACTTTGGAGACGGTTCTCCCACCTCTACCGAAGTAAATCCGAAGCATTCATTCCCAATAGATGGAAACGGCTTAGATAAACAATACACGGTATCGCTAAGTATAATTGGCAATTGTATTAACAGGCCACCTGTTACGAAAACTATTACGTTAAGCCCCGAAACCCCTACAGCAGGAATACAAAAGCAACAAGGGGCAGGCGGTTGCGGAGTACTAACGCTTACAGTAAGAAATCTTTCTCCGGGTACTAACAGCAAATATGAGTTTAGGCTTGTTGATGAAAACAACGTGTTAAAAGAAAGCATAGTCAAAACAAATAATGATAAGTCTGACGCTGTATTTGCTACGCAAACTATAAACCGTGCCGCAACATGGCAGGTGTTTATGATAGCAACTAATAATTGTGGTGTAAGCGCCCAATCAGCGAAGTTAGAAGTACCTGTATCTCCCGGAGGATTAACCTCAGGGATGCAAATACAAGGCAGCCCCACTTCGGTCTGCGTTGGACAAAGCATCACCTTGATCAATACGTCAACCGGGGGTAGTTCTTTTTTATATACTGTTTACAATGCTGACGGAACATTAGCCACCACAGTACCAAAAACTAATACCAGTAACATTACCTATACTTTTGCCAATCCGGGCGCGTACTTTTTCACTATTAAGGCTACAAACGCCGGATGTGGTACAGCCCCCGAATCTGACAAGGTCGGGATAAACGTATACTCGCTTCCAAAACCGTCATTTACTTATACTGTAGATGTTAATAACAAGGTAACTTTTGTAAACACTACGCCATCTGCAGATGGCGTGCCTGCAACAACATTTACCTATACCTGGAAATTCGGTGATGGAACTCCTGATGAATCGAGCTTTAAACCGATGGATCACTCTTATGATTATGTGAACTCGCCGTACACGGTTACGCTTATAGCTAAATCTCCGGCAGGCTGTGAACAGCAAACTACACGACAAATTACCATCAAGTTCCTCGGAGAGCTCTTCCTGCCTAATGCATTCCAACCGGCATCAAGCGTGGAAGAGTTAAGAATCTTTAAAGCCAAAGGGCAAAAATTAAAGGAATGGAACCTGCAGATATTTAACAATTGGGGGCAACTGATATGGCAAACAACCGCGCTTGACGGTAACGGCTCGCCCGTTAATGGTTGGGATGGAACATGGAAAGGCCAGCCTGTACCGCAAGGAGTTTACATATGGCAGGCTACGGCCAGGTTTAGCGACGGTTCAGATTGGAAAGGCAATTCCCTTAACGGATCACTGCCAAAACGCACAGGCGTAATACATTTAATAAGATAATGAAAAAGGATTTAGTGCTTTATCGATTTTGGGTGATAGTTTTCATTTCAATGTTCCCGGGCAAATTATTGGCTCAAGATCATATGTATTCGCAATTCTTTAATTCACCTTTATATCTCAATCCTGCCCTGAACGGACAGTTTGAAGGTGACCTGCGCATGAACCTGATCTACCGTAACCAATATACTTCGGTACCCGGTAACCTCCAGTATTTAACTGCCTCGATAGACTACAATGTACCGCGTTTTGGGGGCGGCATCGGCTTGATATTTACCCGCAGCAGTGAGGGAACAGCCTTTTTAAATAAAAACAATATTGCGGGTATATATTCATACAGCGTGGGCTCGCAGGATTATGTGCTGTCGTTCGGCTTACAGGCAGGGGTTACAAATCGTTCGGTAGATTTTAGTAAACTGGTTTTTGGCGATCAGATAGACCCTAATCTGGGCTACATCCCTGGTTCAACTTCCGGTGCCGACAGACCTGACTTTAACAACCGTTTCTTTTTTGACGCAGGAGCAGGTATCAACCTTACGCTTAAAAATTTCAATATAGGTTTGGCGGGGCAACACCTCAACACTCCTAACCAATCTTTTACAGGCACGCCGTCAAAGCTGCCGGTTAGGTTTACAGGCCACGCCAGTTATCGTTATAATTTAACACAAGACGATAACCTTGATGATGAAGACAAATCATATCTCATCCCTTCTGTTATTTTTTATAAACAAGGTACCGCGCAGTCTGTAAACGCAGGTTTACAATACAAGCGCAAAAGCATAAACGTAGGTGCCTGGTACCGCACTGCTGGTGCAGGTGGGCCTAATGCCTTTGTAGTATCATTAATATTTGACCTGTTCATTAACCGGGAAGGCGGCGAAAAGCTTCGTTTTGGCGTGAGCCATGATGTGCCTGCGGGCGGCCTAAATTACGGAAACACAAGCGGCACAAGTGAAGGTAGCATAGGTTATGAAACCACCCTGCCATCCCGCGAACGCGGCGAACAGAAATTCAATGGTGCCAGCAGATGCTACAATTTTTACTAAATTTTATACCCTATTATTCACAAATTATGAGACACACCCCTCCGCCATCGCCGAGGATTAACCCACAGAGACGCGAAGCGCCGCCTTCAAGAGATTATTTAAAAGACAAATCTGTTAAGAAAAAATCGGCAAAAACGGCAGCCTGGCTTATTGCAGTTGCTATATTAGTTTTCGGCTTTTTATTAGCCAAATTTGCACTATCAGATACCGGCATGTTTAAAGGCCTGCCTGATAGTGATACGGCTTACAAAATTGCAAGGCAGTTTATTATTCCAACCGTGCGATCTACAAACGCCCGCTTTGCTGATGACAGCTATAAATTTGCTAAGCAGTCTGATTCTGTTTATGTTATAAAATCATCTTACACCATTAAGTTTGACAGCGAGGAAGACCAAACAACACACTTCACTATCGTGTTAAAATACAAAGGCGGGTTAGGTTCTCAAATAGGTAATTGGAACATGGTAAGCCTTGATCAGGATAATTGATCATTATGGAGGAAACGAAAGAGCTGATAGTAACCGCAAACGCAAAAATAACGCACGCTAAATATCAAACTATAGTTACCAGCGATGGCCACAGCATTGTGGCTGACGAACCCGTAGAACTGGGTGGTGGTAATACCGCTATGTCTCCTTTTAATTTGTTACTGGCAAGTTTGGCAAGTTGTACGGCAATTACCTTAAGAATGTATATCGACCGGAAAATGTGGATAGTTGACGAGATCAGTATAGATCTTGAAATGTTTAAGACACCAGATGGTACCTTTATAGATAGCAAACTCAAATTTAGCGGAGAGTTAACGGCGGAGCAGATAAAACGGCTTATTACCATTGCTGAAGCCTGCCCTATACATAAAATACTTGTGGGCAATGTGACTGTCAATACAGAGATCAGTAATTAACGCATACCATTAACAAATATCTCTATCAGTAGCAGGCGCTTGTTATGTATCTCGTCAAGATGTTCCTTATCAGGAAATTTGTGCTGTTTGTGAGGTAATGATCCGCCTACTTTGATGCCATGCAATGCATCAAGGAAAACTTCTACAATTTCAACAGGGCTTTCAACATGTTGCAGGTTACCCTTCTCAATTTCAGTTTGTATGGCTGCAGTAAGTAACCTTATTTCAGCGTTACGTATATCTCCAATAATGTTCCAGATGGTATCAGGCAGGTTTTGTTCATTAACCCGGAAATAGTCAAAGAAGTTGAAGTTGGTTACAATGAAATCATGATGAGTATTTACCTGGTATAAGAAGGCATCTTTCAGGTTTTTAAACTGACCTATCTTTTCTTCCAACCTTGTCAAATAATCTGCTGCCAGCTTGCGCATAACAGCCATGTATAACTCACTCTTGTCAGGAAAGTAATAGTACAACAGCGCTTTTGACATAGACAGGTCACCAGCTATCTCATTCATGGTAGTTTTGGCGTAACCATAATGAAGAAAGCGCTGATAAGCAGCATCTAATATTTTCTCGCGTTTTATATCCTGTTGATCTATTGTTGTTGAATTCATTTAGGTAAATTCTATTGACTATTTTTAATTGGTGTTCAACAAAATTATTTAAAACCAATGATAAATGTGTCAACCTGACGCTAAATATGATTTTTATATGTTAAAACTTATAAGTTTTTAACAATTGCTATACCGGCTGCAACTGTGATTGCATCTTCGCATACGCCCACAACTGGATCAGCGATCTTGTTTTTTGAACCGATACTTTTACGCAGGAAAAAGCATCCAAATGTTGATCCCAATGCGGCTAAACCGCCCACCAAACCGCCGATAACAACATTTCTATTTTCGCCCTTAAATACCGTAGCGCCGCATAGCGCACCAAATAATATACGTCCGGTTAATCCGGGTGTTGCGATGCGATCTGGCGCAAAAGGCAGTTTGTCTCCAATCAGCTCCCCTGCAGCCAACACCTTAAATACTTTTGATGTCGGCATTGCCTGAATAAATTTTAATGGAGAATTCTCAATACTTGGTGAAGGGTGCCTGCTGTATATATGCGACAACACCGCAGGTGCATACATTGAACGCATGCCGGCTATAACTCCCAAGCCTGCTGCCCTGCTATATGTTTTGGCTACTGATAAACTCATTGTTTTGATTTTGCAGTTACAACATTGAAAAGATTTATTGTGTTTGTTAAAATATTTAAATCAACAATTAAAGCAGCACGTTATAACTTAAACTACTATTATGAAAATACATGAAGATAATGCCTTAGGTGCTTTGGGGAGTGCGATAGGCAGGGGTTTATTAGCCGGATTGGCGGCAACTGCAGCCATGACACTGTCGCAGATGATTGAAATGAAGATTACGAAACGCGAAAGCAGTAACGCGCCAGTTAAAGTGGCTAAAGAAACTGCCGGGATTGCCCCTGCTTCGCCGGAAGAAAAACCTAAGCTGAACCAGGAGATACACTGGAGTTACGGTACGGCCTGGGGAGTTGCGCGTGGGTTGATCGGCCTTACCGGTTTAAAAGGACTGCCCGCTACACTTATTCATTTTGGCGCGGTTTGGGGTACATCCTTGGTTATGCTGCCAAAACACAACGCAGCAAAACCAATTGATGAGCAAGAACCAAAAGAAATTGCCATTGACGCGCTGCACCACGGCGTTTATGCACTTGCCACCGGTTTGGTTTACGATGCACTTGATGCCGGCAGCCGCCGCGAACGCAAACTGCGCAAGGTTGCTAATGACTTAAAAACGCTGATAGCAAAGTTTAAATAAATAGCTAAAACGAAAGAGCCGCACCAATTATGGTGCGGCTCTTTACTTATATGGAATTGTTGATTTGGCTTATTCTACAACAAATTCAGGTTTCTTCTCCTCTTTCTTTTTGCCAAAGAAATAGTTTTTAAGATTAACCCTGATGATATACATACATGGTACCAATATTAGTGTGATGATGGTTGCAAAACCTAAACCAAAGATCATTGTCCAAGCCAAAGGTCCCCAGAAAGCAACGTTATCGCCACCAAAGTGAATATGCGGTTCAAAGTGAGTAAACAAGCCCACAAAATCAATATTAAAACCTACTGCCAAAGGTATTAAGCCCAAAATAGCGGCAGTAGCAGTTAATAATACCGGCGTCATACGGGTGTGTCCCGCTTCAACAACAGCATCGTGGAGGCTGGCACCTTGTTCTATCAGCATATCAGTAAACTCTACCAGCAAGATACCATTACGCACCACTACACCTGCAAGGGCGATGATACCTACGCCGGTCATTACAATGGCCATGGTCATCCCAAAAAGTGCAGTACCAAGCAATACGCCGATGATGCTAAAGAAGATCTCGCTGATGATGATAAGCGTTTTACCTATCGAATTAAATTGTATCATCAAGATGATTAATATCAAACCGAAAGATGTAAGTAATGCGCCACCCAGGAAGCCAACGGCCTCAGCTTGGTCTTCCTGCCCACCACCTTGTTTTATCTGTATATCGTCTGCTTTTTTGAAGTTAGCAATTGCGCGGGTTATCTGTGTGTTGACATCATTAGCATTATAAGGCTTTATTACGTTTGAGCCCAATGTTAACACCCTGCGTTGCTGTTTACGTTTAATATTACTGTAAGTATTGGTATAGCGTATATCGCTGAAAGCAGAAACCGGTACCTGGCGTATGGCGCCGCCTGTGGCCAGATCACGATAAGTGATCTTAAGGTTACGCAATTCATCGATATTGCTGCGTTGATCTTCTCTTGCCCTCACCATAATTTTGTAGTCGTCTTCTTTAGTATTTCTAAAGTCGGCGGCTTTAGCGCCAAATATGGCTGTACCCAATTCTTGAGTTACCTGCCCGGTAGTAATACCTTCTCGGTTAGCACGTTCGCGATCAACATCAAAAACAACTTCGGGCTTATCGTTCTGCACATCAGCTATGAGGTTTTCAATACCAGCGATGTTTTGTTTTTCCAGATATGCTTTCAAGCGGTTGCCGGTTTTTACAAGCGAATCGAGGTTGTCACCCGCTATCTCTATACTGATATCTTTTTGTACCGGCGGGCCGCTATTTTCCTGTGCAACCGATATTTTGGCACCCGGTATACCCTGCACTGAACTGCGGATCTTTTTTAATATCTCTTTGGTATCTTTTCCATTCCGTTTCCCAAACTCTACGAAAGCTACAGTTACCTTACCCTTGTTTTGATAATCGCCCTGATCTTCATCTGTTGGGTCGGTAACACCTTTGGTAACGTTTGAAATTATGGACGAAACAATGTCTTTATCAGGTTCCACTACCTTGGCTACCTTTTTTTCGATATTTTCAGTTACCTGATTGGTGGTTGCCTGGTCAGTACCTATCGGCATGGTGATATAGACGTAGGCAAAGTTAGGGTCGCCAGCAGGGAAAAACTCAGGTGTTTTACCTAACACTGCCGTTAAAATAATAGCTACAATGAAAAGACCGAAAGTACCAACCAGCATAGTTACCGGGCGCTTAACCGCGCGTTCCAGCCATTTTGCATACCAATTCTGAAACTTTGGCCATCCATTCTTTTGAAAACGGTCTATCACTTTCAGCAGGAAGAAATGGTTAAGCAGATACAATACAATGATCAGCACCATAAAGTTACCGAAGCCGAAATTGATAAGATAGCCGATGACGGTTGCCGCCACTAACCATATTAAAGTGCGTTTTGTCGCCTTATCAAACTTAGGGTTGTCATGTTCACCATCGTGATGAGGTTTCATGAAATCTACGGCAAAAACCGGGTTCATGATGTAAGCAACTACTAACGATGCCAACAAAGTAATGATCAACGTTATAGGCAGGAAGAACATAAAGTGACCGATCAAACTATTCCAAAAAGCTAAGGGCACAAATGGTGCAAGCGTCGTCATGGTACCTGAGAACACTGGTAAGAATACCTCACCCGCTGCCATCTTAGCTGCTTCTTTTATCGGCACCTTACCATTGGCAAAAATACGGTGTGTATTCTCAATAACCACAATGGCATCATCTACCACAATACCCAGAGCCAGCAGGAATGAGAACAGCACAATCATGTTAAGTGTAAAGCCTATAGCCGGCATTATCAGGAAGGCAATAAAACATGATAACGGAACTGATAATGCCACAAAGATGGCGTTGGTGGTTCCCATAAAAAACATCAGGATCACCGTTACCAAAATAAAACCAATAACAATGGTATTGATAAGATCATTAAGCGTAGTTCTTGTTTTATCACTCTGATCGCCGGTAACAGTGATGTTAAGCCCTTTAGGAAAAACATCTTTTTGCTTTTCTTTTATCAAAGCATTTATCTTGTCTGATGCTTCAATCAGGTTTTCTCCCGCCCTTTTGCTAACGTTAAGCGTAATTACATTTTTAAAAACGTTGCTGTTAGGTGTCTTTAAACGTGCGTAACTCTCCTGCTCTAAAAAAGAATCCTTTACCTCCGCTATATCACGCAGATAAATCGCCTGTCCTTTTGGATTACGGATAATCATGGCAGCAACCTCATCAGCGTTTTTAAAATCTTTCTTTATATCGATACTTCTGCGTATGCCATCAGTTTTAATGGTACCGGCAGATGAAAGAATATTCTCCTTGCCAATTGCACTTGTAATGTCGGTGAATGTAACCTGCGCTGAAGCCATCTTATTCAGATCAACATTTACCTGGATCTCGGGTGTCAATGCACCAACTTCATCAACTTTTGATATTTCGCGGTAACCTTCTATTTCGTCTTTTAACAGATCGGCATATTCCTTCAGTTTTTTAAGGCTGTAGTCGCCGGATATGTTAATGTAAAGGATCGGAAGATCGGCAACGTTGATATCGGATATTACTGGTTCTTTAAAATTATTATCGTTCTGCGGAAGATCTTGTTTTGCTTTATCAACAGCATCTTTAACATCTATTTTGGCGTCCTTGATCTTTATATTAGCCTGAAATTCGCAGGTAATAATTGATACGTTTTGTACCGAATTGGATGTTACCTTTTTTAAGCCTTTTAGCGATTTAAGCTGTTTCTCTAATTGGCGGGTAACCAGGTTTTCTACGTTTTCTGCAGATTGCCCTGCCCACGTAGTGGTAACAAACACTTTTGACTGCGCAATGTCCGGGAAGTTTTCTTTTGGCAGGTTGTTATAACTAATAAGGCCTAAGACCGTAATCAGGAACATCAACACGTATATAGCCGTCTTATTATCTATGGCCCAACTCGAGGGCGCAAATTCTTTTTTTATATCTTTCATATCTGTTGTAGATAAGGTGAGGTTTAAATAGCAGATTTAGAGGCCTTTATTTTGTCGCCGTCTTCAATATCGGCAGCGCCTTCGGTAACTACCTGGTCGCCCGCTTTAAGGCCTGTTAGTATTTCTGTAACGCCACCATAGGTTACACCTCCTTTTATAGCTGTACGTTTGGCAACACCGTTAGCATTTACATATACATAGTCACCTTCTTCAGAGCGTTGGATAGCTTTAACCGGCACCGTGATCGCGTTTGCTTTTGAATAATCTGCTATTTTCAAAATAGCCGTCATGTTAGGGCGAAGCGTTTTGCGCTGGGGTAACTTTACTTCAACCGCGAAGCTACGTGATGTTGGGTCTATAGCTTTAGCGGCAAATGTAATGTTAGTCATCAATGAGTCGTTTGCATCAGGTACAACAACATTTACTTTATTGCCTGTTTGCACACTGCCTGAATATGATTCAGGAACATCTGCCTTAACTTTTAATATATCTGCATTTACAATGCGGATACCGTTTGTACCCGGTTGTGCAACCTGTCCTAACTTTAAGTCCATCTGGTCAACCGTACCGTTTATAGGCGATACAATGCGGTACATGGCTGCCTGCTCACGTAAAGCCGACAAAGCTTTTTTGCTGGCTTGTAAATTTGTCTGTTGTTGTAAAAATTGTACTTCGGTACCGATCTTTTGATCCCACAAGGCTTTTTGGCGGTTGTAAAGGGTTTGATTTAAACTTACCTGCGCTTCAGACTGGGCAATATTTTGTCTTAAAACACTATTGTCTAACTGCACTAATAATTGGCCTTTAGAGACGTGCTGTCCCGCCTTAACATAAATACCGGTTATTGTACCGGGCGATTGGGGGTACGCTGTTACGTTATCCTGCGCGTCAATTTTACCTTGTATTTGCACGTAGTTAGTAAATGTTCCGCTTTTAACGTCTACCACTCCTACCTCGGTAGTTTTGGTAGAATCGTTACCACCAACTTCCGCCTGCAGCTTGGTTATTTTAGCGTTAATATCCTGCTGTTGTTTTTGCAGGTCGGCCAGTTCCGCTTTTTTATCTTTCGGCTTGTTTGAGCATGCTGCCAGTACTACAAGGGCCGGTATGTATAAATATTTTTTCATGTTGAGTTTTTATATGAGTGATATAGTTTGTGTTATTGTATTCTGCCGTAAGCTTTATCAAGGTCTACTTTGCTTACCAAGGCATCATAAAGACTTTGCACGTAAGAATTGTCGGCATTTTCGAGCTCTGTTTGAGCTTGGGTGACCTCGATGCTTGAGCCTACGCCCTGCTGATATTTTATCTTGGCAACCCGTAGAACCTCACGCGCCAGTTCCTGGTTGCGCTTTTGATTATTAAGCGACTGCAGGCCGTTAAAGTAAACAACCTTAGCCTGCTCTGCCTGTAATCCCAAAGCATTTTTAAGACTGTTAAGATTGTTCTGATTTTTTTGTACCGTTATCTCAGATTGTTTAACCCTGTTAGTTCTTTGGAAACCACTAAAAATTGGAACATTTAGCGTTAAACCTACATATGATGACGGAAAGCTTGTTGTATAAAGGTTGCGAAAGCTATTGTTTTGGTACGATAAGGCATAGCTTGCGTTAGCAGATAAAGTAGGTAAAAACTGTGCTTTCTGGCGTCTAAGATCAAACTGGCTAAGCTTGAGGTTAGTTTCTAATAAACCGTACTCGATACGTTTTTTATAAAATGTTGTATCACCCGCTATTTGTGCTACATCGGCATCCATGTTAATATCCGTAAGCTTGTCTTTAAGCGTAAGGTTAAATTCTATAGGCATGCCTATTTGAAATTTTAACAATTGGTAATTAAGGGCAAGCAGCCTTAGCGTATTTTCGCGGTTAGTTACAAGGTTATTGTATTGTACAGCGATCCTATCTACATCTATCTTTTCTACAAAGCCCTGTTTATTTTGAGCAGTGGTTTGGTCAACCTGTTGTTTAAGCTGGGCAATGTTAGCATCCAATAGTTTTATTTGCTCATTACTTACCAATACTTGGTAATATGCCTTGGTAACGTTTGCTATCACATCTATTTTGGTACGCGTGTAAGCACGGTTGTAAAGCTCCTTATAAGTTTTTCTGCTTTGCAAACCGATTATATAGCTTGGGTCAAATAACAATTGGCTGGCGCTTGCGGCAAGGTTTGACTGGTATTTTACACCAAATTTAACAGGTATAAAAGTGCCCGCCGGCTGCCCAAAAAATTCGCCTGGTAGCAATGTTGTAGGCACCTTTAAATAATCCTGAAAGGTTGCCTGGCCGCTTATTTGCGGTAAGCCCTGTCCAATTATTTCTTTAACGCGGTAATCAGCGCTGGTAATGTCCAGTCGTGCATTTACAACCGAGTCTTTATGAGCAATGGCATAGTCAACCGCTTCCTGTATGGAAAAGTTGTATGCCTGCGGCCCTGGCTGCGTTTGCGAGTAGCCTTTAACAGCCGCTATTAAGCACATTATTAGGGTAAGTATTCGTTTCATTGTGTGTGTATGGTAGTTTGTTGTTTGTTTCTGTTAAGCAAAGCAAGCGTAATTATTGACAGCAGTATGTCAGCAGCATTTAAGTCAACTCGCCTTTTTTTCATTGTGTGCTGTTTTGTACCTATCAAGCATCTCATGCCCCTTTAGCGTACAAATGCCGTAATTAAAGTGTTCAAGCATTTGGTATTGCACCTTCCATGGGCTAAATTGTGACACCGGGAATATTGCGTTGTTGAAGCCCATTTCAACCTGGTTAACACGCATTTTAGCCATTATTTTCACATCAATGTCAGGCCTGATGAAACCCTGCTCTATTCCTTTGAGTAAAAGTTGCTCTAACGTTTGCACCAATACCTCTGATTTAAACCGCTGAAATTCCGCCCACGAATCCGGGTGATACTTCTGCATGTCATGTACAACTATGGGATTAATGCGGCTGAAGATCTCTTCAGAAGCCTTCATCATATTCATCATCTCTTCAATTACATTTGATGAATTGTTAATGATGTCTACTATTTGGCATTCATCGTCGCGAAGCTTTTTCTTAACGAGTGCCATTACCATATCATTCTTGTCTTTAAAGAAATGGTAGATCGTCTTTTTTGACATACCTAAATGGCGGGCTATATCGTCCATCGTAACGCTTCGAATACCAGCTTGTAGAAAAAGCTCTTCGGCACCTAAAATTATTCTATCGATTTGACCGTTTGACATTTCGAGTCAAAACTATGGAAACATTTTTAGATTTCAAAGTTTCCAATTCAATTTACTTCCGTATTACAATCGCCTCTTTTCCACAATTGTCTATCTTTGCAAAAAAATCACTCAATGGATTTAAATTCCCTAACTGCCATATCTCCTGTCGACGGTAGGTACCGTAACTCAACATTATCACTTGCAGCTTACTTTTCCGAATTTGCCCTAATCAAATACCGTATTTTTATTGAGGTTGAATATTTTATAGCACTTTGCGAGCAGCAATTACCACAGCTACAAAATTTTGATAAAAGCAAGAGCGAAAAGTTACGAGATATCTATAAAAATTTTTCAGAACAGGATGCAGTCGTTATTAAGGAAATTGAGAAAACCACTAACCACGATGTAAAAGCCGTTGAGTACTTCATCAAAAAAGAATTTGATAAACTTGGCCTGGAGGAATTTAAGGAGTTTATCCATTTTGGCTTAACATCACAGGATATTAACAATACTGCCATACCATACTCATTTAAAGCTGCGCTGCAAGAAGTTTATCTGCCTGAGATAAATTCACTGATAGCTAAATTGAAGGACTATGCTGCCGAGTGGGCCAATATACCTATGCTGGCCCATACACATGGCCAACCCGCATCACCTACCCGTTTAGGAAAAGAGCTACAGGTATTTGTTGAGCGACTGGAAAAACAGGTTGAGCAACTGAAAGCAGTTCCGCACGGTGCTAAGTTTGGCGGAGCAACTGGTAATTTCAATGCACATCAAGTGGCTTATCCTCAGGTGGATTGGAAAGCTTTTGGTAATCACTTTATCAATGATATTTTAAGTCTTGATCGTTCGCAATATACCACGCAGATAGAACACTATGATAATTTTGCCGCGCAATGCGATGCCATGAAACGCATCAATAATATCATCATAGATCTTGATCGTGATATATGGACCTATATCAGCATGAACTTCTTTAAGCAAAAGATAAAGGCCGGTGAGGTTGGTTCATCTGCCATGCCACACAAAGTTAACCCGATAGATTTTGAGAACAGTGAGGGTAATCTTGGTATTGCCAATGCCTTGTTTGAACACCTGGCGGCAAAGTTGCCTATATCCCGTTTACAACGTGACCTTACCGACTCGACCGTTCTGCGGAATATTGGCGTACCTGTGGCGCATAGCTTGATCGCCTTTAAATCAACCCTGCGGGGACTGAACAAATTATTACTCAACGAAGCCGCCATTAATGCAAGCTTAGAAGCCAATTGGGCAGTAGTTGCGGAGGCTATACAGACTATTTTGCGCCGCGAGGGCTATCCTAATCCTTATGAGGCTTTAAAAGAGCTTACCCGTACCAACACACAAGTTAACGCACAAACGATTTCAGAATTTGTGGACACGTTAAATATCAGCGACAATGTTAAGCGGGAACTAAAGCAGATCACGCCGCAAAATTACACAGGAATTTAAAGCATAAACCCAAAGCAAAAAAAATCTAACGATAGTTAAGCTTAGAATATAATCTCTCAAGTATTTTAGCGTCATTCACAGGTCAAAAGCCAAGTGTATGGATGCTTAAACCAAAAGCCTGTTTATATTTGTTCTACTTATAAATTAGAAAAGATGAATATCAACGTATATACTGAAGCTACTCCAAATCCGGCAACCATGAAGTTCATTGTGAACAAGTTGCTGATCAACGGCAGTGTTGACTATCCTACCAAAGAAAGTGCGGAAAAGTCGCCTTTTGCTAAGGAGCTGTACAAGTTTAACTTTGTCAACGGCGTATTCTTTGCCAGCAACTTTGTAACCGTAACCAAAACGGAAGGTGCCGATTGGGATGATATTCAACCTATCCTCAAAGAGTTTGTTAAAGGCGCTGTTGAAGCAGAGTACAAAGTACAGGAGGTTGAGCAGGATACCAACGTTGAATTTGAAGGTACCGAAACCGAAATTAAAATTCAGCAGATATTAAACGATTACGTCCGACCGGCCGTAGAGCAAGATGGTGGCGCTATCGCTTACCGCTCATTTGACGAAGGCGTAGTTACTGTTGAACTTCGTGGTTCATGCAGCGGTTGCCCATCATCAACTGTTACGCTAAAAGCAGGTATTGAGAACTTATTAAAACGTATGGTGCCAGAAGTTACTGAAGTGGTTTCAGAGGCGCTTTAGTAGCTTAGGCAGATATTATTATTTAGTAAAACAAGTTTAACTTTCCTCAAGGCAATTTTAGAAAAGTTAAACTTGCTTTAATATTATATCTGGAGTAACATATCATCATGGTATCTGGAAAAATAAAGCATGTATATTTGGTTACTTACCGATACAAAACTTACTAAATATATTCTCCAATAAATCATCTGTGGTAACGGCGCCGGTTATTTCGCCGAGGTAGTGCAGGGCTTGCTTGATGTCCATTGATAGGAAATCGGAAGTGACGTTTTCCATGCCGTTCAGAACCCTCGTCAATGATTCCTGCGTTTTTTGAAGGGCCTCTAAGTGGCGTATATTGGTTACAAGTGTTTCATGACCCGTTAGTTGTTCTTTAATGGCGGCGTTGTAGATCTTGTTCTTGAGCTCATCTATCTGCTGTTTTTCCTTTGCAGAAATCACTATTGCTCTGTCTGTATGTGGTAAGCTTAATAATTGTTCGTCGTTCAAAAGGTCCGCTTTGTTAGCTACTACCAGCATTTCAACACCTGGCTTCCTTAAACGCTCGAGATCATTGTTTAATTCATCGATACTGATTTCTGCAGCGTCAAATACGTATATAAGTAAAGCCGATTGACTGATCTTTTCCATTGTTCTTTGAACACCAATCTGCTCGATAGTGTCTGTGGCCTCACGTATCCCGGCAGTATCTATCAATCTGAAATTTATACCGTTGATGTTCAGCACCTCTTCTATCGTATCCCTTGTAGTACCAGCTATATGGCTTACAATGGCACGTTCTTCGTTCAAAAGCGCGTTTAATAATGTAGATTTACCTGCATTTGGCCTGCCGGCTATTACTGTATTTACACCATTTTTGATAGCGTTACCAAGCTCAAAGGATTGTATAAGATCACTGATGATCTTATTTATCGTGTAGATCAATTGCTTTAATTGATCGCGATTTGCAAACTCAACGTCTTCTTCAGCAAAGTCTAATTCCAGCTCGATCAACGAAGCAAACTGCACAAGTTGCTCTCTTAACTGGGCTAATTGGTTACTGAAACCACCTCTTAATTGCTGCAAAGCAATCTGTTGCGAAGCTTTTGAATTTGAAGCAATAAGATCAGCAACGGCTTCCGCTTGCGAAAGGTCCAACTGGCCATTTAAAAAAGCTCTTAAGGTGAACTCACCTGCCTTGGCTGCCCTCGCCCCTCTTTTTATCAGGAGCTTAATTATCGATTCAATAATAAAGTTAGAACCATGGCAAGATATTTCAACAACGTTTTCACGCGTGTAGGATTTTGGGCCAACAAAAAGTGAAACCACCACCTCATCCAATATCACATCGCCATCAATAATACTACCGTAGTGCAGCGTATGGGTAGCTTGCTTAGTTAAGTCTTTCCCTTTAAATACACTATTGGCAATTGTAATTGCTTCGGGGCCTGATAAGCGAATAACGCCTATGGCGCCTGCGCCGCTGGGCGTTGCCAGTGCAACTATGGTATCTTCTGTTTGAGTCATTGGATCAATGGGTCATTTGGTTATTCCCGTATTACCCGCGCAAAAATCGTTATTTCGGCGCAATGTTCCTAAGTCATATTCCTGTCAGTGATGTTTAAAAATAATGACTCGATGACTTCAATGACTCAATGACAAATATCTACCTTCGCATCACTATGGTAACCTTTTTTGAAGCTTCGCTCGGTATAATCTCCGTTCATCATGTTGGCAATCCATCACAAGGCGAAATGTATTCCCTTTCGCCACAGCCTTTGGAACTTAAAGATGATGTGATAGGCCCACTCCTGCTTCAATATTTTCTAAAGCCTTTTGAGAAAGCAAACGAAGTTTACCACCTTATGCATAGCAGTGACGATTTGGCCCTTAATGAGGTCCACCATTTTACCACTGCTGTTTTTGATGACAAGGGAAAGTTTCATGAGGCATCTGAGCAAATGGCAAAGCACCTGTATGCCTCAAGCACGCACCCTAATATTAAGGGCGGTGAGCTCTATGTGGTGTACTTTAACAACGTGCAGATAGAAGGCGAATTACTTGATGCCATTGGCATTTTTAAATCAGAGAACAAAGAAACCTATTTAAAAGTATATCCCGACAAAGGTGGTTTTGCTGTTGATTATGAGCAGGATGCAATCAACATCAATAAGCTTGATAAAGGCGTATTGATCTTTAACGTAGAGAAAGAAAACGGCTACAAAGTGGTTGTGGTAGATAAAGCCACTGGCGGGCAGGAAGCTGCCGTGTATTGGAAAGATGAATTTCTGCAACTAAAGATCCGTAACGATAGTTTTAATCAAACCAGCAATGCTCTGGGTGTTTATAAAAACTTTGTGACCAACAAGCTCGACGAAGAATTTGAAATGACCAAGGCAGATAAAATAGATCTGCTTAACCGATCAATGAAGTACTTTAAAGAAAAGGAAACATTTGATCTGGACGAATTTGCAGACGAAGTGATCAGCAACCCTGAAGCTATTGAGTCATTTAAGACATTCAAAAATAGCTACGAAGAAGAATTTGATACCAAAATTGCCGATACCTTTGAGATATCCGACAATGCCGTTAAAAAACAAGCGCGTGTTTACAAGAGCGTTTTAAAGCTGGATAAAAACTTCCATATTTACATACATGGCAATAAAGATCTGATTGAGAAAGGCTTTGACGATGGGAAAGCCATGAATTATTATAAAGTATTTTTTAACCAGGAGGCTTAATCACAACAACCAATGGTTGTGATTATTAATTGGCTTGTTAAAACTGGGCAATACCAATAAGCGTATCTATGTAAAGCATTTAGGCTTAATATTGGTACGTGATAACTACACTACATGATCGCTACTTACTTTTAAGAATTGCTCTTGGCATCATTATAATTGCTGCCATCAGTTGCAAAGTTGTAGCCCCTTTAGCGTTACATCTTAAACCCTTCATAAAAGAATTTTCTACCGGTTCACAAGAAGATTCCACTGAAAAAAAGGCAGAGCAAACTACGTCGGAAAAGGAAAATTTCTTTGACATGGTCAAAGCTTATTGCTCGCCTGTTATATCGGGTACTCAGCTCGTACATCTCACTGCCTACAACAATAATTATAAAACCTCTTATTTCAATTCTATTACCATTCCGCCTCCGGATATATTTTAATTTACTATCCCTTAAAGTCCGCCTTGTCGGCTATTTACATCGTAAATTATTAAGATATATCTAACATGAAAATATTTAATCTTTATTCGAAAAGACTGAGTTTACTATGCTCAGCAATCATCATCATTTTATCCGCATCCTGTAAAAAGGATCGAGTTAATGTAGACCCGGTTGATGATCAAATAACCGGCCCTGACCTTGCTTTTTTTGCGATCACTACAGATAACCAATTATTGGCTGTGAATGCAAAAAACGTATCCACGATCACCAAACAAACACCAATAAGCGGCTTGCAATCTGGTGAAAACATACTTGCAATTGATTTTAGGCCGGCTACAGGTCAACTTTATGGTTTGGGAAGCAGCAGCCGCATATACGTTATCAACACTGAAAATGCTGCAGCAAGAGCTATTGGAACAACGCCCTTTACTCCGGCACTTGACGGAACTGCTGCGGGCTTTGATTTTAACCCAACGGTTGACAGAATTCGTGTAGTAACCAATACTGGTCAAAATCTCAGGTTAAATCCTGAAACAGGTTTAGCTGCTGCAACCGATGGTAAGATAAATGGGGCAGCCGGTGCTACTGTAACCGCAGCTGGCTACACCGGCAATCAGGCAGGCTCCTCAAGTACGATACTATATGTAATTGATCCGACCAATGATAAATTATACAAGCAAGACCCGCCTAACGACGGCACCCTTGTTGAAGTTGGTAAACTTGGTACTGATGTACAGCAGACCGGCGGTTTCGATATTAGCCCCGATGGGAAAAATGCCCTCGCAACCCTCTCAAGCAATAATAAATGGAGTCTCTACAGTATTAACCTGGAAAATGGGAAGGCAACTAAAATAAAAAATGATTTTGCTGCATCTATCAGAGGAATAGCTATACCTACCCAGCCGGTAGCTTATGCAATTAGCTCAACCAATCAGCTCGTAATTTTTAATCCAAGCAACCCAGTTCCTGTAACAAAAGCAATCACCGGTATGGCGGCATCAGAAAGTGTGCTTGGTATTGATTTTAGACCTGTTAACGGTCAGCTTTATGCTTTGGGCAGTACCAGCAGATTATATACGATCAACACTTCATCAGGCGCAGCAACGGCAATTGGCACGGTACCTTTTACTACCCTGCTTTCAGGAACACAGTTTGGATTTGACTTTAACCCGGCAGTAGACAGGATACGCATTGTGAGTAACACCGGCCAAAATCTTAGGGTTAACCCTGACAACGGCGCTATAGCAGCGGTAGATGGTGTTTTATCACCAGGTACGCCATCTGTAAGTGCTGCGGCCTATACCAACAATTTTGCCGGTACTGCTACTACAACATTGTTTGATATAGACACTCAAACCAATATGCTTTATAAACAAGATCCACCAAACTCTGGTACATTGGTACCAGTTGGGCCTTTGGGCATAACTGCATCAGCAAGTAATGGTTTTGACATTGGTGGAACAAGCGGAACAGCTTATGCGTTGCTGACCGTAAATGGGGTAACAAAAGTTTATACAATAAATTTGACTACCGGGGCAGCTACAGCAGGTGCTACGCTTGCCGGTGATGTTAAAGGCTTTGCATTAGGCTTGGGCTTTTAAGCTTAAAGCCTCATATTTAATCGAGTCCCGCGTTGTGCAACGCGGGACTTTTTTAGTTATGCTACTGTTGATAAGCAAGTTTGATAAACTTTTTAACTTCTTCATTTACATCATCAGTTGTAAATATCCTTAAATGATGATTGTATTGCTGTTGCCCCGGCACTTGCGCTATTTTCTGAAAGCAAAGGTTATCCGAATACTGTTGTTTAAACGGGAAAACTATTTGGACGAAGTTTTTGCCCAACTGCGTTACCCATGCAATGCGTTTATGGCCGTTATTAATTGCGATCATACTTTTTAACGGCACAACTTCTATAGAGCCGACTTTTACAAACTCTTTAATGAGGTGATCAAAAAGCCTAAGCGTAATTTCGCTCTTACCATTGGTAAAGTTTGATAGTTGATATTCTTCTGATGCCATTATACAAACATAGCATGAGTTTGTCCTTTTCGCTACAACTCCGGTAAAACACCCTCAATTCCCCAGCGTTCTTCAATACCAAGGCCGAACAGTGCAAAATCATATTTCACGGGGTCTGTCGGATCCAACTGGCGTAAACGTTCTGTTAATTCATTGGCCGTTTGCCAATCGTTTTGTTTGCGGGTGATGAGTTTTAGCTTGCGGGCTACACGGTCAACATGCAGGTCGCAGGGGCATATCAGGTCGGCGGGCGTAAGCTTTTGCCAGATACCAAAATCAACGCCTGCATTATCCTTTCGTACCATCCAGCGCAGAAACATATTCAACCGTTTGCAGGTCGACTTTTGTGATGGCGAGGAAACGTGCTTTTTTGTGCGATGCGGATAGTCGGGTAGAGAGAAGAAATAGGAACGGAAATGATTGAGATATCTTTCAATCTTTTCAGTTTTGTCATGCTGAGTGGGACGAAGCATCTGTTCATGAACAGATGCTTTATTATCATCCAGAATGACAGGTTTATCGACAGGTACAAATGCATCTTCTAAACTATCAAATCGCTCATAATGCCATCTAAAGAAAGCTATGAAATACAGTGTATCAATATCGTTAAATGTACGGTGCTTAAAATGAAGTAGTTTTTTTAGATCCGGTTCTTCATGGTTGATGATAAAATCATAAGGTGCGCCATCCATCAACTCGATCAACTCCTTGCATTTCTTGATAATGGTGACACGCTGCCCCCAGGCAAGTGTTGCCGCCCAAAATCCCATGATCTCGATATCCTGTTTCTTGCTGAACACATGCGGAATCACTATCGGGTCGTTCGCAATAAACTCGGGGCGGTTATATTGCGCTACTTTTTCTTCGAGAAAAGACTTTAAATTTTCACTCATAAATTCGATCGAGAAAACAAAAGCCGGGACAACAAGAAATCTCTTGCTGTGCCGGCTGTTTAGATCCTACCAGGCAACCTGGTTTATATTTCGGGTTGTCGCCATATAGTAGCTTTCTCCCATTTGGTAAGCTTATTGTTTTCAAAATACAACCAATAAGTGCCTACCGGGTCTACTTCCTGTGTATACTGCACAACTTCTATCAGGTTTTCGGTTTCGGCGTCTCTTTTGGCTGCAATGATATTATCAGGCCTTTTCTTTATTGTTGCCCTCACTTCCTCTTTGGTCATCCCCAATTTTAAAGAGTTAAGGTTAACCTTTGCAATAGGATCAAACATTGCGCAAGAAGAAAACGAAATAATTACGAAGAGCACTAATACTTTTAATGTGATTTTCAGGGTCATGGTTTATGTGGTTTATATCACATAAGATGGCCGCCAGCCACAATGGTTTAGTGCCGTAATTCAATTATTATATATCGCCTTGATAATTAAGCTAAAGCTTGTTTCAAATCTTCTAAGAGGTCTTCAATATCCTCCACACCAACGCTCAAACGCAGCAGGTTGTCTACCACACCTGCTTTGTCGCGCTCAGCTTTAGGGATAGATCCGTGGGTCATGCTCACAGGGTGGTTGATCAATGATTCAACACCGCCTAATGACTCAGCTAATGAAAACACTTTAAATGATGAAGCAATGCGGAAAGTCTCCTGCAGATCGGCATCCTTTAATACGATAGAGATCATACCGCCGAAGTCGCGCATTTGGTTTTTAGCCACTTCATGGTTCGGCGAATCCGGAAAACCCGGCCAATAAATTTTCTCAACACGTGGGTGATCCTTCAGGAACTCAGCAACCTGCCGGCCGTTCTCGCAATGTGCTTTCATACGCAGGTGCAGCGTTTTAATACCGCGCAGCACTAAGAAGCTATCCATTGGCCCAGGGGTAGCGCCACAGGCGTTATAAATAAACCAAAGCTGTTTGTAAAGCTCCTCGTCGTTCATCATCAAAGCGCCCATTACCACATCGCTGTGGCCACCAATGTATTTGGTAACAGAGTGCATTACAATGTCGGCACCAAAATCAATAGGGTTTTGCAGGTATGGCGATGCAAAGGTATTATCAACCACAAAAAGCAAATTGCTTGCTTTGGCTATCTTACCTACCGCCTCGATATCCACAACCTGCATGGTTGGGTTAGTAGGTGTTTCTATCCAAACCAGGCGGGTTTTATCATTGATGTATTCTTTAATTACCTCCGGATCTTTAAGATCAAGGAAGTGAAACTTAATACCGTAGTTAGCATAAACTTTTGTGAAGATACGATATGACCCGCCATAAAGGTCGTTACCGGTGATTACCTCATCGCCAGGCTTAAGCAGCTTCATTACTGCATCAGTGGCGCCCATTCCGCTTGAGAATGCCAAACCGTATTTAGCATTTTCCAAAGCTGCAAGGCAATCTTCCAAAGCCTTACGGGTTGGATTTGTTCCGCGCGAGTACTCATAACCTTTATTATCCCCCGGCGATTTTTGCCAGTAGGTTGATGTCTGGTATATCGGCGTCATTATAGCACCGGTAGTTGGATCGGGCTCCTGCCCTGCGTGTATTGCTTTAGTCGCGAATTTCATTTTTCAAAGTTGATAGTTCATAGATAATGGTTCATGGCTTGTCAAGTTACTATGAACTATCAACCATAAACTATTTGACAATTAATAAGCCCTTGCAAATAGCACCCGCTGTGTAGACGGCTTGCCGGTACGGATACAAGTACCCTTTTCCTGCTTATTGTTCAAAGGTATACAACGTATTGTAGCCTTAGTTTCATCTTTTATAAGTTGCTCAGTTTCGGCAGTGCCATCCCAATGGGCGGATAAAAAGCCGGGCTTTTCATCTAACAAACGTTTAAACTCTTCGTAATCGTTTACATCAACAGTATTTTCAGTACGGAAATCTGCAGCCTTGTTATAAATATTGGCTTGAATTTCCTCTAATAAAGCTTCAATTTTTGCAGCTAAGCCCTCTTGAGCAACGGTTTCCTTAGTTTTGGTGTCACGGCGGGCAAGCTCAACTGTTCCGTTCTGCATATCGCGGCTGCCGATAGCAACGCGTAACGGTACACCTTTAAGTTCATATTCTGCGAATTTGGCGCCCGGTCGATGCGTATCGCGATTGTCAAATTTGATAGAGATGCCTTTAGCAACCAGCTCTTTCTTAAGCGAATTTACAAATGTGGTGATGTTAGCCAACTCCTCATCGTGCTTGTAAATAGGCACCACTACTACCTGTATTGGAGCTAATTTAGGAGGCAATACTAAACCGGCATCATCAGAGTGCGACATGATCAATGCACCTATTAAACGGGTTGATACCCCCCATGAGGTTGCCCATACGTAATCCTGTACGTTCTCTTTATTGGTAAACTTCACATCAAAAGCTTTGGCGAAGTTTTGTCCCAAAAAGTGAGAAGTACCCGCCTGAAGCGCTTTACCATCCTGCATTAGAGCCTCGATACAATAGGTATCTAAAGCACCGGCAAAACGCTCATTAGGGGTTTTACGGCCGCGCACAACGGGCAATGCCATAAAATTTTCAGCGAACTCAGCATACACCTCAAGCATTTGCTCGGTTTCAGCAATAGCTTCTTCTGCAGTAGCGTGAGCAGTATGGCCTTCCTGCCATAAAAACTCGCTGGTACGCAGGAACAGGCGGGTTCGCATTTCCCAGCGCATTACGTTGGCCCATTGGTTAACAAGGATAGGTAGATCGCGGTAGCTTTGTATCCAGCCACGATAGGTGTTCCATATAATGGTTTCTGATGTAGGGCGGATGATAAGCTCTTCCTCTAATTTTGCCTCCTCATCAACAATAATATTACCATCTCCATCGTTCTTGAGCCTGTAATGTGTTACAACAGCACATTCTTTAGCGAAGCCCTCTACGTGGCTGGCCTCTTTTGAGAAGAAAGACTTAGGAATGAGCAACGGGAAATAGGCATTTACGTGCCCGGTATCCTTAAACATTTTGTCGAGCGTCGCCTGTATTTTTTCCCATATAGAATAGCCGTACGGCTTAATGATCATACATCCTCTCACGGGCGAATACTCGGCCATGTCAGATTTAATTATTAAGTCGTTAAACCATTGCGAATAATCTTCGTCTTTGCTGATGACACCTTTGCTCATATATTTACTTTTGGAATAGTATTTGACCTGATTTTAACATTTAGCAGGTGCCAAATTTATAAATTTATACGTTTATTTGAACCGAACTTTTATACTCCACTATATGAAACGGAACCTTGTCCTGGGAATTATCGCAATCGGCGCAATTGCGCTGAATTCCTGCTCTGTTAATAAGACAGCTTCTAACACCCAAAATGGGGATGATATGTACTATTCAAAGGCCACAGCTGTTGAGGCGCCAGAATATACTGCCTACCAACAAGAGGTTGCTAATAACGATGAATATAATGACGATGACGATTATTTTTATTACGATAATTATGCATCGCGTATAAACCGTTTCAGTTATTTTTCACCATTCGGCTATTATGATACAGGCTATTGGGGTTATGGCTACGGTTATCCTTATTATGGCAGCGGCTTTGGGCTTGGCTTAAATTACGGTTGGGGCGGCCCGTGGGGCGGCTACGGACTTGGATGGAATGCAGGTTTTGGCTGGGGAGGATATGGCTGGGGTTCGCCATGGGGCTATGGCTGGGGCGGCCCGTGGGGTTACGGCGGATTTTATTCCCCCTACTCTTTCTGGGGAACCGGATACGGCTATGGAGGCGGAGGCTACTGGGGCGGATACTCTGCATTTAACAGAGGCAACGCAAGACCGTACAGAGGTAACGGAACAGCAGGCGGCGGTACAGGTTATAACGCCAGCAGAAGTGCATTTGGGGGTTACAATGCCCGCCCGGTTGGAAGCAGCGGTGGTTACTCAAATGGTATAGGATATATACCTGAGCGAGGTATGCGCGGCGCAAGGGGTGGCGGTATGGGTGGCTCGGCAAGACCAGGTTTTGGCAACAATAATGGTAGCATGCGCCCGACACGAGGTGAACGCCCAACTTACCAACCAGAGCAAATTCAACGACCAGCTCCTACTCCTTCGCCGAGCAGTTTTGGCGGTGGCGGTGGCGGTGGCTCCATGAGAGGCGGCGGCGGCGGTAGACCGGTTAGAAACTAAAAACACATCAACCTTAATCATTTTATGAAACTTAAATATATCCTTAGCGTAATTGCTATAGTAGCTTTTACAGAAAATACGTTTGCGCAATATTCGCAAGATGCTATCAGATTTTCTACTGGCCAACCGGGATCAACTTCTCGTGTGAAAGCGGTGGGTAACGCCGGTACAGCCTTAGGTGGTGACTTGAGCAATCTAACAGGCAACCCTGCGGGTTTAGGCTTTTTTACCCGATCTGAAATTAGTGTAACGCCGGAATTAGATGGCGCAAAAACTAAATCAACTTACTTTGGGCAAGGCGCCACCGATAATAAAAATACATTTAATCTGGCACATGCAGGTGTAGTCATATACAATCCTCTGACCAAAGCACGGGGTGCTGATAAAACCAAGGGTTGGCTTAGCGTTAATTATGGCGTTGGTTACGGCCGCACAAATGATTTGTATGGTAATTTCCGTTATGCGGCTTCAAATGCAAATAATACTATAAATGATTATTTTGCCGGCCAGGCTAATAATTTTGGTACAGATCAAGGTACATTGGGTGGAATGGCACTTGCACAGGGCCTTATCGGGAGGACGGGCACTGCGCCTTACGTGAGTAACTCTGCTCCCGGCGCTGTTGGCCAGGAATATTATTCTGAAAAACAAGGTGGATTGTCATCAGTGGATTTTTCCATAGGCGCTAATTATAGCAACAAACTATACTTAGGTTTGGCGTTAAGTTTTTCTGATCTCCGTTATAACGCTTATAACACTTTTTATGAAGACGGAACTATTAATGGCACAAGTAATGCTTACACATCTGCTTATTCACAAAGTCAAATAACTCGTGGTACTGGTTTTTCAGCGCGGTTAGGCGCAATTTACAAACCGGTGGAAAGTGTCAGGTTAGGTGTTAACATTACTTCTCCAACCTTCTACAATATTGACGATTCATTTCAAGAAGGCATTTCTTCTACCATTAATAACGGCCAGGCATTGGAAGGCAATTCAGGTAACTATAATTTAAATTATAACCTGCGTACACCATGGAAAGCTGCCGGTGGCGCCGCAGTATTTATTAAGAACATAGGTTTTATTACAGGTGACGTCGAATACATCGATTATGCATCTGCACATTTGAGCAGCAACGACAGCTACAACGCTGACGTAATAGACAATCCAGATATCAAAAGCATTTATCGTTCTACCGTAAATGCACGAGTTGGTGCCGAAATAAGAGCAACCAATTTCTTATCTATTCGTGGTGGTTATGGTATCATGGGTAGCCCTAACAAGGATAAAAGCATTGCATCTGATATAAAAACCGTTAGCGGCGGTTTAGGCTTCCGTTTTGGCAGTTATTATGTTGATGCTACTTACACCCATTCATCAGGCGACCGCACGCAGTTTGCATATGACCTTGGTACAGCAAGCCCTTATGCATTACTTCGTAACTCAAATAATAACGGTTATTTAACTTTGGGGTACCGCTTTTAGCACGCAGCTCCCTGTAGGGATAGCAGAATATTTTGTTAAAAGAAGAAGCCCGTCTATACTTTAGACGGGCTTCTTCTTTTATAATCATGCTATTGAAAGTTTCCCCTTTCAATAGGCTGGAGGCTTCGCCTTAATCCTCGTTAACGAAGGAACGAAGCATCCAGGTATTTTTTTCTTTAAACTGCATAAAACGGTTTACCATATCATTGGTACCATCATCGCCTGCATCAGCAGTTACATCTAAAATTTCACGCTCCATTTTAATCAATGTCGCCATATCTTCAATTAAAGCTTTAACCATAGCGGTATCTTTCATACCAATGGTATTAATTTCTTTGATGCTCGATTTTGATATGTAATCGTTAAAGGTGCTGTAAGGCGGCTTGCCGAGTGTTAAGATACGCTCTGCTAACTCGTCAATGGTAGTAAGCGCATCTGTGTATAGCACCTCAAACTTTAAATGCAGGGTAAAAAAATTGTTTCCTTTAATATTCCAGTGGCAGCCACGTAGTTTTTGATAATGTATGTGATAATTGGCTAACAGGTCATTTAAATGATCTACAACCGGTTTTACTTTACCTTCTTCAAGGCTTATTTTTTCAGCGTCCATTGTTTGTTTTTTTAGTTTTTGTGATAACAGCCTCCATTAGGCATTGTTTATCAAATGTACCAGGTTTTAATATTAATGGGCATATTTGCAACGTATAATGACACTGCTACAACCGTTTATATCGCACCTATTTGAAGGTCACATCTGGCGGATGGAGATCGATGAAGGAAACAACGTGCTTGCACTTGAAATAAGGAATGAGTTGGATAAGCAAGTCAGCTTTGCCTCGTTTGATCTACAAAATGGGCAATGTTACTTCTCAAACTTCACCTTGCCAGAACGGTGGCTTACCGGTATAGAAGCTGCTTATAGCGGCGTAATACTGCTACATTATTATAAACACCAAAGCAGTCCTGAACATAAGGGCTTGATAGCGATAGACGCCAAAACCGGGAAAGAGCGTTGGGCAAACTATAGTTTGATATTCGATTATCTTACTACTAATGGCCCGGCCGTTTACAATGCTAATATTCAACCTAAAAAATTGGAGTTGATTTCTGTAAATGATGGACGCGTACTTAAAAACTTCTCGGCTGAAGTGGATAAACCTTTAGCAAATAACATCGTCATACCTAAGATGGTTGCCGAGCAGGATGTGTTACCGGGCATATTACCTGAGCAGCCGTACGGAAATATGGTACATTACATCAGCCATAATGGGTATATAATTATATCTTTGCACTCGCTAAAAAGCGATGTGCTGCAACAGCACTTGTATGTTATGATGGATCAGCAAATTGTTTATCAAGATTTGTTGAACAGCAACATACAAAAATTACAACCCGAGGCGTTTGTAGTACATAACAACGTCCTGGTTTATATAAAAGATAAGGCCCGATTAATGGCCGTGCAACTATAAATTACCGGGGACACTAATTTATGAGGATATTGAAAAAACTGCTTATATCATCTTCGCTAATGGTTATTTCAGCTGCAACTTTTGCCGGTGCGATGCCTGCAGATTCGATAGGTGTTGAAAATAACAATGGTAAAAAAGTGATCCTGCATAAGCTTGATCCAAAAGATAATTACTATTCGATCGGTCGCCGTTATGGCGTTAGCCCCAAGGTGATACAACAATTTAATAATAACGCCAGCCTGCAAATTGGACATATTATTAAAGTGCCAACAGAGCGCTCAATTGTGGAGAGTACAGGCCCTGCCCCAAAAACAGAGCAACAGGCACAGGTAAAATCCCAGGCGAAGCCAGTAACCACCCCTCCTGTTACAAACCCCGTGCAGCAACAGCCGCAAACCCCGGTAAAAAAGGAGGAAGCCAAAACATCACCTGTAAACGCACAACAGCCAGCGCCTGTTCAGCAACAGCAAACTGCACCGCAACAACCAGCAGCAACACAGCAGCAGTACAAGGTATCGGCGCATGAAACCCTTTACTCTATCGCCAAACGCTTCGGCACCACAGTAGATGCTATTACCAGCCTTAACAAGCTGAGCAATACCAACCTAACGCCGGGCCAGGTTTTATTAGTGCCCAATGGCGTACAGCCAGCACAGGCTCAACAAGATGCAACTGCCACGCCGGTTGCTCACCAGGATATCAGCAGGGGCGACAGCAGCACCATAGCTGCTGACAGCCTTAACAGGCATATCTCCTCTAAATACGGTTTGTTCGAAAAAAATGAAAAAGGTGTAGCTACCTGGATAGATGATACCAGCCTTGATCCTAATAAAAAACTTATACTGCACCGCACAGCCCCTATTGGCACTGTGATGCGCATTACCAACCCTATGAATGGTAAGGTTACCTTTGCAAAGGTTGTAGGCCGCTTTACTGATAGCGAATCAACCCGTGATGCAATTGTGGTGATGACTAAAAATGTCGCATCAGCTTTAGGCGCCTTAGACAAACGTTTCCAGGTAAATATCAGCTACGGTACTCCAAATGAATAAACCTTATGTTATTGGCATTGCCGGCGGAAGCGGATCCGGTAAAACTTTCTTTTTAAAATGCTTTCTGGAACACTTTACAGCTGATGAAGTGTGCCTGGTATCGCAGGATGATTATTATTTCCCGGTTGGGCATGCCATGACCAAAGAGGAAAATAAGCTATACAACTTTGATCTGCCATCGACTATAGATCATGAGCATTTTGAGAGCGATATTTTCAAACTTTTGAATGGAGAATCGTTCACTAAGGAAGAATACACCTTTAACAATCCTGACGCGCCCAAGAAGCTTTTGGAGATTAAACCTGCACCTATTATTATGGTGGAAGGATTATTTATCCTCCATTTTAAAAAAATAGCTGAGGTGCTGGATATGACCATCTTTATTGATGCCGACGAAGAAGTAGCCTTGCAGCGCCGCCTTAAACGAGACCTTTTAGAACGTGGCTACTCCAATGAAGATGCGTACTACAAATGGGTAAACCACGTAGTGCCTTCTTACAGAGAGTACCTGCTACCCTATCGTGAAAGCTGCGATAAAATAGTGATCAACAACACACAGGAAGCGGCAGATATCATCAAAATAACGGACGAAATTTCAGACGAGTTACGCGAGAAGGTGTTTGGGGAAGTTTAATAATTACTGAAGTATAGAATTATTGATTGAAATTCACCAATTCAATCCTTCACTCATTAAAAATCAGTCGCAATTCAGCAATAGATCATAGTATTTTTTCATTAGTACGGTATCGTAGTTAACTAATGAATTATAGGCCTCGGTCACCAACTCATTCAAAATAGAGGAGCCGAGCTGCCCTGCACCATTTGGAATGGAGTCGTAGTAAGCGATAAGTTCCTTAACCCTGATGATTTCGTACAGGAGCTTTTGGATCAGGTCGGTTTGTTCACCGGCTGGCATCCCCTTCGCATTACTGAGAAAATCTAAAGGGTCGTTAGTAGTAGATGACATTTTCAAATTAGGGCCCGGCTAAATCCACAATTATCCTTAATAACGGGAAACCAGCAAAGCGATAATTTTGTTTTAAAAAATTTCAAATTTCCATTGCAAAAACAAGAAAACCCTCATTAAGAGGGTTTTCTCATATTGAAAATGATATTATTTATTCTCAGCGGGTTTATTTTGCTCCGGCTTTGGCAGTAATGCCTTACGAGATAGCTTCAATTTACCTTGCTTATCAACATCAAGTAATTTAACACGCACTTCGTCGCCAACCTGGAAGATGCCATCCATGCTTTCGAAACGTTTGTGATCAATCTCAGAGATGTGTAATAAACCATCTTTACCAGGCATAATCTCAACAAATGCACCAAAAGGCATAATTGATTTTACTTTACCTTCGTATATCTCGCCCACTTCCGGTTTAGCAGCAATGTTACGGATGCGGGTTAACGCAGCGTCAATTGCGGCTTTATTATCGGCAAATATTTGAACGATACCAACGTTGTTAACTTCCTCGATAGAGATAGTTGCGCCGGTTTCGCGTTGCATTTCCTGGATAATTTTACCACCGGGCCCTATAACAGCGCCAATAAACTCTTTATCGATCTTGATAGATACGATACGTGGAGCATGTGGTTTGTAATCTTCGCGCGGAGCAGACATGGTTTTAGCCATCTCGCCGAGGATGTGCAAACGGCCATCTTTAGCCTGGTTAAGTGCGTTGCTTAATACTTCGTATGACAGACCTTTGATCTTTAGGTCCATTTGTACAGCAACAATACCGTTTTTAGTACCGGTTACTTTGAAGTCCATATCACCTAAGTGGTCTTCATCACCTAAGATATCTGAAAGGATAGCATATTTAGTACCCATTTCGTTGGTGATCAAACCCATTGCAATACCAGATACCGGGTTAGTTATCTTAACACCTGCATCCATCAAAGCTAATGTACCGGCACAAACGGTAGCCATTGATGAAGAACCGTTTGATTCTAAAATATCAGATACAACACGGATAGTGTATGGGTTCTCGTCACCTGAAGGCAATACACGTTTTAATGAACGCATAGCCAAGTTACCGTGACCGATCTCGCGACGGCCCGCACCTCTGTTAGGGCGCACCTCACCGGTTGAGAAACCAGGGAAGTTATAGTGTAACAAGAATTTTTGATAACCGTTGATGAAAGCACCATCGATCATTTGCTCATCGTCTTTAGCACCTAAAGTAACGGTGGTAAGCGATTGAGTTTCGCCACGTGTAAATATGGCTGAACCGTGTGCTGATGGTAAATAACCTACTTCGCTCCATATAGGGCGAATCTGGGTAGTGCTACGGCCGTCGAGGCGTTTGCCCTCGTCTAATACCAGGTTACGGATAGCATCATATTCCACATCGTGATAGTATTTTTTTGCTAATGATTTAGTGATGTCATCTATTTCGCCCAAGCTCTCAATGTACTCATCACGGATAGCTTTGAATTTAGCTGCGCGCTCATCCTTTGCAGACGCTTCACCTGCGGTAGCATAAACCTTATCATAAGTAGCGGCGTAGATGGCTTTTTCAAGCTCATCATTGCTGTGCTCGTGGCTGTAAACGCGTTTTTCGGTTTTACCAACCTCAATAGTTAACTCTTTTTGTGCTAAGCACTGAATTTTAATTGCTGTATGCGCAAATTTAATTGCTTCAACCAGTTCTTCTTCCTGTATCTCAGCACTCTCGCCTTCCACCATGTTGATATCGTGCTCGTTACCGGCAACAATAAACTCAAGGGTAGCGTTAGCTAATTGGCTAAGAGTAGGATTAATAACCAACTGGCCATCAATTTTAGCAACACGCACTTCTGATATTGGGCCATTAAATGGAATATCAGAAACAGCAAGCGCTGCTGATGCAGCTAAACCAGCAAGCGCATCAGGCATAATATCTTTATCAGCGCTGATTAGGCTGATCATTACCTGCGTATCGGCATGATAATCTTCAGGGAACATCGGGCGCAAAGCGCGGTCAACCAAACGAGAGATCAAAACCTCGTAGTCTGATAAACGTGCCTCGCGGCGTAAAAAACCACCGGGGATACGGCCTGTAGAGGCGTATTTCTCCTGATAGTCTACAGATAGCGGAAGGAAATCGACACCTTCTTTTGCCTCTGGAGATGATACTACCGTAGCCAATAACATGGTATCACCCATTTTAACTACTACAGAACCATCAGCTTGTTTGGCCAATTTACCGGTCTCGATCTCAATGGTGCGACCGTCACCTAAATCAATAACCTTTTTAATTACGTTTAAACTCATCTTTTTTGTGTTGTGGCTTGCTTTTCATCTTCAGGAGCAAACCGGTTTTTTATGTGTGTATAATAAGATGCTAAATTAAAAAAGCCATCCTAACATGCGGACGGCTTTTTATTAAAAACTTGTAAAGTTATTTGATGATATCCCTAAGCTGTAGCGCTTTGATGATAGCACGATATCTTTCAATGTCTTTGTTGTAAAGGTATGCCAATAATGCACGGCGTTTACCTACCATTTTTTGTAGTGATAACTGGGTTGAAAAATCTTTTTTGTTGTTTTTCAAGTGACCGGTTAAATGTGCAATACGGGTAGTGAATAATGCTACCTGACCTTCGGCAGAACCTGTATCAGTTGAGCCTTTACCATGTTTTGCAAAGATCTCAGCCTTTGCTTCTTTACTTAAATACATTACCTGAATAATATTAAAGCGTGTATACTTTTGTTAATTGTGGTGCAAAGATAAACTTTTAAGTCAAAAGTAAAAATTCAAAATTCAAAAGGTTGATTTAAGGTATCTCTCTATAAATCAGGAATATTTTAGAGTTTCACTTTTGAACTTTTACTTAGCATTTGTCGCAATCAGCCCTTAAATATGTCCTTATCATATTGCTCCGGTCAAAACTTTCCGGTTAATTTTGCCTGAGTTACGTTTTACTGCTTTGCGCCGTAAAGCTTATATTTATTCACTCAAACAATAATCAGGCTTAAACTATGTCACCAATAAATGCCGCCAGAGGCAAGGCACTTTCATTTTTCACGGTACTAAAGCAATCCCTAAAAGGTGAGCATGTTGACCTTACCAGCATCAGCATAAAACGCGCTATTGTACTACTGGCTATACCCATGATGCTGGAAATGGCTATGGAATCCGTCTTCGCATTGGTAGACCTGTACTTTGTTGGCCACCTGCCAAATAGCGCCCTAGCCATCCAAACCGTTGGTTTAACCGAGTCTGTGCTTACGGTTATCTATTCATTAGCTATTGGCCTCAGCATGGCGGCTACTGCCGTGGTTGCCCGCCGAATTGGCGAGAAAAATCCTGAAGCGGCTTCAAAAGCGGGTATGCAAACCATTATTATTGCGGTATTTGTAAATCTTGTTATCAGCATTATAGGCCTGTTACACGGCCGCGACCTGCTGTTGCTAATGGGCGCCTCGCAAGATACCGCCATCCATGGTGAAACATTTATACGCATTATGATGGGCGGAAGCATCATCATTGTATTACTATTCCTTATCAACGGTATTTTCCGCGGGGCCGGTAACGCCGCGGTGGCTATGCGCAGTTTGTGGATAGCCAATATCGCCAACATCATCCTCTGCCCTATTTTTATCAGAGGTTTAGGCCCTATCCCTGCTTTTGGTTTAACAGGCGCAGCGATAGCCACTACGGTTGGCCGCAGTTTAGGGGTATTGTACCAGATTTATAATTTGTTCAACAACAAAAATGCACTCACCGTAAGGATAAGCTACCTGGTGCCAGACTGGGACCAGATAAAAGCCATAATTAAAGTTGCTGCACCAGGTATATTACAGTTCATTATAGCCAGTTGCAGCTGGATATTTTTGGCTGAACTTGTTGCAACGACCGGCGGCGACAAAGGTTCTGCAGGCTACCAAACAGCACTTAGGCTAATGATGTTCTTTATGCTGCCTGCCTGGGGTTTAAGTAATGCCGCTGCTACGCTGGTTGGTCAAAACCTTGGTGCAGGCCGGGTGGACCGAGCAGAGCAATCCGTTTTCCAGACCATCAGGTACACGGCAGTTTTCCTGGGGGTTGTAACTATATTATTCCTCACTTGCGGGCATTTGTTTGCGTCCTTTTTTACCGAAGATGAAGATGTTAAAAGCGTTGCAGCAAAAGCATTGAAGATCATTAGCGGCGCTTTCATCATTTACGGTATGGGTATGGTTTTTACCAGCGCTTTCAACGGCGCCGGCGATACCTGGACACCCACCAAGATAAACTTTTTTACATTTTGGCTTTTTCAGATACCGCTTGCTTACTTGCTTGCTAAATATTTTACTATGGGGCCAACAGGGGTTTTCATATCCTTGCCGGTCTCAGAGATAGGTTTAACCATTGCAGCTTACATCTTATTTAAGAGAGGCAAATGGAAAAGCAAGCAGGTTTAATAGTCCATGCTATGGTAACAATGCCTCCAATTAAAACAACAACTCCCGATTTTACTTTTTACTTTTGAATTCTAACTTTTGAATTAATGCCATACAGCACTTTTGAGACCGAACACCGTGTACGCCCCGATGATATAGATATGTTTCAGCATGTGCATAACAGCAAGTATTTTGATTACGTACTGGCTGCACGTTATGAGCAAATGGAAACCTGCTATGGGATGGGCATGGAAAAATTTATGGAGCGCGGGTTTGGCTGGGTAGTCCGTACAGCTCATGTTGACTACAAACGCGCCCTTACCATGGGCGAATACTTTAAAGTGCGTACAGGCATAGAAAGCGTTAATGATAAAGGCTGCCGGGTTGCCTTCACCCTAACCAGCAAAGCTACCGGCAAAGTTTGCTGCGACGGTTATTTCGATTATGTAATGATCGACATTAAAACAGGCCGCGGTATAAAGGTGCCTGAAGATGTGATTGAGCATTACGGAATATAATAACTATCACTCTCCCACCGGCAACCAAACCATCATATCAGATTTACCACGATTATCCCAGCTGTAATATGGTATTGCCGTCAGGGTTCCTTTGCCTGGCAGGTTTGTTTTTAATTCTACTATGCCACCCAACAAATCTTTATTATAGGCGGAGGTAAAGACAGCATTTTTAGGGATAGTTATATCTGCAGGATTGTTGATCTTGTCCGACCGTTCTACACAATAAACTAACGGCCCGCGTTGCAGGGCTACTTTGTTTCTTGCGTCCTTGATACTGTCAATAGCTGTTATCTGATTTACCTGCATCGGCAGGTCAAGGCTTACTACATCACCTTTTTTCCAGGTATTGTTTATCACTGCGTAGCCGTTACTCATCGTAAATTTTATTGGCCTGCCGTTAAGTTTAAGCGTAACCGGTTTGTTTGTAACTTTAGCATATTTATAAGTTTCGCCCGGCACAGGTTTGTTAGTAGCCCAGCCCGGTATACGTACATAAAGCGGGAACTTCTTATTCTTATCAGGAGAAATGCTTATGTTAACCAAACCTTTCCATGGGTACTCTGTCTGCTGGCTTATCTGCACATTACCGTTTTTTAGCGGAACGGTGGTATTACTGCCGACAAAAAGATTCACCCAAACAGCGTTATCGTTTGCAGCATAAATGTAATTACCTAATGATTCTACAAGCCTTGCTATGTTAGACGGGCAGCATGCAGTACCAAACCATTCTTTGCGGCTGTGATTGCCGTTGGCCTGTAAAACGTTCTCGTAAAAGAAATGATCGCCACTTAATGACAGGCCGTCTAACGCTCCATTATATAAACTGCGTTCAAGCACATCTATGTATTTTGCATTACCCGTAAGCAAGTTCATACGCTCGTTCCATAGAATCATCCCTACCGAAGCGCAGGTTTCGCAGTAAGCATCTGCGTTAGGCAGATCATAATCTATTGTAAAACCCTCATTATTGCCTGATGAGCCTATGCCGCCTGTAATGTACATGTTGCGGTAAACTACATCCTGCCAAACGTTTTGCATGGCGTTCATATAACCAGGGTCACTTTTTGCAGCACCTACATCTGCCGCGCCGGTATATAGATACATGGCACGTACGGCATGCCCTTCTATCTGTTTCTGATCTTTAACAGGCACGTCATCCTGGGCATATTTTACACCCATATCTTTCCTGTCCCATATCATGCCTTTGCCATAGCCGTGCCCGCGTTGCTGCAGGTACCAGTCGGCAAGGTCAAGATATTTCACCTTCCCGGTAGCATGGTATAGTTTCACAAGCGCAAGCTCTATCTCTTCGTGGCCCGATACCCAATGCCTGTTCTGTTGCCTAAAGGTGCTGTCGATATTATCAGCTACACGTGTAGCCACATCCAGCAACTTGCGTTTACCAGTGGTATTGTAATAAGCTATGGCAGCCTCAATCAAATGGCCGGCATTATAGTCTTCATGCTTTTCCATGTCCGTCCAGCGGCCATCCATATTGCGCAAGGTGTAATACGTATTTAAGTAGCCATCGGGCTGTTGTGCAGCAGCGATCTTATCTATCCAATCATCTGCTTTAGCTTCTAACTTTGGATCCGGATGATTTTTTAGTGAATACGCTATTGCCTCTAAAGCTTTGTAAACATCAGAGTCATCATAGTAAATACCTTCGTGTTTTTCGCCCTGTTTGTGTGCAACTTTTTCAAAGTTACGGATGCGGGGCGTTTTTATTTCCGTTTGCTCAATACAAACCGGAATAGTTACCCTACTGACGGTTTTTATACGCGGTGCCCAAAAATTATCAGTGATATTCACTTTGGCAAAACTTACCGGCTGCATCTTTAACGACTGCCCCGTTAATTTTCCTGACACTAATACAGCAATGGCTATACTATACAGTAATTTACTTGATAATTGCATAAATGTAATTTAGACAAATAATAATTGATCACCAAATATAAAAATTTAAGAATTAATTAAAATACACTAACAGGCATAAAAAAAGCCGCCTGTAACAGGCGGCTTGTATATTTTGCAAATTCAATTATGCAGTAAGTTGTTGATCATCTTTATTTGGAGTTTTCATTTGAATAACCGGTGCGGTTGGCAACTCAATATTATAGGTTATTTGTTCAAATTCTTCTCTCGACCTCTTTAGTTCGTTTTGCAAACGATTCATTCCAAACTGAAGTGTAGTATAATTGGCATGAAAAGCAGACAAAGTATCTTTTAATTTATCTGTTTGGGCTTTAAGCCGCTCTATATGCTGATGAAAATCCTGAGTGCTCACAATTATTAAGAATAATATTCAACAATAAACAATTTTTATACCATTTTTGAGAATATCAATTATTACCATGAAAAAAACACTTTTAGTTTTGGCACTGTTCGCTTTTATAAACAAACGTTCCGCAGCGCAAGACTGGCCAAACCTGGCCAAATACCAGGAAGAAAATACCAAGGTTATGGCCGAGGCTAATCCCGGCAACCGGGTAGTATTTATGGGTAACTCGATCACCGAAGGCTGGAAAAGGGTTGATCCTGATTTTTTTGAGGCAAACAAAAATTATATTGACCGGGGCATAAGCGGACAAACCACCCCTCAGATGGTTCTGCGTTTCAGGCAGGATGTGATTGATCTTAAACCAGCAGTGGTTACCATATTAGCGGGTACTAATGATATAGCAGGTAACACTGGGCCGGCAACGCTCGAACAGATATTCGGCAACATACAAACTATGGCGCAACTGGCAGCTACCTATAAGATAAAAGTGGTGATCTGCTCAATTTTACCGGTTTTTGATTACCCATGGAAAACAGGTTTGCAGCCTGCGGGAAAAATCATCACGCTGAATAGCATGCTTAAAGAGTTTGCACAGAAGAACGGATTTTACTACCTGGATTACCACAGCCTAATGAAAGACGACCGTGATGGATTACGCGCCGAATTAGGTAACGACGGTGTACACCCTAACAAAGATGGTTATGCCATTATGGAAAAAGCGGTGCAGCCGGTTATAGCTAAAGCACTAAGCGAAAAACCTAAAAAACGTAAATAATATGCAGGCAGCTACGGCTGCCTTTTTTGTTTGATCTTAACGGTGCGGCGCGATAATTCATCACGTATAAGGGCACACTCTTCGTAATGTTCCCGGCTGATCTTTTGTTCTAAAAGATGATACAATTGAACGGATGTTAGTCCGATATAAGGCAAGCTGTTTACATTCAACTCGGCAAGGGGCACTATAGCGCCGTCTGCGCTATGGAAGCCCAACTGAGGGTTTCTTTCGTTTAAATTCATGGGACAAGTAAGTTAGCCATCCGTTTCGATAATTCCTAATCGTTTCAGTTAATTTTTTTAAACTTAATCAAAGCACGACTTGTTCATTATAGTAACATGAGTAATCACAGCAGCGACACTTGGTCGGCAGATTTGTACAGTAAGTACGAGGCCGAACGGAACCGCCCTATTTATGATCTGCTTAATCGCATACAAACTAACGCTATAAAAATAGCCGCAGATGTAGGTTGCGGGCCCGGAAACTCTACAGAGTTACTTAAACAAAAATTCCCTGATGCGAAGATCATCGGCATGGATAGCTCTGCCAATATGATTGAAGCTGCCCGCAAGCGCCTGCCTGAGGTACAGTTTGATATTGCGGATGTAGCCACCTGGGAAAATAAAGGGCTTTTCGATGTAATATTATCCAACGCTGTTTTACAATGGGTACCAGACCACGCCACTATCCTGCCTGCATTGCTTAACCGGCTTAATCCTGGTGGCACACTTGCTATACAGGTACCTGATAACTTTGCAGAACCTACCCATCGCTTAATGAGGCATGTTGCAGCAAACGGCCCGTGGGCAGAAAAACTGACTGCAGCCCCAAAGCGCCTTGACCGGCAATCTCCTGATTGGTATTTCAGTCTGTTACATGACAAAGTAGAATCAGTTGATATTTGGCGTACAACATACTTTCATCCAATTAAAACAGGGGCCGCTGGAATTGTTGAAATGGTAAAAAGCACCGGACTACGGCCCTATCTCGACGTTTTGGAAGCTGGTGAACAACAGGACTTTTTGGAAGAATATCAACAGCAGATAGCTAAAGAATACCCCGCTCAAGCAGATGGTACCGTGTTGCTGCCTTATCCACGGTTATTTATTGTGGCAATGAGATAGGTGATAAGTCGGCGAGTGGTAACACTACCCCATTTATGAATTGCGGATGAAATAACAATGGAGCGGGCAAAACCAACCAAAAGAAAACCCAGATATGGGCGGTTGTCTTATTTGCCAGAAAAAGAGGACATCGTTTTTGAATAGTCCTTTCCAATGCTACTATAAATGCATGTGCCAAAAAATAAAGCGTTGATAATCCATAGCCGGCATTTACCGGAACGCTCAAAGCCAACTCATGCAGCAATCCGGAGAAAACAAATGACACGAAAACAGCTGCGGTATTGCCAAATCTTTGCTTGAGTGGCCTAAAGATAGCTATTGATGTCATTTCGCTAAAAGCCAAGTTCCATCTTTTACCCCAAAACTCGGTTATACTTAATGCAGCGGCTGGCCTCCTAAATAAGTAATAGGTAGCTGCGCCCTGCAAACGCCACATCCCCGCACTGATGCTAAGTAATCCAAAATGGAGAATCAGGCTAAAACCAATTAGCAACAATAGTGCAGTTATAATATAGCCAAGAGAATTACCCGGTATTATATTATGATGAATAAGCAGACGTGTTACATATACGAGCAACAAACCCAGTAATAACCTGCTGATACCAAAGCTGATCATTCTTGTTGCACCAGGTTGAGATGGCTCTCCAAGCGTTTCAAATGGCTGAGGACGCATACCCGCCCATCCGCATGCAAAAGCAAACCACTTCCCAAAAGACAGTTTTAAGGTTGTTTTATCAGGCATAGATGATACCGCTACTATCTTCATAGCAGTAAATGTAGTAGCTATAATAGCGAGCATCTTTAATACTGGATGCTGATTAATAAAAAGCCAGTAAACCAGTGCTATTGAAAATACCAATGAAAGCCAGCTTATATAGCGGTATCTGTATTTAGCTATAAAATAGCCACCAGTAATGAGCAGAACGTTGATAAGTGCAAATGCAACTAAACGTATTAATAGGCCGCTATTCATAATTACTTAAAATTAAGGTAAAATGAGTAACTATAAACAATGCTAAAAAAGACGAAGGCAGTTACCAATACCATCTCTTTAATTAAGGGCCAAACGCCTTTAGGAAAGTTTGTTCTATCGAAATATAAAAACTGGATCGCCAATCGGGATATCCAATAGACAGCAATAAAACCCGTTACCGCACATGCAAGCGGCGTAGCGTTTATTAGTTGCCCACTCATAGTTACAGATAGTAAGCCGAAACTGCTGTTGATAACCAATATGTATACAGCATAAACCCAAAACAGCTTTTTTATCATAGGCTGAACTTTACTTAACTCCTGAGGCCATTTAAATACTTTTGGCACTATAAGGCTAACCGTCGCCAGCAGCAACTGGCCAACTCCTGCCAGTTTTACTACCTCTTGTAATGTCTTTTCCATATGCAAATATAGTTTATTAATTATATTTTCAATAATTACTGAAAATATAATTATATAAAAAGAAGCTATTTTTGTAGCTCAGCTTTAATAAAGATTTTTACTACTCCAATCGGCTCACTTTTCTTACACTTGCAAACGCTAAGCAAGTTCTATGGCCAAACCGGTACACCCCATTTATAATCTCCATTTTGCACTGGTTTGCTTAAGCTCGTTTTTATTTTCGTGCAGCTTTAATATGCTCATTCCGGAATTACCTGCTTATTTAAGCAGACTGGGCGGCGCCGAACATAAAGGTTTGATAATAGCGCTATTCACGCTTACTGCAGGCATATCCCGACCTTTTAGCGGGCGATTAACTGATACCCTTGGCCGAGTGCCGGTAATGGCTGTCGGCTCCATCGTTTGTTTTGTTTGCGGCTTTTTGTACCCTATCCTCAGCACGGTAGCTGGCTTTTTATTTTTGCGCTTGCTTCATGGCTTTTCAACCGGTTTTAAGCCTACTGCAACCGCAGCTTATGTAGCTGACATAGTACCACGCGAGCGTTGGGGCGAGGCATTAGGTTTTCATGGTATTTGCTTTAGCACCGGCTTGGCTGTTGGGCCTGCTATTGGGAGCACCATAAGTTTGTATTTTTCGCTTAACTTGCTATTTTACGTATCATCTTTTTTTGCGCTGATGTCTATCGCCATACTGATGAACATGAAGGAAACGCTGAAAGATAAACGCCCTTTCAGCTTATCGATATTGAAGATATCCCGCAAGGACATTATCGCCGTTGAGGTGCTTCCAGCTGCCATTGTTACCTTGCTGTCTTACGTAGCCTACGGCGCAATCCTTACCGTGATCCCGGATTGGAGCCAACACCTCGGTATCGTTAATAAAGGTTTATTTTTCATGGTATTCACCATTGCCTCCTTGCTTATAAGGTTTGTAGCCGGTAAAGTATCTGATAAGTACGGACGCATATCAGTTATTAATACAGGGCTGGTTTTACTTGTACTATCTTTATCTATCATCGGCTTTGCCAAAACTGTAACCGGGCTGATGCTTGGCGGTGTAGTTTATGGCGTTGCAACAGGCATTCTTTCCCCCGCCCTAAACGCCTGGACGGTTGATATGAGCCTACCCGATCATCGGGGTAAAGCTATGGCAACCATGTATATTTCTCTCGAAGCCGGTATTGGTTTGGGCGCTTTGATCTCGGGTTGGTGTTATCAGGATGTAATTAGTATGGTGCCTGCAATTATGTACGCCAGTGGTATAGTAGCCGCTATCGCTTTAATTTATATGGGTTTTAGGCATAAGACAAAAATCAAACGTTTACAGCCTGTTGTAATTGAAAGCGAGATCTGACCATAGCTTGCTGACAGGGTAAAATCAGCTTTTTTTAAAATACTTTAAGGCAAAAAAAGGCAATTACATCAACTGATATTTGTCTACCTTCGGTGAACCCTTAATCCAGACTATGATCACTTATAAGAAAACCTTATTGACAGCAGCTATTGCATCCCTCGCCTTGGGCTCCTGCCAAAACCAACATGCAGACCTTAACGCCAATACTAATTATGCCGATCCTGATAGTATCACTTATGAATTGGCAAAAAAATATGTAAAAAATTACGAGAAACGTGCCGGATATATAGATTCGGTTTATTCTGAGAGTAATTTATCTAAAGTAAAAAAACTGCCAGACACACGTGCCATATGGTTTAGCGCAGACAGGCTACAGAAACTGGCTAATAAAGTAAAAAGCGAAGGTGGTGATGGGATTCGCTTTTATCTTGCTGCTTATGACAGCGTTTACAGTGAAGGATTTACCGGCGGCCATAAACCCGACCGCATTTATTGGAATAGAAATACACTGGTGATGGTATCTACCAAGGACAGCACCAATAAAGTTGGCCAAAAGTTTCACCGCGACTACTATACTGATAAGCCTACCGCCAACACCCCGCCCCGAGGTTTTATTGTTGGAAATCCACCCGAAAATCGCGGCGAAATATGCCCACCACCGAGAGATTGTAATACAATTGGTGCTACACTCATAAAATAAACCATACATTGAAGTTTATCAGCGTTAACACTGCATCAGAGTTTATTTGCTTCCTGGTTGCTTTTATTTTTCTGTTGAAAGACAAAAGCACCACCTGGAAAATGCTTATTGCCTTTTTATTGCTGACATGCATAACAGAAGTAACCGGTATCTATATGCGTGAGTTTCTGCAAATCCGCAACTACCCGGTTTATAATGTTTACCTGTTGTTTGAGTGCGGGTTTACGAGTTATTTTTTTTACCACCTCTATCGGCCCTACAACTACCCTATAAAATGGCTCTATGTATGGTACGGCATTTTTATGCTTATCTTCCTATCAGAGATGCTTCACAACAATTTTAAAGGATTTACCTCTGCAACGGCTTCTATCATGTCGGTGATATTTGTTTTGGCCAGCTTGTATTTTTACTATTTGAAACTACGGGATGAAAAGTTTGAGCCGCTTCTTTATTCGGCCTCTTTCTGGTGGGTAAACGGCGCTTTATTCTTTTACTTCGGTAGTACGGCATGCAACATTTTTATGGACTATCTTGCCGAATATGAGTCCATCACTTACAATAACTCAATCAGGTACATCATTTACAACGTGTTAGATGTAATTATGTATGCCTGCTGGTCATACGCTTTTATATGCAGATATCGTCAAAGGAAGTTATCTTTCTCATAGGGTTAACTTCTGTTATATTTCTTATTGCTCCCTTGTTTCTGATACTGTATGTCCTGTCGTACAACCGGCGTAAGCGCAAGCATCAGGAAGATACCCTTACCATGCAGAAAACATTTGAAACAGAGTTATTGAAAACCCAAATGGAAGTACAGGAGCAAACGTTAAAAACTGTTGCTTATGACCTGCATGATAATATTGGCCAGTTACTGAGCCTTACCACAATAACACTGAGCTCGGTAGATCTTAACGATAGCCCGGGCGCGACAGAGAAGCTTGCACTGGTTGAGGACCTTACCATGCGGTCGATAAAAGAGGTTAAAGCCCTTTCACGCTTGTTGCATGGCGAAGAAATTGTGAGCCGGGGGTTAGCTGCAGCAATTGATTTTGAACTGGAATGGCTGCGGCGGTCGGATAAGTTTAAGATCAACTACAGCTACAACAAAGAAGTTATAGATCTTGACGCGATAAAGGCCACTATCTTATTCAGGCTCTTCCAGGAGATCATCAACAACATTATACAGCATGCAAAAGCCACAGAGATAAACATTGATCTAAACCAAAATTACGATCTCTGTACTTTACAAATAACTGATAACGGTATAGGTTTTAACGTTGATGAAGCGCTTATCCGCAAAAGCGGGATGGGTTTACATAACATTGTTAAACGCAGCGCCATGCTCCAAGGCTCAGCCAACATCACTTCCTCGCCGGCTAAAGGCTCAAGCATCATTATCAAAATACCACAACAACCCACAACCAATGGAAAACTCAAAAATTAACATCGCCATAGTAGATGATCATACTTTGTTCAGACAAGGGCTTGCTAAATTGCTTTCGGAATCTAACGAGGTAAATGTGCTGTTTGATGCGGAAAACGGTGCAGATATGATAAATAAGCTTTGTAACCATCCTTTACCGGAGGTTATATTGATGGATATAACCATGCCCATAATGGATGGCTATGATACTACTAAATGGTTAAAAGAGAACCACCCTGATGTAAATGTGCTTGCGTTGAGTATGTTTGAAGAGGATAAACCTATTATAGGTATGCTTAAAAGCGGTGCAGGCGGTTACATGCTTAAGCAATCAAAAACCGGCGACCTCATAAGTGCTATAAGAGGTATAGCAAGGCAGTCTTTTTATATCAATGAACTGGTATCAGGTAAGTTGTTGCGTAACATACAAAACAATCAGCCCCAAAAAACTCAAAACGCCGGCCTAAGTGCAAACGAGTTAAAGTTTTTGGAGCTGTGCTGTTCTGATTATACCTACAAACAAATTGCCGATATGATGCACCTTAGTCCGCATACTATTGATAATTATCGAGAGGCTTTGTTCCAGAAGTTTAATGTAAAATCAAGAACCGGCCTGGTGATATCGGCTTTAAAGAACGAATTGATAAAGCTTTAGCTTATTGCGGTTCAGCTGCCGGCTTTACTGCAACTTTTTTAGGGGCCGGTTTAGCCGGGGCGTCAGCTTTAGGTGCTGCAGCCTCAGGCGCTTTAACAACAGTGTTGTCTTTCAATAAACCTTCTTTGTTGATCTTGATATCTTTGGCAAATTTGCGGGCAAGCTTTTTTGCCTCTTTTTCTATCTTTTTATCAAGTTTTTTTGAGCCTTCACCAAATTTTGAAGTGATCTCTTTTAACTGTACGGCTAAGTGCTGATGTATAGCACGTTGTGCGGTTTTTTTAGCTTCTTTGATAAGGGGTTTTAGTTTGTCCTTCATATATGATAGTATCTGTTTGATTATCTGCACCAAAGCTAAACTAAGATAAGGTTAAATCCATATTATCATTATGTTAAGCATTAACAATATACTTAACATTCTATTTTAGTTTTACGCAGGTCTACAGTCGTTCCTGGTAGTTAACAATAAAACCAGCCAGTTGTTCCTGCTCGTTTACACAAAGGTCACCGCCATTATATATCCAATTGTTATCGGCATCAAATAAAATACTTCCTAAAAAATCAGGTTGCGCTTCATAAGCAGTGTACAAATGATAAGTTTTCACTGCATAATATTCTTCCATTGCAGGCACAATATTAATGATCTCATCCGCGCCGTTGTGGCGTTTTAGCCAGGCACGGGCTTCTCGCTCGAGCGCAATATTTTTCGTCGTCATCAAACAAAAATCAAAAAAAGATTTTATAAATACTAAAAATATTAGCAATTTTACATTTATAAATATATGACAGAGGCCCGCCAAAATATCATCGAACGCTTGCAGAAAGACATACTTGGATGGCAGGGCTTTGTCTCGCCTGCTGTAGGTGAGCAAAAGGGGATTGGTTTAGGGCCTGTTGAAACTGCTTTTCCTAATGGAGTATTTCCTACGGGCAACATTCATGAAATGCTTTGTGGGCAACAAGAACAGGCAGCGGCTACAAGCGGATTAATGATGGGTATCTTATCTGTACTGATGAAAAACGGCGGAGCTTGTATATGGATAAGTACCGGCAGAAAATTCTTCCCTGCATCAGCCCATCAATTTGGGGTAGCGGCACACCGATTGGTATTTGTAGATACCCAGCGCGAACGCGATACACTTTGGGCTATGGAAGAAGCACTTAAATGCGAAAGCATTGCCGCCGTTGTTGCCGAAGTGAATGATTTAAGCTTTGCACAGTCGCGGCGGTTACAATTGGTGGTTGAGGCCAGTAAGGTTACCGGTTTTGTTATGCGCAGCAATTTGCAAAAGCTAAGCACTACTACTTGTGTTGCCCGCTGGCAGGTAACGCCATTACCCAGCCAAACAGAAGGCGATCTGCCAGGTGTGGGGTTTCCGTGCTGGCAGGTACAGTTGCTAAGGGTTCGTAACGGGTTGCCCGGCACCTGGCAACTAAGCTGGAGCGATCAGGGCTTTACCTGGGGAACCGAACAGGAACCGCAAATTGAATACACTGATGTACAATTACAGGTTGGTTAATTATGGGCAGGCGCTATGTTTCACTTTGGTTCCGTCATTTATTAACGGATTGGCTTACGCTTCGGCAGCCGGAGTTGAAGGATGTACCTTTCGTACTGGTTGCACCCGAAAAAAACCGACTGATTGTAAAAGCCGCAAACCATTTAACCGAAAGCTATGGCATTAGCACGGGCATGGCTGCTGCAGATGCACGTGCCGTAGTGCCCGATCTGAAAGTGCTGGATGCCGAACCCGGCAAAGCTGAAGAAATATTAAAAAAAGCAGCAGCCTGGTGTATACGTTATTCGCCCCTTATCGCTATAGATGCTGATGGGTTGCTCTTGGATATTACCGGCTGCACGCATTTATGGGGCAGTGAAAAGGATTACCTCAGATCATTAATAAAAACACTGATAACAAAAGGGTATGATGTGCGTGGAGCTATGGCAGATACGGTTGGCCTTGCATGGGCTGTTGCACGTTATGGTAAACAAAAGCCTATTATAACAACTCAAGAGCACCAACAAGCTTTACTGCCCTTACCACCGGAGTCTTTACGTATTGAACCAGAAACGGTTGACCTGCTATATAAACTTGGATTTTTTACAGTAGGACAGTTAATTGGGCATGAGCGTTCTGCCTTACGCAGAAGATTTGGAAACAGTTTTCTGTTAAGGCTGCATCAGGCTTTAGGTAATGTTGATGAGCCTTTACAATACATCCACCCGGTTGAGCCTTATCATGTGCGGTTACCATTCTTAGAGCCCATTCGTACAGCAGAAGTGATTGAAAAAGCGATCAATACGTTATTGGAAATGATGTGCGAACGCTTAAATAGCGAAGGAAATGGTTTACGCAAAGCTGTTTTAAAAGGCTACCGTGTTGACGGACATTTAACAGAAACAGTGATTGGTACAAATAAGCCATCAAACAATCCTGCCCATCTGCTTAAACTATTCGCGTTAAAAATCCCCAATATTGAACCGGCTTTAGGGATTGAACTGTTTACACTTGATGCCTTTAAGGTAGAAGAAGTTGAACACAAGCAGGAAAACTTATGGCTGCTTGAAGGCAGCGAAGGATCAACCGATGCCCTTGCAGGCTTATTAGACCGTGTTGGCAATAAAATAGGTGCACAAAACATTCATCGCTACCTGCCGCAAGCCAGCTACTGGCCTGAAAGATCTATAAAACCGGCCTTATCACTAACAGATCAGCCTGAGATGGATTGGAACAATGGCAGGCCCCGCCCTTCGCTCCTTTTAAAGTATCCGCAACGTATTGAAGTGATGGCCCTGCTGCCGGATGACCCACCCAAACATTTTGTGTGGAAGGGGCAAAAGCACATCATCAAAAAAGCCGACGATGCCGAACGCATCGAACCCGAATGGTGGCAACATGCCGACAGGCACAAACACCGGGATTATTACATGATAGAGGATGAAAAAGGTTGCAGGTACTGGGTATTCCGTTCGGGGCATCATCAGGGTGGTGACACACAATGGTACCTGCACGGTTTTTTTGCGTAAGGGGGATTAATATGGAAGAAATTAAAACCAAGTATGCAGAGTTGCAGATCACAAGCAACTTTACCTTTATGCTGGGCGGCTCACACCCCGAGGAATTTGCTGCCCGGGCTAAAGAATTAGGCTATACTAAAATTGCTATTACAGACCGTAATAGTGTTGCAGGAATTGTGCGTGCACACCAGCAAATTAAGAGTGATAAAAATGAAATAGGTTTCATTCCCGCATGCCGATTGGATCTGATAGACGGCCCGAGCCTGCTGGCATACCCTACCGATGTTAGTGCCTGGGGCAGGCTTTGCGCCCTATTGTCATTAGGCAACCTGCGTACAGAAAAGGGTAAATGCGAGCTATACAAGAACGATGTTTACGAACACAAAAAAGGTATTAAATTCATTGTTATCCCACCCGAAAAACTGAATGATAGTTTTGATTTTGATGATAATTTTAAACGCAACCTGGCCGTTTATAAAAAAATATTCGGTTCCGAATTATATATAGCAGCCAGCCGCTTATACAATGGGCACGACAGGAAGCGTTTGTACCGCATCAAAAAAACAGGCGTGCCAATGGTGGCTACCAATGATGTGCATTATCATGAACCCGCCCGTCGTGAACTGCAGGATATACAAACCTGCGTACGCGAGAAATGTACCATCAGCAATGCAGGTTTCCGTTTGCTGGCCAATGCTGAACGCTACCTGAAACCTGTTGAAGAAATAGAACGGCTTTTTACGCTTTACCCTGATGCTATTGAGCGCACACAGGAAATTGCCAATGCCTGTCATTTCTCATTAGATGAACTAAAATACCTCGAGCCGGAGTGGCGAAGCCCCGATGGACGTACCGCAGATGAGCACCTGCGCGAACATACCATGAATGGTGCGCACAAGCGATTTGGCGATCACATTCCACCGGAGATAAATAAGCAGATAGATTTTGAGTTAGCTTTTTTTGCACGCCGCAAGCTTGCCCCCTACTTCCTAAGAGTTTACGAATACACCCAGAAAGCCGAAGAACTGAATATTTTACATCAGGGCCGTGGTTCTGCAGCTAATTGTACGGTTTGTTATTGCTTAGGCATCACGCCGGTAAATCCGCTTAAGCAAAAATTACTGTTCTCACGCTTTATGTCAGACTCGCGTGAAGAATGGCCGGATGTTGATGTTGATTTTGAGCACGAGCGACGGGAGGAGATCATGCAATGGATATATGACACGTACGGTCGCGAACATGCAGCCATCGTGGCTACTGTAACCCAGGAACGCCATAAAGGTGCACTGCGCGATGTTGGCAAAGCAATGGGATTATCAGAAGATACTATTAAACGCCTCGGCGGCACCATCTGGAGCTGGGCCGAGGAGGGCTTTGACCGCGACCGCCTTGTTGCCCAAGGCATTAATCCGGATGATCCCCATATTGCAAAGGTTTTGGCGCTCACCAGTCAGCTAATGGGCTTTCCGCGGCAGTTGGGGCAGCACACCGGCGGCTTTGTGATCACACAAAACAAACTCTCAGATATTTGCCCGGTGATGAATGCCCGCATGGACAACCGAACCCAATTGGAATGGGATAAGGACGACCTGGAAGCTTTGGGCATTCTTAAAGTAGACGTGCTGGCTTTAGGTATGCTTACTTGTATCCGTAAAGCGTTTGATATGCTGCAGCTCCACTATCACAAGCATTACACTTTAGAAAGCGTAGAGCAGGATGATCCTGTTGTTTACGATATGATATGCAAGGCCGATACCATAGGCGTTTTCCAGATTGAAAGCCGGGCACAAATGTCGATGCTGCCCAGGTTAAAGCCGCGCGTGTTTTACGACCTGGTTGTTGAGGTTGCCATTGTACGCCCCGGCCCTATCCAAGGCGACATGGTGCATCCTTATTTACGTAGAAGAGATAAGATAGATCCTGAAATTTATCCCTCAGATGAACTAAAAGAAATCTTAGGACGAACGAAAGGAGTCCCTCTCTTTCAAGAACAGGCAATGGAAATAGCCATCGTAGCAGCGGGCTTTACCCCTGCTGAGGCCGATCAGTTACGACGAAGTATGGCAACTTTTAAAGCCAAAGGACAAGTAAGCGCTTTTAGGGATAAACTGGTAGAAGGCATGGTAAAAAAAGGCTATGAAGAAGATTTTGCCCGCAGGGTTTTTAAGCAGTTAGAAGGCTTTGGTAGCTATGGTTTCCCAGAGAGCCATGCAGCATCATTTGCGCATCTGGTATACATATCGTCATATTTAAAATGCCATTACCCAGATGTTTTTGCAGCAGCCTTGCTTAATAGTCAGCCTATGGGTTTTTACCAGCCGGCAGAAATTGTAGATGATGCCCGTGAGCATAATGTTGTGGTACGCCCTGTAGATATCAACTACTCCGAATGGGATAACATACTTGAAGAAATAGATGGTGAATACCATGCTTTACGCCTGGGTTTCAGGCAGGTAAAGGGTTTATCTTTACAGGATATGCAGATGCTTACCGCTAACCGAGGGATGGGCTACAAAAGCATTAGTCAGCTTAGTAATGCCGGCGTCCCAACAGATGCTATTAAGATATTAGCTGATGCTGATGCTTTTAATTCACTCAATTTAAACCGCCGCCAGGCTTTGTGGGAAATTGCCGCTTTAAATGATAAACCGTTAGCCTTGTTTGGCAACCAGCCATCAGAGAGTACAAAGGAGCGCCAGATAAGCCTGCCGCTAATGTCAAGATCAGAGCATGTGGTGCAGGATATTGCCGTTACAGGCTTATCCTTAAAAGCGCACCCGGTAAGCTTTGTGCGTTACCAGTTAGATATGCTTGGCGTAACCCCTACCGCAAAAATAAAAGAGCTTAAAAACGGCGACCGACTAAAAACAGCGGGCATTATTACCGTTAGGCAACGGCCGGGTACTGCAAAAGGTGTGCTGTTTATCACCATAAAAGACGAGACCGGTTTTACCAACCTGGTGGTATGGGAAAAAATGTTTAATAAATACCGCCGCGAGATACTGCAAGCCCGCTTACTAATGGTTGAGGGGCAGGTACAAATAGAAGGCCAGGTGATACACGTTGTTGTTAAACGTTGCTTTAATCTTAATAACCTGCTAAGCAAGCTTACTCAAAAGGGCGACGATTTCCCTGAGGTTACCCTATCACGCGCTGATGAAACAGTTTCGCCCGTACCGCAAAAGCGTGATATGTCTGTGGAAAGCATCTTACACAAAGGCCGTAATTTTCATTAAATACTTACAACCGGGCAGAATATTCGGGCTAACCACTTTTCAACAAACTTGCAGCTTTGGCTGAAAAATTCTTATTTTGCTAAAAATATTAGTAATCAAAATGCTGCGTATAAGGAAACAGGTTGCAAAAAGAGATGTGCTGGGGTTTAGGCTTCCTATGTTGTCGTACGAGGAGCCACCGCTTGATATAACCGATATCACCGTTATGGACCCTGATAATACTTACTTTATGCGGATGGGTTCTGAAGCCATGAAATCCTATCACATTATGCCTGATAATATCCTGGTGATCGACCGCAGCCTGAAACCCGTGAAAGGAAGTATCGTGGTATTTTTTCATGAAGGAAACTTTTACACAAGGGAATTTTATCCTGTTGCAGATAAATTATTATTGCGGGCAGATACGCTCGCTAATACCATTGAGATAGCGAATACAGAACACTGGACGTGCTGGGGTGTGGTTACGCTTAACCTAAACCCGCTGCTACCGGCCGAATTAAAAGTTGGGAGGTACCGGGGTGTTTGCGCATGTTGATATCAATAATTGCTATGTAGGCTGTGAAACACTTTTTAAGCCTGAATTAAAGGGGCGTGTTATTGTAGTGCTGAGCAATAATGATGGCTGCGTTATAGCCCGCAGCAACGAAGCCAAGGAAATAGGCATTAAAATGGCCGATGCGGAATTTATGGTTCGAAAGAATTTAGCTGAACACAATGCTATAATATTCAGCAGCAACTATCCACTGTATGCCGATATGAGTGCCCGTTTGATGAATAATTTGGCACGTTACACTTACATGCTGATGGTTTATAGCATAGACGAGGCATTTCTGGCACTGGGTGATATCTACGGCCTTGATCTGGAACGGCACGCACAAGCCATCAGCGAAAATGTGATGCATGATACCGGCTTACCAATAACCATTGGCGTTGGCCCAACCTTAAGTTTGGCTAAACTGGCCAACAAGGCAGCTAAAAAACAAAAGCGCGACTACCTGGTGCTTGATACCCCGGAAAAAATAGAGCAGGTGGTTTCTAATTTTCCTATTGAAGATGTTTGGGGCGTTGGCCATGCCTACTACCATAAGCTGGTAGCAAATGGTATCACAACCGCTGCTGATTTCCGAAACCGAAAGGCCGATTGGGTGCGTCAGCACATGACTGTGCAAGGTTGGCGGCTGCATCAGGAACTTTGGGGAAAGCCCTGCAACGTGATCCGTGATGTAGCGGAGCGTTCGAAAGGTATCGAATCAAGTCAAAGCTTTAACAGTTATCAAACCCGGTTAGAAGCTATTGAGGAAGCAGTTGCCATGCACGCAGCCACTGTTTCATTAAAGTTAAGGCAGCAAAAAAGTATGGCGCTTAATATCACCGTTTACCTGCGTACCAATAAGCATAATGTAAAGCACGATCAGCACTATCCCAGCATTACGGTTAAAATACCATTTGCAGCAAACAGCGCACACGAATTTACACGTATTTGTATACAGGCCTTAAAGGCTATATGGCAACCCGGTTACAATTATCTTAAAACAGGCGTGCGGGCAACTGGCGTCATCCCTGCCGGCGAGGTACAATACAATCTCTATTCGGATTATGAAAGTGAGCGCGAACAGCGTTTAGCCGGTTTAATGGACGATCTGAACCTAAGATATGGTCGCGGTACACTGCGTATTGCTACCGAGGGTTACAAAAAAAAATGGGTAATGAAACAAGAGTTCCTGAGCAAACAATATACCACCGACTGGCAAGACATTCTCACTACCCGCTGATTTACTTCAAATTAAAATTTGTTATTAATTACTAATTTTATTAGCTTTGAACTAATAAAATTAGTTTTATGTGCGGTCACGTTGAGATTGGTGAACAGAAAGATATCAAAGTTATTAAACGGGATGGTGCATCCTATACGCCGAAGAGTAATGGCGCCGGTAATCCCGGCTCTATGCTGCCGGTAGTTACTGATGCCATACCGGATAAGGTGCAGCAGTTTAGATGGGGTTTGCTTAATGCGGACGACGATCGCATACATAGCAAAAACAAGCACGCCCGTATCGAGTCTCTATTCGTAGTGCCTATGTGGAAAGACATCGCAGGCAAGCGGCATTGTGTAATACGTATCCAAGCATTTTTTGAATATAACCGCGAACAGCAGCGCAAATACCGCATAGAACGTGCAGACGGCAAACCATTTTATATAGCCGGTTTGTGGGATATATGGTTCGATATTAAAACAGGTATTTTGTTGCCTACGTTTGCTATGATCACCATGCAACCGAACTCGGCAATGGCAGAGATCCATGACCGTATGCCAGCCATATTGGAACGCGGCGACATCAAGACCTGGATAAATGGCAACTATACCGCCGAACAACGCGTAGATTTCCTGCGCAAACACCCCTGCCCTTCTGATCACTTACGGATCACTGTAGAAAAAGAACATCGCGATGAATGAGATTTTCTATTTGCTCGATAGCTTTTTTGTCAGAAACTACTGAATTATTGTAGATTAGCGAAAACACCTTTCTATGTTACGCAATCTGCTATTGGTGACTTATCGCAACCTAATTAAAAACATCTCATATACCTTTATCAATGTGGTTGGCCTTAGTTTAGGGCTGGCGGCGTTTATTGCTATAAGCGCATACGTACAGTATGAAAAGAGCTTCGATACCATGTATCCGGGCGCTGATCATCTATATCGTGCTGAAAGCCGTTTTTATAAACAAGGCGAACTTACCGATGCCTGGGCTACTGCAAGTAACGGTTATGCAAAAGCCATGTATGATAACATTCCGGGCATTGCCAGCTATGCACGGATAAGTTGGAATGGCAATGAGCGCGTGGTGAGGTATGGTGATACAAAATATCGTGAACAAAAGGTTTGCTTTGCAGATAGCAACTTTTTATCATTCTTTAAATTACCCTTACTTAAGGGAGATGAAAATTCGGCACTGAAAGAGGTGAACACTGTGGTGATCTCTGAAGCCGAAGCCAAAAAGTATTTCGGTGATCCCCAACAAGCCGCTGGCAAAAGGTTGGAGCTATCATCTCGTTTCGAGACTTATCATTGCCTGGTAACAGGTGTATTTAAAGAACTGCCGGCTAATTCTACTTTGCAGTTTAATATGCTCGTTTCTTGGGCAACGGCGCCTAACTGGATAAAAGAATTTTGGTATCAGCATGAGAATTACACATTTCTAAAATTGAAGCCGGGTGTTGACCCCTCAACCGTAGCACAAAAATTCCCGGCGCTGGCGGAACGTTTTAAAACAGCCGAGCCACTAAAAGAACTAAGCTGGGGCGTTGAATTGGTAGCGCTAAAAAACATTCATCTAAACGCTGCCAAACCGTACGAGATGGAACCAAAGGGTAATCGACAAGCTGTTGGCTTTCTTAGCGTAATGGCCTATATCATCTTACTGATTGCTTGTATTAATTATATCAACCTGGCAACTACAAAATCGGTAGATCGTGCGCGTGAGGTCGGTATCAGGAAAGTTAGTGGTGCACACACCAGCCAGCTGGTATTTCAGTTTTTCCTGGAATCCTTTATAGTGAACATTGTATCGCTTACTTTTTCAGTATTATTAGTAGGCGCGATCAGCTTGCTGCTTAAAAATATTTCCGGCGATACGCAGACTTATAGTTTGTTGATAGATGGTGAATTGGTTGTAAAAGTTTGCGTAGCCTTTGTTGCAAGTATTATTCTCTCCGGTCTTTATCCAGCTATTATACTATCAAAGTTAAAGCCGGTTAAAGTGCTAAAAGGCCGTTTTGCGCTTTCTAAAACAGGAACCTGGCTACGTAAGGGAATGGTGTTTTTCCAATTTGCTTCATCGCTGTTATTGTTAGCAGGTACAGTGGCAGTTTACAGGCAGGTTATTTATATGAATACCGAAGATACCGGCATAAACCTGAAGCAAACCTTAGTGGTGAAGGCCCCGGCCAATACCGATAACTACATTCAAAAGGTAAACGATTTTAAAAACAATGCTTTGAACATTACAGGCGTGCGTCAGGCTACGGTTTCAGGCGCTGTTCCGGGCAGGCAGGTAGGTATGGGGGCAGCATGCCGGCGCTATGGCACGCCTAAATTAACAGAAAGGCTGTATGAGATGCTGCGGGTTGATTTTGACTTTATGAAACTTTACAAACCGCAGCTAATTGCGGGTCGTGCATTTGATAAAGGCTTCACAACCGATTCTACCAAAGTGGTCCTAAACCAGGAAGCGGTCAAGCGATTTGGGTTTAGCTCTGCTCAAGACGCAGTTGGTAAAAAAATATGGATAGAGTCATTAGACAAAGAGCCTAACGAGGTTATTGGCGTTGTAAAAGATTTTCATCAACAGTCCTTAAAAGAAAGCTACGCGGCAACCGTATTATTTATGGATCCTAAATTGACTTGGGTGCCATTAAAATATATCTCCTTTGAGATCGACCAATCCAAGGCAAAATCGACATCACGCCAACTTGGTGACCTTTGGGCGCAATTCTTTCCTGAGTCGTCTTTCGACCAATTCTTTCTTGATGATTTTTACGCAAGGCAATATGAACAGGATGTACATTTTGGCCAGGTATTCATGCTTTTTTCTGCTATAGCTGTGGTCATCGCTTGCCTGGGCCTGTTTGGTTTAACCGCTTACGCTACCGCGAGACGCAAAAAAGAAATTGGTGTACGTAAAGTATTAGGGGCATCCGCGCAAAGTATTGTCAGGTTACTTGCCGCCGATCTGTTTAAATTAGTCATTGCCGCCAGTTTAGTAGCAATACCAGCAGCGGTACTATTGGTATACCAATGGCTGCAGGGCTATGCATTTAAAGTACAGCTTACCTGGTGGCAATTTGTATTACCTATACTTGTATTAATGCTGATATCGTTTTTGGCTACAGCTTATCTTACCTACAAAGCAGCATTAACCAATCCGGTTAAAATGCTCAGGGACGAATGACGACAACCATATAAAACAAAAAACCCTGCACTTAGTACAGGGTTTTTGATACTTGGTATCGCTTTTTGTCGGGATGGCAGGATTCGAACCTGCGGCCTCCACATCCCAAATGTGGCGCGATACCGGGCTACGCTACATCCCGTTTGTTCTCGTTTGGGATTGCAAAAGTAGCTTTTTTACCTACCCTTGCAAACTTTTTTTTCAAATTTTATTAAAGCGGCACCTAACCAATTCATTTGCATCAACTTAATTTTTATTTAACATCATCGTGGCTTTTCCTAACTAAAGCATTATACCGCATTTGCGGTATTGATGAGTTGAACTTTTGCTTGCAATTTTACAATATTGCACGGCACTAAAGCCTGGTACAACACGGACGGTCATACTAATAAAATAGGGGGAATGTGATCTTCCGACAAAGCCACATATCAACAATTGATGTGTGGCTTATTTTTTAACCGTAAACCGTTTTAAGATATGTTACGGAATTGTTTACCATTTTCTTTAAAATCTTTTCATCAATATCCGCCAGCTTTTTGATGTAAAGGCAACTTATGCCCGTCTTGTGTTTGCCAAGCTGTTGTAACAACTTTTCCTTATCAGCAAATTCGGCTGCCAAATAAATTGCAAACTCCTTACTCCGCGGCGAGAAACCAACAAGCGGTGCGTCACCTTCTCTCCCGCTTTCATATTTGTAATGGTAACTGCCAAAACCAATAATTGCCGTTCCCCACATTTGGGGTTCCATGGTTGTCTCATCCTTTAATAGGGCCAAAAGCTTAAACGCATCATCGCGTTTGGCTGTATCACCAATAGCGTTCAAAAAATCTTCTACGCGTATTGCTGTTGGGATAGTTTTGTTTTGTGCCATTTTAAAACAATAAGTTGTTTAGGTAGTTGATAATTTAATTTCTAAGATATTTTTTATTAATTGAAGATAATTAAGCAAATAGCTATCCTGGGCGGTGGTCCAAGCAGCTTATTCGTATTTAAACGTTTGGTTGAGAGCGGTCACACCGACATCTCCATAACCGTTTTCGAGAAAAACCAGCAACTGGGTACTGGTATGCCCTATTCTCACGATGGCGCTAATGACGAGCATGTAACCAACGTATCCGGCAACGAGATACCGGAAATTGTTACCGGCATCAGCGATTGGGTAAAAACAATATCCAAAGATACGCTGGATAAATACCACATCAACCCGTCTAAGTTTAACGATTATAAAGTATTACCACGGCTGCTGTTCGGTCAATATCTAAACGCCCAGTTTAAACTATTGCTACAACAAGCTAAAGATAAACAAATTAAGCATGAGGTAAGGTACGGTTGCTGTGTTACAGACATTATCGACCATCCAGAACAGGAAATGGTTACTGTAGTTGTTAATGATGACGAGAAATTGGTTTTCGATACTATTGTAATATGCACCGGACATAACTGGCCAAAAAAAGATGAAGACAAAATACCCGGTTTTTTTGATTCGCCTTATCCGCCTAAAAAACTGGCTTTAAAGCTCGATCATCCGGTTGCTGTAAAAGGCTCTTCGTTAACAGCAATAGATGCCATACGTACGCTATCGCGCCACAACGGGGCGTACGGTAAGGATGAGAACGGCTTAATTAATTACAAGCTTAACCCCGATAGTGAAGGCTTTAGAATTGTGATGCATTCGCGCAATGGGTTGTTACCGGCTGTACGCTTTCACCTGGAAGATCCGCATCTTTCGAAGACAGATACCTTAACACCCGAGCAAATAAAAGCGCACCGGGAAGGTAACGGTGGTTTCTTATCGTTAGATTATGTTTTTGAGCACGATTTTAAGCTTCCCCTCAAAAAGAAGCGTCCTGCTTTTTACGATGAGATAAAGGACATGAACATGGAACAATTTGTGGATAAGATGATGAGCCTCCGCGAAAGCATGGATCCATTTAAGTTGCTAAAGATAGAATACGATGAAGCTGAAGCATCTATAGAGCAACGGCGCTCTGTTTACTGGAAGGAGATGCTGGCTATACTTAGCTTCGCGATGAATTATCCGGCCAAATACTTCTCGGCCGAAGACATGCTTCGCTTACAGAAAACCTTGATGCCATTGATATCTGTTGTGATTGCCTTCATTCCACAAAGCTCTGTAGAGGAGTTGATGGCACTACATAATGCGGGCTTATTGGAGCTCATCTGTGTTGGAGATGACAGCCACGTAGAACCTGGCACGGAAGGCGCAACCTATTATTACACAGACGATAAAGGCAAAAAAAATGAGCAGCGTTACAAAACTTACGTAGATGCCACGGGGCAAAAACATCTGAACTTTGAACAATTTCCGTTCGCATCTTTGAGAGAGAACCGTGTGATTACTCCGGCCCGTGTAAAGTTCAAAAGCAGTGATGAAGGCTTACAAGCCATGAATGATGGTAACGATAAGGCTCAAACCGATGGTAAGGGCAATTATTATCTCAACGTTCCGGGCATTACAATTAACGACACCTTTGAAGCAATTGATGATTACGGAGCTTTAAACGATCGTATTTATGTGATGGCGGTTCCGTATATTGGCGGCTTTAATCCGGATTACTCGGGCCTTGACTTTGCCGAGGCTGCATCAGAAATTATCGTAAAAAGTATTTTTAAAGATGAACCAGCAACCATCTACTAACTATAAATTATTTATGCTGCTACTGGGCTCAAAAGCCCCTGCTCGTAACGTTGAACAACACGATTTCTTTTTTGGAATCGCTACATCACTAAAAGAATTGATCCCTGAAATAAAGGCCTTTTGGCCTGAGGCAGGTAAAAGCCTGCACATTGATGGCTGGCGAGAAGTTAACAGCGTGGATGGCTATGGAATTAGCATCACTGAAAAAATAGAACAACAGGCTGAACAAGAAAATAAACTATTCTTTATAAACCTGGGTGGTTACAAAGGTACTGACTTGGTTGAGCAACACTATACTTTACTCAGCGTTCATCCGGATCAGGGTACAGCTACGCAGGAGGCCAAAAAGACGATCTTCTTTAAAACTAATAGCATTGCTAACGGTAATCGTGCAAACGCTCACGTAGACGACAAATATGGTATTGATGTAGATGAGATATACCGTATAGAAGATATTCTTGCACCTCATCAAAAGGCAAAATTTCAGATCAACATCACACCAAATGCAAACCCGCCCGAAGATGAGGTACATTTAGGTTATTTTAAGCTGGATAAGATACTTAAGGGTGAATAATGCTCTTTAGATCAGCTGGCGAATAGTTGATGGATTTAAGCGTTTTGTTATCGGTAGTACGATAAACCAAAAAGCGATCCTCCTCTTGCAAAGCGTATGATCCGCTGCCGTCTTTTGCTTTATAGTACGCAATGGTGGAATTGGCTTCTTCTTCAGACTTGCAGGCTTTGCTCATGTTTGAGCGGTGCACTTCGTCAAAAATTTCTTTGAACTTATCTGCCAAACCAAACTCCAATATGGCACCGGCCAAAACGTATTGTATATCGGCCAGGGCATCAGCTATTTCAACCAGGTTGTTATCTTCTACAGCTTCTTGCAACTCTTTAACTTCTTCGGCAAGCAAAGCAACGCGCAGGTCGCAGCGTTTTTTATCCGGGATGGTCGGGCTTTCTAAAATTGGATGTTTAAAAGTGCGGTGAAATTCGGCTACCTGGTTTAATGCTTGTGGTTCCTGCATGATAATTGTATTGTGCTTTCAAATGTATAAAATATGCGGTCAATTTATTTTGATGTGGAAAAATCACACGCTTGTGGATATGACAATCAAATTGCATGTTTTAACACCTAATTATTGAACTTGCAGTATGGAAATAGGCATCGATAGTTTTGCGTCAGCACTTTACGGATCGAATGAATTAACGCCAGTTGTTGCCATGGAGCAACTGCTTGAACGTATTGTGTTGGCCGACCAGGTTGGGCTTGACGTTTTTGGTATTGGCGAACATCACAAAAAAGAATTTTTGGATTCGGCGACGGCGGTTATCCTTGCCGCAGCTGCAGCCAAAACGAAAAACATACGCCTCACAAGTGCGGTAACTGTTTTAAGTGCTGCAGACCCTGTTAGGGTTTTTCAAAGTTTTGCTACGCTTGATCTGATCTCTAAAGGCCGCGCAGAATTGGTTGTTGGCCGAGGTTCATCCATAGAAGCCTATCCCCTGTTTGGTTTTGACCTTGACGACTATGATGCGCTTTTCCGCGAGAAGCTTGATCTGCTATTGCAGATTCGCGATGAGGAGTTTGTAACATGGCGCGGTAAGTTTCGTGCGCCCCTAAACAACCTTCCGGTATATCCTCGACCGTCACAAAACAAGTTACCTATATGGCTGGGCGTTGGCGGTACACCCGAGTCGTTTGCGAGAGCGGGTGCTTTAGGGCTACCACTAATGGTTGCCATTATCGGTGGGAATACCTCACGTTTCCGTCCACTGATTGATCTTTATCGCGAAGCTGGTGCCCGTGCCGGATACAAACCGGACGAATTGACCGTTGGCCTGCATTCGCCCGGCTTTGTATCTGATAACGACGAAAAAGCGGTTGAAGAATACTACCCCGGTTATGCCGAATTATGGACCAAGCTTGGACGTGAGCGCGGCTGGCCGCCGGTAACACGTTACCAGTTTGATAGCCTAATTGCCCCCGAGGGCGTACTTGTTGTTGGTGGCCCGGAACGCGTGGCTGAGAAACTGTTGCATCACAGCGAAGCGCTGGGCGGCGTAGACCGTTTTACATTTCAAATGGATAACGCGGGCTTAACTCACTTGCAACTGATGCATTCAATAGAGTTAATAGGCACTAAGGTTATCCCGCTTGTGAAGGCAGCCAAAGCTTAATGTTTTGCTTTAAGTAAAAGCAAGCTTGTATATTACGGGATGTTTCATCAAGAATATGAGTCGCCATTAGCGTTAAAGGAAGCCATTAAATGCTTTTGGTATACCGACAAAGATTTTGGCGACGGTTATGCTGATTTTGAAGTTGTACCTGATGGCTATGCCGAAATAATCTTTCAGTTTAGTGAGATGAGTTTGCTTGATACCAGCGGCTTGTCCAAACCAATGCCCTCTCCTTTTATGGTAGGTTTACTTAATCAGCCATTGATATTTCGCGTTAAAGGACGCATGCAGGTTATCGGCATAAGATGTTACCCGTGGACGGTGTTCGATCTTTTAGAATTACCTGCAGGCAAGGAGGCTGTAAAGCAATTTGAACATCCTATTGCTGGGTTACATCCCATCTTAACAAAATTTATAAAGCAGAACGAGCCTGAAAGAGCCATAGATACGTTAAAAAGTTTCTTTTTAAATTATCATGTATCTCTGCGTGCTACAGATGCAACCTTATTTAAAGCCGGAAACTCCCTTACTGAAAACAAAGGAAGCGTGGGCGTTAGTTCTGTAGCGGAAGCTGCGCATGCAACGGTGCGTACCCTTGAACGTAAATTTAAGCAGGCCACCGGCCACACCGTAAAAGATGTAGCCGGACTGATGCGCTTTGAGCAGGTTCGCAACAGGCTGTGGAGCGAACCCAAGGTAAATCTGGCTCAACTTGCCAATGAGGTCGGCTACGTCGATCAGGCCCACCTTACCAGAGAATTTAAGCGTTACAGCGGCACTACACCCGCCGCATTTACCCGAAAAGCCAAATTACGGCAAGAAAGCTACGGCGACGATTTTGTCGCGTTTGTACAATCCTGAGATTTCGGCGCTTGTCACCTTTGTGTATCAATTAAAACAATATGATAAATACACAAAGCGATCATACTTACGATGTTATTATAGCTGGCGGTGGGCCGGTGGGCTTATTTCTTGCTTGCGAGTTGGCGCTCGCTAAATGCAGTGTTCTCGTACTTGAGAAAAACTCCGGATCGTGTTCAGTACTTAAACAATTACCATTTGGATTACGCGGATTAAATTCGGTTTCCATTGAAGCATTGTATCGAAGGGGATTGCTTCAACAGATGGAATTACACAAGCAATTTAAAACCCCACACATCAACAGCAATCCTAAACCTGGCGAAAAAGCATCCGGTTTAGGTCACTTCGCCAGAATACCTATCAATCGCGCAAAGATTGATGCATCGCAATGGAAATATCGCTTAACCGATGCCCTTGATACCAGTTTATTCACCTCTATGGAAGAGATCGAGACTGTGCTTTTAAAACGCGCAACAGAATTAGGCGTCGAAATAATGAACGGCTTGCACATAACGGGGTTTACTAAAAATCCCGAAATGATTATTGTTCAAGCAGGAGAAACTACATTCACGTCACAATGGCTTGTGGGTTGCGATGGCAGCCGCAGCATTGTAAGAAAAGCCGCCGGGATTGAATTTGCCGGTACCGAGCCCGAGTTTACCGGCTATTCGGCTAAAGTTGATATTGCCGATCCTGAAAAATTGCATACCGGCGGTATCACTAACGAAAAGGGCATGTACCTTTTATCGCAAAAGGATTACCTCATTATGCAGGACTTTGATGGCGGCGCTTTTCACAATTCAAACCAGCCGGTCACACGCGAACATCTGCAGGCTGTCCTCCGAAAAATTTACGACGCAGATGTTACAATAAACAAATTACATACAGCTACTACCTGGACAGACCGTGCAAGGCAAGCTACCACTTACCGCAAAGGCAGGGTACTATTAGCAGGAGATGCTGCACACATCCACGCACCGCTCGGCGGGCAAGGGCTTAACCTTGGCATAGGCGATGGCATGAATTTAGGCTGGAAACTTGCCGCGGTAATAAACGGCCACGCGTCAGACGAACTGCTTAATACTTATTTTAAGGAGCGCTATCCAATCGGCGCCAAGGTGCTCGACTGGTCCCGGGCACAGGTAGCTATCATGAAGCCCGATCCGAGTTCACGTGCCATCAACGCCATCATTCGCGATCTGATGGACACCAGCGATGGTGCAACCTACTTCGCCGGCCGAATATCCGGGGTAAATACGCGCTATGACCTCGGCGGTGATCACTCACTTGTGGGTTACAGCGTACCGGCTTTCAAGCTTAGCGATGGCACAACCATTAACGACAAAATGGCTGATGCGTTATGGACAATCTTAGCGTTTGAGCATAATGATGCATTAAAAAGTATTGCCGACAATGAACGGATGAAATACATCGAATCGACAACTACTGAAACATTTGGCCTTAAGGCCCTTCTTATCAGACCGGATGGTTTTGTAGCCTGGAGTACAAATAAGAATGCTGACGTTGATGTATTTAAAAGAGTGCTTTCATCAAATCAATTAATCAGCTTTTGACTACCATTTAGTTTACCTTTTTAAACCACATCACCTGTGTTGACTTGCTCGAGCCATTTGCATTAATATCATCAAAAAACAGGCATAATGTGTTGGCATTAAGCAAGCGGATAGTTCCGGGTCGTATCATCTGCTGGCTTTGGCCGGGTGCCAGGGTTATAATGATGTTTTTTTCATTTAAAATGTAGGTAAGGTCTGTTTTGCTGTTGGCGTTTATCTGTTCACCCGTACCATTTATATTAAATTGATAATACACATCGGTTACTAATTTACCATTGGTGTTTACAACTGTATTGCTATCGATCAACCTGGTTGTATCTGCAGTTTGCTGCCATTTCGAGGCCAACATCAGCGGGTATTTTGCAGCGTCATCGTTACCCCCGTTTGCAGGAGCAGGGTTATTTGTAGTTATTTTCTTACAGGCAAAAAGTGATACTGCTAACAAGGTAGCGAGCAATATTTTTTTCATAGACGTAGCAAATTATTTCAACGTTTTCGACAGTGATTATAAAACACCGTGCCAAATTTTCACTTCGATTGAAAAAGAAAACGCATGTTTTTGTGGATTATTTCTTTTTTGAAAGTTGGTGAGATCTCAAACAATGTCATCGTAGTGTCATTAGTAAACCAAAGGTTTATTTTCTACTAAGGAAATCATGTTGTTTTAAAATTAACCAACATGCATCTCAGACCTCAAGACGCCACTTTTATTTCGGGATTAGAAAGATTGTTTTTCGTTCCTCTCGCCTAAAACCTAACGCTATAAATATGCATAAACTAACAGTGGCGCTTTATCGTATAGTTCAGGAAATTCCATATAAAATACACAATGATCAAAAAACTTGCTTTGGTAGTTCTCCCCCTGCTTTGCACGGCAACTGCCTTTTCTCAGAATTTATTTACAGCTATTAGTGAGCGCGATGCTCTTGCGGTAAAACATTTACTTTACAAAGGTGCCGATATTGAGGCCAAAGACAGCAATGGCGAAACGCCTTTACTAAGCGCCGTCAAAAGCGGACAGGAACGTATAGTGATACTGTTACTGCAACGCAACGCAAATGTCGATGTTAAAGATAAAAATGGCAATACACCTGTAATGATAGCCGCTGCGCGGACAGCTGATGATGAGATTTTAAACTTACTTGTTCAGCACTATCCAAAATTATCAGTGAAGAATGGTATGGGAGAAACAGCATTAATAGTAGCCGCTAAAGCCGGTAATAAAGAAGCCGTTAACCTTTTGGTGAACAGTGGTGCCGATGCCAATACGCAGGACAAACAGCATAAAAAAGCTGTTGATTACGCTAACGAACAAAACAATGGCGGTATGGTCTCCATCTTAACAACCGGAGGAAAATAAATTATACGAAAAAGGGACAGCCTGTTAGGCTTTCCCTTTTTGATTTTGAATAGCTGCCATAAAGGCCAGTATAAATCCGGATCAGTTAATTGGTACGGATTTGGCATTACAGTTAGTGACAACAAAATTTGATTTATGGCAACTGAAAAAGCAATATTGGCAGGCGGATGTTTCTGGGGCGTTGAAGAGTTAATAAGGCATCTACCGGGCGTGCAATCTACACGTGTTGGATATACAGGCGGTGACGTACCTAATGCAACCTACCGCCATCACGGCACACACGCTGAAGGCATAGCAATCATATTTGACCCTCAAGTACTTTCTTACCGTAAATTGCTGGAATATTTTTTCCAGATACACAACCCAACAACAAAAAACCGTCAGGGTAATGACATCGGTACATCATACCGTTCTGCAATTTACTATCTGGATGAGACGCAGAAGCAAACTGCCGAACAATTGATAGCAGAAATGGATGCATCTGGTGTATGGCCAGGTAAGATAGTTACCGAAGTTGAGCCCGCAGGCGACTTTTGGGATGCCGAGGATGAGCATCAGGATTATCTGCAAAAACATCCTTACGGGTATACCTGTCACTACGAGCGCCCCGAATGGAAGCTTACCAACTAAAATGTATTACTTGTGAATATCATAAAATGAACGAAGATAGGTAAGTGGAATATTCATACCTTCTTTGTTCATTGCTTTAGGAAAGTGATCGGGGTCAAACCATTTATTTAGCTCATCCGGCACTGAGGACGCATCGCTAACGCGCTTAAAACCCATACTCCAATCGGGAAAATTTCTTTGTTTAATAGGATAGCTGAATAATTCAGTTATCTGGTTATGCCTATCGTCTTTGGATATTGTTTTGTAAATATCTTTAACGGTCTCTTCGCTACCTTCTAATACCTGGATAAATCTTCCGTGATCACTAAACGCGCTTTGCTCGTCTATAAAAACTAACATACCGGTTATATCCTTTTCAATGTTGTTTTTTACAGCTGTTGCAAGTATCTCATCCAGGTTATTATCGCTCATGGGATGGGTAGCATGGCTCATGTAAATCAGGTAATGCAGCATAGGTGGAATTTTTTATCAAATACTTCTAAAACCAGTAATTGTTTTAACTATTATTCGGCAGACAATTTGTTATTGAATATTATTCCTTAAAGGAGTGTGTTTTACAGTAAATTGGATGTTTCCTTTGCGAGGCGACTATGCTTCCGGCCATAAAAAAAGTAAATAACCAATCCTATAGCCAGCCAAATGATCAATCTTAACCAGGTATCGCCGGGTAAAAAGGTCATCATAGCCAAACAGGTAAGGATGCCCAATATTGGCACGAGTGGTACCAGTGGGGTTTTGAACGGCCTAAATACATCGGGTTGCTTTTTTCGCATAACAAGCACACCAGCGCAAACCATCACAAAAGCTAACAAAGTGCCGATGCTGGTCATCTCGCCTACTACTCTTATAGGAACAAATGCGGCAAAAACAGCAATGAAGGCGCATAGTACGATATTGGATTTCCATGGCGTGCGGAATTTATGGTGAACCTCTGAGAACACCTTTGGCAGTAAGCCATCTTTCGACATGGAGAAGAAAACCCTTGATTGCCCTAACAGATCAACCAATATCACAGATGTATATCCGATAAGAATGGCCAAAACTACCGCTTTACTTAACCAGGGAAAACCGGTTTTTTCAATGGCGATAGCTACCGGCGCGCCTGAGCCTATAAACTCTTTATAATTAGCCAATCCGGTCATTACATGGGCGAAGATCACAAACAAAATTGTACACACCACAAGCGACCCGATAATACCTATGGGCATGTTACGTTGCGGGTTTTTAGCTTCCTGCGCGGCAGTAGACACCGCATCAAAGCCGATAAATACAAAAAACACCAAACCGGCGCCGCGTAATATACCAGACCATCCATACTCGCCCCAAACACCTGTATTTTGAGGGATATAAGGATGATAGTTCTGCGGGTTGATGAAAGACCACCCTACAGCAATGAACACCAGCACAACCCCCACCTTAAGCGTAACGATAATGGCATTCACCATTGCTGAGCCTTTAGTGCCCCTGATAATGATGCTGGTAACCAGAATAACGATAAGCAGGGCAGGTAAATTAATTATGCCGCTTATTAATTCACCGTTTACTCCTTTAATGCTTTCAAACGGAGACATGGTTAGTTGCTGTGGCAGATAAAGATCAAACCAGGACAGGAATTTTGTTAAATACTGCGACCAACTGATCGCCACCGTTGCGGCACCTACCGAATATTCCAGCACCAGGTCCCACCCTATTATCCAGGCAAATAATTCGCCCATTGTGGCGTATGAATAAGTGTATGCACTGCCCGCCACAGGTATCATAGCTGAGAACTCTGCATAGCATAGCGCAGCGAACGTACAACCTAATGCTGCTATCACAAAAGAAATGGTTACAGCAGGCCCGGAGTGTTGGCCAGCGGCTATTCCCGTTAGTGAAAATAAACCTGCACCTATAATAATACCTATCCCTATTAGGATAAGATTAATTGGCCCTAAGGAGCGCTTAAGTGTGTTTTCGTTATTCTCTGATGATTCCTTAAGAAGTACGCTTATCGGTTTAATACGCATCATGCAAAAATGCGTAACACTGCCTGCATTTTATACTTTAAATTCAAATTTGACCTCAGCGAGCATTTTCGTTAACAAAAAACCCGCTGCGTTTTAAGTGCGCAGCGGGGTTTTTGTTGTATCTGTTCATGAAATTATCTCCAGCCACCGCCAAGTGAGCGGTATAAATTAACAACGGCTTGCAATTGCTGCAGTTTATCGTTAACACCACTCAACTGCGCCGAAAGCAAACTTTGTTCTGAGGTTAATACATCGGTATAATTTGTGGCCGAACTATAGCGTAATAACTCTTTTGTATAATCTACCGCCTTTTGTAATGCTGCCAGTTGTTGCGTGCGCGAGTTTTGTTTCTCAACCGCGGTTTCGTATTCATATAAAGCGTTTGAAACCTCAGAGCCTGCAGTTAATATACTTTGCTGGAATGCATAAAATGCTTCTTCCTGTTGTGCTTTTGCGGTACGCAAACGTGCTTTGTTCTCACCCCTTGCAAATATCGGCTGCGTTAAACCACCTATAATATTGTAAAAGATGGAATTACTGAACAGGTTTTTAATAAGCAATGACGACACGCCACCCTGCGCCGTAATCGTTAACGAAGGATAAAAATATGCTTTAGCAGCGTTTGTAGTCTCAAAGGCCGCCCGGAAAGCAAATTCTGCCTGTTGTACATCCGGTCTGTTTTTTAACAATTGTGACGGTACGCCTACCTGCATATTGGTGTAAGGTTTTTGCTCATCAAGCGAACCGCGTTTAATAGTACCAGGCGTACGGGCAAGCAATATACTTAACGCATTTTCCGTTTCACGGATGCTGCGTTTAAGATCGGGTATGGTAACTTCTGCGGCGTAGCGGTTAGCTTCACTCTGTACTACAGCGGCACCGTTAACTATTGCGCTTTCTTTTAACGCTTTCATTGTCTCCACATCGTTAATGCGGTTTTTGAGAGTTTGCTGCGTAATGGCCAGTTGTTTATCTAATGCTAATAGCGCATAATAATTATTGGCAATGTTCGCTATTAGTTGTGTTTGTACTGCACGCTTGCCTGCGTCACTTGCAAAAAAATTAGTCAATGCAGAGCGCTTAGCACTGCTTAGCTTACCCCATATATCAGCCTCCCAGCTTGAGCTTAAGCCCAATTGATGTGTGGTAGTTGTCAATATGAACGAGCTGGCAAATTCCGGCGGAAAGTTTAAACTTGCCAACGAAGTTTTAGTCCGCGTGATCTGTGCATTGGCAGATAAACTTGGGAACAAAGCAGCCTTAGTTTGTTGCACGGTTGCGTAAGCCTCATTAATGCGTTGCATGGCAGTTTTAAGGTCGAGATTATTTTGCAAGCCTTCCTTTATCAGGTTTTGCAATTCAACATCAGCAAAAAGCTGCTCGATTGGCATCGTTGCAATCGATGTTGTGTCCGTAATTGTGGTATCACGGTACAACCTATCTGTTTGAGTATTTAGGTTTGGCCGCTGATACTTTTTAGTAACACATGATGATACGATCATCGTTACCGAAAGCATAGCAAATACAGGCCATTTATATGTTTTCATTTTTGTTGTGATCTTTGTTTGTCTGCAAATAAATTAAGCCAGTTCAATATCTTCCTCGTCGTCATCTTCCTCTACACGTTTAGAGCTGATGCGCTCCTGTAAGGTTTGGAAAATGACAAATAGCGTAGGGATTACGAATACCCCGAACACCGTACCGATAAGCATGCCGCCTACCGCACCTGTACCAATAGAGCGGTTACCCTCTGCACCTGCACCACTGGCCAGCATCAAAGGCACAAGGCCCAGGATAAATGCAAAGGACGTCATCAAAATTGGTCGTAAACGTGCCACGGCACCTTCAACCGCTGCCTCAACTATACTTAATCCACTACGGCGTCGCATTACGGCAAATTCCACGATCAGGATGGCATTCTTAGCCAGCAAGCCGATGAGCATGATGAGCGTGATCTGTAGATAGATATTGTTTTGTACACCAAATATTTTAGCAAAAACAAATGCACCGGCCAAACCAACCGGTAGCGATAACAATACCGCGAAAGGCAGGATGTAACTTTCGTACTGTGCACTCAAAAGGAAGTAAACAAATATCAAACACAGACCAAAAATGAAAAGTGTCTGGCTTCCGCTCGATATCTCTTCACGGCTTAAGCCTGAAAATTCATAACCATAACCTGTCGGCAACGTTTTCGCAGCAACTTCCTGCACAGCCTTTATGGCATCACCGGTACTGTAACCCGGTTTTGGTGCACCTGTTATGCTGATAGAAGTAAATAAGTTAAAACGGCTGATCGATTCCGGCCCGTAAACTTTTTGCAAGCTAACAAACTCGGTTATTGGCGCCATAACGCCATCATTGTTGCGCACGTAGATTTGGTTGAGACTCTCAGGTGTTGCGCGATAAGCCGCATCAGCCTGTATCATTACGCGGTATTGTTTACCAAACTCATTAAAGTTTGAGGCGTACAAGCCACCAAAGTAACCCTGCAATGTGCCTAATACTACATCAACACCAATGTTGGCATCCTTACATTTTGCAACGTTCACATCAACTTTATATTGGGGGAAGTTGGTGTTAAAGAAAGTGGTGCCATATTGTATTTCCGGGCGCTGATTAAGTGCTGCAAGAAATTTCCCATTTACGCCCACAAAATCATCTATGGTGCCGCCTGTACGGTCTTGCAATTCCACTTCAAAACCGCTGCTGTTACCAAAACCCTGTAAAGATGGCGGCGCAAAAAAGATGATCTTTGCTTCCTTAATACCAGCCGTCATACCAAACATTTTGCCGGTAACCGCGCTTACAGTATGTTCTTTACCTTCCCGTTCGCCCCAAGGCTTTAATTTGATAAACAAGATACCGTATGAACCACCTGCACCGCTCAATAACCCAACGCCACCAATGCGGGTGACTGATTCTACCTCGGGAAGGGAACGCACCACACTTGTAACTTTCTCGGCTACTGCAATTGTTCGCTCTAAAGAAGAAGCAGGTGGCAGACTGATATCGGCCATAATAAAGCTTTGGTCCTCATCTGGTACGAAACCGCTTGGTGTGGTCTTCAGCAAAAACCAAAACAAACCGGCAAATACAGCAATACCTAATACCGCTATCCATTTCTTAACAGATAAAAAGCTTACTGAACGTTTATATTTCTCTGTAACAGCATCAAAAGCTGTGTTGAATGCACCATAGAAACGATTTAGTAAACCTGTTTTATGTTCGCCTTCATTGTGAGGTTTTAACAACAATGCACATAGCGCCGGACTAAGCGTTAGCGCGTTAACTGCCGATATGATGATAGATATAGCAAGCGTTAAACCAAACTGTTTGTAAAAGACCCCCGATGACCCTGTTATAAACGATACCGGGATGAACACTGCGGCCATTACCAGCGTTATGGAAATCACGGCCCCGCTTATCTCATTCATGGCGGTTATCGTTGCTTTCCGTGCCGATCTTGCACCTTTATCCAGCTTAGCGTGCACCGCCTCAACCACCACGATGGCATCATCCACCACGATACCAATAGCCAGCACCAGCGCAAACAGTGTAAGCAGGTTAATGGTAAAGCCGAATAGCTTTAAGAAGAAAAATGTCCCCACAATGGCCACCGGCACTGCAATAGCCGGTATCAAAGTAGAGCGGAAATCCTGCAGGAAGACAAATACTACAATGAAAACCAGGATGAATGCTTCGATCAGCGTATGGATTACCTTTTCGATCGACACATCCAGAAATTCGTTCGCGCTGAATATGGTGTAAACACTTACACCTTGCGGGAAGCTTTTGGCAGCGTTGTCCAACGTTTGCTGTACTTCCTTGATCATTTCATAAGCGTTTGAACCGGCCGATTGGTAAACGGCTAAAGCTATAGATGGCTCGCCGTTAGTTACCGTTTCACTGTTGTAAGTAAGTGACCCGAGCTCAACCCTTGCAACATCTTTCAGACGAAGCAGTTGGCCGCCTTTGGCCGAACGAATGATGATGTTCTCAAACTCCACAGGCTTTTTCAAACGGCCTTTGTATTTCAAAACATACTCAAAAGATTGGTTACTATTTTCACCCAGTTTACCGGGTGCAGCTTCAATGTTCTGCTCAGCAAGCGCGTTGCTAACATCACTTGGTATTAAACCATAAGTGGCCATCACATCAGGTTTTAACCAAATGCGCATAGAATAATCCTGCGTACCAAATGCTGATGCATCGCCCACGCCGTTGATACGTTTTACCAGCGGCACCACGTTAATGTTGGCGTAGTTTTGCAAGAAAGTTTGATCGTATGATTTGTTGGAACTTTTAAGGGCAAACACCATCACCATGCTGCTCTGTTGCTTACTGGTGGTGACACCTGCCTTAGTAACTTCGGCTGGTAATAAAGGTGTAGCCTTTGAAACCCGATTCTGCACGTTCACAGCCGCCAGATCGGGGTTGGTACCCAATTTGAAATATACAGTAATTGTAGCAGAACCATCGTTACCGGCTTTAGAGGTCATGTAGGTCATGTTCTCCACACCGTTTATCTGTTCCTCCAACGGAACAATAACGCTATTCATTACCACATCGGCGTTTGCACCATTGTATGCTGCTGAAACCTGTACGGTCGGGGGTGCAATTTCAGGATATTCAGAAATAGGCAGCGATGTTAGGCCTATTATACCCAATATTACTATGATGACCGATATGACGGTAGATAATACCGGCCGTTCAATAAATTTACGTAACATAAATATTTTGTTGTGCTGCGGAAGATCCCACAGTTGCGTAAAAAACTATTTCAGATCGTTGTAGGCACCTTCGCCGGCTTTGGTATCAGGTTTAATTACCATACCATCGTGCATGTTGGCAAGGCCATCAAATACAACCGTTTCACCGCCCTTAAGCCCATCAGTTACTACAAAGTACTGGCCCGACGGAGCATCCATAGTTTTGATCTCGGTTGATTTTGCTTTGCCGCTGTTATCCACTACGTAAACAAATCGTTTGCCTTGCAATTCATAAGTTGATTTTTGCGGAACCAGTAAGCCGCCTTTAATTGGCTGCGGTATGCGCACAACCGCGCTACCACCACTGCGGATAAGCCTTACAGGATTATCAAACGTAGCCCGTAGCTGCGATGAACCTGTAGCAGTATTGATCAATCCGTTGGCAGTTTCAACCTTACCTTTTTCAGGATATTCCGTACCATCTGCAAGTATCAGTGTCACCGGCGGCAATTGTTTTAGTTTAACATCGAGAGATGAACCTTTGTACTGTCTTGAAAAATCAAGCAATTGTTTTTCATTAAGCGCGAAATAAGCATATATCTTACCGATATTTGATACGGTGGTGAGTGGTTCAGCCGTGTTGCTATTGATCAGGCTTCCTAATTTGTAGGGTATTGCGCCAACCACGCCATTTACAGGGCTTGTAACCTGTGTGTAAGATATATTGGTTTTTGCATTAGCCAACGTTGCCCTGGCCTGTTTCAGCGCTGCTCTGCGCGACTGCAGTGTTAGCTCTGCTGATTCCAATTCGAACTTGCTGATGATGTCTTTTTCTACCAGCGGGCGGGTTTTGTTAACCTGTAACTGTGCAGCATTAACATCTGCCTCTGCGCTGCTGATTGCTGCCGCCGCTGTGTTAACCTCCTGCGCGTACTGCGGTGCGTTTATAGTAAATAACAGCTGACCTTTTTTAACTACGCTACCTTCGTCAATGTAAATCTTTTCGATATACCCGTCGATCTTCGGACGGATCTCGATATTCTGCTGCCCTTGCAGCGTTGCGGGATAATCGGTGTTAATGGTAGCATCTTTTTGTTCTACTTTAAATACAGGGAAACTTTGAGGTGGCTGCGCGCCCGCGCCGGGCTGCCCCTGCTGCTGGTTGCCGCCACAAGCAGCTAATAGCAGCACTGCCGAACTTATGCCGGCAAGTATTGAAGCTTTTGCTTTCATGGTGATGTTGGATGTATGTGAGTGCATGTTTGTGAGTAATCTGTTTGATTGTTTAGATTTTATTTTGTTACTGCTTGCCAAAAAGCATTTTGCAGGTAATGTCTTTACGCTCCAGCATAAGCTTGGTAAATTGTTCATTGGTGAGCTTATAAAGCTGCTTATACAGGGGCCTCATAATAAGTGGATAGATCATCAGCGAGAACATGTTCATTGCAAAATGAATAGGATCCATTTTTGGTAAGCGACCTTCATCTATCTCTTTCTGAATCTGCGCTGAAAAATTTTCAACTTTCAGATTCATATCCGGTTTGTTATGCAGATTGCTGTTGGTGTTCATTTCAGTTATCAAAAAAGTTTCCTGGTAGGGATACTCCATAGAATCTGCCATAAAAACATCAATAAAACTTTCTATTTTCTCTCTAAAAGGAATATCGCTTTCCATTATTTGCGACAAGCGATTATCCATATCGTCCATACCCTCTTCGTACACTTGCCTTATTAATTCGTCTCGTGACCGGAAATAATAATTGACCAATGTTCTGTTAACACCAGCAGCATCAGCTATGTCTTGAGTAGTAGCATGCAAACGGCCTTCTTTAAAGAAAACCTGTTTCGCAGTGTCTTTTATGAGTTGTTCAGTACCTGTATCTCGCGTTGTCATTGTTTGACAAAAATGTTAAACATTTAAATTAAACAAAAATTTCAAACACAAAATGGCATGTTGATGACGAATTGAGCTTTGATAGGTACAATTAGAGAATTTAAAAGAAAGCGTAGTCAGTGTTGTATTTAACAAATAGTGGTATTAGTTTTAAAGCTTCAAACAAAATTGGATTTACGCAACCTGATGGAGAATCAATTAAAAGTATCCGAAAGAAAAAAAAGGGGAAACAAGATTGCGTTAATCTTTGTAGCTAAACTTTTTTTAGTTTATTTCTTTTTAAGCGAGGGCAACAAATTTATGTTTAGCGCTACTTCGCCTGGCGGTCGTTTTTATCATCCATTTGTTGCGGAACATTTTAATTATATACAAGGGCTTAGAAACATCCTCATTATACCAAGCACCTGGATCATCAACGCTTTTGGATTTATGGCATACCGCAACGCTACAGAATTAATGATTATTGATGGCCCTATCCTGATGGTAAATTACGATTGCCTCGGGCTTGGCGTAATGAGTTTCCTGATTGCTTTCTGCGTTGCATTCCCTGCAGAATGGAAAGCTAAGGTTAAGTTGTTAATATTTACAGTGCTTACTGTTTACATACTAAACGTTTTTAGAATAAGCGGATTAGCGTTGTTACTCAAAGTTTATCCAAACCAGCAGCAGTACTTTACCTACCACCACGAAATCTTTAATATCACCATTTACATAGTGATATTTTTGATACTATACTTTTGGATAAGAAGGCATACAATTGTACCAACTTCCGCTACAATTTAAATTGAGGTATTACCTCGGCCTGAGTTGTTTGGTCCATGTGTAAATATAGCAGCCGGCGCAAATCCCCGCAAAAGATTCAAGACTTGCAAAAACCACCAGCAAACCGGCGATAATTTGTGACTGTGGCTTAAACCCAAACATCAACCCCACAAACAAAAGTCCTGATATTACAGTACCCATCAAGGCTGCAAAACGCTTTGGCCCGCGGTCAACAAACCGGCTCTTGAGCTTAAGGGAAGTCGCAATGCTCCCGGCCAAAATATTAAGTGGACCGTATTTGCCATAGTTAAGGCTTCGGAGCAGAAAGTCGAGAAATAATACAGCCGCTACTACCGGGTTTGCTGTAAAAATGATTGCTATGGCAAAGGCAACGACAAAGAAAGCTACCACTCTAACCCGTGTTTCATCTATTCTCACCCCATCAATGGGGCACTCTAACTTTTGCATATTATAAATTTATATTGTGCGTATTTTTGTTTTCGCACATTACAAATGTACTATGCGTACTGCCAATACTTTTAACAGAACCTAATTTATTAAAAACAAAATCCTGATAGTGCTTCATGTCTCGCGCATAAACCTTAAGTAGAAAATCATAATCGCCTGATATATTATAGCACTCAACTACTTCCTTAAGTTGCATAACGTCTTTCACAAAATCACTCCCTATAGCTTTGTCGTGTTGCTTTAATTTGATGTTGCAAAATATCATCAGGCCATAACTTAACTTCTCGGCATCAAGCACGGCAATATATTTTTTTATAAAACCAGACGCTTCCAATCGTTTTAAACGCTCGAAAACCGGCGAAGGTGAAAGGTTTACTTTGGCCGCAAGGTCTTTTGTTGCTATGTTGGAGTCTTGTCCAAGGTGTTTTAACAACTGTATATCAATATCGTCTAATAGTTCGTTTGAAGAATATTTCACGGCCAAGGTTAGCTAAATAATTTATTTAAAGATTATTTTACTGACAAAGCTATAATTTTTATTCTTTAACACTTATTTAAATACTTTTTTCAGTAATTAAAACCTTGTATTTAGCTTTACACCGTTTTGTTTAATCAATTCATAGTTCTTTATTCACCGATAATGGTTTCCGGCAAACGCCGGGATTAAAAGGGAACCGTGTGTAAATCACGGGCTGTCGCGCAACTGTAAGTAACCAAAAAGTTTTTACCAATTGATGCTCACTGACTGTTATTGCTGTTGGGAAGGGCGGTAAAGATGTTACAAGCCAGGATACCTGCCTCTACCGGATAGACAAATGCTTTCGCGCAATAAGGCAAAAGGTCTTCGTAGAATATTACCTCGGTAAACTCCCATTATCGATAAGTGTTTTGCCTGCCCTATCCTGCCGTTTTGCGTTGTGAAGCTTTGTCTGCAGCATTTATTTTTTCATCATTAACTTATTGAAAATGCTTACGCAAAATTTAGGCTATCCGCGTATTGGTAGTCATCGTCAACTAAAAAAAGCCTGCGAAAACTATTGGGCCGGCAAAATAACCCTTAAGGAATTGCACCAGTTGGGGCGCAGCATCCGAGAAGAGAATCGGAACACCCAACTACAGGCAGGGATAGACCTGATACCCTGCAACGACTTTAGCTATTACGACCAGGTTTTAGATATGAGCCTTTTGCTCGGCAATATCCCCGAGCGCTATGCCCCTGTTCTCTCGCAGATAAAAGGAAACACGGAAACGGACCTGTATTTCGCCATGGCACGCGGTTATCAGCAAAACGGTCTGGATATTACCGCTATGGAAATGACCAAATGGCTTGATACAAACTACCATTACATTGTACCGGAATTTAAGTCAAAACAGAAGTTCAGCATCTTCTCTGAAAAGATATTTGGCGAGTTTGCCGAGGCCAGGCACTTGCTTGGCAACAAAGCCAAACCTGTATTATTAGGTCCTGTAAGCTACTTATTTGTTGGTAAAGAAAAACAGGAAGGTTTCAATCGTATAGATCTGATCAAAAACCTTGTAACTGTTTACGTAGAAATCATAAACCAACTTAAACAACAGGGTGCTACCTGGATACAATTGGACGAACCGATATTATCGCTTGATCTTTCCGCTAAAGAAAAAGATGCCTTAAACTTCGCCTACCGATACATTGCTAACCGTGTAAGCGATATAAAAATAATGGTGGCAACTTACTTTGAGGGCTTGCTGGAGAATACTCATTTGGCCGTGAACCTGCCTATTGCTGCTCTTCATATTGACCTCGTGCGTGCCCCTGAACAGCTGGAAGATGTACTTGAAGCTATCCCAGCCGGCCTTCAATTATCATTAGGTTTAGTAGATGGCCGCAATGTTTGGAAGAACGACTATGAACGCTCATTAGGCTTTATAAAAAAAGCTATTGAAAAGATAGGAGACGACAGGTTGATCATAGCCCCTTCTTGCTCTCTTTTGCACAGCCCGGTTGATCTTGAGCTGGAAACTGCCTTAGATTCAGAAGCCAAAAGCTGGATGGCCTTTGCAAAGCAAAAATTAGATGAGGTACGTGAATTGAAACTGATAACCAAAGGTAATACTGAACTTTTAGTGGCTAATAATGAGGCCATAAAAAGCCGCCGTAACTCGAATAGGGTGAACAACCCTAAAGTGGCAAAACGCGTTGCAGCTATAACAACCGTAGACATTGACAGAGCGAGCGACTTTGTGACCAGGCAGCACATACAACGACAACGTTTTGCTTTGCCTGCCCTACCTACAACAACAATTGGCTCATTCCCACAAACAGATGATATCAGGCAATTACGTGCCCGTTTTAAGAAAGCTGAAATAACCGAAGATGAGTATGAACAGGCACTTAAACAAGCAACCATAGACGTGATACGCTGGCAGGAAGAAGTTGGATTAGATGTGCTGGTGCATGGCGAGTTTGAGCGTAACGACATGGTAGAATACTTTGGTGAGCAGTTGGATGGTTTCCTGTTTACAAAAAATGGCTGGGTACAAAGCTATGGCAGCCGCTGCGTTAAGCCGCCTGTAATTTATGGTGATGTTAGTCGCCCTGTGGATATGACCGTTAAATGGATAACATTTGCAGACCAACAAACCAAAAAACTGATGAAGGGAATGCTAACAGGGCCTGTCACAATACTTCAGTGGTCTTTCGTTAGGGATGATCAGGAACGCGAGACCACCGCTTACCAGATCGCTTTGGCTATCCACGATGAAGTTCTGGCTTTGGAGAAAGCAGGCATTGGCATTATACAAGTTGATGAAGCCGCCATACGTGAAGGTTTGCCCTTGCGCAAATCAAAGCATCGGCATTACCTGACCTGGGCAGTAAAAGCCTTTAAGATAACAGCCAGTGGTGTTAAAGATGAAACGCAGATACACACCCATATGTGCTACAGCGAGTTTAATAACATTATCGAACATATCGCCCAAATGGATGCAGATGTGATCACCATTGAAACATCGCGCTCGCAAATGGAATTACTGCAAGCCTTTGCCAGTTTTGATTATCCGAATGAGATTGGCCCCGGTATATACGATATACATTCGCCGCGCGTGCCTACTGCCGAAGAAATGGTAGCGTTGCTTACCAAAGCTGCGGAACTTTTGCCTCCGAAAAACCTTTGGGTAAACCCAGACTGTGGACTTAAAACCCGCAAATGGCCTGAAACCAAAGCCGCCATCGCAAATATGGTTGCAGCTGCTCGCGAGGCAAGGTTGAAAATAAGTACTGAGGTCACCGCTTAAATTAAAAGCAAATAGCTGCGTACTTAATTGTACGCAGCTATTTTTATTGAGCAGAAAACACACCTAAAATTTATTATGGCTGGCCACCACCACCCGCTGAGCCATAAACCTGGCCAGTTGCATAGCTTGCATCGGCCGCGGCTAATTGTACATATATTGATGCAAGCTCTGCCGGTTGACCGGGCCTGCCCATTGGCGTTTGGCCGCCAAACTGTTTCAGTTTTTCCATAGTAGCACCGCCACTTACTTGCAACGGAGTCCATATCGGTCCGGGAGCAACTCCGTTTACGCGTATACCTTTTGGCGCCAACTGTTTAGCTAAAGATTTAACGTAGTTCATGGTGGCAGCTTTGGTTTGCGCATAATCATATAGATCCGGTGATGGATCATAGGCCTGCTCTGAAGTGGTACCAATAATTGCCGAACCCGGCTTTAAATGCGGCATTGCGGCTTTAATAGTCCAGAACGGCGCATAGATATTGGTCTTCATCGTAGCATCAAAATCCTCGCTGCTAACATCAAGGATGGTTTTACGGGTTTGCTGGCGGGCTGCGTTGTTCACCAGGATATCCAATCCGCCTAATTGTTTTACGGCTTCATCAACCATTCGTTTACAAAAATTCTCATCCCTCAGATCGCCCGGGATAGCAACAGCTTTTACACCCTCTTTTTTCATCAAGGCGATCACTTCCTGCGCATCCTGCTCTTCTGCGGGCAGATAGTTTATTGCAACATCAGCACCCTCGCGGGCATAAGCTATAGCAGCAGCACGGCCCATCCCTGAGTCACCACCGGTAATTAGCGCCCTACGACCCTTTAATCTGCCCGAACCTTTGTAGCTTGTTTCGCCATGATCAGGTCTTGGGTTCATTTTGCTCGCTAAGCCTGGCCATGGTTGGCTCTGCTCCATAAAAGGTGGTTTAGGATACTTTGTTGTGGGATCTTCAAGTGGTTTTGCTTCCATCGTATTATTTGTAGTGTTACCTAATGCCGGGGCTGCAACAACAGCCGCCAATGTGGTTCCTAAACCGGCAACCGCTTGTCGCCGGGTCATTTTGTTTTCGTTAGACATTGTTGTATAAATATGCTTCTTATTATTTATTTATTCCCATGGCTTTAAAACCACTTTAACACAGTCGTCCTCTTTCTTCTGGAACATATCATAACCTTTGGTAACCTCGCTTAAAGGCATCGTGTGCGAGATAATATCATCCAGAACAACTTTCTCTTGTTTAACCAGGTCGATCAGGTGATCTACGTAATTTATCACCGGTGCTTGTCCCATTTTAAGGGTGATGCCTTTATCAAACAAGCGATGGAAAGGGAAGTTATCGTAAGTAGAACCATATACGCCTACTACTGATACGGTACCCATACGACGAACAGCTTTGAACGCAAGGTCCAATACTTTCATACTGCCTACTTCAAAATTGATAAGGGCCTTTGCTTTATCTACAATGCTTCGTTCAGGTTCAAAACCTACAGCATCTACGCATACATCTGCACCACGGCCGCCTGTCATTTCCCTAATTGCTTCAACAACATCAACATCGTGCGGGTTCAGGGTTTCAACTTTGTTAACCGCCCGTGCACGTTCTAAACGGTACTCAAGCGGATCAATAGCAATAACCCTGCTTGCGCCGTTTATCCATGCAGCCTTTTGTGCCATTAAGCCTACCGGACCTGAGCCGAAAATGGCAACAACCTCGCCGCCCTTAAGTGCGGCCCAGTCAATTGCCGACCATCCCGTAGGGAATATATCAGTAAGGAAAAGCACCTGCTCGTCACTTAGGTTATCAGGCACGACCTTCGGGCTAATGTCTGCATAAGGAACTCTCACATACTCTGCCTGACCACCTGAGTAACCTCCATACAGGTCGGTATACCCGAATAAGGCAGCACCTTTCTGATCGAGCATGTCGCCGTCTGGGCCATAATGTTTATAGTTTGAATTTTCGCAAGCAGGTGATGCATCATGCTGGCAGAAAAAACAATGCCCGCAAGCAATAGGGAAAGGTACTACCACCCTATCACCGCGTTTAAGATTGGTAATGGAGCTGCCTACTTCCTCAACAATGCCCATAAACTCATGCCCCATTACCATAGGTTCTTTTTGCGGCACACCGCCGCTTAGTATATGCAAGTCGGAGCCGCAAATAGCTGTAGATGTAACGCGGAGGATAACATCACGGGAGTCCTCAATTCTCGGATCCTCAACGGTATCGTATCTGATGTCGCCAGGTTTGTGAAATACGGCTGCTTTCATAATTTTTTCTTTAAGTTTTCAGTAATTACAACACTTTGTAATTCTTTATAGTTTTAATTAATTATCATTTTAAGAAAATTTATTTATTTAAAACTTAACATAATTCATTGTGTTCTTAATTGACTGCGTACCAAATACACTATGCATTTGGAGGCTTAAAAGCACTTATATCTACCTGAATGTATACACTTGGAGTTAATGCAGCTTTCCATGATTCGGCGGCATGTTTAGTAAAAGATGGCATTTTGCTTGCCGCCACAGAAGAAGAACGTTTTATCCATTACAAACATGGCAAACGCCCGGTGCCATTTTCAACCTGGGAACTTCCATTCCACGCAATAGATTATTGCTTAAAGGTTGCAGGCATTCATATAAACGATATAGATAATATAGCATATTCATTTGATCCATATTTGCTAATAGGTGAAAAGTACCGTGGTAAAGAAACCATTGAGATTCCTTTTGAAGAGGGCTGGTCGCACCTTAACGAAGACTTCAACAATCCTTGGGAACCGTTATTCCTTTCATCCATCATAAATGCGCCAGCACAACTCAGGGATGGGTGGCCGCATCACTTACAATTGCGCTTTACAGGCTGTAATATTGGTCGTGATAAATGGCATTTTGTGGAGCATCATATCTCACATGCTGCGAGCGCGTTTAATTGTTCGCCATTTAGAACGGCAGCCGTAATGACAGTTGATGGCCGTGGTGAACAGGCAACCACAACATATAATATTGGCCACGGCCAGCAGTTGGACAGGATAGGCCAGGTAAATATGCCGCATTCATTAGGATTGTTGTATGAGGATGTCACCACTCACCTCGGTTTCCTGCACTCAAGCGATGAATACAAGGTGATGGCTTTAGCTTCTTACGGCAAGCCGGAGTTTGTAAACGATTTCCGTGAGATAGTGCAGATGGGCGCTAACGGACAGTATACCATCAACAATCAAAACTTAACCGAACGATTTGGCCCTAAACGCCTGCGTCATGAAGAATTTACCAAACATCATTTTAATGTAGCACATTCGCTACAGTTAGTTTTGGAAGAAGCCATGCTTGAACTTACTGCCTGGCTGCACGAAGAAACCAAAGAAGAAAACCTTTGCCTTGCCGGTGGCGTAGCGCTAAACTGTGTAGCCAATGCGCGCATACGAGACAAAGGTTTCTTTAAAAACATCTGGGTACAACCAGCATCAGGCGACGATGGTACCGCCCTTGGCGCAGCGCTATGGGTTGATGCGCAGCAACGCAAAAGCGATGAAAAATCTTTTGTTATGGATCACTGCTATTGGGGACCGCAATACAGCGACGCTGAAATTGAAAAGCAGCTAAAGCTTTGGAAGGTGCCTTACCGTAAATTGGAAAATATTGCCGAAGAAACTGCAGACATACTGGCGCAGGATAAGATAATTGGCTGGTACCAGGGCCGCATGGAATTTGGTCCGCGTGCTTTGGGTAGCCGCTCTATTTTGGCATCACCTATTAACCCGGCTATGCAGGCGAGGTTGAATGAGGTAAAAGACCGCGAAGACTTCCGCCCGGTGGCGCCCGTGGTATTGCAGGAAAAAGCCGGCGAATGGTTTAATAATGCCGAATACTCTCCATTCATGTTATTTGTTTATGATGTTAAGGAAGAGAAGGCTGATCAAATACCCGCTGTGAGACATACAGACGGAACCGCCCGCATCCAAACCATAAACCAGCAACAGCATAAAGATTATTACGACTTGCTAAAAGCCTTTGAACGCAAAACGGGTGTCCCGGTTTTAGTGAACACTTCATTCAATACTCTGGGTAAACCGATAGTTTGTACACCACGGGATGCGGTAGAATGTTTCTGGTCGTCTCCTTTTGATGCATTGGTCATTGGTTCATTTGTAATTGAAAAAGAAAATGGTAACCGTATCTATAGTGATACCGACGTATCAGCGGCCGAAGCTCTTAGCTAATTGTTTAAAGGCGCTGCTTCGTCAAAAATTTGACAGGCATCAATACGAGATCATTGTGGTTAGCGATGGGCCTGACGAACAAACAAAAGCTGTTATAAACGAATGGTCTCTTTACGATCATCCGCAGATCAAATACCTGCCGCTCCCTCAAAAGAAGGGACCGGCAGGTGCACGTAACTATGGCTGGCTAAATGCAAAAGGCAGCATTATTGCTTTTACCGATGATGATTGCCTGCCTGATGCACATTGGCTGCAACAAATAGTTGCCCACTGCAATCCGGAAAAAGAAATTGCAATAACCGGAAGAGTAATAGTACCCATCAGCGACCGACCTACCGATCATGAGCAAAACACAGCGCACCTGCAAACAGCAGATTTTATCACTGCCAACTGCGCATGTACCAAAAAAGCGTTGATTAAGGCAGGCGGCTTTGATGAGGAGTTTGAAATGGCCTGGCGAGAAGACAGCGATCTGCATTTCAAATTCATTCATAACAATGTGCCTATTACAAAGGTGGAAAGCGCTATTGTTGTGCACCCGGTACGGGCATCTCCCTGGGGCGTGAGCATTAAGGAACAGAAAAAGACGATGTATAATGCTTTGCTTTATAAAAAGCACCAGGACTTGTACGATAGACTTATCCGCCAAAAAACGCCGGTATTTTACTATTGCATTATCGCAGCTTTTTTAATGATGATAGCCGGATGGATCACTCAACATCAAACCCTATTTACCGTGGGTTCCGCTGGATGGGCCGGGCTAACCGTATGTTTCGCTTATAAAAGATTGAAAAATACCAGCCTGGCTGTGAGCCATGTTGTAGAAATGGTTTATACATCAATTATTATCCCGTTTGCCTCGGTTTTTTGGCAATGGTATGGAGCAATAAAATACCGCGTTTTATTTATCTGATCAATATGAAAATTCCTCACTTCGAAATAAAGAAGATAGCAACATTCCGCGCCCTTCAATTGGGTGATATGCTTTGTGTGATACCCGCGTTGAGAGCTTTACGAAATGCTTACCCAAATGCACAGATCACTTTGATTGGTTTGCCTTGGGGTAAATCGCTTGCTGAAAGATTTAATCAGTATTTTGATAACTTCATTCATTTTCCCGGCTATCCCGGTTTGCCTGAACAGGAACTTGATAAAGCTGCGTTTACCAGTTTTTTAAAAGAAGTGCAGGATGAAAAATTTGATCTTGCGATACAAATGCAGGGTAATGGCTCTGTAGTTAATCCAATGGTTGAGCTATTCGGCGCGAAATACACAGCAGGTTACAAAATCGATGGGCATTATGCGCCTGACAACGGCTTATTTATGACTTACCCTAACGAGGGCCATGAGATTGACCGGCATATCCGCCTGATGGAATTCCTTGGCATTGAATCACAAGGCAATGAGTTAGAGTATCCGTTAACAACCGCGGATTACGACGCGTTAGATGCTTTGCAGTTAGATATTGAACCTAAAACATATGTTTGCATCCATCCCGGCTCAAGGGGAAGCTACCGCCAATGGCCGGTGAAATATTTTGCTACCTTGGCTGATTACTGTATAGACGAAGGATACAAAGCGGTACTTACCGGCACAAAAGAGGAAGGTGGTATTATTGATGAGGTGATAAGCCTTATGAGGCATGAGCCTATTAACACAGCAGGCAAAACTTCAATGGGGGCAGTTGGTGTATTGATACAAAACGCTGCAATGCTTATATCTAATTGCACGGGTGTCTCGCATATCGCATCTGCGTTCAAAACACCAAGCATTGTGATCAGTATGGATGGTGAACCTCATAGGTGGGGACCCTTGGATACGCGCGTTCATCGCACCATCAACTGGCTGCAATCCCCGGATTTTCATCTGGTATTCCGGGAGACGGTTGAACTGGTAAGTCTTGCGGATTAAGCAAGTGTGTAACAGCATTTGATATATCGCCTGCATTCGGCATTGGCACCGGGCGATCATATAATTTTCTGTCTACATACCCTATAACTTCATTGCGACTGCGCATTTGAACAGGCACTGCAAATGGTAAAACTACATGCGGCACTTTCCAGGGCGTGTGCTGCGGATTGGTTTGCGCATAAAGCACAACCACAGGCGTACCAACAGCAGCTGCTATATGGATGGTGCCAGTATTTACAGACACCAGCAAAGGTGAATGTTTAACCAAACAAACAAACTCATTCAAAGGAAATAATCCTGCTGCGGAGTAGCAACCCGTCCCTATCCCGTCTGCTAAGTGTTCGGCGAATTGCTTTTCGCTCGCGGCGCCCGTAACAATAAGTTGATAGCCATCATTCACTAACCTTTTACCCGCCTCAACCCAAAGCTCAAATGGATATTCCCGCTTTGACTCGCTTACACCGGGATGAATCAATAGCCAGGGCTTCGCTAAATCCACACCAAGCTTACTTATTCGGTTACTGATAGCCGGCCATAGATCATTATCTACATCCAGGCTTAAATTATCATCGTCAATATAAGCGCCCACCGCAGCTACCAGATCAAGATCGCGCTTAACCTGATGTTTTATAAGCTCATAAGGTTCTTTATCGGGCACCCAATTATTAATGAGTTGATATGGATTTTCCCGGCAGTATGCTAATATTTGAGGTACGCCTGCCAGGTAAGCAAGCATAGCCGTAGGTTGCGGGTTTTGGCTATAAACGGTAAAAACAACCGCAGCATCGAAGTTTTTATTTTTAATATCGGCAATTACGTCATAGAACGCTTTTGTGTCCTCGATTTCTGCAGTCTTAACCCAAGGCACATCATACACCATTACTTCGTCAATCTCGGGCATCATCAGCGTAATACCTTTAGCCATTATTGAGGTAAGCAAGGTTATACGAGCACCAAAGCTTTTCTTAAGCGCACGAATAGCGGGCCCGGACATGATCAAGTCGCCCATGTTGTCCGGGCGGATGCAGAGGATGTTCTTACAGCCCTGCCAATTCATGTTGGTTTGATTTTAACATCAGTATCGCAGCCTCATCAATTGATTTGGCAATTACTGTCGGCACCCGGTGATGGCCGGATACCCATTCCGTTTCATTACCGTTATCTATTAAAACCGTGCTACAGCCAGCGCGGTTACCTGCTTCGACATCGTTAAGGATGTCTCCTATCATCCATGAAGCTCCCAAATCGATATGGTGTTCCACTGCTGCGGTGAATAGCATGCCCGGCTCGGGTTTACGGCAGTTACAATCGGTGTTCAAACCAGGGACAATACCTTTGGGATGATGCGGACAATAGTAAAAAGCGGTTAGTCCAATACCTTGCGCTGATAACATTTGCCGGATGCGTTGCTCCACTCCTTTTAACATGTTCTCCTCGAAAATGCCACGCGCTACGCCGGATTGGTTGGACACAACAATAAAGAGATAACCAGCGGCTTGCAACCGCTTTAACCCTTCAATGGCATCTGCCTGAAGGGTTATCAATTGCGAATCGACATTGTAAGGGATATCAGGAATCAGCGTGCCATCTTTATCCAGAAAGATTGCTTTATTCTTCATTAAGCAGCCTGCGATTGTTTTTGAACTAAACGTGTAACCGGTGCAATGTTCCGGTAAACCTTCTTAAGCATATTGGCAACGTCTTCCCAGGTGAAATAGCAATTAACATGTTCAATTGCATTCTCACTCATATCACTAAGCAGCATCTCATCGCTAAGCAGTTCGTTTAAAGCCTGCGCTAACTGCTGCGGATTATGAGGCTCTACTAATACACCAGTTTCGCCATCTTTAATACTGTATTTTATACCGCCAACGTTGGATCCTATCACCGGCGTTCCGCAGGCCATGGCCTCCAGTGGCGTAATTCCAAACGGCTCGTACCATGGTGTAGTGATAAAAATATCAGCGGCAGCATAATAATATCTAAGCCTGTCTCGATTTTTGCGGCCTGCAAATATTACCTGCTCGATAACACCATGTTTCCGGGCAACGTTTAGCAGCCTCGCATACTCAGGGCAGGTTTCTTCTTCCAGTTTTTCACATTCTCCGCCAACAATCAGCAGCCTAACCTGCTTATTTTTAGTTTTTACGCCGGCCAACGCTTCAATAACATTGTCAACGCCTTTGCGCGGCACCATGCGGCCCAGCTGCAATATGATATGCTCATCTTGTGGCAAGCCTAATATCCTGCGTGCACACTGCTTATCCATAGGCGAAAACTCATTGTGACTAAACCCGCACGGTATAATTGAAATTTTGTCTTCATTAGCGTTATAGTAATTAATGAGATCTTCTTTATCCTGCGGGCACTCTGCTATAATTTGGTCGGCCATTTTCACAGCCTGTTCTTCGATGGCTAAACGCTCAACAGGAAATTTATCGGCATCATTTTGATGAATGCGTCTTACATGCCCAAGTGCATGAAACGTAACCACAAATGGTACGCCTAATTGTTGTTTAATCCCCATGGCTACCAATGCCGACATAAAGAAGTTTGCATGCACCAGCGTATATTCTATTCCCTCAACCCTGATGAACTTAAGCATATTGACCTTGAAGACTTTCATATAAGGTAAAAGTTCCTCTTTGGGTACATTAGCCACCGGACCGGCTTCTATATTAATCACGCGTACACCGTTAACCCAGTTAACAACATCCGGCAAATTAGCGTCATCTTTACGTGTAAACACATCAACCAGGTAGCCCTGTATTGCCAATTGCCTGGCTAATTGGGCAACATAAACATTTTGCCCACCGGTGTCAACTCCGCCAAGATTTGCAAGCGGCGAAGCATGATCGCTTATCATTGCGATCCTTTTCGTTTGATATTTCATGATGCTGTGATTAGGACTTCGGGTACGTGAGTATTGGTCACTTCGTTAAAAAGTTGTTCCCAATCGTTGGCAAAACGCTCAATGTTAAAGCGCTGCATAGCTACCTTTCTGCCATTATTACCTATTTCGAGGGCCAGTTCCGGCTCTCTTATTAAAAGTTTCATTTTCTCTACCAGGTAATCCACATCTGTATGGATAAAACCTGATACACCATTTTCTATCACCGCTGATAGCTCTGTTGTAGCTAAACCTATAACAGGGATGCCCATCATCATGGCTTCGCAAATGGCCAGTCCAAGGCTGGTATATCTGATCGGGTTGAAAAAGAAACGGTAACGGCTTTGAAATTCGGGCAGCTGCGGATGCAGCACCTCACCAAGTCCAAGGTCTCCTGTACCCATGCCCACCAAATCAAGCGGTACATGTTTACGAACATTCATAAATATATCGTAACCTAACAGGCGGCCACGCGCCGGCAGGTTATTGATCACTACAATGCCTTTATCTAAATCACCTTTGTAAACAACACCGCTATCCGTAACGCCGTGTTCAATTACACGTGTCGGCGTGTTGTTACTATCCCACATTAAACGGTTGAAATGTGTAACGTGCACCAGCGTAACTTTGGGGTCATCTACCACATGTTTGGTATCGGTTGGATGCTGGCGCGGCGGGTCGTGCTCTATGTATATACGAGGCAGCTTGCGTTGTTCCTCTGAAAGTATCTCGTATTGGTCGGTCAAATAATTGTTGTTAGTTTGATATACTATGCAATCGAAAGTCTGATGCTTTACTTCCTCGGCGGGTATTTCTATCACATTGTTTCCGAAAGGAAAGGTTTCGCCCCTACCGTAGTAACCTTCTGTTTTTTCTGGTTTTGTGGGAATATATATATCGTAATTTCCCTGAGATAGATAGAACAGATAACTGCCGTGGATGTGCCACGTAAATACCTTTAGTTTGTTTTGCATGTGTGGGTGTTTGTGCCATAAAGTAACCAAACCGAACGCCACAATAAATTTAACTACTAAATAAATTTATATATTAATAACAATAATTTTATTTACCTATAAATCAAATAGAATAACAATTAGCCAAAATGTAATTTAATGTATTGGCTCTTTTAAAAACTGTCTGTTAAAACTACATGTTGTATGTTTCTCTTAACAATAGGCATTAATAGAACGCTCGTTTACATCAAACCCTTTTTTTTATTTCCAAAGTAAAATTTTGAGGGATGCCTGGAAATTGCGCTCGTCATGGTGGGAAGCAATTGCAGCTATTATCCTTCCCATTACAGGAAGTTTAGTTTTAACTTAAGATTAATCAGTCGTGGGAAAGCTTAATGCTGAAATAACTTCATTACTATAACGGTGATTATACCCGTTACAGCAGGGCAAAAGCCTGTAAGCTGATAAAATAAACCCAAAGGCTACTGAGATGAGGCAGTGTCCACGAAAAACCTGGCAAAAGGATAGCTATTTATAACGTTTAGAAACGCGGCATGGCGTGTGTCAGATAGGTCTACTGTTAAATGAAAAAAAAATAAAATTTTAACTGATTTTTAAAATCTGTTAATAGCGACGTTTCGTAAATATTCCAAAAAGCTATATGGACGACCTAAAACTTAAGCTTGATAAACACTATCCCTTTGAAGTTTCATTTTACCACGAAACTGAGAACGACGGTATTTATTGTCTTATAATTAGACCGGACGAGCATTTTATACTATTACAAAAAATTAGCGGCACCACGCTTTGGACCAAAGTTAATTCAAGTAAGTTGAAGGCGGAGTTTGAGGCTGCAATAATGACGCTTGCACCCCTGTTATTGCGATGGATGATAACCACAAAGGAAATCAAGCCGCTTAATTATCTGAGCAGTTCCTACCTGCCTAACAATTTTAATTAAGAAATAAGCATCATTAATTTGCAATCGGTTGCTCTACTTCTCTGATAATGCCTGAGAGCACCCTTTCCCCTACCAAGTTTGAAGTTACACGGCCAATAACATTCATCCAGATTACGCTACCACTATCAAAGCGTTTGGTTTGATAAGTAACGTGAAGTAAACCTTCATCGGCAATCACCTGCTCTACTGCATCAGCCACCTTTGTTAAATACGGTTCATTAATCAACCCCAACGCTTCTTCGTAGCTCATTTCATGGTCGTGCTGCCATCCTAATAACTGCTTAAAGATCGTATTGGAGACTATTGCACGGCTATTGATATTCAAGGACCATATACCAAAGTTTGCGGCATTTACTGCCATGTTCAACAGCGATTCTGATTCTTCAAGTGCCTTACGGGCATTCACCTGCTCCGTAATATCAAACGCAACGATGAAAATACTGTCTGTTATACCTTCTTGGTGACGGATGGGTTGGTAGATCATGTCAAAATACTTTGCAAAAGTTCTTCCTTCGAAATTTACGATCACGCGCAGTTCGGGATTCACATAAGCGACACCGGTTGAATGTACGTCGTCCAGAATAGCTATAAACCCCTGTTCTACTAAATCAGGAAACGTTTTACCAAGAGATCGGCCAACAACATCTTTGTCCCTATGCCAATATTCAAGTATTTTTTTATTGGCGGTCTCAATAATATGCTCTTTTCCTTTAAGAACAGCGATAGCAACAGGTGCGTTATCTATTAATTTCCGATGTCTGTCTTCGCTTTCAAAAAGTTTCTTAGTACGCTCAAAAACCCAGCCTTCGAGTTGTTGCTTTGTTTGAAACAACTCCTGGTGGCTTTCTTCAAGCCGTTCTATCACCTTGTTCAACTTTACATTAGTAACCGCGAGTTCTTCGGCTTGTGTAAGTTCTTTAAATATGGCTTGTTCTATCGCATTCTGGTCAAGAATTTTGTCCGTAACATCATCAACTTGTATTACCAGATAGTTTACAACCCCATCATACTTTATAGGCTGTACCCTAACATTCCACCAATTTATTTCCGTTGTTACAGAAAGCTTAGTTGGAATGTTGTAGTGTACCTGCTCTAATTTTACCGGTTCATTTCTATACACCGCATCATGAAATGCTTGCAATAATTGTGTAGGCCCGTAGCCGCCGGCATCTTCCGGTTTAAAGGCCTCCCACCAGCTTTTTCCACGCACGTCCCGCTTAGTTAGAAAGGTTGACCTTTCAAACGCCTTATTGTAAGTTAAAATAGTAAAATCCGGAGCATCGGTGCTCACAATAACCAACGGATTATCCATATTCATGATCACAGTAACAAGCGACTCATCAATATTGGGCTTAGGTTTAGCCACCTCTATATTGCTTTCATCAACCTTGTTCTGAAATTCATTCCACGTTGTAAATCCGCAGAATTGAGCGCAGGCTGTTAGTGAGTACAAAGAAGGTTCAAATTTTCCCTCTAAAAAACCAAACATACGCTGTAGTGTAAGATCGCTTATCTTAAGGCCGGTTTGCCTAAAGATACTCTTTGCCAGTAAGGAACAGTCGGTTAACCTTATCTTGCCAATATTAGCGGCGGACAGTATTTCACGCTTAAGCGGTTCAAGATAATGTGCGAACATTTATTTAGGTTATCATCAAAAGGCTAAGCAATTTAACGCTTTTGGGAATAATAAGGTTACCGCTCAACCTTTAATATTCAATAATATATATATTTGTTTACACATCTTATATAACTTTGCCTGTATTAGCACGTTAGTGCTAAAAGGCACCATTAAAATGGAAAACAAGTCGGGCAGAGAAAATTACATTTCATTCGTAAACAGAAGCTATTATGTTGCTTCGCTATTGATAGAGCGTTTAGAAGAGTTAAAGATCCACCACATTAAGCCCGAGCTTGAAGCTTTATTAGATAGAGCTATTTTCCAACTACGTGCTAAAGCAATACTTATGCGCGATGTTATTGTAGCATCAGGTGAAACCGACTCTGCAGAAGCTGTAGAACCAGTGCTAAATCTATTGGAGAGTATTTTTAACCGCGTATTACAACCTGGCCTTGGGCTACAGCACATACATCTTTATGATTATTTGAACCTATCTGATTGTATGATGCGTGAAACCGAAAGGATCAACGAAATACTTTCTCACCAGCTTTCGCCGGAATTTCTGACGGAGACCGAACTTTACGATACCAACATCCTTAACGGCCCGTTAGATTTTCTAAAGGAGAACTTTCAGTCAGCTGTTATTTCTTAACATCATCCGTTAATGTACTGTCTATGCTTTGAATGAGGTGGGACTTTGGTATTGAATATTTTACTTTTAACTTATTTTGTTTCTTATTTATAAAATATTTGAAACTTATTTAGAGCTTCAAGGTTTAAAGTTTATAACGGGTTAGTAATCAACTCGCCGTTATTAATTATAAATTTTAAACATTTACTACCATGCCTACGAAAACTAAAGCTGCTGAAAAGCAATTAAGCGGCCGCAAACCTGAAGCGGAGAGCGCCCTTAAAGAACTATTTATTGACGAATTAAAAGATATCTATTGGGCAGAGCAACACTTGGTGAAAGCATTACCCAAGATGATGAAAAACGCTACCTCTGATGAGTTGAAAAACACCATTCAGGAACATTTAACCCAAACCGAGAATCAGGTTGTTCGCCTTGAGCAGGTATTTGAATCTATCGGGGAAAAAGCCAAAGCTGTAAAATGCGAAGCCATGGAAGGACTTTTAAAAGAAGCTGATGAGTTGATGAAAGAGACCGAAAAGGGTACGGAGGTTAGAGATGTTGCAATTATTTCGACAGCGCAAAAGGTAGAGCACTATGAAATAGCATCATACGGTACTCTTTGCGCTTTAGCAGGCACGCTTGGCTTTACTGATGCAGTTGAATTATTGCAACAAACTTTAGAAGAAGAGAAACAGGCAGACCAATTGCTGACGCAAGCAGCGGGGGCTATCAACGAAGCCGCTTTACAAGAAACTAACTAAGCTAAATTCAAGCGCCGCAGCAATTATGTTGTGGCGCTTTTTTATCTACAACGACTTAGACTTAGCACTTCTTCTGTTCTGAACATTTTCTCAATAACTGATACTTAAACCCGATCAAACATTTTTTGTCTTCCCAACCATTCCTCAGCAGATTCTTTGTCGGTAAAAAAATGCGTTTGAAAATCACCAAGATCTGTTTGCACGCTTCTGTCGGCTGCGAGACGGCTAAATGCACTGGGCGAATAAATCCAGGCAAATTGCTTTAAACCCGCTTCACGCAAAGCCGGGAACCAAAAAGATGCTCCCCAGTCGGCAGCTTCAGACCAGTTGCCTCTCACCAATGTATTATCATTTAATATCTGTGTGTATTTAGCAGCTTTAACCATTTCCAAGATGGCCATACAACCTTTTTTAACAGATTCGAGGTTTTGATAGCCCAGCCACTCGGTTTCTAACCAACCCTTTTCTTCGTTGTATCTTACCTCAATAAAGTTAGCGCTGTAAAAGGTTTTGTTATCTGTGTCTACAACAGTCAAATTACGTTCGCCGTTAATAGGAAGCAAGAAGTTAAATGTTGATCCTTTTCCCGGTTCGCTTTCTATCCACAAGCTACCATTATGGCGTTTTAATATCTCTGCGCTTATGTACAGTCCCATTCCTAATCCATCAAATCGCATGGACGAATTATCTACCCGGTAGTATCGGTCAAACAATCTGGTTAGGTCTTTCTCTTCTATGCCTATACCAAAATCTTGTATAGACACAATTATAGAATCACTAATTACCTTGCTATTAATAATAACTTGTGTTGCATCCGGCGAATATTTGATAGCATTTAAGATCAGATTATTTAAGACTTGTTCTATCCTGTGCTTATCGCCTTTTATCTCTATGGGGTCACACTCCTGAACAACCAACTCGTGGTTGTTATTTAGTAATTGTAGAGAATCCACCGTTTCCTTTATCAACTTGTCAAAATCGAATGTTTCGATATTATAGGTCATTTTCCCTGCATTGATACGCGAAACATCAAGCAGATCCGTAATTAAACGCTCAAGCCTTATTATGTGAGATTTGGATTTCGAAGTAAACTCGGCTTGTTTTTCGGGCGAACCATTTTTTTGAGAAAGTTGGTTATAAAGTTTAATGCTTGTTAAAGGCGTTCTAAGTTCATGGCTTACAATACTCAAAAACTCATCTTTGCGATGCTCATTATCCTTTTGCGCTTGTATATCTGTATTTGTGCCTAACCAAAGTGTTATACTATCTTCATCGTTACGTAAAGCGGTGGCACGCCCCAGAAACCAACGATAATCGTCTTGTTCGTTCTTCAGCCTAAATTCAATGGTAAAATCTTTGCCGGTTTGTACCGAAGTTGACCATGCCGCTCTACATTTCTCAACATCTTCCGGATGAATTGACTCATCCCACCCGTTTTGTATAATTTCAGCATCATTACTACCAAGATAATCGCAAACTTGTTTATTCACAAAAACAAGCTTACCGTTGGGTGCGGCAGTAAACACCTGTTGTGGGATGATGTTGGTGATGGTCCTGAAATTTTCCTCGCGCATCCGAAGCACATCAAATTCTGACCGGCGATCACTAATATCTTCAATAGTAGTAAAACCAAGCATGTCATTACCATCCCTAAAAAGCATTGAAATCACATTTACCCAAATGCTTTCACCATTTTTTTTAACCAAACGGGTCTCTAAATTAAAAGATGGTAAACGCTTACTCCATAGCCTTTGTTGCAATATCTGCCAATCGCCCGCATAATCGGGATGTGCAAATTCAATTATAATTTTACCGGTGATTTCATTTTTAGACTGATAGCCCAGCATATCTACGAGGGCTTGGTTCACTTGCAAAATTTTGAGATCTGAACCGATGATCTTATTACCGAGTAAAGAATTCTCAAAAATTGTACGATAACGTAACTGGTTAATGCGCAGCATTTCGCTGGCAGCGTCATTAATATCCCTGCTGTCAATTTCCCTTCTTTGACTGCGTTTAAGCTCAAGGTTTTCCGCCTGCAAAGAATCAACTTGTAATTGGAGTTGTTTTAGGAGTTCCGCATAATCGGTCATGGTCTGCAAAATGGGATAAAATGTTGGTTTTAAAGAAACCATTTTGTAATAACTTACAACTATATTGTTTTTGTAAGTACGGCCCGGGTTTGGTAGTGTAGAATACAAGTATTATTTTTACAATTCTCTTAGACGATATTTTATAACGAATATTTACTATAGCATAATTGCCGCTGCTGAATATAAAAGAAAGTAATTTTCAACTCAATACATTTGACGGAATACCTATTTCGCGCGCTGTTTGATCAATTGGCTGAACCGCGTATAATTTTAAAACCAGACCATCCTACATTCACCGTAGTATCTATTAATTCAGCTTATGAGCAAGCTACGGGCTACAAAGAAGAGCAGCTTAAAGGACGTAGCGTATGGGATTTTTTTAAGGCCGATGCTGCCGGGAGTTTCTCTGCAGAAAAATTAAAGCAAGGCCTTGAAGATGTTCTGCGTCATTCTGCCGAGATCAAATTACCTATATTTCGTTTTGATCTAATGGGTGGCGCCGGTTCTTCACCGCGTTGGTGGCAGGTTGAACTATATCCTATTATTGATGAGAATAACAGCATAGTTTATATTACCTGTACTACACACAATGTAACTATCCATGTTGAAGACCAGGCTAATATATTAGAAAGCAGACGAAACGAGGCTGCAATGCTAATACAGCAGCAGCAATCTGAGAAGGAACTGCAGGTATCTGAACATGCATTAAGAGTTACACAGGATGAGCTATCGTCCGAACGTTCTGAAACTGAAAATAAAATAACCCGCCGCACAAAGGAATTATCAGATAGCGAATATCGCCTAAATCGCATTATAGCCAACACACCAACCGGCCTTTGTATCTTAAAAAGCGATGAACTTATTATTGAAATAATAAACCAATCTCTATTGAAGTTATGGGGGCGGGTTGAAAATGATGTGATAGGCAAATCGATACTTACTGCTGTACCGGAGTTTGAAGGGCAACCTTTTGTTAAAAGAGCTAAACAAGTGTTAGGCAACGGCAACCAGGTTACATCTTTAGAAGAAGCGGTACTAATTATCAAAGAAAACGGAAAACAGGAAACCCGCTTTGCCGATTTCAGCTATGACCCGCTTTTTGATGTAAATGACAAAGTTGAATCAGTGCTGATTACTGTTAATGATGTTACGGAGATTGTTAAAGCTAAACAACTGCTTCAGCACCAACAGGAAGAACTCGAAACTACTAATGAAGAATTAACAGCTGCCAACGAAGAATTACAGTCGATGAACGAAGAGCTACATGCTACCAATGAGCAACTGGCAGAAGTTAATCAATTACTGGAAGAAGAGCGTGAGAAAAATAGCGATTAATACTTGCAAGTAATATTGCAGATATTAGTTAAAGGCAACCCCAGGAAAGCCCAGGTAGTTTAACGAAAATGAGCGGGAAAGATTTTGACTAAATTTTGAAGTCCACAGGCCGTTTCTAAAGTTAAAATGGCTTATCCCATCGCGGGATAAGCCATTTTGCACAATTTTCAGCTATGCTGATACACAACTTACGATTTATATTAAAGAAAAGTTTGAAGCATTAAGCAATTTAATAATTGCTTAATATAACAATTTTGTAAATAATCTATTACAATGGCAGGCTTACTTCAAACGTTGCGCCCTGGCCAATTTCGCTGCTAACAGTAATGCGGCCACCGTGACGTTTCACTATCTCGGCACTTAGGTAAAGCCCTATGCCAAAGCCGGCTATATGCCTCATATGGTTGCTTTCTACACGATAATACCTGTCAAACAACTTGTCCTGCTCATCCTTCCTGATGCCCATGCCCTCGTCTTTGATGCTGATAAAAGCCCGATCACCGACGGTCAAGGTTTTAACGTAAACCTGTTTAGCTTTAGGCGAATATTTGATAGCATTACTCAGTAAGTTAAAAAACACCGAATTCATCTTATCCTTGTCCGCATTTAAATTGATGGTAGTATCGGCATCAAATAATATCACATGTGTTATCATGATGCCGTTGATATCTTCAATTACTTCGCTTATCAATCCATTCAGATCAAATGATTCTTTATTTAAGTCTATTTTACCGGCATCAAATCTTGATACGTTAAGGAACCCGGTGATCAGTCTATTCATTTTCCTGATCTGCACCGCCACTTTTTCAAGTTTCTCCTTAGCAAACCCATCCTCTTTTTTAGCAGCGTGCATGTGCAGTAACTGCGAGTATCCGCTTAGCGACGTAAGCGGCGTTTTTAATTCATGGCTAACCATACCAATAAAGTCATCTTTACGCTGGCTATCCTCTTTAGATTCGGTAATATCTAAAATGGTACCGATAACACCTATAACTTCGCCATAATTATCCAATTCTACCTTACCGGTGGTATTAAGCCATTTAGGTTTACCGCCATCAGCGGGGATGATCTGGTAGTCTTCGCTAAAACGGCCTTTAGCTTTAACAGCGTTCTCTATTGACTGTAACACCCTTGCGCGATGCTCAGGTACGATCATCTCTACAGTTTCAATAAATGATAGCTGCTTATCCAGCGGAATGCCGTGAATATTCCTTGCAATTTCTGAAACATGTAACGTGTCCTGCCCCCAATCGGTTCGCCAGGTACCAAGGTTAGCCGCATCCATCGCCATTGTCAAAGTATCGGTGACCTTTTCAAGGTCTTTTCTTGACATTACCTGTTCAGAAACATCTGCAGCAACCGCTATCATGCCCGTGATCTGCCCATTATCATCACGTAACGCCTCGATCGTAAGATTTATAAAACTTTCTTCTTTACGGCCGAACTTAGTGAGGATTACCTGTATCTCTCCGGATATAAACCGTTCACCTGTTTGATAAACCTTGTCCATTACAGAACCAAAACCTTGCTCTTCTAACTCAGGCAGGGCAACCAATATCGGCACTCCAAAGGCAGCCTCAGAAGTTAATCCCCAATATTCAAGCATGCGGTTATTGGCAAACTCGATAATATGCATTGGGGTGCGATAAATTGCTATAGCAACAGGCGCTTCGGTTAACAGATCACGCAACTGCTGTTCGGCAAAACCACGGGTTTTGCTGATCTTTATCTGCGCCCTCACCTTTGTCAGTAATTCTGCTGCCGAGAAGGGCTTAACCAGGTAGTCATCTGCACCTGCCTCCAAACCATCTATCCTTGCCTCTTCACCCGCGCGGGCTGATAGAAATATTACCGGCATGCGCAGCGTTTCGGCAGAATTGCGAATATGCTCCAGCATCGTTTTCCCATCCATCACCGGCATCATCATATCACTTAATACCAGATCGGGTTTAAACTCATGGATCTTTTGCAAGGCATCTTTGCCGTTAACGGCTAAAGCAATAGTAAAATATGGTTCAAGCAAACGTTTAAGATAACCGCGCATGTCGGCGTTATCGTCAACAACCAGTATCAGGGTATCTTTGGTATCTGTAAAATCCTGATTCGTTGTAATGCTTTCTTTTGCATTATCACCGTCAAATTGCGACTGGGTTTCTACCTGCAGCAAGTTGAAAGCCTCCTGTAAAAAAGCGCCTTTTAGGGCCGAGGAATCGATATCTTTCGCTTTATCTATAACGTTTGCTTGCGGCAGGTGCGCTTTACCCAAAGATATCTTTACGATAAACGTAGTACCTACACCTTCAGTACTGGTTAGGCTTATATCCCCGCCGTGCAAATGAACCAGTTCATGCACAAGTGACAAACCAATGCCAGTACCTTCATGCGTGCGGCCGGCAGAGTTCTCAACCCTGTGGAAGCGCTCAAACATGTGAGGCAGTTCTTTTTCAGGGATGCCCACACCGGTATCTTCTACAGATAACATGGCCTCATTCCCAATTTGTTTAAGCGTTACGGTTATGTTACCGGCAAGGGTATATTTGAAAGCGTTAGATAGCAGGTTAAGCACGATCTTCTCCCACATTTGCCTGTCAACATAAGCAGGCAGTTTTCTATTTCCTGTATCAACAACCAATTGCATTCCCGCTTTCTCAATAATAGAACGGAAGCTGCTGGCCAGATCGGCCGTTAGTTCAGCAAGATCTAATTGCTGATAGACAGCCTGAGCACGGCCTGCTTCTACCCTACTATAATCCAGCAGGTTATTCACTAACTTTAAAAGGCGCAGCGCATTACGATGCGTAGATTCAAGCGGTGCTTTTATATCATCGCCAATATTTTGTTTACTAAGCAGGTCCTCTAACGGGCCAAGCATTAACGTGAGCGGCGTACGAAACTCGTGGCTTACGTTACTAAAGAATGCTGTTTTTGATCGGTCTATTTCGGCGAGGGCTTCGGCACGTTTTTGTTCCTGCTCGTAAGCGTAAACGTTAGAAACTGCTGTGTTATAAGTATTTAATAGCTGATCGTAAAAATTCCTGTAATCAGTATCCAGTGCACGCCTTGAGCTTACACCGGCCACTATGAAACCAAATGCATCATCCTGGCCTGATATTTTAAGCGGGAGCAACATAGCCGTATGCGGCGCTTCCGGATAAGGGCCACAATCGCAGTCGCCAAATTTGCTCTGCAGGTCTTTTACCTCCAGCATTTCGCCTAACTTTGCGGCATCTTCAAACGGCCAGCCCAAGTCACTGTTTTCTAAGGTGGCTGATTCAGGCGCTAATAAAGACCCCGACTCTACACCGGCTGAAGATGTGAGCTTGACAATATTTGTCTCATGATCAAGCTGGTAAACAAGCAGGAACGGTATATCAAGTTCATAATCACTGTAATGCACTGCTGTTATGTCACCTACATCTTGTATGTTTTTGGCTTTACTTAATGCAGCACCCAGATCGCGAAGGGTTTGCGTTCTGCGACCGCTGAGCATCTTTACAGTAGTTTCAGTAATTGGGTGAAATATGCCGCCTACGCCGCCTGTTTCATCACGAATGGGCGCGAACGAGAAAGTCATCCATGATTCTTCAAGGTAACCATAACGATCAAGAAACATGCGCTGGTCATTGATGTAAGTACCTTCGCCTTGCTCACCGCGGCTAAATGCATCGCCAACTACCGGTAAGGCAGTTTCCCAACATATCCTAAAGTTTTGCCCCATTGATTCCGGGTGCTTAGCGCCACAAATGGGCCGGTAGCTATCATTATAAATTTGAATGGTCTCTGGCCCCCAGGCAATCAAAATAGGGAATGTGGATGATAAACAAAGGCTTACAGATGTACGCAAACTTTGAGGCCAGTTCTCAACAGGGCCAAGTGCGGTTTTTGACCAGTCCATCGTACGAATGAGCTTACCCATTTCGCCACCGCCGGAGAGAAATTGTTCGGTGCTTTCAGTTATATCGGCAATCATTTATTAGTAACTATCATTAAGGCATACGGGTTTAGATATGCCCTTGTAAATGTAAGATTATTTGGCAAATGTTCTTTTAAAGAAACATGCGGAGATGAGCTGATAAATACCGATCGATGCTCGCTTGTGTCCTGCCATTTGCAATTCCTAAGTTGGTTGCAAACGCTACCGCTATGAACCAGGCTAAGACATTAGGACAATTCATTATTGAAAAACAGGCAGATTTGCCATACGCCAAAGGCGAGCTATCAAGATTACTGCGTGATATTGGCATTGCTGCAAAAATTGTAAATCGGGAGGTAAATAAAGCCGGCCTTATGGACATTTTGGGCCATGCCAACGCTGTGAATATTCAGGGCGAAGAGCAGCAAAAGCTTGATGTTTTTGCCAATGAGCAATTTATATCGGCACTTACCAGCGGTGGCGAATGCTGCATCGTAGCTTCCGAAGAAAATGAAGACATTATCTATTTAAACAGCCCATCTGGGGGTAACGCCAAATACATTGTGGCCATTGACCCGCTTGATGGATCATCAAACATAGATGTAAACGTTGCCGTGGGCTCCATTTTCAGCATCTATCGTAAAATTGATATTAATGCCCCCGCCGGCCTTGCGGATGTTTGCCAAAAAGGCAGCGCACAGGTTGCAGCCGGTTACGTTATCTACGGATCATCTACCATGTTGGTTTACACTACGGGTAAGGGCGTTAACGGCGTTACATTGGACCCATCCATAGGCGAATTTTGTTTGTCGCATCCTAACATGCAGATACCCGTTGAAGGACGAATTTACTCGATTAACGAAGGTAATTACGTTCACTTTCCACAAGGGGTAAAACGCTTTATCAAATATTGTCAGGAAGAAGACACCGCCTCTGACAGACCATACATTTCGAGGTATATCGGTTCCATGGTAGCCGACCTGCATCGTAACCTCATCAAGGGCGGAATTTTCATCTATCCGGTTACGGCCAATGCGCCATCAGGTAAACTGCGCCTGGTTTATGAGTGTAATCCTATGGCTTTTATTATTGAACAAGCCGGCGGCCGGGCAACTGATGGTAAGCAAAGAATACTGGATATTGAAGTAAGCCAATTGCACCAGCGCTCCCCTATTTTCATCGGCTCTAAAAATATGGTGATCACCGCAGAGAACTTCATGCAGTCTGAAAATGAACTGGTAAAAGAGGTTTCTATACCTGAGCAACCGGTACTTGATTACACTTACTTTCCGGATTAGACAGATTGTTCCTTTATGATTTTAGTATGATTTATTCAGCTTTCTAAAAGATTAATTTTGAATAATACTATCTGAATTAATATGGAGAACAAAGATATTTTAATAAAAGCGAACGCGCTGGTGATGGCAGGTGATAACGAAGGTTTTTTAAATTTCTGTACTGATGATACTGTTTGGGACTTTGTTGGCGACCGTGTGCTGAACGGTAAAGAAGCAGTACGCAATTACATGGCGGAGGCTTACATAGAACCACCCATTTTTGATACCGAGTCGTTGATAGCTGACGGAGACTTTGTTGTAGCTGCAGGAAACATCAGCCTGAAAAACAGCGATGGAAACCTGATAAAATACAAGTACTGTGATATATGGAAATTTAGAGATGGTAAAATGGCTGAAGTACGCGCCTATGTTTTAGCCGTTTAAACACTTTACATAGCGGATACTCGGTAACTCATCCCTTTTAGTGTTGTAAACGATGTTACAAATCCACCTTTAGATGCTATTGATCTCACTGACAGGCCAGCTACCTTGATAGGTTTAGCTGTGCGCAAAATGCATTTGCCGCCTTTTTCGGCCGTGATTACAGCCGATTTTAAGGTGCCTTTTTGCCAGTTGATAGTAACGGTAAAAGCCCCTCTTGCTTTTAATCCTGTTACAGACCCGGTTTGCCAGGCCGTTGGTAACGCTGGTAGCAATTGCACCTCTCCCAGTTGGCTTTGCAGCAACATTTCTGTTATGCCTGATGTTGCACCAAAATTTCCATCTATTTGGAATGGTGGGTGAGCATCAAATAGGTTTGGATAAAGCCCGCCTCCTTTTGATATGCTCAGATCCCGCATCAGATCTCTAAGTAACTTGTAGGCATGGTCACCATCGAGCAGCCGTGCCCAAAAATTGATTTTCCAGGCTAAACTCCAACCGGTACCTGCATCGCCTCGTAACTCAAGCGTTTTCTTGGCAGCGGCAGCAAAATCGGGCGTTGTTAGAGGTGATATTTCCCGGCCAGGGTGCAAACCAAATAGTTGACTAACATGCCGGTGATGCGGGTCAACATCTTCCCAGTCTTTGTACCATTCCTGCAGGTTACCTTTGTGGCCTACGTGTAATGGGTAAAGTTTTGCCAGCTTGGCTTTAAGCATATTGCGGAAAGCAACGTCTATATTTAAAGCTTCTGATGCCTCAATGCAATTCCTAAAATGATCACGTATGATAGACATATCCATTGTAGTAGCAATGGAGGTGTTGCCTTCTTTCCCTTTACCATCTATAAAATCATTCTCTGGTGAAAAGGATGGCGATGTAACCAGGTTGCCATTCTTGTCTTCAACCAAAAAATCGGACAAAAACTCGGCTGCACCTTTCATAATAGGGTAAGCTTTCTTTAAAAACGCTTCATCTTTAGTAAATAGATAATGCTCAAACAAGTGGCGGCAAAGCCATGGTGCACCCATGTACCAATTAGCCCATTTAGGGTCTCCTTTACCAAAATCACCAACAGGGTTGCTTATGGCCCATATGTCTGTATTGTGATGGGCTACCCAGCCACGCATATTGTAAAAATCTTTTGCTGTGCGAGTACCGGTTACAGCTAATTCTTTTATGAAATCGAAAAGCGGATACTCCATTTCCTGCAAATTGGTTGTGGCTGCGGGCCAATAGTTCATCTGCGTATTGATGTTAATGGTGTAATTTGAGCTCCAGGGGGCGCGCAGTAAGTTGTTCCAGATACCTTGCAAGTTGGCAGGCGGGCCACCTGGCCTTGATGAACTGATAAGCAAATACCGGCCATACTGAAAAAATAAAGACTCAAACTCCGGGTCTTTGGCCCCCTTACTAAACGCCAGCAATCGCTCATCAGTTGGCAATTGAGACTGATACGCCGGCGACCTACCAAGATCAAGCCTTACACGATAGAAAAATTGCTTATAATCTTTAAGATGTTCATTGTAAAGCTTCGTCCAACTCTGTTTTATAACATTTTGTATATCATTATTGCAAAGCTTCAATTCGTCTTTGCCTTCGCTATCGGGGCACTTGTCAAAACCATTAAAACTTGTGGCGGCGCAAATAAATAAGGTTACTTCATCGGCATTTTTTACCACCAAAGCGTCGTTGTCGGAGTTTACTGAGCCACCCTTGTTAACAGCCTTTATCTGCACAGCAGCACGCATACCTTTGCAGTTTGTACTATCGCCGTATTTTATCGGCTCTTTATTATAGGTTACATAGTTAGGGTCAACCTGTGAGGGTGCTTTTACTTTTAAGAGCAATGAGTTTTGTCCTACTGCGCCAACAGAATATTTAACCTGACTGCTTAGCGCAACCTTAAAATTGATGCTGGCCGGTTTATCGGCAGTAAAATGTACCACTATCGCTTTGCCGGGGAATGTAGCAATTACCTCCCTTTTATAATTCACGCCGTCGGCGTTAAAGGTCACGGTTGCAATACTTTTATCGATGGATAGCGATCTCCTGTATTGCTGATAGTTAGCATTTCCTATTTCCTGCTGCAGATTAATATCAGCCAACGGTAAATAAGACTGCGTGTAAACACCCTGCAAACCGGTAACTTCTTTGTTGGCGAGGCTATAATCTTCATTATTTAAAGCCTCACGGGTTTTGGCAAGTGCTTTAGCACCGCCCGGATTAACATTATTGGTTACCGGCCCGCCGCTCCAGAAAGTAGCCTCGTTAAGCTGGAGTAATTCTTTTGCAGGATCGCCAAATATCATGGCGCCTAATCTCCCATTACCTACAGGCAAAGCTTCCGTCCATAGCTTGGCAGGCTTGTTATACCAAAGCGTGAGGTTGTCCTGCGCTTTGGTACACATGCCCACTAACATCATTAATAATGTTAACAGGGGGATTTTGCTCGTGTATAATCGAATCATTTATTTTAACATCAAAATTTGACTTTCAATCACTTAAGAAGCTCTACTTGAACTCACGCTATCTCTACCATCGCTTTAATTACACCATTCGCGGGATCCAGCCAGTTTTTAAATTCTGTTTTAACGTGATCAAAAGCAACACGGTGCGTTATATAATTTATTGGATCGATAAGTCCTTTTTTCAAAGCGTTGATCACATGCTCAAAATCGGCGCGTGTGGCATTTCTACTGCTCATCAACGTTGCCTCGCGCTTATGAAATTCCGGGTGACTAAAGCATATCTCGCCCTTTTGAAGCCCCACTAACACGTATCTGCCGCCGTGTGCAAGGTAATTAAAACCATTGTTTATCGCCTTTAAACTCCCTGTGCAATCTATAACAACGGTTGGCATATCACTATTAGTTATCCGGTTCAACTCCGCAACCACATCGGCCTCAAGTGCATTTACGGTATGCGTTACGTTCAAAGGTTCTTTGCAAAAATCCAAACGCGATTGATTGATATCTAAAGCGATCACTTCACCACCCGCAATTCTCGCAAATTCCATAACACCTAAACCTATTGGCCCGGCGCCTATTACCAGCACATATTCACCTTGCTGAACGTTAGCTCTGCGAATACCATGGGCGCCTATGGCAAGGGGCTCAATTAATGCAAGCTGGTTTAAACTTAAATCTTTATCGCCGATCAGAGCGTTGTGAGGAACTTTCAAATATTCAACCATACCGCCGTCGATATGCACACCGCATACCTGCATTGATACACAACAATTTGGTTTTTCGCCCCTGCAGGCGATGCATTTATCGCAGTTAAAGTATGGAATGATGGTTACATTATCTCCCTTCTGTAATCCATCGGCCCCATTCGCATCTACAATTTCTCCGGATAACTCATGCCCCAAAATACGCGGGTAAGTAAAGTACGGTTGTGTACCCTCATAAGCATGCAGATCGGTACCGCAAATGCCTATACGTTTTATCTGGATAAGCGCTTCGCCTTTTTTGAGAACTGGGAGGTCTTTTTCAGCATACGACAACTCTCCGGGCGCCTCGCAAACAAGTACTTTCATATGTTTTAAATATACAATGATAACCGGCATTTACAATTCAACCAGTTCAGTAATCATAATGTGCAAGTTTATACATTAAGTTATATCACCCTGTATTTTAAATACATAAGCTACTTGTGAATCCGTAGTTGGAAGTGAAACTTGTAAACTCTCGGCAGTTTGTTTAAACTCAAGATTATTATTGCTTCCTAACAAACCTACTCTATCAACCTTGCCCGATTTAGTTGCCGCAAGACTTTTAATAACCGCCTTTCCTTCCGCAGGTTTATCAAGCATAGCAGCGTAAAGAACATTGCCTTTTTTGGTAAAACGGAAATCGGCAGACGTGTAAGGCCTGTTCTTTCCCTCATTAAAGCCCTGCGCATTTAAAGGAGCAAACGACTCTATTGCCGGCCCCTCACCAAACACTTTCCACGGGCGGGTACTGTATATACACTCACTATTTACTTTCATCCACTTGGTAATGCCCTCAACTACTATTCGCTCCTTCTCATCAATCGTTCCGTTTCCGCGGACAGGGATGTTTAACATCAGGTTACCGTTCTTGCTCACAATATCTAAAAGCATGTGAATGACGGTTTTGGCATCTTTGTATTCGTTACGATCATATATCGGCCTATCGTAATGCCAAGCACCTATACAGGTATCGGTTTGATATGGTAGTGGTTCTATAGAATTTGTTTGGCCGCGCTCTATATCCCAAACCAAACATTTCCGTTGTTGCTCATCCAGTATCTTTCCAAAAATTACGGCTTCAAGCTTACCATGTTTTTTTATACTTGTGTTATACATATGCGCGGCAATCTTAAGCCCGGCATCACTAATTGGGTATAACGGTAATATCGTGTCATCAAAATAAATAACATCAGGCCCGTATTTATCTATCAATTCAATTGTGCGGTTCAAAAATTTATCACAGTATGCTTTAGATGGCATTGACACGCCATTACCCCATGCCCATTGGCTGTGGATCATGCCGTTGTCTTCGCTGTTTTTACTTAACGGATGGTTTTGGGCGTAAAGCTCTTGAGGGTCTTCGCCATTCCACCACTTTCCGGCACCATCCGACTTTGTAACTTTACCATCGTAGGGTACCCCGGCGTAAGGCCCTTCTTTATCAGCACGCTGGGCTGTTTCCATCCAGCTCCAGGTATGCGCTGCATGCACCGATACTCCAAAACGCAATCCATTATTTTTTGCAGCCTTAGCCCAACCGCCAATAATATCTTTCTTTGGACCCATGCGTACCGAATTCCACTTTTGGTAACTGCTATCCCAAAGATCAAAGTTGTCATGATGGTTGGCCAATGCCATAAAATACTTAGCTCCGGCATTTTTGTAAAGGCTCACCAGTTCTTCCGGATCCCATTTTTCCGCTTTCCAATCGTTGATCACGTCTTTAAAACCAAATTTTGAAGGATGACCATACTTTTGAACATGATATTTGTATTTGTGACTTCCTTCCATATACATCTCACGTGCATACCAATCGCCATACTCTGGTTGGCATTGTGGCCCCCAATGCGCCCACATACCAAACTTTGCATCACGAAACCACTCGGGCACCTGGTATTGCTGTAAGGACGACCACGTAGGCTTAAACCGTTCCGGAGCGTAAGGCGCTTTCAAAACACGACCTGCGTAACTTTTTGTGAAGTAAGCAGACGATAAACCGACTAACATATTTTTCAGCAATGTTCTTCTTTGCATATTAGTTGAGTAATTAAAGTATGCGTAATAAGTAATGGTACTACCGTAACGCACAGTAATTGGTTAAAATTGATGTTACATCAGATCTGAGCCTGATGTTAATAATCAAATTTAGCATCTCATCGGCACAGATAGCTTGCGTTACAAGACTTTTTTTTATACAAAACCGACTTCTGCTGGGGAGAAAATATTAATTTCCCACTTCGAAAAATAGTGCAATGTTAAAACGTTTCCTAAAATATAACTTCTCGCTTCTAAATGTAGACCATACGGAATTAAGTAATAAGTGGAATTACAAAAATGTGATAAGTCCTTATTATAGAATATATTACATTGATGCAGGTGAAGGGGAAATTTCTGATCTTGGGAATAGGCTGCAACTGGAGCCGGGATATCTATACCTTATTCCAAGCTTTACATTATGCAACCTCAGTTGCCCCAACTATTTAAGCCAGTATTTCGTTCAGTTTTTTGAAGAATCGTCTGATGGCATCTCCCTGTTTTCAAACAACAGGATGGTGATGAAAGTACAGGCTAACGATATAGATGTATTTAACATCAAAAGACTTTTAGAAATAAATCCCGGCAGGGGCATTAATCGCTCTGATAATCCAAGGATTTATGAGAAGATCATCTTTTATAAGGAATATCAGCAGCTGAACTATCAGCAAAATATCTCGACATTTTTAGAAACGCAGGGCATCATCTTACAGCTTGTATCCAGATTTTTGAAACAGGGATTGCTTAAAAACAAACATGATACGGGCGTCCCTGCCAAGATACTCGACACTATGAGCTATATACAGCTAAATTTAAACCAGGAGCTCTCTGCAATTGAACTGGCCAAAAGAGCAAATCAAAATACAGATTATTTCTCGCGCTTGTTTCAAAAGCATACCGGCGAACGGCCAATAAGCTACATAAACAGCAAACGCATAGAACGCGCGCAATACCTAATGCTTACTACACAGATGACCTTAGCACAGGTAGCTGCTCATACCGGCTTTAAAAACGTGTTTTATTTCTCTAAAATATTTAAAAAAGTTACCGGGATAACGCCCAAAAGCTATGTAAATCAATCAAACCTATTTGAGTTATAGTTTCATTCAATCAACTTTAGCCTTTTATTTTGCTCAAAACCCACGTCCCAACTTGGTTTCCTTGTATAATGCCGTTATCAATAGCATCCATAAAATGGATCCCTCCCCAATAACGGGATATTGCAGCCTCCCTGGCAGCCTGTTTAAACGATGAGAATTTTCTTGGTGGTATGCCGTATTTTCGTTCCACGTTATCGGTAAAATGGAAATTATCACCGAAGTAATGCGTTAAAATTACAGCGGAGGACGTAGACACTACTGAATGCCCGCTTATATATTCCGGGAAAGGGGGCGTTTGCAATAACGGCTTCCAGTTTGGGTCTATATATTTTCTGATCGCAGTCTCCGGTCTTATCCTATTAGTGCGGTATTTATCATCCCAGCAGCAGATAAAGCTATCTGTAAGGCCTATTGCGATCATGGTATAAACCTCGAGCGTTTTCTCAAAATCAAACTTCTTCATTTCACAAGCCAGTCCAGCAATACCCATCCAATGTGCACCCGGCGAGATCTTTTTGAGACCTATGAGCATGTGGCCATCATTTTGAACTGCAAAAGGATTACAATCCCAAAAATTGGCTACGGCCTGTTCTTCATCTGTTAGGCCTTTACCGCTTTTGGCATAACTCATTTGCAGATATTTATAAAACTGAGATGATTTATTTGTTGAGAACGGAATTGGCGGGACAGGTAAAAATTGCGACGCAGAATCAAGCGTGAAAGGCCTTATCGTATTAAAATAAGGCTCTACAGGGTTCATATATGCCGGAGGTGTGGCTTTCCAATCGCCATCACCTGCTGATTCCTGATAGCGCTTATAATTACTTATCCGATTGTATTTGTCTGCCTTGGCATATGCAAGTATCTGCTTGCTTATCCTTTGAGCATAGCTTGCTGAGCTATCTATGGCTTCAGAACTAAATCCCACTTTCTTGCACGAATCCAGAACGGTTTGTTCGTACTTGACCAGTATTGTAGTGCCAGATGGCTGTAACTTTTGCGCAGTTTTTAACATAGCCAGAACAGCAGCTAAGCGATAGTCGTAACCTGATATTCTCTTGGGCTTTTGTATTAAAGGATAGCCATTAAGTTTACCATGCATACTTGGTACTGCTTTATCATTTTCATTAACAACTTCGTAACCGGCCAGGCAGGTATAAGCATAAAAGCGGGCTGCTAAGGGCGGATTAGTTACATCATGGATCATTACATCAGTCATCTGTTCGATAACCTTTGAAACGTCTTTATTACTAAGTTTTGCTGAATTGCGGGAATGGCAAGCGCCAAGACTTATAGCTATAATAAATATGATCGGATAAAACTTCTTCATTTACTTAAGAGGTTTGTAAGCTTTCAACTCTCCTTCGCTTAAACCAAACAAGAGCAGGTTGTTCAATTGTAATATGCTACGGACGTCGCCTTTGATCTTAAAGCCGGATTGTTGTTGCCGGATGTAAGTATAACCACCTTTTGTATCGCCCTTTAGAAGCACACCATAATTAGCATCATACTTACCAAACCGCAGGCGTTCATGAGTAATGTTGCCACACAGCAGCATATCCTCTATCCCATCATGGTTGTAATCGAAAACGTTAATAGCAAACACCGGCGCAAATTGTGTTTCGGCAGGTAACGCCAACGGCTTAAGCTTTCCGCTTTTATCGCTCATAAAGCAGGCATTTCCTAAATAATTTGCTGTGAGCTTGCCAGCACCTTTCATCTCCTCTGGTGTGAAAACCTTATCGATAGTGGCATCGGCATAACTTTTATAATCCGGAAAACGGCCACGCATAACGCTCAGTTGATCCAGCAATTCATCGCGACTTACGTAAGGATAACTTTTGTGCTGGATGTAAAAGCAAAGAATAGGATCGACAGAACCGTTGTCATCAAAATCTTTGTAATACAATTCAGCAGGTTCTTTATATGAGGCTTTGCATTGCGTATTTAAACCAAGATTGCCAGCAACTATATCCGGTTGGCCATCATGATTAATGTCTTGCACCTTTAAACAATTCCACCAGCCGGAGTATTTTTTACCAAGATATTTTTCCGTGGCATCGATTAGCTTTCCATTTAAATTTAAGAACACGGTAATAGGCATCCATTCACCGGCTAAAATAAGGTCTGGCTTGCCATCATGGTTCATATCAGCCCATGCTGCGTCGGTAACCATGCCTATCTTCTTGAGGCTTGCATTGTAGGTAGCTGTCGCATCAGTAAAATGCCCCTTACCGTCGTTCAGCAACAAATAACTATCGGGCATTTCCGGATAACGACCAGGTATTACCCGGCCACCTACAAATAGATCTATATAACCATCGCCATTTATATCGGCTGCTTTAACGCACCCTTTACTCACCAACATTTTAGGTAGGGCATTTGCAGCCTTGGTGAAATTACCCTTCCCATCATTTAAATAAAGCCTATCCTGTAATAATGGGTCGCTCTCATTAACACCTGCATAGCCGCCTGATGCCACGTAAAGATCGGGATAACCATCGCCATTAGCATCAAAAAACGCAGCTGCTGCATCGGTATATTTATTATCTGCTGCAAAGGCAGATTCAGTTTTTTGAATAAAACCGCCGTGTTTGTTTTGTAGATAAAGAGCAGCCTCCTGCCCATTAGCACCTCCTATGAACACATCTTCCAATCCGTCTCCGTTGACATCTCCTTTCTCTATACACGGGCCTGAGTATGATAATGGATTTGTCAACAACGGCTGCCGTTTAAAGTCGTTATCTGTGGCGGATTTTTGAGTGAACTTAATTGGAGAGTTTACTTGTTGAAATAGAGGTTTTGTTACAGGTAACTGAATAAAATTAGTTTTTGCCTCTTCCTCGGTAACCGTTAATAATTTATCCGCAGTGATATCTTTATATAAATTGGTGTAACCGCTCTGCCAGATTATCCTTAATGAATCTATCTTATTAACCTTACCCAAGCCGAAGTGCAGAACGGGCGAAACGCTCGACTGAAAACCTCGTGTAGGCATCTGCTCGAGATATTGTGATTTTCCTTCACTGTAGATGGTCGCTTTAGCGCCTATACCTTGTGTGTTGCCCGGCTTACCTTCCAGACTAATATCTAAGTAGTGATTTTTAATTTGCTTATCAGCCTGATTCTCATAAATGAAAGCCGGTTTGTTGATATTGTTAACTACAAGGTCAAGGTCGCCATCGTTATCCAGATCAACATAGGCAGCGCCATTGCTGTTGGCTGGCTGATTAATGCCCCAAGCTTGGCTGGTATTAGAAAAGGTGAGATCACCATTGTTTTTAAAGAAATAGCTTTTTACTTCAGAAGAAGGCATCTGATTTACAATGTTGAGCAGATCCTGGCGCATTACACGTCTGTCCCTTAGGTTGTCTCCCATATACTTAAGGAAATCCATATTTGTATAATCGCGGGTGTAGCCGTTAGATACAAATAGATCTTTCCAACCATCATTATCATAATCCGCAAAAAGGGGTGCCCAGCTCCAGTCAGTATTAGAAATACCTGCAAGCTGGCCTATTTCGCTATAAGTGCCGTCGCCGTTGTTGAGGTGGAGCATGTTACGCATATACTGATAATAGAACCCCACCCGTAGGTTGAGCGCAAAAGATTCGTAATTATCTGCACCAAAAAGTAGTTTTTGCCTGCGATTATCTTCCGGTAGCATATCCAGTGTATAGATGTCCGGTTTAAGATCATTATTGATGTCAGCAACATCATTACCCATAGAATAAAATGAGGTGTGGCCTACACTGCTTTGCAATTGATCATTAAACTTGCCGTTATGCTTGTTTATGTACAAACGGTCAGGAACATTATAATCGTTGGAAACATAAATATCAGGCCAGCCGTCTCCGTTGAGGTCGGCAATCCCGGCACCTAACCCGTAAGATAACGAGGTGCTTATAGTACCCGAAGTAGCCGTAACATCTTTAAAAAAACTCTTATCGTTTTGAAGTAAACGGATACCGGCCTGTTCATCTGATTGCTTCATCAGGTTACTTACGCTAATATCATCCAGACTGCTGATCCTTGCAGGATTATGGTTAACTATAAGCATATCCAGGTCACCGTCCCTGTCATAATCAAAGAAATAGGCTTGCGTACTGAACGACGGAAAATCTAAGCCGAAACTGCTTGCCTCATCTTTAAAATGTGGAATTCCCTCACTATCGTTCCCTTGATTTATAAAAAGCTGGCTTCTGCGTTTTTCAGCAGAAATTTTCCCCGAGTAAGAAACGTAAATATCCAACTTGCCATCGCCATTAACATCGGCCATGGTCACACCTGTTTTCCATGGACCCGGTCGGCCGGCAACTTCTGCAATTGAAGTCACGTCGTTAAACTGCATTGCACCCTGATTTAAGTACAATTTGTTATCCGTCATGTTACCGGTAAAGTAAATATCCTGTTTTCCGTCGCCATTGACATCACCGACAGCTACCCCGCCCCCATTGTAAAAGTACTCATACATTAACACGTTGGTGTTTAAGCCCTCGATAAGTGTATTAGCGAAACTTATGTGAGTTTGTTGTTCAGGTAAAAGTTTAAATAAAGGATCTTGGTTGGCGGCACCATTGTTATCAGCATATTCAGAACAAGCCGCCAATAAAAAAATGGCCAGTGCAAAAGGTGAAAAACGCAGCAATTTTAGATTCAGGAAATCCAATTGTTTAAATAATTAGGGTTGTGGTCAATAGTAATTTTAAATTAACCTATAGGCTGGGTTAATTTCACTCAATAAATATAATGCAGAAATAGCACATTAAAACAAGTTTGAACTAAAAAAGCCACACCCGGGCTTGTACCCAAAGTGTGACTTTATTAATCAACTTAACACTAATAGCCTGGATTTTGCACCAGCTTTTTATTTTGATCCATTACATCTTGCGGAATAGGCATCCAGTTTTGATAATCGAAAAACAAGTTTGTGAATATCTTAACCGGCGTATAGGTTAAACTTCCTCCCGATGGTTCTATCTTCATACCGTACACTGCTGATGTTAACACACCATTTGTACCGGTTGTAATTTTCCACCTGCGGATATCAAACCAACGCTTATCCTCAAAAGCAAGCTCGATACGTCTTTCACGCCTGATGTAGTCGCGCATCTGATCTTTACTCAACCCGCTTTTGACTGCAGGTAAGGCAGAACGTGCACGTACCTTGTTTACAGCATCATATACGGTATTATCAGGGCCAACTGCCTCATTTTGGGCTTCCGCATAACTCAACAATACCTCGGCGTAACGGAAGATAATGTAGTTAGCGAAACTTGGCGCCAGGTTGATACTGGTTTGGCCTGTAATAGATTCATCAAGGGTTTTACGGGCGTTGTAACCGGTGTTGCTGATATCGCTTGTTGAACCAAGGTCAATCTGGTTACTACCCCCTATTCTTGACTTAAAGATATCGCCCTGCCATGATGAGCCGTCATACAATATAGATTGATAAAAACGCGGCTCACGTTTTTCATAAGGTTTTTGAGGGTTATAACCTGATGCCGGATCGCTAATAGGCAAACCATTATCCATGGCATAATCGTCAACCAGGCCCTGAGTTGGTGCAAGGTTACCCCATGATTGTTGTACACCATTTACATATACCGGGCCTAAGTAACCTTCGCGATGGCTACCCTTCGCCGGGCCTGTTGCATAACCGCGAGCAAAAATAGTTTCCGAGTTCCAGTTGTTTGGGCCCAGGAACTGGTCTGCATAAGATGTTGCGGAAGTATTAAATAAATTGTACGTACCCAAATCTATCAATTGCTTGTTTGTACTCGCTGCCTTTGCCCATTTCGAGGCATCGTTACCTGTATTCACCAGTGGGCTTGCAGCAAATAGCTCAACCCATCCTTTTAGTGCAAGTGCGGATCCCTTTGATGCACGGCCAGTCTCTGACGCCTTTGCGGGTAACACAGCGGCAGCAGCATCGCAATCAGCCTCAATAAATGCTAATGTTTGATCTATAGAGGCCCTTGCTCCGAAAATGTCGCTGCCATCTCGGTTATCTAAAGGCACAGTGATAATTGGCACACCACCGTAGCTGGTAAATAACAAAGAGTAAAAATAGGCTCTTAGATAAGTTACTTCTGCCACACGTTGCTGGTACCAAGTGTCGGAATAGTTAGCTTTGTTGGTAGCTGCCTCTTTTAAGAAAACATTACATTTTCTTATCTTAGTGTAGGTACCTTTCCAATCCCACATACCGCCCGGACCGGTTGGTACGTTGCTCGGATTTATAGATCCGGCTCTAACGGTTGCTTGTCCGTTTTCCCATGCTGCACCGCAAAAGCTATTATCGGCATACTGGTCTAAAGCCTGGTAATCGTTGTTGCCATCAGGCAACTGATTGTATATGTCGTTTATAAAAAGGTCGGCATTGTTTTGGGATGCAAAGGTGGATTGATTGTTTAATGTCTGCTTGTTAGGGACATCCAAGAAACCATCCTTTTTACACGCACCCAAACTCACAACAATGGCACCAAGTGCAAAAACGCATCTACGTTTTATATTTTTATATTTCATTGCTTTCATATCTTATATTAAAAAGTTGCGTTTACACCTATCGACAATACCCTTTGTTGATAATAATTTATATTACCGCCACTGTTTTCAGGATCTATGATCTCTCTTGTACCAGGTGTCCAGGTGAAAACATTTTGCCCGGCGGCATAAACTCTGAGCGATTGCATTTTATTCTTTAACAACTTATTAGAGAATGTATACCCCAATTCAAAACTGCGCAAGCGGATGTAAGAGATGTTTCTCATGAACCAGCTTGAAAATTGAGTATTGTTTGAAGTAGGCGTACCTGTAACGCGTGGATACAGTGCATTTGGGTTAGATGGTGTCCAGTGATCATCATATACTAACTGAGAAGCCGAACCAGATGCGTTAAACGGAAAGGCAAAATAGTTGTTGATACCGATGTCGCTATTGCCTGAACCCTGTATTAAAACATCCAGATCAAAGTTTTTATATGAGATACGTGGCTCCAAACCATAAATAATCTCAGGTGTTTGCGGGTGACCGATAACGGTTTGGTCGTTAGCATCTATTTTACCATCAGGCACTCCGTTAGGGCCACTCAGATCCGCGTATTGGATATCCCCAGGTTTAACGGGGCCAAAGCTTGGAACAGGCACACCGGCTTTAAGAGAACCATCAGTGTTAAAGTCGCTGGCCTTAAAGTAGCCAAGTGCCTGGTAACCAAAAGGTGTACCAATTGGGCGGCCGGTTTGCCTTCTATTAGGGTTATTTGCTGTAGCGCTGTTTTCGTAAACCTGTAACAGTTTGTTGCGCGCAAATGTAAAGGTACCCCTAACATCCAGCCTTAAACCGTTAGAGAAGCTGTGACCGCTTTGCAGGGTAATATCAACACCATGGTTACTCATAATACCACCATTAACAAGTCCGGTAGCCAATCCATACTCGCCCGGTAAGGTATTACCGATGCTAACCAGCATGTTAGATCGTTTTTCGTAAAAATAATCTGCCTCGATGCTAAGTGCTCCCTTCCACAAAGTTGCTTCGAAACCAACATCAGTTTTGTTTGCCTTTTCCCAGGTGATATTGGGGTTGCCCTGCAAGCTTTCATAAATACCTTGAGTTGCGCTGCCGTTTATTACGCCTGAGTTGGCGTAAGGGTTATATGGATCTAAATACTGATAGGTAGCTATATTTCCAGCTATTCTTGGATAAGCGCCTGATTGACCCCATGAACCTCTTATTTTTAAGTTATCAACCCAAGTAACATTATCCTTAAAAAACTTTTCTTCAGATAATCTCCAACCTGCAGAAAATGCCGGAAAGAAACCAAACCTGTTGCCCGGTGCAAATAAATAGCTACCATCGTAACGGCCTGATGCCTCAAACAGATACTTATTATCGTAAGTATATCCCAAGCGGTATACATAACCCAATTGTTTTTGACCTGTTGATGAACCTGAGTTTACTGCATCAGCCGCAGCAGGACCACCAAAATCCAGCTCATCTATATCCAAATTATAGTTGTATTTGGTAGCGCTGAATGTTGAGTATTTAACCCTGCGGCTTTCTACGACTGCCAGGGCGCTGACATCACTCTTACCGAATTTTCTTTGATAGGTCAATAATCCCTGAAGGGTAAGTGAATGATTTTGACTGTAACTTTCAGTAAATGTTGCCTTGGAGTTACCTTGTATACCCTGTTTGTAGGTATAAGGCGTGGTGGTTACGTCGACGTTATAAAAAGGAATCGGTGTGGCATAAGTACGCTGAAATGATGTTTGATTACCAAACAGCGGATCGGGGCCGCTATCATAACTTACCACACCTTTAAGACTTAAGCCTGTAACAGGGAGTTTTTGATCTATCGAAAATTGAGAAAGCATTGCTGTGTTCTCATTTAATTGATAGCCGCTATGGTAGATCTCTCCGATAAGCGACTGACCAATGTAACCAGACCACAAGCCATTGCTGTAGTATACAGGTGTTGTTGGCGCCTGCCGCTGTGCTTGCCCTATTATTGTAGCTGCACTTTGAGATGGGAAGTGCTGATCTTCTACATAGCTATTAACAGCCAACGATACAACTGTTGTACTGGTAGCGTTAGCGGTAATGTTTAAAGATCCGTTGTATTTATCCAAATATGTGGTTCTCCACATACCGTCTTGGCGGTTGTAACCTAAAGCGGCAAAATACTTGATATTTTCAGAACCACCTGATAAGGTTAAGTTATGATACATGATAGGCCTGTTAGGGATAATAATATCATCCAAAGGGTGCCCATCCGGGTGACCGTCAGGGTCTGAGCCATCTTTAAATTTCTGGATATCATCAGCAGTGTATGCCGCTGGTTGACCATCATTAGCATTTGCCTCATTGCGCAGTAACGCGTATTGATAAGAACCTACAAATTTTGGAACCTTAGTTGGGTTTTGGACACCATAATAGCCGTTGTAAGTAAGCGTAGGCTTACCGGTTTTACCCCTTTTTGTGGTTACTAAAATAACACCATTGGCACCCGCAACACCATAAGGTGCAACTGCCGCAGCATCTTTTAGGATCGATATATTTTCAACGGTTGCCGGGTCGAGCCTGCTAAAATCGCGAGGCACACCATCAACAATTAGTAGAGGTGCGCTACCGCCAGTAGATCCAATACCCCTGATCTGAATATTTGAACCATCGTAACCGGGCTCGCCACTGCTTTGTGTTACAATTAAACCTGATGCACGGCCAACAAGGCTGTTGGTTAGGTTAACTACGGGCTTTTTAGCAATTTCGTTTGCTTTAATAGAAGAAACTGCTGCAGTAGTTGACGTTTTCTTTTGCGTACCGTAACCTACAACGATAACCTCGTTAAGGTTTTTGCCAGAGGGCTGTAAGCTGATGGTTAAGGATGTTTGTCCGCCTAAAACGATTGTAGATGTTTCATAGCCTACGTATGATACAACTAACGTTGCGCCTTCCGGTACGTTAAGGCTAAACATACCGTTAACATCTGTAACTGTACCCTGGTCTGTACCCTTTATAAGAATTGTAGCACCTATAACGGTTTCTCCGGTTGTTTTGTCAATTACCTTACCTTTTACAGGGGGTAAATTTTGTTCGGTTTTATCGGCTTTCTCAAAAAAGCGATTGTTACTTGCATAACCGGGTACAGTTACCATAAGCATTGCAGCGAATAGCAAAACCAGCGGTCTAAATTTGCGTTGTAAGAATAAACTTTTGGGTAAAATATATTCCATAATTAGTGTTGTAATGATTTAGATATTAGCTCATAATTTGATAATGAATTGCGGGGATCTAATGCTAAGTTCTGTTCATTGTTTGGCCGTGATTTTAGGTGATATAATTAGTTGATTGGTTTTGTTATCTGTTTCCAATACTCAGCAGATCTTAGTTAGAGGGAAAACCCCTGTAAACATGATCAGCCGGTTTAAAGACTTTAAAAATCAATGAAAATTAAAGCTGTTTTTTAATTGGTTTCTACGAATTAAAGGGAAATCACATTAAGATAAGGGGGGTAAAACAGCAATTTTAAGGGGGGTAAATCTTAATTTTTAAGCAAAAACACGCCTAAAATCAGCTATCAATGTAGTAGGCGGTTAAACTTTAAAAATTTTTTAAATGCTTTGGTAAAAGCGCGTAGTATCGGTACGATAATTATTAGCGTTGATAAACTCTAACGTAGTCAATCTCGTAACGTTGAGGAAAGGTTGTGGCGGCAGGATTACCACCATTATCACCACCAATGGCAAGGTTTAGTAAGATGTAATGTGGCTGTTTGAAAGGGTTAATACCTGAACCATCTTGATTCGGAAGGTCTTTCAACTCTTTACAATTCAAGAGCTGATCATCTACATAGAGGCTTATTTTACTTTCGTCCCAATCCATTCTCCAGACATGAAATTTTTTACTCCAATCAGGATCTGCAAACGAAGTTAGAGGCTTTTTAACACTGAACCATTTTGGCGAATATTGTTTGGTGGTGCCAGTGGCAATATTGGCCAAAAGCATGCCTTGGTAGTACTCCATAATGTCAATCTCACCATTTGATGGCCATTCACCTTTAACACCGAGCGTCCAAAAGGCCGGCCAAACACCATCTGCAGTACTTACCCGCGCGCGCATCACAAACCTGCCGTACTTCCAACTGTGCAATCCAGCTGTATTTAAGCTTGCGGAAGTGTATTCTATTCTTTTTCGCTTGGCCCGCCAATCGCTATCACCCACTTTGTAGTCGGGATTTGGAAGATCTACCCTGTTTGCTGTAATAACCAGTAGCCCATTTTCACAAACAGCATTCTCTTTTTGATACCATTGATCTTCATGGTTGCGTTTAAATCCCTCCTCAAAACGCCAGTTTGTAGAATCTACTAAACCCGGCTTGTTGAATTCATCTGCCCAAACAAGTTTGTAATCTTTAGAAGTTGATTGGCAAAAGGCGTTGTTTGCTGCTACAAGTAACAAAGCGACTGTCAAACGACTAAAAATCATATTAATGAATTATAATTAAGATTGTCGCGATCAGATAATTTAACCTAAACAATTGCCTTTTCTACAGAATATTTTTTATGGAATGCAGCGCGGTGCTGTTTTATAAATTCTGAAGGCTTGATCCCGAATTGCTTGATAAATTGTTCCCTAAAATATTTGATATCGTTAAAGCCGGTATTTAGTGCTGCTTCATTAACGTTGCATTCAGTATCAATCATCATTTCAGCAGCTTTTCGGAGTTTTACAAAGCGTACAAACCCATTGACAGATTGTCCGGTGATAGATTTAATAGTTTTGAACAGACTTGAATAGCTTATGCCCATCTCATCAGCAATACTTTTAACCTCAAAATCGGGGTCAATAATGTGTTCTTCTATAATTGCGATTATCTTGTAAAGAAACTCGCGATGATGCTCAGAAATACTGCGCGTATTTTCTTTTAGTGTTATCTCATTGTAGAAGTATTTTTGAAGATCTAATCTATCTTTTAAGATCCCCTGTACGCGCGCCACAAGGAGGTTTTTATCAAAAGGCTTACTCACAAAATCGATAGCGCCTACTTCAATCCCCTTTAATCTGCTTTCAGGGTCGGGGTCTCCCGTAAGCAATATCACCGGTATATGACTTAATGACGAATCCTGCTTTATAATAGCGCATAGTTCAATACCTGAGATTCCTTCCATATTGATATCACATATCACGACATCAGGCATACGGCGTTTGATGGCCTCTAACCCGTTTTCAGCATTCTCAGATTCGTGAACATTAAAATCTTCGTGAAATATTTTACGGATGTACGACCTTAAGCCCGCGTTATCGTCTATTATTAAAACGGATTGTTTATCAGAAATAAGTAACGGAAGGTTTGTGACCGGTTCATCAACTGGTTGTTGCCAATTTATCAGTCCGTCAACATCATTTAAAAGATTTGATAGATCTTGTTCGTCATCTTTTATGACATGACTTGAATAATCGTTTAAATCCTCTTTGTAAGGCAGGTGCATCACAAAAGTGGCGCCTGTAGTTTGGTTATTAAAATAATCAATTGTTCCGTTATGGCTGTCAACAAAGTTTTTCACCAAATGCAAGCCAATACCAAAGCCTTTTCTCGCTGTATTATCTTTAACCTGGTAGAACTTGTCAAAAATGCGCTTGCCCTCCTCTGGAGATACTCCACATCCTGTATCAACTACCTTCAATTCAATTGTTCGTTCGCCTTTGGTAAGGTAGAGCATAACTTCACCTCCGTCTGGCGTAAATTTGAGCGCGTTGGATACCAGATTGAATACAGCGATCTCAATCTTCTCGCGGTCAGCCTTTATAATTGTCTCGTCACTATCGCAGAAATATTGGTAGTTGATCTGCCTGCTTTTTGCATGCTGAACAAAACAAAGGTAAACATCGTGGCACAACGTAGAAATATGCAAATCTGCGAGGTTGAGAGAATCGTTAACACTTTCGGCCTTTCTAAATAGTAACAATTGGTCAACAAGTCCAAGTAGGCGCCTTGCATTACGGTAAATCGTGTTTAACTCATCAGAATGGCCAGTTGGTTGATGTAACAGATCTTTAATCGGATTAATGATCAACGTTAATGGTGTGCGGAATTCGTGGGAAACATTTGTAAAAAAAGCAAGCTTCTTTTCGTTCAACTCCTTTTCCCTTTCGGTATTCAAATTGGCTAAACGGATCTCATATTTAAAGTCAGCTTGTTTTGTACGGTACCGCCATATCCAATAAACAGCAAAGCTTGCAACAGATAAATAAGCTAAATACGCCCACCAGGTACGGTACCATGGCGGCATCACTATTATTTGCAACTGCAATTGCTTATTGCTCCAGCTTCCATCCGTGTTGGTTGCTTTAATTTTAAAAGTATAATCACCTTCGTTCAGGCGAGAGTAATAGGCAGTCTTTGCATTTCCAACCTCATTCCAACGATGATCCCAACCTTCTAATATGTATTCATATTTTACTTTATCGGGATAACTATATTCCGGAGTAGTGTAACTGATCGCAAGAGTAGCATCGTTGTAGGGTAACGTTAATTTTTTTAAATCAATAAACCCAACCCCTTTGGTGTAAAAAGGATCATTTTCGATCGATCGGTTATTTATTTTAAAACCGGTTAATTTTAACTGCGGGCCATGAGATACAACGCTTAGGCTATCGGGGCGAAAAATACTGAACCCTTTAATGCCTCCAAAAACCAACTCGCCACTGGTTAGCTTGAGAGCCGCATTGTAGTTAAACTGATTTATCTGCAAACCATCACTTGCACTGTAATTTTTAAAGGATTGCTTTGTTCGCTCAAACTGAATTAGGCCATTGTAGGAATTAGCCCAGATGTTATCACCATCATCGGTAAGTACGTTAAGGATAGAGTTACTTTGCAGTCCGCTTGCTTCTGTAAAACGTTGGAGCTTTTGGTTACCAACGTCAAACTTAATTAAGCCCCCTCCTTCGGTACCCAGCCATAAGTAGTGCTTTTTATCCTCTGTTATGGAACGGACAGCTTTCTTTACATCGATAAATTGATGATGCTTGTTCTTAATGTCTATCTTAATAAGATTTTTATAATCACCAGCCCATAATGTGCCGTTATGATCCTCATAAATAGCGTGGATATTAAGTAGCTTAGCGTCAAACAGCTCAAACTTGTCTTTAATTTTGTCGTACAGATAAAGTGCTCCGCCTCGGGTAGTGCCGGCCCATATATGATTGTGATGATCTACATATAACTTCCACAGGTTTCTGTCTAAAGCACCCGTTGCTGTATTAAAACAATCGTAGTGTACAAACCGGCCGGTTGCCTTATCAAAACGATCAATCCCTCCATTGAAGAGTCCCATCCATATTTGGTTATCGGCACCTTTCACAATGCTTACCACAAAATTGCTCCTTAATGACGATTGATTGGTTTTATCGGTTTTGTAATTAGTAAATAGATTTTTCTTCCTGTTCCAATAGCTGAGGCCGCCACCATCCGTACCTATCCAGATATTATTATGTTCATCCTCGCAAAACGACAATACAAAATTGTTGACTAAGCTGTTTTTATTGAACGGGTCGTTAGCAATAAGTCTAAATTTATTAGGCTGACTATCAATTGTATAAAGCCCACCTCTTAACGTAGCAATCCATTTTGTCGATTCATTATCCTCGTAGATAGCACTCACAGCATCGCTGCGTACAATTAAATTGTTGTTGCGTTCGCTCACAATATGCTGTACAATGTCTCCCTTTGGTTTTACGATGTTAATACCGCCGCCATTGGTAGCGATCCACATATCGCCAGACTTATCTATTTTAACATCAATAATTTTATCGCTGTTTAGCTTTCCATTAAAAGGCGCTTTTACAAGTCGTTGTAATTTACCATCATAAAAAAACAGATCGTTATCTGTACCTATCCAAACTTTATTTCCAGTATCGGCAGTTAAGCAATTGGCGTATTTTATAGTTTCATCAAGTAGCGTTAACTTATTTTTCTGTAAGCAGAATAAACCACGGTCTCTCACTAAAACCCAAATTCTGTTATCCCTACCAACAGCTACGGCCTGCACCGTAAATGCATGGTTATCTCCACTTAACTGAATCTTACTGCAGACGCCTGTGTTTTTGTTACGCACAAACAGCCCCTGATCATCAGTGCCTATGTACAGATTACCGGCGCTATCAATTTGCAAAGCATTAACATTACCGGTTATTGCGGTGATTTTGCCATTAGCAGATTTAAAACTTACATCTTCAAAACCAGAAATATCGTAATTATAACAAACCAAGCCTTTTTGCGTACCAACAAAAATTTTGTTACCATAACCGGCTAATTTGTTGATATGGTTATCAATCAGCGAATGGCCATCACTCCAAACGTTTCTGTATATCCGTACCGAACTTCCGTCATAGCGGTTTAAGCCATCATTGGTACCGATCCATACGAAGCCATGTGGATCTTTATAAATGCTTGTTACCGAATTGTTAGATAATCCCTGTTCAATGCCGAGGTAGTGCATAGACTGACAAAGCGCCGGTTGGCTATACACCAACAAAACGCAAAGTGCCGCAGCAAGAGGCAACAGAAAGATTCTTCTGGCAGTCAAAGTTTGATCAATAAAGAGTGTTTATATTGGTTTACAGATAGGATAAGGTGTTACCGATCAACTATCATATCATTAAAGATAGTATATTAATTGTTGTATAAACAATTAATAATAAAATTATTTTTAGCACCCGCAAAACTTTGAAATGATTTTTTGGGGCAGCGACAAACGTCCAAAAGTTAATACATCGACTTTTACCTTAAAAATTTTGATATGATGGACTTTATTTCCGTTGCCGGATTTGTGTCAGTAAATACACTTATTTTATGATATGTGCTCAGTCGCAGGCAAAAAATAGCCGTAGCTTACACCGAATTATTTATGATAAACGCCGCTATTTTGTATATCACTTGATTCTTCCTAACAAAGTAACAACCGATTGTGCCGGTATGGTTACCACACTTTTAGCATAACCTGGTTTGAGATTACCACTTGCAGAAGTTGTATACGTTCGCCTAACAACCATCTCTCTACCGCCAGCCATACAGCTAAAAGTAGCATCTTTTGAACTGTTGTTAATCACTACACAAACCAGTTGCTTACCCTTAATGTAAGCTGACAGGTAAACATTTTGAATGCCGGTACCGATGTCCGCAGCTACGCGCTTAAAACCCGGGTGTACGAAGCGACTGTAATTCCCCAGCACCCAAAGCATTTTGCTGTCGTAGAAAGCGCCGCCGGTTTTGTTTTTATCTACATAAACCAATCCGTCTTTGTAGTCATAAGGCGATATGGCAGTCCACCATTGCCATGCGGTGGCATTTGCAACAGTTAGGTCTGTATTGATAACGCGGGCCATGTAAAGTGCCGCAGTCATGCCCAGATCGCGACCATTGCCTTTGATTTCACCGTCGTTATCACCCAAGATGCAGTATTCGGATTGCCAGAACTTGAGACCAGGAACAGTTGCAATCTTATCGGCAAGTGCCTCGCGATCTTTAACCGAGCGTTCATAAGGCGATGTAGTAAAGTAGCTGTGCGTGCTGATGAGGTTTGCCATAGATGGCAAGTTGCCGATGTAATTTTCAGAGCCTTGGGCAAAAAAGTCTTCTGCCTGATTGCCTTTATTTTTACTGCTACCTTGATAAATGTATTGGATGCTTCCGGCCTCGGCAACGGCTAATTTTGTGGTGATTTTATTTTTTATAAATTCTTTATCAATCTCCCGGGCCAAAACTGCGATCTCCTGGTTATTAAAAGGGCTTCCCTCCTGCTTATTATCACTCCATTTCCATTGAGGCTCATTAACGGGACTTATATAATCAAATTTCACCCCTGCACTTTTCTTTAATCCAGATATTACAGCAGCTAAGAATTTAGCATAACCCGGATACTTATCGGCTGCGATGTTAGTGCGGCCGCTATCGGCAAAAGCCCTGCCGTTGCGCGTTAACCAAACCGGCGGACTATTATTAAATGCGAGAAACTGCTTTACACCCCTTGCCTTGGCAGCCTTTAGGAACCATTGTTGGCCAGCTTGTTTACGCCAGTTGTAATTGCCATTGCTATCGGCAAAGCATTCGGCACGGTGCCATTCGTCAGGTATTTCACTTTTGGCTTCCTGTTCTGCGGTACCTGCACCAATGTTAAATCGCCAAAGCGATAGGGCTATACCTTTTGGCTGGCCGTTACCAGTGGTGTCATTGCTAAAAAGCAGATCGGCAATTTTATTACGCTGTACATCCGGCCACTGCCCCACAAACTGGCAGGCCCACGCATCAGACGCGCCAAAATTATCTATAACCTGGTACTGCTCGGAAGGGTCAATATTTAGCGTTATCACTTTAGATTGCCCTAAACTTGATGCTGCAGAAAAGCAAAATATTATAAAAATTAGCCTTCTCGAGATCAACTTCTCAGTCATAAAATCGCTTGTTATTGAAAAGTTACTTCATCAGCTTTTAAACCCGATGAAAAACCTTTCAGTGTAATTTTACCATTTGACTTAAGCGAACGGATTATAACCTGCGCTTTCCCGCCGAACAAGCTTCTTTGCCACTGTCCATCGCTACATTTATCTGCCTCATGACTGCTTGGGTCGCCGTTACCGACGCCAATAATTTCTGCGCTACCCTGCAAATCAAACTGAATCATATTTGCAGCATCCGGCACTTCCCTTCCCTTAGCATCTAAGGCTATCACGTTTACAATTACAGCATCCTGACCATCATGCATAAGCTTGATCTTTGATGGAATCAATTTTATGCTAACTGGCGATAAGGTTGTTTCAACTTTAGCTTTTATTACACGGCCTTTTTTATGAGCGATAGCACTGAGCACACCAGGCTGATAATTAACAGTCCAAACCAGGTGGCCGTTACGCGGCATATCTTTTTTTCCTAAGCTTTTGCCATTAAGTTTAAGTTCAACATCGTCGGCATTGCTATTCACCCAAACCTCAATTGGCTGCCCCTCTTTGCCTTTCCAGTTCCAGTGCGGCGCTATATGCAGCACGTCTTTATCTGTCCACCAGGCTTGGTAATAGTAATAAACAGTTTTAGGAAAACCACACATATCCATGATACCAAAGTGCGAATTTACGTTTGGCCAGCGATAAGGCGTTGGTTCGCCGCGATAGTCAAAACCGGTCCATGCAAAACCTCCTATAAACCATGGTCGGTCTTGCGTTATCTTCCACCAGGTTTCGGCAGTACTGGCCCATGAAGGGAAGGTAAGATCATAATCAGGAACGTAAGCACGAACCGTATCTTTGGTAAAAATGCTGCGGGTGGTTACTGTACTTGCCACCTCGGTACCGATGATCGGCTGATCGGGGTGGGCTGCATGATAGCCGTCTAAGCCCCCTAAATTATAGTTAAAGCCTCTAACCGGTATTACTTCATTTACACCTTTAAAGTAGTTACCCATATTAGCTGCATAAGTACTAATGCGTGTCGGGTCGAGCTCTTGCTGCAACAACACCTGGTTTTGGGCAATTCGCTTACCTATGTCAGTATGTTGCATCACATATTCTTCGTTACCTATCGACCATAAGAAAACGCTTGCGTCATTGCGGTCGCGAAGTATCAAATCACGAAACTGGTCTTCGTACTCCTTACCACTGTTTAGCAAACGTGTCTCGTCCATAACCAGCATACCCAGGCTGTCGCAGGCATCCAAAAGTTCAGGTGTTGGTGGATTGTGTGTAGCGCGGTAAGCGTTAACACCCATTTCTTTTAGCAATTTGATACGGTAGTACTGCAATTCATCAGGCAATGCCGAACCTACACCGGCATGATCCTGATGGCAGCTAACGCCCTGGATTTTCATCTTCCTGCCGTTTAAGGCAAAGCCGGTTTTGCTATCAAAGGTAAAAGTGCGTACACCAAAACGTGTTTGCACACTATCGATTGTGCGGCCATTTTGTTTAATAACAGAAACTGCTTTGTATAAATAAGGGTCGTTTAAATCCCATGAATGAGCGTTCCGTAACAGGATATCATCGCTTAGCTTAACATCCTTGCGTACTGCCAGGTCAAGGGGCATCTCTTTACCTTTGGCCAGCACCTTGCCGTTTCTGTCAGTTATATAATTGTAAACCGTTGCTGTGGCTCCCTTAATGCCCCTATTTTCAATATTGGTCTCTATGGTTACACGGGCATCTTTATCTTCAACTGCGGCATGTGCGAAAGCGCCGCCGTTACTTTTAAAATGCAGGTTGTCATAAGTATTCAGCCAGGCATGTCTGTAGATGCCACCGCCTTCGTAAAACCAGCCTTCAAATTCAGTTGCGTCAGCCCTTACAACCAGCACGTTCTTTTTTCCAAACCTGATAAAGTCTGTGATATCAAATGTAACGCTATTGTAGCCGCTAAAATGGCCGCCTATGTAATACCCATTAAGCCATATTTTGCTATCGCGATAAATTCCGTCAAACTGGATTTCAAAACGCTTACCTGAGTCAACTGACGCAATCTCAAATGATTTGCGGTACCAGCCAATGCTATTTTCAGGGAAAAGCATCCCCACCGGTTTGTAACCGTGAGAATCAATATCATCGTTCTTAACATATCTGAATGGTAAGCCAACCACCCAATCATGCGGAAGCCTTATGTTGGTCCACTGCTTGTCGTTAAAATCAATTGCTATGGCTGTACCTGCCGACTCGCCGGATTTTGCAAAAAGATTGTTACCATTACCGTAATTAAAATCGCGGGTATAATCGGTAGCATGGCCAAGGGCAAACTTCCAGCCTTCATCAAAATTGGTATGGGTACGCGTCTTTATTGCCTGGGCAAATAAAGTTGATGATCCAAGCAAACAAAGGATAATGGCGATTTTAAAGATTTTCATTTATGATGTAAATGTAGATGTTGCGATATTAAACCGTTAAAGGACATTATGCAATCAATTAATTGGGTAAAATTAAGCTAAAAGCCAATAACAGACTTGTAGGATATTATCCCAACATAGCATGCTTTTAACAAAATAGGTTATTTCTTAAGCCTGTAATAAAAACTTGTTCCGTTGCCTGGCTTACTTTCTACCCAGATACTACCGCCAAGCTTTTCAATCAAATCTCTGGCGATGGTCATGGCCATACCAGCACCACCTTTAGGGTTTCCGTTATCGGGACGGCCAAAGGCAAACAGCTTTTTTACACGGGCCTCATCCATTCCCGGCCCTTGGTCTGTAACTGCGATCCTTACAAATTTTCCTTCGTCAAACATATCAACAGTTATGTTACCACCAGCCGGCGAATGCTTTATTGCATTATGAAGTAAATTGCGGTTAACAAATTGCAATATCTCTATATCTGTTAACAGGTTAACCGCCGGATCTATATTGATGATTATTTTAAGATCATTAGCGAGAATCGCACGGCTAAAGAACTGTTCTGCCGATAGCCAAATTTCCTTTAGATTTACTTCAACAGCCTTAAAACGATAACCTGCCGACTGTTCTTTTACCCACACAAGTAAGTTATCGAAAGTTAAAAGCACTTGCCTTGTATCACGCTCAAGCTCATCGTAAAGTTGCTGTCGGGTGCCGCTGTCGAGCGTATCATCACGTAAAAGTTCCACTAGGCCCAAAGTGGTACTTAACGGGGATCTGAAATCATGCGCTAAAACGGATATCAATCTCCCTTTAAACTCGCTATCTGCTGCCAACCTTACACTGTAAGCCTTTGAACGCTTAAATTGCCATATCACAATAATGAGCAAGATCAAGCCGATCACTATGATGCCGGTTAACCAAATGATCCGCTTATTTTTCGCGGCATTAATAGCTTCCAGGGTTTGAATATCTGTCTGCGCTGCAGCATATTTCAAATAATCACCAACAAATTTTTCGTTAGCATTAGCTTTTTCTTCTAAAGCTTTAACAAGTAAACGATGGTAGTATAAAGACTTTGCAATATCCTTTTTAGAATCGTAAGCCTTTATCAGTTCGCGCTGTACTTCTGTTTCCCAAAACGAGACTCCGTTTTTCCTGGCAAGGTCTGCTATTTTGAAATATATGTTAATTGCACTGTCTATATCTCCCTTTGAGGTGTAATATCGGGCTTTTAATCCAAGTCCTTCAAGGTAATGGTAATCCCAGCCTTTGCGCTTAGCAGTAATAAGTATCCTGTCTATTATCGGTCCCGCCTTTTGAGGTTGATTTAAGTTTAAAAACCTGTCTGCATTTTGTTGGTCAATTGCCAGAAACACCCGTTCATCATGAAATATCTTGGCAACGCCAACAGCTTTATTCAGTAATAAACTAATAGAGTCTGCACTCAATCCGGGGTTCATGGCGGCATAATTCACATAGGTCATGCTTGTTACCGAATCCCTTGGGATACTCGCAGCAAGCGCCAAAGACCTGCGCGAAAACTCCACGCGCTTTGTACTGTCTCCTAAAAAGTCATACGCTAAAGCCTGGTTCATTAGCGACTGCATCATGTTTGCGGTGTCTTTCAATTTGGCCGAAACGCCGTAGGACGCAGCGTAACTTGATAAGGCCTGGCTATAAAGCCCCTTAAGTAATAAACCTGCAGCTATGTTAGAATAAGATTGCGCAATAGCCTTATCGTTATGCTGACGGCTGGCCATAGCAAGGCCCTTCACACCATAGATAAAAGTGCTATCGGCACTATTTAAATGTAAAAGAAAACCAAGCTGATTATACGTATCTAGATATTTTGCCGAGTCTTTAGCACCAAGCAATTGTTTGCGCACAATCTCAACATCGCGGTTCTGAGCGAAACCAGTCTCAGCGCTAAGCAAAGCGCCTAATATGATACAGCTTAAAATAAGGTAATTACGCACATCACTAATATAATAGATTTAGGTTGAAGGACTCTTATAAGTTGTATTAAAATCAGTAGTAACATAGTCGAGATCTCACTTCGTCTCGTCGATCTTAAGTACTACGCTACTTCGGCTTGGATCTATTTCTGGATCGATCCCCACCTTCATTAAAAAATCGCCGCTGTAAATGCTTTCACCATTAAACCTTCCTGTTTTACCCGGGTAAACATTAATTTCTCTAATGGTGTACTTTTTAGCCGGATCAAGGCCTTTTAGCAACATGCGCGACCTTGGTGCCGCATCGTAACGATTACTGACCAAATAGTCGAAAACAACGGCTGATGCTTTAATGGTATCTACATACATAACACAAGCTACCGGATCTGTTTGCGGATCGGACAAGCGATACTGATCTCCGTGCCAGATGATAGATTTGACGCTATTGTAATTTACAACAGCATCTTTGGCGAATTGCAGATCCTGTGGGCTAAGCTTAGCTATCACAATATCGAAACCCAACTTACCCATCATAGCTACATCTACCCGGTATTTTAATGATTGCTTGCCCCAATCTGTAACATGGGTGGAGCTGGTAATTGCCGGGTAGAAATAAGAATATTCCCATTGTATGTAAATCCGTTCTAAAGGATCGGTATTGTCACTTGGCCAAAACTCTGTAAAATATTGCAGGGCGCCATAATCCACGCGTCCGCCTCCACCAGAGCATAACATCATTGGCACATCAGGGTATTTCTTACGGATACGTTGTAAAACGGTATATAAACCCCTAACGTAATCAACATATAATTGCGATTGCTGAATTTTTAAATGAACCGAATAAGCATTATAGATTACCGCGTTACAATCCCATTTAATATAAGCTAACTTTGGATCTTTAATGAACAATGAATCAACAACCTTAAACACAAAATCCTGCACGGTAGGGTTGGTAAGATCCAACACCAACTGGTTACGAAAATAATACTCGTCCCGCTTTGGTTGTTTGATTACCCAATCAGGGTGCTTACTGTAAAGTGCGCTTTTAGGGTTTACCATTTCCGGCTCTATCCATATTCCAAACTTAACTCCTTCTTTATCTGCTTCCCTCGCAACTGAGGCGATACCGTTAGGCAGTTTCTTTCGGTTTTCTTCCCAATCGCCTAAGCCGGCATGGTCATCATTACGTGGAAACTTATTGGCGAACCAACCATCATCAAGCAAAAACAGATCTACCCCAAGCGCCTTTGTGTCTTTAAGCAGACCAAAAAGTTTCTGTTCGTTAAAGTCAAAATAGGTAGACTCCCAGTTGTTTAGCAAAGTTAACCGGTCGCCCTTGCCATTCATTAATTTATAATTGCGCGCCCAGTTGTGCAAGTTTCGGCTGGCCACACCCTTCCCTTTTGATGAGAAGGTGTACACAAATGCCGGTGTAGTAAAATCAACATTGGGTTTTAATTTATATGCTGATGCATAATTGTTGATGCCCGATATGACGCGCAGGTTATCGTCCGGGTCGAGTTCGAGGTCTGTACGGAAGTTGCCGCTCCATTCCAAAGCCGCCATCATCACTTTGCCTTCGTCCTCGGTAGCGGGCTTATTAAGCGATACCATAAACATTGATGGCATAAATAAATTAGCACGGGTACCCAACTTGCTATCCAGGGTTTTGATACCGTGGGTTAATTGAGTTTCTTCCGGGCGCATTTCTTTTGCCCAATCGCCATGATATTGCCTTAACCAATAAGCCTTGCTGCTCAGGTTAAGATTTGCTGACGCGAATTTTTGCAAGGTGATCTCCCCCTTCTCCTGGTGGCGAATAACGCTCCATTGTTCAACTACGTCGTCTTTTATATAAGCTTTATAATACAGGGTCACAACTACCTTATAAACAAGATCTTTAAGTACAACTGAAGTAAGTGTAACATCTTCTGACAGCTTATCTACTTTGTGACTTACGTACCGCAGATCTAACGATTGATTGCCATCGGCATGTTGGATACTAATAGCAGGTTCTAATAAATTACGCGAGCCGGAAGGTGTATATGCAGATTGATAAAGGCCGGTATAATCTGACGTGCGTACTTCCTTTATTTGCGAGTATTCATCTGGGGTATTAAGCCTTTCCCCAAAATATGCTTGAACCAGATCATTCTTAGCAGTAACCTGAAGTACAACTGCGTTATGAGCCGTTTCAATTGGGATGGTTAATTTTTGCGCTAAAGATCGATTGACTGATAATAAGACAAACGGCATTAAGAAGAGTATGCGTTTTTTCATATGCTTAGGATGGTTATCGAGTTTGAGAGCTTTATGGATACAATGATTAAGATCGTTGTTATGCAATTTAGCAAGTTGCCGTGTTTCAACAAAACAAACACAGCCATTGAATTTGAAGTTCAATGGCTGTGTAAACAGTATTGTTATTTGCTTAGGCTACATCATGTAAAAAGTATTCGGTTGGGGCTTTTGCTCAGGAGCAGGTAACCGCGACATTTCGTAAAGATTACGTTCTATAGTCGCCGATAATGCATTCATCGGTGTATCAGTAGGTTTATTCTCAAAAGGGTCCTGCATCAATATCGCTGTTCTTTCGATTGTTATAAACAGAACCGGTACGGCGGTAGCCAGGGCAATCTCTATTATCCAATGATGATCGTCTAACCCGAACGGGAAAATAGTGGTAAGCACGTATATTAAAAAATGTATCAATACGCTATAAGCCCTTGGGAATATAGTGTTTTTAATACGCTCACATTTTCCCATCGAATCGGTAAGGCGTTGAATAGTGTTGTCAAGTTGAACTTGTTTATTAGCATTAAGATCATACTGCTCACTAACATCGGCCAAACGTTCGGCATGGATGCTTAATATAAGATTTGGGCGATTTTGACTATCCTTTCCTATCTCTTTAATATATTGTTCTACTTTGTCTGATGGGCATTTTCTCAGCGCTTCGGTAAGTGCGTAGCACCAAACCGATTGCCGCACAGCAAATTCCTTAACAATATTGTTTCTTTCGGCGGCCTGCGGCAAAAATTGGATCAACTGTCTTATTAACGTACGGCTATCATTAACTATAGCGCCCCAGATGATGCGGGCTTCCCACCAGCGTTCGTAAGACTGTGCAACCCTAAACGCAAGTAATAAAGAAAGCAGCGTACCTACCATAGCGGATATACTGAACGGAATAGAAAGATCTTTAAAAAAGGAAAAATAATCTAAGGCACCTACAAGACAGGCGTATAAAAAAATGCCAAAAATATCCCATTTGATAAGTTTCAGAAAGTAAATGATCGAGATCTGTTTATTCAGTAACATAAATGATGTAGGGTTGCAGTTTACGTTTAAATCAAAACAGAAACAACAAGCGCCAAATTTAGTTTGGAAAGGTAAAAACTAAAAAAGCTCCGATGGCTATTAACCATCGAAGCTTTGCACTTATAGTAGATGGGGTATATACTTCTTTAAATGTCTTTATCTTGTAGTAGGGTCAACTTTGCGATATGCCCAGCCAAATATCAGCGGGAACACCCAAAGGCTAAAGATCATTGCACACAAGATACCGCCGATAACTACCCTTGCCAACGGCCTGGAGCTTTCTGAACCGATGCCATGTGAAATTGCAGCAGGGAATAAACCTATTGCTGCCATCATGGCCGTCATCATAACCGGGCGGATACGCGAGTGTACCCCCATTTTAATGGCATTGTACAAAGCCTGGTCTCCAATATGAAGGTTCTCCAGGTTCTGCTTGAACACCGTTATCAACAACACGCCATCCTGGATACAAATACCAAACAGCGCGATAAATCCTATACCCGCAGATATACTGAAGTTAGTGCCTGTTATTAATAAAGCTAAAATACCGCCTACTATGGCAAATGGTACGTTTAAGAACACCAGTGCAGCATCCTTGATGTTGCCGAACATGATGAACAGCAGCAACAGGATCAACGCTAAGCTAATAGGTACAACCTGTGTAAGGCGTTTTGTTGCACGCTGCTGGTTCTCAAAATCGCCCTGCCACTCTACACGGTAACCTCGTTTAACCTGCACCTGTTTAGATACCTTTTTCTGTGCTTCGGCAATGGTACTACCCATATCGCGGCCCCGCACAGAAAATTTAACCGTAGCATAACGCTCATTTCCGTCCCTGAAGATAAGACAGGGCCCGGTCTTTTGTGATATCTCAGCGATCTCATTGATCGATACTTTAGCGCCACTCATGGTGGGCACAAGTAAATTCCCAATATCGTCAGGTGTTTTTCTGAATGCTTCCGGGAACCTCACTCGTATATCAAAGGTGCGCACGCCCTCGTAAAGCGTTGATGCAGCCTCCCCGCCTATTGCCATTGCTATTACGGAGTTTGCATCGGCAGTACTAACGCCATATTGCGCCATCTTTTGCTGATCCAGGTGTATATCAAGCTCAGGCAAACCAATGCTTTTAAGTACGCCGAGGTCCTCGATACCCCTAACGGTTCTCAAAACTTTATAAATGCTATTTACGCGGTTCTCCATATAATTCAGCGAATCGCCATAAACTTTTACCACGATGGAGCCTTTAACGCCTGAAACGGCCTCCTCCACGTTATCGCTGATAGGCTGCGAGAAGTTGAGATCCGCGCCGGGTATAACTCCCAGTTTCTTATGCATCTGGTCTATCAGTTCCTCTTTGGAGACCTTAGATTTCCAATCCTCCTCCGGATACATAATAACGTCAAACTCGTTATTGTAAAAACCCGCCACGTCGGTACCATTATCTGGTCGGCCGGTTTGCGATACCGCATATTTTACCTCGGGGAAGGTCATTAATATCTGCCTCACCTGTTTAGATACCGCTACAGACTGATCAAGCGAAACGCTATATGGCAACTGTACCCTCAACCAAATGGAACCCTCGTTCAATTCCGGCAAGAACTCCGAACCTAAAAAAGAGAACGAGAACAACCCAACAACCATGGCAATTAGCGATGCAGTTACCACAATTTCTTTACGTTTAAAGGCTTTTACATAGCCCGAAAGCATAAACTTAGTAAGTCCATGCACGATAGGGTTATGCTTTTCATGGATATTTTTACGCAAAAGCATACTTATCAATACCGGTACAAGCGTAAGCGTAGTTATCAGCGCACCCAGCAAAGCAAAACCTAAAGTGTAAGCTAACGGTGAAAATAGTTTGCCCTCTACCTTTTGGAAAGCAAATATTGGCAGCAGGCCAGTGATGATAATAAGCTTGGCAAAAAAGATAGCCTTACCCAATATTGCACCCTGGTTCTTAATAATGCCTGATTTGAACCGTTTGTTAAACCGCTCGGTGCCAAGCAATGTCGATCTATGCTCGAGATATACAAACATCCCCTCTACCATTACTACGGCACCATCTATGATGATACCGAAATCGACTGCGCCTAATGAAAGCAGGTTGGCCGACATACCCATTAAATGCAGGCAGATGAAAGCGAATAACAGAGCTAGGGGTATAATGATGGAAACGATGAGCGTTGTGCGCCAGTTAAACATAAATAGCGATACAAGCAGCGTTACCAATAAAATACCTTCTATCAGGTTATGTAATACGGTGTGTGTTGCATAGTTGATAAGATTAGTACGATCATAGTATGGAACTATCTTGGTATCAGCAGGCAAAACATCGTTATTTAGATGATCTATCTCCTTTTTAAGCGCAGCAACCACTTTGGTTGGGTTCTCCCCTTTACGCATCACGATGATCGCCTCAACAGCATCATCATCATTTAAAACTTTACGTTTACCATCCGGGCTGTCAATTGCATCGCTGCGGCCTACCCAGCCAAGTCTTGGCAGGTTAGATATTTGTACATCAGCTACATCCTTTACCAGAACCGGCACGCCATTATTATTGGTTACAATAATGTTTTTAATATCGTTGATATCATTTAACAGCCCTATACCACGTACAGCAAAGGCCTGATGATTTTGAACGATCATATCCCCACCTACGTTGATATTCGTTTTTTGTACAGCCGTGAAAACATCAAGAGGCGTAATGCCAATATTGGTTATTTTCTTAGGATCAACTGTTATCTCGTAAGTTTTGGTTTTACCGCCAAACGCGTTGATATCGCCTATGCCCGGTATGGCTCTCAATCTTCTATCGATCACCCAGTCCTGTAAGGTTTTAAGCTCTCTTACATCACGTACAGAACTTTTAAGCGTATAACGGAATATCTCGCCGGTTGGGCCAACCGGCGGCTGCACAGAGGGTTGTACCCCATTAGGCAAATTTGCATTTTGCAACAGGTTCATCACCTGGGCCCGGGCCGCGGGGTCTTTCACATCATCATCAAAAATGATCTTGATGTAACTTAAGCCAAATATGGTTGATGATCTTAAGCTTACCTTTTGCTGAACAGGGTTAAGTGCTATCTCCAGCGGAATGGTAACCAGTTTCTCAACCTCCTCTGCACTTTGCCCCTGCCATTGAGTTATAACGTCAATCTCTGTATTGGTCACGTCAGGGAAGGCTTCTATCGGCATCTGGCTGAATGTGATTAAACCGACCACTACAAGCAACCCTGCAAGCGAAATAATGAGGTATCTATTTTTGAGGGAAAATCCGATAATTCCCTTTAACATCTTGTTCATATGAATATACTTAGATTGGGAATTAACTATTTAACGAACCGTATATGAGTATCGCGTCAGATGCAACAAGCCTGTCGCCAGGTTTAACACCACTACGGATATAGGCCTTGCTGCCATTAATGCTGATCACATCAACCCCCCTCAATTCCGGTTTATTATTAGGGTGTAGAACGATCACATAGTATTGGCTATGATCAAAAATTAAAGCACTGCTGGCTATGGTTGTGGCCTGTTGCGATTCAGTATTATTGATAGCTACCGTTGCAAACATTTGCGGCTTTAATAAATACCCTGGGTTATTAAGCACCACCCTTATCTTCATTACTTTTGTGGTTGGGTCTAAAACATTCATCACACGGTTAACCACACCTTTAAAAACTTTATCGGGGTAAGCTACTGTAGAAACTTCTGCAGTATCCCCGTTGTGTACTTTGCTGATGTTCTCCTCGTAAACGTTTGCCTGTACCCATACACTTTGGAGATCTGATACCACAAATAAAGGGGCATTATTATCCGTACGGATATTGGTGCCGTTGTTCACATTCTTTTGAACTACAAATCCCGGTACCGGTGTTTTGATCAGATATTTACCATTTGTATTGTTGCCATTTACGCTTAACACTCGTTTTGCAGCAATCAGTGCTGCTTCAGCCTCGGTATAGTTGGCTTGCGCGGTTGTAATATCAACCTGCGATGCAAGGCCGCTATTATAAAGTTGCTTCTGCTGATCCAGTTGCTTTTTGGCTACCGTTACCTGTGCTTCGGCATTAACTAAAGACGAAGAAAAATTAGCCATCTCGCTACTGCTAACGGTGCCAAGTACCTGGCCTGCCTTAACATAGTCTCCCGGCATAACTGTGATGCCGCTGGCAGTACCACTAACCAAAGGATAAATGTTGGCTACCTTATCGGCATCAAAATCAACCATACCGTTAAATTTCAAGGCATCGGTTACGTTTGATGTTGTTGCCGTATCAACCTTAAGTGTGCGCGCCAATGAATCTGGTATTACATAGGGCTGGCGTTCGTCGGTATTTTCTTTATGGCTGTTGCAAGCGCTCAATAAAAGCAGTGAAAAGGCAGCAGGAACATACATTGCCCGCAGGTTGAAACGCTGTTTCATATAAGTTATAGGGGTGTTAAACGTGATCATTTGTTATTAAAAAATGGGGTTCCGGTAACGTAATTAAGTTGCTCTAAAGAGGCCATCTTTGCCTGCTTTAAGTTATTGATCTGCAGGGTGGTGTTCTTGTAAGAATCATAGAAATCTAAAAACTCAAGCAAACTGATATTGCGTTTTTGATAGTTATCAAACACGCCTTTAATAAGACGGGTGAAATTCTTATCAAAAGATGGATCAATACTGTTTGAAAGCTGTTCCTGCCTTTGTGCCAATCTGTAATAGGTGCTTAATTGGCTTTGTACAGCATCCGTTTGCGATTGCAATTGTAACTGGCTTTGCGATATGGCCAACCTGGCCTGTTTTATACCGCCCTGATTACGGTTGAAAAATGGCAGGTTAAACTCGATACCCGCACCAATAAAGTTGTTACCGTAACTACCCAGCTTATCATAGTTTACAGATAAGCTAAAGTCGGGCACGGCCATGCTTTTCTGCAGCTTAAGATTGATATTATTGTAATCAACCTGCGATTTTGCAAGCCTGAGATCATAGCGGTTCACGTTTGCAGAATCTATCAATTGCTGATACGGCACTGATGTAAGCTTTTGCTGATCGCTATCAATATCTATAACGGGCGCCACAGGCTGATCCGGGTTTGCCCTGATAAGCAATTTAAATTCTGATGCCGTGGTATCAATGCTGGTAAGCAGGTTGCTGTATTCGCCTTGTAATGAATAAAGCTGTGATTGAATACGAAGCACTTCTTTTTGAGCGATGTTGCCTGCCGCATATTGCTGCTTGAAAACTTCCAGCGTTTTCGCAAGCGAATTGATCTCTTCCTGGTAAACCTTGGCTGATTGCTGCTGATAGTATATGCTGTAAAAATCTGTTCTAAGTGTATACCTAAGCGTACGCAGCAGATCAAACAGCTGGTATTTACTTTGAGTTACACCTATTTTAGCCAATTGAATGCTGTTATTGCGTTTGCCCGCAGTTTGTATCAATTGCGATAAAGTAGCAGATTGCTGGCTTGCCGCATTGGCAACTTGTGTAGCATGAATACCGTTGGTAAAGCTAAAATCAGGATTAGGGAAAAGCTTAGCCGTAATAACCTGTGCTTCGGCGATATTTACATTGTATTTTTGAGCCAGGAATTGCAAATTGTTTTGTAACAGGCGATTCTCAGCATCCTTAATATTTAGTTTTAAAGTATCTGCAACGGGTTCTGTTTGTGGTAGCGCCGCTAAGGCGTATGTTTTTATCGATAGACTGAATAACCCTGCAGATAGCAGGATAATTTTGATGACCGATCTGTTCATATGGTAAATTGAGGGTATTAAATTCATTGACCAAAGCTATATTGGCGGTATTGGAACAAGGTTAGATTAGAATTAAATAGCGATTAGAAATTTGATAATCGTAAAGCTGAAAATAGAATTAAAATTCAATAAAAAGGTGACTTTGTTGCAGGTTAACAGTGTAACCGCTATTGACTTACTGACTTTATAAGGGCAGCTATGTACCGGGATTATCAGGTTTTTAATCTTTGATCACGTAACCCGCACCTATCATGGTATAGATAAGCTGTTTAGAAAATCCCCTATCTATTTTGGTACGCAGGTAATTGATATAAACATCTATCAGGTTTGTTTGATTTTCAAGACAATGGCCCCAAACCTCTTTAGCTATGTGCTCACGCGATAAAACACGGTTCTTGTTATAAAGCAGTGTGCTTAATAGCTTAAACTCTTTTAAGGTTAAAGGAATCACCTTACCGGCTCTGGTTACCGTTTTAAACTGCACATCAAGTGTCAGATCTGCCAACGATATTACCGATGAAGATTGCTCAGCTTCCTCATCCTCATCAAATTTGCGGGTAAGCGCCCGGATGCGGGCAAGTAACTCGCTAAAATGGAATGGTTTTCCCAAATAATCATCAGCGCCGCAATTCAGCCCTTTTACTCTGTCTTCAACACCGCTAAGGGCGCTAAGGATCAGTATTTTCAACTTTATTTTTTCTTTACGGATGCGTTTGCACAGTTCTAATCCGCTTATATGCGGCAGTACGATATCAAGGATAACGAGGTCGAAATTTTTGCTTGTAGCCACTGTTTCATCAAGCGTACCTTCTGTTAAATGAGTAACGTCATAAGCATGCTCGGCCAAACTATTTTTAATAATGGTCGCCGTTCTTGGATCGCCTTCGAGCAATAGAATTTTCATGAACTTTTTGGCAAAAGTAAGCGGCAGTAAAATGCGTTTGTACTGCATTAAAGGATTCTAATTCAGTATTAGAAAATTCTAATTCTGAACCGCCGTATCACGTTAACCAGTTTTACGAAAAAAACTAACTGCCCTCAGGCGCAAAGGCAACCTTTTCGGGATTTGCGTTGAGTTCGGCAATTACGGCTTTAACAATATTGCTACGCATTTGAGAAGACTGTTTTGGGTCGACAATATAGATCAGAACCACTTCTACCCAGTTGTTCTCGTGTATCCTGAAATTAACGAACGGGAATTCCTTGATATCGATATCGTCTACAGGTGTTTCTGATATCAGGTCGCGCATATCCTGCACGTGCTCCTTGGTTTTTTCGTCTAACTGACCAAGGCACGTTCTCCTCACGATATTCTCAACCCAATCCAGATCACTCTTGTATGTGATGTAAAACGATATTTCGTTCCAAACCAAAGGGTAGCGCTGCCATGAGTAATTATAAACCTGGTTTTGAAAGATAAGGCTATTAGGAAATCGAATCAACCTTCCGCTCGGCAAGTCGCTGGTCATTAAATTACCGGAGAATTCCCACAAAGTGGTATCCAGGAAATTTATCTCCACTACATCGCCGTTAAAGCCGCCAACTTGTATCCTGTCGCCAACCTTGAAAGGGCCGCGCATCACAATATAAAACCATCCAATAAGGGAGGCAATTGGCGTTTGTAAAGCAAAGCCCAGTAATAAAGATATTAGCCCTAATGATACCGCGGCGGTGTACCAGTTGGCATTTAAGAATGATATAAATATGAATATGATTACTATGAAGGTCACCAGCCGGGTAAATTGTATAAGATTATACAACAAGCCTTTTTCCAGTGTGCCTTTAGCTATTTGCGTTTGAATAACCCTTGATATAATGAGTACGCCGAAACTGAGCGCGGCTGCAAATAATATATTATCCAGCACGCCATGATAATTACCTATAAAATCAAAAGCTTTTAGCCTTACCAGGAAAGATGTAACTATACAGGCAACGGCTCCTATAATGTATCCGCTTATTTTAAGTTTTCTGGCTTCCTCGTTATGAAGTTTTCTGATTGCGGCTTTCTGTTCGGGTGTAGCTTGCTGGTCTTTGATCTCCATGTTAGGGGCAGGTTATCTTTTTATTAATTACGCAGTAAAATATAAAATTGGTTTTAAAAAATCGAGGTCAGTATCAAAAATCGAATTGTAAGATACTAAGGTTGCGTATGAATTTAAATTAATTTGCTTTTCATACCCTCTTCAGCCCGCAGGGGTAATTTTGGATTATAAATTAATTCAAATCAAAAACAGAGAATATGAAAAATCAAATCAAAAAGATAGCCATTACAGCCAGTTTAGCTTTAATGACCAGCATGGCATTTGCACAAGTAGCGCCAGCTAACAGAAACTTACCTGCACCACCGGCTGGCGGCCCCGGCCAATTACCTCCGCCGCCGCCGGGCAGACCAGATGCAGGCCCGGGTCGTGCTTTTGGATTGCGCACCTTAACTACCTTAACAGGAAAGGTTACTGCATACCAAACCAACGACCGCTATGCTTACAATAGCTTTACAATGCAAACCGGTGGACAATCAGTAACGGTCAGGTTTCCTGAACATATGGGCAAACAGTTAATGAGTGCCGCAGGCAAAGGCGAATCGGTTTCGGTAAAAGGCTTTACAGAAAATGGCCCGGATGGTGTCAATGCTTTTCAACTGGTAAGCGTTTCTGCGGGTGGAAAACAATTAACAGATACGCCACCCGCACTACCTGTTCAGCCGGTAGCAGAAGCAGCTGCAACTTTTACAGGTAGCATCAGGGATTTTAAAAGAGACCAGGGCGGTGCCATACGAGCAATCACCTTGGGCAACAATCTACAAATAGAACTTCCTCCGCCTGCAGTTGAACAATTACAGTCGTCTTTAAAATCCGGCGACAAGGTGAAAGTTACAGGTTTCAAAGATTCGCCGCCATCAGGAGTGGTATTGGCTTCAGGTGCCCCTACCATTGTGCGAGCACAAACGCTTGAAGTAAACGGGCAAACATATTTGGTTCGCTAATCTTTTAAGAGAGAGAAGGTCATTTGATCTTCTCTCCTTTTTATTAGGCAGTTTAAGAACCTCTTTTACATTTTTCTGTTACCTGAGAATTACTTTCAGTTGATGCTTAATGAAAGAGGAGCAAACAGATCGATCATGCAGTAAGCTTTTTGCAGCAGGCAATAACCGCCCGTTACTGGTTGTTATTGTTTTGTTGTTGTTGGTTATCATCTGGCTTTTAATAAAGCCCCCAATCCCATTGTTACCCAAACCGCCGCTGCAAGATGGCCCTCCCAAACCGAAAATGGTGGATAGGATAAGATCACTTGCCGGTGTGGTGGAATCATATAGATCAAACCCTCATTTGGATATTAACGCTATTCAAATAAAAACGTCACCGGCAGGTGTTAAAACATTTGATTTTCGCCCGCACATGGCAAAGGCCATTACGCAAACTACCAAGATTGGCGACTCTGTAACGGTAACTTATGCAATACACCCAAATGATGAGGAAGTAGGTTATCAGTTGATAGCGATAAAAAACAGCATAACCGGGAAAAGTGATTTGTTAAAAGATATTCCGCCACCGCCCGATGTTCCAAATCATAATACAGAACAATTTAAATTAAGCAGTCCTGTTGTGCTAACTGATAAATATGGAGGCATCGTAGCTTTAAGAAAAAACGATTTGTTGTTCCATTTTAAGCCGGGCCTTGTTGATAATATCTCATCGTTGATAAAGCAAAGCAAGCAATTTGATCTGATAGCTGTGCATCGGACTGACGACCAAGGCTTTATAAATATAAATCACGATAAGGTTTACATTGTCTTAAGTATTAGTATCGATAATAAAACATATCTGGTTAGATGAAAATATTATTAGTTGAAGATGAGCTTAAATTAGCCGGATTTGTTACCGAAGGTTTAAAACACGCCGGCCATACCTGCGACCATGTTGTGGATGGCGGTAAAGGCTTGGAAACTGCAATGGTGGGTAGCTATGATCTTATTTTGTTAGACCTGATGTTGCCTAACCTAAATGGCTTTGAAGTATTAAAAAACCTGCGGAGTTTTAATAATAAGGCACCTGTTATTATACTGAGTGCACTAAATGACACCGAGCATGTGATACAAGGGCTTGACCTGGGTGCAATAGATTACCTAAAAAAGCCCTTCGACCTTGATGAGTTGTTAGCCAGGGTGCGCACCGTTCAACGACGCACCTTAGTACAGGATTCATTAAAACTGCAGGTTGCAGATCTTAAAGTAGATCTGCTAAGCAGAGAGGTTTACAGGGCCAGTAAACAAATATTGCTCAGCAACCGGGAATTTGCGCTATTAGAATTTCTCCTCTCCAACCCAAATAAAGTGGTAACAAAATCGCAGATACTCGAAAAAGTTTGGGACATGAATTTTGACCCCGGCAGCAACATTGTTGAAGTGCATTTATACCAGCTTAGAAAAAAAATGGACCGGGGCTATCACCAGGAGTTGATACATACTGTTATTGGCAGGGGTTACGTATTAAAAGGCGATGTTACAAAAGGATAATTTATGATGTTGATGCGGCAATTTGGGATCAAGTTAAAAATTACCATAGCGTTCAGCATCATCTTTATAGTGCTCAGTTCGTCCTTTAACCTATATTGCTACAAGCAAATAAAAAGCCTCATCATTAGCGACAATAATGCTTATTTGCTATCACGCGCCAAAACATTGCTGGATAAAACAGATATTTCTCCGGTTATAATTCCACTGCCAGATAATAATACTTATATCCGCGTGCTTTATCACGCGGATGGAAAGCCCGTTACAGTATTTGAATCGCCTGGTATTATCAAGAAAATTAAAACGCCGCATAAGACAGGCGTTACCGACACGCTTGGCATGAGGGTGGCTTACGTTACAAGCAGCAATCAGGATAACCCGTCGGAAATAGTGCTGGTGCGCAGCGCAGAAACATTGAACGATAACCTGCAGTACCTGCTTTGGCTATTGCTTATTTGTAGTTTGATCAGCGTGTTATTAGCCGGTCTTATTGCCTACGTACTATCCTTCTATTTGCTTCAACCGGTACAAAAGATAATCAACGCCGCGCAGAAGATCAATACCAATAAGTTGCGTGATGTGATACCGGTAAAGCAAACCAATGACGAATTGCAGGAACTTACCGAAACTATCAATACCATGCTGGTTAGGATTGACGAATCGCTGCAGCAGCAACAGGCTTTTTTTGCATCTGCCTCTCATGAGCTTAAAACACCACTTGCTATAATGCGTGCGGAAATTGAAGTCCAATTACTCACTCCGGGTCTTGACAATAAGGTTGTAGAGTTGTTAAAAAGCCAATTGGTAGAGATTGACAGGTTACAGCAGGTTGTACAGGAATTTTTATTGATAAGTCAGTTAAAAAATAGTGGCATCACGCTTTACAAAGAACCTACTGATCTTTCTGCAGTGGTTCCAAAACTATTTAATAAGCTACAGCCGCTATTTAAGCAAAAAGCACTTAAATCCGTCGTTAATTTTGATAAAGATATGGAGAGCTTTACTATATCTGCTGATCAGGATAAGCTCAACATTCTGCTTTTAAATCTGCTGGAAAACGCATTAAAATATGCCATCCCTAACACCGAGATAAATTGCACTATCAGACAACCGTCAGAGAAAAAAATCATCGAGATCACGTTTACAAATGCCATAAAAGAAGCAAGCCTGCCTACAGCAGATCTGCAAAAGGCTTTTCATCGCGAAGATCTTCGCGCCAATGGATCTGGCATAGGCCTTTGGTTAGTGAAAGAGATTACCCTATTGCATGGTGGAACTCTAAATGTGGACAGCAGTGATTTCCATTTTAAAGCTGTGGTACAAGTTCCGATTGTTTAACTCTCTACTTTTACCTGTTGCGGTAAGATAAGATACCTTGAAAATTAAAATTCGATTAATTGTTCATTTACAAGGAACAAAAAGGCACGCAGTCCTGTTGAAAATTGACGCTTGGAAACATGCTTTGTTTACCGTTGCGATATATCAAAATAATTGCCGATTAAACCGTTGTTATGAATAATACCCCACTAATTTTCGCCCATATAGGCGACCTTCACATTACAAAAGCTAAAGAGCAAAACTACGTTGACATGCTCTCCATTGTTGCCCAGATAGAAACGGAGTTGAAAGATCAAATAGACTTTGTTGTTTTGCCCGGCGATAACGCTGATAATGGAAAACCCGAACAATATAACCTGGTGGCGGCAGCATTAAAAATGCTGAGCGTGCCGGTTTACATTTTGGCCGGAGATCATGATATGGAGCAGGGCAGCCTTGCTAACTTTTATCAAATGCCATTGACTGAGAAACTGCCCTTTTCAAAAGTACATAAAGGCAACAGGTGCATTTTTATAGATGTATGCGGCAACGGAAGCGGCGGCCCGGATTTCAGGTTAGGTGAAAAGCAATTTAGTTGGCTGGAGCAGGAACTAACAAAAGCCAGCCAAGCGGGCGAAACAAAACTGGTTTTCATGCATACTTTTCCATCTGATTTGAAAGAAGCCGAAGAACAGCAAAAACTCAACAAGTTGCTTGATGAACATAAAGTAACGTTGGTAGATATGGGCCATACCCATTACAATGAAGTCGCCAATAATGGAGAAACCATATTTACGGCAACCCGGTCAACCGGGCAGATCGAGGAAGGGCCGGTTGGCTATTCAGTAATTTCTGTATACAATGGAGCCGTGAGCTGGATGTTTAAAAACTTAATCGATCCCTTTCCGATGGTTTTGGTGAACTGGCCGGTTGACAAGCGCTTACTAAATGATTCAGAACAATTGGTTGGTGACGAATTTGAAATGATTGTAACAACGCTTGGTGCCAAAGCAATAAAAGAAGTTGAATGTAATGTGGGTTCAGGTGAATCAATTAAGTTAACTAACACAGGTAACCTATGGCAAGCATCAATTAACGCAAACCAAAACGCATTCTCTTTAGAAATAACTGCAACTGATGTTACCGGTAGGCCTGGAAAATGGTCTTTGCAGCCGGCTACGGCAAGTTATCAACTACCAGTCCGTAAGAAAGACGGCAGCGATGCTGATACTATTGGTGCATGGCCTGAAAATGGCTTAATGGGCACGCAGCTCGGGCCTAACAGCAACGCGAAACCTGATAAATAATTTGATTGGTGTTTTCTGCAAGTCGCCTTAAAACAAGAATCTAATATAGCTTGTTGTGACATACGGAGTAATCGGAACGTAACAGATTTCTCAAGTTTTTTCTACCTTGCATCAATTACTCAACAAACAATTAAACGTAAGTTCCATCAAATTTTTAACCTATGGATATTTCAAAGATCTTTAAAAATAACGAAGAGTGGGTTCAGAAAAAATTAAACGTTCAACCCGACTATTTTAATAATTTATCTAAAGGCCAAACTCCTGATATTCTTTATATCGGTTGTTCTGATAGCCGTGTTACAGCTGAAGAACTAATGGGGGTTGCACCGGGTGAGGTGTTTGTGTTAAGAAACATCGCCAACATGGTTCCGAATACAGATCTGGGTGTAATGTCTGTAATCAACTATGCAGTTATGCACTTAAAGGTAAATCACATTGTTGTTTGCGGTCACTATTATTGTGGCGGTGTACAGGCAGCTATGAAGTCTGCCGACCTTGGAATTTTAAATCCATGGTTGAGGAACATACGTGATGTATACCGTACACACAGAGACGAATTAAACGCCATTGCCGACGAGGAAGCACGCTATAAAAGATTAGTTGAGCTTAACGTAGAAGAGCAATGCATCAATGTTATTAAAACTGCCGAGGTACAAAAAGCAAGAACCGAACGTAACCTAACTGTACATGGTTGGGTATTCGATATTCATTCCGGTAAATTAATTGACCTTGAGATCGATTTCATAAAAGCACTTGAAAACATAATGGAGATCTACCGTTTAGATTAATACTTAAAAAGGCTTGCGATAATCGCAAGCCTTTTCACTTTTTGTTACTTATGGCAGTTTAAAGCGTTTACCTTTTTAGCTTCAATATTACTTCGGCGTTATTCCTCTTATCTTCAGGAATAAAATAATAACCATCCTTTCGTTTGCTTTGCTTTGGTAAAATACCTGAAATTGCATTATTCGGATCATCGATATTCAAATACGTTGAACCGGTTAATTTAATTCGCAACATTCCGGTTTTAGGCTGATAATCCACATGGGTTATGTTGCCGGCCGCAGTTGTAAGCCACAAAGACGCTGGCGCAAAGAACACCCTGTTTTGGCCGGCGCATGTTACCTCAGTACTTATCCAACCTTTGCTTTCTGTTACGTTTCCACCAAAAGCAACCCAGCCAAATTCGGGGTGTTTTACAATGTACGTCCCCGAATTAACTGCATAGCCATAAAAACCGGGACCATAGTCGCTCGCATACCCATCTATCTTCAGCGTAGATGGATAGGAATGGAAAGCAGCCGGGCCAAAACCATCTTTCGTAATGTTTGCTAAAGCGCCCATGGTACCGGCGTACCCTGTACGCAGCAGATAAAAATCCTGTGGTGATCTACGGTACGCAGTTAGTAATGGAATAGAATTTAACGCTGATCCGTAGTGGTGCAGTTGCCTTTCTATGCGGGCAAGTTTGCCACCGAAAACAAAGTCCCAATAACGCCTCGCGCTGCCGTTGTAACCCCAATGCGGAACCGCCGGCGCATAGGCTAAGATAGCATTGAGGGTAACATCAGCTTTATCTGCCATCCCAAAATAGCTCGACCACATGTAAACTTCTTCCTGGCCGGTAGAATCCCAGGGCATTTCGCTACCAAATGGATATTTAAGCGTTTTCCAGTGCAGTGCCCTTTTATTCATTTCTGCTTCGAGTGTGGCAGCCATTTCCTTTTTGCCTTCACGTTGTAGATCTTTTAGGATAAAAAGGAAAACAGAACCCTCCATTTGGCCAAATTCAGCATAATCAGGGGCAAGCTTTACCATGGCTATTGCGGTATTGTATGCTCTATCCAAATTGGTATTCCAATCTATACCTGCAATATGATGATACCTTGCCAAACGGTATAACACCCAGTGAGCTGCAGCTACGTGCGGATAGTTGTAAGAGCGGGTGATCTGGTCTGCCTCTTTCTTCGGCCATGCCTCCCAGCCTTTGTAAACAATGTTCTTGTCATAAGTTCCGGCAGGGAAAATATCAGGCTGGTAATAAAACAAGCTCTTTCTTACGCCATATTGCTTCGGCCCGTTGCTTAGTTGTAATTTACCCCACAAAGTCTTGTTTGCAAACTGTTTAAGTTTTTCAATTTCTTTTTCATCGGGCTTTAAAAGCTGTTTCATAAAGGCAGCAAGCCAGCTGCCTGCACCTGCCTCATCGCTAAGCCCTGCAAACCAGGCACGGCGTTCCTGGGTTAATATCTTACCGGTCTCGTAATCATAATTCATTACCGCTGGTGAACGTTTAAAAGGGTCTTTAGGGTCTGAGTACCATTGTTTAGTAGTTAAAAAAGCGCCGAGATCTGCAACTGCTTGCGCCTGGGGCTTTATAATTTTGTAATTAATAGTTTGCAGGGTGTTGTCAGCATAAACAACACTTACACGTGCCCTCCCCCATAATTTCCCCGAAACGTCGTATTTTAAATACCCTTTGGCGGTTTTGCCGGCGGGTTTAACTGTTGCTGCGCCTTCCGGATAAACGCTGATGTTTTTAATCTTCTCCAAATATTTGACAAACAGCTTCCCGGTCTCATTCATCGGCAAAACATATCCCGGCACGCCAACGGCAAGCGGCCGGTGCTGGCGTACCAATTCGGTTTCTATCTCTCTGATTGATGGGGCTAATACAAACTTAATTGCAATGCTGCGCGAAGCCCCCTTAGCCAGTGTAAACGATGTTGGCGCGTTCCATTGTTCAACACCTTTCCATTCATTGTCAGCATAGGCTTTTGAACATATCATCCATTCGTGGAATCCCTCGAAGGTGATACCTTTTGGAGTAAGATCATCGCTTAGAGGACTATAAGCCTCCAGGGGTGCGTTTTGCTGCGGTATCACTAACAGGCTCGCATCCCGCCCATGCAAGTGATTAACCTGTATGTAGCCTGCATCTGCGCCAATGTATGGGTCGGAGAAAACGTTAGTGGCGTGTGCCTGCTCAAGCGTTTTACCTTCAAGAATATTATTAAATATCATCGGTATACCAACAGACCCGATCTCAACATCAGCAGAAGATGTATTGGTGAGCGTAAAACGTAAAACGAGATTGTCTTTATCTACTTGCCAATACCGCTTTACCTTGACAGGCATATCTGGTGGCAACGTGGCTGAAAGGTCCGCAGCAGCAATAATTCCTACGCCGGTTGCGAGCTTTTGAACGGGCTTTCTTGCATAAGCTGTAGAGTAACTTTGCCAGGCTGTTTGCCCGGCCGGTCTTATCCGCAACTTAATATCGCCTAAATAATAAAGGCTGTCCTTATCTCTTTGCTTAAGTCGTTCGCCGGGAGTAAAATCAAAGTTGCTGTCTGCCGCCGGAGACAATGCCGCAACAGTTTGAGAAGCACTTACCAGGCTCAGTATAAATTTATCTGTTTTATAAATATCAATACCGCCATTGATCATCAGTGTTGATGGTTTTGCCGCAATAGCTTTCCAGGATTGTGAATAGCTGATACTAAACATCATTAAAAAGAGAACGATTGTGAAACCGATCCTTTTGATAGAATTACAAGGGGTATCCATGGATTTGGCGTTTAAATTGACAACAATAGGCTAAATAAAGCTAATAATTGTTATATCAACAATTAAATACGATGGTGATTATTACTCCCTAAACCAGAAAGAGGATAATATTTGCATCCTATTATTAGTGTAAATATAACAATAATAATCCTTTATATGATTCGCTGACCAAGCGTTAACCGAAAATAGTTTGAGCTTTTTGATGGATAAGGAAATAAGGTATATGGAAAGTGTCTTTTGTAGTGATAACGTACAAAAAACCACGATAGTACGCCGAAAAATATATACCTGTAAACGTGCTTTTTTAAATAATGTGTATTTTATTTTCGGGGATAACAATCTGATTTTTAATTGCAAATTATGGATTTTGACCCTCACGATCCCATTATTCAGCTTTGCATACAGGGGATGCAACTGGAAGATACAGGCGACCTGAAAGCGGCCGGAAAAGTTTTTAAGCATGTATGGAATGATGCCACCAACGACTTCCAAAAGTTTCTTGGTGCATGGTTTGTTGCCCGTGTTGCAACGGGTATTGACGACAGGGTTAAATGGTATAAAACTGCTTTACAGCTGGCTGCAGCGATCAATAATGATGCTGTAAAAGCTGCGTTATCATTACTACATACAAAAATGGCTGAGTGCTATGAATCTCTTGGCAATACTGATGAAACCAACAAACATCGTCAATTAGCTTCTGCTTCAGTTATTGAGCCTTCTGATAAAGGGCCTTTCTACCATGGTACAAGAGCAGATCTGAAAATTGGTGACCTTTTAATGGCCGGCCATTTATCTAATTACCACGCCGGACTGGTGATGAACCACGTTTATTTTACTGCGGTGGTAAACGGCGCAGGCCTTGCTGCTGCCCTGGCCAATGGAAATGGTGAACAACGTGTTTACATCGTTGAACCTGCCGGAAGTTTTGAAGACGACCCGAACGTGACCAATAAAAAATTTCCGGGTAACCCTACCAGATCATATCGTACAACAAAACCGCTGAAAATTACCGGAGAGTTAACCAATTGGCAACGGCTAACACCTGACCAAATAAAACAATGGCGCGAAAAACTTGCCAATAGCAAAGGCGAGATCATAAATTGATAACCCATGGTTGACCATGTGGTGTACACAAACAATAATGCTGTATTAAGTTTTTGTTAAGCCTATACATCATTCAAAGCATTAGCATAAATTTGAAGAATAACGTGTTATTATGAAACGCATCTTCCTATGCTTTGCCTTAGCTTTTTTGTTTACTGTTAATGCCTCGTCGCAAACGCCAGGTAAAATTGAAAACACCGGCCAGGTACTACTTCCCAACGGTTGGAAATTAAGTCCCGCAGGCACTTCGCTCCCACTTGGCGATCTGCCATTGAATATGCAGCTATCGTCGTCAGGAAGATATCTCGCTGTCACAAACAACGGCCAAAGTACGCAATCACTGCAACTGATAGATCCCAAAGGGCAAAAACAGTACGATAGCAAAGTACTTGGCAAATCATGGTACGGTATTGCTTTTACACGCGATGAACGCACCCTTTACGCCTCAGGTGGTAACGATAACGTGATCTTAAAATTCGAGATTACAAATAACAAGTTAAACACGACTGATACTATCAGGTTAGGCGATGCATGGCCAAAAAATAAAATATGCCCAACCGGTATAGCTGTTAATAAAAGTAATACGCAGCTGTACACGGTCACTAAAGAAGATAGTGCCTTATACACTATTGATCCCATAAAAAAAACAATTACCAGCAAAATAAAACTCGGCGCCGAAGCATATAGCTGTATACTCTCACCAGATGAAAAAACGCTTTATGTTTCTCTTTGGGGTGACGATAAAGTAGGCATTTACAATATTGCTACCCGATCTCTTACTAAAATTAACACCGGCAGTCATCCCAACGAGCTGCTTCTTAATAAAAAAGGCACGCTGCTGTTTGTAGCTAATGCCAATGATAACTCGGTGAGTATCATCAACACCACCAACCATAAAATCTTAGAAACGATTTCCACCTCACTTTATCCAACTACACTTACAGGTTCTACAACCAACGGTTTCGCGCTATCGGCTAATGAAAAAACGCTGTACATAGCCAATGCGGATAACAATTGCCTTGCAGTATTCGATGTATCTAAACCCGGCAGCAGCCAAAGCCGCGGATTTATTCCGGTGGGCTGGTACCCTACTAACGTAAAAATGCTTGGCAATAAAATTCTGGTGAGCAATGGCAAGGGATTCACCTCTATGGCAAACCCTAAAGGCCCCCAACCTTTGCTTAAATTGGATAATAGCGGCTATCAGCGGGGCGCCATCAATAGCAGGGAGCAATATATTGGCGGTTTATTTAAAGGCACATTATCATTTATAGATGTCCCTAATGAAGTAAAGTTGAAAGCTTATACCAAACAGGTTTACGCTAACGCAGCATTCACCATTAAGAAAGCTGCGGTTGCAGCGGGCGAAACAGGAAACCCCATCCCTCGACGTGTTGGAGAAAAATCGCCTATCAAATACGTTTTTTACATCATCAAAGAAAACCGAACTTATGACCAGGTACTTGGTGATATGCCGCAGGGTAATGGCGATAGCTCGCTTTGTATCTTTGGTAAGAAAACAACACCCAATCTGCATGCTATAGCCAGCGAATTTGCATTGATGGATAATTTTTATGTAGACGCCGAAGTAAGCGCTGATGGCCATAATTGGAGCATGGCAGCTTATGCTACCGATTTCGTAGAAAAAACCTGGCCTACGAGTTATGGCGGGCGGGGCGGCGCTTATGATTTTGAAGGCACGCGAAAAGCAGCTTATCCGCGTGATGGTTTTATATGGGATTACTGCAAACGTGCAGGCGTAAGCTATCGTACCTACGGAGAGTTTGCCAGTGGCGGTGAGAAACCTAAAGCCAACATAAAAGCCTTGGAGGGCCACTTTTGTCTGCAGTCGCCGGATTTTGATTTGAAGATAAAGGACATTACACGCGAGGCTATCTGGGAACACGATTTCGACTCGTTACTGAGGATAAATGCAGTGCCGCGTTTTAACAGCGTACGTTTAGGTAACGACCATACCAGCGGTCAACGCAAGGGAGCCTACTCTCCTACAGCCGCCGTTGCTGATAATGACCTTGCTGTAGGTCGCTCTATACAGCACCTTTCTGAGAGCCCGATCTGGAAGGAATCCGCAGTATTTATTCTGGAAGATGATGCACAAAACGGTCCCGACCATGTCGATGCCCATCGTTCGCCCGTGTATGTGGTAAGCCCTTATGTAAAACGCAATGCAGTTATTCATAGCATGTACTCAACATCGGGGGTACTGCGTACAATCGAGTTGATATTAGGGCTACCGCCAATGAGCCAGTATGATGCTGCTGCGATGCCATTATATGAATGTTTTACAGCCAAGCCCGATCTTACGCCTTACAAAGCTAAAGACGCACAGGTTGACCTTGAGCAACGCAACATTGCAGATAATGAAAGCAGCCGCCGTTCAGCGGTGTTCAATCTTGCTAAAGAAGATGCAGCGCCAGACCTTGAATTAAATGAGGTGGTATGGAAATACGTAAAGGGTGAAAACTCAATAATGCCGGCACCAAAACGCAGTGCTTTTGTTATTCTGGAAAAGAAAAAAGAAGAGGATGACGATTAAAGTCAGCAAGCTAATTTATATCCCCTTCCACCTGTAGCTGTCATTCTCTAATCCAATCAGATCTATTACACGGTTTACAACAGTCATGGCCAAATCTTCAATGGTTTGGGGTTTGCTGTAATATGATGGTATGGCCGGGCAAATGATGCCTCCTGCTTCGGTAACCGTGGCCATGTTGCGGATATGAATCAAATTAAGTGGCGTATCGCGGGCTACCAAGATCAGTTTGCGACGCTCTTTTAAGATCACATCGGCAGCACGGGTTACCAGGTCATCAGATACGCCGGAAGCAATCCGCCCCATTGTGCCCATTGAGCATGGAACTACTACCATGGTATCAAACTTTGCTGAACCTGATGCAAACGGCGCCATAAAATCATTTTTAGCGTAATATTTAAAAGGATAATTGCCATGTGCTGCATCATCTAATTCAAACTCCCAAACTTGCTTTGCGTTATCGCTCATCACAATACCCACCTCTTCTATCTGGTTCTGCAATTGCTGCAACTTATCAAGCAATAATTTGGCGTAAATAGATCCGCTGGCACCTGTAACCGCAACTACAATTTTTCTTTTCATGATGTATAGGCTACAAATAAACGGAAGAAAAGTTAGAGGCACAAAAAAGGGTCGAATAACTCGTACTCGACCCTACATCTACCTATGAAAAACATGCCCTTTGAGCGGGCAATACAAATGTAATAACTGTTTTAATTATTTTAAAATAATTTGTTAAAATAATTTCAACTACGTGTTAAATTATTTTTCTCAATGAGTGTTTGAATGATCCCATCAACCATACCAACCGTTGGCACATATATGGTTTTTATGTTAGCACACTTAAGCACAGTAAGATAGATCTCACAGGCCGGTATGATGACGTCTGCCCTATCCTGGTTTAAACCAAGCACGTTGATGCGGTCTTTCAGCGAAAAAGAATTAAGGTAATTATACAAAGCACGCAGTTTAACGTAACTCATAGGAACACCATCTTTCTCCTGCGAAAGGCGATATAATTTGTTGATGTTGCCACCTGTGCCAATACCAAAAATATTTTTGTAAGCGCGGGTATGTTCGCGGATAAAATCCTTCATCTCGTTCCAGGTCTCGTCTCTGTCCTGGTTATCGAGTATACGGATAGTACCCAAATTAAATGATTGCGATGCTACCAATTCGCCATTGCTGAACAATGAAAGCTCCGTACTGCCACCACCTACGTCAATGTATAGGTAATTTTTTGTTTTATCGATGTTGAGCTCCGCATGGCTGGCGTAAATGATCTTTGCCTCCGCTTCGCCATGTACTATTTGCAGATCTATATTAGCCTGGTCTTTTATCCTTTGCACCACCTCGGCACCGTTCTGTGCCTCGCGCATGGCCGATGTTCCGCAGGCCATGTAATCACTTACACGATAAACATCCATCAGGTTTCGAAAAGCCACCAAAGATTTTACCAGGTCATCCGTTTTTCTGTCTGATAAATTTTTGGCCAAAAATGCATCATCACCCAAACGCACCGGCACGCGGATAAGCGTATTCTTTTTAAACGATACCGAACCGTTGTTCTCTATAATTTCGGCTATCAGTAACCTTACTGCATTAGACCCTACATCAATTGCTGCGTATCTCAACTTGTTAAATTTTTATTCTTTAAATAGGAGTAAATATCGATCTGTGCGCGGGTTAACACCTCTGCCTGTGTTTTATGATAGCGGTTAACATTGCTGCCGGTAATATCGCGGGCCTTTGTGTTATCGCTTAGTTGTATGTCAATAATGTCGCGTATCTCGCGGCGCAGGTCTTCATCCAGTACCGGGAAACCTACCTCAACACGGTTCTCAATGTTGCGTGTCATAAAATCGGCACTGGTAAGGTATATCAATTCTTTGCCACCATTGCCGTAAATATGTACACGCGCGTGCTCAAGGTATTTATCTACAATGCTGATCACTTCAATATTTTCGCTGTAGCCTTTTATGCCGGGTATTAAACAACACATCCCACGTACAATCAATCGTATCTTAACCCCGGCAGTGCTTGCCTGGTAAAGTTTTAGTATCATTTGCTCGTCGGCAAGGCTATTCATTTTTAAGATCATGTAAGCGCGCTTACCGCTTTTAGCAATCTTTATCTCATTATCAATAAGCTTATAAATTGCCGGGCGCGAATCAATGGGCGATACGATAAGTGTCTTTAATCCTTTAGGCAGTACACCCCTACTCAAAGCCCTGAAAATTGCTACCAGATCTGTCGTGATCTTTTTATCTGCTGTGAGTATGGTATGGTCTGCGTAAATGGCCGCTGTTTTTTCATTGAAATTCCCGGTAGATAAGCAGGCATAACGCATCGGTTTGCCTTTCTCCATACGCGTTACCAGGCAAATTTTTGAGTGCACCTTATATCCATCGATGCCATACAACACCGTTACGCCCTCTTCTTCCAGGCGGTTGCTCCAGTAAATATTGTTCTGCTCGTCAAAACGTGCACGAAGTTCAACAAGGCACGTTACCTTTTTGCCGTTTTTAGCAGCGTTGATAAGTGCATGGATGATCTTTGAATTCTCGGCCAGGCGATAAACCGTTATACTGATCTCTTTTACTTTAGGATCAATAGCGGCCTCACGCAAGAAGTGGATGATGTAATCAAAAGACTGATATGGTGTACTGATCAAATAATCCTTTTTGGCGATCATGCCCATCAGGCTTTTACCAAACGAAAGGCTATCCACAGGTAATGCCTGGTTTTTTTTGTACTCAAGATCGGGCCTGCCAACCGTTGGAAAAGCAATGAAGTTTTTAAAATTGTGATAGCGGTTACCAGGGATAAGGCTCGATTTTTCAAGCTTCATTTTCCTAACCAGATAGCCAACCATTTCGGGTGGCATCTCGCTATCGTACAGCAGACGCATTGGCTTGCCTTTACGGCGTTTTTGCAGGCTTTTTGAAAGCGCGTCAACAAACTTCACGCTTACCTCCTTGTCCAGGTCAAGTTCTGCATCGCGGGTGAGCTGCAATGAGTAAGCCTCTATAGAATCATGCTCGAAAATAAAAAAGATATCCTCCAAGCTGTACCTGATGATATCATCAAGCAAAATGATGAATTTTAAATTATTGGTCTCCGGCAGTACAAGAAAACGCGAAAGATTATCAGGGAACTCGATGAGCGCAAACCTTGATTTCTTATTTTTAGTTAACCGTACAAAAAAGTAAATAGCCCTGTCGCGCAGCTCCGGCATGGGTAGCGTGTCATCAAGCATAATGGGCACCAGCGTCGACAGTAGCCTCTCCCTGAAAAAGCTTTTCACAAACTCACCACGGGTTACGTTCAACTGCTTATCATTCAACAGAAATATCTTTTCCTCGGCTAACTGCTTTACAATGATATTCTCGTAGAGGTTGTTAAACTTTTTCTCTTGTTTTACTACAAGATTTTTGATCTGCCCGAGTAATTTTTTGGGGTTGTATCCTAAAATTTCCTTTGAACGCTCGTTTAAATTAGCAAGCCTGGTAAGGGTGGCTACCCTTACGCGATAGAACTCATCCAGGTTGGATGAAAATATTGCCAAAAACTTTATACGCTCTATAAGCGGCACGGTAGGATCTGCAGCTTCCTGCAAAACCCTGTCATTAAAATACAACCAGCTTATTTCCCTGTTAACTAGAGGAGCGTTCTTGATATCCATAAGGCTATACCTGCAAAACTGTGGATTTATTTGTTAAGTTAATATTAACTAATTAGCACTTGATGTGTTTGTTAAGCAGCAGCACAAAATAGCGATACCGCGTTTAAAAACGTACCTTTGTTTTAATATAAACTCAATACACATGCCTTCATTTGATATAGTAAGTAAAGTTGACGGACAAACACTTGACAACGCCATCAATGTTGCCAAAAAAGAGATCCTTAACCGTTACGATTTTAACGACTCAAAAAGCACGGTTGAATTGGATAAGAAAACCAATGTGGTAACCGTAGTTACCGAGAATGATATGCGACTTAAAGCAATAGAAGACAGCATTATAAGCCGCATGATGAAACAAAACCTGGACCCTAAAGCACTTGACTTTGGTGACGAACAACAGGCATCAGGTAACATGATACGTAAAGAGATCAAGATAAAGGAAGGCCTTGATAAAGAAGCTGCTAAAAAGGTAGTTAAAAAGATAAAAGATAGTGGCCTTAAAGTGCAAGCCGCCATTATGGACGACCAGGTGCGGGTAACTGCAAAAAAAATAGATGACCTGCAAGCTGTTATAAGCCTTTGCCGTGGCGAAGATTTTGGCCAGCCGCTACAATATATCAACATGAGGAACTAATGGTTCCTCATGTTGATGACCTTACCTAAAATTGATCGGCTGTCCTTTTTCGTCCAAAGCTTTGAATATTACCTGGTTATTGTTATCTATATATAGATAGATGCGGGGCTTGCCTTTTTTGTCTTTGATAAACAAGCCAACTTCGTTATCGCTGTTTTTGCCAACAAACATCCTGTCTTGCCCTACTAACCCTTCTTCGCACATTTTTTGCATGCTCGCTTTAAGCACACCCTCATTATGTAAATTCTTAAGCGAGTCATACTTGGTATTTAATTGCCCCGCTGTGAAGTTATCAGGTCTGTCCCAAAACCTAAGGCCGTAACTCTTGGCCGATTTTCCGTTCTCGGTATCATCGTTATACTGCAATTGCATGATCTGGTCGTTCTGGTATTTATCTATCGAGAGTGCAAAGCCTGCAGACTTTTTAGTACCATCGTAAACCAAGCCACCACACTCATCTCCATCGGTATTAAAAAATATCATCCCCGGTTCGCGCCGGCGTTTTGGTAATACTTTACCATCTACAATGCCGGGATGCTGGCGTTCCTGATTACTGATCACCATGCGCAATTGGCCGGTTTTTTCTACAATGTTAATACGTTCTACGTCTATCACTTTAAACTTGGCATTGCCTGCAACGTAGGTAAAGCTGAAAAATATACCCGCCAACACAACCAGCGTTAATACGGCTGAATATACCTTAAGGATCTTTACCTGTTTCAATAATTCTTTTTCCATAGCATAGATCTTTTTTAAGCGATATTAGCAAATAGGTAATGAATAAAAAAGGCCGCCCCATTACTGAGGCAGCCTTTTAACTAAACCAACTTTTCTATGAAAACAAATTCTTATTTCAATAAGAGCAAGCTTATTTAATAGCTATTTCTCTCGATTGATATTTAGCATCTTCTCTTTTTGCAACGGTTAACTTTAATATACCGTCGGTATAATCAGCTTCAATTTTTGAGTAATCTACAGTTTCAGGTAAGGTAAATGACCTTACAAACGAGCTGTAGCTATACTCGCGTTTACTGTACTTTTTTGCTTCATCAGTGTTTTCAGACTTCTTTTCTGCAGAAATTGAAAGCACGTTTTTGTCAAGGCTGATCTTGAAATCTTCTTTTTTCAAACCCGGAACTGCTAACTCGATGTGGAACTCGCTGTCGTTTTCAGCGATGTTAACTGCTGGTACGCGGGTTACTAATCTATCAGCGATAAATGAATCATTAAACAATGTTTCGAAAGCGTCGCTGAAATTGTTTTTTACTCCGTTGTTGAATTTAACTAATGTCATGGTTTTATATCTCCTTAAATTTTGTTTTATTAACTTCGTATACTCCTAAATCAACTGTTGTACCAGCGGCTTTCAACACCGTTAATAACGACAAAAAGTCCGATTACTAAATTTATTACCGACAAAATGTCTATTTATGGCTGAAAAATTATCAGATTACCGATATAAAACACCTATCACCATCCGCTTTTCGGATATTGATGCAGTGGGGCATGTGAACAACGCCGTATATCTCACTTTTTTTGAGTTGGCAAGAATCAACTACTGGAAAGATGTAGCTGGGTGGAATATTCGCAACCATGGTACTATCATTGGCCGGTCGGAGATCAATTATCTTAAGCCGGTAACCATAGATGACAACATATCATGTTATGTGCGTGTAGTACGTATAGGTAACAGCAGTTTTGATGTGATGCATGTATTGGTAAAGCAAACAGATAGTGGCGAAGAAATTTGCACTACCTGCAAGACAGTTTGCATTAGCTATGATTATGCAGCCGGCAAATCAATCCCCATACCTGCTGAGGGAAGGCAACGGATGATAGATCACGACGAACCGAGGTTGATATTGAATACCAATTAACCGATATGCAGATGTGCAAATCTGAAATCTAAAATATTTTCCCCGGGTTCAATATCCCGTTAGGATCAAATACTTGCTTAATGCCTTTCCAGATCAAGAAATGCGTATCGTTGTACTTCAAAGGCATATAATCTTTTTGCACCAGGCCGATACCGTGCTCACCGGAAAGCGTACCTCCTAAAGAAACGGTTAGTTTAAATATTTCAGTTATTCCGTCTTTGAGTTTATTGTTCCAGTCCTCATCGCTCATGCCTGCTTTTACAATATTTACGTGCAGGTTCCCGTCGCCCGCATGGCCGTAGCAAACAGACTCAAAACCATATTTTGCACCTATTTGTTTAATGCCTTTTATCAGCTGAGGCAATGCCGCACGTGGCACTACGGTATCTTCTTCTTTGTAAACAGAATTTGATTTAACGGAAACCGCCATGGTTCTTCGGATGCGCCACAATTCCTCTTTCTGCGCTGCGGAATCTGCAAATAACACATCGGCACAATTGTGAGCTTCCAATACGCCGTTGATCACTTCGCAATCGTCAAAGATCACATCCTGGTTGGTGCCGTCGACTTCGATCAGCAGGAATGCACCTATGCCATCCTTTAAATCGAAAGCGATGCCATCATGCTCAATCACCCATTCCATTCCGCGGCGTTCCATAAATTCAAGTGCCGAGGGGATAACGCCCGCCCTGAAAATTGCTGATACAGCCGCACACGCATCTTCATTTGTAGGAAACGAAGCTAACATCAACACATCCTGCGTTGGGCGGGGTATCAGTTTGGTAACTATTTTGGTGACCACTCCCAATGTCCCTTCCGAGCCAATCATCAATTGCGTAAGGTTATAACCTGATGCATATTTAAGCGTATTGGCACCAGTCCATATCACATCGCCATTTGGCAATACTGCCTCAAGGTTAAGCACATACTCGCGTATGGTACCGTATTTAACCACGCGCGGCCCGCCACTGCAGTTAGCCACATTGCCCCCAATAAAGCAACTGCCCTTACTTGCCGGGTCGACCGGGTAAAGCAAGCCTTTTTCGGCAACTGCGTTAATAAACACTTCCGTAATAACTCCTGGTTCTACCGTTGCCTGCAGGTTTTGCTCATCAATATCAATGATCTTATTAAAGCGCTCCATCGATATCAATAAGCCACCTTTAACAGGTAAAGCACCACCAGCCAAACCGGTGCCGGCACCACGTACGGTTACCGGTATTAAAGCATCATTACAAATTTTAAGCAAAGCCGAGATATGTTCAACGGTTTGCGGTTTCACTACCACCTCGGGGTAATAAATCAGGTCCTCCGTTTCGTCATGACTGTAATTTGAAACTTCTTCTTTGGCGGTTACCACGGCGCTTTCGCCAACGATAGCTTTAAATCGGGCAAGTATGCCTTCGGTGATCTTATTAAAATCCATTTGTGTTTATTTTTGGTAACTCAAGCTAATAACCGATTGCTTTATTGGCCCATTAAAAGGCGGGTTTTGTTTTTTGATAACTATTTCTGCAAAATCGATAAATGAGAATGCATCCATTATCCGTTTCAATATCGCTTCAGCAACATTTTCAATTACTTTGCGAGTATTTGCCATTTCTTTTCTTATAATGGCGTAAAGCTCCTCGTAATTAACGGTATGGTTTAAAGTATCGTCTGCAAAAGTGCCTTTTTGCTCAAAGGTTACATAAACATCTATCAGAAATCTGGCGCCTATTTTTTGCTCTTCCGGATAAAAACCATGGTAAGCAAAAACCTCTATGCCTTCTAAAGCTACTTTTATCATGCGGCCAAAAATAATGGATTATGTTGAAGTTTACTCACCCTGCCCCTCTCTCCTTCGGAAAGCGGGAACGATATAATTCTTTTCTCTTCTCACCCTCTTTTCGCGTACCGAAGAGAGGGTCGCACACGAAGTCCCGCGGGGTGAGTCCAAATTTCCTATATTTGGATAACCAATTATCTACTGCTATGGCTAAGACCGACCTGTACGAAGCGCCCGATTATTTTTTGTTAGACGAATTACTTAGCGATGAGCATAAACTGATCCGTGCCAGCGTGCGCGAATGGGTAAAGAAAGAGGTCAGTCCGGTAATTGAGGATTACGCCCAGCGTGCCGAATTTCCAAAGCATCTGTTGAAAGGCCTGGCCGAAATTGGTGCCTTTGGCCCAACAATACCTGTAGAATATGGCGGTGCCGGTTTAGATTATATGGCCTATGGTATTATCATGCAGGAGATAGAGCGTGGCGACTCGGGGATACGCTCTACCGCATCTGTACAAGGATCATTGGTGATGTATCCAATTTACGCGTATGGCAGCGAGGAACAAAAACACAAATACTTACCCAAACTTGCTTCCGGCGAATTGATGGGGTGCTTTGGATTAACAGAACCGGACCACGGATCAAACCCCGGTGGTATGGTTACCAATATTAAAGATGCCGGTGACCATTATATTTTAAATGGCGCTAAAATGTGGATCTCAAACGCACCATTTGCTGATGTTGCCGTTGTTTGGGCTAAAGACGATGAAGGTAAAATACGCGGGCTGATAGTTGAGCGCGGTATGGAAGGCTTTAGCACTCCCGAAACGCATAATAAATGGTCTCTTCGCGCATCGGCAACCGGTGAATTGGTTTTCGACAACGTCAAAGTCCCGAAAGAAAACCTACTGCCGAACGTATCAGGACTTAAAGGGCCCTTAGGATGCTTAAACCAGGCGCGTTACGGTATTGCATGGGGTGCCCTGGGCGCTGCAATGGATTGCTACGACACAGCCCTGCGCTATTCAAAAGAACGCATGCAGTTTGGCAGGCCAATAGCGGGTTTCCAGTTACAGCAAAAAAAACTGGCCGAAATGATCACCGAGATAACCAAAGGCCAGTTACTTGTTTGGCGCCTTGCAACACTAAAAAACGATAACAGGGCAACGGCTGCACAAATATCTATGGCAAAACGCAATAGCGTTGAAGTGGCTATCAATATTGCCCGCGAGGCCCGGCAAATGCTTGGTGGCATGGGTATTACCGGCGAGTATCCGATAATGCGCCATATGGCTAACCTTGAATCGGTTATTACGTATGAGGGCACGCATGACATCCACCTTTTGATAACCGGGATGGATATTACAGGTGAAAACGCATTTAAATAGTTGTAAATCAAATAAAATATAGCTATAAGTGGTGAATTTACCTTTATAAGTTTATATTTGTTGATACCGCTAACTATTTAAAAACTTGACGCCACTATCCGTCAACACGCTTAGAAACCCTATACTTCATCATTGGCTGCTGTTGGTGGTCATAGCGCTCTCGTCGTGCGGTAAACCATCAGAACAGAAAGATAGAGGCGAGTATTCAAAAGAATTTTTACGTATACAAAAAGAAACTGAATTTAAGCTTGGCCATAACCAGCTCGATCAGGGTTATCGGTACCTCGACTCGGCATTTGCAAATTTAAATCATCCAACCTTAAACGACCGTTTCAGGTACTACTCTTTTAAATACGTTTACAACCAACAGGTAATTAAAGATTTTGACCAGGCATTGGTGTATGCAGACAGCATGATGGCCATGGCCAACAAAAGCGTAAATCCGCAACAATATTCGCGCAATTATGCCGAAGCTAATTTTGCACGCGGCGATTCATTTTTCGAGCTTAAGCAATATTCTGAAGCTTATCAATCTTATTATCAGGGATACCTTACCGGTAAAAATTATTTGAACCTTGCAGCCATAGGTGACTATACTTACCGCATGGGTATGATCATGTACAAAAAAAACAGGTATAAACTGGCCGCAAATTATTTTAAAGACAGTTACAACAGCACAGTTGCAGAAAGCCGCACCATAGACCGTGGTTTTCCGGGCTTTTACCGTCGGCAGGAATTGTTGGACAATATTGGCTTAAGTTATAAACACAATAACGAGGCCGACAGTGCATTAAAATATTTCAACGCTACACTATCTTTAATAGATGCTAACGTTAAAAACTTCCCTGACAGGAAGCGGGATCTTGAGCGGGCACGGGGTGTAGTTTACGGTAATAAAGCTGAGCTTTACATGCAAACCAGGCAGTATGATAACGCTGTTGAGCTACTTAAGAAAAGTATTGCTATAAACATACAGCCTAATTTTGACAACCGTGATGCAGAACTATCCGAGATCAAACTCGGCCAGATCTATCTGGACATGCACAGGCCCGATTCATTAATAGCATTGCTGGGTGATGTTCGCACACAACTCGATACCGTTGCAAATGCAGATGTCGAAGCAGACTACCATCGTTTATTAGGGAACTACTACCTGCAAAAAAATAATCTTAGACAAGCGATAGACCACATACAGCGATATAACCTGCTTAAGGATTCTATAGCTAAGCGTTCAAGCTCATTGATGGAGAGCGATGTGAACCAGCAGTTGGCCAACTATGAGAAACAGCATGAAATAGATAAGCTAAGCACAAGTGGCAAAATTCAGAAGATCTATCTGTACGTAAGTATATTTATCGGTTTGATGGCACTCATTATCGTCTTTTTAGTTTATCGAAACTTTAAGCGTAGCCGCCAGGAAGTTAAAACGATAAACGAGCTTAACAAGCAGATAAACCAGCAAAACTATCACTTGGAAAAAGCGCTTAACGAGTTAAATACCAGCAGCCAGGAAAAGGACAGAATTTTACGGGCAGTTGCGCACGACCTGCGTAATCCTATAGGCGGTATTGCCTCTTTGACAACCATTATGGCCGAAGAGGAGTATAATGATGAGCAGAAAGAGATGATAAAACTTGTGAAAGAAACCTCACTTAACTCCTTAGAATTAATAAATGAGATTTTAGAGGCTGCCAATATCAACTCCGTTGAACTTAACCCCGAACCTACAGAGATAAATGGACTGTTAAACAATAGTGTGGAGTTACTTCGTTTTAAAGCCGCCGAAAAAGGCCAGGAAATTTTATTTGAGCCTTTAGACAAGCAGATAGAGCTATCCGTAAGCCGCGAAAAAATATGGCGTGTTGTAAGTAACTTAATTACCAACGCCATTAAGTTTAGCCCAACCGGCGCTACCATACAAGTAAAAGCAGCAGAGTTTGAGCATAAAATAGTTATTGCCGTAAAAGATAATGGTATAGGTATTCCAAATAATCTCAAAGACCAGATCTTTAATATGTTTACCAGTGCCCAACGGCCGGGTACTGCGGGCGAAAAGTCTTTTGGTTTGGGGCTTTCTATATGTAAACAGATCATGGAAAAACACCATGGTAAAATATGGTTTGAAAGCGATGAAGCAAACGGCACAACTTTTTTTATCAGTCTGCCTCTGGCAAATACCGGTGTCAAAAAAAACTCAACCCAGGAACTGAGCGAACCAACGGCCTGAGTTTTTGATGATGCGATGCTGTGTCTCGAAATCAATATAAACTAAACCAAACCTTGGGTGATAGCCCTCTGCCCACTCAAAATTATCTGTAAGCGTCCATACAAAATACCCCTCAACGTTGTAGCCCTCTTGCTTAGCTTTTAAAACCTGTTGTAAGTGTGTTTGCAGATAAGTAACTCTTCGCTGATCGTCTACCTCATTATTAAACACAACATCAGGGAATGCGGCGCCATTTTCGGTGATGATGAGTTTTTTGATCTGCGGGTAAGCGTTAAACTTTTTGATCATCTCATAAATGCAGGGTGGATAAACCTCCCACTTCATTTCGGTAAGTTCAACACCCCTATCCTGCGCCTTTACCAAACTGGCGCCAATGTAAGGTGTAAAAAATGAGTACTTAACAATCTCGCGCGTGTAATTCTGTACACCTATGAAATCAAAATCAAAGCTCATATTGGCTTCGTCTCCCGGCAATATGTATTTATTAATGCCTTTGAGTGCTTTAACTTCTTCGGTTGGGTAGCCTAATCCGAGTAGCGGCTCAATGTAAAGGCGATTGATGAGCGCATCAGCGCGTTTGGCAGCTGCAATATGCTTAGGTTTATCAGCATAAGGCTCAATATACGAGCATGAAAATGTATTCCCTATCTGCGCATCCGGGCAAAGCTCACGCAGTATTTTTGCCCCGGCAACAATGCTGAGCACCACGTGATGGATAGCCGGTAAAAAATTTCGCAAGCCGGTTCTTCCCGGGGCGTGTATCCCCAAAAAATAACCGGCACCTGTAAAAACAGCAGGCTCGTTCATTACCATCCAGTATTTAACACGGTCGCCAAAATTTTGGGCACAAACGGTAACAAAATTGCTAAACCAGTTAACTATTTTTCGGTTTGTCCACCCGCCATTATCTTCAAGTATTTGCGGTAAGTCCCAATGATAAATGGTAACCCAAGGCTCAATACCTTGCTGCAGGCAGTAATCAATAACCTGGTTATAATGGATTATCCCGGCTTGGTTTACCTCTCCGGTACCGTTAGGTAAAATTCTGCTCCAGGCAATCGAAAATCTAAAATTGGGGATATTAAGCTGCTTTACCAGATCAATATCTCGTTGATATTCTTTATAAAAGTCGCAGGCGTGTGTGGGCTTATCACCGTTAAGTATTTTGCCTTTTTTTGAACTAAAGGTATCCCATATTGATGCACTTTTGCCATCAACATCGCAAGAGCCTTCTATTTGCAGCGCTGCGGTTGATACACCCCAGGCAAAATCTTCACCGAAAAGAGATCTGTTCAAAGAGGAAAAAGAGTATTCAGTATCCATTTATTTGAGCCCAAGTGTTGGCCCAAAATGTATATTATAATCGTATAAAAGAAACGTTAATAAAAATCAGTGCATAAAAGAGGATTTCATACCTCTTAGAAATAACCATTCGCGAAAATGGCTAACGGCCGCTTTTAATTTTTTTACAAGTTTCATAACAAGTGAATTTGTTGTTATTCAAATTTAATGAGGCAATGTGTAATTATAATGTTATTCATGTTATGTAATTGTAAATAGCTCATCTTTAATTCATCGGCTAAATAATACTTCAATATGACAGCTGCACTTTACTATTGCACCAACGTTGATTACATTTGCTGCCGATGAAAGACCATTTTATCTGTTTGCTCAATTACGACCATTATTGCAACAAGCAAATGATAGATCTTTTGCTTAGTACCGGTTTACAAGGCAAAGCAGTTGATCTGATGGCACATATTTTCACTGCCCAAGAGATCTGGCTTAGCAGATGTACTCAAAAGCCGTTAGGAAATATAAAACTTTGGGCACCAGGCAACGCAGCTGCACTGCCTGACGTTAACGATAAAAATTTTAAGGATTGGTCCAATTATATCAACAGCTTGCAAAGCGCTGATTTTGAAAGCATTATCAGCTATAAAAAACTTTCGGGGGTTCCATTCAACGATCCACTGATTGATATTCTGTCGCATGTTATCAACCATGGCACGCATCATCGTGCACAAGTAGGTCAGCTATTAAAGACAGTTAACGTCGAGTTGCCGGCCACCGATTACATCCACTACATACGAACACAAAAAGCATCTATACTTAGCACAAAATGAAAAAAATACTTGCCGCTGTAATTTTAAGCGCCACCCTGTTTGGGTGCGCTGATAAACAACAACAGGAAAAAGACCTTTTAAATGAGGTAATAATCATTCACGATCGCGTAATGGCCAAAGATGAGTTGGTGATGATCAATAAAATGAAGCTGGACACCTTGATCAAGGATAGTGTATCTGCTGAAGTAACTAAAAAAGCTAATGATTTGAAAGGCAAACTTGACAGTGTTGACTCCCGCATGGAAACCTGGATGCATAATTTTGACGCTGAGAACAAAGGTAAAAGCCATACTGAAATAATAACCTATCTAACTGATCAGAAAAAGCAAATCTCCGCTTTAGACAGTAATCTCAATGGATCAGTGAAAGAAGCTGATACTTTCATCAAACAAAATAAAAAGAAATGAAAAACTTAGCGGGTGCCCTTTTCCTACTCCTTACCTTTGCTGCCTGTAACTTTAAAGGCGAGCAAAGTAAACTGCCGATACTTGGCCGGCGCCAGGCAGTTACCAAAACGGTTAACGGTAAAGAGGTAGTAGACACTGTTTATCAGACCATTCCCGATTTTAAGTTTGTGAACCAATATGGCGACACCATAACTCAAAACAGTCTTAAGGGCGATATTTATGTAGCAGATTTCTTTTTTACTACCTGCCCGTCTATCTGCCCTATCATGCATCGTAATATGCTTAAGGTTTATGAAGATTTTAAGAACGTACCCGATTTTAAAATTATCTCGCATACAATAGACCCCAAACACGATAGCGTTACGGTTCTAAAAAAATATGCTGATAAGCTTGGTATAAAGGGAGACAGCTGGTGGTTATTGCAAGGAAAAAAAGAGGATACTTACGAGCTTGGTCAGAAACACTATTTGGTAGCTATGAGCCAGGACGATGGTACACCCGGCGGTTACGTACACCAAGGCTGGTTTGTTTTAGTTGATAAGCAGCACCGTATTCGTGGTTATTACGATGGTACCAAGGAAGAAGAGGTGGCCAAAATGATCAACGACATCAAAACCCTCCGTGCTGAAGTGAATACAGAAATTGCACAATGAAACTTAGGCTGATAGGTGGTATTATTTTATTTTTAATCGTTTCGATAGCGGCCTGCCAAAGCGATGCCGACCAGGATTACAAGCGTTATTTCACCGGCGGTGCAAACATCTATAAACAAAAGTGCCAGAACTGCCACGGCAACAACGGCGAAGGGTTAACCAGCCTGATACCGCCGTTAACCGATACCGCATATCTCAAAAAAAATAAAAACCACCTTGCCTGCATTGTACGCAACGGCATTACCGAACAGGTATTAACCATTAACAGTAAAGCATACGAGGGCTCAATGCCTGCCAATACCGACCTTGCGCCGATTGAAATTGCAAAGGTACTCACGTTTGTAACCAACTCATTTGGAAATAAGCATGGCACGGTTGCGGTAGATATGGTGGAGAAAGACCTAACCTCCTGCCCTTAACACGATCAAACCGACTTCCGGGCTTCAGACTTCCAACTTAAAACTTATCTTTGTAACTGCAAAACGTTCTATCGCTCCGGGCTTGTACCGGGGAGGAAAGTCCGGGCAACACAGAGCATCCTGCTTCCTAACGGGAAGGCGCCGGCAGCCGGCGACAGCAAGTGCCACAGAGAATATACCGCCCTGTCCCGATAGCTATCGGGATGGTGGTAAGGGTGAAAACGTGAGGTAAGAGCTCACGGCTTTTCCGGGCGACCGGGATCGCGGTAAACCTCAGGAGTTGAAAAACCAAATAGGTTCTGAAAGTGAAGCTGCTCGCTTCCGTACCCGCAAGGGTCGTCAGAATGGGTAGGTTGATAAAGCGTGCCGGCAACGGTATGCGTAGATTAATGATAGAAATCTCCGCAAGGAGACACAGAACCCGGCTTACAGATTTGCTGCTGTAAAGATCCCCTTTCGAGGGGATTTTTGTTTACCCAGTGTTCACGTTCACGCCGTGAACATGCGTGAACACTCGTGAACGCTGACACAACCTGACCCGTCCTGGAAAAAGTTTACAGATTAATGAATTAATACTGCGGTGAATTTACACTTTATCATTTAATACTGATGGATGTTGATCCTTCATTTTGTTCAATCATTCATGATAGCCTCCTTTCTGTGTGGTTTCCGGTAATAGTTCTGCCATTTTCGTTTCAGCTCACCGGTTTTCAGGTGGGCTTGCTCGGGTGTCATCATTTCAATGCTGCTGTGC
>NZ_VOEI01000004.1 GCF_007846095.1 Mucilaginibacter achroorhodeus
GTCTGCATAATCCACGCAAGCCGCGTGAACGGCTCCTCATGCTTATTTCGACCGCCTGGTGCCAGACTTTTTTCTGATATCAACACCCAGCTCCTTACTGGCTATATCGAGCATATTGTTGAGCAACTCGTTCTTAAGCTGCTCCTTACGGAGTTGGGTCTTCAGCAGCGCTATCTCTGACTGCTCCGATCTGCTGCTCCCTGCATCCCCAATGGGTTCTTCTGCTTGCTTTTTGCTTAACATCTTGTGTATCGTGCTTGCCGGTATCCCGTGTTTGCTTGCTAAGCTACGAAAACTTAATCCGCCCAACTCGCGGTCATGCCTTATCAATAACTCTTTTATACTGTTCATCGTTTACTTTTTTGTGTAAACCTATTTCAGGACAAGACATGGCTTGTCAGCGCGGTTTTCCTTTGCATTAAACACAAACTTTGGGCATAGCATTGAATAGGATCGATCTGTCATATATCAAAATATAGACTTAAATTCTTTAGTGGGGTCAAAATTTCTTCCTCATTTCACCGACCATAAACTGTCATTCACCGACACATTTGCCCCGCCTGTCTATTTCCCGGAAAAGTGCTGTAACGTTTCTTCGTAGTGCTCGTCTTATCAGTGTAATTAATAACAAGAAATAATTAAAACACTTACAATCAAAATATTACAGTCATGAAAGCGAAATTTTTAACCATAGCAACTATCGTAACTTTAGCCTTAGGAACAACTACTGCAACCTTTGCAAACGATAAAAACAACAACGAAGAAGTTAGCACAACTTTAACAAACGTAACCAAGATCAACAAGATAGAATTACACGGTAACGTAGAACTATATGTATCTGATGGCGCCGCAGACCAGGTAAAGGTTTACAACAAATACTATTCTGAAAACGCTTTAGTGCAAAACAAAGATGGTGTGTTACGCATATCTTCTTACAACGACAAAAAATTAGTGGTTTGGGTAACTGCCAATGACCTTAGAGCTATCACCGCTTATGATAATGCCGCAATAAAATCATTTGGCAACCTTTCAAAAATTGAGTTGAACGTAACGCTTAACAACAACGCATCTGCCGATCTGAAATTAGATGCTTATGCTGCCAACATCAACGTTAATGATCGTGCTAAAGCAAACATCAGCGGTAGCGTTAACGATTACAGCATTACTCAAGATCAGTCAGCTACCGTTAACGAAAGTAAATTGGTTGCAGGTAATACTAAAAAAACAACCACTAACAAATATGTAAAGGCTGATAAAGCAGAATTAGCCATCCTGTAAAGCAATTACTTTTAAAAAGTCCAACATATATTAAAATCAAAAGCCATCAGTGTTTGACTGATGGCTTTTTTGTTTGTTTGGTTTTGCTTACGCCGATATAGCGTTGATAATATCGTACTGGGTGATGATCTCGATCTTTCCCTGCTCATCTTCAACTAAAACAGCGATGTTGTCCTTATTGATCATGCCTGAGATACGGTCGATAGATGTATTAAGATCAATGAAAGGGAACGGGGCTGTAGAGATGCTTTTAACCGGCTGAGATTTGATACCCGGATTTTCCATTAACGAGTTAAGAATATCACTCTCTGTGATCTTGCCAATCACCATGCCTTGCTGTGTTACCGGTATCTGGCTTATATTAAGCGATTTGATAACATTAATGGCCTCAAGTACTGTTTTTTCGCAATCGATTGTAATGATTTCGGTGCTTTCTTTTTTAGAGATGATATCCTTAGCAGTAAGTTTGCCATCTTTCAAGAAACCGCGATCGCGCAGCCAGTCATCATTGTACATTTTGCCCAGGTAACGGGTACCATGGTCAGGGAAGATGATCACTACTACGTCGCCTTCTTTAAACCTGTCTTTCATTTGGAGGGCACCTGCAACAGCAGCACCGGTTGAGTTACCTGCAAAAATACCTTCTTTACGCGCAATCTCGCGCGTCATTAAGGCCGCATCTTTATCGCTTACCTTTTCAAAATAATCTATCAGGCTAAAATCAACATTCTGAGGCAGAAAGTCTTCACCGATACCTTCGGTGATGTACGGATAGATCTCGTCCTTATCAAAAATGCCGGTCTCTTTATATTTCTTAAATACAGAGCCATAAGTATCAATACCCAATACCTGTATGTTTGGATTTTTCTCCTTTAAATAACGTGCAGTGCCTGAGATGGTACCACCAGTACCTACGCCCACAATAAGGTGGGTTATCTTACCTTCGGTTTGTTCCCATATTTCGGGGCCGGTTTGCTCATAATGGGCCTGCGAGTTAGATAAGTTATCGTACTGGTTTGGCTTCCAGGAATTTGGGACCTCGCGCTCCAGGCGTGATGATACAGAGTAATATGACCTTGGATCTTCTGGCTCAACATTGGTAGGGCACACGATAACCTCGGCACCAAAGGCGCGAAGAGCGTCAAATTTTTCCTTCGACTGTTTATCGGTACTGGTAAAAATACATTTATATCCCTTTATAACAGCCGCAATGGCCAGGCCCATACCTGTATTACCTGATGTACCCTCAATTATGGTTCCTCCCGGTTTAAGCTTTCCGCTTCTCTCGGCATCCTCTATCATTTTGAGGGCCATACGGTCTTTTATAGAGTTACCGGGATTAGTTGTTTCGATTTTAGCTAATACGGTAGCCGGTATGTCTTTTACTATTTTATTGAGCTTAACCAAAGGTGTTTGGCCAATGGTTTCTAATATATTGTTATACCACATAGTCTATTGTCTACTTATCCTGTATATTTAATTGGATAGTACACAAAATTAGGAAAATTATTGGGCAGATGCCCAATTTAACCATTCACTAAATGTCAAGAAATGATAGGGGTGAACATAATTTCAGGTGTCCCACACGCCGACTATAGCGTAGCGGCAATGCGGGTTTCCGAAATAAAGGAAAGTGATTAAAGCACTTACGCTTTAAAACTTCAGGTGCTTAACGGTTAAGCCACCATTTATGAGTTGTTTTAACGATTCAATACCTACGTGCAGGTGGGTCTCCACATACTTTTCGGTAACTGTTGAGTCGCTTTCTGCGGTCTTTACACCTTCAGGTATCATTGGTTGATCTGATACCAGGAGTAAGGCGCCGGTAGGTATTTTGTTGGCAAAACCGGTGGTGAATATGGTTGCAGTTTCCATATCTATTGCCATGGCACGTAGTTGCTTAAGATATTTCTTAAACTCTTTATCGTGTTCCCAAACGCGGCGGTTAGTGGTGTAGCAGGTTCCGGTCCAGTAGTCACGCGAGTGATCGCGGATGGTGGTTGAGATCGCTTTCTGTAGTGCAAAAGAAGGCAATGCAGGCACTTCCGCCGGCAGGTAATCGTTTGATGTACCTTCACCACGAATGGCCGCAATCGGCAGGATAAGGTCGCCTACGTTATTTTTCTTTTTAAGGCCACCGCATTTGCCCAGGAAAATTACTGCTTTGGGTTTAATGGCAGTTAGCAGGTCCATCACGGTTGCAGCAACCGAGCTGCCCATACCAAAATTGATGATAGTGATACCACCAGCAGTTACGCTTTGCATTGGCTTATCTAAACCCATTATAGATGCGTTATCATTCCATTCAGAAAACAACTGGAGGTACTTTGAGAAATTGGTTAGGATAATGTACTCGCCAAATTGATCAAGCGGCCTCCCGGTGTAACGTGGCAACCAGTTTACAACAATGGCATCTTTGGTTTTTAAACCACTCTTAACAGGGGAGTTTACCTCTTTGGGCGCTTTAACAGTTTGGGTACTGTCGTCTTTTTTAACATCTAATTCTTCGTTCATATGCTATTATTTTAGGCGGCCGGGCGGCCGCAGTGTACAAAAACGAAACGTTTTTACACAGCAAACCCCGGCTAATTGCCAGGGTGCCTTGTGTTTTGAGATATGCAAATATAGTAATTTACTATGATATTTTGGTTAAGCCACCTTTAACTTTTTAAGATCGCTTTTTTCAAACTTCTCTCTTGCATAGTCAAGCGTAACTGTTAAACGCTTTACATCTTTTTTAGAAGGGAACTCAAACATGGCATCTATCATGATAGCCTCACATATAGAACGAAGGCCTCGTGCGCCCAGTTTAAATTCCATTGCCTTATCAACTACAAAGTCTAAAACATCGGCATCAAATTCCAATTTCACACCCTCATATTCAAACAGCTTTTTGTACTGTTTAAGCAGCGAGTTCTTAGGCTCGGTAAGAATGTTGTGTAAAGCTTCGCGATCAAGCGGGTTCAAATAGGTAAGAACCGGCAAACGACCGATCAACTCCGGAATCAACCCGAATGATTTAAGATCCTGTGGCGTAATATATTTGTACAGGTTCTTCAGGTCCACCTCGGTATCTTCGCGTTTAAACTTGTAGCCAACGGTTTGTGTACGTAAGCGGTTAGCTATCTTTTTCTCGATGCTATCAAAAGCACCACCGCAAATAAAAAGGATATTGCTGGTGTTCACCGTGATCATTTTCTGATCCGGATGTTTACGGCCGCCTTGCGGTGGTACGTTTACCATTGTACCCTCTAATATCTTTAATAAAGCTTGTTGCACGCCTTCGCCGCTCACATCACGGGTAATTGAAGCATTATCGCTTTTGCGGGCAATTTTATCAACCTCATCAATGTAAACTATGCCGCGTTCGGCAGCATTTACATCATAATCAGCAGATTGCAGTAAGCGTGTAAGTATACTCTCAACGTCTTCGCCAACGTAGCCGGCTTCGGTTAGCACGGTGGCGTCACAAATACAAAAAGGTACATTAAGCACTTTGGCAAGCGTTTTAGCCAGCAGGGTTTTGCCTGTGCCGGTTTCGCCAACCATAATAATGTTCGATTTTTCTATCTCAACCTCGTCCTTATCAACACGCTGGTTGAGGCGTTTGTAGTGGTTATAAACCGCTACCGACAATACTTTTTTTGCATCGTCCTGACCGATAATGTATTGATCGAGGTGTGTTTTTATTTCAGAAGGTTTCAGCACCGACGGTACGGCAGGGGAAGCCTTAACCTTGCGTACTTTAAGTTCTTCGGCTAAGATCTCGTTCGCCTGGTCAACACACTTATCACAAATATGGGCATCCAAACCGGCGATCAGCATCAGGGAGTCTTGTTTACCTGCGCCACAAAACGAGCATCTGATCTCCTTGCTGTTCTTGTTCATTTTAAAACGGTTTTATCAAAAATAATCAATTAGCGGATGTTTACAAATCCAACTACAGTTAAAGGATCTCACCCGCTAATTGTTTATAAATTATTTACTTGAGCTTGCTCGCAGCACTTCGTCAACCATACCAAACTCTTTTGCTTCTTCGGCAATCATCCAGTGGTCACGGTCTGATGCGTCCCAAACTTTCTGGTAATCGGCACCGCTGTGTTCGGCTATTATCTCGTACAATTCTTTCTTCAGTTTGGTGATCTCGTGGTAAGTGATCTCGATATCAGATTGCTGGCCTTGTGCACCGCCTGATGGCTGGTGTATCATCACCCTTGAGTGTGGCAACGCAGCACGCTTACCTTTTGTACCGGCCACTAAAAGCACAGCACCCATTGATGCTGCCATACCTGTACAGATAGTAGCTACATCGTTAGAGATAAATTGCATAGTATCATAGATACCTAAACCTGCGTATACCGAACCACCCGGCGAGTTGATATAGATCTGAATATCGCGTTTTGCATCAGCCGATTGCAGGAACAATAGTTGCGCCTGGATGATGTTAGCGTTTTGATCGTAAATGGCATCGCCAAGAAAGATGATACGGTCCATCATCAAACGAGAGAACACGTCCATTTGGGCAATATTCATTGGGCGCTCTTCAATGATGTAAGGCGTCATACCGGTGATGCCGGGGCCGGTAACAATACCCGACGGTGTTGACGACCGGTTTACGCCGCCAATAAATTTATCTACGTAAGTGCTGCTTATACGGTGATGTTTAACAGCATATTTTCGGAATTCATTTTTATCTGGAATGCTACTCATGGTATTTAATTATTCTTGTTAGGTATTGGGTAAATATAGTTTTTAGTTGAATAGATTTTGAACAATATAGTTTTTAGAAAGTAAAATTTCTGGCCTGGACCATCCATGTCATTCTGAGCGGGAGCGAAGAATCTGATCTGCGCCGCACTCGTCGGCGAACAGATGCTTCATTACGTTCAGCATTACAAAGGTTGTTTTAAGAGCCCCCTCTAAATCTCCCCCGATAGGAGAGACTTAAGAAAAAGTTCTCTAAAGCTCCTCTCCCTCGGAGAGGGGTTTGGGGAGAGGCTTGCTGCATAAAACACAAAAGCACCTGCCTTTTGGGCAAATGCTTTTGGTAAAGGTTGTATGTAAGAAAAATATTAGTCTTCCAGCTTGTTAAAATCTGTGAACAAAATTTCTTTCTTATCAAGTGTAATTACACTTTTAATGTAATCAAAAACCCTAACGGCTTTCACTTCTTCAAATATCTTGTTTGCATTTTCTTTGTTTTGCAGATATTGAACAGTGTATTGTGCCAATTGCTCGTCAGTTAATGATTGCTGGCTGTACATCCTGAACTGGTTGTTCAGGCTTTGTTTAGCGTAAGCAAAAACCTCGTCGTATTTAATATCGATCTGGTTATCAACTACAATTTTATTGGCAATAAGCGTCCATTTAAGGTTTTTCGCAAAGTCTGCATAACCGCCTTCTAATTCTTCATCAGAAAGTTTTTCGTTGGTTGCTTTTAACCAGCGTTTCAGGAACTCATCAGGCAATTCAAATTGTACTTTATCTAAAGTGTAGTTATAAATATCGTTTTGCAATTTGCGTTCGCTGTCCTGCTGCATCATGGTCTCAAGCTCTTCAGTGATCTTCTCACGGAAACCTTCTTCGGTTGTAACAACACCTTCACCAAATAATTTATCAAAGAACTCCTGGTTAAGATCTGCCTCATCTAAACGGTTTACATTTTTAACCGTAAGCTGGAAGTTTGATTTTAACTCAGCTGCTTCATCTTCTTCAATTTTTAATAAACCGGCAACTTTAGCTGCATCATTTTCAAAAGCTTTTTGAAGATCGATAGTAACTACATCACCCTTTTTTAAACCGATCAAAGATTTTTTAACATCTTCGTTTTTGATCTGATCTAAACGTACAGATGTAGTATTGCTAATGCCTCCTTCAAAAACAGAACCATCCGGAGAAAGTTGCACTAAATCAGAATAAAGCACGTCATCCTCTGCCGATACGTCAGGGTTTGTCATTTTGCCATACGCACGACGGATGTTTTTCTCGCGTGAAGCCAATGTCTCTGCATCAACTTTGATCACGTATTGGGTTAATTTATCTTTTGATGAGAACTCAACGGCAAACTCAGGCGCTAAACCTAATTCGTAAACAAACTCAAACTCATCGTTAAAGTCCCAGTTGTATTCTTTCTCGTCATCAAGCTTAGGTAGGGGCTGGCCCAATACTTCAAGCTTTTCGTCTTCAATATATTTGTTCAGTTTGTCTGATAACAAAGTATTGATCTCGTCAACCAAAATGCTTTTACCGTACATTTTTTTGATGTGGCCTGCCGGAACCATGCCTTTGCGGAAGCCCGGAAGCTGCGCTTTTTTAGCTTGTTCTTTAATAGCTTTATCAACTTGTGGCTGGTAATCTGCCGGGCTAAGACTGATCTTTAACGTTGCATTCAGGGCGTCTTTTTTCTCCTGTGATATATTCATCTTTTACAGTTTTGTTAATGTGTTGTGTATAGCCGTTTTAGGGTAATCGGCAATACAAAATTGAGGCGCAAAAGTATGAATTAATTCTGAGAAAAATCAGGCTTTTGTGTTTTGCTTTGCAGCAGGTGATCTATGGTGCTTAGATATTTGAACCGACATGTTTAAATTACAATGGCGACCAAGGGCCGCCATTGCATATGTTTGGATTAACAAGAAGAGTTAAATCCTGATCAATCTATTTTTTTAACCGATGCAGCACCGGTTTTATCAGTATTAACGGTCGACGGTGTGCCCCTGTATTTCACCTCAGATGCGCCGGTGCTGTGCACGTTAAGTTCGTTTAACACATTAATGTTGCAATCGCTGGCGCCTGTAGTTTCAAGGTTGTAACGGCCAACAACAAATTCAAGTGCATTGATGTTTCCCGAACCGGTCAAGCGCACATCTGCACTTGCAGCCTGGCCACGCAGGTCTAATTCGGTTGAGCCTTTCCCTGTAACGCGAACATTGGTTGCGCTTAGATCCATATTAATTTTGGTAGCTCCCTTTAATTCCAGCTCCAGCTCTTTAGTATTTAAACGGCCGTCAGATTTCAGTTCTATGCCGCCCGAAGCTTTTAAAGCCTCGAGATTGCGCACACCTACAACTAAGTTCATTTGATGGCTACCACATATATTGCGCTTATTTTTTATCAGCAGTGTGTTGCCGCTTACTTCTGTTTGGATGTATTGTAACAGGTTATCATCTGCATTGATAGTTAGGCTTTGGGAACTGTCTTGTTTAAGGGTGACATTGAAGCCGCCCGAAATTTCCAGCTTAGTAAATTCGCCGATCTTGCGGGTTTCGGTTTTGATATTGCCTGATCCTTTTTTACACCTGAACCTTTTGCAAGATGAGCTTAGCACGGTAAGTGAAGCAAGGGCAATAACTAATGATATTTTAAAATAGCGGGTTTTCATAACGGTTTAGTTTTAGTGTTGTATGACTGCTTAAGGCAGGATGAAGTTACATTTAAAATTAAAAAAGCCACCACTAAAAATAATGGTGGCTTTTAAAGAATGATAAGGTCTTAAACTCAACTATATTATAAACTTGATAGGGTATTGGCTTTTATGATCTGTGTTTTTGTTACTTCTGCAGCTACAAGATTGTTATGGTTAATATTTGCAGGTTTTGCACAGGCCAGGTTGTAACTGTTTACGTTACCGGCAAGTGAAACTTCTGCTGCATCGTCTACAGTCACATTAGCTGTATAAGCATCAAGTTTAAGATCAGCTTTTGCGCTGTTATAAAGTTTTACGTCCAGCTCAATTTTTGAAAGGTTACCAAATGACTTTACCTCGGCATTATCGTAAGCAGTGATTGCTCTAAGATCGTTTGCGGTTACCCAAACCACCAATTTTTGGTCGGCGTATGATGAGATACGAAGCACTCCATTTTGGCTTTGCACCAAAGCGCTTTCAGCATAGTACTTGTTGTAAACTTTTACTTTGTCGCTATCACCATCAGATACATATAATTCTACGTTTCCGTGGATCTCAATTTTATTGATCTTGCTAATGTTTGTTAAAACGGTTGCCTCTTTGTCGTTACCATTGAAGGTGTTAGCAAAAGAATTTTTGGTGTTTACCATGGCCATGAACATTACGGCTGCGATGGTTAATATTGTTGTTTTCATGACTGTTAATATTTTGATTATGAATAATATATGTGATGTTGTTTTATTATTTATACTACTATGACGCCCACAAAAAAGAATCGTTACAGCCAATAAGTGTAAATTAGACACAGTGCCGGTTTTGGTCGGTAAGCGGTGTATTTACGTCGGTGAAAACGGTAAGAAAATTTGAAGGGATGGGGGTGCCGGGCTTATTTAAAAGTTATTGCAGGCGTTTTTTGGCCAGTTCGGCACGATAGATCTCGTTCAATTTTGGTGACGGATCGGTAAGAAGATAGATGCGTACGCCATGTTCCCGGGCAAGGGGTGTTTGCACCTGCCCAACCAGTTTATAACTGCCAACCACTTTGCTTAAACGGCGTTCAACATTGTCGTCATCATCCACATAGATAATGTATTTGGCATTCAGGTTATCTGCAGCCCACAATTGGAAACTGCTGTTGAGTGACACTACCTCGGGCAGTCCATATTGATGACGATAATGGTGAAGCGCACCCGCTTCCCCGTAATTATCTGCGTACAATTGTGTATTTTTCTGTTGTTCAGGGGTAAGGCTGTGGTAAACGTCGGCTGCTTTTTTGGCCATCTCATCCCAACCAAGCATGTCGGCATAATCCTGCGTTAGCGGATGTTGCTTTTGATCTTCCCAGGTAATAATAAATTTGAAGAAAGGGTAGCGTTCTGTTTGGCGTTTAATAAAGCTAACGGTATCCTGTAATGATAATATAGGCAATACAAGCGGTAGCAACAGCATGTTAGGGATAACTACAATAAGCAGAGCTAAGCTCCGTAACAGATATGCCTGGCGTTTTAAGATTCGCTCAAAAGCAAAACCACCGGTTGCAAATAACATAGGGTATGCGCCAAAAATGTAATAGCTTTTGCCATTCATCTTAAGCAAAAACAGGAATATCAATATATAAGCTATCGCCATAAACCTGAACCTGCGCAACCTGAATGATGCAAACAAAGCAATAAAGCCCGTTAGCCAAACAAACAAAGCCGTGCCGTTTACCAGTAGTTGCTGCTCTATAAAATCAAGCGGATGAACGTAATCCAGCTGCGTTTCACGCAGCTCGCGCATGTGGGTAATCACCGGCAGGTGGTGGGCAAACTGCCATATCACATTTGGTAGAAATATCACAGTTGCAACCAGTGCGGAATAAAATACATGGCGATTGTAAAGCAGCTTCCGCTCCCGGCTGATAAGGATGCCGATGATAAGCGACCCGGTAAAGAATGCCATGGTATACTTGGTAAGCATACCAAGGCCAACGGCAGCACCAAGCCAGTAAAGGTAGCGAACATCGGCAGTGTTCAAATATTTGCAGAAAAGCCAAACGGTAAGCACCCACCAAAGCTGATCGAAAACTACAGGCTGAAACAAATAACCGCTGGCGGCAAAAGCGGGGGAGAAGATAAGCGCCAAACAAGCTACTGTAATGGCAAAGCGTTTCCCGCCAAGTTCAACGGTGATCAAACCGGTTAACCAAATAATTAAGCCGCTGGCAAGGGTTGAGAAAATGCGCGCGGCAAATACGGAGTCGCCAAATACGCTTAACGTTATTTTGGCCAATAAAGCAATAAAAGGCGGCACTTCTTTGTACCCCCAATCCAGATGATCGCCCAATACCAAATGCAGCAATTCATCTCTGTGAAAGCCAAAATTTTTGATAGCAAAAAGGTTAAGAATAACCTTAAGGGCTACAAATATGAGTATAAACGGGAAGTACGAAGATTTCCGGTTTTTGTAAGGCATCTCAGGTATGTTGTACTGGAAGCGATAAATGTAGTAAAAAGAGCGAAAAGGAGAAAACCCTGTTGATTGACAAAAACAAAGGACAAAAGATTATTGAAAACATCTTTTGTCCTTAATCTTTTAATCTTCAATCTTCGATCAAACGCGTTTGATATCTGCACCAAGTGCGCGCAGGCGCTCATCGATATTCTGGTAACCGCGTTCTATTTGTTCAATATTATAAATGGTAGATTGACCTTGAGCAGATAACGCCGCGATCAGTAACGATACCCCTGCGCGGATGTCAGGAGAGGTCATGGAAATACCACGTAACTGAATTTGTTTATCCAAGCCAATAACGGTAGCACGATGGGGATCGCAAAGAATGATGTTGGCACCCATATCCAAAAGCTTATCCACAAAGAACAGGCGGCTTTCAAACATTTTCTGGTGAATCAGCACTGAACCCTTTGCCTGCGTGGCGACTACTAATACGATGCTTAACAGATCGGGCGTGAAACCCGGCCATGGTGAATCTGCTACCGTTAGTAGCGAGCCGTCAATAAAGGTGTCTATCTCGTAATGGTCTTGCGACGGAATGTAAATGTCATCGCCACGGCGCTCCAGCTTAATACCCAGGCGTTTAAAAACGTCAGGTATCATACCAAGTTCGTCGTAGTGTACATCCTTAATGGTAATTTCAGAACCGGTCATTGCGGCCATACCGATAAAAGAACCGATCTCTATCATATCCGGCAGCATACGGTGCTCGGTACCGCCAAGTTCGGTAACGCCTTCAATGGTCAGCAAGTTTGATCCTATGCCGCTGATTTTTGCGCCCATGCGGTTAAGCATTTTGCAAAGCTGCTGCAGGTAAGGTTCGCAGGCCGCATTGTAAATAGTAGTAGTTCCTTTGGCTAATACTGCAGCCATTACAATATTGGCCGTACCGGTAACAGATGCCTCATCCAGCAGGATATAAGTACCCTGCAGGTTTGATGCATCAACATTATAAAAACCATTTTCGGGGTTAAAGTCAAAACGTGCGCCCAATTTTTCAAAGCCCAGGAAGTGAGTATCCAGCCTGCGACGACCAATTTTATCGCCACCCGGTTTTGGGATAGATGCACTGCCGAAACGTGCCAACAGCGGGCCGAGGATCATGATAGAGCCACGCAGGCCGCCACCTTTGGTTTTAAAGGCTTCGGAATTAAAAAAGTCCTGGTCTATTTCTTTGGCTTCAAACGTTGCGGTATCGCGAGAGATGCGGTTCACCTCAACACCCATATCGCCCAAAAGCTCTATCAGTTTATTCACATCCTGTATATCAGGGATGTTGCTGATGGTCATTTTTTCGCCGGTTAGTAAAACGGCAGATATAATTTGTAAGGCTTCGTTTTTTGCTCCCTGCGGAATGATCTCGCCCTTTAGCTTTTTACCGCCTTGTATCTCAAATGCGTTCTTCATGTTTAGTTAATGGTTGATGGTTCATAGTTCATGGTCCGGATCAGAAAGCCGAAGCATGAATACCGCGCAAAGATTATAAAATAATTGCAATGCCGCAGGCAGTCTGGTTCATTTCTATGATCTATGAACCAATAACTATGAACACATGTTCAATTAATATTTTTTCGCTCCTCCGTTGTTGCGGTTACGGTTATTTTGGTTGTTATTATTGCGGTTGTTCTGGTTGTTATTGTTCTGACGACCGCCGCCGCCTCCGCTACCACCGCGATTATTCTGATTATTAGTACGGCCGCGATTGTTGTTGTTATTATTATTGTTGTTGTTAGTGCGGAATTCAACCTTAGCAAGGTTAACATTCTCTTCAAGTTTAAGCTCACCGTTAGACAATGAATACAGATCATTGATAATGATCTCATCTGCAACAGAATCTTTATTCCACTGCACATATGCCATTTTCATGAAATTGGCAATAGCCTGTACCATGTGGCGCTTACGATCCGGCTCCTCAATACTTTTAGCCTTTTGTATCATTAGCTCTATGGTTTTACCGTAATGGCGGGATTTGATGCGCTGATTAGGGTATTTTAAAGGCTCCGGCTTAATATGGATCGCTTCTTCTGTAGGTTTCGGGTATGGCGAATCAACATCTAATTGAAAGCCCGAAATAATGTGCAGGTGGTCCCAAAGTTTGTGTTTAAAATCGGCCACATCGCGCAGATGGGGGTTAAGGAAACCCATCAGATCAATAACTACCTGTGCGTAGCGGTTACGCTCTTCTTTGGTTGGCAATGCAACAATGTATTTCACCATGTTTTGCACATTGCGGCCGTATTCTGTAAGTAAAAGTTTGCTCCTGGTTGAGTTGTAATCAAACGGACCAGGCAAGTTGGTTAATGCCATGAATATTTTATTATTAAATAAGTTCGTGAAATGTTTTTTAGTTCATGGACAGTTTCACAGACCGAAGGCGGAAACCGGAGAACCAAAATGGAGTACTTTGTAGTAACGCAAATATACAGTAAATGTGTTAAAGTGCAAATGTTGCGTTTACTACTTAATTTCTGCTATTTTAGCATAAAGCATATAACCAATGTGTGTTACTATTACCTCCATCGATATTTACCGCTTCAGCATCCCGATGGAGCCTTTCACCATTGCCACCGGCACTATGGACCATGCAAAGAATGTTTTTATTCGGGTGCATACCGATGCAGGCTTGTACGGTGTGGGCGAATGCTCGGCCTTCCCCATGATCGTAGGAGAAACGCAGGATACCTGCCTGGTGATGGCTAAAGATTTTGCGAAGTTATGGAAAGGCAAGGGTGCTTTGGATATTGAAGCCCGCTTGCAAGAGCTTCACAGCTTTACTGCCGGCAATACCACCATCAAAAGCGCTTTTGATATGGCATTGTATGATATAGCAGCCAAGCACGCCGGCCTGCCGCTGTACAAATTTCTTGGCGGCGAAAAGCGAGAGATTGAAAGTGATATTACTATCGGTATTTCCTCACCGGAGAATATGGCTAAACAGGCTATTGTGTTCAAAAACAATGGAGCAAAGATCCTGAAGGTAAAACTCGGTAAGAACGCGCAAACCGATACAGAACGGATTAACGCCATAAGACAAGCCGTTGGTCCCGATCTGAAAATACGTGTTGATGCCAACCAGGGCTGGGCTTTTGATGAAGCTGTTTTTGCCCTGCAAACCATTGCTAAACACGACATTGAATTTTGTGAACAACCTATGCGTACGTGGTACGATGATAAGCTGCCCGAGTTGATGCAATTATCGCCGGTTAAAATTATGGCCGATGAAAGCGTTTACAATCATCATGATGCACGCCGACAAATTGAAAGCGGAAGTTGCGATCACATCAATATAAAAATGGCAAAGGCTGGTGGCATACATGAGGCCAAAAAGATCCATGATGTAGCAGCAGCACACAGCATCCCCTGTATGATGGGCGGTATGCTGGAAAGCCGTATAGCCCTAAGTAGTAAACTGCACTTTGTGTACGCCAGCCCTAATATCAAATTTTACGACATGGATACCTGTATGCTCGGCCACCTGCAAGACCCTTGCCTTGGCGGGGTGACCTATGACGGTTACAAGCTAAATATCAGCGATGCTGTGGGGATAGGGGCGGATGCGGATGAAGGGTTTTTGGAAAGGTGTGAGAAGATAACGGTCTAAATCAGAATTTTCAGAATTTTAGAATTTACAGGATTAGAAATCATTCTGAAAATTCTATAATCCTGTAAATTCTGATTTACTTACTCAACTCAGCAAAATACTTATGAAACAACGGGATGGTTTCAATGCCTTTGTAGTAATTGAAAATGTCATACTTCTCATTTGGCGAGTGCAGGGCATCACTATCCAGGCCAAAGCCCATTAACACTGTTTTTATACCCAGCTCAGCTTCAAATAAAGCCACGATTGGGATACTGCCGCCGCCACGGGTTGGGATGGGCTGTTTGTCAAAAGCTTCTGCAATCGCTTGTTGTGCCGCGCGGTAAGCAACGCTATCGGTAGGGGTAACAACAGGCTCGCCGCCATGGTGAGGGGTAACTTTAACCTTTACGTATGGCGGAGCTATCTTAAGGAAATGATCTGTAAATAATTGAGTGATCTTTTCGCTGGTTTGGTTTGGTACCAAACGCATCGAGATCTTGGCATTGGCTTTTGACGGCAATACCGTTTTGGCGCCTTCGCCGATGTAACCGCCCCAGATGCCGTTTACTTCAAGCGTAGGGCGGGTGCCAGTACGTTCAAATGTAGTGTAACCTTTCTCGCCCCATACCTCGGCAATGTCCAGGTCTTTTTTGTATTCTTTCTCATCGTAAGGTGCCGCGTTAAGTTCCTTGCGCTCGGTTTCGCTTAGCTCAATTACATCATCATAGAAACCTGGAATGGTGATATGGTTATTATCATCATGCAATGAAGCTATCATTTTAGCCAGGATGGTTGCAGGGTTAGCAACCGCACCACCATAAACGCCGGAGTGCAGGTCGCGGTTAGGGCCGGTCACTTCTACTTCAAGATATGATAAACCGCGCAGACCGGTCTCCAAAGATGGATGCTCCATGCTGATCATCGAAGTATCAGATATGAGTACGACATCTGCCTTTAAGCGATCTTTATTGGCTTTAACAAATGTGCCCAAGTTGTTTGAGCCTACTTCTTCCTCGCCCTCTATCATAAACTTTACGTTGCAGGGAAGGCCATCGGTCTGCATCATCAGCTCAAAAGCTTTTACATGCATATAAAACTGGCCTTTATCATCACAAGCGCCGCGGGCATAAATTTTACCATCGCGCACAGTCGGTTCAAATGGCGGCGTATGCCAAAGCTCAAGCGGATCTGGTGGTTGAACATCGTAATGACCGTATACTAAAACGGTGGGTTTTGATGGGTCGATCAATTTTTCGCCGTAAACAATAGGGTAACCCGCAGTTTGGCAAACCTCCACATTATCAGCACCGGCATCGCGTAGTTTTTGAGCCACATAATCAGCCGTTTTTAGAACTTCGGGAGCATATTTAGGGTCGGCACTTACAGAGGGGAAGCGCAGCAGCTCAAAAAGTTCATCGAGCATGCGCTGTTTGTTATCATCTACATATTGCTTTATAACTTGCATAAGCGTGGTGTTTGTGGCAAATATAGTGTATTCGGATTTTATGCGGGACTCATCGACCTATAATAACTGTGTCATTTCGAACGAGGGCAGCCAGGAGAAATCTTCTGCAAGCAATACTTACACCGTAGAAGATTTCTCCTCGTATCTCGTTCGAAATGACAATAAGTGTTAGCGAACTGGCTATTATTTCGCTTTCTCAACAATAACTGCTGTGCCGTACGCTAAAACTTCGGTAATGCCCTGCATTACCTCGTTAGCATCGTAGCGCATATTAATTATCGCGTTGGCACCAAGTGCTTGCGCGTGTTGTATCAACAGGTGGAAAGCTTCTTCACGGGCATTTTCACAAAGCTCAACGTAAACAGATAAGCGGCCGCCGAATAGCGATTGTATACCACCTGCAAAGTTGCCCACAACGCTGCGGCTGCGAACGGTGATGCCGCGCACAACACCAAGGTGTGTGGTTATTCTGTAGCCCTCTAAATTGGTGCTGGTTGTAATAAGTGACTTGTCCATTGTTTGAATGTGTTTTTGTTTAGATGTTATTTCTTCAGAAATGTTACCAGTGCCGGGTTCACAATGTCCGGTTGCTCCAGGTGAGGCAAGTGTGCTGCATCATCGACCGGTAAAAAATCTGTCTTAACAAGCTTGCGCAACGAATCGCTGTACGTAAAAGGTACAGTCTTGTCTTCCTTACCCCAAATTAATAATACTGGTTTATGTTGATTGTTAAGCGAAGTATAACTTTGTGTTGGGTTGTAATTAGCCAGGTAATCATAATCGGTTGAGATAAGCGCATGCCTGAAGCCTTTGTACTCCATCTGCGGGCGATACTGCTCGGCCCAGTTTGGGTGCTTATCGGGGTGTTTAAAATCTTCCATCTGGCTCAAAGCACGTTTTTCAGGGTCTAAGGCCTCCAGGTAATCGGCGGCTATCCGTGGCAGTTTGGGCTGCCCTGCCACATAAGCGGGATCTATTAGTACTACTTTGTTCACATTAGCCGGATAAGCTGCTGTATAGTCAGTTGCCAACGCCCCGCCGAAAGAAACACCAACCAGGCTAAATGGCTTTTTTAAATGCAGTTGGTCCACAAGTTCATTAAGCTGTTCAAAATAAAGTTGCTTATCGTAGGTAACATCGGGCCTGTCAGATAGTCCGCGGCCGTACATATCATAACGTAAAACCTTGAAGCCATGCGAGGCGAGGTACTCAAAAGTGCCGTTCCAGATGTAGTACGGTACACTAAAGCCATGCAGCATTACAACCAGCTTACCGCTGTCGGGGCCGTCTAATTCGTAATGGGTAAAGCCTTTACTTAGCTCAACGTAGCTTCCATTGGTATTCTTGCGGAGTTCGTAGGTGAGCTCTTTTTTTTCGATGTTTTTAAAATAGTAGACGATAAAAAGGGCAGCGCCACCAAAAATAATGATGATGAGCAGTACGGTGAATAGTTTCCTTAAAAACTTCATTGTGTTAGGGGTATTGGAATTGCCCTTAAAAGTAATGGATTTATTTAATTTTGACGCGTTTATAGTTAGAATCTATGCGTATAACCATCGTCGGGTCTGGCAACGTAGCCACCCATATCTCAGCAGCTTTAAAAAATGCGGGTCATCGCATTGTGCAGGTTTATAGCCGTAATTTGCATAATGCGGCTTTGTTGGCTTACCATGTTGGTGCCGAAGCAACTGATGATCTCAATGCACTCACCATCAATACTGATCTGTTCATTATATCTGTAAAAGATGACGCCGTTGTGCCTACTATAGCGCAACTGGCTAAATACGGTAAACTAATTGCCCATACTTCTGGAGCTGTGGAGCTTTTACCTATGCTTCAGTTTACGCAGCAAGCCGGTGTTTTTTATCCCCTGCAAACCTTTAGTAAAACCAAGGAACTCAATTTCAGAGAAGTGCCGATGTGTATTGAAGGGGTCAGCGAAGCCATCACTAAAACCCTTGAAGACCTGGCGCGCGACATCAGCAACAAAGTTTACCGTATATCATCGCAACAGCGTAAGGTGTTGCACCTGGCTGCCGTTTTTGCTTGTAATTTCACCAATCATCTTTACGGCGTAGGAGAGGGCTTGCTAAAAGATAGCGGTATGAGCTTTGATATGCTTAGGCCATTGATAGCCGAAACTGCCGATAAAATAAAAGAACGTTCGCCGTTTAAGGTACAAACCGGCCCTGCAGTAAGGAATGACGAAACTACCATGGCAGCACACCTGCAATTGCTTGAGCAACAGCCGCATTTGCAGGATGTTTATAAGATGCTAAGTCAGGATATTATCAAAAACCACAACGAGGTTAACGGGGACAGGTAATTTTGTTACTTTTGCCAATAATGAATATTTTTAAAGTAAAGATAAACTTTGAGGAAGCCGATCACGAAAGTGTGGAATTGCCGATAGCGGAGGGTGAATCTGTATTAGACGTCTGCCTTGAGAACGGTATCGAATTGCAACACAATTGCGGCGGCGTTTGCGGTTGTAGTACCTGCCACATCTATGTTAATAAAGGTATGGACAGCTTGCAGGAAATATCTGACAAGGAAGAAGACTTTATTGACCGTGCTGTTAACCCTCGCATCAATTCGCGTTTGGGTTGCCAATGTGTGGTAATAGATGGTGACATCGAGGTTACCCTGCCGGATCAATCAGGCTTTATGGGTCACTAATTATAGCGTCAAGACATTTAGAATCAAGAATCAAGAAAAATCAATGAGTACAGATAAATTCGCACTGCCGATTCACTGGAACGACTACGAAGACATTGCCATGGGCCTTTATGAAAAATTTGGCGATGAATTTGGCGAATCCAAAATATACCGCATCCGCTTCACAGATCTGTTGGAGTGGGTACTTACGTTGCCAAGTTTTGTTGGCACGCGCGAAGAGGCAAACGAGGGCCATCTTGAGCAAATTCAAAGTGCCTGGGTTTACGAATGGCGCGACAACCAATAGTTTTGATGTGCAGTTCCGATAGTTGTCGGAATCAGATGTAGAGATGTGCAGATGATCTTCAGGGACACGAATGAACTAATGAACAATTGAACCGATCAACCAAAGCAGATGGAATCCTTCTTAACCAAGCTTAACGATATTACCACCTTTATTTTTGATGTGGATGGCGTGTTGACCGACGGCTCCGTTTTTGTAACCGAGACCGGCGTGCAAAGTCGATCATTCAACATCAAAGATGGTTATGCTTTGCAGTTAGCTGTAAAGAGCGGTTACAATGTGGCGGCGATATCGGGCAGCAGGTCAAAAAGTGCTTTATATCGGTTAAATAGTTTGGGTATCAAAGATGTTTACCTGGGTACACACACCAAAATAGACCGGTTTAAATTGTATACCAGCGAAAAAGGTATCCATCCGTCCAGGGTGCTTTATATGGCCGATGATATACCCGATCTGGAAACCATGAAAATGGTTGGGCTACCTGTTTGCCCTGCCGATGCTGCCGAAGAGATAAAGGCTATCTGCAGCTATGTATCACCTATCCCTGGCGGTAAAGGCTGCGTACGTGAGGTTATTGAGAAGGTGATGAAGGTACAAGGCACCTGGATGAACGAAAAGGCGTATAGCTGGTAGATTTTAGTTAATAGTTCATGGTTGATAGTTCATAGAAGCCACCATGAACCATGATCTATGAACCATTGAACATGAACCAAAAAATTATTCTTGCATCAAAATCGCCTCGCAGGCAGGAGCTTTTAAAGCTGATGGATATTGATTTCCGGGTAGTTTTAAAAGAAGTAGATGAATCGTACCCTGATGGTTTGAGTCCTGCTGAGATCGCTGTTTACATAGCCTCTAAAAAAGCTGAAGCATTTGACGAGGAAGTGAACGACGAGATCGTTCTCACCGCCGATACCATTGTTGCGATAGATGGCCTGATATTGGGTAAACCAGAATCGCGCGAGCATGCCATCGAGATGTTGCAGCGCTTATCTGGCAAGGTACACGAGGTGTACACCGGCGTTTGTCTGTTCTACAAAGGTGAATACAATAAATTTTACGACCGTTCTGAGGTTTTCTTCCGCCAGTTGACCGATGAAGAGATCATCAGCTACGTTGACGAATACGAACCATATGATAAAGCTGGCTCATACGGCATCCAACAGCGCATCGGCCTTATCGGTATAGAGCGCATTAACGGTTCTTATACCAACGTTGTAGGTTTGCCTACTGAGAAGGTTTATCAGCAGTTAAAAAGACTGGTTCAATAAACGCGTCTTTGCGAGGCACGAAGCAATCTCTATGCTATATAGGAGCCGCTTTATAATAGCCACGTCCTTGCGAGGAGCGACAGCGACGCGGCAACCTCATCGCATGTAGATGATCGCGATGAGATTGCTTCTCCGCCATTCGGCGTAACGCAATGACATGGTTTTTACAGCTTCTTACTATTATTTTTCCTGTTCACATCCGGCAATGCATTATCCGGATCTATAACAACGCTTTCTACCTCTTTTGAAACAGGCACGTTATATGTGTTCACCTTATTTTGCAGCCAGGTTTCTACCGGGAAATAAGTGCGCTGCTTGCTGCCGTCTTTAAATTTTAACTCCACAGTAAACGGCATAGCCATCATCTCTTTATTGGCTATGGTTAGCTGTACAGCCTTTTTGTTATCTGTGTATTTAGCATCTATCAGCGCAATATCCAGCTTGTAATTATTATAGAACCAGCCATTCCAAAACCAGTTCAAGTCTTCGCCACTGCCATTTTCCATAGCGCGGAAAAAATCGTCAGGTTGCGGGTGCTTGTAGGCCCATTTGTGGGTATAGTTTTTAAAAGCATAATCGAACCTGTCGTGACCTAAGATCTGTTCGCGAAGCAACACCAAACCAAAAGCAGGTTTAAAATAAGTAAGCGGGTGGCGGTATTTCTCGGGGATGGCATCGGGCTGTGTCATGATGCTGGGCGAATTAGGATCAATGATATGCTGGATGATCTCATCGGCAGGGTTGCCACCGCCCGGTGCGTACTCGCCATCCCGCTTAGGGGCATACTCGCCGTTGTTAAATGCATCAGACGCGTAAACATCAATAAAGGTGTTCAATCCTTCATCCATCCAGGCAAAACGGCGCTCATCGCTGCCTACTATCATCGGGAACCAGTTGTGGCCTATCTCATGGGCAGTTACCCAATATAGTTCGCTGCCTTTGTCGTTAATGCCATCAAACACAATACCGGGATACTCCATACCGCCGGCTATACCTGCCTCGTTAATGGCAGTAGGCCAAGGGTACGTGAACCATTTTTCTGAGAAATACTCCATTGATTTTTTCAGGTATTCCGTAGCGCGCCCCCAGGCTGCGTTGCCCTGGCTCTCTACCGGGTAAACCGACATAGCCAGCGATTTTTTACCGCCCGGCAGGTTAACCCTTGCTGCATCCCAAATGTAGGCCTTTGATGCACCGAAGGCAACATCACGCGTGTTCAGCATTTTATAATGCCAGGTAAGCGTGCCTTTGTTAACCGGTCGCGATGAGGGCGAATTGATCTCATCCGCGGTGCGTATCATAATAGTTTTATCGCTATTGCGGGCCTGTGCTAAGCGGTTTATTTGTGTAGTAGTCAATACTTCTTTAGGATTCAACAGATCGCCTGGGCCGGCTACAATGATATCCCATGGTGCAGTAACGCTGTAGTCGATATCACCGTACTCGCAATAGAACTCGCCGCTGCCAAGGAAAGGTGCAGTGGCCCAACCGCGGCTGTCATCATAAACACACATTCGCGGGTAAAACTGTGCTATCTCGTAGATCTTACCATTTTTGGTGTCCACAAAATCGGTACGGTTGCCAAAATTACCCGGGATGGTGTAGTGATATTTAATGTTCAACACAATGCTACTTTTCGCTAACGCTTGCGCTAAACGCACCTGCATGCGCGTATCGGTTATTTTATAATCAACCTCTTTACGGTTAGCACCGCTGATGATCTCTACCGACTCAATCTCGTAACCACTGGTATGTTGCTGCGCCTGTGCGCCTGTTACAAAGTTTGAGCGGGCATCTTTTTTATAGGTGTTTTGATCCAATTGCAGCCACAGATACTGCAAAGCATCCGGGCTATTATTGGTATAAGTTATGGTAACGTTACCGCTGATTGTTTTGCGGATGGTATCAAGCGTTACAGCTATTTTATAATCAGCGCGGTTTTGCCAGTATTTTGGCCCCGGTTCGCCGTTGGCCGAGTGGAATTCATCACCCCGCGTTTTGTAAGGCAGCGGAGAGAACAGTACCGATGGTTGGTAGTTGGATGAAATGGTATCAGTAGATTTTTTCTGCGCATTTGCAAAGCTGCCGGTAAGCAGCAATAAAGCAGCAACTGTGAGTTTTTTCATGTTGGAATGATAAGCGGAGCAATATACAAATGATGCTGTTAAACCAAGTTGTTAACGGGCTTTTTAATACCTTAGGCCTTACATGCACTTCCCGCTTAATATATCTTTAGGCAAGGGCCAAATCCCGGTTCACTTTGTTTGCGAAACGCTGGCGTACTTTATCGGCTATCGTTATTACAGTTATCTGCGTCAAAAAACGCATGATAAGATCAGTGCCAACCACCGGCTTATCATTTTCGTTGGTGCGGCAGCAGGGGCTTTTTTTGGTTCGCATATTGTTGGTGTGCTTGAGCATCCAGAGTTACTTTCTAAATTCAGCTTACTATATTTTATGGGTAATAAGACCATAGTGGGTGGGCTGCTGGGCGGGTTGATAGGAGTGGAATACACCAAAAAGCAGATTGGGGTTACCGCCTCATCCGGCGACCTGATGGTTTATCCGCTCATTCTTGCCATGTTTATTGGCCGTGTAGGCTGTTTTTTTGCCGGTTTGGAGGATGGTACTTACGGTACAGCCAGCAATTTGCCGTGGGCTATTGATTTTGGCGACGGTATCCGCAGGCATCCTACCAATTTATATGAGATCATCTTTTGGATTTTACTTTGGGGTGTACTGTCATTTACAGAAGGGAAACGCCAGTTAGCAGATGGGGCGAGGTTTAAGATTTTCTTATCAGCTTACCTTGTTTTCCGGTTTTTGATAGAGTTTATCAAGCCCAATTACGTGTTCAATTTTGGCCTTGGGGTTATACAACTGGTGTGCATTGCCGGTATTTTATATTATTACCGCGTGTTTATTCAACCTAAAAAGCTATTTTTAAAATATGCCTGAACGCCCATACATCTATTACGATTTTACCCTCAGCATATGCTCAACCTGTTTAAAGCGGGTTGATGCCAAAATAGTATTTGAGGACGACAAGGTATTTATGCTGAAGAGCTGCCGCCAGCATGGCTTTGAGAAGGTTTTGATAGCAACCGATGTTGAGTACTATAAAAACTGCCGTAACTACGCCAAGCGCAGCGAAATGCCGTTAAAATTCAACGCCAAAACACATTATGGCTGTCCTTATGATTGCGGTTTGTGCAAGGATCATGAACAGCACTCATGCCTTACGGTGGTTGAGGTGACAGATCGCTGTAACCTTACCTGCCCTACTTGTTATGCTATGTCGTCCCCGCATTATGGCAGGCACCGTACGTTGCAGGAGATAGAGCAGATGCTGGATGTGATTGTTGCCAACGAAGGCGAACCTGATGTGGTGCAGATAAGCGGCGGGGAACCAACCGTGCATCCGCAGTTTTTTGACATACTGGATATTGCTAAAACCAAACCCATTAAACATTTAATGGTGAACACCAATGGCATCCGCATAGCCAAGGACGAGGAGTTTGTTAAACGACTGGCAACGTATCAGCCCGATTTTGAGATCTATCTGCAATTTGATTCATTTAAGAAAGAGGCTCTTGTTGAACTGAGGGGAGAGGACCTGCGCGAGGTAAGGGCGAGGGCGATTGATAGTCTTAATAAACACAATCTTTCTACCACGCTGGTAGTTACGCTTCAAAAAGGGTTAAATACCGATGAGATAGGAGAGATCATAGAATATGCTTTGAAACAACCTTGCATTCGCGGGGTAACTTTTCAGCCAACACAACAAGCGGGTCGCCTTGCTAATTTTAATCCGGCAACAGACCGATATACGCTTACCGAAGTACGATCGGCCATTTTGGAACAAACAAACGTTTTTAATTCAAACGACCTGATACCCGTTCCTTGTAACCCCGATGCGCTGGTGATGGGTTATGCATTGAAATTGAATGGTGAAGTTTTCCCGCTAACGCGAATGATCAACCCTGATGACCTGTTAGATAACTCAAAAAACACAATCGTTTATGAACAGGATGACCGGCTTAAGATGCATTTGCTAAATATGTTCAGTACCGGCAATTCTGTGGATAAAGCAAAGGAGCATCTGCATTCCATTATGTGCTGTTTGCCTGAGATAGATGCCCCGCAGTTGAGCTATGATAATCTTTTCAGGGTGATCATTATGCAGTTTATCGATGCTCAAAACTTTGATGTAAGGGCCATCAAAAAGTCGTGCGTACATATTGTAAACAAAGACATGCAGATCATCCCGTTTGAAACCATGAACCTTTTTTACCGTGATGATAAGCGAGACTACCTGGAACAAATAAGGCACGAAATGCAAATGATGTAATTATGGAACAAGAGCAAATCCCATTTCCGCAACCGAAAAATGGCGGGCCTGACAATAATAACATGAAGTTGGTCGGTATCAACTTTGCAGTTTTTGCCGGCTATTGTTTGATATTGGCAGTAGCATTAAAACGTGGAGAGTGGGAATTCGCCGCTATGGTAGCTGCTGGTATCCACGGCTTCATCTGCTTTGTAATGGCTATCGTTGTAAAAAGATGGGCCTGGGCATTAGCCGGGCTGCTATTACTTATCGCTGGTTTTTCTACCTGCGTGGTTGGGTTGTTAGGAGTGTGACAACAGATTAACCATGGCACCCTCTTTAAGCGACCACGTAGACATCTTCACGTCCGCGATGCCTATCTTTTGCATGATGTAAATGGTGAGCAGGCTGGCTGTTACTATCATATCCACCCGAACAGGAATGATGCCTTTCATGCTTGCGCGAAGCTTGTGGTTTGATTTGATAAGTAACTCTATCAAGCCTAATAATTCATCAATATCAAACTCGTAGGTTTTAACCTGCTTTATATCAAAGCTTCGTTCTTTCTTAAGCTCAACTACTTCCGCAAAGCTTTCAAAAGCGCCGGATGAACCCACCAAAATAGAAGGTTTATATTTGGCAGCTGCAACAAACAGATCGCCAAGCTTACCATTTAAAAAAGTAGTAAGTTCTTTAATAGCTGTCACAGGTATCGGGTCGGTTTTATGAAATCTATCCATTAGCCTGGCTGCACCTATTTCAAAACTCTGCTTCCACAAAACCTCATCGCAATTGGCAATGATGAATTCGACGCTGCCCCCACCGATATCAACTATCAATGCATTATCTTCTGTCAATACGCCGCTTGCATCTATTCCCTGATAAATGTAAGTTGCTTCCTGCTCGCCGGTTATCACATCTATTACAATACCGGTTTGCTGCCTTACTGTAGCAATAAAATCCTGTCCGTTGGTGGCATTGCGAAGGGCAGAAGTAGCAATGGCTTTTAGTTCAACAACGCCGGTATCATCTATCAGCCTTTTAAAGTTTTGCATGGCTATCAAACCACGCTCAAACGCCGCCGGAATAATGATGCCCCTATTTATGCCACCCTCGCCAAGCTTAACAGCGACGGTTTCCCTTGCAACCTCGAGAAAACTATCGCCCAATTTTTCACCTATCAATAAATGGAATGTGTTGGTACCGAGGTCCATCACCGCTACGCGTTTTTGATTGCTCATCGGCCGCTAAAATAAAAAATCCCCGCGAGAATGATCTCAACAGGGATGTTATTATGATGTGGTAAAGGAGTTACTCTTTATAAAAGAACCATTTGGCTAATTCTTTAAAGCTGGCTTTTTTGCCGTACATCAATACACCAACGCGGTAAATGCGCGCCGCCACGTAGGTAGTGAACAGGAACCCGATCACCATCATACCCATTGATAAGAACAACTGCCAATCAGGCACGCCTCCAAATGGCACGCGTATCATCATGGCAATTGGCGCAGTAAAAGGTATCATAGATAACCATACTGCCAGCGGGCTGTCCGGCGCCCTAAACAACACGGTTACAGATAATAAATAAGTAAATAATAGGGGCATGGTGATAGGAAACATAAATTGCTGCGTTTCTGTCTCGCTGTCTACCGCTGAGCCTACAGCCGCAAATAATGCACTGTAAAGCAGGTAGCCGGTTATGAAATAAAACAAAAAGCAAAATAAGATATATCCGAATGGCAGGTTCTGCAAGGTTACCAGGAACTGCGCCATACCACCGGTTGCATGCTGCCCACCGATTTTTGTCGCGATGATAGATAAAATGATCCATGCGCTAAACTGCGTTAAACCCACCAGGCCAACGCCGATAATTTTGCCCAGCATCAGCTGAAAAGGTTTTACCGAAGAAATGATCACTTCTATGATACGGCTTGTTTTTTCCTCGATAACGCCACGCATGACTTGTGCACCGTAAATAAACAACGACATATATATGAGTATGGCACAAGCCACACCTACGCCCATGCTGGTGCCTACATCGGCGTCTTTGGTGCCCGCATCAGTAACTTCAAGAGCATTCACGTTCACCTTGTTTTTCTTTGCCTGGTTAAGCAGTGCTGTATCAATATGGTTAGCCAGCATGGTATTGGTAGATGCTATTTCATTCATCTGGTTTTCCACCTCGCCGGTAAGTACAAGGGATGGTTTCTTTTTTGAAAGGAATTGCACCGGTGTGTGTGCATAATCTTTTGAGATAACCAGGATAGAAAGATCTTCATCTTTATCCAAACCCTTCTTTGCCTTTTCTACTGGTTCATCAGTGGGGATAAAGATGATATTTTTAGCATTTTTAAGTTTACCTGAGAATAACTGGCTTTCATCGATCACCTTAACTTTTTGTGGCTTGCTTAGCTGGTCGCTGTCTTTTGATACGTAGGCTATCAATTTTGTCATGCCGGCAATAAGCAACGGAACCGCAAACATCATCACTAAAAACGCACGTTTGCGCACGCGGGTAATATATTCGCGTTGTATAATAAGTAATACTTTTTTCATGGATCAGGCGGTTAAGTTTACTTTTTCGATAAAAATTTCGTTCATGGTAGGTATCACCTCCTGCAGCATGTTAATGCGGGTTTTGGGCAACAGGTATTGCAACACATCATTGGCGGTGCTGCCATTCAGCTTCATTTTTATGATATGGCTGTCATCCTCTCCTTCTGTTTCAGATACGATGCTGAAAGGCTGAGCCCCATCAAAGGTGAGTTTGCTTCCGGTATACTCAAGCAGATAAGTTTCGTTCTTATAAGAATTGCGGATATGCTTAACCCGCCCATCCAATATCTTATGCGATTTATTAATGAGTGCAATTGAATCGCACAGTTCCTCAACAGACTCCATGCGGTGGGTGGAGAATAGGATGGTAGCCCCTTGCTTATTCAATTCCAAAATTTCATTCTTTATCAGATCGGCATTCACAGGGTCAAAACCGCTGAAAGGTTCGTCAAGGATTATCAGATCGGGCTTGTGCAATACCGTAGCAACAAATTGGGCCTTCTGCTGCATACCTTTAGATAGTTCTTCAATCTTTTTCTTCCACCAGGTTTCCATACCCAGTTTCTCAAACCAGAATTTTAACATAGCAGTTGCTTCCGTGCGGGTAAGCCCCTTAAGACGTGCGAGATAGATCATTTGTTCACCTATCTCCATTTTCTTGTAAAGGCCACGTTCTTCGGGCAGGTACCCAATATGTTCGATGTGAGATTGATTAAGACGTTCGCCGTTAAAATACACCTCTCCGGAATCTGGAGCGGTTATTTGATTGATAATACGGATGAGTGACGTTTTGCCAGCGCCGTTAGGGCCAAGTAAACCAAATATCTTTCCGCTTTCAATTTCAAGGCTTACATCGTTCAGCGCGCGGTGGCCCGCGTATTCTTTAACAATGTTGCGTATGCTTAACATGAGTGTGGGTTTTTGGGAAATTTAGACAAACTCGCGGAAACATTGTTACACCTGTTTTGTTTAAATAGTTGATTTTGGAGTAAGAGTAATTGGTATTTAATATTGGTTATAGCGAAATATTTTTCAATTAGATGCAATATTTTTTATCAATAATGTACATATTTGCGCCAAATGCTATGTATTAAATAATGTAAGTTAATTTGTATACTTTAAATTCTATCTATATTTTTTAATCAATCTATTACTTTATGAAAAAACTATTCTTATTATTTGCAGTAGCTTTCCTTTATTTTGGTAACAGCGCGTATGCACAGCGCGGTTCAACTTCAGCTGGTTTAACCGTTGATTTTGGTGACGGTGCAACTTTAGTTGGTCCTGCCTTGAGGCACGCGTTTACCCGTAACGATTATGGGCAAGCGGAGCTTACCTTTGGTGGCGACAGAACCTACCTTGCTGCCTACTATCAATATCAAGGCAGGATACGTAACTCAGGTGGCTTAGACTGGTATTTAGGTATTGGTCCCCAATTAGGATTTGGCCATGGTAACACTGATTTCTACATTCGCCCTATGGCTGGTTTAGATTACAAATTACGCGGTGCACCGCTTGACCTGTCTTTTGACTGGCGCCCGGCTTTCTACGTTGGTGACAATTCAGATTTCACCGCTGCAAGGTTCGGTTTAGGTTTCCGATTTGTATTTTAATCAATAACACGATATTTAAAAACAGAAAGCCGCTGTATGTACAGCGGCTTTTTTTGTGAGGTAAATAAAAGCCCGATGTTAATTAACATCGGGCTTTTTATCTAAAAATTTACCTCTTACTCAAAATATTCCTTCATCCGTTCAAAGAAACTTTTCTCGTTTTTGCCCGGGTTAGGTTTAAAGTTTGGTGAGCTTTGCAGTTTCTCTAAAGCCTCACGTTCTTCACGACTCAAGGCTTTTGGTGTCCAGATGTTTATGTGGATCAATTGGTCGCCGCGATGGTATGAATTTACTTCGGGTACGCCTTTACCTTTAAGGCGCAATATCTTGCCGCCCTGTGTCCCCGGGTCTATTTTTATTTTGGCTTTACCATCAATGGTAGGCACCTCAATGCTGGTACCCAATGCTGCATCTACGAAACTGATATGCAGATCATAGATCACGTTGTTGCCGTCGCGTTTTAAAGTCTCATGCGGAACTTCCTCTATCAGGATGATCAAATCGCCCGGAACGCCGCCGCGAGGAGCTGCGTTACCTTTGCCGCTCATGCTCAACTGCATACCTTCGCTAACACCTGCAGGAACATTGATAGTAATCGTTTCTTCGCCACGCACAACGCCGTCGCCATGGCAAACATTACATTTTGAAGTAATGGTAGAGCCTTCGCCATTACAGGTAGGGCAGGTGCTGGTAGTTTGCATCTGGCCCAGGATGGTATTGGTTACACGGCGTACCGAACCTTGCCCGCCACAGGTTTTACAGGTTTGGAAAGATGATTTATCCTTAGCGCCGGTACCGTCGCAGGTTTTACAAAGTATTTGTTTGTTTACTTTTATTTTCTTTTCCGTACCATTGGCAATTTCCTCAAGCGTTAAACGCACTTTAATGCGCAGGTTGCTGCCGCGTGCAACACGCCTGCCGCCACCTTGCCGGCCACCGCCGCCAAAGAAACCATCAAACGGGCTGCCACCACCGAAAATATCACCAAACTGGCTGAATATGTCATCCATATTCATACTGCCGCCGCCGTAACCACCACCGCTGGCAGAACCGGCATTAGCCGCATGGCCAAATTGGTTGTAACGCTGGCGTTTCTCAGGGTTACTTAAAACTTCGTAAGCTTCGGCAGCCTCTTTAAATTTCTCTTCAGCGTCCTTATCTCCCTCGTTTTTATCAGGGTGATATTTAATAGCCATCTTACGATATGCCTTTTTAATCTCGTCGGCATCTGCACCCCGGCTCACACCAAGCACATCGTAATAATCTCTTTTAGCCATTTTAATTAGTGAGTTTTTGAATTAATGAATTATTGAGTAATCCCAATCATTATCAACTCTGTTAATCTGTTAAATTTAAATAGGAAATGAATCACTAATTCAGTCATTCATTAAATCAACACTTGTACTTACGCTCCAACAATAACTTTAGCGAAGCGAATAACTTTATCGTTGAGCTCGTAGCCTTTTTCCATTTCATCAATCACCTGTCCTTTTTGATCGTCAGGTACAGGTACGCTGGTAACAGCTTCGTGTATATCGGCATCAAAAGGCTGGCCTATTGATCTCATCTCTTTTAAGCCTTTTTGAGTGAGTATGCCTTTTAGTTTGTTCTGGATCAACTCAACACCCTCTTTCACAGATGCTACTTCGGTTGCTTTGTCCATAGCGCGCAGTGCACGTTCAAAATCGTCTAATACCGGCAGTAGTGCAACAATAACATCTTTGCCTTCTGTTTTACGGGCATCTTCACGCTCTTTAATGGTGCGGCGCCTAAAGTTGTCAAACTCGGCATATAATCTTAAATATTTATCATTAGCCTGACTAAGCTCTTCTTTCAACTTTTCTTCAGCGGCAGGTGTTGCCTCCGCGTCGGTTGATTGCTCTTGTCCGTTTTCTGCCGTTATTTCAGCATTATTGTCAGGCGTTTCTGAATTTTCTTTATTTTTTTTCTTCAACATATCGTTAAAATTCATAGCAAGTAGTGCCAATCAAGTATCCTGCCATAGGGCAAAAACAGACACTGTGACAGCGATTTGTAAGGAGTTGTGACTTGTTATCAGTTATTAATCTGCTTACATGACAGTGACAGGTATTCTTCAGGAATCAATGATTTGATTAGACTAATCTCTGATCACTAATCTCTAATAACTGAACTAAGCTATCTGCACATCCTCTAACACTTTACCATTTTCGCATTTAATAATACGCGACGGGAATGTGCGGATGATGTGATAATCATGTGTGGCAACAACAACAGCAGTACCGCTTTGGCTAATTTGTTTAAGCAATAACACAATTTCCTCTGAAGTATCAGGGTCAAGGTTACCCGTAGGTTCATCGGCCAATATGATCTCGGGGTTGTTTAACAAAGCTCTTGCAATAACTACCCTTTGCTGTTCGCCACCTGATAGCTCATGCGGCATCTTTTTTAGTTTAGAGCGAAGACCAACTTTCTCTAACACATCTAAAATACGTTCAGCGATCTGCGCTTTTTCAGTCCAGCCGGTTGCACGCATCACAAATTGCAGGTTTTGCTCAACCGAGCGATCTGTTAATAATTGAAAATCCTGAAAAACGATGCCCAACTTGCGACGCAGGAAAGGAATGTCTTTAGTGGCCAGCTTGCTCAATTCGTAACCACACGCATGGCCGGTACCAGTTGCAACGCTTAGGTCGCCATAGATAACCTTTAGCAAACTGCTTTTACCAGAACCCGTTTGCCCAATAAGCCAAACAAAGTCGCCTTTATCAATATGCAGGTTAACATTGCTAAGCACCAGGTGCTTTTGCTGAAATATATCTATGTTATTAAGTTTTATAATGGAATTTCCGATCATGATATTTTACAGATCTAATTTTAATATTTTACCGAATGGCAGTTCTTTAACAACGTTCATGATGTAATCATAATGCTCGCTAAGGCCAATTTTGTCTAATGATTTCTCCGGCCTGTCTACCCTAAAGTAAGCCAATAAGGTAAACTTATCGTCCCTTAGCTGCACGTAGTCTGGTATTTTGGCAACGCCTTTTACTTTTATGATATACATTATTTAAAGGTTAAGGGTAAAAGGATAAAGGTAAAAGGTAGGGTTAAAGCACCTTTCATCTTTTGGCTTTCGCCTTTTGCCTAACAATCCAAAGGTATTGCAAATTTAAAGATTAGACAAGAAATCCATTGTATCAACACCATCTGCATAATCCCATAGTTTGGGGCGTTGGCTTTCACCAAAAGTAACCACCTGGTTGGGTACGCTTAGCTTCGCATCGGTAACAATGCATTGCAGGCTATCACTTTGTTGTAATAGTATGTCTTCTGCTTCTTGCAGACTTGTATAGGTTTCATAAAAAACAACCGATAGGGGGGATGTCAGCTTTTCGTCGCGTTTCACCATTAGGAAGCCATTATCCAGGTGCTCATCACGGTTTACCAGGTAGACGGATTTATTGTAGTCGTAATTATTATTGTATTTATGATGATGAATGATGGGCGCAAAATGTTCTATCAATTCAAAAAACTTGTTAAAGTTGTAACCTTCAGGTACCAGCAGTTTAGAAACATTGCGGCAACCTAAACCAAAATAATCGAAAATATCATGGCCTAATGCGCTCAACTCTTCGGTGCTCTCGGTGCCGGTTAGCAAAGCAATGCTATTTCGGTTCTTGCGGATAATGTTGGGCACCTTGCCAAAATAATATTCAAAATACCGCGAGGTATTGTTGCTGCCGGTAGCAATAATGGCATCAAAACCTTCCAGCCGCTCTACAAAACTAAACTGCCCTGCATAGGCCGGATCGATCTCTATTAACTTATTTAATACATATCTTATCAAGCGTGCATCTTGTGATGATGCCTTTATCAGTGCGTAATTACCGGTAACCAAAACGCACAATACATCATGGAAACCAACCATAGGTATATTGCCGGCTAACACAAGCCCCACTTTTTTGTTACCGCGTGCAGCATTAGGATATCGACCAAGCCATTCTTCAAGATCTGCGGGATTTAGCATTTCGCCTACAGCTGTTACTGCACTACGCACACTTTCCGGAGTGAACCATGCGTTGTAATTACGTTCGGTTTCTATGATCTGGTTCAGTTCAGCATCCGGTGCGACCAAAAGCTTGCCGAGTTCAGAAAATGTATTTACGGTGTCGGCTATATTAAAATTTGACATATATATTGTAAGGAGCTAAACCCTTAAACGCTTTTTTTGTTATATTTGCAAGCCCAAAATTGGGGCAAAGTTAAACTAAGTACTTAAGAATTTTTAAATATATGGCGATTATAATCACCGACGAATGTATTAACTGCGGAGCTTGTGAACCCGAGTGCCCAAATAATGCAATATACGACGCTGGTGCTGCATGGCGCTTCAGCGATGGTACATCACTAAAGGGTGTAATTGATTTTGGCGATGGTAACACGTTGAATGCTGAAGAAGCTCAAGCTGCTTTGTCTGATGATATTTATTACATTGTACCTGATAAGTGTACCGAGTGTGTTGGTTTTCATGATGAACCACAGTGCGCTGCAGTTTGCCCGGTTGATTGCTGTGTAGACGATGAGGATGTACGTGAAACTGAGGAAGAACTGCACGCAAAGAAAGACTGGCTGCACGCAAACGGTTAATCATTTTTAAAACGATATAGCAAAGGGGAATGCATTTAAGCGTTTCCCTTTTTTGTTGCTACAACTTTTTTTTCTATTTTACCATAGTATTGCTACTAATTGAATATGGAATACGGAATCTGTAACCTTGCTGTAATCCCTCTACGTGCCGAGCCCAGTGACCGAAGTGAAATGGTTTCCCAAATACTTTTTGGTGAGGCTTTCGAGATTGTGGAATGGAAAGAGAAATGGGTGCAAATAACAACTGCTATTGACCAATACAGCGGTTGGATTGATAGGCTGCATGTAACCAGTTTAGGGCATTTAGCCTATAAAAGGTTGCAGCAATCACCCCCACCGCTAACCTACCGTGCTGTAACGCAGGCCTGGAAGATCATTGACAACACTGTTATATATTTGCCAGCCGGTAGTTCGCTTGTTTTTTTAGAAGGTACCACCAGTTATATTGGTAACAAGCGGTATGAAATAATTGGAGAGATAGGCGAGACAGATAATTTGCGCAACATCGCCATGTCTTTCTTAAACTCGCCTTATTTATGGGGCGGCCGTACGCATTGGGGAATAGACTGCTCCGGATTTACACAGGCTGTATTCAGGTTAAAAGGCCTGCAATTGAAACGTGATGCATGGCAGCAAGCTTTAGAGGGCAGGGAAGTGGAATCATTACTTACCTCACGCTTTGGCGACCTCACGTTCTTTGATAATGCCGAAGGACGTATCACCCACGTGGGTATTATTCTGGGTGGGGGAGAGATCATCCACGCCTCTGGCAGGGTAAAAATTGAAAAAATAGACTCTCAGGGTATCTATTCTGAAGAACTAAAAAGATATACGCATAAACTGCGTACGATAAGGCGCTATTTCTAAAAAGTGATGTCCCAAATCATGACGGTTTTATCGTCGCTTACGGATAGCAGATGGTCACCGTCCCATGCCAGTTTATTAATGGATAGTACATGGGCAGGATAACCTTTCTCGCGGCTGATGATCTTATACAATTTAAAATCGTCAGCACCCCAAATCTTGATGCTTTTGTCCATGCTCGCCGTAGCAAAATACGGCCGTGTAGGGTGGAAGAGGATGTGGTTGATGGCAAACATATGTGCCGGGATGTTTTTCACCAGCGAGTAGGTTTTTGCATCCCAGATCTTTAACTGTGCATCCCGCGCGCCAGACATAAGATATTGCCCATCCGGCGAGTATTGTAATGAGAATACGGCCATAGTATGACTCTCTAAATTTGTAATAAAGCTATAATCGTTCAGGTCAAAAATCCTGATTCGGTTATCGCGGCAGCCAAAGGTCACACGCTCTTCGGCTGGATCGATAGCGATATAACGGACCGTATCGCGTGATACGTTTACGGCATGCAAAAGCTCCAGTGATTTTAGACTCCAAACGGTAACAGTGCCATCTTCTGATGCAACAAGCAACTCATCTTTCTTCAGCGATGATTTAATATCAAATATTGGCTTAACGTGTTTGCGTAAACGGTGGGTGATCTTTTGCTCGATGAAGTTAAACACCAGTACCTCGCCGCTGCGCAGACCGGCAAACATCAGCGGATAGCCTGCCGGGCAATGGATAGCGTATATCGACGTAGGCACCGGGAACATCACTTTGATAAATGAATTATCTGCCAGGTTCCATTCCACCAGTCCTTTATCGTTGCCGCCTGTAAACAAGATGCCCGGCTTCTGAGAAAGCTCCAGGCTGAATATTGGGTTACTGTGGCCGGTTAGGTCTGCTGTTTTTATTACGTGCATTTTTGTCAGTTTGCAGTGACCAGTTCTCAGTTTGCAGCATATCAGTTTGCGGTATGCAGTTTGCGGTTTGCAGGGAGCTTCTGCACTGCTAACTATTAACTGCCAACTCAAGACTGCTACTTATGTCTTTCCTCTAAATTTTTAGCTATTTGCTGCAAACTTAAGCCTTTTTCGCGCAGCAATACCAACAGGTGGAAAACAAGATCGCTTGATTCATCTATCAGTTCCACCTCAGTTTCGTGCAGGGCAGCTATTACCACCTCAACGCCTTCTTCGCCTACTTTTTGGGTAATCTTTTTTAGGCCTTTGTTGCGGAGCTTGTTCACGTACGAGCCTTCTACCGGGTTTTCGTAACGGTCGGCAATGATGTTCTCTAACTCATTAATAAAGTTTTGGTTATACTCCGTTTGGAAACAACTGCGCGAACCTGTGTGGCAGGTAGGGCCATCGGCTTTAACTTTTATCAGCAGGGTATCGTTATCGCAATCAATGTGCATGCTTTTAACATGCAGAAAGTTCTGGCTGGTTTCGCCTTTGGTCCACAGGCGCTGTTTGCTGCGAGAGAAGAAGGTAACCACATTCTCCTGTACAGTTTTATCATACGCTTCCTGGTTCATGTAGCCCAGCATGAGCACTTCAAGCGTTTGCTCGTCCTGTATAATTACCGGCACCAGGCCGTCGGTTTTGTTAAAGTCGATGTTCATAAGCCCCCTCTAAATCTCCCCCGAAAGGTGAGACTTTTATTATTTATTTGTTATTCAAAAGCCCTCCCTTTCGGGGAGGGTTTGGGTGGGGCGTCACAGCCTTACCTCAATATTATTTTCTTTCAGTATCGTTTTCAGGTCTGGTATCAGTATTTCGCCGTAGTGAAATACTGAGGCTGCGAGGGCAGCATCTACATTGGTTTTATGAAATACATCCACAAAATGCTCAACGGATCCCGCGCCCCCCGAAGCGATAACCGGGATATTCACTGCATCATTCACATGTTTAAGTAGACCATTATCAAAGCCGCCTTTGGTGCCGTCATGGTCCATAGAGGTCAACAAGATTTCTCCAGCGCCACGGCTTTCTGCTTCCAGTATCCAGTCTAACGTTTCCTTTTCAGTAGGTAATCTGCCGCCGTTTAGGTGTACGATATTTTTACCATCAAGCACCCGCGTATCTACTGCCACTATCACAAACTGAACGCCAAAGGCCTTAGCCAACTCATCGATCAATGCCGGGTTACGCACGGCGGCTGAGTTGATGGAAATTTTATCTGCTCCGGCATTTAGCAACGCATCTGCATCGGCTATCTCGTTGATACCGCCGCCAATAGTGAACGGAATGTTGATTTGCCTGGCAACTGCTTTTACCAGCTCCACCATGGTTTTGCGGCGCTCTACGGTAGCCGTGATGTCCAGAAAAACCAATTCATCGGCACCTTGCTGCGAATAGTTCCAGGCTAATTCAACCGGGTCGCCGGCATCGCGCAGGTCAACAAAGTTCACACCTTTTACGGTGCGACCGTCCTTAACATCGAGACAGGGGATAATGCGTTTAGAAAGCATGGGTCGTATTCTATATCATTGCAAGCGGTAGCGCGGCAATCTTCTCAACTGCTTGGCCTATTGTAGCGACGAGATTGCCACGTCGCTGTCGCTCCTCGCAATGACATGATGTTTTTAAATTGTTGTGGTTAAATCGATATCAGCGCGTCCAGATTCCAGTTTTTGATCTCTTCGATGCTTATATGATCTTCGTAGATAGCCTTACCAACAACGCATGACTCAACCTTGATCTTACTTAGCTCTTCGATATCTTTCATTGAACTTACACCACCAGATGCGATCAGTTTAATAAAGGGCGAATGATCTAATAGTTTGCTATACAGCTCGATGCCGGCACCGCCCAGTTTACCATCTTTACCAATATCGGTACAAAGGAAACGGAAGAAACCTAAACGAAGGCATTTATCCACATAATCCATTAGTTTAATGGGCGAGCTTTCCATCCAGCCGGAATATTTGATCACCTCGTCTAAGACATCAATAGCTACAATTACCTGGTCGCTGCATTTATCTTTGCCGCAGATCTCTTTGCTAAGATCTTCCAGAAAAGTCGGATTAGTGATGGCTTGTGTGCCTACAATAACGCGTGATACCCCGGCGTCTATCAGTTCTTTTACCTTATCAATACTGCGGATACCACCGCCATACTGTACCTGCATATCAGTTTTTTTGATCACATCAAACAGGTATTGCTGGTTGCTGAAGTCGTTTTTAGCACCATTTAGGTCTATTATATGGATGAGATTGGTGCCGTTGCTCTGGTAACGCTCAATCATCTCTTCTAAGGTAACATCGTATTCTGTTACTTGTGAGTAATCACCTTCTCGCAGGCGGACTACTTTTTTATTCAGAATATCGATAGCCGGAATTATATACATGATTTCAAATGTTTGAAAAGTTTTTTAATAGTGTTTCACCATAGGTGCCAGATTTTTCGGGATGAAATTGGACGCCATAAAAGTTGTTATGCCAAATTGATGCCGAAAAATTATTGATGTAATTTGTTGAGGCCAAAGTATATAATGGATTGTACTCAATAAAGTATGAATGTACGTAATAAAAGTGCGAACCGTTTGGAATATCACGAAAAAGCGGATTATCTTTTTCAGCAAATACCTGGTTCCAACCGGTATGTGGTACTTTAAAATCAGCATCAGAGGCAAATTTTAATGTCTTGATCGGAAAGATGTTCACCAGGTCGGCATCACCTTCTTCGCTGTAGGCGGTCATTAATTGCATGCCCACGCATATACCCAAAGTAGGTTTTTTTAATGCCTTAATAGCCGGTATCAATCCGGTTCCCTGCAATTTTTGCATAGCCGCACCCGCATGGCCAACGCCGGGTATGATATAGCGGTCAAACCCTTCCAGGTCAGCCTCGGTATGCACCATGCCATAGGCAATACCCAGCCTGTCTAAAGCAGCTGTTAAGGAGAATATGTTGCCTGCGCCGTAGCGAATAATTCCTATCATTTTTTAGAGAATCAGGAGTCAAGAGTCAGGAATCAAGAGCGCTCTTTGTCTTGCCTCTTGGTTCTTGCATCTTGATTCTATTATAACAACCCCTTTGTTGAAGGTAAAACCATCTTTTCTGCGTCGCGCTTTACAGCCATTTTTATGGCTTTGGCGAAGGCTTTAAATATAGCCTCTATTTTATGATGCTCGTTATGTCCTTCCGCTTTTATATTAAGGTTGCATTTGGATGCATCGCTAAACGATTTAAAAAAGTGGTAGAACATCTCTGTGGGTACGTCGCCTACTTTTTCGCGCTTAAACTCGGCGTCCCACACAATCCAGTTGCGGCCACCGAAATCGATTGTGGCCTGAGCTAGGCAATCATCCATCGGCAGGCAAAAACCGTAACGTTCAATTCCCATCTTATTGCCTAAAGCTGTGGCAAATATCTCGCCAAGGGCAATGCCTGTATCTTCTATGGTGTGATGTTCATCTATATGCAGGTCGCCTTTTGCCTCAACGGTAAGGTCTAAACCCCCATGGCGGGCTATCTGATCAAGCATGTGATCAAAGAAATGCAAACCGGTTGAAACCTTTGCATCGCCTTTGCCATCAACATTAAGTTTGATATAGATATCTGTCTCTTTAGTGGTGCGGCGGTGTTCTACTACGCGTTGGCCCAGTTTTAGAAATTCGCAGATCTCTTTCCAGTCAGTGGTTTCTAAAGCGATCACATCATTTAATGATTCATCAGCGGCAAATTCTGCATTGCCCAAGCCGCTTTTATTGTTTATCCAGATTGCTTTTGCCCCCAGGTTACGGGCAAGCAGGATGTCGTTCTTGCGGTCGCCTATGGTATAAGAGTTAGCCAGATCGTATTTGGTCTCATCAAGGTACCTGGTCAGCAAGCCTGTAGCCGGTTTGCGGGTTGGCGCGTTGTCTCTGGCAAAAGTGCGGTCTATAGCTTGCTCGCTAAAGTGTACACCCTCGTTATTAAATGTTTTTATGATGAAGTTATGCACCGGCCAGAAAGTATCCTCTGGAAATGAGGCAGTACCTAAACCGTCCTGATTGGTTACCATCACCAGTTCAAAATCAAGTTGGGCAGCTATGCGTGGCAGATATTGCAGTGAACCCGGGTAAAAGGTAAGTTTCTCAAACGAATCTATTTGCTCGTCAACCGTTTCGTTTATCAGCGTACCATCGCGGTCAATAAAAAGTACTTTTTGCAGCTTACTCATGCGTTATATTGCTGTAGGGTTTCAATCAATTTATCGTTTTCCTGTGGGGTGCCGATGGTAATGCGCAGGCATCCCTCGCAAAGCTCTACTTTTGAGCGGTTGCGTACGATGATGCCACGCTCAACCAGGAAATTATAAATGCTGTTGGCATCAGTTGTTTTTACGAGGATAAAGTTGGCATCAGACGGATAGATATCCAGCACAAAGGCCATGTCTTTTAGCGTTAGCACCAGGTTATCGCGCTGCTGCAGGGTTTCCTTTATCCAGGTATTTACCTGTTCAATATTCGCTAAAGCTTGCAGCGCCAGTGTTTGTGATGCCTCGTTGATATTGTAAGGTGGTTTCACCTTGTTCATTACCTCAATAATTTCTTCGCTGGCGAAGGCCATGCCCATTCGTAAGCCTGCCAGTCCCCATGCTTTTGAAAGCGTTTGCAGCACAACTAAGTTGGCGTATTCGGTAAGTTCCTGTATAAAGGTTTTTTGGCGACTGTAATTGATATAAGCCTCATCAACCACTACAATGCCGTTGAAGTTGGCCAGCAGGGTCTCAATGTCATCGCGGTTGATAGAGTTGCCTGTAGGATTGTTTGGCGAGCAGATAAATATCAGTTTGGTGTTGGCATCAATTGCTTCAGCAATACCTTCCAGGTTTAATTGGTACTCTTCAGTAAGCAGGACGCGTTTCAGTTTTACATCATTGATATTAGCCGATACTTCGTACATGCCGTATGTAGGTGGCACAATGATCACATTATCAACGCCAGGGTTACAAAAGCTGCGGAACAGGATATCAATAGCCTCATCGCTACCGTTACCCAGGAAGATGTTGCGTGCCGGAACACCTTTTATCTGACTCAGGCGCATTTTAACCTGGTACTGCATAGGGTCGGGGTATCGGTTATAAGCCTGTACCAGCGGCGAACCGTATGCGTTTTCATTTGCATCCAGAAAAACACTTGCCTCTCCCTGGAATTCATCACGTGCGGATGAATAGGGGGTAAGGTTTTTTATGTTTTGGCGGAGGAGCCCCCCTAACCCCCTAAAGGGGGAGTTGCCATCAGGGCCGCTATAAAGTTGTTGTTGATCTATTTCGTTGCTCATTACTGTATACTTAGGATTTTACTCCCCCTTTAGGGGGTTGGGGGGCTAACTCTCACACTCACTGCATTCCTGTGAGCGTGCAAACCCTCAAGGTCTGCCAATATTTCTACTGATGGGCCTATGTTCTTTATGCCTTCCTCGGTTAAATGCTGAAAGGTGATCTTCTTCACAAAAGAATCTACCGACACGCCGGAATAAGCCCTTGCGTAACTGCTGGTTGGCAAGGTATGGTTAGTGCCCGATGCATAGTCGCCTGCGCTCTCGGGTGTTAAATTTCCGAGGAATACCGAGCCTGCGTTGATGATGCTGTCGGTAATATCTTTCCAGCTCTCTGTAGCTAATATCAAGTGCTCCGGGGCATACTGGTTGCTGAAATCCATTGCCTCTGCTAAGGTGTCCGTAACAACGATATAAGAATTATCCAGTGCTTGTTTGGCTATTTCTGCACGTGGTAATACCTGTAACTGTTTTTCAACTTCTATCAAAGTTTGCTGCGCGATGTTCTCATCGGTACAAACCAATACCGACTGACTATCGATCCCATGCTCTGCCTGTGCCAGCAGATCGGCGGCAACAAAGGCCGGTTTCGCTGTTCCATCAGCAATAACCAAAACTTCTGATGGCCCTGCGGGCATATCAATTGCAGTGGTAGTTGTGCTTTGGATAATGGTTTTTGCCTTAGTTACAAATTGGTTACCGGGGCCAAATATTTTATCCACCTTGGATATGGTTTCAGTGCCATAAGCCATGGCAGCAACAGCCTGTGCGCCGCCTGCAAGATAAACCCTGTCTACACCAAGCATCAAGGCAACCTCGGCGATAAAGGCATTCACTTTACCATTTTTCTGCGGAGGTGAACATACAACAATCTTTTTACAACCGGCTATCTGCGCGGGGATGCCCAGCATCAGAAAAGTTGACGGCAATACCGCCGTACCACCGGGGATGTATAAGCCAACTTTTTCGATAGGTCTTAATTCGCGCCAGCAGGTTACGCCGGGCATAGTTTCTACTTTATCCTCAGCTTTAACCTGCGATTGGTGAAACTTATATATATTATCGTAAGCCACTTTCAACGCTGCCTTTTGATCAGCCGTTACGGCAGAAGCAATTTCCTGCAGCTCAGCCTTGTCCAAATAAAGCTTGCTCAGCTCAACTTTATCAAATTGGTGTGCGTAATCAAACAACGCACGGTCCCCATGTTGCTTAACGTGCGCTATCACATCCTCAACCAGGGTGCGGATCTCGTTAGCCGGGTCAACATTGCGCTGAACCAGGGTTTGGATATCCTGCTTGTTTAAATTGCTGTAATTGTATGTTTTCATTATTGAGTTTGCAGTATGCGGTTGGCAGTTTGCAGCAAACATAACGCCAACTGCAAACTGAAAACTGCGAACTATAATATTATCTTCTCTATCGGCATTACTACGATGCCCTGCGCACCGGCTTGCTTTAGCTGGCTTATGCGGCTCCAGAAATCGCGCTCGGGAATAACCGTGTGCACCGCAACCCAGTCTTCTTCGGCCAATGGCACTACCGATGGACTTTTAACCCCAGGGAGTAACGCTGTAACGGCGTCCAGGTTTTTACGTTCTACATTGAGTACTACATATTTGGTTTCTTTAGCACGCAGAACCGATTGTACTCGCTGTATCAGCTCCTGTACCAGGTCTTCATTCTCGCTGCCTTTGCGACCGATCAGAACCGCTTCGCTGCTCATGACATCAGCAAAGGGCTTTAAGCCGTTGCTTTTTAATGTGCCGCCGGTTGATACCAAATCGCAAATAGCATCGCTTAAGCCCAGGCCGGGTGAGATCTCCACCGAGCCTGAAATTGTGCGTATATCTGAGGTGATACCTTTTTCCTTCAGGTATTTACCAAGGATAACCGGGTAGGTGGTGGCAACCGCTTTGCCATTTAATTCTTCAAGCGTGTTTATGCTGTTGTTGTTAGGCACAGCAATTTTTAATGAGCATTTGCCAAAGCCAAGCTTTTGCAGATAGCTCACCTCAACTTCTGTTTCCTGTATAACATTTTCGCCAACAATACCCAGGTCGGCAATGCCATCCTGTACGTATTCAGGGATATCATCATCACGCAGGAAAAGTATTTCTAAAGGAAAATTTGATACGGGTGAGATCAGCGAGCTCTTGTAATTTTCAAAATTAAGGCCGCAATTTTTCAGTAATTCAACGGATTTTTCGTTGAGACGACCCGATTTCTGGATCGCTATTTTTAATGTTTTCACAAATTGGAATTTTAGTAACTATATAAACGGAGGTTGTTATTTCGCGTAGAAACATACATTATCTATTCACCACAAAGTGGTGATGGTGCAGATGTAGATGATGTAGTTTATACTTTTCCATTTAAGTTACCGGGTGGTAAGTGCTGCAAATATAGTTACTCCATTATCAAATCAAAACGTAATTTAATTTTTATTGAAGAAAATATAAAAAAAGGCTTTGATTTTTGTAAAAATGGCAATATGTATAAGTGCTTATGTAATCTGATCAGAATTTACTGGATTTTAGAATTTTCAGAATAAGAACTGGACTCTCAGATTAAAGAATAATGTATATTCTGTTCATTCCCTAATTCTGTACATTCTGATTCTGACCATCATACTCATAAATCCCACCCTCATCACCAAAATCCTTTATCGTTTTTAGCTTGATGCGTGATTGAATATCCGTTAGATTAATAATCTCCGAATGCTCGAGATTTTTAAACCAGATGAGGTAGAAACGCTTTGTCTTGAAGAATTTTTCTACATCCTTGGGGAAAAACTTATGCGGAACCAGGTATGATGACAGCCCCGAGAAAAAGTAAACCGCTTCATGGGCATCTGAATAGATCACTACATTAGACTTAAAGATGCTTTTATCCATCGTCTTCAGGTACCGGGCAAATTTCGATTCTTTCCAGTCATTATCCGTATAACCTGGGTTGCCGTATTCATCTGCTATCTGGTCTTTGTAACGCAGATGGTCTATCATAAATATCTTGGTGATATAGCCCAGCATTAACCCTATAAAAACTACTGCCACAGCCGTGCGCAATTTTGGATTTCTCAATCTTTTTAAAAAAAGAAGCCCCCAACTGGTGTAGCCCCACAAGGCGGGGATATACATGGGCGATAACAGGCGAGGGTTGATACGCTCGTACCGTGAAAATGTAGACGAGAGCACGATGAATGAGCCGTAAACCAAAGCAAAGGTGATAGCAAGATTTTCGTAACTATTTAACTTGCGGCGATAAAAATTAAAGGCCAGTGCTGCAATAAACCCTATTAAAATGACGATAGCAAGCGTGGTAGCCAGGAAATACATATTGGGAGTAAAACCCAACCACTCACAAAATACAGTACCAAAGTAATACAGGTTTTTAATAAAAGGCGTAATAGATGGTTCGCGCGGACCGGTAACAGTGCCGGTATGCAAGGCATTGAACCACAGATTGCCTACGAGTAATGAAATGGATATGAACCCGAATATGAGTATATGCCCTATCTTTTTGCGGATTGGCAACGTACGATCAAGCAGGAGTATTAAACCGCCGGTACCAACAATGGTAATGGCGGCGTAGCGTGTTATGCACGCAATTGCTGCGATCAGCGCCGCAAAAATTAACCATTTGCCGGCGTGGTTAAGCAGGTATTGCTTAAAGACGATCATGAATAACAGCACCTCTAAGATAAATAGCGTCTCTGACCATAAATAGGTGTAAACCTGCAACAATCCTGGATTTAAAATAATGGCTGCTAATACCAGCCATTTATAAATGCGTGAGGTTGGCACAAACCGCGACATGATATACCCGCTACAATAAATTAGCGCAGCGTACATCAGCGCATCCAGCCACCAGCCAAAAACGGTTGGGTCCAATCGGGTTATGAAACTGACTATACCTAAATAGGTAGGGTAAAAAACCGGGAAGTCTACAATAGGGGCATGGTTAAACGTATGCAAATTACCATGGGCCACAAAATTGCGCGCCGCACTGGTGTACATGATAGAATCGGGCGAAATGCCCACACCATTATAACTGCAAAACAGGTAGATAGCAAAAAATGCTATCGCTGAAAACACCAGCGTATCGTAGTTTTTTAATTTATCGGTAAATGTCATCAATGTTTAGATGCCTTAAAAAGGATCGACACTCTAAAATGTTTTAAATGTGCCTAATCTATCATACCCAAAACCGTACTTATTGGCTGGTCGCTATCAATCAAAATACCTTTAACACCAGCGGCTTCACCTGCTTCAACATCGCGCTCGCGGTCGCCTATAAAGTATGATCTTGAAGGGTCGATGTTATATTTTGCTATGCCTTGCAACAACAAGCCTGGTTTTGGTTTGCGGCAGTCGCAATCGCCGGTAAAGTTGGGGTGGTGGGGGCAATAGAAAAAGTCTGTCAGTTCCACGCCGTGCTCCTGGTAAACCTGTTTCAAGTGATTATGCATTTTTGCCAGCTCATCCTCACTGTACCAACCTTTGGCAATGCCACCCTGGTTGGTTGCTACCAAAAGCATGTATCCACGGTCTTGCAATTCCTTTAGAGCACTGAAATTATCCAGTACATGGAAGTCTTCAAACTTGCAAACATAATCGCCCATTTCTTTGTTCAGCACGCCATCTCTATCTAAAAAAACAGCCTTTTTTTTCTCACTCATATATAAGGTATAAACGTTGTTTTTAACACTTCCTGCACACGCATAAAATTTACTATGTGTGCATATTATTTAAGTGGCCAAAATTATGATTTTGTTATCAAAAGTATATTATAATTGTCGACTTTATAAATTTCTTTCATTAAAAAGGCGCTGTTTTAGATATTTTTAAAAAATAATTGATATTATTATGAAAAAATGATAATTTTCGTAATTTCGTTATTACCACTGATTATAAACGATAGGTAAAAGGTATGGATCAAAGTGAATGCAACCAGCAGGGTTTGTATAGGCCCGAATTTGAACACGACTCTTGTGGAACAGGTTTTATAACCCATATAAACGGACATAAATCGCACGCTATTGTAAGTGATGCATTAACCATGTTAGAGAACATGGAACACCGCGGTGCTTGTGGCTGCGACCCTGAAAGCGGTGACGGCGCCGGTATTCTCATCCAGCTTCCGCATGAGTTTTTGATGGAAGAATGTTCTGACCTGGAGATAAGTTTACCTGAGCCGGGCGAATATGGTGTAGGTATGATGTTCCTGCCAAAAGAGCCTTCTTTAAAAAAGGCTTGCCGTAAAATTATTTCGGCTGCTACGGAAAAGCTTGGATTTGAAACGCTCGGTTTCCGTAAGCTTAATGTTGATTCTTCCGTGATTGGCGAAACCGCACGCCAGGCCGAGCCTGATTGCGAACAGATCTTTGTTGCCCGCCCTCGAGGTATCTTTAATGCCGATGATTTTGAACGCAAACTTTACGTACTGCGTCGCTATATTAATAAAACCGTTTTAGAAACGGTTCCTGCCGCAGGCGAACATTTCTATTTTACATCGTTCTCCTGCAAAACCATCATTTACAAAGGCCAGGTAACCACTTACCAGTTGCGTAAATATTTCACAGATCTTGCAGACGCGCGGGTAACATCAGGCTTAGCTTTGATCCACTCACGTTTCTCAACAAATACATTCCCATCATGGAAACTGGCGCAACCGTTCCGCTTAATTGCACATAACGGCGAGATTAATACGCTTACCGGTAACCTTAACTGGTTCTACTCGGGCGTAAAATCATTCGCATCAGCCTATTTCACTAACGAGGAAATGGAGATGTTGCTGCCGGTTATCGACAACAATCAAAGCGACTCTGCATGTTTAGATAATATCATTGAGGTATTGCTGCACACCGGCCGATCATTACCGCACGTAATGATGATGCTTATCCCCGAAGCATGGGATGGTAACGAGCAAATGGATCCGGTTAAAAAGGCATTCTATGAATATCATGCAACCTTAATGGAGCCATGGGATGGCCCTGCCGCCATTAGCTTTACCGATGGTAAAAAAGTAGGTGCCGTGCTTGACCGTAATGGTCTTCGTCCGCTGCGTTTTGTGATCACCAGCGATAACCGCGTAATTGCTGCATCTGAAGCCGGTACACTTAAGTTAGACGAGAGCACTGTTGTACGCAAAGGCCGTTTGCAACCAGGTAAAATGTTACTGATCGATACCGAGCAAGGTAAGATCATAACTGACGAAGAAATTAAAAAAGAAATAACCAGCCAGCAACCTTATGGTAATTGGTTAGATAATTATAAGATCCGTTTAGGCGATCTGCCCGAGCCACGCGTATCATTCGCGAGCTTAACCTCTGATTCTGTTTATCGTTACCAGCAGGTATTTGGTTACAGCAGAGAGGATATCGATACCATCATTAAGCCAATGGCTTTAGATGGTAAAGAGCCAATAGGATCAATGGGTACCGATGTGCCTTTGGCCATATTGTCTGATAAGCCGCAGCATCTTTCAAGCTACTTTAAGCAGTTTTTTGCGCAGGTAACTAACCCGCCTATCGACCCTATCCGTGAGCGTTTGGTAATGAGTTTAGCTACCTTCATCGGTAATAACGGTAATTTATTGGATGAGGATAAAATGCATTGCCATTGCGTAGTGCTTAACCATCCGATACTAAAGAATCACCAGTTAGAAAAGCTGCGTTCGATAGATACCGGTTTGTTCCACGCTAAAACGCTGCAAACTTATTACAACGCCGATGGTAACCCCGGCTCAATGGAGAAAGGTATAGCAAGACTTTGCCGCTATGCCGAAGATGCAGTTGATGATGGCTTTGAGGTATTGATACTAAGCGACCGGGCTATCGACTCTGAACACGCACCAATACCGATGTTGCTTGCGGTTTCTGCCGTACATCACCACTTGATAAAGAAAGGCCGCCGCGGCGCCGTAGGTATTGTTGCCGAAACCGGCGACATTTGGGAAGTACACCATTTTGCTACCTTATTAGCATTTGGCGCTACAGCCATTAACCCATACCTGGCGCTTTCCACTATCGAGACCTTAAAGAATGAGGGCAAATTAGATACCAGCTTAGACCTTAAATCGCTGTACAAAAACTATGTAAAATCGGTTAATGATGGCTTGTTAAAGATATTTTCAAAAATGGGTATCTCTACGTTGCAGTCATACCATGGGTCGCAGGTTTTTGAAATATTGGGTATCAACAAAGAAGTTGTTGACCGTTACTTTACCGGTGCTGTTACCCGTATTGAAGGTTTGGGGCTGGATGAGATCGCTAAAGAATCACTCTGCAAACACAAGACCGGTTTTAACGCGCCTAAAACAGAAACACATTTATTGCCTGAGGGTGGTATTTATCAGTGGAAGCGCCGCGGCGAGGCCCACTTGTTTAACCCAACAACGGTACACTTGCTGCAGCACGCTACCCGCAGTAACAGCTATCAGGTTTACAAAAACTATGCGGCTGCCGTTAATGAGCAAACAGAAAAACATTACACTATTCGCGGCTTGCTGGATTTTGCACACCACCGCGAATCGATAAGCCTGGATGAGGTTGAACCGGCAGAAAGCATCATGAAGCGTTTTGCTACCGGTGCCATGTCATTCGGCTCTATCTCGCACGAAGCACACAGCACTATGGCTATTGCCATGAACCGTATAGGTGGTAAAAGTAATACCGGCGAGGGCGGCGAGGACGAAATACGTTACGACAAACTGCCAAACGGCGACTCAATGCGCTCTGCCATCAAGCAGATTGCTTCAGCACGCTTTGGTGTTACCTCGCATTACTTAACCAATGCGGATGAGTTACAGATAAAAATGGCGCAAGGTGCAAAACCGGGCGAAGGCGGCCAGCTGCCGGGCCATAAGGTTGATGAATGGATCGCTAAAACCCGCCACTCTACGCCGGGTGTAGGTTTGATCTCTCCGCCGCCGCACCACGATATTTATTCTATCGAGGATTTAGCACAGCTGATCTTCGACTTGAAAAACGCTAACCGCGAGGCGCGTATCAACGTTAAGCTGGTTTCAAAAGCCGGCGTAGGTACCATTGCAGCCGGGGTGGCCAAAGCCCACGCCGATGTAATTTTAGTTGCCGGTTACGATGGTGGTACCGGTGCATCGCCAATAAGCTCGATTAAACACGCAGGCTTACCATGGGAACTTGGTTTAGCCGAAGCACACCAAACACTGGTACGTAACAAACTGCGCAGCCGTGTGGTACTGCAGACTGATGGTCAGTTAAAGACCGGCCGAGACCTTGCAATTGCAACCCTCATGGGTGCCGAGGAGTGGGGCGTAGCTACAGCTGCCCTTGTTGCCGGTGGATGTATCATGATGCGTAAATGTCACTTAAATACCTGCCCTGTAGGTGTGGCCACGCAAGACCCTGAACTGCGAAAACTATTCAGCGGTAGCCCTGATCACGTTGTGAACTTATTCCGCTTTATGGCTGAGGAGTTACGCGAGATAATGGCCGAACTTGGTTTCCGTACCATTAATGAAATGGTGGGCCGTGTGCAGTTCTTAAAAGTTAGAGATAACATTCAAAGCTGGAAAGCAAAAACTGTTAACTTGTCGGCTATCCTGCATCCTGTTAATACCGCTAAAGGCAGCACACTTTATAATAGCGAAAAACAAGATCATGGCATGGATGCCATTCTCGACTGGCAACTGCTTGAGCATGCAAAACCTGCCCTGGCAGATAAAACGCCGGTGTTCGGCACTTTCGATGTGAAAAACGTTGATCGTACAATCGGTACGCTGTTATCTAACGAGATTTCAAAAGTATACGGCTCTGTCGGATTACCTGATAATACTATAAATTTCAAATTCAAAGGCTCGGCAGGTCAAAGCTTCGGTGCATTCAATACAAAAGGTGTTTCTTTTGAACTGGAAGGTGAAGCGAATGACTATGTAGGTAAAGGCCTTTCTGGTGCGCAATTAGCTATCTATCCGGATGCTACAGCTAAGTTTACACCTGAGGAGAACATCATTATAGGTAACGTAGCGCTTTACGGTGCTACCAGCGGTGAGCTTTATGTCCGTGGTATGGCAGGTGAGCGTTTCGCGGTGCGTAACTCTGGTGCTACAACAGTAGTTGAAGGTATTGGCGACCATGGTTGCGAGTACATGACCGGTGGCCGTGCACTTATCCTTGGCGAAACAGGCCGCAACTTTGCTGCTGGTATGAGCGGTGGTTTAGCATTTGTCTACAATCCTAACGGAACATTTGCTGCCAACTGTAATACCGAAATGGTTGACCTTGATCCGCTATCGGTTAAAGATGAAGAGCAAATTAAAGCTCTACTTAAAAAGCATATCAACCTTACAGGTAGTAAAGTGGCGCAGGACATCCTTAAGAACTGGGATAAAGCATCATCGCAGTTTGTGAAAGTATTCCCTAAAGAGTACAAAAAAGTGTTAGAAAAATTAGAGTATCAAACCGTAAGCTAAATTATATAATGGGAAAAGTTACAGGATTTCAGGAATATGGCAGGGAACTCCCGCAAAAAACGCCTGTTGCCGAAAGGGTAAAAAATTATAATGAGTTTGTTGGTTTGTATTCTGATGAAAAACTTAACCAGCAATCGGCGCGATGCATGAATTGTGGTATACCGTTCTGTCACAGCGGTTGTCCGCTGGGCAATGTTATACCTGAGTTTAATGATGCGGTTTACCGCAAGAGCTGGGAAGAAGCATACCAGATATTATCATCAACAAATAACTTTCCTGAGTTTACCGGCCGTATATGCCCTGCACCGTGCGAGTCTGCCTGTGTATTAGGCATCAACAAACCTGCCGTGGCTATCGAGGAAATTGAAAAACATATCATAGAGATAGCTTACTCAAAAAATCTGGTAAAACCGGTTGCACCACTCATTAAAACAGGCAAAACTGTTGCGGTTGTAGGTTCTGGTCCGGCGGGATTGGCTGCTGCTGCGCAATTGAGCAAGGCAGGCCACACTGTTACCGTTTATGAACGTGATGACCGTCCGGGAGGTTTGCTGCGCTACGGTATCCCTGATTTTAAACTGGAGAAATGGGTGATAGACCGTCGTATCCAGATCATGGAAGAGGATGGCATTGAGTTTAAATGTAATGTTGAAGTGGGTAAAGATATTGCTGCAGATGAGATAGCGCGCAATTACGATGCAGTGGTTTTGGCCGGTGGTTCAACTATCCCACGTAACCTGCCTATCCCGGGCCGCGAACTAAAAGGTGTCCATTTTGCGATGGATTTTCTGAAGCAACAGAATAAACGCGTGAGCAGCATTGACGTTACTGCCGAAGATATTTTTGCTACTGATAAAGATGTAGTGGTAATTGGTGGTGGTGATACGGGCAGCGACTGTGTGGGTACATCAAACCGCCAGGGTGCACGCTCTGTAAAGCAATTTGAGGTAATGGTACAGCCGCCAAAAGAGCGTACGGCACACATGCCATGGCCTACCTATCCGATGGTATTAAAGACCACCAGCTCGCACGAGGAAGGCGCAGAGCGTTTTTGGGGTGTTAATACCAAAGAGTTTATTGGCGACGAGAACGGCGAGTTAAAAGCGCTTAAAGTGAGCGATGTAAGCTGGGAGATAGATGTGATGGGCCGCCCGATAAAATTTGCCGAAGTAGAAGGCAGCGAGAGAGAAATACCTTGTCAGCGTGTATTCCTGGCAATGGGATTTGTTAACCCGCAGTTTGATGGTGCTTTGGAGCAATTAGGCGTTGAGCTTGATGAGCGCAAAAACGTTAAAGCCCGCGAAGGTATTTACCGTACCAATGTAAGTAAAGTATTTGCAGCAGGCGACATGCGCCGCGGACAGTCACTGGTAGTATGGGCCATATCAGAAGGCCGCGAAGCTGCCCGTAAAGTAGACGAGTTTTTAATGGGACACTCAAATCTGGAAAGTAAAGATGCAGTGAACCAGTTTGACCAGGTGTTTTATCAGCAGGTATAACCTGCACTTAGGTTGCCAGTAATAGTTAACCGTTTATAAACCCAAACCCTTGCCGGTAAAATGGCAAGGGTTTTTTGTTGGGAAACTTTGTAGGATTGTAGAAGTATACCAGCGGTAAAGTATCAAAAAAAGCCCTTATCATTTAACGATAAGGGCTTTAAACTTATAAATGCAAATGCAAAAATTACTCTTCCAACAGCAATCTCGAAATAACCACTTTCTGAATCTCAGATGTGCCTTCACCGATGGTACAAAGCTTGGCATCGCGGTAAAATTTCTCGGCGGGGTAATCTTTGGTATAGCCGTAGCCGCCATGGATCTGTACGCCTTCGTTGGCTACCTCTACACAAATTTCTGATGCATAGTATTTGGCCATTGCAGCTATCTTTGTGCATTTTTCACCATTGTCTTTCAAGTGCCCTGCCTTACGGATCAATAGCTCGGCAGCCTCAATTTTGGTTGCCATATCTGCCAGTTTAAACGCAATAGCCTGGAACTGTGAAATAGGTTTACCAAATTGTTCGCGCTCTTTTGAGTAGGCAACAGCAGCTTTGTAAGCGCCATGTGCAATTCCTAATGATAATGCTGCGATAGAGATGCGACCACCATCCAACACTTTCAACGATTGGATAAAGCCATCACCAACCTCGCCCAAAACATTAGCATCGGGCACACGGCAGTTATCAAAGAAAAGGCAAGCCGTTTCAGATGCGCGCATACCCATCTTGTTTTCTTTTTTACCTGCAGTGAATCCAGGCGTGCCTTTTTCTACTACAAAGGCCGTCATGCCGTGCGAGTCGCCCTTTTCTCCTGTGCGGACGATGACAACGGCAACGTCACCGCTAATGGCATGGGTAATGAAATTTTTAGAACCGTTAAGTACCCAGTAGTCTCCATCTTTTACGGCGGTGGTGCTCATGCCGCCCGCATCAGAGCCTGTGCCGGTTTCGGTCAATCCCCAGGCACCCAGCCATTGGCCGGTCGCAAGTTTTGGCAAATATTTGCTTTTCTGCTCTTCGTTACCAAACATTAAAATATGGTTAGTACAAAGCGAGTTATGCGCCGCCACAGACAGGCCTATTGACCCGCAAACCTGCGAGATCTCGTCAATAACGGTAATGTATGTTTGGTAATCTAAACCGCTGCCGCCGTATTGCTCGGGCACTAAAACGCCCATAAAGCCGTACTCGCCTAATTGTTTAAAAAGATCAGCAGGGAAATATTGGCGCTCGTCCCAATCCATTATATGGGGGCGGATGTATTGCTCCGCAAATTCGCGCGCGCTTTGTTTTATCATAGCCAACTGCTCGTCAGCTGTAGTGTCATGTACGTTCATAATTTGGTTTATAATTGGTCAGTAAAATCAGGTTTGTATAACGCCAACATTGTAGCGTTCGGTAATAGGGGCGTGGTTGGCCGCCTCAATACCCATTGATATAATTTTGCGGGTCTCCTGCGGGTCTATCACGCCATCCGTCCATAAACGTGCCGCAGCGTAGTACGGACTTAACTCATTGTTATATTTCCGGGTTATCTCGTCAAGCAGTTCTTTTTCTTTCTCAGGATCAACCTCAATGCCTTTGCTTTTCAGGGCTGCTTCTTGTATTTGCAGCAAGGTTTTAGCGGCCGAGGCGCCGCTCATTACAGCCATTTGCCCGGTAACCCAGCTGTAGATAAGCCTCGGGTCGTAAGCCTTACCGCACATGGCATAATTGCCTGCGCCATAAGAGTTGCCCAAAATAAATGTGAATTTAGGCACCACAGAATTCGCCATTGCCGATACCATTTTGGCACCATCTTTTATGATGCCGCCATGCTCAGACCGGCTGCCAACCATAAAGCCGCTTACATCCTGCAGAAAAACCAGGGGTATTTTCTGTTGATTGCAGTTCATGATAAAACGTGCCGCTTTATCTGCCGAGTCGGAGTAGATCACACCGCCCATCTGCATTTCGCCTTTTTTAGATTTTACCATTTTGCGCTGGTTGGCAACAATGCCTACAGCCCAGCCGTTTACGCGACCTAAGCCACAAATAATGGTTTGGCCATAAAGCTCTTTATATTGCTCAAAATCAGAGTTATCAACCAGTCGGTCAATAATTTCAAGCATATCGTAAGGCTTCGTCCTGTCGGCCGGTAAAATGCTGTAGATCTCAGTAGGTTTCTTTTTGGGCAGAATAGGCTCCGCGCGGTCAAAGCCGGCTTTATCATTATGGCCCATCTTGTCGAATACTTTTTTGATGGCATCCAGGCAGGCTTTATCGTCAGGATATTTATTATCGGTAACGCCCGAGATCTCCGAATGCGTGCTGGCACCACCTAATATTTCGTTATCAACGGTTTCGCCGATAGCCGATTTTACCAGGTATGATCCCGCCAGGAAAACGGAACCGGTACCTTCAACAATAAAAGCATAGTCTGACATGATGGGCAAATAAGCGCCACCCGCCACGCAGCTGCCCATAATAGCCGAAACCTGCACCACACCCATTGAGGACATGCGCGCATTGTTCCTGAAGATGCGACCAAAATGTTCCTTATCAGGGAAAACCTCATCCTGCATCGGCAAGAAAACACCGGCGCTGTCTACCAAATAAATGATAGGGATACGGTTCTCCATAGCAATTTCCTGCGCACGCAAAATTTTCTTAGCCGTAATAGGGAACCATGCACCAGCCTTAACAGTCGCATCGTTCGATACGATGATACACATGCGGCCTTTAACGTAGCCCATTACGGTAACCACACCGCCACCCGGGCAACCGCCTTCGTCGGCGTACATGCCATCGCCGGCAAAAGCGCCAACCTCAAGCAGCTCGGCTCCCTGGTCAACAAGATAGCTGATGCGCTCGCGGGCGGTCATTTTACCTTTAGCTTTGTGCGATTCTATTTTTTTAGGGCCACCGCCAAGTTTTACTTTTTCAAGTCTTTGCGATAGTTCTGTAAGTAGATCATCCATTTAGTAACGGTTTATTTAGATAACGCCAAATTAGGAAAAATACTATGCATGCATAGTATTTTTAAAAGAAAATTTTATCTAATTGTTTTATCAGATCGAAAAAACTGGCGTAGTACGCATCAAAAGCCTGGAAATTATCAAGTAAATAAAATGCGGATGGATAGGGAAGGTGTTGTTTAGCTGCGTGACTTAAGGCCTTTGCCTGGTTTGATAAGATTTAAACTTAAATATTATTTTATCAGCCTTATTAGCAGATCGTCAAACACTGCTTTGTCTTTAGCTACGTTTTTGAAAAACACATCATCTACCTGCTTAACAACTTGATAAGCTTCCCTCAAGGTTTGTGTGCCTTTTTCTGTCATTTTTAACCGCTTGGCACGACTATCTCCCGAATCTTTTACTCTCTCTAAAAATTGCTTTTTCTCCAAGGTCATCAAAACTTTAGAGGTCATCATTTTATCGGTATTTGCATAATCTGCTAACTGCTGCTGGGTAACTGTGTGCTGTTTTTGGCTCAACCAGTATAAACCTGCCATCAGCGAGAACTGGGTAAGCGTAAGACTCATTTTGCCTAACGCCCTGTTCATATTAAGTTGCCACTTCATGGTAACTTGCCAAAGCAAATATCCGCTGTTCTCTTCCGGTTCTTTATATGAAAATACCTTTTCTGTATCCATTTAGTTCTGCATTTGAGACGTTATAAAGTCAAAATCATGTTTATTGATCTCAAAGAAACCCGTTCTGAAAATATAGCCCCACTTTTCTTTGACCTTGATAAACTCGAGACCATCGATCAATGGCCTTATCTCGGCTTCATTAATCTTCTCGTACAATGCCTTTCGCCGGTACGGTTTAAAGGTTGATGTCATTTCGTGCTGAAAAATAGTATCATCAGTTATTGTAGCCAGCGCAACAAAACGTTGGCATAATTCTTTTTGGCCGATGAACGTTTTTGAGGCATAGTATAAAACCTTATCTCCTGCAGCCATTCTTTTTAGCGGCGCGTGCTTGCCATGGTTAACCTGTACAATACCGGCTTTTTCACCATCAAGGGCGTGGTCATGTGAGGTGACCACCACCCAAAATCTTGTTGTCATCAGTCTTCTTTTGTTTCCTGTAAAGTTATCGAATAGCCGTCAGGATCAGCTATCACCAGTATCCTGCCAAACGGCGTAGGATGAATGTCTTTAACTATCGATATCTTCTCTGCGTTCTTTTCCAAAAAGGTATCCAGGTTACCTACGCTAAACCATACAGCTACACCCCAGCCAAGCAGGTTTGCTTTAGACAGTTCTATCATTGGTTTTCTGATAGCGAATGCAGCGCCGTTCTTTTGCTCAAATACGATAGCATCCGGCGGGGATTTGGCCACCTGTTTAAAGCCTAAGACTTCCGAATAGAATTTTCCTGATACTTCAAGGTCACTCACCTGGAGCGACACGAAACTAAGTTGTGTTGGATATGACATAATAGTAAATTTAGTAGTTACGACTACTAAATTAGATAAAAGAAATTGAGCTACACTATTTCGATGGTCATCATTTCATCACATTCGTGCCGAACGAAAGTGAATTGAAAAAAAATGCCAAAGCAGTATCGCTTTGGCATTTTTTATAATAAACAATATAGGCTTATTTTTTCACATCAAACCTGTCAAGGTTGGTGATCTTAGTCCAAACGGCCACAAAGTCGTTGATGAATTTTTGTTCTGCATCGGCGCTTGCGTAAACTTCGGCAATGGCGCGCAGCTCAGAGTTTGAACCGAATACAAGATCTGCACGGGTACCAGTCCACTTTTGTTCGCCGGTGCTGCGATCGGTACCGTTGTAAAGCTCAGCATCTTGCGTAGCTGCTTTCCATTGGGTGCCCATATCCAGCAGGTTTACAAACCAGTCATTACTTAACTGGCCCGGGCGGTTAGTGAACACGCCGTTATTAGAACCATCGTGGTTAATGTTGATCACTTTGAGGCCACCCATTAAGGCAGTAAGCTCAGGAGCAGTAAGCGTAAGCAGTTGCGCCTTATCTATCAGTGCCTCCTCGGTAGAAGCTCTTAACCTGCCTTTTCGGAAGTTACGGAAACCATCTGCCTTAGGCTCGAGGTAACTGAATGATTCTACATCTGTTTGCTCTTGTGATGCATCGCCACGACCAGGCGTGAACGCAACTTTTACCTGGTGGCCACCATCTGCAGCTGCTTTTTCGATACCTGCGTTACCTGCCAGTATGATCAGGTCTGCTAATGACACCTTTTTGCCACCGCTTTGTGCGCCGTTAAAATCATTTTGGATGCCTTCTAACACGCTTAATACTTTCTGCAATTGAGCAGGGTTATTTGCCTGCCAGTAGCGCTGCGGAGCTAAACGTATACGTGCGCCGTTGGCCCCGCCACGTTTATCAGACCCACGGAAAGTTGAAGCCGAAGCCCACGCAGTACCTACCAGTTCTGATACGGTTAAGCCAGAGGCAAGCACTTTTGCTTTTAAGCTTTCAATTTCAGCTTCATCGATAAGGGCATGATCCACAGCAGGGATAACGTCCTGCCAAAGCAATTCTTCCTGTGGTACATCAGCACCTAAATATAAAGCACGCGGGCCCATATCACGGTGTGTTAATTTAAACCATGCACGCGAAAAAGCATCAGCAAAAGCATCAGGGTTTTCCAGGAAATGTCTTGAGATCTTCTCGTATGCCGGATCTAACCTTAAAGAAAGGTCGGTTGTAAGCATGGTAGGGCGATGCTTTTTGTTTGGATCGTAAGCATCAGGTATGATATGCTGGTCGGTTTTAGCTACCCATTGGTGCGCCCCGCCCGGGCTTTTGGTTAATTCCCATTCAAAACCAAAAAGGTTTTCAAAATAGTTGTTGCTCCATTGCGTAGGTGTGGTGGTCCAGGTTACTTCTAAACCACTGGTGATGGTATCTGCCCCTTTACCTGAGCCAAATTTGTTGCTCCAGCCAAAACCCTGTTCAGCAAGGTCAGCAGCTTCAGGCTCTTTATCAACATTATCTGATGATGCAGCACCGTGGGTTTTGCCAAAAGTGTGGCCACCTGCAATAAGGGCAACGGTTTCTTCATCATTCATTGCCATGCGGCCAAACGTTTCGCGGATATCCCGCGCAGCCATAATTGGATCGGGGTTACCGTCCGGTCCTTCAGGGTTTACGTAGATCAAACCCATATGCGCCGCACCAAGTGGTTCTTCCAGTTTACGGTCATGCGTATTGCCGTCGGCATTTTCGTCAGATGATACAACCCCATGTGCTGCCACACCCGGTTGGCCATCTGCATAACGTTTATCATTACCCAGCCAGGTAGTTTCGGCTCCCCAAAAAACAGACTCATCTGCTTCCCAAACATCTGCACGGCCACCGGCAAAACCAAATGTTTTAAAACCCATCGACTCCAACGCCACATTACCGGTAAGGATCATCAGATCCGCCCATGATATTTTTCTACCATATTTTTGCTTGATAGGCCAAAGTAACCTGCGGGCTTTGTCAAGGCTAACGTTATCAGGCCAGCTATTTAAAGGTGCAAAACGTTGCATACCCGCACCGGCACCGCCACGGCCATCAGTTACGCGGTAAGTACCGGCGCTGTGCCATGCCATACGGATGAATAAGCCGCCGTAATGACCAAAATCTGCAGGCCACCAGTCTTGCGAATCGGTCATCAACGCGTGCAGGTCTTGTTTAACGGCTTCCAGGTCTAATGATTTAAACTCTTCGGCATAGTTAAACTGCTCATCCATCGGGTTGGTAAGCTGCGAATTTTGGCGTAAAATATTCAGCTTAAGCTGGTTTGGCCACCAATCGCGGTTGCGGGTACCGCCACCTGCGGTGTTATGGGTCAAAGTGCCATTGTGGAAAGGGCATTTGCTGATGTCATTCGAATTGTTTTCCATGTTAAAATTGATTGGTTAGTATCTGATGATTAACAAATGTGAAGGTAGGAGTTAAACAAACACAATACCAATCGAATTTTTCGATAACGAATAGGGAAAAGTTATGAGGCTGATAACTATATTTATAATTATTAAAACCTAAGTCATGATTACAAAAGAACTTCTGGATTATTGTAAAGAAAGAGAAGCACAAATTCAAACAGTTAAAAATATAAGAGTTCATAATGAATACCCTGGTATTACAGATTACTATCGAAATAATGCTGATATAGATTATTCGAGGGTATTATACTCATCGTCTTGTAGACGTTTGCAAGGGAAAATGCAATTATTTATACCTAAGAGTCAAGTATTTTATAGAAACAGATTAACTCATAGCCATGAAGTAGCTCAAATTGCAAAAACTATTAGCAAAAGGTTAAAATTAAAAGATAATTTGACTGTTCAAACTTGTTCACTTGCGCACGATATTGGGAACCCGCCTTTTGGACACGCAGGTGAGATTTTTCTTAGCGGAGTTTGCGTGAGTAGTCCTTATGAAGGAAATGCGCAAACATTTAGGATACTTAATTTTATTGAAGAAAGACATCACGATTTTAATGGATTAAATCTAACTATTCGGACAATGCTGGGGATTGTCAAATATTTCAAACCAGAAACAGAAATTAAAATAGAAGAAGGTGAAGAAAAAATTTTAACTAATAAAAAGTTCCTTTACAAAAAGGACTACGAGTTGGTAGAAAAGTGGCTAAATACCTACAACCTTAGTCATAAGACGATAGATTGTGAAATTATGGATTTAGCAGATGAAATCGCTTATGCGATTCATGATTTGGAAGACGCGCTAAAATTAAAATACTTTACCATTGATGAGCTATTATACGAATTTTCTATTCGAGACGAGTATAAAGATGTAATGTTGAAATTTAAAAAATTCAATGTCCGCGCTCGAAAGTTTGCTGAGCAAGCAGGTGCTTATGAAACATCAGAAGAATATGCCATGCTTTATCGAAAGGAACTAACATCGTTATTAGCTGCTGCATTTGTAACGGATGTAGATTTAATTGATGGTAAATTGGGTTACAAAGCTTTAGGCCTATTGGTTAGCGGATTGAAGAAGTTAGTATTTGAATCAATTAAGAGACAACCGGATATTATTGAATATGAACAATTGGGCAAACATGTTTTAACAAAACTTTATCAAGTTTATAATGATCATGAATACAATAAGGATATGGTTTTATTACCTGCTAATTATCGCAACATTGAAAAATGGGAGAGAAGAGTTCAGGATTACATCGGTGGTATGATGGACATCTATGCAATCCAACAGTATGAAAAATACTTTGGAAAATTGGATAACAAAGGAATATATTTTAAATAAGCATATTCCTTTGTTGGAAGCCTTTCTTGAACGCGATGCCTTATAAAATATTTACGCAGCGATGGGCTGCAATAAAGCAGATAATAAATTCACCACCCGATCAATCTCTTCAGCGGTATTAAAACGGCTGAACGAGAAGCGTACCGTATTGCGACCGGGGCGCAGTTTTAATGCCTGTAATACGTGTGAGGCGGCCCCGGTTGAGCAGGCACTGCCACCGGATACTGCTATGCCTTGTTCGTCCAAACATCGCAGCAGATCGTCCCCGGTATTGGGCAGGCAAACGCTAAGCACCGTGTATAAACTTTTATCTGCGTTGGCAGAATTGCCATTAAAGCTAACGCCGCTGATATTATCTAACAAGCCTGCCACCAACTGGTCTTTTAGTGATTGTATATATAGTTGATGTTGATTCAGATCGGCATAAGCCAGCTGCAGCGCTTTAGTAAGGCCTACTATACCTGCTATGTTTTCTGTACCCGCCCTTAATTTTGCTTCCTGGCCGCCGCCGTGCAGCAGTTGGGTTAGGGGAGTACCCTTGCGGCAGTACAAAAATCCCACGCCCTTTGGCCCATGAAATTTATGTGCCGATGCAGCAAGATAATGAACCTTCAGTTTTTGCAGATCATGAACATAGTGACCTATTGTTTGCACCGTATCGGTATGGAAAAGCGCTTTATATTTTTCGCAAAGTTCGCCGATTGCAGCTATATCATTTAAGTTGCCTATCTCGTTATTTGCATGCATTACTGATACAAAGCTTTTTGGATGCTGTTGTAGCAAGCTTTCCAGATGTATAAGGTCCAATGTTCCCTGAGCATCATGTTCGATGTAGCTTATTTTGATCTTACCTTTTCTCTCAAATTGTTGCAGGGTGTGCAATACTGCATGGTGTTCAAATTTGGTGGTGATAACATGCTCAACTCCTGCACCATAAATAGCAGATTGGATAGCGGTATTATCTGCCTCGGTGCCGCCGGATGTAAATATGATCTCCTCCGGGCTGGCATTCAATAATTGCGCAATGGTTTTGCGGCAACTATCCAGCGTATCTTTAACTTCTCTGCCAAACGCATGATGAGATGAAGCATTGCCAAAGTGCTGCAGGTAATACGGCGTCATGGCTTCAAATACTTGTTTATCTAATGGAGTTGTTGCGGCGTTATCAAGGTAAATTTTCATATGTTAAATAAATTAATGTCTTTATGAAACTTACCAGTTCGCCGGGGCTTGGCAGCAGAACGCTGCTATTGCTTATCTTTCTCCATTAATTACAGGAGCAGGATTTAGCACCTTTTACCAAAGTGGTACAGGTTGCTAAGACGTCGTAGGGCCATTCCCTCGGTCTTTCTGGATAAGTTTTAAAGAACGTTTCGACAACAAATATACAAATAATATATAAAGTCTATAGTTTTTGTAGATTTTTTTTTGATTTTTCATTTCAGGTGTTTACTTTTGTCCTGTCAGATAAGAAAAACAACATGAGCATCAACGCTAAAATATCTACGTCCGCTGTTAAATCGAGCTTTTCTCAAAGGCTTGGTTATTGTTGTTGTTGAATTTTTGCATCCTTTGAAATGCTTTGATTTTACGAGTTTTATATAATAGATCGTTTGGGTCTGTGATTCACACTATTTTTCAAACAATAAATTTTAAGGGATTAGTCCCTTTAAAATCTCTCCAGTAAGGAGAGATTTTTAAAAACAATCTTCTAAAGCCCCTCTCCAAAGGAAAGGGGTGGGGAGAAGCTAAGGTTAGGTGGCCGAGAGGCGAGGCACGGGTCTGCAACACCTGTTACAGCGGTTCAAATCCGCTTCTAACCTCTAGTTAAAAAACAAAAGGCGGGGTGGCCGAGTGGTTAGGCGGGCGTCTGCAAAACGCCAAACAACGGTTCGAATCCGTTCTCACGCCTCTTTTAAGTTTCTCATCTCAGGTTTATAATTGGTTACAAAGTGCCCCTGCCCAACAGGGGCCTTTGTTGTTTATGTCTGAACCCGAATTGAAAGAATTTCAGGGATAACAGAATTCTAAAAATTCAATAAATTATTTCGATTCGCTTTCAGACAAAAAAAGGCTGCGAAATTTCGCAGCCTTTAAAATGAAGTTTTTTAAGTATCAATTCACATCGAACCATAACTTGGTAGTTAATGCGTCAGCGCCCTGGCTGGCAACTGCAGCATTGTAGCTGGTGCCGTTAAGCGATTGCTCTGTACCGGGGTAGATAAACCTTAGCGGTATCTTGCCTCCAAGTGTACCGGCAACTGCCGGGGTAAGTTGCGGATAATCAAGGCGGCGCCATTCGGCATAGGCTTCAAGTCCCTGGCCAAACAGCGCGATCCATTTTTGTTCGCCTATTGATTTACGATAGTTAGCCGCATCATATGCTACGCTACTTTGAGCCAGGTAGGTGTTTATATCGGCCGTGCCTATACCGTATTGCGTTAATGACGCAGTTATAGCCTGCCTGTACAGATCGGCGGCGTTGCCGGCAATAAAGCCGCGCTGGGTGGCTTCGGCCTGGTCAAATAGTACTTCAGCATAACTGATGATCACTGCCGGAGCGCTCGGCGCTAAAAAGTAGGTGCCCGGTTTTGATGTTTTGGTAAAGCCATAGCTGCTGGCATCGCCTACCAAAAGTCCGTTTGGCAAGCCAACATAAGTTTGCGGTGTAGCATCCCTTGTTTTGCTGGCATAAACCGGCAGGCGCGGGTCATTTAATGCAAAAAGCTTATCTACAATTGTTTTGCTGATGCGGTAATCATCCCTGGTATCAAACAAATTGCTGATAGGGTTTTGGTTGGGCGATGCCGCGTAAACCAACTGTGCGGTCTCGCTATTGCTGCTGATGTAGCCGCTGCCATCCGCTTGAATGTCGGCCAGTACCTGCTTCGCCTTTTCAGGCTCCCGGTCTGCAATTCGCAGGGCAATGCGTAAACGCAGCGAGTTGGCAAATTTTTTCCATAGCAATATCTGGTTTGCGCCACTGCTGGTGCCGTAAATGATATCGCCTGCGATTGCAGGACCTGAAGGGCTAAGGAAGGTTTGAGCCGATTTCAGATCATCAAGGATGGCAAAATACACATCCTTTTGTTTGTCGTAAGCAGGTGTCAGGAACTCGTTAATACTGGATGCCTGTGTGTAAGGTACATCGCCATAATTATCGGTCAGCAATTGGAAGACCCACGACCTTAATACTAAAGCCACACCCTTGTAGTTTGGATTAGCTTGTGCATCGGCAATTTTCAAAAGTGCATTGAGGTTCACAACGCCCCTTGTGTAACCTGTTCCCCAAAGCTCATTGAAAGACGTACTGGTGTAGATGTACCTGTCGGGATCGGTGTACTGTATTTTGGCCCAGTTTTGCACCCAAAGCAAGCTGGCATCCATATTATTGGATGTCCCCCAATAGGTATCTGCCAAAGCTTTAGTTACGCCGGTTAAGATATAATCCGGCTGACCGGTTTCTGACGCGTTTGGATTTTTGTTTATATCCTCAATGGTTTTTTTGCAGGCTGTTGCCGATAAAAGCAGTGTTCCTGATATGATGGTGGCTAAATATTTAATTTTCATTGTTTAGAATTTGAGGTTCACGTTAAAACCAAGGTTACGTACAGTAGGCAGCGTAAGGTCTTCTAAACCTTGTGCGTTACCGCTGTTAAATGCTGTTTCAGGATCAATGTTGGGTACCTTTTTGTGTATGATCCAGAGGTTACGGCCAACCAATGATACCGTTGCCGATTGCAGGCCGATGCCTTTAACCCAATTCTGCGGCAGGGTGTATCCCAACTTTACTTCGCGCAGTTTTACGAATGAAGCGCTGTAAACAAAAGCCTCGTCTACGTTAGTATAGCCTTTGTAGTAAGTTTGGGCCGAAACAATTTTGCTGTTTGCAGATCCATCTGCCTTAACACCCTTCCATACCATACCGTCGTCATAAATGGTCTCGCCGTTTGGTGCGTTTGCTCCGGTACCCACTTGTACCGCATTAGCTGATGTGTTGTTGCCTGGGTAGTAGTAAGATAAACCGCCATTCTCGGCACCTCTGCCGGGTAACGTAGATGCCAACACGCCTGTGTAAGTGCCGGTGCGGTTAGTGTTGGAGTAAATAGAACCGCCAATACGGGCATCAACCAGCACACTAAGATTAATGCCTTTGTAAGTGAAGCTATTATTGATGCTGCCCAACCAATCCGGAGTAAATTTACCCAGGGCTTTCTTAGTATTGTTTACAATGGGTGTGCCATTGTCGCCAATAACGATGTTGCCTGATGCATCGCGGGTATACGATGTTCCGAACAGTGTACCATACGGCAGACCTACGGCAGCTACAACATCAACTGTACGATTTGATCCAAGAATGTAGGTTTGCAGGTTGCCTTCACTGTACAGCGATAATACTTTGCTCTTATTACGAGAATAGTTTAAGGTAACATCCCAGTTAAAGTCACTGTTTTTTATTGGGGTTGCAGACAATTGAACCTCAATACCTTTATTGTTAAGATTACCGCCATTGATAAGCTTATAATTAAAGCCGGTGCTCGGGCTTACCAGTACCGCCAGTATCTGGTTAACGCTATTGGTATTGTACAAGCTCACGTCAAGTCGCAGGCGATTATTAAGGAAACCAGCCTCAACGCCGGCTTCTGTAGATGTGGTAGTTTCCGGTTTCAAATTCGGATTAAGGTCTGTTGAGTTAAGCAACTGCTGCGGATTAGCCACTGTACCACCGCCGGGCTGACTCAGATTAAACGGTGCCAGAAACCCATAAGTATTAATTAACTGGTACGGATCGGTTGCTTTACCAACTTTTGACCATCCGCCGCGTACTTTTAGATAGCTTAATATATCGCTTTTTAAATCCAGCGCTTCTGAAAGCACCAAACTACCATTAACAGACGGGTAGAAGTAAGAAAGGTTAGCAGCAGGCAGGGTAGACGACCAATCGTTACGGCCGGTTACGTTGATAAAGGCATAATCTCTAAAACCTATCTGTGCCGAAGCGAAGTAGCTATATGTTTTAAGTTTGCCGTAAACATTTGAAGATACCAGCGGGTCGCGCGAGTTGCTTAGCGTGTACAAGCCTGCAACGGCAAGTTTCGGCGCTATTTGGTCGTTCTGCTCGCGGGTTGTAGTACCAATGTTGCCACCCACAAAAGCGTCTAAAGAAAAATCTTTGTTCAGCTTTTTGGTGTACTGTAAGCGGCCTTCGGTATTGGTCTCGTTTACATAGTAAGCATCTTCTTCATAAGACCCAAATGGGGTACCGTTTGTGCCGTAAGCCACTTTTATCTTTCGTCTGTCGTTATAGAAATCGGTACCGGTGCGCAGGTTGGCAGATAAGCCTTTGATGATCTTGTAGTTTACCTCAGCGCTCCCTATAAAATGATTTTTGAACTGGCCAACGGTATTTTCATAAGCGATAAAATATGGATTACTGTAGTAGCTGTTATTCCAGTTAAACGTATTTCCGTTGGCGTCGCGGTAATTTTTTAGCTGGCTTACATCAACCTGGCGGCCAAACCATGTAAATTGAAGCATGGTGCTTGTTGCACGCCTGCCATAGGTTCCCGGTAAGTTTCCTGCATCGTCTTTGATGTAATTAGCGGTTGTGGTAACGGTAAGTTTATCGTTAGGCCTGAAGGTTGTGTTCAGCGAGAACGAGTTTCGTCCCAATGATGAATTAGGTACCACACCGGTTTGGTGCAGATTATTGTACGATGCTCGGAAATCAAATTTGTCGCTGCTGCCTGCAAAGGCTACACCGTTGTTTAAGGTAACACCGGTATTAAAGAAACTGCGAACATTATCCGGATGCGCTACAAAAGGCACCGGTGTGCCGTTGGAGTAAAATTGCGGTATCAGGCGGCCATCCAAGCGCGGGCCCCAGCTTTCGTCAACACCGTCGTTAACGCCGCCACCCTTGCCATCAACATAACTGAACTTGCCGTTAGCGCCTTGTCCGTATGAATTTTGGTAGTCAGGGAAAACTTTAAGAGTAGCAAAGCTGGTGTTAGAGTTAATGGTAACGCCAATGCCTTTTACACCCTTGCCGGTTTTAGTTTTGATAAGGATAACGCCCGAAGCCGCACGCGAACCGTATAAAGCTGCAGCGTTAGGGCCTTTCAGAACGGTAATAGATTCGATATCCTCAGAGTTGAAATCAGATAGTGAGTTGGGAAAATCGCGCGAACCGTTTGTGCCTAACTGCTGCGTGTTATCCACCAATACACCATCTACCACAAACAGGGGTTGGTTATTGCCGGAGATAGATACCTCGCCACGTATAACAATACGAGATGAACCCATATCGCCCTGGCTGTTGGTAACAGTAACACCGGCTATTTTTCCGGCAAGCGCATTTACAAGGTTGGTTTCTTTAGCTTCGGATATGTCTTTCGACTTAAGTCCCTGAACCGCGTAGCCTAAAGATTTTTTATCCTTGCTGATGTTTAGTGCGGTCACCACCACCTCATTAAGTGAGTTAGGTGCCTCCACTAAAACTATCTGCAGCGGGGCGGAATTTTGCGTAATGGTGATGCGCTGTGTGGTGAAGCCCAGGTAGGATACCTGTAGCACATCATTTACTTTGGCATTGATACTAAAGCGGCCCTGAACATCTGTTTGGGTGCCATTGGTTGTACCTTGTACGGCCACACTAACACCCGGTAAAGGCTGGCCGTCGGCTTTGGCAGTTACCACGCCGCTTACCTTAATTGATTGGGCCGATAAGTGCTGAACAATGATTACCGGTAGTAAAGCCACCAGTAAGAGTTTGTAAATTTTTGACATTTTTTACTGTGAAATAAAGTTTTGAACATGGCATACCTATCTACTTTGCCCGGTAAAACCTACCTGCATTAATGAGTATGCAATAAATTAAATGGAGTTAATGTTACTGGGTTAACAACAGCAGCAACAACACATGCCAGGCATTCGCTTGCATAAAGCAAAAGGGGTTAGGGATAACGATACAGTTTGCGTAAAAGCTGTTTTCATAGTGGTTTGTAGGGTAACGTTTGTTGTTTGTCTTTTTATAAACTCGCCAGGTAAGTACCGGTTAATTGCGGCAAATAAATTGCACTCGCTTATCTTTCTCCTGTTTAACAGGAGCAGGATTTAGCACCTTTCGCCAACGCAGGGGCAGAGGTTGCTAAGACGTCAAAGGGCCATTCCCTCGGTCTTTCTGGATAAGTCTTAAAAAGAACTTCGATGCAAATATAGATTAAAAATATATAATGTCTACGTATTTTGTAGATATTTTTCTAAATGACTTTTTAATGGCATAAAACCGTCATATTAAATCGTAGGGGCACTTTTTAGTGCACAGCATATTTGGTAAACAGCAACTGCCGGGCATTTATTAAAATAGATTAAGTACCCAAATACCGTTTGATATTATACATTTGCGGCATGAATACCCGGTTAACAGTTGAAAAAATTGGCGGCACATCAATGAGTGCCCTTAAAGATGTAATTGATAACATTGTGTTTTACGGCGATTCGCCATACAATCGAATCCTTGTTGTATCAGCGTTCTCCGGCGTTACCAATATTTTACTGGAGAATAAGAAAACTAAAGCGCCGGGTGTTTATCATCGTTTTGCAAAAGGAGAGGATTACCGGACAGCACTTAACGAGGTTTCTGTGGAACTTAAGCGTTTAAATGCAGTATATGGCGATCTGGGCCTTGATGTTACCTGGGCTGATGCGCAGATAGATCAGCACATGGCAAAGGCTATCGTTTACCTGGATAGCGCCTCTACAATGCTGGCTTCCGGTTATCTTAATGAGGGTGTGTTATTGGCTGCCCGAGAGATCCTGGCTTCCATTGGCGAAACGCATTCGGCCATGGTGCTGGCTGCTATCCTTAAAACCAGGGGACTTAATGCCGTGTTGGTAGATATGGCCGGTTTTGACGATTCTCGCGCCATGACAATTGACGAGCGTATTAAAGATGCCTTTGCTAAAATAGATCTGCCAAACAGCATTTGTATTGTAACCGGTTACGCTAAAGGTACAGAAGGCATTATGCGCGAGTTTGACCGCGGGTATTCTGAGGTAACGTTCAGTAAAATAGCATCCATACTTAAGCCTGATGAGGCCATTATCCACAAGGAATATCACCTTTCAACTGCCGACCCTAATATTGTTGGTATCGATAACGTGCACCCAGTAGGTAATACTAACTATGATATTGCCGATCAGCTTGCCGATGTTGGCATGGAAGCTATACACCCAAAGGCTGCTAAGCCATTGGAAATGGCCGGCATCCATCTGCGCATCAAAAACACCTTTGAACCAGCGCATCCCGGTACGCTGATAACCCGCCAATATGTTTCGCAACTGAAAAGGGTAGAGGTGATCACCGGCACCGATAAGCAATTACTGATCGATATTTACGACCCGTTGATGACCGGCAACGTAGGCAGCGACTTAATTATCATGGAGATATTCGCCGCGCACCAGGTTAGTTATACCTTTAAATCAACCAGTGCAAACAGCATATCCATTGTTATTTGGGAAAACGATTTTAAGGAAGCACTGATAACTGATCTGAGAACAAAATTTGAGCGTGTTAAGCACGAGCCGGTTTCCATGGTTTGTTTATTAGGTACCAATATGGATCAGCCCGGTTTGCTGGCTAAAAGCACTGCAGCCCTTGCCCGCGATGAGATAAACATCCTGGCAGCAGGTTTAGCGTATGGCCGGGTTAACATCCAGTTTGTTGTACCGCGCGATCAGTTTAAGGCATCTGTAATAGCGCTGAACAAAGCGTTAGGGTAGATATTACGCTATCTCGGCATACGCACTTTCAGCTGCGGATGGTACGGCTTTGTTAAAAATGCCCGCGGATAGATTTTCATGTTCAGTTACCGAAATGGGCTGATTTACTGTAAGTGGCGAATGATGAAAAGCAAGCAACTGCGGCCCGTCCAATTCGTTAAATAAGCGCTGTATATCGGCTGCTTTGCCTATCTGATGTACCAGTAACTGGTTACCTTCTAAAAGCGTTATTCCACGCGCGTTGTGTTTATTAATGATATCCCATACAGCGTTCGCATTTTTAGTTAGTGATACCCTGTACATAGCAGATCTCAAGACAGAACCAAATGCAATAGTAACATCAATTACCCCTATCACTTTACGTATCCTCAGCAGCATGTTATCTACCTGTTGCGCAGGTATTTTTGCTTCAATGGTTATCAACACGGTATCCGCAACATCAGTTTGAGATTGTGCAAGGGTAATTATCTCGTAGCCCGTCCGGGTAAATAACCCTATAACTTTTGATAGTATTTCCTTCTGATTTTCGCAGCTAAGGCTGAACAGTTTTGAAGTAAGCTTTTCTCGTTTCATAGCAAAAAAAAAGCCTCCCAACTTTCGTGGGAGGCTGCAAATTATTTTATTTAAAATTTAATTATAGCAAGGCGGCCTCCCATTTTGAACAAATGACAATCACAATAATGCTGATCACATTATTTAAGATTTGTACGCCTATAGGTTGTTTGTTCATTTAAATGAAAGTGTATGTTGTAAAACAGGGAAAATATTTTCGAAAATCAAAGGTTGTAACGCATTTTTATTTTCTGGCTTAATTTAACATTTTTTAGGAATCGCCTTGTGCGTTTATTTTCAGTGGTTTAACTATATTTAGGCACTTAATCCTAAGCAATGTTGGTTAAACCCTTATTATCGGTGTTGGCACTGCTGGCAGTGTCAACCTCTTATGGGCAGCAAAAAGGCTACTACCGCACGCCTGCCCTGCATCAAAACACAGTGATCTTTACCGCCGAAGGTGACCTTTGGAAGTACGATCTCAGCAGCAACCAAACCAGCAGGTTAACAACTAACGACGGGGTAGAATTGAACCCCGCCATATCTCCTGATGGTAAGCAGGTGGCTTTTCTGGGTCAATACGAAGGTACTACAGAAGTATACCTTATGGATGTAAACGGCGGGGTGCCCAAACGCTTAACCTATGAACTTACCGGTGGCCAGTACATTTCCGGCTGGACGAAAGACGGCAAGATACTTTACCGAAGCGAAGGGAATACATCCCTACCTCAGCCACAGCTTATAAAATTAGACCCTGTTACCCTCAAACGCCAAACAGTACCATTATGGCAAGCATCCATAGGTACTTATGACGAAAACGGCATCCTGTACTTTACCCGTTTTCCTAACCAGGGCAGCAAGACCAAGCGTTACAAAGGCGGTTTGATAGAGCAACTATGGAAATTTGACGGCAAGCAGGAAGCAAAGAGCCTGACAGGCGATTTCGAAGGTACCAGTACCAACCCGATGTATTACAACGGCCGGGTTTATTTTCTTACCGATAGGGACGGTACCATGAATTTATGGTCGATAGATAAAGAAGGGAAAGATTTAAAGCAACACACCTTCTCAAAAGGCTGGGATCTCCAAACACCATCTATGGACGAGGGTAGGATAGCCTACCAGAAAGGTGCAGATATTTATGTTTATGATATTGCCTCCAATGCAGAAAAGCCGTTAAACATCAGTCTGGTATCGGATTTTGATCAGCGCAAGCCAAAATGGATCAAAAGCCCTGTAAAATCAATCAGCTACTCTGACATATCGCCCAAGGGTACTTATGTGGCTATAGTTAGTCGCGGCCGGTTGTTTGTATCGCCGGCCAAGAGTGACCGTTGGGTTGAAATTACCCGCAAAAGCGGCATCCGTGTAAAAGATGTGCACTTTATTGATGATAAAAGTATCGCGGTTTTATCTGATGAAGGCGGTGAATACGAAGTTTGGCGTGTAAATGCCGATGGCAGCGGCGAGGCTAAACAACTTACCAAAGGCACTAAGGTTATCATTTCTTCTTTCGCTGTTTCGCCTGATGGTAAATTCATCGCTTATACAGATAAGAATGACGTTTTACGCATTGCAGAAACCGCTACCGGTGCGGTAAAATTCACATATGATAAAGCTTACGCCGGGGTTAATGAGATATCATGGTCGCCTAACAGTACTTTCCTCAATATTTCGCAGAACCTGGAAAATTTAAATTCACAGGTAGCGGTAATTGACACCCGCAGCATGAAACTTACGCCGGTAACCACAACGCGCTTAAGCAGTAACAACCCGGCATGGTCTGCAGATGGCAAGTGGCTTTATTTCCTGAGCGATCGTAATCTGCGCTCAGTAGTACGCTCGCCATGGGGGCCAAGGCAGCCGGAACCATACTACACCAAAACCACCAATATTTATGCAATGGCTTTGGATACTGCTGCAAAGTTTCCCTTCCTGCAAACCGATTCATGGCTGACTGATTCGGTATTTACTACCGTAGATAAACAAGGTGTTCCACAAACAAAAAAGGTAAGTAAAAAGAAACCGGGAGTACAACCTGCCAGGGTTTATGATTGGGCTATAGCACAGCGGTCGTTGTACCAGGTACCGGTTAAAAGCGGCAACATCGGCAGCCTCAGCGTTGTAAATGGGTATTTATACTGGGTTGATGCCGGCGATGATGGAGATGAAGGAGGGGCAAAAATATATGCCCTTAAAATTACCGAAAGCAAGAAAATAGAGCCAACAGAGGTAGCATCAGGCGTTCGCGATTATGTGGCTTCTGCCAACGGCAAAAAGATACTAATACGCTACACCAATCAGAATTTAGCTGTAGCAGATGCTGATGGCAGCAAGGTTGATGCAGCTAAAGCCAAGGTAGAGCTCAACAATTGGAGCTTTGCGATAGAGCCGCAGAAAGACTGGCAGGAAATGTTTGATGACGCGTGGCGAATGATGCGTGATTATTTCTACGACCGCGACCTGCATAAGGTAGACTGGGCGGCTGTAAAAAAGCAATATGAGCCTCTATTGCCTCGCGTTACCGACCGATACGAACTGGATGACCTGCTAAGCCAGATGGTGGGTGAGCTATCTGCCCTGCATACCTTTGTATACGGAGGTGATAAACGTACACCTTCTGATAAAATACCGGTGGGTATGCTGGGTGCGAAACTTGCGAAAACAGACAAAGGTTTCAAGATAGAACACATCTACAAAGCCGACCCGGATTTCGACAACGTATCGCCGCTGGGAAAGCCCGAATTGAGAATTAAAGAAGGAGACATTATTACCGAGATCAACAATGTGCCGCTAAAAGATGTAGGGGATATAGGTGAGCTGCTTACTAATAAGGTTGATATACCCGTTAAGCTTACGCTCGCCGATAAGGCCAGCAAACGTTATGAGCAGGTAGTGAAACCGTTTAGTCCACGTAGTTTTTATAATTTGAGATATGCAGAATGGGAATACTCAAGAAGGTTAAAGGTTGATAGCGCAAGCAATAACGATATTGGATACATCCATCTCAAAGCCATGGGGGGCGATGATATGGACGATTTTGTAAAGCAGTTCTATCCGATCTTTAATCGCAAAGGATTGATACTTGACGTGAGGCAGAATTTTGGCGGAAACATTGATAGCTGGGTATTGGAGAAACTGATGCGCAAAGCCTGGATGTACTGGCAGGGCAGAACAGGCGGCCCAACATGGAATATGCAGTATGCGTTCCGCGGGCACATGGTATTGCTGTGCGATCAGCAGACCGCGTCTGATGGTGAGGCCGTATCAGAAGGTTTCCGCAGGCTTGGCTTGGGTAAAGTGATAGGTATGCGTACCTGGGGTGGCGAGATCTGGCTGTCATCAGATAATAAACTGGTTGATGATGGAATTGCCACCGCTGCAGAAACCGGTGTATTTGGCCCCGAAGGTAAGTGGCTGATAGAAGGCCGCGGCGTAGAACCGGATATTGAGGTTGATAACCTGCCTTATGAAAGTTACAAAGGTAGGGATGCTCAGTTAGAAGCAGCCGTAAAGTATCTGCAAAACGAGATCAAGACCAAGCCTATACCCGCAGTGGTCTCACCACAACATCCGGATAAGTCATTCAAATACCAATAACGAAAAAAGGCCCAATAAAGGGCCTTTTTTGTTGACTATAATAACATCTTAGTTGTTAGCAAGTGGGATGATGATCGTGAATACGGAGCCTTCCCCTGCTTTGCTATCCGCTGTGATATGGCCTCCCTGATGATCCATAAATTCTTTGCATATCATAAGCCCTAATCCAACACCTTTTTCATTTTCGGTGCCGTAGGTAGGCTTGGGTTTGCCGTTAAAGATGGTTGATAGTTGCCCCGGCGAAATGCCCGCGCCGTTATCTGCGATGATGATCTTACAATTATCTGCCTCGACTATTGATTTGATGCTGATAGAGCCGCCAGCAGGCGTAAATTTCACTGCATTTTGTAACAAGTTGCGCACCACCAACTGCAGCATATCAGCATCAGCATATATCTTGGTCTCGGGGTCAATATTCTGAATAAAGTTGATTTTCTTATGTGCTGCCTGTACCGCTGCAATTGCCATTGGGTTTTTAAGTGTATTTAAAAGTGACAGCTTCACAATATCTGTGGCGGTACCTTCCATCTGCGAGCGCGACCAGTAAAGCAGGTTGGTAACCATGTGCAGGGTTTGGTCATTTGCTTCGCGAAGTTTTGTCTCCATAGAGTTGCGCTCTGCGGTAGATAACGAAGTGTCATTGAGTAACTCAAGATAATGGCCGATATGTATAAGCGGTGCTCTGAAATCGTGCGATAGGATGGATAAAAGGCGGCTTTTTTCTGCGTCGCGCTGTTCTACTTTTGCTTTCTCGCGGTCGTAGCTACGCCTGAACAGGCCAACCACTATTGCCATACCGATAACGGGCATGGGGAATGCCGTAATACGGTCGATAAATTGCCCCTTGCCATAACGGAAAGGGTATTGGACCAACTGCGGATATTGAAATTCTATCCAGTGAACAATAGCAAAAACAATGAGGTAGGTAATCACCCAGGCTAACTGATATCGGCTGGGGCATATAGTAAGCAACAATACCAGAAAAGCAGGCCACATCAAGTCTGTTGAGCCGCTGATACCGGCGTTAATAAAATAGTTAACCGGCAATATGATCAGCCCCATCAAGCCAAACACGAGGCTACGGTACATAATACCTTTAACTCTCGAATAATAATACTGGTACATGAAAAAGCAGACGATAACTAAACAAGATAGAGATGCTACCCTTAAGCCGGCGTACAAGTTATACGGTATATAAAATGCAGCCAGCACAATTACACCTAAGCTAATAGAATGAAATATGCGCGACTCTAAAGAGAAATCGTCGGCATGGCCTATCAGCTTACGCCATTTGCTGCTGAGGTGATTAATACCTGTATGAAAATTGACAGACAGAATTTTGCTCATCCCGGTGAAGATGGTCTTTTTGCTGTATTACGGATTTGAAGTGGTTTAAGTTGCCTTCAAACAAATCATAGGTCGGCAAGGCTGTATAAAGTCAGTGACTAACAGCTTTTAATCCTACAATAGAGCCAATAAGCGTAGTGATAAAAAACAAGCGCCAAAAGGTTGCAGGTTCTTTAAAGATGAGTATGCCAACAATGGCAGATCCGACGGCTCCAATGCCTGTCCACACGGCGTAAGCAGTTCCTATAGGTAAGGTTTGCGTAGCTTTCATAAGCAGGCCCATGCTGATGATAAGTGATACCAGGAAACCTGCAAACCACATATACATTTCGGTGCCGCTGGTTTGCCTTACCTTGCCCAGGCAAGATGCAAACAACACCTCGAACACGCCACCCAAAATAACCAGGAACCAACTCATAGCTGTAAATTTTGGCAAAAATGCTAATTAATACGCAATTACATCGGCAACTTCGTCAGCAGTATCAGCGGATCCTTTTCCGGGTATTTTTTACCTCTTCGGCAGTTACCATGCTGGCGTTGTTGCCAAACTTGCTGCGTATATAAGTAAGCACTTCCGCAATTTCTTTATCGCTTAACTGACTGAAGGACGGCATAACGCTGTTGTACGAGTGGCCTTTAACTGTTACCGGGCCTTGCAATCCTTTCAGCAATGTTTGGATAGCCATGCGTTTATCACCATAAGGGCCGCCCACAACCCATTCAGACCCTGCAAGCGGAGGGAACAAGTTACCATCACCTTTGCCATCTGGCTGGTGGCAGCTGATACAATATTTACGGTAAAGCGAAGCACCGGGCGACAGCATTGCCCGGCTGTTATCATCGGTTATCGGGTTAGGGTCTTTATAAAGGGTTCTTTTTCTCTGGAGCATTGCTTTTAGGTTGGCCGGGCCAAATGATGCCTTGTTGCCTGCGAAGTTTACACGCCACACACGTCCCTTTTCTGTATCTGAAATAACTAAAGAACCATCGGGCGCTTCGGCAAGTCCCATAGGGCGGTAGGTAGCTTCGCTTGGGCTGAGTATAGTTTGCTTACCGGTAAAACCATCGGCAAACAATTCCCAGGGGCCGGAAGGTTTTCCGTTTTTAAACGGGACAAATGCAATACAGTAACCGGCCTGCGGATAAGGCGAGCGGTTAGTTGAACCGTGAAACGCTACAAAGGCGCCGTTACGGTAACGGGAAGGGAATTGATTTCCTTTATAAAATAACAAATCATTAGGTGCCCAGTGCGCCGGGAAAGCCATAATGGGCTGTGTAAATTTTGCGCCATTCCCTTTTTTAATGCCATTACCTCCATACTCAGGGTTAAGCATGAGTTGCTTCTTGTAAGGATCGTAATAGTAATAAGGCCAACCGGCATTTGTGCCGGGTTTAACCTGTAAAAACTCTTCAGCAGGTAAAACAGCACTCTGCCAGGCGTTAAATTGTTTAGGAAACAGCATATGCAGATCATCGCGACCGTGGGCCACAACGTAGAGGCATTGATTAGCATGGTTCCATGCCATTGCAACCACACTGCGTAAACCTGTTGCATAACGTACACCATCTTTAGGGGTTTGATTTAGTTTGTTAGCATCAAATTGCCATATACCACCAGCACTGTCAAGCAAAGGGCAGTTCTTTATACCGGGCGAACCAGGTACGCGGTTTTTTTCCTGGCAAGCGTTGGAAGCAGCCCCAAAAGGTACATAAATGTGTCCTGCATCATCAAAGGCGATAGGTTTTGCATCATGCTCGTGCCGCCCGCCTGTGTCATGAATGATCAGTTCTGGTTCTCCCTGCGGGATGAGGGAAGATGAATCCAGTTTCATCCTGAAGATATTGGTCTCTGAACTGAAATAAAGGTAGCCATTATGTATGCGCATGGCAGTACCGTAAGTACCCTTATCCTCGTAGTCGGCAAATTTTTGGATGATATCGGCGCGGCCGTCCCCGTTGGTATCCCGCAAAGCGGCGTTGCCGCCTGCTTTGTCGGGAAAACGGAGTTTAACATATATATCGCCACTGCTGCTAACAGCTAAATGGCGTGCCGCACCGGGGATGGTGTCGGCAACAGTAATCGATTTAAAACCCTTAGGCAACGAAAGGTCGCCCGCCTTAAGGGCAGGTTTTTTGTCTGCTATTCCCGCTAATAATAGCGGTACAGCAACGATCATTAATAAAATGCGGCTGCCCGTAGATCTCATTCTTCGTCAACGGCAATATCTGCTAATGCTACCAGGCGTGGAGCGCCAAGATATTCTATCCAGATACTGTTCCATCCGCTGCAGTCATAGCCCAGAAAAATGGCTTTTGTGATCATTTTGTTAAAACCCTCAAAAGGGCGTCCAAGGTACCGTAACGTGGTGCCTATCTTTAATTCATGTTTGCTCATTGTAGTTTCCTTTAAGTAATAAAATGCGCAGGATCTGCCTGCAACTAAGTAGGGGATACAATAAGAACAAGTACTATGTATTAGAATGGAACGGGAAGAGCAATGTTCGGTAAAAACGATGCAACGGAACGGCTGTTATCGGCTGATAAATTTTAATTGCCTGTTCATTTACCAGTGCCTTAGCACCGGTGTTTGTAAGAACCAGCAACTGTAAAGGCCATCTGAATTTAACCTCTAATTGCCGGGTTATCCGTTCATCAACAAGGCAGCCTTCACCGGTTGGTGCCGGCTTTTTGAGGTGGTTCTTACTTTGCTCTTGCTGGGACGTTTCATCGTTTGTTTTAGCCGCATTATCATGCGCCACAGATGGTGTTAGCTTTACAGCCAACAACAATCCAAACAATATCTTTATCCACCACCTCATACTACAAATATATAACTATAACGCAAAGTTGGACTATATAAATGCTAACATTTGTTAAACAAAAAAGGTTTTATTAACAATTACACCTTTAAACCACCAAAAATACTTGTGGTTATTACGGCCAGCACAATCAGGGTTATGCAAACATACATACGGTCTTTTTCAAGGGCAAACCCTACCAGTGAAAATACGATACGTAACACGGGTGTAGCTATTAGTAAAAGCACACCAAGTTGGATAATTCCTGCTGCATTAAAGCTTGATGCACCTTTTATGATACCGCTATAGCTGGTAAAGTTTGCACCCTCACCTACAAATTTATGGTATGAGGGCATAGGGGATTGCCCTTTGGTGCCAATGTATATTACCCCGCCTATCAATGCTACTACTGACGCAGTGAATACCCCGTAGCGCAAAAGCTGACCAACTATTTGTTCAACGTCGGTATCCTGCCATTTATTTTGAATTGTCTTTTTCATCTTTCGTAGAAGTTAAAATTTATGTTGAATACCGTTGTAGATCATCTCCAGCGCTACAAATGTGATAGCGGCACAAAAGATGAACCGTAAAACTTGTGGGTTCATCTTCATCAGCAATTTTGAACCGGTGAAAGCACCGGCCAAAACACCCAGCATAACCGGGAAAGCCAGCCCCGGGTCCATGTACCCACGCTGCAGATAAACAACAGCACTGGCTGCAGCAGTAACGCCTATCATAAAATTGCTGGTGGTAGTGCTTACCTTAAACGGTATACGCATTGCGGTATCCATAGCCAGCACTTTAAGCGCACCCGAACCAATACCCAACAACCCGGAGATAACGCCTGCAAATGTCATGATAGAAAAGCCTGCACCAACGTTTTTTAGTTTGTAATCAACCTCGCCTTGTGGGGTTGGGTAACTGCTGTTGAGCTTAAGTTTTTCTGCCAGCGGGCTCCCTTCTGTAAGAACTTCCTGATTCTTTTTGCGCAGCGTCATAGCTGCGGAAAAGATAAGCACAGCGCCGAATAAGATGGCAATAGTGTTAGTGGGGGTGTAAACGGCAATTAAGGCACCAAGCACCGCACCAATGGTTGTGGCTATCTCCAGGAACATCCCCAAACGGATATTAGTGATTCCCTCTTTTACATAGGCACTTGCCGAACCGCTTGATGTAGCTATAGAAGCAAGCAAGGCTGCCCCAATAGCATAACGTATATCTACCCCGAACACCAGGGTGAGCAATGGAATAACTACAACGCCGCCGCCCAAACCGGTTAGCGAGCCCAACAGGCCGGCCAGGTAAGAGCCAACTAATAATATGATACTGAATGTTAATATGGTCATTTTAATGATTTTAATAGTTGTTATTTAATATGTATTGCAGTACATCTTGCGCCTGTTTAGCTTTTTTACCTTTAATGGCGTTGTAAAGCTGCTCATGCAAATGATGGCTAAGGGCAAAATGAGAAATACCCTGTTTTTCGCGCTCGCTGAAAAAACGCCTGATGGTATCGGTAAAAGATTCGTAAAGGTTTGCCAGAACCTGATTGCCTGATGCTGCGGCAATGCTTTGATGGAAACCGATATCGGCATCCATACAAAGGGTTCGGTCATCTTGCTCTATGGCCTCCCTGCGTTTATCAAGCCAATGTTTAATATCTTCAAGTTGTTCATCGGTACGGTGGGTTGCGGCTAACATTACAATTTCTTTCTCGAGCAGGTTACGCACGCTGTTCACTTCATCAAATTTTGCATGGCGCATTTTATCATCTAATGACTGTGAGGGTGGATGATCGTTAACCGTGGTGCCAGCGCCTTGTTTTACGTTAACCACACCGGCTGCCGCCAATGCTTTTACGGCCTCGCGAATAGAGGAGCGGCCAACAGCATACTGCATCATCAGTTCAGGCTCGGTAGGTAATTTTTCGCCCGGTTTAAATTTGCCTTTGCTAATGTCGTCATGCAGGCGGCGCCTAACTTGTTCGCTTATCTTTATCTTTTCATTCATCATGATGATGCAAAGGTATGATGTTTATTTAAACATCTGATGAATTTTATTAAATATGACATTTCGTGAACTTCCATCATTCAATTCCATCAGCATCAGTTATTGTAAAGAATTTATAGTATTAAGCATAAAAAGCGGTTTAATGCCATTGATTTTTAAATTGCTTTTGTATCTTGAGCTTCAGTTGCGATCCGTATCCCCTAAAGTGATCGTTTTATAAACCAATTCTTCCTACCTGTTATGGATAATTCTCGTCGTAATTTTATCAGGCAAACATCAATTGCCGGTGCCGGGGTTTTACTTGCCAAAAGCGGTTTAAGTGCTAAAAGTTATAAGCGCATCATTGGTGCAAATGACAGGGTACGTGTTGGCGTTATCGGTTTTTCAGACAGGCATAAGGCCTCGCATTTGCCAAGCTTTATGAACCATTATAAAGAGCTCAATTTTGAAGTGGTAGGCGTGTCTGACATCTGGAAACGCCGCAGGGAAGAAGGTGCGGCTATATGGAAGGGTAAGATGCAGAATGACGTAAAGGCTTACCGCAATAACGAGGAACTTTACGATAGCAAAACGGTTGATGCCGTATTTATCAGCACGGCCGATTTTCAGCACGCCCGCCACGCCATTGAAGCTGTTAAAGCCGGGTGCGATGCTTATGTTGAAAAGCCTTTTGCTGAGACCATGGAGGATAACCGGGCTGCACTTAAAGCGATAAAAGAATCAGGAAAGATAGTGCAGATAGGTTCTCAACGCCGCAGCGGTGCCAATTACCATGCAGCAAATGATTTTATACGTGCAGGAAAATTTGGCGACATCACGATGGTTGAACTTACCTGGAACGTGAACCAGCCCGGCCGCTGGCGCAGGCCCGACCTGATACCGTTGCTTAAAGAAGAGGACACTGATTGGAAACGGTTTATCATGAACCGCCCTTATGAAAAATTTGACCCGAGAATATATTTAGAGTACCGCTTGTTTTGGCCGTACTCATCAGGCTTACCCGGCCAATGGATGAGCCACCAAATTGATACCGTTCACTGGTTTACCGGGCTTAAACATCCACGTAGCGTAGTGGCAAACGGCGGTATTTATATGTGGAAGGATGGCCGACGCAACTGGGATACCATTACCGCAGCATTTGATTACGGCCCGCTTGATGATCTTTCAAAAGGCTTCCAGGTTACGTTTGCATCGCGCATGCACAATGGCGATGAACACCCCAAAGAAATCTACTATTCAAACGGCGGCGAACTGAATCTTGACACCAACAAGGTATCGCCAGAAGGCGGCCTTACACAAGATATGGCAAACGCCATGCACATGAAGGCTAATTTGTTGCCTGAAGTAAGCTTGAACAGCACCGAGCGGGTAGTGGCTTCTGCAAATACCGGTGGTGATGTGCTTACCTCAAACCACGTGCGTAACTGGATGGAGTGTGTGCGCAGCCGTAAGCAACCCAACGCACCTGTTGAGGCAGGTTATAGCCACTCCATTGCCAACATCATGACCAATGCTGCTGTGCATACCGGTTACAAAGCCACCTTTGATGAGAAAACGCAGGAGGTGATGGCCAATGGCAAGGTTTTTAAATATTAAGCTATGAACAGGTCTATCCGGGTTCTAATTCTTGCGCTGGCTGCTGCCCCAATGTTTGCACTCGCGCAAAAGGCGGAAACAGTCAAAATAGTTCCGCATAGCACTCAGCATAAAGTTGATGTATTGATAGGTGGTAGGTTGTTTACACAATTCCTGTATCCAGATAGCCTGGAGAAGCCGGTACTGTATCCTTTACATACCGCTGATGGCATAGTAGTTACCCGTGGTTTTCCTTTAGCACCGCGCCCCGGTGAGCCAAATGATCATCCGCACCATATAGGTTTATGGTTCAATTTTGAGAACTTGAATGGATTGGATTTCTGGAATAACTCTTATGCTATCCCGAAGGAAAAAAAGGGAGGTTATGGTTGGATAAAAACAGACAAAATAACCGAAACTAAAAGCGGAAAGACTGGTGCATTGGCTTACCACGCTAACTGGACAAACCAGCATGGGCAAGTGTTGGTAGAGGAAACAACCCATTTTGAATTTAGTGGCAATGCACATAGCAGGACAATAGACCGCATTACTACCCTAAAGGCCGATACCCAGGCTGTTTTCACTGACGCAAAGGACGGCCTTTTGGGTTTACGCCTTGCCCACGAATTGCAGATGCCAACCAATGAAGACCAAAAGTTTACCGATAGTAAAGGCATTGTAACTCTGGTAAAGGGCGGTACCGACCATATTGCCAATGGTAATTATATTACCAGTGCCGGCAAATCTGGCAACGATGCCTGGAGCAGTCGTGCCGTTTGGTGCAAGATTTATGGCAAAATGGGTGCAGATTCGGTAAGTGTAACCATTGTCGATCATCCGCAAAATCCTAATTATCCAACTTTTTGGCATGCCAGGGGATACGGGTTATTTGCCGCCAATCCGCTGGGAGAAAAGGTTTTTACCAACGGCAAAAGCCAGAAAAACCTGACGCTGAAGAAAGGCGAGACGGTGACCTTTAAATACCGCATACTCATAAGCAACGGCAACAAAACGCCAGGCAAGGCAGACCTTGACAAGGCAGCGGCTGATTTTGCAAAACAGTAGTAAATATGGCGGTTTGTTGATTTGATGAATTCGACTTAATAGTCAATTAATATTGGCGCAACATTTTTGGCGGTAGCTTGCTGTGTATCCCAACACGCTGTTCAGCTAATTCCGTTTAATTTAATATCAGATATAGAGATGATAAACCGGTTCGTACTTACTATTGCCCTTGCCTTTTTCGCTGCCAGTGCTTTTGCGCAAAAAACCAATAAAACAGTTTTTGTAATTGCTGATGGTATCCCTGCGGATGTTATTGAACTATTAGACCTGCCAAATATCAAAAAGATTATTGCCGATGGCAGTTACACCCGTATGCATGTGGGCGGTGATGTAAATGCTTACAATCAAACGCCTACAATTTCTGCAGTTGGTTACAACAGTTTGCTAACCGGTACCTGGGTTAACAAACATAATGTGCCCGATAACGATATTAAGGCGCCTAATTACAATTATCAAAACATATTCAGGTTGATAAGGGCACAATATCCGGGCAAGAAAACGGCAATATTTTCGAGTTGGGAGGATAACCGTACTAAACTACTTGGCTACCACTTGCCCAATGCAGGAAATTTAAATGTTGATGATCATTACGATGGTTATGAGTTGGATACGGTAAACTTTAAACATGATGCCGCGCATGATTACATGCACCGCATAGATGAAAAAGTTGTTAGTGAAGCATCTGCGACAATTAAGAAGAATGGGCCTGACCTTTCATGGGTTTATCTTGAGTATACAGATGATATGGGCCACATGCACGGTGACAGTCCCGAGTTTTACGATGGCGTTAAAAAGCTTGATGTGCAAATGGGCAAACTTTATGAAGCAATACAATACCGCAAGGCACACTTTAATGAGAACTGGTTATTGGTGATCACAACAGACCACGGCCGTGATGAAAAAACAGGCAGGGGGCACGGCGGGCAATCTCCGCGGCAGCGCAGCACCTGGATGGTTACCAACTACCGGCCGCTTAATGCTTATGCCGAGCGCTACCACCCCGCCATTGTAGATATTATGCCAACCGTTGCCCGCTTCATGAATATTACCATACCGATGGATGTTAAGCGCGAAGTTGATGGTACGCCACTTATAGGCAAGGTTTCGGTTGCTGAGCCCGCTGCCATACTTGTACAAGGTAATCTTGATATCACCTGGAAAGCCGTAGATCCTGATGGAAAAGTAAAAATATGGGTAGCTAAGACCAATAACTTCAAAACAGGCAGTCCGGACGAGTACCAGCTAATGGGCGAGGTACCGGTTAAAGACCAACATGCTTTTATAAGTGTTAAGGACAGCCCGTCTGATTTTTATAAAATTGTTTTAGAAGCACCTTATAACATCACAAACCGGTGGGTGATAGCAGATGCAAAAAAATGAAGGCTGCAAGTAAATAATCCTATAGCAAAAGGCCCTCAAACTACCATTTGTGGGCCTTTTTAATGGAACGAAAATTAAAATCAGGACTGTTTAAGCTTCGATTGAACAAATTGAAGCATCTGAGCTTTAAATCGGCCTGTAGAGAAACTTTCGGCATGTTCCCTGATCGCAACCGGATCAAATGTGTGTTGAATTGAATCAAAATGCTGAACAGCAGCTATTATATCAGGTACGGTTTGATTTTTAAAAAACACGCCGGTTTTGTTTTCCACAACGCTTTCTAAAGCGCCACCTTTGCCAAAGGCAATAACGGGCACGCCGCATGCCTGCGCTTCAACAGGCAAAATCCCAAAGTCTTCTTCAGCAGCAAATACAAACGCTTTTGCTGCAGAAAGGTATGCCTTTAGTTTGTCAAACGTTTGGTATCCTAACAAAACGGTATTGGCCACAGCTAATTTGCTTACTTTTTTAAAATCCGGCCCGTCACCTATAACCAGTAATTTTTTATCAGGCATTTGCGCAAAGGCCTGTACTATCAGGTCAATCTTTTTGTAAGGAACAAAACGCGAACAGGTAACAAAATAATCGCCTTTTTCCGCCGCCGGCGCAAAATCTTCAGTAGCAACGTTAGGGTATATCACGTCACTGTCGCGCCCGTATACCTTTTTTATCCTTTTTGCTATGTATTTAGAATTTGCTATAAAATGATCTACACGGTTTGTGCTGATGTAATCCCATGTTCTTATGCGATGCAAAAGATATTGTGCCAGGAAACCTTTAAGCCCTTTATTTAGGCCCGATTCGCGCAGGTATTGATGATTTAGATCCCATGCGTAACGCATAGGGGAGTGGCAGTAACAAATATGGATCTGATTAGCATTGGTCAACACGCCTTTGGCAACCGCATGTGATGATGATATGATAAGATCGTAGCCAGACAGATCAAACTGTTCAACCGCAAGCGGGAACAACGGTAAATATGACCTGTATTTCTTTTTTGCGAACGGGAGGCGCTGAATGAAAGAAGTTTGCACTTTATGCCCTTTCAGCCCTAATTTTTCTAATGTTTCTTCTCGTGCTACCAAAGTAAACACATCAGCTTCAGGAAATAAGGATACAATCTCTTTAAATACGTTTTCAGAACCACCGATAACCGTCAACCAATCCTGTACTAATGCAACTTTCATTATTTTGTGTTGTATATAAGCTGATTAAATAATTCTATATGTTTTTGGGCGCTTTGTTGCCAATCAAAAAGTTTAACTCTTTCTGCTCCTTTAGCTATCAAAGTTTCCCGCTCCTGGTCGTTATTCAAAATCCATTCAATTTTAGATGCAATGTCTTCGGCATTTTCCGGATCAAAGTAAACTGCGGCCTCTCCGCAAACCTCATGTAATACCGGTATCTCAGAAGCCAATACAGCGCATTTATTAACCATTGCTTCTAAAGGTGGTAAGCCAAAACCCTCATATAACGATGGGAACACAAAAACAGCGGCATTGTTGTATATGGTTGCCATATCATCATTATCCACGTAGCCGGTAAAATGTAAGTTATCTGACAATGCCTGATTGGAGCTGATCATATCAAATAAATTATCATCTCCGGTTATAAAGCCGTCTTTTTTGCCAACAACCAAAAGCTTGTATCGATCTTGCAGTGCCTTAGGCAGCGCCAAGTAAGCGTTGGCTAAATTTTTAAGATTCTTGTGCGGCTTTACATTGCCTACAAAAAGTATGTAGTTATCGGGCAGCTGGTATTTGGCCTTTAAATTATTTACATCAACCAGTTTAGCTTGTTGCTCTACGCCATTATGGATAACGTTTATTTTGCTTTGATCAACCTTTATAAATTTCAATATCTCTTGCTTGGAGAAATGTGATACCGTAACTATCCGGTTGCTAAGTTTAGATACCAAATTGAACGCTAATTTTGCATAGATCTTTTGCTTAAGACTTAACTGAGAAGCGAATGCAAGGTGAAACACGTCATGAATGGTCACCACCCTTTTTAATGCTTTAACAGGCATGAGCGGCGCGTTATAATGCGGCGACCAAAACAGATCGCAAACAGGTATTACCTTGCGGTATTTTAATTGCTCACTTATCGAGTAGATCGATGCCGGGAAATCGACAACTGCTACGTTGGGGTAGTATGATCCCAGCAACGATGGATCGCCTAATAGCGTTACCTCAAATTTTGAAATAATTGCAGGCAACAGCATTCGCAAATAGGTACCTATACCGGAGTGGTTGATCATCCTTGCATCTATGCAAAGGTGAGGCTTTTTGTTGGTTGGGGTATTATTCATTTAAAGCTTTCTCCTTTGGTTCAAGTTCGGTCTGCATTAAAAAGAACAATACACCCATTAATAACCACGTATAAAAGAAATATATAGCCACACCTAATAGCAGCGGCCCAATTAATGCTAATATCAAATAATTTGAGGCTGGTAAAGGCCTGATGGTTTTGGCCAGCCTAAAGTAAAGCAACAGGTAAATAATAAAGAATATTATGCCTGCTTCAAGTAACATATCAACTATACCGCCCAAACCAGTGGCGTCCCAGAATGATACCGGAATTTCGGGCATGAACTGCCTGTAAGCCGGATTGTTTCTAAGCAGCGGATAGTTACCCCAGCCTATACCCACCCATGCGTTCTTTGCAAGCATGTTTGGGACAATCACCGTTGCCGAGATTCTTCCCATCATAAAGTTGGGGTCTATCTCACCAGGAGCGAAAAGAGAAGCTTTTAACTCAATGTCTGACAAGCTGTCAACGTACATCTGCAACGTAGCTATTGACCCAAATACCATCAATACAATTACCGCAATGTATAACAGGATTTTAACGAATAACCGCTTAAAAAACTTGCCAACTTTAGACATTAAATAAACGGCGCCATTTAAAAATAACAATAGATATCCAGCCTTAGATTGTCCTAACAAAACTAAAATTACCGGGATGATAAGGTACAAAGGCTTTAGCCTTAAACGACGGTAACATGCTACACAAACCGTAAAAATAAACGCGTAGAACAAGCCGAACGGTCCCCCTTCAACAAAGAAACCCTTGAGCCTGTAAACCTGATCGCCCTCACTCGCATCGTAAACTATTAAACTTTCATACTTATCTGTTGCCAGCAAATGCAAAGCATACAAAGAGTAGGTAAGCATAAAGAATAAACCAAATACCATTATTTGCACAAACAGTATCATTTTCAAAAGATTATATGGCTTTTGAGAATGAGATAAAACGTTGGCTGTGAAACAGCAGAACGTCATACAGGTAAGCATCTCCAGGAAGCGTGCAAAGCTGATAAATCCCGGGTTTTTCAGTAACGTCAGGTTTTCGTCGTTAATGTAAAAGTTAGTGTAGTGATTTACAATCAGCGTTTTTACTAATAAAAGGATGTAAAATGCTAAGAAGTATAAAATGGTTTTGCTTTTGGTTAAATGTTTAAACAAAAACGGCATCAACAACAGCATCAATAGTTCTCCGGGCTGAAGGCCGGCTATTTTCAAATCAGGGAACTGAAGACAAATAGTACAGACAAGGACTATCCAAAACTCGGATTTAAATAAAGTAAGTCTGTTTTCTGTCTCCATAATTGTTAATTAACCAACTTGCCAATTAAAGCATTATAGGCCCTAACCATCGTTTTAACATTAAATTTCTCTTCTACTTTTGCCCTTGCATTTTTACGGATGATATCTAACTTTTCGTGATCAAGAAATATTTTTTCTAATGTCTCGGCTAATGAGTTCTGATCATCGCATGTAAAAAGATAGCCGTCTTGTCCATTGTCAATAATTTCCGGTGAGCCGCCTGTATTTGAAGCAGCAACGATCTTTTCAATGGCCATTGCCTCGTAAATAGTTGTGCCCAATGGTTCACTTCCTTCCAGATTACTATTGTTCACAATAACATCGCAAGCATTATAGAAACCGGGCATATCACTTATTTTACCTAAATAATAGATGCCGTTGTCATGTTCAACTGCGTTTAAAAAGTCGTTACCGTAGGCTTCATCGTCTGCCGATAATGGGCCTGCCAACAATAATTTAAACTTAGGATATTGGCTTGAGAGTTTTTTAAAGGCCTGTATTAAACCAAGTTGACCTTTTCTATGCTCGATGGTGCCCGCCATTCCAATCACAAAATCATCGTTTTGGATAGCATGTAAATGTCTAAATTTTTCACCACGACTTGAATCTGGTTGATATTCGTTCAAGTCAAGGCCGTTATACAGCGTTATTACCTTATCGCTTACAGGATATTTCTTTTTTACGGCGTTAGAAACAGTAAGGGTAGCATCATATAACTTAAATGCTGCTGCAGCAAGCTTGTTGTCAAAAGCAGAATAGTATTTAAGATCATGATCAGACCAAACGAATTTCAGATCTTTTCTGAAAATTTTGGCTAAAACAATTGCCGGGAACAAATAAAATGCGGGCACTATGGTATTGGCATGTACAACGGCTATGCTATTCGTTTTCGCGAATTTTAACACCTTGTATGAAACCGTTAAGCAGTTTGAAATAGCTTTAAAATAAAAGCCTAATTTGCCGGCGCTGCTTCTGTTAAGTTTTTTTAACTCATCTAAAAGATGGATAGCATACTTATCCTGATTTGTTTTGATAAGATTATCTGCGTAGGCGCCAGGCGAAACAAACAAATGAGGCTTAACTGCAGACAGGTTATTATCAATTAATCTCTGGATTACTTTTTCTGCTCCCGAGGCTTTTTCGCCGCCAAACACATAAAGGATATTAACCATTAAAGATATCTGATTATTTTTGCAGGGTTACCCGCGGCCACACAATTATCCGGTAGATCTTTAACCACAATGGAGCCGGCCCCAATCATTACGTTATTACCAATTTTTAATGGACCTATTATACAAACGTTGGCACCAATGTCTACATTATCGCCTATTACAGGGCAGCCGCTGTTAAAATCGCCGGCAGCGCTTTTTTTGTTACCCAACGTGGTTGCGTGGCGCAGTATGCAGTTCTTACCTATCTTAACTCCCGGGTTTACTACCAGGCAAAAGCCGTGGTGAAGCTGCAGGTTTTCTCCGGGTTGTACATGCCATGATAACTCTATTGCCATAAACCATTCAACAACAACGAGATAGAGAATCAAGTACCAAAAAAACAGTATGGTGGTAATTTTATTTGTTCTTGCCAGGCAAGCAAAGCGGTACAAAACCATTACAAGCTGGCCCTTAATATTCTTTTTGTTAGCTTTAAAATCCTGGAAAATCCCTCTGTTTGCTGACATATCGTTATACTGCCTTATTAAGCTTTATTTTTTTGTAGGCCAGGTATGGGCCATAAATTGAAAATGGTAATATGCAAACCGCTGAAGCTATGATAACACCTGCCGATCCTAAACCCAGCTTGATAAAATATATACAAAGTGGAACGTTGGCGATTATAGTAAATACTAAATAAGGCAGTTGTTCCTTTATTGCCGAAACGCTGTTTAAAAATACAGAATAGTTGTAATTCCAGGCATACAGAACGTGATAGATAACCATACCGCTGATTAAAAGCACGGGTATCTGATATTCCTTTTGTACCCAAACAAAAAGTATCTGGTCAATAAATACACCTATTAGTGTGAACACCACCGCTACACCCAATACAAAGTAATTGAAGCGTTTAAATACATTTCTGATCCAATCATTATCCTTTTTTTCAAAGGCCTCGGTGAATACCGTCCATAAAGGCATTGATATCAGGCTTAGCAGCACTATCACGGCATTAAATAACTTGTAGATCAGATTGTATTTGGTCACCTCTATATTGCCAAGATATTTATTGATGATTATCGTATCTGTGAATGAGATAACTATTACCTGTATCTGAACGATGAAGAAACCAAAGCTCAGCTTCAGGATATTCATAAGGTAATCAGACCTGAAGTATTTGATGGAAGGTATCAGGTTGGGGTTTTTCTTAAAGAAAATAAAGTTGGCCGTAACCATGCTTATGATCAAAGATACCGCAGTTACCTGTGACATTAAGTTTATAGTTGCCCTTACTTTAAAAACGTTAAAGAATATCAGTATGACTACGGTAATCAAATTGTTTAAAACCATACCCAAGTTTGAGAAGGATATGTTTTGCATAGATGCCGCAATGTTGTAAACAAAATTTAATGTAAAAGAGATGATTATGGTGATACCAATGGTTAAGATAGCTCTTTCAACGTCGTTTGAGGCAATGTCACCAATAGTGAGAATAGACTGGATCTTAGCGAGCTTTACTACTAAAACCAGTATCAGGATCAGAAAAAGCGAGAGCGAAGCAAATACGATATATCCTGTACTTATATATCTTTTTACATCTTCTGTATTGTTATTTGCCAGTGCTATAGTGATCTTATTTTTAAGTCCATTACCCAAGCCGAGATCAAAAAACAGGAAAAAGTTAACTAATGAAAAGATGGTTAACCAAAGACCGTATTCGTTACTGCCAAGCAAATGTATAGATAGCGGCACTATAGCAAAGCTTAAGAACATTGACAGGCCTTTGTAGCCAAAAGATAGCCCGAGTTGAAGAATCAGCCTGAGATTTCTCTTTTTTGCATCATTAGCATGTATACCCTGCTCATCTTTATTTTTAAACTCGCGTATAATGCTGTTTAATTTGCCTTTAACACTCATATTAAGCCGCTGATCCTATAACTCTTTTAACAACTAAAACAAAAGCGGCTAATATGGCTGCAATTGCAAACCCACCCACTAACGCTATTTTTTTTCCTAATTTGTTACTTTCAAGTGGTAATATAGGTGGGTCTATGACCTCTATCAATGGCGTCTCTTTTTGCAGGGCCAGTTTTGATATTTCTAAATTTTTGACGATCTCTCCGTAAACTGCAGCACTTGTTTGCAGATCTACCTGTTTACGTTGCGACGGAACCTTTAGTACTAACAATTGAGGATTTGCATTTGGAGACGCATCCAGAGAACTTGCAGCTGAGCTAATGGACGAGTTAATTACCGCCTTTACGCTATCAGCCTGTTTTTGAAGCAGCGCTACGTTAAACTTAGACTTTTTAGTTTTAGTTTGGCTGTAAAAATCGTTTACATTTTTAACGATCTGATTTGTAAAAGCCTGAGCAAAAAGTTCATCAGTTGATTTTAAAGTAACGTGTATAATGCTCAGTTTTTTATCAGGTTTCACAACACTCAGGTCACTTTTGTTAAGCTTCTTTACAATGTCTGTGACCAAACTGTCCTGCAATCTGCTGAATTTATCTGGAGAGCCTTTGAACTGAATGTTGCCCAATTTTTGTTTTTCCCATTGCTTACGCAACTTATTATTGTCAATGTACCTGTCTATCAACATTTCTTTCTTTCCCTGAAAATTTACCTCCGTGAGTAAAGTTTTCATGATCATGGTTCTGGACCGGTATAGTTCAAATATGTTATCGCCTTTAAACAGTCCGTCGTCGCCGCTTTCAATGTTTATACCTGCAAGGGATGCCAGGCCGGCATATTGGCCAAGGCCGCCGCTTCCGCCATCCTGTAAAACAAAAGTGCACTCGGCCTTATAAACGTTCTTTTTAAAGATCGCGTAACTTAACGCTAAGGCGCCACCAATTATACCGCAAACAAATATGATAAGCCATTTACGCTTAAGGTAACCAAATACGTCTACAGCGATGCCCTTTATATAACCCGAAGTGATCTGATCTGAGTTTTTATCCTGCATAAATGATCAATATTGACTGTTAAAGTTCGTTAAACTAATTTGTAAGACTATTACTCAGCGAGAAATTAAATTCACTGAACAAAAAATATGAAGAGAAGTTTTTCATGTATGAATATACCTAAGGTATATTTTATAATAAAGTTATAAGCCGGGTATTTTAAACTTTATAAATATCTGATGATGGATTAAGAAAGAAATGCTATTATGTGTATGAATGTCAATCTCTTGTGTAAAAGAGATAGTCCGGTTTGCTTTAAAATTATCGATCATTGATCTCAAAATTGATGATATACGGATAGGGAAAAACTGGGGCAAATATAGACTAAATCGTTTGAGTACAACGCAAAATTGATAATCTTCTTATGAAGCTTTAATTGAAAATCCTTAAAGGTAATTGCTAACCCCAAAAATTGAGGTAAGTAAGATTTAAAACATTATGGCGGACTTTTCTCATTTTACCGGTGAATTAGTGCAGTGATTGATTGAAATATTTTCTGTAGGTGAGATTATGCACCTTCATTCCGGTGTTATCTATCTCAAGAGAATTATTTTAACTATCAAGTTAGATTTTGATTTGGGTTAACCCAATTTATTCCCTAAATCCCTGATCAAAAAAGCCTCAAATTCATCATCTAACTGTTTACAACTTTGTTCTAATTTTTTAACAACGTCTTGTAATTGGTCATTATCTTCACCTAAGATTTTAAGCACTTCAACCAAACCAAGCACATTGGCTAAAGGCCGTCGGAGATCATGTGATTGCTGGGAAGCAAGTGTATTAAGCGTTTGAGTGAGAAAGCCAATATGTTCCGGGCGGGATTCAAATGCGGCAACATCATGGCCTATTCCGATAACGCCGGTGATGTTCCCCCCGGCATCAAGATCTGCTTTGTACTCCCAATAAGTAATTATATAGCCTCCTTTGCCATCAAGCTTTCTCAATGTGATCGGAAAAGTCTTGTCGGGATCTGCAACGCATAGCTGATAAGTTTTGAAGCTTGCAGCATGGTCATCTGTATGCAGCGCAATTGAAGCAGGCCTTACTTCCGTTTTGTTATAGAAAGCGCTGTGACGTTCAAGGAAGAGATCGTTCATGTAAACGTAATTACCTTGCGTATCTATTTTAACCAGGTAAAAGTTTTTAGAATCAGCGACCAGTTGTACAGATCTTTGAAAAGAAAAGCTTGTTGACATCATGAAGCGGAGTGCTCTTAAGAAAAGTAGAGCCTTGCAAAGGTAGGAGTTAATTAAGTATGTTGTTAACGAAAATTAACTTACCATCAGAGCGGTTTGAAGATGATTTGATAGGTCAAAGTATCGTGGTAAAAGGCATCATTTTTCTGAGAGTAATTTTTTTTTGATGCGGCTTAATGTTTCGGGCGCTATGCCAAGATAAGAGGCTACTAAATTTTGCGGTAGGCGTCCTATAATCTGAGGGTTTGATTCGGCCAGTAACAAATACCTTTCTTCGGCGGTGTGCGTAATGGAACTCATAAGCCGTTGTTCTTTTGTAACCAGACTGTTTTGATACAAAATACGGAAATAACGGTCCATAACCGGGACATCAATCATCAATGCTTCGTAATTGGATCGTGAAATTAAAAACAACTCGGAGTCTTCGATAGCATCAATATTAAACACGGCTTTTCCGCCTGATAGGAAACTGGCGAAGTCAGACACCCACCAACCTTCCCACCCAAAAATACTCATGTGTTCAGTCCCTTTACTATCCACGTTGTAGGTACGCAGTAAGCCTTTTGCCACAAAGGTCAAGTGTTTACAAATATCGCCTTCCTGTAACAGGTATTGTCTCTTTCTTAGCTTTTTGTGAATGAAGAAGGTTTTTATCCTCTCTTTGTCCTCATTTGTCAGCGTAACCTTTTCCTGAATGTGACCTAAAAGTACATTGATCATGTAGTGACTTACGTTTAAAGCAAAGGTAGATTTTTTGCAAGACATCATTTTATCAGAAATTAGCATCACGTAGATATAGACTTGATACAGGTCAAGTGTATTTCTTGATTCAAATCATCGCCCTTGTAAACTACAGCCGGTAAGTTTGTGAACAAATTATTACAAGTAACACATTAATCTATCTCACTGAAATTAACGCTGTAAATATGATGAACAAAATAGCATTGGTAGTTGGGGCAAGCGGTATTGCCGGTAGCAATTTATCTAAAAAGCTGATATCTAAAGGTTGGGAAACCTACGGTTTAGCCCGTAATCCTAACAATGAGATTGAGGGTTTAAAGCCGGTTTTAGCAGATCTGTTAGATAAAGACAGTTTAGAACAAGCATTATCCGAAATACGGCCTACGCACGTTTACATAACAACCTGGATGCGTAACGACACTGAGGCCGAAAACATCAGGGTAAATAGTTTAATGGTACGTAATCTATTGGATACGTTGTCTTTGAACAGATCAGTTGAGCATGTGGCTTTAGTAACAGGTTTAAAACATTACCTCGGCCCTTTTGAAGCTTATGCAAAAGAGGGTTTTTTGCCTGAGACGCCTTTGCGGGAAGAGCACCCAAGATTAAATATCGAAAACTTTTATTACGCGCAGGAAGATGAAGTTTATGCCGCAGCCAAGCGGGATGGCTTTACCTGGAGTATTCACAGGCCGCATACCGTTATTGGTAAAGCAGTAGGTAACGCCATGAATATGGGGACTACCTTAGCGGTATATGCAACTATTTGTAAAGAAACCAACCGCCGGTTTGTTTGGCCGGGGTCTGCCGCCCAATGGAATGGCTTATCTGACGTAACTGATGCCCGGGTATTAGCAGAACATTTGATATGGGCTTCTACAACTGATATCGCCCGTAATCAGGCATTCAACGTGGTTAATGGCGACGTGTTTCGTTGGAGCAGGCTGTGGAATCGTCTGGCGGAGTACTTCGGTATTCAACCTGTTGGCTTTAATGGTACAATTCAACCGCTTGAAAAAGAAATGGCGGATTATGCAGATATCTGGGAGGATATTGCGCTGAAATATACATTGCGGGAAAAAAACCTCAGCCGATTGGCTACTGCATGGCATACCGATCTTGACCTGGGACGACCGATAGAAGTAATGACGGACATGTCAAAAAGCCGTAAGCTGGGATTCAGCATTTTTCAGGATACGGAAGACACATTTTATGATCTATTTGAAGAATTGCGGGCAGCCAGATTAATTCCATGAAAAGATTCATATAAAATTCGAGTGATTTTGTAGTGCTGTAAGTGAAGCGCTGGTAACCTGTTAAAAGCCTGTCCTGTATCTAAACCTGTGTTCAGTAGCTTACAGATGATCGAACCAGATCGTCTCAGTTTTTCATTACTGCTCGGAAATGCTGCCAACTATCAATTAGCTGTGCGATTCAGGCCAATACGACCGTTCTGATAATCCTCTGCAAAACCGAATACGGTGAAAAAATAAATGCCAAAAACGCTTCGTTTGCTTGATGGATTAAACCGTGTCGAAAAATTTGCCCTCCGCTGATTATAAAAATAGGTTTGACCGAAAGGCAACATAAGTTTTATTATTGGATATTGATCTGCGTGAAGATCTTCCGATGAGGCATTTAAAACGACGCCGGGGTTACCAGAGTCCAAGAGCACACTGACCGGAATTTGTTGACTTTCGGTAGCTATGGCAGCAGCTATTTCGGGGTGATATAAAGGTAATTCGGGGTATGTAGGAAAGTGTCCCGATACTTGTCCTGTTTGTGCTGTCGCTTGAGGGGTAAGTTGGTTGAAACGGTATTTTTGAAAGTCTGCGTTTGTTAAGCCAACTGTTAGTGAACGGCTTGGGCGGCAGCTGCCCGGTATTTTGATTGCACAACCAAATAATTGTAAGGCGCTTAATTTAAAGCCCGGTATCAATCCGTTTCGGTAATTCAAATATTTCAGTGGACTCACTAAATTAAATGTCGTGCGCTCATTTACGCCTGTCACTGTGTTGAAAGTAGTGTTCACGCCGAATACAGATCCAAGCCCGTTTGTTGACTCCTTGCCGTTTGTTGATTTTGCATAAAAGAACATAACGGGCATTTTCCGTAAATTCAAAGCCCCTGTTTGATCGCCCACCATCAGCGTAGCAAAGCCAATATTTCCAAACTCTTTGGTTTCAACGGCCCCTGCAGAGCCATAAACTTTTTGCACGGTAGTACGGGTCACCACTATACCTTTGTATGTTAACGTATCCTGGCCTTTTTTAAATTTAAAACCATGCTCATCTACAAGTTCAGGCGGGAAAATTTTAAGTGCATCCAACGTTACGCCGGCTGAACCGGTATCGAACAGCAACGGAAGTGTAATTGGCACACCGCCTATGCGCATGGCGTTGATATAAATTCGGCCAGGGCCAGACCCATTATTAAGTTTTGCCGGGTATACGTTAAGACTTACGGGTGATGTAATGGAAAAGTCAGTCGTGTCAACCTGTTCGTTTTTAAGTGAAAATCTTGATGCTTGGGCTACAGATGTTATTATCATCAAGCATAAACAAAAAATTAATGGACAACCCGGTACAAAATATTTATTAGCTCTCATAATTAACTGTATCTAAAAAGATGGTCACACAGGCTTTAAAACGGTCGATATTTTAGTTTGTTTTACCATGAGCCTGTAATACACAGTATCGGTTATAGCACCTTGCAAATCATCTAAATTAGACAGATCCAGTCCGTAAAGGGCTTTCGATAAAAAGAGCAAGGAAAGCCAAACCTGCCCCCCGGTAGCGACGTATTTACCCAAGCTTGCCTTCTTGATGATACCAAACTTGCGGAAACTGAGCTATTCGCTCCAAAAGCCGCCAAATACTTTTACTTTAGTGACCCGTGGCAATATGATAACCGTAGTAAGCTGTTCATCAGTAATTTTGGAACTACGTTGTTAACCGCCTCGGTGAGGTACATTTACGAAAAGCAAATTAAAAATTATGAGGAAGGCCTTGTTCATTCTTATGTTTCTAACACTTGCAGCGGCCAGTTACGCGCAAGTTGTGCGAGAACCTACCGCAACGAAATATCCGGAATGGACAAGACCTATCGAACCATTTAGGATAGTTGGTAACCTTTACTACGTGGGCACCGCCGACCTTGCATGTTATTTGATCACCACAAAAGCCGGCCATATCTTAATTAATACAGGTCTGGCATCTTCAGAAGGAAATATATTAGATAATATCAAAAAACTTGGTTTTAAAATAAGCGATGTTAAAATATTATTGACAACGCAGGCTCACTTTGACCACTTAGGCGCTATGGCAGCAATAAAAAAAGTAACTGGTGCAAAAATGGTTGCTGATTATGCTGATGCACCAATTATTACCGATGGAGGGTTGTCTGATTACGACCTGGACGGCAAATATCGCACCTTTAAACCTATTAATGTAGACCGTACCCTTCATAATGCTGATCACATTTTGTTGGGTGAAATGAATTTGACCATGCTGCATCACCCGGGACATACCAAAGGCTCATGCAGCTACCTTTTCAAGGTGAAGGACAAGAGCCGTACGTATCGTGTATTGATAGCCAACCTTCCTACGATAACGACTGAAAAGGGTTTTAATGCCATACCAAGTTATCCACAAATCGCCAAAGATTATAGTTACACCATAGCAGCTTTGAAAAAGCTGAAATTTGATATCTGGCTGGCTTCTCATGGCTCTCAATTTGACCTTCTTCAAAAGTATAATGCCGCAAAAAGCTATCGGCCATCGTTATTTATGGATAAGAAAAACTATTACAAAGAGCTTGACGAGCTGGAGGATGATTATCAGAAAAAGTTAACGGGTAAAAGGTCTTGAGCGGCCTGTTATAATTATTTGCAAGTGCTGCATTTTGATATTATTAACCTTAATTATTACGTTATGTTGGAAAATACCTTCAAACAGGATGATCCTTATCAAGTCTATTTGAAAATAATCATTGATGGTGCCTTTGTTGATTATCAGCCAATATTGCGCAACGTTAAATTGAGTGACAACTCCAACATTCCGTTATTTCCTGCTCAATGTCATGCCAATTACCTTATTCAGGATTAAACCCTGCACAACGATCGAAAATACCACGATCACAAAGCCGGCCGTAAGGATCAGCGGTTTATAATCAGAATCGGGAAGAGACAATGCCAATGCCACGGAAATACCGCCCGTTAGCCCTCCCCAGATCAGGGCAAAGCCGCATTGTGTACGCTCGCTGCAGGTGCTGTTGGCACATTTGTGTGGTGATAATGACTAAAATGGTATGTGGACCTGCAACGCTGGTTTGGTATTGTTAGATGAAGCGGGATATGTAACTGTACCGCAGAACTTATCAGTTTTTTACGGGTATAACATAATAGGGCTTGGAGCGATCCAAGCCCTATTTATATGAAAAAGACAATCTCAAAAAACTCAAATCATTTACTACTCACACCACGTAATGTGGTATTCACCTGTTTCAGCAGATATTCTTTCTTATCATCTGCGTATTCCCAAAACATCACACCGGCCAGGCCATTCTTCTTTACATATTCGCATTTTTTTTGAACAGACCACTCGTTATCATAACTAATGAATTGTTTTGTTGCCCTATTATAAAGATAGGGTGCCATAGCGTCGGTGTCCCGATATTCTTTGAAAGCGTTATTAATAAGCAGGCTGTCTTTTATAAACGTGTATCCGCCTCCGCGCATGTGTTCAACTGTCTTTACACCTAAGCCCCAGTTTGTACTGTCTGCTACGCTCGATGATCGCCCGTAAAAAGCCATGCCCATTACCAATTTGTTACGCGGTACACCCGCAGCCACATATTCTTTTATCGCTTTGTCCGCGTTATCTCGTGTAGCATATTTTTTTGAAGCGAACAGGTTAGTATGGTGTACAGCTATGCCCAGGCTATCCTGGAAATAGTCATAGGTCATCATGTTAACATAATCAAGATAATTAGCCACCTTGTTCATTTCGGTATGTTGCAAAAAACGTTTAAATCCTCCTACAGCTGCCGTTAATAAAAGCTTTTTACCTGTTTCTTTTTGTAGTACGTTTAATTCATGCCTTAATGCTTTAAACATAAGGGTATAATTTTGCTTGTCTACCGGCCGGAACCTATTGCCTGCGCCGATGTTATCGGGATATTCCCAGTCAATGTCTATTCCATCCATCATATATTTTTTGATAATATTTACTGCACTCTTTGCAAAACCCCGCCTTGAAGTATCGCTCAAAGCCATGTCAGAAAAGTTGCTGCTCCAGGTCCAACCGCCTATTGATATTAAGATCTTTAGGTTCGGATTTTTCTTTTTGAGTTTTATCAGGTTTTTAAAGTTGGTAGTATCCGTACGTTCATGGGTTAGCCAGGCCCTATTCTGCTGCACATCAACAAATGCATAATTGATGTGCGTAAGTTTAGATGCATCAACCATACTGGTGTCAAACAAGCCTTGATAGCCCCCTACATAGCCGATAATTACATATTTCTTCTTTTTGGGTGGTTTTGAAAATGCGGAAGAGGCGACAGACATAAGGATGAACGCCGTAAAAAATAGTCTGAGTTTAAGCATTATTAATTAATTAGGTGGGATTTGTTTTTGGCTTTCTCAAATAAAAAAGCAAGCTGACGTTAGTTTCCATAATCTTTTACATTAAAAAGTGATACAACATTAAGCTTACAATCAGCCTGACCAAGATGCTCATATTTTTAAAAATTTAGATTATCAAGTAAAAATAGCAAGCCTAGTGGGTAAGAAATCTTGAAATGTTACTCATCAAATTGCGCTGCTTTTTATCGCTATTTGGTGAATAATATAGCCATTTGACTAAAATAAAAAAAACGCTATAAATCATCGATTTATAGCGTTTTTAACTCAGTTAGACCTGATTTCGTGGAGCCGGAGGGATTCGAACCCTCGTCCAAACATGGTATAAGATAAGCTTTCTACATGCTTAGCTTCTGTTTAATTGTCGGGACAAGGAAGGCCAGTTGCTTGCCTATACCGTATCCGTAGGTGCTTTATCTCGTCCGCTTATCGCACCTTAAGCAGACCAGTTCTGTTTGATGATGCCCCAAATACCGATTCAACAGAACGGAAAACCGGCGGGACAAAAGCTATTCTAATTCTAAATTAGGCAGCTAAGGCGTAGTTATTTTCGCCATTTGTAAGTTTGAGCGTTCAGATTTAAGCGCTAATTCACCCAACGCGCTGCATGCTTACCTATTTATCTCCATCCTGTCAATTCCGGTCGACCCCATTTTTTTTGTTGCTCCCGATAACTGTTTCCAGTTTGCAGTTAAATGAACTACAAATATACGGTTTTTTAGTTTGCAGCGGGCATTCTTAAATCTGTCAACTGCAAACTTGTAACTGCAAACTATAAAGTGCGTCCCGGATACTGCTTCAATCCCTCAGCAAGGCATTCCATTGCTTTACTCAAGTCGTTGTTGTTTAATACGTATGCCATACGTACCTCATTTGCGCCTGCGCCCGGCGAGCTGTAGAAACCTGTAGCCGGTGCCATCATCACGGTTTGGTTATCATGGCTAAAGCTTTCCAGCATCCATTGGCAAAACTTGTCGGCGTTATCAATCGGTAATTTCGCTACCACGTAAAACGCACCGCCCGGGTTAGGGCAGTAAACGCCGTCCATCTGATTAAGGGCGTTAACCAATGTATCGCGGCGTTCTGTGTATTCTTTACTTACCGCTTCAAAATATTCATCAGGCGTATCAACCGCAGCTTCACCGGCAATCTGCTCCACCATGCCTGGTGAAAGGCGGGCCTGTGCAAATTTCAAACCTGTAGAGATGATCTCCTTATTCTTGGTGATCAAACATCCTAAACGGGCACCACATGCGCTGTAACGTTTGCTTACCGTATCCATCACTACCACGTTATCGTCTAAACCATCAAGGTGCATTGGAGAAACAAACGTGCGGCCATCATAGCAAAACTCTCGGTAGGCTTCATCACTAAAAAGGTACAGATCATATTTAAGGCAAAGCGCTTTCAATGCTTCCAATTCCTCGCGTGAGTATAAATATCCGGTAGGATTATTAGGATTGCATATGATGATGGCTTTTGTTTTTTCGGTAATTACCTTCTCAAACTCCGCAATCGGCGGCAAAGCAAAACCATTATCTATATATGACAGAATCGGTTTTACAACGATATCTGTTTGGTTGGCAAAGCCATTGTAATTTGCATAAAAAGGCTCCGGGATGATTACTTCGTCACCCTGATCAAGGCAGGTCATCATGGCTATGGTGATAGCTTCAGATCCACCGGTAGTTACAATAATATTATCGGGCGTAATGTTGTAGCCAAGCTTGTTGTAATACTCAACCAGTTTTTTGCGGTAGCTTAAAGTCCCTTCTGATGGGGTATATGCCCAAACCTTAAAGTCGATATTTTTAATGGCATTAAGCATGCCCTCAGGTGTTTCAATGTCCGGCTGACCGATATTGAGGTGATATACTTTTTTACCATCAGCCTTAGCTTTATCTGCAAACGGGGTTAGTTTACGTATTGGGGAAGCGGGCATATGCAGCCCTTTTTGAGAAATTTTTGGCATGCGCCAAAATTAGTAAAAAAAATGAGCCACATCTAAAGGGAAAACTATTGGAGATACGCAGACCAGGTTAATTATTCCTAAGCTTTTATGGCTATGCCGAACTGTACACTGATGACAACTATTGTTAAGCCTTACCTAAATCCTCTCCAATGCAAAGGGTTTTAAATTGAGAGTTGTTTGAAAGGTATTATTTGGTTCTCTCCATCGAAAGTGATTGGGGAGAGGCCAAAAAAAGGCACCGCTAATGGTGCCTTAACTAAATTTATTTTTAAGCTTTTAACTTATTTACTTGCAGGCGCGCTGCCGGCAACCACTTCACCAACAATATTTAAGTATTTAGTTGGTGTTTTAGCGTTTGATGTAACTACAATTGTTTTGTTAAAGGCAGATACAACAGCAGCGTTGTAAGTGATCTTGATAGTACCTTTACCGTTTTGTGGTACAGGTGTTTTGGTGTAATCGGCAATTGTACAGCCACAAGTAGGCTTTACTTCGGTTAAGATCAACGGGGTGGTGCCAACGTTGGTAAATTCAAACACAGTGGTTACCGGTTTGCCTTGCGGAATTTTACCAAAATCATGCTTTTCTTCGTTAAATTTGAATTCGGCGGTTTGGGCTGATGCAGTGTAGGCGAAACCTAAAACCACTGCGCATATCAGAATAAATTTTTTCATCTTTTTTGTGTTTGACTTTACAAATATAAAAGGTTTAATATAATGTCAAAACTTAAGTGAAATCTAACCGTTTTGCATTAACCAGTTACCGAAACAAAATAGAATTTCCTACTTTTACCGCCTAATCAGAATATAATATGCCAGAAACTGCATTAAACACAGCTACCGGAATCAATTCTGCCGAACTTAGTTTTGACGATTTTAAAAAGATCGTCATTGATGATTATCGTATAGGCTACGAAAGCAGGCAGGCAAGCTTGTTAGGCAGGAGAGAAGTGCTTACCGGAAAGGCAAAATTCGGCATTTTTGGTGATGGTAAAGAGGTTGCGCAACTGGCAATGGCCAAAGCCTTTAAGAAGGGCGACTGGCGTGCCGGCTACTATCGCGACCAAACATTTATGTTTGCTACCGGGATGAGTACCCTTAAAGAGTTTTTTGCTCAGCTTTATGCGCATCCTGATATTGAGAAAGACCCTGCATCAGGCGGCAGGCAAATGAATTGCCACTACGCAACACGGTATGTTGATGCCGATGGCAACTGGACAAACCAGGCTGAAACCATGAACTGCTCTGCCGATATCTCTACCACAGGCGGGCATATGCCGCGTTTGTTGGGATTGGCTTATGCGTCAAAATTGTATCGTCAGAATAAAGAGCTCGAGTACCTGAAACAGTTTTCGGTAAACGGGAATGAGGTTGCTTTTGGTACTATCGGTAATGGTTCAACATCAGAGGGGCTGTTTTTCGAAACCTTTAATGCCGCAGGCGTTTTGCAGGTGCCGATGGCCATTTCCATTTGGGATGATGCTTACGCTATTTCTGTTCCGGCAAGGCTGCAAACTACCAAAGAAGATATATCTGAAGTATTAAGAGGTTTCCAGCGCGATAGCAAAGGAAACGGCTACGAGATATTTAAAGTAAAGGGATGGGATTACGTTGCCCTTTGCGAAACCTACGAGCGTGCCATCAAACTTTGCCGCGAAGAGCATGTACCCGTACTGATTCACGTAATAGAGATGACACAGCCGCAAGGCCACTCTACGTCCGGATCGCACGAGCGCTACAAGACCAAAGAGAGGCTGGCCTGGGAAGAGGAGCACGATTGCCTGGTGCAGATGCGCAAATGGATGATCCAATCGGCCATTATCACTGATGAGGAAATTGATGCTTTGGAAGCTGAAGCCAAAAAGCATGTGCGCAACTCGCAAAAAGAAGCCTGGAATGAGCTTGAGACCGAGATAAAGGAAGAGATGCACCAGGTATTGCAAATGCTTGATGCTATTGCACAGCCATCACAACATCGCGACGAACTGCAAAAGTTGATGTCGGGCTTGCAAACATGTGTTGATCCGGGCAGGAAAGATACGGTTGGCACCGTTCGTAAAGCTTTACGTTTAACTATCAATGAGCCATCGGATGCAAGAAATTCGCTTGTTAGCTGGCTGGCCGCAGAAAATGATAAGAACAAAGAGCGTTATAACTCTAAACTGTTCTCTGATACGCCTAAATCGCCTTTGTATGTGCCTGTTATTGCACCGCAGTATGCAGATGATGCCAAAGTGATGGATGGCCGCGAAGTGCTTAATGCTTGCTTTGATGCAAACTTTGAGCGCGATAAAAGCATTGTTGCCTTTGGCGAAGATGTTGGTGCCATTGGGGACGTGAACCAGGGTTTTGCCGGCCTGCAAGGTAAATATGGCGACCTGCGTATCACAGATACCGGTATTCGCGAAGCTACCATTATAGGGCAGGGAATGGGCCTGGCCATGCGTGGTTTAAGGCCTATTGCAGAGATACAATATCTGGATTACCTGTTGTATTCAATAACCGTTTTAAGTGATGATCTTGCCAGTTTGAGCTATCGCACCCGTGGGGGCCAGCGCGCACCTGTTATTGTGCGGACACGCGGCCACAGGTTAGAGGGCATCTGGCATTCGGGCTCACCGCTTGGGCTTATTTTGGGGGCTGTACGAGGATTGCATATCTGCGTTCCGCGTAACATGACCCAAGCTGCAGGTATGTATAATACGCTATTGCGTGGCGATGAGCCGGCATTGGTTATAGAGTGCCTTAACGGTTACCGATTGAAGGAAAAGCTGCCTGCTAACGTGGGTGAATTTACCGTGCCGCTTGGCAAAGCTGAGATTTTGAAAGAAGGTAAGGATATAACTGTTGTAAGTTATGGTTCTGCGCTGCGTGTGGTGATGGAAGCCATTCCTGATTTGGAAAAATTAGGTATCAACATCGAAGTGATAGATCCGCAAACGCTGTATCCTTTCGATACTGATAATATCTGCGGCGCGTCGCTTCAAAAAACCAATAAATTATTAATTGTAGATGAGGATCTGCCGGGCGGCGGCTCTGCTTACATCCTGCAAAAAATTATAGAGGCGCAAAACGGTTATTATCTGCTTGATGCACAACCACAAACATTATCGGCTGCCGAACACAGGCCTCCGTATGGGTCAGATGGTGATTACTTCAGTAAGCCATCTGTTGATGACGTGATAGAAAAGGTTTACAGGATAATGCACGAAGCAAATCCCGGGAAGTATCCGGCGTTATTTTAAATAAACGAAGCTCAACTAAGGTTGGGCTTTTTTAATGGAAAAAATAAATGATGAACAGAATATTTTACCTTTCGGCTATATGCCTGTTGATGCTATCGATCACCGTATCAGCTCAAACTAAAAAACAAATGGTACGCCTCGCCAAAATCACTGTTGACCCAGCACAACTCGATGCTTACAACACGGCATTGAAAAAGCAAATGGCCACCGCAGTAGCAAAAGAGCCGGGTGTGCTAACCTATTATGCTGTTGCCGATCAGAAAGATCCGTCGCACATAACTATCCTCGAAATTTATGCTGATGTTGACGCTTACAAAAAGCACACTGAAACGGCTCATTTTAAAGAATATAAAGCTACCGTTCAAAATATGGTTAAGTCATTAGAATTGGTAGATGTTGATCTAATAGGCGCTGCTAAAAAGCCATAATATCAAATAGTGTTCAAAACTATCGTGCTATCAATGTAAAAGAAAAGGCCGCTCCTGTTAGAGAGCGGCCTTTGTTATGATCGTATTATTATCTATTAATACAATGTAAACTCTACACGACGGTTTTGCTGACGACCTGCTGCAGTTTTGTTACTTGCAATAGGCTGAGTCTGACCGTAACCTGTAGCCTCGATACGAGATGGGTTAGCACCTTTCTCAACAAGGTATGTTTTAACAGCTTCTGCACGGTCTTTAGATAAACGCATGTTTAAGTCTTTAGAACCAGTGTTATCAGTGTGACCTGCTAATTTCAAGCTGAAGTTTTTGTCAACCAATAAGCGGGCAACCCTGTCTAAGCTTGGGAATGATTTATCGCGGATGGTAGCTTTACCTAAGTCAAACTCAAGGTTTGCAATTGCATCTCTAACCACACGGCGATCTTCTTCTGTTACAACTACTACCGGTTTAGCTAACGGACAACCTGAACCATCTACCTTAGTACCTGATGGGGTGTTCGGACATTTGTCGTTAAGGTCAATTACACCGTCACCATCGCTATCAACTGTGAGTTTTGCAACGTTTGCGTTGGTTTCTTCAAGTCCGCGTTGTAATTCAGCATTTTTAGCTTTCTCAGCGTCAACTTGTGCTTGCAATTGTTGTGCTTTCCATAAGTACTCGGTACGCATTGAGTTTACCGGGTTGTAAGCAGACAATTGAGGTTTTTTGCTGCTACCTAAAGCAAACTCTAAACCGATGTGTGCATAAGAGAACCTGTCATTGGTTGTACCTGCGTTTACACCGTCAAAGTTATCAGCCTGTACAAAGTTAACCTGGTAACCCAAATCAATGTTAACACCTGATGCCACATTAAATTTGAAACCAAGGCCTACCGGTACAAACCATTCTTTGTTGGTACCATTGGTAGATACTGTTGCAGCACCTGGTGTGTTGTTAGTAACTGTGGTTTTGTAACCCATATAACCGGCACCGGCGCTTAAATAAGGTTGTATAGCACCTTTGCGGTTAAACCAGTTAATGTTTGCTAAAGTAAAGTTTGCCTTTAATGCTGCGCTCCAATCTAATTTTGTGTTAAAGCTGCTACCTTCAGAAATAAGGCCTGCCGCTTGTGAATTTGTACCGCTAACCTGGCCTCTTAAGAAATCAGCCTGTAAGCCAAACGCAGGTAAAAATTGTTTAGCGATGTAACCACCGTAACCGATCTCTGATTGCGGTGTTCTGAAATCCTGACGACCATTTGTACCGAAGATAGTGTACGGAGTTAATAAACCACCATGCACACCTATTGTCCAGGTACGGAACGAACCGCCGCCTGAAAATGGCTGTACGTAATTTTTAGTGTCTAAATTAGCGTCGGGGGTTTGTGCGAATAATTTACCACCAATTATTAGGCATGATGCTAATAACGATGCTTTTTTTAAATGTAATTTCATATTGATTGTTTTTAATAAAACTATCGTAGCTACGTTATATAGTACGGGTTACAGGGCATAGTCAACAAAGGTGCCATAGAGCCTTTTGTTGTAAAAGAAGCCCGGAAATGACCATAGGTAGTGCTTAAAAGTGCCTCTAACTATCTTTTAATAAGCATTTAAACAAATATGGGTTTTAAGATGCCAAACAGTAGTTGGTATGCCGATGACGCGAGTTAAACGGTTTAAAAGTGACTAAAAAAATATACAAAAACCTAAAAACAGGCTACTAAATGCGATGTTGAATTACTTACTGCAAGCCAAAAAATCGTAATTTCGCCCACTTTAAAACATCATAATAATGGATAATAATTTTTCAGTAATAGCAAATAACATCAAGGCCCGCCGTACCATTAAGCCATCTACCATGAATGGCCATAAAATACCAAACGGCCACATCGCATCAATAATAGAACTGGCAGACTGGGCGCCTAACCACGGTAATACTGAGCCTTGGCGTTTTATTATTTTTGAGGAACCGGCACATTACAGTAAGCAGCATGCCGAGCTTTACAAGGCAGCAAATCCTGGCGAAAGCTTTAACGAAACTGTTTACAATAACTTAAGCAATCAGGCAAATGCAGCATCACACGTTATTATAGCTTATCAAAAACGCGGCGACCTGCCTAAAATCCCTGTTTTTGAAGAGATAATTGCTACATCGTGCGCTGTGCAGAACCTGCTTTTAGGTGCTACCGCGTTAAACATAGGTGCATTTTGGAGCACCGGTGGTATGGTACTTAAACCGGCCTTTGCAGAACATTTTGGCTTAGGTGCAGAAGATTCTGTATTAGGTGTACTGTTCTTAGGCTATACGGATCAGCAACCGGAAGGTAAACGCAAGGTGCCTTTGGAGGAAAAGATCACTTGGAATAAATAAATTCCAGACCTCTTTTCCGATAATCTTTAAAGCAATAAATTGTCATTAAAGTAGTAAATTAGACTTTAGTGACAATTTATTTCTGTTTTAAGCGTATATTTGAAATACTTGTAACAATTGCAGCAACCTAATCTGCGTTACCCGAACATAAACTTATTGATTAAACCGGATAAAGTATGAGGAAAAACTTGTGGTGGATTGTTTGCGTTTTATTTGTTATATCTGTAGCAATTATAAGCTGGAAGCCGGCAGACGCAATTAAAAACAAATCATTAAAATCATTTACTGCTAAAGAACTTTTTGCAAAATATGTTGCCGATGTGTACAATACGGCCAATTTGCAGCAAAGCGGAATGGACCTTTCTGTTTTCCAGAAAGCATTTACAGGCTATTTAAATCTGAAACTGAACAACAAACTGCACAGCGTTAATTATTTAACCGTTGTTGATTTTAATAAATCAAGCCGTGTTAAACGCATGTGGATAGTTGATATCCTCAACAGATCCCTTGTCTTAAATACCTGGGTTGCACATGGGCAGGGTAGTGGCGATGATATGGCCAGCCGTTTTTCTAATACAAATGAATCGCACGAGAGCAGTTTGGGCTTTTACCTAACTGACGATATTTATTTTGGCAAACACGGCCGTTCTTTACGTTTAGATGGGTTGGAAGCTGGTATAAACAGCGCAGCACGTGCCCGTGGTATTGTTATACACGCTGCAGACTACGTGTGCCAGAATACGATCAACCAGATTGGGCGTTTAGGTCGTAGCTTTGGTTGCCCTGCAGTATCACCGGAGGTATCAAATACGGTGATCAATACTATTAAAGGTGGTTCGTTATTGTATATTAACGGTAACGATAGCAACTATACGTCAAAACTGCTTGACGATACTGCACCAACCAATTTTGTAATGCAGGAAACACCTGCAGTTGATACCCTTTCTGCATCGACCATAGCAAAACTATAACCGCTTATTAGGCATAGAAAAAGGGCCTCCCGAAAATCGGGAGCCCCTTTTTTTATAATGAGGCAAGCGTTGCCAATGTATCAGTATCCGCAAGGAACTTTTTGAGGTGACCGTAAAGCACGGCATCTAAGCCATATACATCCGGGCGATATTGTAGTGTGCCATTTGCATCAACCCAACAGGTTACATATGTGATATACACCGGTATTTTTTTAGATAGATCTAAAGTGGTAGGAGACGGCTTAGGCTCATCCATATCTTTGGCAATGGTATCGTAAGCCGGGGTATCGCCAAACAGGTTTTTAGCCAGTGCCAATGGATCGCCAACACGTACACAACCGTGACTTAAGGCACGCATGCTTTGATTAAATGCGCTTCGGGCAGGTGTATCATGAAGGTAAACACTGCTATTATTTTTGAACAGGAATTTGATCTTTCCCAACGAGTTCTGATCGCCTGGGCGTTGTTTGAGCTCGTACTGGCCAGGTTTTGCGCTTCCCCAATCAATGGTTTCCGGGTCGTCTACTATTTTACCATTCCTGTAAACATCAATCCCCTTGTTTTCCAGATAGTAAGGGTCTTTACCGGCCTCAACCATTATCTCTTTGCTGGCAATGCTTTCCGGGATATTCCAAACCGGGTTCACCTGCGCAGCATAGATCTGGCTGTTCAATTGTGGCGTCTCTCTTGTAAAAGGGCGGTCAATTTTATAACTCTCGTTATATTCAGCTAACGAGATGGTATTATCTGTATTACGACCTTCACCAACAATAACTTTCATGTTTAAAGCTGATTGACCATTCTCCATTACATCCAGGCGGTAATCAGGAATATTTACGATCACATATTTTTCTTCGTACGGTTTATTTCTCCAACGCAAACGTTCCATGTTCACTACCAGGTAGCGTTGAGTTTCTTCTTTACTCATGCCCTCAGCAGCACCACCTGCCATCAACGCCTTTTGCAACGCCAGGTATTGTGGGTTTTTAGGTTGAATGCTATCTAAAAATGCCTTTAAGTTGCTTGCTTTCAATGTAGCAAGCATTGATGTACTATCCGGGCGTTTGGTAGCCATGTAATAACGCTGGTAGATCTTGCGTGGGCTAACCATACCAAATTGCAAAGCATTTGAGTAGTTAAGCAATGAGTTAGCAGTCAAGATCTCTAACTGGGCAATGTCGCGGTAAGCCTCATCAAGGTTCTTGATAGCTTTTTTGTCTTTAAATTTCGCTACGAGTTTTTTTATCTGCTCGGCTTTGAACATACCCGGATCCAGACCATGCTGGCCGGCCTTTTCAAAATAGTTAGCAGTAAGGTCAACATCGCCATTAAAAATATGGTCCATCACAAAAACAGGATCATAGTTGTTGTCTTCATAAAATACAGTGATGATTTGCGGCTGGCTAAGCTGCCCTTTTTGTTTTTGCAGCATATCTTTAAATACTACTTCAAGCCCTTCGGGTGTAGCATCTTTAAAAACTTTATTTTGGGTCTTTTTAAAAAGTTCGGCACCAAGATCTGAGCGGCTTTTTTTAGTACAGCTTTGTATAATGAGGCCTGCTGCAATTAGCAGGGTTACGGATAAAAAATGGAATGACTTTTTGAGTGTATAGTTACGCATCTTTGAAAAATGTTTAAGTAGATGAAACGCTGATTGCAATACTTATTCCAAAAATAATTGCCCTGAGCCGACACGATCATAAACCGCCGGTTTTATATTTGAATATGCATGATAGAAATCTGCCCGAAGTTTGGCTGCGCGGCCCGCTCGATAATATACCTGCGTTGTTACAGCCGGTTGCACATGCTTTGCTTCAAGCAAAAGAGGAAATAAGTACGTTAATGAAAGATTTTCCTGATAAGTCGCTTTGGCAGAAGGTAGCCGGGATGGCTTCGCCCGGGTTTCATCTACAGCATTTAACGGGTGTTATCAACAGGTTATTTACTTATGCACAAGCCAAGCAGTTAAGCGAAATGCAATTAGAATACCTTTCAAATGAAGGAAACCCGACCAATAAAGTATACACATCAGCAGAGTTGGCAGATGCATTTTACCGCCAGGTTGATGAAGCGATAAGGGTATTATCGGCAACAGATACCAATACACTCACCAATTTCAGAGGGGTGGGCCGTAAGCAACTGCCATCAACAGTTATCGGCTTGTACACGCACGCTGCGGAACACACCATGCGGCATTTGGGGCAATTGATCGTAACGGTAAATGTGCTTAAAGCAAATAAAGCTATTGATTGACGATGCCTGCAACGTCGCGGTAATCCTTAGCGCGATAAGTGGCGTGGCTGTCTGTATAACGGTCTTCCGGGTCGAATAAAAAGGTATCGATACCTACCTCTTTAGCAAATTTGATCTCAGATTGCGGATCATCACCGATGATCAGGATTTCTTCGGCATCATAACCGTTATCCATCATTATCTGCCTGAAGATATCACCTTTGTTTAGGTTAGATTGCTCCGGGTCTACCACGTAAATCTTTTTAAAATCTCCGTTGATGCCCAATTGCTTCACCTTGCTCAATTGTAGTTTCGTGAAGCCTGTGGTTACCAAAAACTTGTCTGCTTTAATTTTGCGCAAAGTTTCATACTCCGGATAAGGTTGCATGGGTTCATCGTAGGTAGCATCGCGAAGCAGATCAAGTCCCTGTTGTTTTACATCTTCACCAAAACCAAACTCATCAGCAACATGCTGGTATGGGCGGCGGGTAAGTTCTTCCTTGGCTTTAAGGGCAGCTTGTGCATCATCCAGGCGCTCATCTATCAGCTCAAAAAGCGGCTCAAATAACTTTGCAGATATGGATTTTACGGGGTAGATTGTGTTATCAAGGTCTAATATCAGTACTCGTTTCATAGTTTCGATTGAAGGATCAGATACTCATGTTTGGTTGCCTGTCGTTCGGTTTATGGTAAGCTATCCTGTACAGCAGCCATAAAAAGCATGCAACAACCAGGCAAATACCGCCAAGAGCGTACCATAATAGGGTAAAGCTTCCCCATAAAATAATTTGCCCGCCTAATATTGGTGCCAACACCTGCGCTGCCGACCACGACATAGTATACAACGCTGCATATTGCCCGCGGTTTCGTTCGCCGGAGCGTGAGATCCAAAATGAGTTCATAAAAGGCATGCTAACCATTTCCCCGAATGTGATGATACCGACTACCAAAGCCCCCGAAGCAGCATGCGGCGGCAATATGTTCAGCAATGTGAAGCCTCCGCCTGTAACCAGGATGCCATAAACAATATATTGCAGCATGTGGCGGCGGCCTTCCAAGTAATTGATCATCACCAACTCAACCAGTGCGATGATGATGCCGTTTGATGCCAGCAACAAACCGATAAGCCGGGTATTGAAATGCCATTGGATCTTTAGAAATACGGGCTCCATCACAAAAAACTGGAAGAAGCAAAGGTTAAAGAATGTTATAAGCACAACAAAGATTAGGAAAACCTTATCCTTATAGGCTGATGTTGGCTTTACCTCATCGGGATGAGGTTTAACCGGCTTGGCGACAGAGGAGCGAGGGATAAGCGCCATTAATGCCAATGCAGCAAAGATATTGGTGCAACCATCAACCCAAAATAACAGGTTAAAATTGAACGATGCCAGCAAGCCGCCAAGCGCTGCGCCAACTGCCCAGCCCAGGTTAGTAGCTAACCTATGCAGTGAGTATGAGCGTGTTTTGTTTTTGGGCGCACTAAAATGGGCCACGGCCATGGAATTGGCAGGGCGGAAGGCTTCGTTGCAAAAACTTAAGATGAAAGTGGCTATCCCCAGCGATAGAAAGGTTGTTTGGTAGCCCACAACAATAAACATTACACCACCGCTTAACAAAGTAACTGCCTGCATATCATAGAAGCCTATCCTATCGCTAAGCCAGCCGCCAACGTATGCACCAACTATGGCGCCTGCGCCAAACAAGGCCATAATATAGCCTGCCTGCGCTACACTAAAATGCAGTTGATTGATGCAATAGATGGTCATGAAAGGCACAACCATGGTACCGCTACGGTTGATGAGCATTACCAGGCTGAGGTACCAGTTGTAACGTGCGAGCCCGCTGTACGCTTTTTTGTAAAGTTGGATGATGGAAGGCATTGTCTTATGCAGGGTTAAGGCTTAAAGCTGAAAGACTAAAGCCGAAAGCTTTTTGCTTTAAGCTTTCAGCCTTTCGCTACAATTTAGCGCTTCTGTTGCGCAACAAATGATCTGCAATTACCAAGGCAGCCATAGCCTCAACAATAGGTACGGCACGCGGTACTACGCAGGGATCATGGCGGCCTTTGCCTGATATTTCTGCGGCGTTACCTTCGCCATCAATAGTTTGCTGATTATGCATAATGGTGGCAACCGGTTTAAAGGCAACCTTAAACTCGATAGGCATACCGTTGCTGATACCGCCCTGTATACCACCCGAGAAGTTGGTGCGTGTGGTTACTTTACCGTTTGCATCTTTCTGAAAAATATCATTGTGTTCAGACCCGCGCATTTCGCTACCGCTAAAACCTGAACCAAATTCAAAACCGTGTACGGCGTTAATGCTCAGCATAGCTTTACCCAGGTCGGCATGCAGCTTATCAAATACCGGCTCGCCCAAACCAACCGGAACGTTTTTGATGTAACAGCTCACTTTACCGCCAACGGTATCTCCATCTTTACGAACCCCGTCAATAAAAGCGATCATCTCTTCGGCAGTGGCAGGGTCTGCACAGCGTACAATGTTTTGTTCGCGCTGCGCGATAAATTCATCAGCACTATCAATAAAAACGTTTGGTGCATCAATTTTGCCAACACTGCTTACATGAGCAACAATATCGATACCCTGCGTTTTAAGCAACAGCTTAGCCAATGCACCTGCTGCAACGCGTGCTGCGGTTTCGCGAGCTGATGAACGGCCGCCGCCACGATGGTCGCGGATGCCGTATTTGGTGGCGTAGGTGTAATCAGCATGTGATGGGCGGAATACATCTACGTTGTGGCTGTAATCCTTTGAGCGCTGGTCTTCATTCGGGATAAGCATGGCAATGGGCGTACCTGTGGTTTTACCCTCAAAAGTACCCGAAAGTATTTTAAAGGTATCGCTTTCCTTACGTTGGGTAGTGATCTTAGACTGGCCGGGCTTGCGTTTATCGAGTTCGCCCTGTATGTAATCCAGATCCACATTAACACCCGCCGGGCAGCCGTCGATAATTACGCCGATAGCCTCGCCATGTGATTCGCCAAATGTTGTTATCCTGAATAATTGCCCAAATGAGTTACCTGCCATATAGCCCCCTAATCCCCTAAAGGGGGATTTATGTTAGTTAAGTTTAATAATTGTTGTTCTACAAACCATGTCATTGCGAGGAGGGTAGCAACGTGGCAAACCCCTGGTGTTTATATCAACGAGGAGATTGCCACGCTACCGCTCGCAATGACATGGATTTATTATTGATCCAGTTTCGTTCACAAGCGTTCAAAAGTGTTCACGGTGTTCACAAGCGTTCATGCCGTGAACGTGAACACCACGTTTAAGCCACTTTTTCTGATCTGAAACCTACTTTTTCAAGGTCAGACCAGAACGCCGGATATGATTTGCAGACCACTTCGGCGTCTTCTACTTCCAGTTCAGGTATCAGGATAGCCAATGGTGCAAAGGCCATTGCCATGCGGTGATCATCATACGTGCTGATGAACATACGCTGCGGCAGGTTGCGTTCACTGCAATCTAGTTTGTAAACCTGTCCTTTCTCTATCAGCTTAACACCGATCTTAGCCAGCTCGGTTTGCAGTGCCAGTACGCGGTCGGTTTCTTTGATCTTCAAGGTTTCAAGCCCGGTAAAGGTTGCCTCATGCCCTAAAGCAGCACACACTACGATAACCGTTTGCGCCAGATCCGGGCATTCCTTCATATCAAATATCTTGCGGACGATAGGTTTAGCCTCTTTTGTCAAATAAACGCCGCCATCCTTAAAAACCGATGTGATCCCGAAATTAGCCATTATCTCCGTGATAACGCTATCGCCCTGCAGGCTGTATGATGTTAATCCCGGCAGGAAAAGTTCTGCCTCGTCGCTTAAGGCTGCAATAGCGTACCAGTATGAAGCAGCGCTCCAATCCGGTTCAACCAGTAAGGTTGTTTCCGCAAAATCCTGGTGTTGGATAGCGATAACATTATCGGCCCATGTATGTCTAATGCCCGCCTGGTTTAACATGGCTAAGGTCATTTCCACATATGGCTTTGAGGTAAGCTCACCCTGAATGTGCAGTTCTAAACCTTGCGGCAATTTTGCGGCGATAAGCAACAGCGCAGTAATGTACTGGCTGCTGATATTACCTTTTATCTCGATGACATTTGTTTGCTGCTCAAACCCAGGATGAATGTTGATTGGCGGATAACCATCTTTTTTTTCGTAGTCAATTGTGGCCCCCAACTTGCGCATGGCATCCACCAGTATACCGATCGGCCGCTGCTGCATCCGTTCAGAACCAGTTAAAACGATGTTTTTGTTAAGCAAGGGAAGAAACGCTGTTAAAAAACGCATGGCAGTACCGGCTGGGCCGATATCAATAGTGGAGATTTGAGATTGGTGATCAGAGATTAGTGAATTTGTTTGACTAATCTCCAATCTCTGTTCTCTAATCTCTGATTTCAGTATATCCCTTAAAAGAACCGCATCCGCAGCGTCAGACATATTTTCAACCTTAACTTTACCATCGCTCAGTGCTTCAATAATTAACGCGCGATTACATTCGCTTTTTGAGCCGGTAAGTTGTATGGTGCCGTTTGCAGTTTTGCCTTGTTTAGTAAGTACGATGTTATGTTTTGCCATAGTAGCCTCACCTAAATCCTCTCCAAAGGAGAGGACTTTAAGTATCTTTTGTTATTTGTAACCTCAATTAACCCTTTTCCTTTGGAGAAGGGCAGGAATGATGCGAATTACGCATGCGTTAAACTTTCTTTTGGTTGCTCTATACCCTCGTTTAATATTAAACCTTGACGACGAATAGATTCTGTGTGTACCAGCTCTAACAATTTCTCGGTAAACTCAGGGCTTAATTTCAAGGCCTTACCATAATCAGTGGTTTTCTTCAGGATCTCTTCCCAACGGTTAACCTGCAAAATGGTGATGTTGTTATCTTTTTTGTATTTACCAATTTGCTCTGCAATGGTCATGCGCTCAGCAACTTTTTGGATGATCAGGTCGTCAATTTTATCTATTTGCGCACGCAGCTCAGCCAGTTTATCTTTAACCTCGGTATTTTTTACTTCAGCTTTACGTAAGGCCAGGTTATCAATAATGTCAGATAATGCAGCAGGGGTAACCTGTTGTTTAGCGTCTGTCCAGGCCACGGTAGGGTCAATGTGTGATTCGATCATTAAACCTTGCATATCCAGGTCGATAGCTTTCTGAGAGATATAACCTATCAGGTCGCGGTTACCGGTGATGTGGCTTGGATCGTTGATGATTGGCAACTCAGGCACCAAAGTTTTTAAGCTGATGGCAACATCCCACATTGGTTCATTGCGGAAAGCTGATTTTTCGTATGATGAGAAACCACGGTGAATAGCAGCAAGCTTGGTAATACCTGCGTTGTTGATACGCTCTAAAGCACCAACCCATAAAGAAAGATCGGGATTAACCGGGTTTTTAACCATTACAGGTACATCAATACCTTTAAGGGCATCAGCAATTTCCTGTACAGTGAAAGGGTTTGCAGTTGAACGAGCACCTACCCAAAGGATATCCACACCTGCAGCCAAAGCTTCTTCAACGTGTTTTGCGGTAGCAACTTCAACAGCAGTAGGCAAGCCTGTTTCTTCTTTAGCGCGTTTTAACCACTCTAAACCAATACTGCCAATACCTTCAAACTCGCCCGGGCGGGTACGTGGTTTCCAGATACCTGCGCGTAATGCGCTTACTTTACCGGTTTTCGCTAATAAGTGGGCAGTTGCCACCAACTGATCTTCAGTTTCGGCGCTGCAAGGGCCTGCAATCAATAAAGGCTGTTTACCTTCTTTATTTATCCAGGTATTTAAGGGCTGTATGTTTAAATTCAGTTTCATATCGTGTTTTTTAATTTTTAGTCCGGAAGTCCGCCAAGTCCGGTTGTTTTAATGTTTATATGTGTTATTAGTTTGTTAGTTCAAATTGTTGTCTTTGGGACTTTCCGACTTTCCGGAATCCCGACTAAAGACCTATGCTCTCTTCTTTACGGTTATGTATCTCTTAACGTTCTTCTCTTTTGGCTTTGGTGTACTATCCTGTTCGTACCGCTGATACTCTCCTAAGATGTTGAAGTTGTGTGTATACTTAAGGATCTGGCGAATGGCGTTATCAAATTGCTTGCTGTCTTCCCATTCAATATCAACATAAAAGTTATACTCGTTACGTTTGCCTAAAACCGGCATGCTTTGTATCTTACTCATGTTCACATTTTCCTGGCTAAAAATGTTAAGCACTTTGGCAAGCGCGCCCACCTCATTGTTTACCTGGAAACATAACGAGGCTTTATTTGCAGGGCCTTTACGCTTGTTGTTCTCATGCGTGGTCAATACCAGGAAACGGGTGAAGTTTAGCTTGTTAGACTCAATCCGGCGCTCTAATACATCCAAGCCATAAAGTTGCGCTGCAAGCGTATTCGCTATAGCAACAGTATCTGTTAGCTGCTCGTCACGGATGCGTTTTGCGCACGCAGCAGTATCATTACTTTCCACAATCTTCAGGTGCGGATATTCGTCAAAAAAATCGATACACTGACGGATCGCGATAGGGTGGGAGGTGACATATTTCACATCTTCAAACTTTACACCCGGCAAAGCCATCAGGTGTAGTTGAATGGGTACGTAAACTTCACCAACTACCGGATAGCTGTAGCTCATCATGAGCGAGTAGTTGGGCAATATGCTGCCGGCAATACTATTTTCTATCGCCATTACCACATAATCAGCCTCCTTATTTTTAAGCGCCTCAAATGTTTGCTTAAAAGAGTTGCATTCTATAGCCTCGATGTTTTCGCCAAAATATCTAAAGGCGGCTTCTTCGTGAAAGGAAGCGCGAATACCTTGTATGGCAACTCTTGGTTTATCAGTTTTCATAATGCCCAGTAAGCAAAAAGTCCCGGCTTGTTGGGCCGGGACTTTTCAGTTTTTTCTTTTATGTTTTTTGTACATATCAGTCCCGGCTCTTACTGCTAAAGTAAAAGTAGAAACCCCAGAAATATGCACGTTGTGTGTTCATTGTATTTGTTATGGCGTAAATGTACAAGTAAAAATTGTTTTGTCAATAGATAATTTTATTTTTTGGAATAAAAATCATCCGAACAAAATTTTATTGGGTAAAACAGCTGCTTTACTTATTCTGATGCTCTTAAATACTATTGCAACACTACATCCACCTCTGCCGTAAGCTTGCTCTTGGCATTTTGCTTGTCAAAAAAGCGGGCTATTACATGGTATGTTTCGCCAACTTTAAATGGCGGCGACATAGATACTGTGGCAGTTAGCGTTACTGCACCGTTAGGATCGAGGCCGTTTTTAGCAGCTTCAGACATCACATCAGGCAATGTACCCATTACTTTACCGCTTTTATCTTTAACGGTTATCTCGCAGCCGGGGTAAGCCTTGCCATCTTTTAAAGTATAGTTGCCAACACCTGTAACAACAATAGAGAAATTGGAATTTAACGGCACTTTATTATTTTCCATGCGTTTGCCGGTAGCATCAACCAAATATGCATCGTCAGCTTTAAATCCATTATAAGATAAAGATAATCCGGTTTTAATGTCCTTCTTAGTGCCAACACTGAACTGGCAGGCAGATAAGAGCAAGATAAAAATACCAAAGCTCGCTAACGATGTGATTTTTTTCATGGTAACATTCAGATTAAAAGTCGTTTAAATTTTTACTAACTGTAACTACTCTTTAATCTGATAAATGTTTGCCCTTTAGATAAGAGTTTTATGAATTTTGATTCCCTTTAAGTGAAGCTACAACAGGATTTTTGGTAGAGGATATTTTATTTTTATAAAAACCCGAATTTATAACTGTAGCAGGATTTTAAAACTATTATCTTCGCAAATCAAAGGAGTGCCCTAACTCTGAGTCTCTATTAAGAGTTGGGGATGCCTATTGTCAACTCTTCCCTGAAAAATGGGACTGAGGCGGCGAAGCTTTAAACAGACATCAGCTTGGGTTCCAAAGCGATCAAGATAGAAAATCTTTCAAAGGCGTATCAGGTAGGCGACTTCAGTAGCGGTACCATTTCCCGTGACCTTGAACGATATTGGGCATTGTTGCGCGGCAAAGAAGATCCTTTTCTGAAAATAGGAGAGACTAACGACCGTACCCAAGCGGGCGAGAGCGATATTGTGTGGAGCTTAAAGGATATTAACCTTGAAATTGAACAAGGTGATGCGGTTGGCATAATAGGAAGAAACGGTGCCGGCAAAAGTACATTGCTAAAAATCCTGAGCAGGGTTACGTCGCCAACAACCGGTAATATAAAAGTAAAAGGCCGTATTGCCAGTTTGCTTGAGGTAGGAACAGGATTCCATCCAGAACTTACAGGCCGGGAAAATATCTTTCTCAACGGTGCTATACTTGGCATGCGCAAAGCAGAAATTAAACGCAAGTTTGACGAGATTGTCAGCTTCGCCGGGATAGAGCGTTATATTGACACCCCTGTTAAACGATACTCGTCAGGAATGTATGTAAGGCTTGCATTTGCTGTTGCCGCGCATTTGGAGTCTGAAATACTCATCGTTGACGAAGTGCTGGCTGTAGGTGATGCCGAATTCCAAAAAAAATGCCTTGGCAAAATGGGAGATGTAAGCAAAGGCGAAGGTAGAACGGTACTTTTTGTTAGTCACAACATGGGGCTTATCAATCAACTTTGCGATACATCGGCCTATTTGAAAAGCGGCCAATTAGTATGCTTTGCAAAAACCAAGTCTGTAATAGATGATTATTTACTTGATAGACAAAATTTTAAAGAAAGGCTAAGCGTTTTTTTTAATGCCCAAGAGAGTGATGACAATGTTTTTTTGCATGGTTTTGAAATAATACCGCATTACCAAAACCAAAGATCTTTTGACTCGGGACGACAAATAGAATTAAAATTTACATTTCATATTAAAAACCCGATTGATGGCCTCAGACTGGGATTTGAGTTAATAAGCCGATCGACAGAACAATGCATTTTCAGGACCTTTCATGATGATAGCTTGTCAGAAAACCAAGCGTTACAAGAAGGAAAATACAGGATGATTGCTCATATACCCGCGTGCTTCTTAAACGAGGGTCAATATATCATTACGCCAACAATCGGAATACACAATATTAAATGGTTGTCATTTAGGGATCATCAGCTTTTAATAGAGATAATTAATATGACTGGTATAAATCAGCTCTATTCAGATTCCCGACCCGGATACCTTGCGATAAATTTAAAATGGGAGATTGAACATGAAAAAAATTGACGTATACATTGTTCAAAAAGTAATTAACGTTTTAGACAAATATAATCGAAGAAGAAAAAAAAACGAACTCTCTGCCTGGGACAAAAATGTTCTGAATGCTGATAAATTTGTATATCAATTGTCTAATTCTTTAAAAATAATTCTTCACAAAGATAGCTTACTTTCAAAACTCATATTTGAGGGATTTGAGCATGATGAAGAACTATTCATTAGTCGCTTCATAAAGCAGGGAGATATATTTTTTGATGTTGGTGCAAACATTGGCATGCATACATTATTTGCTGCTCACACTCTAAACGGAACAGGTAAAGTGTATGCATTTGAGCCCACTCCAGCAACAGTTAAAAGGTTACGCGAAAATGTTGCTTTAAACAAATTGGTGGATTGTGTAAATATAGAGCCTGTAGGGTTATCGAACCAAGCAGGCGAGCTTAATTTAAATTTAGCTGCTAATGGTTATGATGCGTGGAACTCGTTTGCTAATTTAAAACATATCGAAGTAAAAGACTCAATAATTGTACCCGTAGTTACTTTGGATGAATTTATTGAAAGTTATAGTATTGAGATAAGCCATATTTCTCTCATAAAAATTGATGTTGAAGGATGGGAAATAAAGGTATTTGAAGGTATGCGTCGACTATTTGATAACAATTTATTTAAAGCGACATTTCTTATCGAATTTACTGAAGAAAACATGTTTAGAGCTGGCTACAGTTGTAAAGAGTTGTATAATTATTTAGTTGATAAAGGGTATAAGTGGTATGAGTTTGACCCTCAGAGCAACAGCATTAAATTTTCTGAACTTAAAGCCTATTACCCATATCAAAATCTTATAGCAACTAAAAACCCTGAAGCTGTTAATGCACGTTTAAAAGAAGCAAAAAAAGATGGGGCATAACTACCCTAAAATTTCAATCATCACCCCCTCCTTTAATCAAGGCAAATTTCTGGAGGAAACCATACTTTCCGTGATAAACCAGGGTTATCCAAAATTAGAATTTATAATTATTGACGGGGGAAGCACAGATGCATCTGTGGACATAATAAGAAAATATAATAAATACATAAGCTTTTGGAGGAGTGAAAAAGACAACGGCCAGGCCGAGGCGATAAATAAAGGGCTGTTGAGAGCTACCGGAGATGTGGTTACGTGGCTGAATTCAGATGACTTATATGAGGACGGAACCTTACTGTTAATTGGGGAAATATTTGCGGAAAATCCCTCAGTAAATTTCATATTTGGAGACTGCTTGTTTTTCACTGAAAAAAAAAGTTATACAAATCAAATTGATTTAAAAGATTTCGAAGCGAAGCAACTTGGGCAATTCCCCTATTCCCAACCTTCATGCTTTTTCAGGAAAAAACTAATTGATGACCAAGGCTTGTTAAACGAAAAATTTCATTATTGCCTTGATGTGGATCTTTTCATACGCTTTGCACTAAACAGTCAAATGCGTTACATAAAAAAAACGTTATCTCGATTCCGCATGCACGATGACAGCAAAACTATAAATCATTGGAATAAATTTTTAGAGGAATGGATTGTAATTTACAGTAAAACGCTAAGGACTTTAAATAATAAATTACTCATAGAATGTGCCATAGATCTCGGTATTTACGATAAAGGTACCGACGTTTATAACTCGTATGAAAAGCCTTTTAACATTGATGACCAGTATAAATCTTTTTTATATTTTTTTGAAAGGCAATTTAATAGGGCTTTTCCGAGGGGTACTTTTTTTATAAGTAAGAAAAAGCTTAATGCTATCAATAAGATATTAGCTAAAATTGATAGTGCAGACATACAAAAAGAACAATTCCCGATTAAACCTGATAAATATCTACTGGGCATAGATAAAACACTTTTACATCCTGTAAATATGTTAAGGCGAACAATAAAGAAAACAAGCAGTTTTAATGTGATAAGGGATGCTATATTTAACGTAAAAGCAAAAACAAGTGCAACAGTAAAAGCTCAAATCAAAGCCCCTAAGACAATACCCATAATTATTATCAATTATAATCAGTTGCATACGGTTGAGATGCTTATTAATAGCCTTACTATCAGAGGCTATTATAATATTCATATTTTGGACAATAACTCAGACTATGAGCCATTGCTTGCGTTTTACCGTACTACGAATGCTAATGTGATCAGGCTAAATTATAATTACGGCCATATGGCTTTATGGCGCATTTCAACTGTTAATAAAAAATTTTCGGAGGGATATTATGCCGTCACTGATGCCGACATTGTTCCTGATGAAAATTGCCCGGATGATTTTATGTCTAAATTTATAGATATATTAGATCAGCATCCCGGCGTAACTAAAGCTGGCTTCGGTTTGAGAATTGATGATATACCAGAACATTATCAATTGAAACAAAAAGTAATTGACTGGGAAAGGAAATACTGGACCACAGAAATATCCCCGGGTCTTTACGACGCCGATATAGATACAACATTCGCGTTATACAGACCATATAATAATCTTATTCATAGGAATTTTTTATCAGGAATAAGGACAGCAAGCCCCTATTTGGCAAGGCATTTAAGTTGGTATCAATGTACGGATACTTTAACAAATGAGCAGTTGCACTACATTAAAACAGCAAACATTTCAAATAGTTGGTCGCTAAAACTTTCAGAGTCTAATTACCAAGATTTTTAATGCTCGTTTCTATTATTATACCCAATTACAACCATGCTGCCTTTTTAACTCAGCGTATTGAAAGTATACTCAATCAAACATATCAAAATTTCGAGATCATTTTACTTGACGACGCTTCAAAGGATGATAGCGTTGATAATATCGAAAGATATAAGGGCCACCCTAAGATAAGTAAGGTATTATTTAATAGCCAGAACAGTGGCTCTACATTTAAACAGTGGCAAAAAGGAATAAGTTTAGCACAGGGTAAATACATATGGATTGCAGAAAGTGATGATTATGCTGACCCTGAATTTCTAAAAAGGATGTTGCCGCTTTTCGAAAGCAATGAGATGGACATTGGATTGGCCTATTGTAAATCGCTTCCGGTTGACCAAAACGGTGTAGTGTACGACGAGAGCGATTGGTGGATGAAACGTGTAGACCCGATAAAATGGGAAAAAGATTTTTTTAACAAAGGTGAAAAGGAAGTTGCCGAATTTTTGTCAGTACAGTGTACCATACCCAACGCAAGCGCTGTCCTATTCGATAAACGTTGCTTTTCTCAAATTAAATGGGAAGATGTTGATTACAAAATTTGCGGGGATTGGCATATTTATGTTTCTGTCTTAAAAAAATTTGACATTGCCTATTGTTCTTCGCCGTTGAACTATCAGCGTAATCACAATCTAAACGCGAGATCCCGTTTTACTAACAGATTACTTCTGGAACAGATAAAAACTCTATCTCATATTCACAAGAATTTCTCTGTAACCAAAAGTATAGCTTATAACAAAGCACTTGACGAAAGATTGGCTTTACTTATGGCTGCGGTAAAGAACAATGCCATGTCAAAAAAAACCTTTATCAGCACAATTCTTTTAATACGGAAATTTGACCATGGTTTTCTTTCGCGTTTTATTAGGGTCTTCTATGGAAAGTTACGCGGAAAAAACTTTAACTTCAGTTAATGCATAACATTCTGGTTGTTGGCGCGGGTTTTACCGGATCAGTTATTGCGCGGGAATTGGCAGATAGCGGACATTATAATGTTTTGGTGGTTGATGAACGCAATCACATTGCGGGCAATTGTCATACTAAGCGTGATAATGAAACTAACGTTATGGAGCACGTTTATGGCCCTCATATTTTTAACACCAGCAATGAGAAGGTGTGGCAATATGTAAACAAATTTGATGAGTTTATGCCTTACACTAACAGGGTGAAGGCGGTAACAAGAGCTGGTGTGTTTTCACTACCCATAAATCTGTTAACAATTAACCAGTTATTCGGTAAAACTTTCAACCCTCGTGAGGCAGAAGAATTTGTAGCACAATTAGGGGATAAAACCATAGCAGAGCCAAGGAATTTTGAAGAACAGGCCTTAAAAATGCTTGGAAAGAAAATTTATGAAACGTTTTTTCTCGACTATACAATTAAACAATGGGGTTGCCATCCCAGAGAACTTTCTGCTGATGTTTTAAAAAGGCTGCCCATAAGGTTTAACTACGACGATAACTATTATCATACTCATTATCAGGGAATACCAAGAAACGGCTATACTAATTTGATATCAAACATTCTGGATCATCCGGCCATTACCGTTGAATTAAATACGCGTTACGAGCGGGAGTGGAATGGAAAATACCATTACATTTTTTATACAGGCGCCATTGACGCCTATTTTTCATATGCCGAAGGTAGGCTTGGCTATCGTACCATTTATTTTGAGCGTTTCATTTATAATGGAAGCGATTACCAGGGTAACCCTGTTATAAACTATTGCGACAAAAATGTGCCTTACACCAGGGTACATGAGCACAAACATTTTACCCCTTGGGAAGATCATGACAAGAGCCTTTTTTTTAAAGAATTTAGTAAAGAAACCGAAGGTGATGACATTCCTTTTTATCCTAAATCGTTACCTGCCGATAAAGCAATACTTGCCCGTTATAAGCAAAGGGCACAATCTGAGTTTAATACAACCTTTGTTGGCAGGTTGGCTACTTACCGCTATCTGGATATGCATCATGTAATTGATGAGGCATTGACCGTGGCTGAAAGCTTTATCAACTACAAAAATCCTTTGGCAAGTTTTACTCGTTTCCCGGTTAATAATGGGTAACCCAGTTTTTTGCTGGTACAGGCACAATCATGAGAACAGAAACGATCTGCTGAGATATGCTTTAATGGATTTACATATTAAAAAAAAAATAAGATATGTAGAAAGGGATATTAAACAGGCGTTAGTGGCCGGTTACAGTGAGTTTGTAACCAATGGCTCACACAGGCATATTTCTTTTCTAACGCTTAGTTATGGCAATACCTTTAAAAAAATACTGGTTGATAGCGAAGATTCCTTTATTCATTTATCTTATTTGATAAGAGAAGCAGATATTTATTTCACCGCGAGCTACAATACTGAAATACACGTACATAAAAAGTTTCCGGTAGTTTACTCCTGGCAAACTGATAACGATCTAAAGTGGTATCGGCAAAAGATCAAAACAATAATTGATGATCTGGGAGATCAATTTCACAAAATAAAACCTTTTATACCCATTGCTGCCAACTTAAGCACTAATGAAACGATACCGGCTTTAACCACTAAGATCAACAATTTAAGATATCGCATTCAAAAATTTTATGCCGGTACTAACTATTGGCTGCCTGCTTACAAGCTGTTTGAGAACCGCTACAGTCAGCTGTTGGCTTTAAGAGAAAGTACATTAAAATATGATGTTGTATTAAAAGATACGCTGTGGGGCTGGCCGTTACACCGTATAAAATTGCATAAAAAATTAGCCGATCTATCTGAAAAATATAGCATAAGCGCACATCTTAATTGGCATGAGCCTGTAATTGAGGATGGAAGCAGTACACTATTATTAAACGCAACTGATTTTCCATTTACAGTGGGTGGAGAGATAAAAGATTACGAGAGAATGCTGAGCGAAAGCAGGTTGGGGATTTTTGCAGCCGGATTCCATTGGGGTTGGCGCAATATCATGACATTTGGCTTAATGATAGGCATACCGATACTCATTGATAAGCCTCTTTTGGAGCCATATTTTGATCTTTCTGAGTTTAAAGCTTATTACAACCATGATACCGAGTGGGAAAGTATTGAAAGCATCTTAAAAGAAATAACACCCAATGAATGGGAAAAGATAAAAGAGTATAATCAGGCCGTTTATGACCGCTACTTGGCTCCCAAAGCTGTTGCGCAATATTTTTTAAACAATACAATTTCACATTGCGGTTAGGATACATTTCATTTGAACATCCTTTAGGCCAACGCGGAGGCGGTATTGGCACATATGTGGATCAAGTAGCAACTATAATGGCTCAAAGAGGGCATGATATTCATGTTTTTACTGGATTCTCAGGTACAGCTTACTCTACTAAAAGCTTAAAGAACTATGTTTTGCACTTGGTGCCCGCAAAAAGTATCGACGTTTTCAGATTAGCTGTAATACCTTTTTTTGAACAAGCAAATGATGAAAAGCCCTTTGATGCAATAGAAAGTGCTGAATATGGTGCAGATGGCATATCGATTAAGAAAAAGCACTTCAAAATACCGCTTGTGGTTAAGCTTCATACGCCCAGTTTTCTTGTAAAGCAACTCAATTTTACAAGTCCTTCTTTCACTACAAAAGCAAGATTTATAACAGGTGCTATTGTGCGGGGTAGGATGCCAAAATTGTATTGGAAAGAGCAACTTAATCATGATATAGAAAAGGAGATTTACCTTCTTGCCGATAAAGTTAGCAGCCCATCTAAAAGCTTAGCCGAAATTGTAGCCAACAAATGGGGCCATCGTGAAATTACGATTATCCCAAACCCCTATGTACCTCCGGCCGAAATACATAGCTTGAATATTTCTCAAGAAAAAGATGTTTGCAGAGTGCTGTTTTTGGGCCGGCTGGAGAAACGTAAAGGGATTTATTACTTGCTTGCCGCTATTCCTCAGATTATTGAGGTTAACCCTAATATTATATTCCATTTTGTTGGAAGCGACCAACCATCTTACAAAGATAGTTTAACTGTCAGATCGTTAATGGAGAAAAGGCTCCATGGTTATAAAAAGCACCTTAAGTTTGATGGCTTTATAGAAAACCAACAATTACATAACGTATTTTCTGAATCTGATCTTTGCATATTTCCCAGCCTTTGGGAAAACTTTCCTAATGTTTGCCTTGAGGCAATGGCAGCAGGTAGAGCAGTTATAGGCACAAACAATGGCGGTATGGCCGAGATGATAGATCATTTGAAGGACGGATATCTGATTGAACCTAATTCCCCGGCGGCTATTACTAATGCAATCTTAGCTCTTGCTGGCAACCCTTTGCTAAGGCTAAAATTAGGAACAGCCGCAAGAAAAAAAGTGCTTACAAATTATAATGCTGAGGTAATTGGTAGTATGACGGAACAATTTTATTTGCAAGTTCAGCAAAGCCCATCATTAGCTTGAAAATATCAGTTATCATTTGTACTTACAATCCTCGGTTACAATATCTTGAACAGGTATTGCTGGCATTAAGAAATCAAACTTTGGTAAATACCGAATGGGAGTTACTTATCATTGATAATAAAAGCAGTAACCAATTTACACAGGAATTGGATTTAAGTTGGCATGCTAATGCAAAAGTGATGCGAGAAGAACAAGCGGGCTTAGCACACGCGCGCCTTAAAGGTTTTAAAAACTCCATAGCAGAGCTTATTGTGTTTGTTGATGACGATAATGTTTTAGCTGACAACTACCTTGAACTCAGCTGGGATTTTTATCTAAGCAACCCCCAAGTAGGTTGTTTTGGCGGCAAATCCGTCGCTGTATTTGAAACAACACCACCAGCCTGGTTTTGGAAAACAGGTATAAGTTTGGGCTGTAAAGATGATGGTGATGAAATCTATATTTCAGATTACCGTTCAGATAATTACAAGCTTCAAAATTACCCAGACAAAGCTCCGATTGGAACGGGGATGGTAATCACCAAAAAAGCGTTTAAAGCTTACTATCTTGAGGTGTTAAACAACGCGGATAGATTAGCATTAGGGCGCAAAGGCAAGGCGCTTACTTCAGGAGAAGATAACGACATCGTGCTAACGATAATTAAAAACTATTTTGAAATTGCATACATACCAAAACTGGTAGTTAAACATTTGATACCTACAAATAGAATTTCAACAGCTTACCTCAAACAGATGGCTTATGAAAGTAACAAATCATGGATTACACTTTTGCGACATCACGGAATATGCCCTTTTAAAACGATACCGCAATGGACAGTAAGACTCAGGAAGGTGAAAGCATGGTTTAAATACAAGGTTTGGCAATCGCCGGTTAATATTATTAAATGGCATGGAGCCTGTGGCACTTTTGAAAGTTTAGCTGATGGATAAACGAAATCACTTAATAGATCTTTTGAGATTTGTCGCCGCTACCTGGGTGGCTATTTTTCATTTCAACGAACCTATTCCTTACATTGCCAACTGGTATCGCTCTTTTTTAAAAATAGGCTATGTAGGTGTTGCCATCTTTTTTGTAATAAGTGGCTATTGCGTTTACCTTTCAGCACTAAGGTCAAAAACGCCTCGCGATTTTCTGGTACGCCGTATATGCCGAATATTTCCACCATATTGGTTCAGCATACTTTTGGTGGGGCTAAGTGTGATTGTAAGTTTAATAGTCAATAAGGCAAACTCTGTGGCGGTATTGCCAAAGAATATCTCTGGAATTTTAGCTACAATTACCCTTTCGACTACTCCATTGTTTGATGTCCCGATAATGAATTGGGTTTATTGGACACTTACGTATGAAGTTGTCTTTTATTTCTTGGTGTTCATTTCAATGTTTGCTAAACATCAATACCGCATTTACAGTTATTTATTTATATCTATTTCCGGCTTCTTTTTGCCCGTACATGAAATGTGGCCACTATTTTTTGTTAAATATTGGCCTGCTTTTGCTTTGGGGGTAGCGACTTACAGGCTTTTAAATGAAAAAACACAATTATGGCAAACTGCACTTTTATTAGCCATTTCCGTGTCGGGCCTTTTCTACATTCAAATACGACCTTATGAAGCCATAACATGTATTATAACAGCTGTGTTAATTGTTAGCAACAATTTCAAACCCCTAAAAGCAAATCCGATAAGTACCTTAGGAGATTATTCTTATTCAATCTACCTTACCCATGTTCCTTTAGGGATATTTATACTTGGAGTGGTAAAACAACAATCCATCGTACAAAATAATGTCTGGGTAAACATCGTATGGGATTTAACGCTGTACGCAGTTATTGTTTGCCTGGCTAAACTCATGTTTAAATTTATCGAGCTGCCAGCGATAAGTTTTGGTAAAAAAATCACCAATGTCACCCGGAAAGCTGCTGTATAATTTATATTATCGCCCGTTAGGCTTTCTACGGAAGTTGTTTGAAGTAGGGATATTTAATTATGTTGATATCCGCCGTAGCCAAAGTAAAATGATTGCCGGATCTTTAACTATCAACGAAATTGTCAATGGTTTGGACAAAGCGACTTATGAGGTTTATTTCCTTACAGGTAAAAGGTATTGGTATCAAACTGCTTTTTGCCTGTATTCGTTGCAAAAGGTTTGCACTACAATTAGAATAACCGCTAAGTTTATTGATGATGGCTCGATAAATGAGAAGTTAAAAAAACAAATTATTAAGCAATTTCCGTCATCAATTGTTATTACTGCCGCGGATACAGAAGCTTTATTGGATGCCGGTTTGCCTTGGCAGAGCTACCCGCGTATACGTGCCAAGAGAGAGACCTATCCGCATTTGAAGAAATTAACGGATGTACATATACACTCAGGCGACTGGAAGTTAGTGCTTGATTCTGATATGCTCTTCTTTAAATATCCAAAAGAGCTGCTTGATTGGATCAATAATCCATCAAAGCCCTTTTTTCTGAAAGACCCGATAACGTCCTATCATTACTCCTTCAATTTGATGGAAGAACTTACAGGCAAGCGCATAACCCCTAACTTAAATGTGGGTGTAATTGGCTTAAATAGTAAGAAGATCAATTGGGATGCGTTGGAAAATTGGATTGCAGAATTAGAAAAAAAAGAGGGAACATCCTATCTGCTCGAGCAGGCGTTAAGCGCTATGATTGTGGCTGGTGAGGATATAATTATTGCAGACCCATCTGTGTATATGGTTATGCCCTGCGAGCAGGAAGTTAGACAGCTAACGAGTGCTTTGCACCATTACGTTGCCCAATCTAAAGAATGGTACTACAAGCTTGCATGGAAATCGATAGCTTAAACGCTCCACTTGTATCGATAATAATACCGGTTTTTAATGGGGAAAAATATATCGGAGACACCATCCGCTCGGTATTGTCACAAAGCTATCAGCAAATAGAAGTTATCGTTATAAGTGACAATTCAAAAGATGATACGGATAAAATAGTTCAGGATATCGCAAAAGGCGGCCCGGTGAGATTGATAAGAAATGAAAAAAAAGAAGGTGCCGCTGCTTCACGAAATGTAGGATACAAAAATGCCAAAGGCCAATTTATTAAATTTTTAGATGGTGATGATCTTTTAAACGATGAAGCAATTGCAGCGCAATTGAAATTGGGGTTAAAAAATCCTGATAGCATTATATCCGGAAAATGGGGTCGTTTTTATGATAACAATCTGTCTACATTTAATTTATCAATAGAAAAATGTTGGCAAACCCTTGAGCCGACTAAGTGGATTTGCACATCATGGGAAAATGGACAATCAATGACTAACCCAGGTATTTTTCTTATCCCGCGGCAATTAGTCGAAAAAGCGGGCCTTTGGGATGAAAGCTTATCATTGATTGATGATTTTGAATATTTTACAAGAACAATACTCGAAGCTAAAAGCGTTGTTTTTTGCCCTGATTCTATTTTATATTACCGCTCTGGCAATGGTAATACACTTTCAAGCGCTAAATCAGAACAGGCTTATCGATCAGCCTACAAGTCATTAAATAAGGGCATAGATAGATTCCTTAAAACTAGAACGGATCTGAAGGCGAAGCAAGTTTGTGCAAACTTATGGAAGCTTTTCATCTATGAAATATACCCACATCAACAAGATTTGGCTGCCCAAGCAAATGTTCATCTTTCGTCATTGCCAGCGCCAACGGTAAAATTCCCAACAGGCGGTTTGTCTGAATTGCTATTACCATTCTTAGGATGGAAAATAGTTAAAACGCTACAACGGATAAGATCTACACTTTTAACGTGAAAATCGCCATAACTGCCGATCCATTCATACCAGTACCACCTGAACTTTACGGTGGTATTGAACGAATAATAGATATCCTGATCGCCGAACTGGTAAATCGCGGTCACGAAGTTACCTTATTCGCTCATGAAAATTCTAATATTAATTGTAAACTGATTCCGTATAAGACAGATAAGAGCGGTTTAAAAAACCATCTATCAAACGCCTGTACCATCAATAAATACCTATTAACAAATAAGGTTGATATAGTACACAGTTTCGGCAGGTTGGCGTATTTACTGCCTTTACTACCACTGCGCATCCCCAAATTAATGAGCTACCAACGCGAACCTACTTTAAGCCAAATAAAAAAAGTTTCAACATTATCGAGATCAGGGAGCTTGAGCTTTACAGGATGCAGCAACTACATCGCAGATAAAATAGCGCCCTTAGCGCCGGCATATACCATATACAATTGTGTAGATGTTGAAAAATACGTGCCGAAATATGATACTAATGCAGATGCCCCTTTTGTTTTCTTAGGCCGTATAGAACCTATTAAGGGCCCGCACATTGCTGTTGAAATAGCACAGGCAACAGGCAAAAAACTTATACTTGCCGGAAATGTACCCACTGAGCATCGTACCTATTTTGAGACCATGATAAAACCCTTTTTGGGTGATCAAATTCAATACGTTGGCGCAGTAAATGACCTGCAAAAAAATGAACTTTTAGGGAAAGCTATGGCGTTGTTAATGCCCATACTTTGGAATGAACCTTTCGGTATCGTTATGATTGAGGCAATGGCATGCGGTACACCTGTTGTAGCATTGAACAGAGGAGCTGTGCCTGAAGTGGTAATTTCCGGGTTAACCGGTTTTATCGGAGATACAATGAATGAACTCATTAAAAAAATATCGCTTTTAAATTCAATAGACAGAAAAGCTGTAAGAGCAACAGTGGAAAATAGATTTTCTTCAGAAATTATTGCATCAAATTATCTTGATCTTTACGAGCAATTAATTGATGCATCAATCCCTCAATTATAGTGATAGAGCTATCAGTCAATGGATAGTTAATAATAACCTATGAGTAGTAAAGCGCGTGTTGTAATAACCTGTGGCACAAAATTCCATTCAGATTATGTTGCCGAACAGCTTTACAAATACGGTTTATTAGAAAAAGCTATAACCTCTCACCCAAGGTCGAGGTATGTTAATCGGACTAACATCCCGGCAGAGAAATTAAAGTTTCTTACTCCGATATTTGTATTGCCTTATTTTTTAAAGAAGGCAGGTACCGTAGGCAGGTGGCTGGCCCGAAGCATCGAGTACAGATTACCAGCTTTGTTTGACTACTACGCATCAAAAAATTTAAGGAAAGCTAACATTTCAATAACTTGGTCGTGGTCTGGCTTGCACACAATTAGGGCTATTCAAAAGGCTCAAGGTATAGCGATAGTTGAAGAATCCGGCTCTTGTAATCTCGAACAAAGCAAGCTTCTGCAAGAAGAGTACAGTATGCTTGGGTTAGAATTCCCTGATCCCACTCCGAGTTTTATTATCAATAGAGAACTGCAAGAAGTGAAACTGGCAGATTACATACTTTGCCCATCTAACTATGTTGCCGAAACATTCATTAAAAATAATCTACCAAGGGAAAAATGTGTGATTATACCGTATGGTGTTAATTTAACTTTGTTTAACCATTACCAAGAGGAGAAACCGGAGTTTTCAATTCTATTTGTGGGTACTATAGGGGTCAGAAAAGGACTTATCTATTTATTTAAAGCATTAGAGCTTATACACAAAACCCAACCTCTGAAATGTTTGCTTATAGGGACAGTTGAAGAAAGCTTTAGGCCTATTTTTGACATCTACAAGCACCTTTTCACTTACGTCGGTCGGGTTGAGCAAAAAGAACTATCTAAATATTATAACAGTGCTTCTGCTTTTGTTTTCCCCAGCCTTGACGAAGGTATGGCACTTGTGCAATTAGAGGCGATGGCTTGCGGGTTACCTCTTATTTGCACAACAAATTCTGGCGGCGATTCTATAGTACAGGAAGGGAGTGATGGATTTGTAGTGCCTATACGCGATCACATTTTGCTGGCTGAAAAGATCTCTTTTCTGTATAAGAATCCTGAGGTGCTTAAAGATATGTCGGCAAAGGCGGTTCTGAAGGCTAAAAAGTTTACCTGGGATGCCTATGGAGATAAGTTGTGTTCCTTTATAAATCAACTGTCCGCTGATATTGGTAATGGATGTGTTTGATTCATCGCCGAAAAAAATTTGTCTGATTACGCCGGGCCATATATCTACTAATCCCCGATTAGTAAAAGAAGCCATTGCTTTATCAAGTCTTGGGATGCAAGTTCATATAATTTTTACTCAATATGTTGCTTCACAAATTCCGTTTGATGAAAATATCCTAAACAGTCACCCCAACTGGACTTACGATAAACTTGACTGGACGGGAATCACTATTTCATCAAGAATAAACAGGCTACTGGGTACGCTATTGTCCTTGCTGTCACTAAGCCTGGCACTGAAAGTTAACCGCAATTTATTTTGGCAAGTTAAAAAGGCTGTAACTTCAAAAGCAGATCTCTACATAGCCCATAACCTTGGGGCCTTACCTGTTGCTGCCTATGCAGCAAAAAAAAATAGAGCGAAATGCGGTTTTGATGCCGAAGATTTTCATCGTGGCGAAACTACCGACGAGCTAAATAATGAAAAGAGGAAGTTGACCATAGCAATTGAAAATATGTTTATACCAAAGGTGGCCTATCTCACCGCTTCAAGTCCATTGATTTCAGAACGATACACTTCTTTATATAGTATGGCAGTCACCACGGTATTAAATGTATTTCCTAAAATAAGATACGCAAGTAAAAACGAGAAGTTTGACGATGTTCTGCAATTATTTTGGTTTTCACAAACCATTGGCCCGGGGCGCGGGCTTGAAGCAATAATTAAAGCCATTAATATTAGCAAAACAGCGGTTAATCTGCATTTGCTTGGACAAATTTCGCACAGCTACGCCGAAGTTCTAATTAGTAATGCCGACTTGGAATATTGTAATATTAAATTTCATAAAACCGTTTCTTCCGATGATGTGTTTAGCCTTGCCAGTAAATTTGATATTGGATTTGCAGCAGAACCTAAAGTACCTGCAAACAGGGATATCTGCCTTACTAATAAGCTTTTCACTTACCTACAAAGCGGTTTGGCTGTTTTTGCCAGTAATACTTCGGCCCAAAAAAAATTCTTTGAAGCACACAGTGGTATTGGAGAGCTGTACTCTGATGAACACCAGCTGGCAGAATTTATATCGAAATACCACAATAACCGGGAAAAATTAGCAAATGCCAAGAAGCGCTCCCTGGCGTTTAGTATTGATGAACTGAACTGGGAAATCGAGAAACGAAAATTTATTGATGTTATACAAAAAGCTCTGAACGCTTGAGACGCCTGCTGATCATAAGTCCTTATTTTCCACCCAGCAACGCTGCTGATATGCATAGGGTGAGAATGAGCCTGCCTTATTTTAAGGAGTATGGTTGGGAAGCTACAGTGGTTGCAGTAGCGCCACAATATTCAGAACAATCTAAAGATGATCTTCTGGAAAAATCTCTTCCAATTGATGTCCCAGTTCACTATGTTAAGGCTTTTGACAAAAAAATAACTGCAAAACTTGGATTAGGCAGCATTGCGATTCGTTCGCTTTATTATTATTATAAAAAGGTTAATGAGCTGTTAAGCAGAGAAAATTTTGATTTGATCTATTTTTCTACCACGCAGTTTCCGGTGTGTGTGTTGGGCGCGGTATGGAAAAAGAAGTTTGCAGTACCATACGTTATTGACTTTCAAGATCCGTGGTTTTCCACTTATTATGATGACAAACCTAAAAGTGAACGGCCACGCAAGCACTGGTTTTCACACAGGCTTAATAAGTATATTGAACCCATAGCAGTAAAAAATGCGGACGGATTGATAAGCGTATCTGCAAAGTATATTGCAGATTTAAAAGCACGATATCCGGAGGTAATAAACATCCCCACTGCTACAGTGATCTTTGGGGCAAGTGAAATCGACAGGCAAATAGCTTTTGAGAATCAGCATCGTTTTCCCCAACTTTTTGATAAACGTTTCAGAAATTTAGTTTACGTAGGCCGCGGAGGACATGATATGCACAAAGCAATTAATTTAGTTTTTGAAGCTGTAAAACAACTTTTTGTCACTTATCCTTATTATGCTAAGATACTTAAGTTGCACTTTATAGGAACAAGTTATGCACCGAAAGGTGCCGGTACTCTCACAATTGCTCCATTAGCTAAACAATATGGTTTGAGTGAAACGGTAGTGGAGATTACTGATCGTGTAGGTTATTACGAGGCTTTAGCGGCTTTAGATAATGCTGATGCGCTTTTTGTACCCGGCTCGGATGACCCAGCTTATGTAGCGTCCAAACTCTTACCTTTTTTATTCGCCAGGAAGCCTTTATTAGCAATTTTTAATTCTAATAGCCCGGCGATCGAATTACTTACTAAATTTCGAATAAAGGACACTTACATGTTTGATAAGGATAAAAACATTGAAGAGAACGTCAAGAATTTCTTAGTTAGCATGATCGAAAATGCAAATACGGTTCCCGATTATCCGGAAGATGTCACTGAAGCCTACAGCGCAAAGGCTCTCACAAAAAAACAAACTATACTGTTTGATCAAGTGATTAACCACAAAGCTAACGCAACAAGTTGATAAGATTAGCTGTAATTACTACACACCCCATACAGTATTATGCGCCGGTTTTCAAGCTCTTAAATCAGAGGCAGCAAGTAGAGATCAAGGTGTTTTATACACTCGGTAAAATAGCCAACGAAATTGACCCAGGCTTTGGCCAAAAAGTTAATTGGGACACTCCCATACTGGAAGGATATAGTTACGAATTTGTAACGAATACCTCTAAGAAACCCGGTTCTGATCATTTTAACGGAATAATAAATCCCGACTTGCTGACCAGCGTCGAAAACTTCAACCCGAGCGCCTTACTCATTTATGGTTGGTCTTACCACAGCCATCTTAAATGTCTTAGGCATTTTAAAGGAAAAGTGCCTGTTATATTTCGCGGGGATTCTACGCTACTTGATAAACAAGGCTTTTTAAAATCAATTTTGCGTCATGTCTTCCTAAAATGGGTGTATGGTCATGTTGATTATGCCTTATACAATGGCACTAACAATAAAGCTTATTTTAAAAAGTACGGTATGAAAGATAAGCAATTGATTTTTGCTCCTCACGCGATAGACAACGAAAGGTTTGCTGAACAAAGATCTGCAGAAGTTGAAGCCTTACGATCTGGTCTAAATATCCAAGAGTCTGACATACTTCTATTATTTGCCGGTAAACTTGAGCCCAAAAAGAGCCCGACGTTGCTCCTAAAGGCTTTTTCAACTCTCAATAATCCAAAAGTGCATTTGCTTTTTGTTGGTGACGGAGAGCTAAAGGAAACCATTGTTAAAGACTCATCTTCCATGAAAAATGTTCATTTCATAGGGTTTACTAACCAGGCCGATATGCCGGTTATTTATCAAAGCTGTGACCTGTTTTGTCTGCCTTCCCAGGGGCCGGGTGAAACTTGGGGACTGGCTGTAAACGAAGCGATGGCGTGTAGCAAAGCAATACTTGTGTCTGACAAAGTGGGGTGTGCTGTAGATTTGGTAGAACCCGGTTACAATGGTTTACTTTTCAAAAGCGGGGATATCAACGATCTGTCTGAAAAGCTAAAAAATCTCACGTCTTCCAAACATCTCCTTAAAACCTACGGTTCCAATTCCTCAGAACATATACAAAACTGGAACTTTTTAGAGATAGCAAAAGCAATTGAAACGGTTTGCTTTGCTGTAGGTGATAACTCACCTTCCTAACACACTTTAGTTTGTTCTTCTTTCCTGTCATCCCTTTACAGGCAGCCTTTCCCGTTTTCTCTTATTATATTTCTTAATTAGCTACTTGATATGCAACTGTTAACTGTATTCTCTAACTGTTGTTCCGCTTTCATGTAAAGAGATTTTGGCCATCCTTTGTAACTGAGGGTTAATATCCTCAAATGCATTGTTAGATAGTTAATTTAGAGAAGATGACACGCCTAAGGGTTATCAAAATAATCATTATCCTGTTATTTGCTTTGGTTTTACAACCATTCAAATCTAAGGCTCAATCAGGGCAGGGGTGTTATATAGCAAGTCTTAGTACTATATATATCAACAATATACCCTTAACTAATGTATTTTTACTTTCTGGCGCCGGCGCTACCAATTGTCCGGTTGGTTCAACGGCAGCAACTCCCGTTTATATTATCTCCGGAAATAGTAATACAGATTGCTTAGTTGTTGCTTCTGCGGGTGGGACTGTTTTGGGGAACGGCAAGTATCGAAATTACGTCACAGCCTTTTGCCCATTGGATGATTATATACCTTTATTATTTTCCATTATATGTTATACCGTAACCATAGCGGTAAAGAGAGATTCAAAAACTTATCAAACATTCACCGCTCGCAAGCAATTTTTTCTTATTAAAACTAAACTAACGATGCCGATACAACCTATAAGTACAAAAGAAAATTCATCCAACGGGACACTACATTTTGTGTAAGAGTTTGAAGCAAACGTTACTATGCCCTCATAACCTCCGTAATTCACCATAGAACCATCAGAATTAGTTTGATTATTCGTTGGTGGTACTCTATCAGCCACCCAGCAACCCACGTATGTCGGTGTATAATTGGACTGCTTGATTTGATCGCAAGGCGCGGCTCCCGGATTATAATAAACTTGTAATTTGTAACCAGCTTTATAGTAAACACGAAAAACAGCTCCATAAAAAGTGGTTTGTCCTATATATTGGGTGTAAATTGTGCTCCCTAAGTTGCAGCCGGATGTTTGAGCTTGTATTTTAGTAAAAAATAGCAATGCAAAAATTAGACAAAAAATAGGTCTCATCAGTATAACCAGTAGTTTAAATGCACAAACCTAAAAACAAAACAAATGCCCAAGGACAAATGGCATTGAGAAAGCAAGTCCTAAAAGTTGTAAATCGATGATTTACAGATGAAAATCAATATTTTTTTACTTGTAGAAGCAATGAAACTTGATAAGCAAGGGTAAAAAGCCATCAACGCAAGTTTTTCATGCAGAATAATTCCCCGGATTGGGGTGGTAATTGATGAAAAGTTACCACAGTTTCTGTGATTACTTTTCGTAAGTTGAGTAGGCTGGTTAACTCACTAAATAGAAATACTAATACCCTATTCACTTCTTTTGATCACAGCATTATCACCTTCTGCAGGTACTTCGCCTTTTTGACTGTCGTCGTCTGCCAGATTGTTGGCAATAGCGGTGCGGACATCATCCAAACCCTCAACGCCGTTAGTGGCGTTAAGTAATTGCTTTACCTGCTGCGTTGTCGCTTCAAATTGTATGGTCATACTTAATCTAAAAGCAAACTCTGAGCCAGTATATGTTAAAAAAAATCTTTGGTAAAACAATCTTGCTCAATGTTGTTGCTTATTAATAAGCTCAAATAATTTAATACCAGCAGATGCCATGGCAACAGAAATAAGCACCACTATTAAAGCAGATAACGGAGAAATGCAAACCTGCGTACTTAAAGAAAAGATCAATAACCAAAACGGAAGATTGGTTTATCGTTTTAAGAACCAGCACACAGGCGTTGAATATTTGTTAGTTAAAGAAGGTGGCAATTGGCGGTCGTTAAATACGAACACAATACCTGAGCCTGTTTTTAACGAACTGTGCAGTTTTGCCAATACGCTTTAAGGATGAAAAATCAGCTATTACTGTTGGCAGGCATTGCAGGCGCTGCTGTTATTGTTGTTAAGCTCTCTTCATGTGTTACCATCCCTCGGGGCGCTCATGCGGTTAAGCCGTTTGATCAGGAGAAGTACTTAGGTAGATGGTATGAGATCGCTCGTATGGATTTTAAATTCGAGAAAAATCTCGATCACGTAACAGCCACTTACTCGAAAAATGATGACGGCAGTATTAAAGTAGATAACCGCGGGTATAATTTTAAGGATAAAAAGTGGAAGGAAAGTATAGGAAAGGCTAAACCAGTTGGCCCGGTGAATGAAGGAAGATTGAAGGTATCATTCTTTGGACCTTTCTATGCCGGTTACAATGTTATTGAGATCGATGAAAACTATCGCTATGTTTTAATTGCCGGCAATAATCTTAAGTATCTGTGGCTGTTATCAAGAGACAAAAGTATGCCTAAGGATGTAATTATAAGGTATCTTAATAAAGCCAAAGAGCTGGGATACGACACTGAAAAACTGGTTTGGACTAAGCAAAATTAAATTTACGTGCTTTGCGTTACTGATTAATCCTTTGATTTCATTTTGCCATCCGGAATATTAATTTTTTGTCCATCGCGCAGAGCATAAAAATGAGGAGACATGATCTCGATGCCTGCTTCATGAAAAGTGTCCTGTATACATTCGTACAGTCTGGAATATATGCCTGCTTGTTTATTCGGATGTTTGGTATAAGCGTTTAATTGATAGCTTACAAAATAATCGTCAAGGCTTACCTGAAAAACAAAAGGTTCCGGTTCATTTTCAAGTAGATCTACCATCGAGGCTGCTTTTTTCAATAATTTATAAACTTCCCGCCAATCAACATCGTATCCAATCGTCACTATCGTGTGTAAGATCAAGCCTTTGTCTTTCGCTTCACTGCTGTAATTAACGGTATGGCTGTTCATTACAGTGGAATTAGGCACAGATATTATCTCGTTTTTTATGGTACGTAAGCGCGTTACCAATAACGATTTTTCTATGATATCTCCGCTAACCTCACCAATTTTTACGCGGTCACCAATTTTAAAAGCTCTCATATAAGTAAGCACTAATCCTGCTACGACATTACCTAATGCACCGGCCGAACCAAAAGTAAACAGCACACCTACAAAAACTGATACACCCTTAAAAATGGGCGAGTCTGAGCCGGGCATGTAAGGAAATATCACAATCAACATAAAGGCGAGTATCAATATCCTGATGATCTGATAGGTAGGGTTTGCCCAATCTGAATAGAACCCCGGGATCTTTAATGCACCGCGTTCTACTTCAACCTTCAAAAAATGGAAAAAACGTATAACGTACCGAAATACTACAACGAGAATAATTATGGTGATCAGGTTAGGGAGGTATGCCCAAACTGCATGCGTGATTTTCTTTAACGGATCTGTTGCGTAGCTGATAAGTGTTTCAGAAAAATTATGTGTCCACGGAAAAATCCTGAAAATCACAGGCAGTGCAACGTAAATGGTGATCAGTATCAGTATCCATTTTAAAGCAGTAAGTATATTGATCAAAACAGCAACTTCCCGTTTACTGTCAAAAAGCTCATATCTCTTAATATGTATCCCTTTGATAACCGATCCTTCGAGGCTTTTTACTTTATTTTCTAACCGATCGAACAATTTGCTTAACAGAACAACAATAACCAGCCAGGAGGCTATCACCAACATTGAAAGTGCGATCTCCTTTGTCAACGTTTCCCAACTTGTTTCGTTACGATAATCAATTACCGCTTTATTTATGACGGCCTTGTATTTATTTGCAAGCTGTACCGGTGTAGTATTGAACCATAAGGCATCTTCTTCTGTAACAGATGTTACTATAATATCCTGATATACAAGGTCAAAGGTGGTTTGTGATTTATTAAGTTGAAGGGAGTCTGGTTTAAAACCAAAATCTTCATACAGCCTGATAATACGTTCAGAAATAGCTTTTGCGCGTTCCGCAGGAGTAAAGCTTCCTTGTTTACTATAAACTATAAAGAGTGTATCCAGGAATGGCTTAACAGGGAAACCTTTTACAAAGGTTTTTAGGGAGTCTATTTGTTTTTTTTGTTTAGCCTTTCTAAGCGAATCTGCCGTACGGATCTCGGTAAGCTGTTTAAGTAATTCAGATTTTTTGAGGTTATCTGTTGATTTAAGAGAATTTAGTTCTGATTGAAGCTGAATTTTTCGCAGCGAATCTTCTTCGTGGGCAGCCTTTAATTGCTGAAGTTCAGTTGATTGCTTTTCTAATGCAACATTCCTTAACGAATCTTTGCGGCTCCGGATGGTATCTGTTTTTTGATCCTGACTAAAACTTAAAGCAGAGTAGAAAACTAAAAACGAAAGTGACAGGAAATATCTGGTAAAAGCTGCAACCATATTATCAAAACGCTTAACCCCAAAATTGTTTGGATAAGCACGCTTAGCGCCGCTGCCAAGTTTCTAAACTTAAACTTTTAATTACGCTGATAGCGCAGTTGGTTCAACGGTGTTTCTTTTTTGCATCACCTTTGTTACCATGGTTTTAAGTTTATTTTTATAATCCTGCTTTAGCCAGTCGGTATAGTTTTTAGTAACCTTGCCCAGGCACTTTGCATATTGTTTAATTCGCCAGTCAATCTCTTTCTCCAAATCATCCGTTAAAGCCAGTGCTTCGCTTACCGAGTTGCTATTTTCCATACACATAATGGCATGCTGCCTTACAGATTCTCTGATTACGGTGCTGCCTTTTTGATTGTCATCAATTGCCTGTTGATAAGCTTGCTGTATATCAAAGCTCAACTGCAAAGTGTTTGGAAATTTAGCTCTCAAGTCGGGAGATATACCGTGTGCCTCGCCGGCGGTCTGGGTATGTAAGCTTTCCGCAAAGGCTTCGGGGCGCTCAAATATCAGTTGCCAATCGAGTGGTGCCTGCCACTCGCCAAATCGGTCTGTATTGTTGCCCATATCAATAATGGAAAATGTCTTTTTATTAGGTAATCGCCTCGCTCCGCGACCGATCATCTGGTGGTAAAGGGTGATAGAGGTTGTAGCGCGATTTAGGATTACCGTTTGTACGGTTGGCTCGTCAAAACCGGTTGTAAGGATAGAAACCGATGTAAGTATAGCATTTTTGGTTTTCTTGAACCATTGCAATATCTCAGCCCGTTCCGTAAAGGATGTGTGGTTATCTAGGTGCTTTATTGCATACCCGGCATCTTCAAAATACTTGCAAACGTTACGCGAAGTAAATATACCGTTATTAAAAATGAGTGTTTTCTTGTTTTTGCTATGCGATTCGTAGGCGTGCAACAACAGTTCCAGCATAGCAGGAGAGGAGTAGAGCGCATCTGAAGTGCTTATGGTGAAATCGCCGTTAATACCTGTTGCCAACGAATTAAGCTCGACATCGTAACGCCAATTGCTTGGTTTGGCTAAAAAGCCGCCGGATATTAAGTCGTTGATGGTCTCACCAACAATCAATTCCTGGTACGTTTTATACATGGGCATATCAGCATTTGAACTGAAAGGCGTAGCCGTTACCCCAATTACCATTGCATTGGTGAATTTGCCTAAAAGCTTTTGAAAGGAATTATGGTGGGCTTCATCAATTATAACCAATCCTACAGTTGCCGGGTTAACTATGCCATCCTTAATGCGGTTCCTCAAGGTCTCCACCATTGCTACGTAACATGTTGCTGCGGTAACTTTAGGCAAGCGTTTCACCGTGCTGTTGATCGTCTTATTGTTAACGCCTAATTTTTTTAAAACGTTTGATGTCTGGTTACAAAGCTCAATGCGGTGAGTGAGCACCACTACGTTTTGTTGATAATCAGCTATAAATCGTTTTGCTATCTCTGCGAAAACTCTTGTCTTTCCGCCACCTGTGGGTAACTGGTATAACAAGCGCACTTGTTTATCTCTATGCTGGATGCGGTCAAACAGCTTATCTAAGTCGCGTTGCTGGTAAGGGTACAAGTCAGCTGCTTTGTTATTACTATTAACTTCAACTGTATTCTGGTCGTCGTTCATCAACATATCGGTCATTGGTCAAGATTTTTAAAAGTCCAGGTTTTTATAATTGGTTCGCAGTTTTGGTAGGCTGCTTTAAACTCTTCATTGTTTTTGTAAGAAAGTTGTTTTAAGGTTCTCGCCTCACAGAAAATATCGAACACGTCTTGGTGGAACGGCCAGGGAGAAACGGCCAGCGAACCATCATTGTTGGCTGTAAAAGTGTACATCTCACCATCAGGGCCTTTGCTTATCTCAATGGCGCGGCCTTCAGGCTGTATCTGGTTCTGGCATAGCAACAGCGAAAGAGCATCGCACCACTCCAAAAGTTGGTAATCATGTTCTAATTGTTCTGCGGTCAACCCAACAGTTTTTATCCATTTTTTCCGTTGCTTCTGTTGTTCGGTTATAAATTGTTTTATCTCTTTATTAGCACCGGCATCATCGCAAAGAAAATCAAGATGTCGGGAACTCATCAGGGCGATATAGGTGCTTTTGTTGTAAGCTCTTATAATGGTTTCCTGGCAGTGCTGCAGGTCCATCTTTCGCATGGCAAAGTTAAGTGGGCCACCATCTGGGGTAAGCAAGTCGGATTGCGCTAATTCTACCTGTGCGTCATCATGTTCTGCAATAGCTATAAGTGTTTCAATCCATCTGCTGGTTCTAACACTGTGTTGCCATTGCTGTGCTAAAGAAGCTGCAAGCAGCCCGTGCGCGCGTTGTGAAATAATTTCCCAGCCTTGTTCGGTGTAATTTACTATCATGCTGATGCACTTGATTTTAGGGGTATCTCATTCGGTAAAGGGAGGGGTAGTTCCTAAAAGCATCGGCTGATATATTGAAACAGTTGCCAATGTCATGCCAAAACTTGCAACTGAACATCAATCATAGTGAACTTGTAACTGCCTGATCAAAATTTCACAAACAAAAAAAGACCGGCACATAGCCGGTCTTGATCATTTATTTGAGGGGTTTTTATTCAAAAATGAAATAAGATTTTTTTCCATCCAGGTCAAGTACGCGCACCTGCTTTTCTATACTTTGTTTGCCGGTAGTTACAATCAATGTATAATCACCCAAGTCCAGGTTAGAAATGTTGAATGCTTTTGTTTCACCGGCTTTTGATGATATGGCTTTCTTAAACAGGTTGTTACCCTCACTATCATTTATCTTAACCATCGGTTCTTTCTCAAGGTTGTCAGTAACAGATACGGTAACTACCATTTTGGAGGTTAGCCCATTGATCACAACTGCTTTATCTATGTCGTTGCCGTTGGTTTTAGCAGGTGCAGCGTTTGCAAATAAAGTACCTAAACCTAATACTGAAAATAATGCTGTAATTACGATTGACTTTTTCATGATGTTATGCTTTTAAATTTTTGTTTTCTGTGATTTGTTGAACAAAGAAACATAGCAATAACGGTTCTGTAAAACGCGATAGACGAGTGTGTTACATAAGTAGATAGGAGTGCTTTTTTTCTCTTTGCAACCTTTAAATTCGGCTGGTGTGCAATGCTTTTTGATGCCCATCTATCAATTTTTACCGCCCATCTATTATTAGAGGTCTTTCGTCGATTATGATTGTCTATACGGCGGCATAATTGCTCTTTTGTTGCTGTGGTGCTGCTCTAAACATGAGATTGAGCTACACTTTAGTTGATTATGCGCCTTGGGTGAGATCGGGGCGCATTTTTTATATATATTAGTCTTTACCAATTATTAGCTTCACTATTTGATGATATCGCGCCGGTACACCAAACTATTTGTATCACCGCAGTTTTGGGTGATGGTATTTTTGCTGGCCTTTGTTTGTACGCCACTTATATACCCGGTAAAGTTTCCTGTTCAGTTTTGGGTTAAACAAGGCTTTGGTTTTGCCATTTGGAGCGGGGTGTTCTTTTTAAGCGGTCATGTGCTTGCTCCTAAAGTTATTTTTAAAGGGCAAATATTGTTATCTATCATTATCGTAATAGCCTTGATGATAGGGGTGGTTTGGTTAGATACTAAACTTGATGAAACGCTGCACCTGCAACAAGCTATGGATAAAACCTTTGGTAAAAAGCAGCATGGAGTGCCGCATTTAGGTAATTTTATTACACTGGTTGTTACATTACTTTTAATAGGTATTGGTACAATTGCCGCAGTAGTGCGTCGTTTTCAGGCAGATAAAATCAGGGAACAGGCACTGGAGCAGGAAAAGGTGATCTCAGAACTATCTTTTCTAAAAACACAGATCAACCCACATTTTTTCTTTAATGTATTAAATACCATTTACGCACTCATTGGAAGTAACAACGCCAATGCTGCCCAAGAGTCAGTTTATACACTTTCACACATGATGCGTTATGTGCTTTATGAAACCAAGCACGATCAAACCACGCTAACTAAAGAGATAGCCTTTATAAGTGATTATATCAAGCTGATGCAATTGCGCTTACTCGAGAGTGTGCAAGTCATATTTGAAAAGCCCTCAAATCCTACTGATACCAGGTTATCTCCCATGCTTTTTTTGCCTTATATTGAAAATGCATTTAAGCACGGTGTAAGCTCTCTTTATCCAAGCTACGTTTACATCGAACTTGTTCAGATAGATAAAGAGTTGATGTTTGAGATCCGCAACTCGTTATTTAACGAACAGCCGGAGGATAAGGAAGAAAGCAACGGCATTGGCTTAAAGAATACCAAACGCAGGCTCGATCTTTTATATCCCAATAGATATTCGTTGCAAATAGATAAGAACGAAGATGCCCGGGAATTTGTGGTTAAACTTAAACTTGAGTTGCAATGATCATTAAATGTATTGCAGTAGATGACGAGCCTATTGCACTCAACCTTGTAGCATCGTACATTGAGCAAACACCTTTTTTACAACTTGTGGACAAATGCACAAGCGCCATTGCTGTCCTAAGAATTCTTCAGGAAAATCCCGACATACAATTACTATTCTTAGACATCCGCATGGCCGACCTGAGCGGGATGGAGCTTGCCAAGATCATAGACCAGGGTACAAGCAGGAAAGACCGCAGGATTATATTTACAACGGCATATGACCAGTATGCCCTCGAAGGCTATAAAGTTGGCGCATTGGATTACCTTCTAAAACCATTTAATTTTGCAGATTTCTCACGGGCTGCGGCAAAGGCATTCGAATATTTTTCGATGTTTGAAGAACAGAAGATCAGCCCCGTAGTGCAAACGGCAGGTAATCAGGTAGAAAAGAACTATATCTACTTAAAAGTTGAATATCAGCTGGTAAAGGTTGACACCGATCGTATTTTATACATAGAGGGACTTAAAGATTACGTAAAAGTTTACCTCGATAACGAAGCCAAACCCATTCTTACGCTCACCAGTTTAAAAAACCTCGAGGAGAAGTTGCCCACTGATAAATTTAAAAGGCTTCATCGTTCATACATTGTTGCGCTTGATAAGGTAAAGGCCGTTACAAAAAACTCTTTGCAGGTTGCAGGCATCACTGTACATGTAAGTGAGCAGTACAGGGATGTTTTTGCAGATTTTTTGCGTGGATGGGTTTAAATTTTTCAATCATGCAGACTTAACTTTTCAACACTTGTTGCCTCAGCCTGCGCGTTTAGGTAGTTTCGGGGCTGTACTATGAAAGTAATCATTGCCGAAAAGCCGTCTGTTGCCCGCGAAATTGCCCGGGTATTTGGTGCCACCACCAAACGCGAAGGATACATTGAAGGCAAAGGTTATACCTTCACCTGGGCATTTGGTCACTTACTGCAACTGGCACCGCCGCAGGAATATGGTTATTACGGCTGGAACGTTCAAAACCTGCCCATGCTGCCCTCAAAATTCAAACTATCAGTACGCAAAACCAAAACCAGGGATGGCGTGGTTGATGATCCTGCAGCACGGAAGCAACTTGATATTATCCGGTCGTTGTTTGAGGAAGCCAGCGAAATTATTGTTGCAACGGATGCCGGGCGCGAAGGCGAGCTTATCTTCAGATACATCTATTATCATCTTAAATGTAAAAAGCCGTTTAAAAGGCTATGGATATCATCGCAAACAGATGCGGCTATTAAATACGGTTTCCGTAATCTCAAACCAGGTACGGATTATGATACCCTGTTCTATTCGGCGCATTGCCGCTCACAGTCAGACTGGTTGGTAGGCATGAATGCAACGCAGGCATTAAGCCTGGCATCGGGCAATAGGGCGGTGCTGTCATTAGGCAGGGTGCAAACCCCCACGCTGGCCATGATTTGTGCACGATACCTGGAAAACAAAAATTTTGTCCCCGAAACCTATTACCAGGTGGCGATACAACCCGATAAGGATGGTATAACCTTCAGGGCTATTTGCGACCGCAGATTTAAAACCAAGGAAGAGGCCGATGAGGTTTTGAGCAGGGTAGAAGATGTGGCATCGGGCTTCCCTGACGGTGGACTGGTTTTAAGTGTTGAAGCTAAACCACGAAAAGAACCGCCGCCGCTTTTGCACGATCTGAGTAGTTTACAGCAAGAGGCAAACAAGAAAAAAGGCTTTACTGCCGACCAAACCCTTGCCATACTTCAAAATTTATACGAAAACAAGCTGGTAACATACCCGCGTACCGGGAGCCGTTACATAGGGGATGATGTGTTTGCACAAGTTCCTGATCTGATCAGCAAATTTGAAGATCATGCCGATTTTGGGAAACAGGCCACGTTGTTGAAAGATGCTAAGCTGAGTAAACGAAGCGTAAACGCTAAAAAGGTGACCGACCACCACGCGATACTGCCTACTGGAGAACGCCCTAACCATTTAACAAACGATTCGCAAGCCGTTTATGATATGGTAGCCGGCCGTATGCTGGAGGCCTTTCACCAGGATTGTATTAAGGAGATCACCCGGATTATAATTCAAAGCGGCGAGAAATATCAAGCCAGTGGCACGGTTATAAGCATACCGGGATGGCGGGCGGTGTTTAATGATGCGGATGAGGAAAAGAAAGACGAAGAAAATGCATCGTTACCAAAAGTTACAAAAGGTGAGCGTTTGCCCATCCGCCAAAAAGCGGTTTTAGAAAAGCAAACCAAGCCGAAGCCGTTATACAACGAAGCCAGCTTGCTTAAAGCCCTGGAAACAGCAGGTAAGGATATAGATGACGAGGAATTGCGTGAGGCTATGAAAGAGAGCGGCTTAGGTACGCCGGCCACTCGCGCGGCAATAATCGAGACGCTTATTAAACGATCATACATCAGCAGGGAGAAGAAGAACCTGGTACCTACTGCAACAGGCCTTTCAGTTTACGAAGTGGTAAAGAGCCAACGCATAGCGCAGGCAGAATTGACGGGCTCATGGGAGAAACGACTGGAAGAGATAAGGGGCGGAGCATCTGTAACTGCCTTTCGCGACGAGATTAATGCCTACACGCGGGAAATAACAAGCGAACTGCTTAAAGCAACAATACCTGTTAAAGCTTAGCTTAGCTCATGCTACTTTTGTTGGTGCGCTCCCGTAATGTTTTTTATATGCATGAGAGAAATGCGAGAGGGTCTCAAACCCAAGATCAAGGTAGATTGCAGATGGCTTTTGCTGTTTGTGTTCTATGAGGTGCCTGGCCTCAGTAAGTCTGCGTTGTTGCAGCCATTGCCGCGGTGCCATACCAAAGGTTTTGCTGAAATCACGTTTAAAGCCGGCAAGGCTTCTACCGGTAAGTTCTGCAAATTTTTCTATCGGCATATTGAAATGGAAGTGCGTATTCATGAAGCTTTCCAGGTCTATCTTATGCGGTTCCGAAAAGTCGAATAAAAAGCTCCGAAGCTGCGGCATGGCGTGCAGTAAAAGCTTCACTGCTTCACGCACTTTTAAAATACCAATGTCTTTAGTCAACATTTCACTCGAGCTCTCTATGTAAGGCATGATGGACTGGAAAAACCCCTTCAGATATTCGTTAGGCGCGATGAGTAAATTTCTTTCGCCGATGTATTTCTTATCTATCTCTATCTGTTCTTCTAAAGCTATTTTTCTAAGGATATCCTCCTGCAGGGTAATGATAACGGTTTGGTAAGGCTCGTTCGGCAGCGGGCCTTTTTGTATCTCTGCCAGTTGATTCTTACCGATAAGCATCATTTGGCCTTTTTGCATGGCGAGCTTTTGATATGCGGTTTCCAGGCAAAATTGCCCGGAAACCTGCATTACCAAAGTATTGTGTTTAAAGAAACCTATCTTTTCTTTGCGCTTAGTGGCAAGGTAGGCGTAAAATATTATCCCCGGAATAATTTCGGTTGGGTTTACCATGTTTTAAATATATGAAAACAGCTTAGCGTTGCAGGTAAGTGCCACCTAAAATTGCTCCCGGCGCAAAATGAGTGTTCAACAAGGCCATCTCTTCATCGGTAAAGGTAATGGCCATAGCAGCAATATTTTCGGGCAGGCGAGATCTTCGGCTCATGCTCACCAGAGGCATAATATAATCGCCCTGGTGGTTTACCCATGCAATGGCAAGTTGGGTAGGCGTTATTCCTTTATCATTTGCCATTTGTTTCAGCAGTTCAATTTTCTCAAGATTTTTAACAAGGTTCTCACCCTGGAAACGTGAGAAATGATTTTGGTACGCATCTGCAGGAAGCGGGGCCGTCATGTTACCGGTTAGCAACCCTTCGGCGGTATTGGCAAAGGCGATTACCGCAATGCCCAACTCTTTGGCGGTTGGCAATAACTCCTTTTCCATTTCTCTGTCAGCTAAAGAATAACCGATCTCTAAAGCAGCTATCGGGTGGATGCTGTTTGCTTCGCGTAGTTGATCTGCATTAATTTCAGAAACGCCAATGTGGCGAACTTTTCCCTCCTTAACCAGATCTGCTACTGTGCCGATGATATCTGCAACGGGTACGCTACCATCCATACGTGATGGTTGGTAAAGGTCTATAGTTTCTACGCCTAAACGCACCAACGAATAATTGATGAAATTTTTGATGGCTATAGGCCTTAGGTCCATACCTAACCATTGCCCATTGTGAAATATGGCACCGAATTTTACGCTTACGAAAGCGTCTTCCCTGCGGTCTTTTATCGCCTTACCTACCAGCAATTCATTATGGCCTGCACCGTAAAAATCTCCGGTGTTTAAAAAGTTGATACCGTTATCAAGCGCAGCGTGTATGGTGGCAATGCTTTCATTTTCGTCATTTGCCTTGCCACCCCAAACTGATGACATGCGCATACAGCCTAACCCAAGTTTAGAAACCATTGGGCCGCCGCTACCTAAAGCTATTTTTTTAATTGTTGTCATGATCTTATTTGTTTTTGTTTAACAAAGATGCAGCCAATGGGTGATGCAGAATGTCTTGTACGGCTCAAATTACTTGTTCGTAAAGCTCATGTATAAAAGTATAGGCAAACAAAAAAGGAGCTGCCCTTGCGGCGCTCCTTTTAAAATTAAATCAAGTTGGTTATTCACTAAACGGAGCCAGCACGAGCCGCTATCACTTGTTCGCAAAGTCCGAAAGATAGTGTCATGCCGTTACCGCCAAGTCCATTAATGATGGTTACCCCGGGCTCTACATCTAAAATCAGTTCTGTTTTACCATTAGTGAGCTTTGCATAGATGCCGTTCCAGGTTTGTATCACCCTTGTATCCTTTAAGTTTGTAAAGGTTTTAAGGTAATCTACTATCATTTTATTTATAAATTCTTTATCGAAGGGATCATGCACCAATCCATACTCATGCGAATCGCCAACTGTAAGTTCGCCATACTGGTTTTGCGAGACCATCACATGGATGCCCCATTTCAAATATTCTGCATAATGCTCCTCATACCGTGCGCGCAGCGCGGGTAAAGAAGCAGCGGCCTGGAAGCCCGGATAGTGTACCATTGATAAGCTGCCACACAGCGACGGCCCAATGCGCCAGTTATTTGGCTGAGCCGCCATCCGCATCATTTGTAATTTACATTTAGTAATAGGAGTGGCAGCGAATATTTCCGGATAAAGCGTTTCAAACTCGGTACCACTGCAAATGAAGATCTCATCTGCCTGATAGGTTTGATTGCCCGTTTTAACCGTATTTGTTTTAACCTCACTAATGGCTGTATTCCAATGAAAGTTTACACTATGCTTTTCAGCCAGGTATGCAGCCACAGTACCTATAGCCTCGCGAGACTCGATGATCATTTCTGTACCGCTCCAAAGCGCACCTTTCAATCCATTGGTATTCACAGCCGGGGATTTTTGCAGCGCTTGTTCCGCTGTTAGCAGCGCGCAATCTCTTAAAGAGGCATTAACATCAACATATTGCTGCATTACCTGTAACTCATCATCATGATAGGCCAGGTGCAATGAGCCCACTTCATCATGCCAGATACCGGCCTCGCCACAAATCTGTTTCCAAATGCTTCGTGATAGCATGGCGCGATCAAACAATTGCCCGGTAGGTTGCCCTATTGGCCAAACCATACCAAAGTTGCGGATAGAGGCACCAACTGCCCGCTCATTACGTTCAAAAATGTCTACTTTATAGCCTCTTATAGCTAACGCCCTTGCTGTGGCTAAGCCAACTATACCAGCGCCAATTACTATAGCGGTTTTGTTGCTCATACGGTAAATAATGATAAGTTGTTTTTCTCTTTAATGCCTTTACGCGCACTTTGCATGAAATAAATAAGTGACAATGTGCCGCTAATGCCGCCAATGATGGATAATACCAATAAGCCGTCCTTAAAAAATAAATTCCAGCTAATGTGCGGGTTCCCCAGCTCTTTCAGTAACAATACGCTTATACTGCCCAGGTAGCCAATGGCATCGGCAACGTACATAATAAAACCTACGTTACTTTTGTAGTGGAAAGACGCGATCATCCTTTCAAAAAATATGGCATTGTAGGGCACATAGCCTGCGTATAGGCCAAGGCCGGCAATGGTCATCCACCAGATAGGGCTGATAACGCCGGCGTTAAAAAATATTGTTGCCAAACCTGCCAACAGGCAACCGCATATAATAAAAATATGGATAACAGCGAACGCTCTCAGGTTATTTCTGATGAGGATAAGCAGACTGATGCCCGCTAAAACTGCAACAGAGATCACCGAATCGATGCTGGCAAAAATGCCATTGTTTTTAATACCTAATCCGTGCCATATCTCAACTTCAAAGTTATCGCGGATATCACGCATCACGGTGAGTAGAACGTAAACAATAACTGTTAAAATTATACCGGGTAAAAAGCGAATTAAAAAAGCTTTGCGTTCAGCGGCGTCCATCGGTAAGCGCTCGGTACGTAAAGCCTTATCTTCCGCCGTTGGCGCCGGCATCACTTCTAAAAATAGTACAAACAATAGTAACGGGACCACGAAAAAAGCACCGGTTATAAAAGGCATGGTATATTCGCTTACGTGCATGTTGCTCATGATATTGCGGGCAACCGTTTTTACGAACCCCGAAGCAAATATTAAACTGATGGATAACACCGCAGCCATAAATTCGGTAGCCTTGCGGCCTTCCAGGTAACCGAAAACCAGGCCCCATATCATCCCCAGCGGGAAGCCGTTTATAAACAGGCAAATGATGTTATAAGGTGCCGGGATAACAGCAAAGAGGAGCAAAGCAAGCCATGAGATAGCTATGAGCATCAATATACTTTTACCCCGGCTTTTCGATCTCACCTCCGCTATAAACCTAATGCCGTAGAACTTACTAAGCATATAACCCAGCACCTGCGCTATCACCAGCCAGGCTTTGTAATCTACGTGCAGGTACTGATGCCCCGTAAACGTGCCTGCCGCAAACGCTTTTCTGAAAGCATACATGGATGTGTATGCACCAAAAGCAGCCAGCCCGGCCAAAACCGAAGTAAGCCCATAAGGCCATTTTGAAACGCGGTTGCGTAAATGGTTAAGCAATTGCATCGCTCTTTTCAGTAACTATCGCTACAACGTCTGCTATGTTATCTATGATGTGGGTAGGTTGATAGGTCTCCAGTTGTTCACGGGTAAAAGCACCTGTCGTAACCGCGATGATATATTTGCATCCTACATTTTTGCCTTCGTTGATATCAACCTCTGTGTCGCCAACTTTTGCAACTTCTGCGGGGTTAGTAACCCCTGCTTCTTTCATAATATAATGGATCATTGCAGGATCCGGCCTGCCGGCTGGCACTTCATCAGAGCATATCATGTAATCGAACAAACCGCGCTCACGCCATTTAAGATTGTTAATGATGCTATCGGCAATAATGCGCGAGAAGCCGGTGTTCAAACCAACCTTGATGCCTTGCTCGCGTAAGTAAAGCAGCGTTTCTTCTGCATTGGGCAAAGCTTCCAGATCGGTTGCATTGCGATAATGATTTACAAGGGTATCTACAAAATATTGATGAATTGCGCTTACTAACTTATCCGTTGATTTATTTGGGTCAGCCTCATGGCGTTCAAGCATGGTTCTTATAGCCAGTTTTTTTTCATAGCCCATTAAAGGTGCTATCTCATGCAATGGAACATCGTAACCATATTTTGCAAGAGACGACTTAAAAGTGTCCATCACTCCGCTTTCATCCGCCACTGTTGTGCCGGCCATATCGAATACCACAAGTTTAATAGGCATGCTAAATTGAATTTTTGTTTAGCAATATTAAACATTGTTTATTAAATATAAACTAAGCTTGTGTTAAGAATACTTTAACCGCTTGCAGTATTCTCAAAAAAGTAGATCACCAGCATGCTTGCTTTACCTTTGCCAATATTGCGGGGGGTATGTGGTATCCGGCCGTCAAAGAGCATGCTGTCACCTTCATTTAACTGATAAGTGGTATCGTTTCCGAATAAGTATTCTACGTCTCCTTTAATTATATACTTGTATTCATACGCCTCTGTCTCAACCAGGGGGCGATGCGCATTGGGTTCAAGCTCAAGTATTACGATGTCGACAGTTGAGTTTTTTATAGATTGGGTAAATATGCGCTGATAACCAAATCCTTCTGCATGCTCTTTCTCAAAACGTTCGTAATCACTTTTGCGCTTTATGATCAGGGGAAACTTTTGATCGGCATGACGGATATCTTTAAAGAACACATTGAGGTCTATATCCAAAGCTCTAACTATATCTATTAATACGATAAGTGAGGGTATGGTACGGCTGTTCTCTATTTGTGATATAAGGCCTTTACTTACATTGGCTTTGGTTGCCAGTTCTTGTACGGTGATGTTTTTTTCGCGGCGTTTTTCTTTAATACGATTGCTTATTTGTATCAGGATATCGTCTTCCATTGCTTAATTAAGGTTGTTGGAAGGCGGCAAAGTATAGATTATAAAAACATAAGTCAAGTAAAAATAAGTTTACAGATGTTAAAAAAAGTTAAGTTATATTTAATCATCTGTGGTTAATAAGCAGTTAACATGTCGTTTTTTCTTTTGTAAGATATTAAGATGGAATTAGAGAAGCTTACCCCGGAAGAAGTAGTAGAAAAAGTTTTTGCCCTGTACGAGCAACATGGTGATGAAGACTACATAGGTGAACCGGTATCGCAATTAGAACATATGGCCCAGGCGGCAGATCTCGCCAAAGCCGAAGGTTACGATGACGAGGTGGTGCTGGCTGCGTTCTTTCATGATATAGGCCACCTGTGCGCAGCAAAGGGAGAAGCAGAAAGTATGGATGGCATGGGAAACGTTGACCATGAAAAGCTGGGCGCCGATTATCTTATAGGCTTAGGTTTTTCTAAACGTATGGCTAATCTGGTGCAGGGCCACGTAATAGCTAAACGTTACCTTACTTTTAAATATCCCGATTATTACGAAAAGCTTTCCCCGGCGAGTCGTACAACATTAAATTTCCAGGGCGGCGTAATGAGTGCTCGCGAGGCCGAAGCATTTGAAGCGGATCCGGATAAGGACCTGATCATCCGCTTTAGGCATTGGGATGATGAGGCCAAAATAGAGCACATTCCTGTAACCAGCATTGATGAGCTGAAAAGGATGGCACTTAACCATCTTCAAAAGAACAAAGCTACTTTACAATAATCAGTGTTAAATTAATTGCACTTGTTTGTAATGAAACCGTTAGTAAAAATGCCCGCTCTTAACATTTAACCCCTTAAAGTTTAAAGCTTCCTTAACTTAGGCTTAGTTTAATAATAATAAACAAAGTTTAGTATTGCTGCTGGTAAAATCAAACTAACAAACAGATTTTAAAAAGCAGATGAAACAAATTTACCTTTATCTTAAAAGAGTGGCTATCGCTGTGATATGCTGCCTTTCACCCGCAATTTTGTTCGCCCAGAACAAAATTTCAGGTACAGTAACAGATGAGACCAAACAGCCCTTACCGGGCGTTAGCGTTATGTTACAAGGTACCAACCAGGGCACTACAACCGACCTTTACGGCCGCTTTATCATCAATGCCTCGAAAGGACAGGTATTGGTTTTTAAATTCTTAGGGTTTACAGAGCAACAGGTAACCATAGGAAGCACAACCAACATGATAGTTGCCCTTAAAGGCGATAGTAAAACCCTTAACGAGGTGGTAGTTACCGCCCTTGGTGTTAGCAAAGACGCCCGCAAGGTCGGTTACGCCGTGCAAACCGTAAACGGCAGCGATCTAACTTTGGCCCGCGATCCTAACCCTATAACAGGCTTAACCGGTAAGGTAGCTGGTTTATCGGTAGGTGCATCCGCCGAGTTGCTTGGCGCACCAAGCGTGAGGTTGAGAGGTAATGCTATATCACTATATGTGGTAGATGGTTTTCCCATCAACACCGACACTTACAATATCAGCCCTGATGATATAGAAACTTACACCGTGTTAAAAGGCCCGGCTGCTGCCGCGCTTTACGGCAATCGTGCTCAATATGGTGCAATTTTAATAACAACTAAAAAGGGTAATAAAAACAAAAAAGGCTTAACGGTTGATATCAACAGCTCAACCGTAATAAACACCGGATTTTTGGCTTTCCCACGTGTGCAAAAATCATACGGCGCAGGTGAAAATACGTTTTACGAATTTGTGGATGGTAAAGGTGGTGCACCGGGTGGTGTAGATGCCGACTATGACGTTTGGGGACCTTATTTTGCAGGTCAGTTAATCAAACAGTATGATAGCCCGGTTATTAACGGCGTAAGGCAAGCAACTCCTTATACCGCTCGTGGTGCTAATAATCTTGCAAATTTTTTGCGTACAGGTTACCAAACCAATAACAACGTTGCTTTAACTGCAAATGGCGATACCTATAACATCCGCCTTTCAGCATCTCAACAACACCAGAACAGCTACATTCCTGAGCAATATCTTGATATTGCTAACGCTAATATATACGCTTCGTTCAATCCAAACTCACGCTGGAAATTTGAAGGTAACGTAAACTTTAACCGCCAAACTACAGACAACTTCCCGGATGTTAGCTATGGCCCAAACAGCTTGATATACAACGTGGCTATCTGGACAGGTGCCGACTGGGATGTTAACGCACCTGATATTAAAGCTATCTGGCAGCCGGGTAAGGTAGGGGTACAATCGCAATTTGCTGAGTACACCCGTTACCACAACCCCTGGTTAATGGTTAAGGAATGGACGCGCGGCCATTACAAAAACAACACCACCGGTTATTTGTCAGCTAACTTTAAGATCAATAACAACCTGAATGCAACCCTGCGCTCACAAATTGATACTTACGGCTTGCTGCGTACAGAAAAGATGCCTTACTCTGCCCACCCATATGGTCGTGAAGGTAACATGGGCGACTATCGCGAAGATCGCCGCAACTTGTTTGATAACAACACAGAGTTAATGATCAACTACGATTATACCATTGCCAAGTTCCTTAACTTATCAGGTTTGGTTGGTGGTAACATGCGTAATTTTAGCTACAACTCAAACTGGGCTTCAACAGACTATCTGAACGTGCCGGAAGTATACTCTTTCAGCAACTCCATGAACCCTGTTCAGGCAAGCAGTTTCAGATCTGATATGCGCGTTCTGAGTGCTTATTATTCATTGGATGCAAGCTTTGGTAAATACGCTACCTTATCAAATACTTTACGTATTGATAAATCTTCAGCGTTTCAAACACCAACTACTTATTTATACCCAAGTGTATCACTAAGTACAGTTATTTCTGATTATGTGCAATTGCCTGAATTTATTAGCTATTTAAAAGCTCGTGGCTCATACTCCAACATCCGTTCTGATGCTACAGCTACAACAATAGGGCCTGCACCATTCAGTTCTATCACGGCTTTAGGTGGTAGTCCAAATACTTCTAATCCATTAATGACCAATCCACTTGGTTACGGTACTGTTTATGCGTCGCCTTACAACGGCCCATCTTACGCTTTGAACACATCGTTCACCACAGGTAAGGTGTACAACAGCCAAACTGCTGGTTACGCAACAGACTACCTTTTTCAATCAGGCATCAAAACCTCAACCCGTGTAAACTACGAGGAAGGTTTGGATATCAAATTCCTGCAAAACAGATTGGGTTTAAGTGCTACCGCCTTCCAGTATGTGGATGGTCCGCAGATCTTGGCTAATGCCATCTCAACTGCATCGGGTTACACAATTGAGTACGTTAACGCCTTAAAAACCAAAAAGACCGGTTACGAGCTTTCTTTACAAGGAACACCAATAAAAGATCTAAGCGGTTTTAGCTGGAATGTTTTGGTGAACGTATCTACATTTAAGGATAAGTATCTCGAATTACCTAAAGGACAAGATACTTACCAAACATTCTTTAGAGAAGGTGACCGTACTGATAAATTGTATGGTACCGCATTCGTAAGAACACCGCAAGGCCAGGTAATTAATGATGCTGCTGGTAAGCCTCTTATTAACCCTGTGCCACAGTATCTGGGTAATATGAATGCCAATTACGCATGGGCTGTAAACAACAGATTGCAGTACAAAAACTTCAGTATGAGCTTCCAGTTTGACGGCTCTGTAGGTGGTGTAATGGTTGATTATATGCACAACAAAACCATGCGCGGAGGTGCAAACATTGAAACCGCCGAAGGCGCTTTGGGTGCTGCCCGCTACCAGGATTGGTCAAACTACGGCAAAGCCGGTTATACCGGTAGCTATGTAGGTGAGGGTGTACAAATTTCAAATGGTGGTGTTATCAACTATAACTCAACCACGGGTGCAGTACTTAACTACGGCGATCTGCAATACAAGCAAAACGGTACCAAAACCTTTGTGCAGGATTATGTAAGTAAATATTACGGTGCAGACGAGGCTAACCTGATGAGCAAAACCTTCTCGAAACTGCGCGAGGTTACATTCGGCTTTACCTTCCCTAAACAATGGCTGCAAAAATCATTCATTCAAAAGGCATCAGTATCTGTTTATGGTCGTAACCTGCTTTATTTCTATAAAGACAAACGCTTTAAAGATGTTGACCTTGACCAGTATAACTATGCTACAAGCTTAAGTGGTTTACAATCGCCAACTGTGCGTAGTTATGGCCTTAACCTAAATGTATCATTCTAATAACTGATAGCAGTAAACATGAAAACGATATTAACGAAATATATACTGCCTGCGGCGCTGCTGCTTTCAGTAACAAGTTGTAAAAAAAGCTTTGACGAGCTTTCGCAAAATACTAACGTACCCAATAACGTACCGGCATCACTATTATTTAACGGTGTACTTACCAGCACAGCCGAGCTACCAGATGGCCAAAAAGAGATCTATAGCCAGTATTACCTGTATAACTATGATTATTACGGGAATAATCGCTATGATTTTGGATCGGGTGACGATTATTACCGGGTACTTAAGAACGTGACTGTGATGGAGAAAGCGGCTGCTGCAACCGGCGGTGCCGCCATTAATCCTTACGAAGCTTTGGGTAAATTCTTTAAAGCATACCTGTTCAGTAAAATGAGCCTGGAAATGGGTGATATCCCTATGAACGATGCTCTGAAAGGTTTAGATAATCTTGAACCAACTTACGATCCTCAAAAAACAGTTATGCTGCAATGTTTGGATTGGCTGGAAAGTGCCAACAGCGATCTGGGACAGTTAATCGCTAAACCAAGTGATTTTGGAACGGGAGAAGGTGCTACCTTAAAGAACGATATTTACTTTGGTAATGATCTTACAAAGTGGCAAAAAACCGTAAATGCACTTTATCTACGTTTACTTGTGCAGTTAAGTAACAAAACCGGCGATACTGACCTGAAAGTTATTACCCGTTTTGCTACTATTATTGCCAACCCATCAAAATATCCGTTGATGCAAAGCACTGCTGATAACATGCAGTACACCTTTGTTACGCCAACCAATTTTTATCCAATGAACCCGAACAACTTTGGGCAAAGCGGTTCACGTAAAAATATGTCATCAACATATGTAGGTTTGCTTACCTCGCTTAAAGATCCACGTGTTTATGTCACTGCGGAACCAGCACGAGATCTGGTTGACAAACAAGGTAAAAGCGCTACTGACTTTGCTTCTTTTGTAGGTGCCGACCCGGGTGAAGACCAGGGAACAATGTACAATAATGCGGGTTTGCAGAAATACTCATTCATTAATCGCAAGCACTTTTATTCAACCTACACCGGCGAGCCAAGCGTACAAATAGGCTATCCGGAGTTGATGTTTAATATTGCTGAAGGTATAAACCGTGGTTGGACAAGTGGAAATGCTGAGTCTTATTATCAAAGCGGTATCAAGGCATCTATGGCATCATACGGCATTCCTGAGGATGGTGCGTTTACGGCGTATTTCTACCGCCCGGGTTCAACAAGTGTAACTGTTGATGGTAATTATGATACTTTCCAGATACCAGTAACCTTCAACAATTATTACAGCCAAACAAGTGTAAAATACCAGGCGGGTACAGCAGGTTTAACACGCATACTTCAACAAAAGTATATAGCGTTGTTCCGCCACTCAGGTTTAGAGTCTTACTTTACGTACCGCCGTACCGGTGTGCCTAACTTTACTACAGGGCCGGGTACGGGTAACAGCTCGCGTATTGCCAAGCGCTTCCAATATCCTGAAGCTGAACGTACTGCCAATGCCGCAAATTATCAAAAAGCGTTACAGAGCCAATACGGTGGTAACGACGATATTAACGGTATTATGTGGATATTAAAATAATTTACATTTACAGGGCGGCTTAATAAACCGCCCTTTTTTATTTTCGATATGAAAAAAATGATCACCATTGCGATGCTTTTTGCCATCGCTTTCAACGTTCATGCGCAATCTCACAAAACACAAAACATCATCATTGTTACACTTGATGGCATGCGCTGGCAGGATGTTTTCCGTGGTGCTGATTCGGCCCTTATCAATTCAAAATTCACAAACGATAAAGACGAGGTGAAAAAGAAGTTTTGGGCGCCTGCCGCAGCAGAGCGTCGTAAAATGCTTTTCCCTTTTCTGTGGTCGGTTGTGAGTGAGAAAGGGCAGGTATATGGCAACCGCGATTTGGGTAATAAAGACGAAGTTGCAAACCAATATCGGTTCTCTTACCCAGGCTATAACGAGATCTTCACCGGGTTCCCTGACGTTCGCATGAACACCAATGACGCCATTGTAAACCCAAACATGAACGTGTTGGAGTTTATCAATAAACAAAAGGGATACGCCGGAAAAGTAATAGCTTTTTCTTCCTGGGAACGCTTTCCTCAGATACTGAATGTTAACCGTTCGGGCTTACCTGTTTATTCAGGCTATGCTGATCTGAAAAACGCAGATGCTAATGCCCGCTTAAAGTTTCTGAATGATCTTCAAAAAGATGTACCGCGCTATTTGGGCGATTCGACACGGTCAGACTTTATCACTTACGAGTTTACCAAAGAATATATAAAGCAATACAAACCACGTGTTGCCTACATGGCGTTTGACGAAACTGATGATATGGCGCATGAGGGTAATTACAAAGCTTACCTGGAGCGAGCAAGGCAAGAGGACGGTTTTATCAGAACCATTTGGGAAATGGTACAGGCAGATCCTTTTTATAAAGATAAAACTACACTACTTATAACCTGCGACCATGGCCGTGGCGAAATGCCGCTTGATAGCTGGAGAAACCACGGTGCTGATGTAAAAGGAGCTGAGCAAACCTGGTTTGCGGTGATAGGCCCTGATACAAAAGTTTTAGGCGAGATAAAGACACCTACAAGTACTTACCATAAACAACTGGCGCAAACCATAGCGCAATTGCTTGGACTTGATTTCAAAGCCAACGCAGGTCATGAAGTGGGCGAAGCTATTACAACTGTATTTAAATAAATCTTTAAATTAAAAGGGGAATTATCCTGATGGATGATTCCCCTTTTTTTGCCCGGCAGAGGGTGTTTTATTTTGCTTTATCTTTTATCTCATTCTCAATCCTTAGGCTTTCTTTGTGTATGGCGTTCAAAAGCTCTTTGATAAAGTCTTCTGAGAGGCCTTGAGTTTTACCGGCCGCTGTAGACCTGTTTAAAACTTCCTGGAAACGAGAAGCCTGTAGTGGAGGGATATGATTCGCCGCCTTGTATTCACCAATTTCCTTTACCAACTTCTCCCTTGTTCCAATTATCTCGATCAGCTTTTGATCAAGGGAGTCGATCTTTTTTCGGTTGATCTCCATAATGTTCGGAACTTTCGGCGGCTCTGTTTGTGCATAAGATGACATGCCCATGCATAATGACACAAAGGTTGTAGCAATAATCAGGATGTGTTTCATAAGGTATACTTTAATCGCGCGGTGAAGTATTTAGCCTGCTTTTAGAGTAAGTTTTAGATTTGGAATGGGTAATATCAACGCGATCTATTTTTAAGATGTCGCAAACAAAGTCCAATTTAATTGAATGGAGGAAATGAGCAACAATTGCTTTCTCCAGATTGCTATTGCGTTTTGAGTTGATGGATTGTTTTTCTTTTAGAAGGATCCAGATAGCAAACACCATGGCAACGGCGATCAGGAAAATAGCTAAACTCCCCCCAATGCCCGAGGGTGAAAATAACATATTTGCTTTTTCAACTGTAGATGCCATGGTATACTAAACGCACTCTTATTAAGAATGTTTTTAGTGCAACAGTTAAAATTTTGTATTTACAAGTATGATAGTTTAATTTGAGTAGCCGACAATTAGTTTCAAGGCAATTTAATTCAACAAAAAAGCCTCAGCAAAGTGCTAAGGCATTGATCAGTAACAGGTGACCCCGGAGAGATTCGAACTCTCGACCCAATGATTAAGAGTCATTTGCTCTACCAGCTGAGCTACGGAGTCGTGATTATAAGTAAATGGATGGCAAATATACTATCTGCTGACTAAATTTGCGTTAATTAAATAGGTTTAATTCTCAATATTCGGCTAACACGTTAAAGCCCAGCCCAACTATCCCTTCTTTTTCCCATGTACCCTGGCTTGTTTCGCGGGCTATGATGGCGCCGCTAAATAAACTTGCCGAAAACCAGATATTTTCAGCGCGACTTTCCTTTACCCATTCCAGGCTTACAAAGAATTTGTCTTCAACAACAATATTATAAGGATTAAGGTCAGCGGTAATCATATCCTGGCCTTTTTTGATAGTTACAAATATGTTTTGATTTTGCAATAGTTGATTGGGCAGTCCGTTTTTTATCGTGTAGAAGTTCAACCGCATCGTTACCGAATCCGTCATTAGCGTTGACGACAGCGAAGCATTAAACTGCTTTAAGTAAGTGGGGGACTTCTTGATCTTGATAATAGTGCCTATCTCGTTACCGGGCCGGCCGGTATTGAAACTGGCATTAGTATTTTTAGAGCGGGTTGTATTGCCCAATATCACCTGCTTCCATTTATGGTTGCTTACCTTTACTTCGTTTAACTGCATTGTTGCGGGCTGTAAAACAAAGTTTTTATCCCGCATATTTATTGCATCTGCTATTTTAAAAGTTAGCGGCACATAGCCCACCATTGATAGTCGTAGCGTATCGTTAGGATGATCGGAGAGATTTAGATTGAACGATCCATCTTTGCCGGTAACCGTACCTATGCTTTTCCCCATTACGCCAACATTAACGTATTGGAGCGGAGCCTGCGTTTTCCCGTCGATAACTTTACCTGTAAGCTCCTGCGCTTTAGCAAAAAATGCCGGTACGATAAGTAATACAATTAACAGTATACGTTTCATACCGGCATAGACTATGTTAATGCCACATTAGTTACACTGCGGCATACATTTCCTCACGTTGCTTTTGTACAGCCTCGCTGGTGATGTATTCGTCATAAGTCATTAACTTATCAATTATACCTGCCGGTGTTATTTCTATAATGCGGTTAGCAACGGTTTGCACCAATTCATGATCTCGAGATGTGAAGATGATGTTACCACGGAAATCTTTCATACCGTTGTTTAGCGCGGTGATAGATTCCAGGTCGAGGTGGTTGGTAGGTTCATCCAACAAAAGCATGTTTGCGCTTTGCAGCATCATGCGGCTGAACATACAACGCATTTTTTCACCACCTGATAAAACGCTGGCTTTTTTTAATACCTCTTCGCCACTGAACAACATACGGCCTAAGAAGCCACGGATAAACTGGTCATCTTTTTCGCCCGGTGAGTACTCGCGCAACCAGTCGATGAGGTTATCATCTTTACCTTTAAAGTATTCGGCAGTATCTGTCGGTATATCAGCAATATTTACTGTAACACCCCATTTAAAGTTACCTGTGTAATCAGTATCACGGCCGGTTAAAACATCATAAAAAGCAGTTGTGGCTAAGCTGTTTTCAGATAGCACGGCTATCTTATCGCCTTTGGCTGCCATAAAGCTGATGTTAGAGAACAGCACTTCGCCATTTAGCGTTTTACCCAAATTTTCCGTTTGTAATACCTGGTCGCCAATTTCACGGCCCTGGTTATTAAAGATAATGCCGGGGTATTTACGGTTTGATGGTTGTATCTCGTCAAGATTTATCTTGTCCAAAGCTTTCTTACGGCTGGTGGCCTGTTTAGATTTTGAAGCATTTGCGCTAAAGCGGCGGATGAATTCCTGTAGCTCCTTAACCTTATCTTCAGCCTTTTTGTTCTGCTCGGCACGTTGCTTTAACGCCAACTGGCTCGATTCGTACCAGAACGAATAGTTACCGGTGTAAATGATCATCTTACCAAAGTCAATATCTACCACGTGGGTACACACGGTATCCAAAAAGTGCCTGTCGTGAGATACCACCAGTACAATCGCCTCATACGATGCAAGGAAATCCTCTAACCAGGTAATCGTATTAATGTCAAGGTCGTTGGTAGGCTCATCCAGTATCAGGATATCCGGTTTGCCAAATAGCGCTTGTGCTAACAGCACGCGAACCTTTTGTGTATTATCAAGGTCTTTAACCTGTTTATAGTGATTGTCTTCTTTAATGCCCAGGTTGCTCAATAGGGTAGCAGCGTTGTTCTCGGCGTTCCAGCCGTCCATCTCGGCAAAAAGATTTTCCAGTTCGCCTGCTCGTTCGCCGTCAGCATCGTTAAAATCTTCTTTCAGATAGATGGCATCTTTTTCTTTCATTACGGCGTACATTTCCTTATGGCCCATCATCACCGTCTCAATAACCGTAAAGTCGTCAAAAGCGTAATGGTTTTGGCTTAATACGGCCATACGCTCGCCGGGGGTGAAACTTACCGAACCGCTGGTAGGATCTACCTCCCCAGAAAGTATTTTAAGGAACGTTGATTTGCCTGCACCATTTGCACCAATAATACCATAGCAGTTGCCTTGGGTAAATTTAAGGTTTACATCCTCAAACAAAATGCGTTTACCGAAACGAAGAGATAAATTTGATACCGTGATCATGCTGCGTTACAATTTGCCGCAAAGTTACGGTAAATTGTTTATTTAATTAAGTGCGCTGAATGATTTTGAGGTTATAGAAACTGATGGGAATTTAATCTACACGCATTACACAAGGTTGAGTATAAGCTTCTACGTTTTTTTAATTTTTATTTAAAAAAGTTTGTTTGATTACGAAAAAACGTATATTTATGGAAACGGTATAACTATTGAACAGGTTAATCCGTAAAACAATTGAGTCACTTAAAACCCCCCTTTATTATTATGGCTATTGTAGTAACCAGTCTGTTCATCGTAAATGCGTTAGTGGCGGCCAATCACATTAAAAACGGCAGCAGAAACGAAATTTAATCCCTTACGGCTAACTTAGTAACCGAACTAAGTTAGCCGTTTCTTCTTCAGCTAACTTCTTTAAAGGCCCGCTTGCCAGCATCTTCATCATTATGTTAAGATCAGCTGTAATGACGAAATTTACCTCTGTTGCATTCCCGGCAGAATTTAACTCCCACTTTAAGTCGAGATTGAAAGGCGGTTTTTCCGCAGGTACTATCCCTATCAAAGTATAAGCTACGCGCTCTTCAATTTTTAACGATAATTTGGTTATGTTTTGAACATTGAAACTGGCAACATCTACCGTAGATTCCCAATCAGTAATGCTATCGGGCATCAGTTGCCTGTGGTTGTTCATGTCTGCTAAAAAAGCATAAACAATATCGGCAGATTTACTAATTGTAACTGCACTTTCAAATACGCTCATAATTATAGATAGTTATTGTCCCCAGGTAGATGGTTCTTCGCGCCATTTTTTAAGCATATCTACATCGGCTGATGAAATATATTGCTTCTCTTCAGCGTATTTTATCAAAGCGTTATAGTTTGATAGGGTAAAGTACGGGCATTTGGCATTTTTAAAATTCTCGTCAGCAACGTCAAATCCGTAGCTGAATATTGCAGCGAGTCCGGCAACGGTGTAACCAGCTTCCCGCAAAGCATCAACTGCTTGCAAACTGCTTTTACCTGTGGAGATAAGGTCTTCTATTACCACCACTCGCTGACCAGGTGTTATCTCACCTTCAATAAGGTTGCCGCGGCCATGTTCTTTAGCTTTTGCCCGCACGTAAATAAATGGTAAGCCTAACTCTTGTGCAACCAATGCGCCTTGTGGTATACCGGCAGTTGCCACACCAGCAATAGCATCAACAGAACCGAAAACCTCTTGTATGGCCGAAGATAATTTCTGCCTGATGTAGGTACGTATGGTTGGATAAGATAGGGTTACCCTGTTATCGCAATAGATGGGTGATTTCCAGCCCGAAGCCCATGTAAAAGGATTAGTAGGTTGTAATTTTATTGCTTTAATTTGCAGCAAAAATTCGGCGACCTGCTGTTGGGTCTCGCTATTGGTAAACATGGCTCAAAAATACAGAATTTATATTAACGAAAAAGTGGTTTTGCTTACTGCTAAAACACCTGATCCGAGTTTGGGTTATCAAGCAATTGATGCTGAGCACTTTGATCTTAAAATAGTTTATCACTGGGCTTTGAAGCAGAAAAATAACCTTTTTTACGTGCTTTGCACTGATGCAAAAGCTTTCTTAAAACAGGTTATTAAAAGCAATTTCTTAATTGAGGCAGCGGGTGGCCTGGTTACCAATAAACATGGCGAACACCTGTTTATTTACCGTAATGATAAATGGGACCTGCCGAAAGGTAAAATAGAAAAGAAAGAGAAAACGAAGATTGCTGCTGTGCGCGAGGTTGAAGAGGAGTGCGGCATCAAAGTAAACAAGCTCGAGAAAAAGATCTGTAAAACCTACCATACTTACATCTACAAGAATGAAGTGGTGCTGAAGAAAACTCATTGGTTTAAAATGCGCTACAAGGGCAAGGAAAAACTTGTTCCGCAAATTGAAGAGGGTATTACTGATGTTCGATGGTTTTCTAATAGAGAAGTGCCTGCCATTACCAATAACACATTCCCATCAATAATTGATGTATTAGTGAAAGAAAAGCTTATTGCAGAAAAGGTATAGCCTCTTTAGGTATAAACTGCGAAACATCACCGTTGTAACGGATGATCTCGCGTACAATGCTTGAGCTGATTGATGAATAACCTGGCTTGCTTACAATGAATATACTTTCAATTTCCGGCTCAAGCGCATGATTCATTTGCGCAATAGCCTTTTCATATTCAAAATCGCTTACCGTGCGTATGCCGCGTATCATGTAATCAGCGTTTATACTTCGGCAAAAATCAACAGTAAGCCCTTCATAGGCAATGATATGTATGCGCTCGTCATACGCAAAAACAGCCCTCAGCATTTCTTCGCGTTTACTAACGGGCAATAAGCCTTGCTTGCTGCTGTTTACCCCAACACCTATATAAAATTTATCAAAAAGGTTTACCGACCGTTTAACAATGTCAACGTGCGCTTTGGTAACAGGATCAAACGAACCCGGGAACAGGGCTATTTTCATATCAGTAGCATTGTTGCTCATCAAAAATAGGGAAATATTGTAATCAATAATGTGAATGAATAAAATTCCCTCCCATGGGAGGGGTGCGATGGATTGTGTAGTAGCAGGGAGGGGTGATCATCGCTTTTAGAAACCCCTCCCTACACCCTCCCCGGGAGGAATCGCACGTGCCCGTTACTTTTAGCTTACCAACCCATTTATCTGCGCATATTGTAGCAGCATTATCGTCTTCGCATCTTTTATCTCACCGGTTTTCACCATCTCAAGCGCTTTGCTAAACTCAAGTTCTAACACCTCTATACTCTCGGTTTCATCTGCCAAACCGCCACCATCACTTATTTTCATGTCTTTGCTATACTCGGCTACAAAAAAGTAAAGTATCTCAGTGACCGAGCCGGGCGACATGTACGCCTCAAACACTTTTTGCAACTGTGTTATCTTGTAACCGGTCTCTTCTTCGGTTTCCTTACGAATGCAATCTTTAGGGTTATGCTCGTCTAATAAGCCAGCGCAGGCTTCAATGAGGTAACCATCCTCGTTACCATTCAAATAAGTAGGCAACCTAAACTGTTTGGTTAAGATCACCGTGCCCTCTGCTCTGTTGTACAAAAGTATTACTGCACCATTGCCACGGTCATAAGCTTCACGTTGTTGGGCTTGCCACTCGCCATCCCTGCCTAAAAGTTCGTAAGTGGCCTTGCGTAAAGTGTACCAATTGTCTGATAACACGGTGGTCTGCAGATTTCTTACGTGGTTATTGCTCATCGGTAGGATGCTTAAAAAATGAAAAAGAAGAATGCCCGTATTTTCTTTGCTCTACAAAAGCCGGATGATTGGCCAGGTTTTGCATGCTTTGGTGTTCCACTATCAGCACACCATCAGGTTTTAACAGGTTGCGATCAAAAACTATTTTAGAAATCGTGGGGATCTTATCCAGGTCGTAAGGGGGGTCGGCAAATATGAGGTCATATTGCTCGGTTTCCATTGCCAAGTATTTAAAAACATCAGTCTTAAAGGTTTCTATCTGCGTAAGCCCATGCTGGCGCGCAGCGTCTTTTAAATAACCTACGCAGTGCATACTTCTATCTACTGATATGACTTTCTCGGCATATCGCGAAGCAAATTCCATAGAGATATTGCCCGTGCCGCTAAAAAGATCAAGCACGGTAATGCCTTCAAATTCTATTTGATTTTGCAGGATGTTGAAGAGCGCTTCTTTAGCAAGATCAGTAGTGGGGCGTACTGGTAAATTCTTTGGTGGATTAAGCCGCAGGCCTTTCAGTCTTCCTCCAATTATACGCATAGCAACAGGGCGGCTATAGCTAACAACTTGTGCGATTGTATATCGTAAGGTGCATCCAGTATGGTGATGCTGCTTAGCCTTACCTGTCCGAAAAAGTCTTTCAGGTAATTAAAATAACCGTCGGTGTCGTTTATTTCACCGCTTAGCACAAGGCGCATGTCTTTTGGCTCAAGCTGTAATTCTTTTGCAACAAGGGCGCAAAAGTAGGCCAGCTCTTCGTGGTTTTTTATACTGAAGGTATTGTTGAAGCGTAGTTTGTTGTACTTGTAATTTACTATCGATACTTTATCATGCCCGATGTTCAAGTACAAATTACTGCTTGTTGGGTAGTCGTTAGGTATGGCTTTAATAAAGCCGGCATCTTTATGAAAAACATATTGGTTATCCAGGTCTTTCACAGCATAAGTTAACGTTTCGTCAGCCTTATAAATGATTACGTTATCATCATCCAGCAGTTGTGAGAAAACCTTTTCGTTGTCTTTTACATCCAGCAAGCGCGCTATCTCGTTAACCCTGCCCGGTTCGTAAAGCGATTTTGGCAGCAACGTAGCAGCTTCAGCATCAAGGCCAATGAGCACCTCTTTGTAATTAGCGGTCAGTATATCGCGCAGTTGATCAGGATCACGCAGCTCGTCTGTGTTAAAATTTTCGCCCCAAGCTAACAGCTGTTTGCCATGCACAATGGCATAACTAAAACTGTTCACTTCAACTTGTAGGAGCAGGGTATAGCTATGCGCCTGGTTAAGGCTAAGATCGTTGCTGGTATAAAGGGTTTTATTCTCGCTCATGCAGTTAAAGCAAAAGTAATATTTTTTATCAATTACCTACATTAACATAGTTATTGGCATTTTTGTGCTATGGACGGTACCGAACACATCAGCAAAAGCTTTCCGCACCAGCCTACGGCACAGCAGCAGGAGCTTTTTTACAAGCTGCATCATTTTTTGGCAACCGACGATGGCGACGAATGCTTCATTTTGCGCGGCTATGCAGGTACGGGTAAAACCACTATTGTTGGTGCGTTGGTAAAAGCTTTGCCCAAATATAATTTCCGCTCGGTTTTGCTGGCACCAACAGGCCGGGCAGCCAAAGTGATAACCAACTACAGCGGCCGTAAAGCATTTACCATTCACAAACGTATTTATAGGAAAAAATCAGCCTTAAACGTTGACGAGGCTTTTGCACTGGCAGAGAATATGAGCGCCAATACGTTGTTTATTGTTGATGAGGCCTCCATGATATCTAATGAACACAATAGCGGTAATCGTGAGACGCTATTGCGCGATCTGGTGAATTATGTTTATAACACCAAAAATTGCAAATTAATACTTGTTGGCGATACCGCCCAGTTGCCGCCGGTTGGTACAATAGACAGCCCTGCGCTGGATTATAAATTGATGAAAGATTCCTTTGGGTTAGAAGTGCATACTTATGAACTTACCGATGTACTTCGCCAGCAAAAGGAATCGGGCATATTACATAATGTAACCAACGTGCGCAACATCATCAGGCAGGGTAAGGAAGTGATGCCGCGCATTGTTACCAAAGGCTACAAAGATGTTTACCGCATGCGTGGTGATATGCTGGAGGAAGGGCTTAATTATGCTTATAACAAATATGGTAACGATGATACGCTGATCATTTGCAGGAGCAATAAAAACGCTAACTTATACAACAAACAGATCCGGGGCCGCATACTTTACCGCGAAGAAGAACTCACAGGCGGCGACCAACTGATGATCGTACGTAATAACTATTTTTGGCTAAAAGATCAGGAAGACAGCAGCACCGGATTTATTGCCAACGGCGATATAGCCCGGGTAAAAAAAGTGCGACGCTTTGAGGAAATGTATGGCTTTCGCTTTGCAGATGTTCAATTGGAGTTTATAGATTATGCCGAAGACCCCATATTAGATTGCAAGGTGCTTTTAGATACCCTTTACTCAGAAGCCTCGGCGCTATTGGCTGATGACCAACGCCGCTTTTACGAGGAGGCTATGAAAGACTATGACCATATTCCTAACAAGCGCGACAAGTATAATGAGTTGAAATTGAATCCTTATTATAATGCTTTGCAAGTGAAATTTGGTTACGCTATTACCTGCCACAAAGCGCAAGGCGGCCAATGGGGGGCCGTGTTTGTAGATCAGGGTTATCTTACCGAAGAAATGGTAAATACAGATTTTCTTCGCTGGTTTTATACCGCCTGTACTCGTGCAACAAATGAATTATATCTGGTAAATTTTAACGAAAAGTTCTTTACAGATAGTGGTTCATGAGGTGTTTATGGTTCATAGATAATAGTTCATGGCAGCTACTAAGAACCATGATATATTAACGATAAGCTACTGTGCTTCCGGCAAAGTTATCGTAAATATACTTCCTTCGCCTTCTTTGCTTTGTACGGTTATGGTTCCGTTGTGGCTGTTTACAATATCGCGCACAATGCTCAATCCAATACCGGTTGATTGCTCGCCGCGCAAGCCGGTACGACCTGCGCCTGAAAAACGTTCAAATATTTTTGGGAGCATATCTTTAGGTATACCCGTTCCATAATCTTTAACCTGAATAACCAGATTCCGCTTATCGCGGTTAAGATACACCTCCACCTTGTCGCTAGCTTTAGAGAATTTAAGCGCATTGCTGATCAGATTATCCATTACACGCGGGAATTTCTCATGGTTCAGCATTGCAAGGGCCGATTTTACGTTGCTTATCAACAGCACGTTCTCTTTGCCACCCTGCTGTATCTTCCAGGTGCTTACAATGTCCTGTAAGCATTTATTAATATCAGTGCGTTGCAATTTCTCTGTTGATAGCCCCGCATTCTCGTTGCGGGCAGCATCCAGCAGGTCGTCAATAATAGTACGCGCTTTTATGCACGATTCGCGCATCATGTTCAGGTTATCTTCAGTATCCTCGTCAATATCATCAAGCGCCATCATCATGGTTAACGATTCAACGGCAGCGATAGGGTTACGCAGGTCATGCGCAACTGTGCCCAAAACCTGATTTTTAAAAGCGTTAGCTTTTTCTATCTGTGTTTTTTGCTCGCGGATCTCCACTATCTGGCCATAGTAGCTTGCTTTGTAGCTAAAGAAGTAGCGCGATGTGAGGTAAAATCCGGCTAACAAAATGGCCGATATCATTTGGTTGTAAACCATTTCTGTAGGGCTTACCTGCGCATGGTAGCACATAATGGTAAACAGCAGCTCAATCCCTATTAGTAAAACAATGGTTTCGTAATACTCAAAGGTAAATAGCATACTAACAACGCTCAAGGCAATGAGGTAAAGGGTTAAACTATTGCTTGGGTCTGATGTGGAGATAAAACTCGAGTACATTCCGCAGAGAACAATATAGATAGCGAAGACGAAAACGAAGAGCTCCATAAAGCTTGTGCTCCGTTTGGTTTTGCGCATTTCTGAAACGAGTAAGTGCGCAAACAGGTAAAAAAAAGGCGTTATCCCAATAAATAGCCAATTTATAAAGTTAAACTCCGGGAAATTCTGTGCTTTGGTAAGGCTCTCCGGAAACAAGTGATATAGTATCCTGATGATAACATTGAGTGATAGAAAAATGAAGCTGGCCGTACGTACGCTTTGCAAATTTTGATACGTGTAATAATTGCGATAGGGTTCGCGGTACTTAGGGGCAAGCTTGGCAAAAAAATGTGTTTCCAAAGTTAATAGTCAGGGTTTGCCAAAGTTATTAAAATGCAGGTTCCATAACAAATAGGTTTGATTGAAATAGTCAGTCGGGTTGACAATTTGTCTTGCTAATTTTAAATTAAATGCCAAATATTCAGGTTTTGCTTAGTAAACCTGCAATGGCAATAAATTTGAGTATAACTTATCGCTATGAATTTTAACAACTTTACCATAAAAGCCCAGGAAGCGGTACAAAAAGCTTCCGAAATTGCAGCCGGCAATCAGCAACAAGCTATTGAGCCGGCCCATTTACTTAAGGGGTTGCTTTTGGTTGATGAAAACGTTATCACCTACCTGTTAAAAAAACTTAATGTAAACCTTAACAGGCTTAACGAAACCCTTGACGAGCAAATAGCGTCGTTCCCTAAAGTGAGCGGCAGTAACATATACCTGTCGGCAAATGCAAACAGTGCCTTACAGAAAGCACAATCATACCTGAAAGAATTTAAGGATGAGTTTGTATCTGTTGAACATATTTTACTTGGCATCTTATCCGGCAGTGATAAAGCAGCCGGTGCCCTTAAAGATGCAGGCGTAAATGAAAAAGATCTTAAAAAAGCGATTGTAAGCCTTCGCGGTGATAACAAGGTAACCGACCAGAACGCAGAAGCTACTTATAATGCTTTAAATAAATATGCCCGTAACCTTAACGAGTATGCCGAGAGTGGCAAGCTGGACCCGGTTATTGGCCGTGATGAAGAGATTCGACGTGTGATACAGATCCTGTCGCGCAGAACAAAGAATAACCCTATACTGGTGGGTGAGCCCGGCGTTGGTAAAACTGCTATTGCCGAAGGTATTGCCTTCCGTATCATTAAAGGTGACGTACCTGAGAGTTTGAAAAGCAAAACAGTGTACTCTTTAGATATGGGTGCATTGGTAGCGGGTGCCAAATATAAAGGTGAGTTTGAAGAGCGCCTTAAAGCGGTTATCAAAGAAGTTGTGCAAAGCGACGGCGATATTATCTTGTTTATCGACGAGATACATACCCTTGTTGGTGCCGGTGGCGGCGAAGGTGCTATGGACGCCGCAAACATTCTTAAACCTGCACTGGCAAGAGGGGAGTTACGTTCGATAGGTGCAACCACACTTAACGAATATCAAAAATATATTGAAAAGGATAAAGCTCTTGAACGCCGTTTTCAAAAGGTGATGGTTGATGAGCCGGATACGGCTGACGCCATATCAATTTTGCGCGGACTGAAAGAGCGTTATGAGGCACACCACAAGGTGCGTATTAAAGATGAAGCTATCATAGCTGCAGTTGAAATGTCGCAGCGCTACATATCAGACCGTTTTTTGCCGGATAAGGCTATCGACTTGATGGACGAAGCTGCTTCAAAATTGCGTTTAGAAATGGATTCGGTACCTGAAGCGGTTGATGAACTGGAACGCCGCATTATGCAACTGGAGATAGAACGCGAGGCGATCAAACGTGAGAAAGATGATCATAAGGTAAAAGAATTAAGCGAAGAGATCGCTAACCTTTCCTCACAACGCGATTCGTTACGTGCCAAGTGGCAGGGCGAAAAAGATATTGTTGACGGTATAAATCAAAAGGTTGAGCAGATAGAAAACTACAAGCTGGAAGCCGAACAGGCAGAACGTGCAGGTGATTATGGTAAAGTAGCCGAATTACGCTACGGTACAATTGTACAGGCGCAAAAAGAAGTTGAAGAACTTAAAGCCGCCTTGCAGGAAAACCAGGACGATAGCCGCATGCTGAAAGAGGAAGTTACTGCTGATGACATTGCGGGTGTGGTATCACGCTGGACAGGTATCCCGGTTAGTAAAATGGTACAAAGCGAGCGCGAAAAATTGTTAAGTCTGGAAGATGAGCTTCACAAACGCGTAGCAGGGCAGGAAGAAGCTATTGAGGCCATCAGCGATGCCATCCGCCGCAGCCGTGCCGGTTTGCAGGATAAACGTAAACCAATTGGTTCATTCATCTTCCTGGGTACTACCGGCGTTGGTAAAACAGAATTGGCAAAAGCTTTAGCCGAGTACCTGTTTAATGATGAGAACTCCATGGTACGTATAGACATGAGTGAGTACCAGGAACGTCATGCCGTATCCAGGTTGATAGGTGCGCCTCCGGGCTATGTAGGCTATGATGAAGGCGGACAATTGACCGAAGCGGTTCGTCGTAAACCTTATAGTGTGGTGCTGTTGGATGAGATAGAGAAGGCACATCCTGATGTGTTCAACATATTGCTGCAGGTTTTAGATGACGGACATTTAACAGATAATAAAGGCCGGGTGGTAAACTTTAAGAACACCATCATCATCATGACCTCTAACATCGGTTCAAACATCATCCAGGAGAACTTCCAGGATTTTGAGGACAGCGATAAAGAAGCGGTGATAGCGAAAACCAAGAACGAGTTGTTTAACCTTTTGAGGCAAACTATCCGTCCGGAATTTTTAAACAGGATAGACGAGATCATCATGTTTACACCGCTAAGCCGTGATGAGATAGGGGATATTGTGAAACTTCAATTCAAACAGGTTCAACACACATTGGCCGAAATGGGTGTAACTATCGAGGCAACCGACGAAGCTTTAGACTGGCTGGCCCAATTAGGTTACGATCCGCAATTTGGTGCGCGCCCATTGAAGCGTGTGATACAAAAACGGATACTGAACGAATTATCAAAACAGATACTTGCAGGTAAGGTGGATAGGGACAGTAAGATAAAACTTGATATGTTTGATAACAACTTTGTTTTTATGAATGCGAATGAAGAATAAGTGCTGAGCGATAGCAGACCGGACGTTACACGGCTATGTGATTGATTGATGAATTTGCCGGTCTGCCATTCATAAACACAATTTAAAGAAAGAGCTGCCTTAGGGCGGCTTTTTTTGTTTATCTATGAAATGGGTCAAATAAGTTAATAATAACTTAATCTTTAAGAAATCACTTTATGCAACTTAAGCAGGAGCTTTAAACGTATAATTAAACATTTACTAATTAAACTCCTTTTATGAAACATTTCGACAAAATTACAATTAATGCGCTGGCATTAATGACCGCCAGTTTTATGGCTGCCGGATGCCAAAAAGCTACCGAGCAGGCAGGTATTAAAGCCGCAACGACACAAGCAGCCACCGCAAGAACGCTTAAGGTTGAGGCAGTATCGCTAACCCAGGGCTTTGAGGTTGGCTCAACCAGCCCTAAAACAGCTTATGACGTATCGCCCACAGGTTCTTCATCAGGCGATAATGTAACCCTATCAGGTAATACCTGGAATTTATATGATGCATTGATAGGTAACCTTTCAGCCGATCAGCGAAATGGCTCATGGTCGGCACGTATCCGTAATACGGGTAAGATCACCATGCTTTATGATGTTACAACCGGTATCAGCAGTGTAACGGTAAAAAGTGCTACATACAGCGGTGATGCAGCCAGTTCATGGGGCCTGTTCTACTCAACCAATGCCGGCAGTTCATGGACACAGGCGGGCTCTGCGGTAACCACAACTTCAACGCTGCAAACGCAAACCTTCACTTTTTCAGTGAGCGGCACCGTACGTATCGAGATCCGTAAACTGAGCGGTGGCAGCAGCCGAATCAATATCGACGATATCACCATTAACGATAATGGCAGCACCGGCGGTGGCGGCAGTGGTACCGTTATTACCGGTAAGAAATTCCTGTTTGATGCCAGCCATCTTGAAAATGCAGGTAGTGCAGACTGGCAGATAGATGCCGATGGTACTGAAAACGTTGCCTCATACACAGGTGGCACAACCGTTGAGCTAAAGGCGCAGCGTTATCCAACGCCGTCTTACACAGGTATTACCTCATCAACATCAGAAACTTACTGGACCGGCGGCATGTCTGCATGGGCAGTAGAACTGGTGAAAAAAGGCGAACTGGTAGAAACACTCCCGGTAGGTACAGCACTAACCTACGGTAATTCATCAAATCCACAGGATCTAAGCAATTACGATGTTTATGTAGTTGTTGAGCCTAACCGTTTATTTAGTGCGTCTGAAAAAACTGCCATCATGAATTTCGTATCAAATGGCGGTGGCTTGGTCATGGTGGCAGACCACACCGCTGCTACAACTGCCGGTACCGATGCTAACGGCTACAATCCATCAGACCGCGATGGAGATGGCTATGATTCTCCACGTGTTTGGAACGACCTGATGACCAATAACGGCATTAACAATAACAACCCATTTGGCTTCACTGTGAACTATGTTGACATCAGCGAAAAACCATCAAGCAACGTTTACACGGGTACCAATGCTAACGCAGCGAAAGTATTAAACGGTGCTGCGGGTACTGCTTCAAAGCTGGCCTTTTACAACGGTTCTACAGCAACGCTTACACCATCTAACAATGCCAATGTGCAAGGCCTCTTCTGGAGAACAAGTTCAACAAATGGTGGTAACACAGGTGTAATGGCTTTGCTGTCAACATACGGTAGCGGTCGTATATTCTTTATCGGCGATAGCTCACCATCTGATGATGGTACCGGCGATCCTAACGATAATTTATTTAACGGCTGGTCTGGCGATTCACCTTCGGGTTTCACTTCGCATCCGGCGTTGCATCTAAACGCTTCGCTATGGGCTGCAAAGGCACAATAAAATACACAAGTTTCTGAAGTGTAGCAGGGTAGCGCAATGCACCCTGCTATTTTATTTGATCAATAATCTTGTTACGATAAATAACACTGCCGGCTGAAACAACCATGATGTTTTTTGAGTTAATAATATTACATCATTATCACATAAACGCTACAATCATGAAAAATTTCGAAACATTAGTGGATGCCACTAACGACCTTACTAAAAGAGGTTATACGCAAAATTTAAGCCTTGAAGGCGACACTATCGACGACAAGTCCCAAGATATACACATGACCGCCGACGATTTTGAGATAGATGAGTTCTATCGTTTTGAAGGCCAAAGCAACCCGGACGATATGTCTATTGTTTACGGCATCAGTTCCGCTAAATACGGCATCAAAGGTATCCTGGTTAATGCTTATGGTACCTACGCTAACGATAGTTCATCGGCCATAGCAGCCAAGCTGCACCACCAACAGGTGAGTACTAACCTGCATGGTTCAGACAGACCGTCGAATAACTAAAGTTTTTTAAGTCAAAATTCAAAAGTAAAAAGTCAAAATTTGGGCTTCACAAATTGCGAAGCGTTTTAAATTTTGACTTTTTACTTTTGAATTAAAGCTAAAAGCTTTTTTCCTCTTGCTTGTATTGCTGCAGTTCCGTCGCGCATTAAAAATTGCAGTTGGTTAGCTAATTCCTCTTTTATCCAATCATATCGTATACTTAGATTAAACAAAACCTTCGCGGCAGTAGCTTTAACCGCCACTTTCACATTGGGATCTATCAACCAGTCGAAGCATTTTTCGACTACTGGTTCTAAATTTATGGCTTCCAATTGCTCGCGTATGTTAACAGGAGCGGTATCACGGGTAAGCAACATCAGCACTCGTGCAAAGTGTCTTTCGCAACTTGGGTTTGTAACATCTGGCACTCGCGATAAAATGTAGCCAATATTGGCAGCATACTTTTCGGGCTGTAAATGAAAAACGCTATCCAGCAGCCAACATGCCCTAAAGCCTATTTGGTGATTATGATGAAAGGTAACATCAACCAATTGGTTGATGTCGAAATTCTCCCCCATAACCTTAATAGAAAGATTTTCTATGAATTTCGCTCCGCGAATATTGGAAAGTTCTTTAATAAGTGACTCTTTGGTTAACATCTAAATAACATTGGTTAACATCTAAATAACATTAACAAAAACTTTATTTACGCTATCAAACTTACTTAAATATAAACCAGAAAATTATGCCGGTTAAGGGTAAGCACAAGAGGAACACACACAGGTGGTCGGCAAAGGTTACCGCTGCCAGTGATGCACTTGATCTGAAGGAAAATATCTTTAAAACCAAAGATCCTGAGAAGATCGCTGAATCATTAAAAGACTCTGCTGAGGAGAGCCATAAGCGAAAAGCTTCACCTTTTCAGAGTGCCATGTCATTGCTTAACTTTTATATTAACCGGGCGGGTAAAAACCTTACCAAATCGCAGAAGCGCCCGCTGGAGCAGGCGAAAAATAAATTGCGTAAATTATACGGTAGGCCCAATAAGTAATAACTCAACTGAAAAACTTACATAGTATGTATAGTACCGCTTACTAAAAATTATACATTTGCTAACCACTATTTAATATACATGGTTAAATTCAATCGCTTTACACTTGATAATGGCCTGCGCGTTATTGTCCATGAAGATCATACAACCCCAATGGCGGTGCTTAACATCCTATATGATGTAGGTGCCCGCGACGAAGATGCTGAACGTACCGGTTTCGCCCACCTATTTGAGCATTTGATGTTCGGCGGATCTGTAAATATTCCAAATTATGATGGTCCGTTGCAACGCGTAGGGGGCGAGAATAATGCCTTTACCAGCAACGATATTACCAACTATTATATCACCCTGCCATCAGCAAACATTGAAACTGCGTTTTGGCTGGAGAGCGACCGTATGCTTAGTCTTGCCTTTAGCGAAAAGAGTCTGGAGGTGCAGCGCAACGTGGTGATAGAAGAGTTTAAGCAACGTTACCTTAACCAGCCTTACGGCGATGTTTGGTTAAAACTTCGCCCGCTGGTTTATAAAACACATGCTTATCGTTGGGCAACTATCGGGCAAACCATTAAACACATTGAGGATGCCAGGATAGAAGATGTAAAGGCATTCTTTAAAAAGCATTACAATCCGCAGAATGCTATAATGGTTGTAGGTGGAGATGTAACTACTGAGCAGGTAAAAGAATTGGCCGAAAAATGGTTTGGTAATATCCCTGCAGGTGAAAAGTACGTACGTAACCTGCCTCAGGAACCTGCACAGCACGAAGCCCGCCGCGAAACTACAACCGGCAAAGTGCCGCTTAATGATATTTACATTGCCTTCCAGATGTGTAGCCGGGCAGATGCCGCTTATTATCCGGCAGAATTGATCTCGGACATTCTTTCCCGCGGAAATTCGTCGCGCTTATACAAAAGCTTGATAAAAGAGAAACAATTATTCAGCGAGGTGCATGCTTACATTACGGGCAGTGTTGATAAAGGCATGTTTGTGTTACAAGGCAAGCCGCTACAAGGTGTAAGTATGGAGGATGCGGAAGCCGCGCTTTGGGCCGAACTGGAAAAGATAAAGACAGAAGATGTGCCATTGGATGAGTTGACCAAGGTGCAGAACAAAACCGAATCTACCATGGTGTTCTCAGAAATGTCTTTATTGGATAAGGCCATGAACCTGGCTTATTACGAGTTGTTAGGCGATGCCAACGAATTTAACTACGAAACCGCTAAGTTTTTAGCTGTAACGCCATCGCAGATAAAAGAACAGGCGTTAAATATCTTCCGTAAGGAAAACTCATCAACGCTGATCTACCTTGCAGAACAGGGGAACAGCGTAAACGAACCCGAACTATCCGAAGCCGAAAATTGATCTTAAGAGCGGCCCGTAAAGGCTGCATAAATGTTACTAAATGACTGGACTTGACAGAATAACACCGCCACAATTTAATGGCGTTGAAAATATAAACCTTATTCACCCGGAGCGTAAAGAACTTGATAACGGCGCCAAAATGTTCATCTTCAATTCAGGAGAGCAGGAACTGGTACGTATCGAGTTTATTTTCAGCAATCTGCGTTTTGATCCAGCTAAGCCGCTTTTGAATGTGGCTGTGAACACCATGCTTAATGATGGCACCACTACCATGACTGCTGCACAAATTGCCGATAAGATAGACTTTTACGGCGCGTTCCTGCAGTTTGATTATGGTTCTGATAGTTCACAGGTTACGCTTTACACCCTTACCAAACATCTTAATGCCACATTACCAGTGGTTAAAGAAGTAATAACCGATTCAATTTTCCCGGAAAAGGAATTGGCTACTTACAAACGTAACCAGCAACAAAAATTACAGGTAAGCTTGCAGAAGAATGATTTTGTTGCCCGCCGCTTATTCAACCAGGCTATTTTTGGAGATACCATTTACGGTATTGCTGCGCAGGCAGAGGATTTTCAGTCACTCAACAGGGAGGATATGCTGCAACATTTTAAGCAGATGTATCAGCCAGGTAATTGCACCATCATTATAGCCGGGAAGGCAGGTGCGGAGGTAATTGCCGCCGTAACCAATACCTTTGAAGACGACTGGAATAATCAAACATCAAAAGGCGACACCACGCAGCCCGAAGTAAAATCGGCAAGCGAGCATTTTATCTACAAAGAAAAAGCTGACGCTTTGCAATCTGCCATACGGGTAGGTACACCTTTTGTAAAAAAGTCTCACCCTGATTTTGCAGGGTTACAAGTATTGAATACAGTTTTAGGGGGATATTTTGGATCACGGTTGATGAGCAATATCCGAGAGGATAAGGGCTACACTTACGGTATCGGATCAGGGATGGCATCGTTTAAAAATGCCGGTTCATTCTTCATTGCCTCCGAGGTTGGGGCAGATGTTTGCAAAGCTGCGCTAACAGAAGTAGAGAAGGAGATCAATCTTTTAAAAACAGAGGTGATCCCGGACGAAGAACTTTCGCTTGTCCGCAACTTTATGCTGGGTTCGCTATTAGGCAGCCTGGAGAACGTAATGTCCCATGCTGATAAGTTCAAGAACATTTATTTTTCTGGCCTGGATTACGATTACTATGACCGCTACGCTGAAACTGTAAAGAATATAACCGCCGCCGAGTTAAAAGCTTTGGCTAACAAGTACTACGATTTTGAAAACTTTTATAAAGTTGTGGTAGGCAAATATTAGGAGCTACGCAGATTTTAGATGTGCAGGTGTGCAAATGAATGTCATAGACGTTTAATTTTCCACCAACAATCTGCACATTTGAAATCTGCACATCAAATCTATTTGCATATTTGCACCCTTGAACGTATCTTTGCCCGGCAAATAATAACTCCAATATAATTATTTGCTATGCAGTTAGACCCATCTAAATTTGTCGCCGAAGGATTAACTTACGACGACGTATTGTTACTCCCCGCATACTCTGAAGTTTTACCACGCGAAGTTGACACGAGTTCTTTTTTAACTAAAAAGATCCGCTTAAATATCCCAATTATTTCGGCTGCGATGGATACGGTTACCGAGGCTGGTTTGGCTATTGCCATTGCGCAGGCGGGCGGTATAGGCATGCTGCATAAAAACATGACCATAGAAGCACAAGCTGATGAGGTACGCAAGGTAAAGCGTTCTGAAAGCGGCATGATACAGGAACCAGTAACACTATCAGAAGAGGCCTTATTGTCTGATGCAGTTAATATCATGCGCGAGTACGGCATAGGTGGTATCCCGGTCGTTTCAGCAGATAGTAAACTAAAAGGTATCATTACTAACCGCGATCTTCGTTTTCAGAAAGACCTTACCGTACCTGTGAGCCAGGTAATGACCAAAAATAATTTGATCATAGCTCCGGAAGGTACAACTCTTGAGGATGCAGCTGCTATTCTGCAGGATAATAAGATTGAAAAACTGCCAGTTGTTAATAAAGACGGTAAGCTGGTTGGTTTAATTACTTATAAGGACATCCAAAAAGTTAAAATATTCCCTAACGCTTGTAAAGATGAGTTTGGTCGTTTGCGTGTTGGCGCCGCCGTTGGTGTTGCTGCCGATAACATTGACCGTGTTACTGCCCTTGTAAAAGCAGGTGTTGATGTAATTACCGTAGATACAGCTCATGGCCATTCAAAAGGAGTTATTGATATGGTTAAGGCGGTTAAAAAACTTTATCCTGATCTGCAGGTCATAGCAGGTAACATAGCAACCGGCGATGCAGCCAAAGCCCTTGCCGAAGCTGGAGCCGATGCCGTTAAGGTAGGTATTGGTCCCGGTTCTATCTGTACTACCCGCATTATTGCAGGTGTAGGCGTACCACAATTATACGCCGTTTATGAATGTGCTAAAGCCCTTGAAGGTACCGGCATCCCGGTTATTGCTGATGGTGGAATCAAACAAACCGGTGATATGGTTAAAGCCATAGCTGCGGGTGCAAGTACCATTATGGCAGGTTCGTTGTTTGCAGGTGTTGAAGAATCGCCGGGTGAAACCATTATTTACGAAGGCCGTAAATTTAAATCGTACCGGGGTATGGGTTCTATCGAGGCAATGGCCAAAGGTTCAAAAGACCGTTATTTCCAGGACGAGACTGATGTGGTCACCAAACTGGTACCGGAGGGTATTGTAGGTAGGGTGCCGTTCAAAGGCAACATGGCCGAGGTTGTTTATCAATACATTGGTGGCCTGCGTGCAGGTATGCACTATTGCGGCGCTGCAACTATCGAGGATCTGCAAAAAGCCCGTTTTGTTCGTATCACTGCTGCCGGCATGCGCGAAAGCCATCCGCACGATATCACGATAACTAAAGAAGCACCGAATTATACCTCAAGATAAGGTATTAGAGGTTGGAGATTAGAGATTAGATTTGTGAAATTCTAAACTCTGATCTCCAAATTCTAAATACAAAAGCCCTAATCTCCAATTAACTAATCTCTAATCAACTAAATGCATAGCATTACTATTTTCTGCGGTGCCAATTACAACGGCGATCCTCAACTTAAGCAAGCTATAGAAACCCTGGCTGACGTTTTTGTAGCAAAGAACATCAAATTGGTTTATGGTGGCGGCAAAGTAGGGGTAATGGGCTTAATTGCTGATGCGATGCTTAGCAGAGGTGGTGAAGTGATTGGTGTTATCCCGCAGTTTTTGATGGATAAGGAAGTCGGGCATATGGGAATCACAGAACTGCATGTGGTTGATAATATGCATCAGCGAAAGCAGATGATGAATGATCTTTGCGACGGCATCATCATGCTGCCGGGAGGTTTTGGTACGCTCGAAGAATTTTTTGAAGTGCTTACCTGGCTGCAGCTGGGCTTACACAACAACCCGGTAGGGGTGCTTAACATTAGCGGTTTCTACGACAATCTGCTGAAGCAAATGGATGTGATGGTTGAGCAGCGGTTTTTGAAACCGGCCAACCGCAAACTGGTACTTACGTCTGCCGACCCTGTAGAACTGGTAAGCCTTATGGAAAATATCGAACTCAAACCCGATGAGGTTTGGTTTAAAGATAAAGATCTGACGTAGATGAACTTTGGATTACTGAATTATAGATGATTCGATAATTCAGTAATTAAATAACTCAACAATTAAATACTTGCTGGTCTAACATACATTCTTATTCTATGAGTGGGGCTGATGGTTACAATGCCGCTGGTTACTTCTTTGTTAGATAATACGATATACATCTCTACCTCAGTTCCGTTTTTGGTAAAAACATCTTTCCTTTTAAACTTTCCTGCTTCAATTAACGAGGTGTCATCAAGTGAGCCTGTGGTTTGTGGCTTGCCATAAGTGTCGCCCACTTGCTTAAGCAGCTCTTTGTATTTGGTAATGTAGTTATTGAGCACAGATATAGGCTGCGTAGTTGAATGATGATCGGATGTGAAATTGCTGTCATCCCACTCATACATTACGTTATTGATGGTCGAATCTTTCGCGTTAGGGAAATAGTAAACCCATAAATTAGGCACCGTAGCTTCCTGGCGCTCAAACACTACAGGATCTGCAATACCCGGCGGGTTCATATAAGTAGATGATGGCGTAACAAGTTTACTGTTAGATGCTATTTCGCGGTTGCGTATCTCGCTTATATGTTTGTCTTTAAAATCGAAAATAAGTTGTGCAACTGCAGTTTCGCAGCAAATAGCTATAAATAAAAGTATGGCAACAGCCTTTCTTAAATACTTCATAATAAAATAGGTACAGAGCGAAATTGGAGCCGCCCTAATTGGTTATTGCTAAAGTAAGTAAATTAGCCGAATTAACTGCCAATTGTTTAACTTACACTATGAAATACTACCTTTTGGTTGTGATATTGTTTTCACAGATCAGCGTTTTCGCACAAAATTCAAATCAGTTACATCAAAAAGCAAATCTTATTGATACCCATAATGATGCTATATCAAATGAACTGATAACAGGAGTTGATCTGGGCAAACTGCAGCCCAACGGCAACTTTGACCTGGTTCGTGCTAAGCGTGGCGGCTTAAGGGGTCAGGTATTCTCTATATGGTGCGGCGACCAGTACGGCAACGGTACAGCTTTTAGGTTTGCTAACAGGGAGATAGATTCGCTCGACGCTTTAATTAAACGCTATCCCGCCAAGATAAAACTGGTGCGCACAGCTGCTGATCTGCAACAGACCGTACGGCAAGGTAAGCTTGCAGCGATGATAGGCGTGGAGGGTGGTCACATGATAGAAGACAGGCTGGATTATATCGATAGCCTTGCAAAGCGTGGCATGATCTATCTGACCCTTACCTGGAATAACAGCACCTCATGGGCTACATCTGCCCGGGATGAAGTGTTGCACGGCGACACTTTGAAACATAAGGGACTTACCGATTTTGGCAAGCAGGTAGTGAAAAAGCTGAACAAGCTTGGCGTAATGATAGACCTTTCTCATCCTGGTGAGCAAACATTTAATGATGTAATGTCCCTTACAACAAAACCCGTTATTGCATCGCATAGCTGCGCTTACGCACTGGCTCCCCATCGTCGTAATTTAAAGGACTACCAATTAAAGGCAATAGCCAAAAATGGTGGTGTTGTCTTTATCAATTTTTATAGCGGCTTTTTAGATAGCACTTACGATGCCAGGCACGAGCTTTACCTGGCAAAGCATAAACCGCAACTGGATTCGCTTATAAAAATTTATAACGATTATGACCTTGCCAGCATTCGCTTAAATGCTATCAATAAAGCAGAGGCCGATCAGCTTAGGCCGCCTTTGAGCCTGCTTATTAAACACATCGATTACATGGTGAAGTTAATCGGTGCGGACCATGTTGGCATAGGATCTGATTTTGATGGTGCAGAGTCTTATCCGTTAGGGTTAGACAGTGTTACCGATTACCCGAAGCTTACTGCAGAGTTGATCAAACTTGGTTATAGCAAACAGGATGTAGATCAGATATTAGGAGGTAATTTCATTAGGGTACTAAAAGCAAATAAGGGTAGCTAAAGCATTATCAACAACCACCGTTTAACGTTAATAAGTTTTACGGCGTACTGACTGTGCTTTTTTTAGTTTTTGTTAACTTCGCATCTCAATACAAAGAAATAAATGTCACAAGATACTGAACACGTAAAATGTTTGATCATTGGCTCGGGCCCTGCTGGGTACACTGCAGCTATTTATGCATCGCGCGCCGATCTTAAGCCGGTAATGTATACCGGTATGCTGGCTGGCGGGCAGCTTACCCAAACCACCGAGGTAGAAAACTTCCCGGGCTATCCCGATGGCGTTTTAGGCCCGGAGATGATGGAAGATTTCCGTAAGCAGGCTGAGCGCTTGGGTACTGACATCCGCTTCGGGTACGTTAGCGCTGTTGATTTTTCATCTTTACCACACAAGGTTACTGTTGATGAAAGCAAAACCATTTTAGCTGATACGGTTATTATTTCTACCGGTGCATCTGCAAAATGGTTGGGTTTGGAGTCTGAGCAAAAATACAGTGGCTTTGGTGTTTCGGCTTGCGCGGTGTGCGATGGTTTTTTCTTTAAAGGGCAGGACGTAGCCATAGTTGGCGCGGGAGACACTGCGGCAGAGGAAGCTACTTACCTGGCTAAAATGTGCCGCAAGGTTTACATGATCGTTCGTCGCGAAGAGTTTCGTGCATCAAAAGCGATGGTTCACCGCGTGTTGAATACGCCGAATGTAGAAGTACTTTACAATACCGAGACCATTGAGATAATGGGAGATGGAACCGCAGTAAACGCAGTTAAAGTTTGCAATAACCAAACACAGCAAGAAACCATTTTGGATGTTACCGGCTTTTTTGTGGCTATCGGTCATAAACCTAATACAGATATTTTCCGCGGAACTATCAATATGGATGAGACCGGTTACATCATAACCCGTCCCGGCTCAACAGAAACAAATATTGAGGGCGTATTTTGCTGTGGCGATGCACAGGATCATATCTATCGCCAGGCAGTAACTGCCGCAGGTACAGGTTGTATGGCCGCCATTGATGCAGAGCGTTACCTGGCTGCTAAAGAGCATGTTGTAACGGCGTAGTTAGTGATTAGAGATTGGTGATCAGAGATTAGGTTGGAAAAAAAATCTAAATACTAATCTCTAAATCCTAAATAGGCAGGGAATTAACCACTAAACACCAAACTCTGATTTCTCTTCCTAAAAAACTTTAAAAAGGCTGGTTCTTAATAACGAACCGGCTTTTTTGTTTCTATTCAGGTAATTTTTGTGTGATATTGACGCATTATTTTCAAATAATGTTAAATTCACAGCTCATTTATTCACCTGAAGTAATACATCATGCATAAAAAGCTAACTGCTTTATTGTTCTCCTGCCTCTTGATATCGTCTGTTAAAGTTAACGCCCAGGATACCGATCCTTATGCGGGTATCATCCCGGCACCGGTATCTGTCAAAAAAGCTCCTGGTGAGTTTGTTCTTAGTCAGGAAACTATGATACAGGCAGATACTCCTGACAATAAAGCAGTTCAGTTTTTTTCAAAATACATGGCCGATAACATGGCCTACAACAAGCAGGCGGCCGCGCGAAACGCACGTGTAAGCACTACAAGTATTGTTTTTACTGCGGCAGGTACAGAGAATTTGCCCGCTGAAGGTTACCGCTTAACCATTACACCAAACCAGGTTACTGTTGCAGGTAAAGGTGCAGGCCTTTTTTATGGTGTGCAAACGCTTATTCAATTGATGCCGCTTGAACATGGCGGAACTGCCAAACTACCTGCTGTAACCATTGAAGATTATCCCCGTTTTGGCTACCGTGGAATGATGTTAGATGTGTGCCGCCACTTTTTTAATGTGGAGTTTGTGAAGCGTTACATCGATCTGATGGCGGCTTATAAACTCAATCGTTTCCACTGGCATTTAACAGACGACCAGGGATGGCGTATCGAGATCAAAAAATATCCGAGGCTAACATCAGTAGGAAGCTTTAGGAAAGAAAGCGTGATAGGTAATTACAAAGACCGCCAGCCGCTGCAGTATGATGGCGTGCCGGTATCAGGTTATTATACGCAGGATCAGATCCGTGATGTGGTAAAATATGCAGCCGACCGTTATATTACAGTGGTGCCTGAGATTGAAATGCCCGGCCATGCCCTGGCAGCGCTTGCCGCTTACCCGGAACTAAGCTGTAACCCAAATTTGAAATATGAGGTGAGTGGTAAATGGGGCGTGTTTAATAATATCTTTTGTCCGTCAGAAAAAACGTTTGGCTTTTTACAGGATGTGTTGACCGAGGTGATGGAACTGTTCCCGAGCAAATATATCCACATTGGTGGCGACGAAGCACCGAAAGAAGTTTGGAAGCAATCTAAATTTTGCCAGGACCTTATCAAACGCCTCAACCTGAAAAACGAACATGGTCTGCAAAGCTACTTTGTGCAGCGTATGGAAAAGTTTGTAAACAGTAAAGGCCGCAGCATCATTGGTTGGGACGAGATATTGGAAGGCGGCTTAGCGCCTAACGCAACCGTAATGAGTTGGAGAGGCGAGGAGGGTGGTATTGAGGCTGCCAAACAAAACCACGATGTGATCATGACGCCGAGCAGTCAGGGTTTATATTTCGACCATACTCAGGGTAAACTTAACCAGGAGCCGGTTGGCATTGGTGGCAACGCACCTATTCAGAAAACTTATGCTTATAACCCGACGCCGGCAGCACTAACGCCTGACCAGCAAAAGTATATCAAAGGCGTGCAAGCCAACTTATGGACGGAGTATATTACAACCGAAAATAAGGTGGAATATATGGTGCTGCCGCGCATGTTGGCACTGTCTGAAGTTGCCTGGAGCCCGTTGGCTAATAAAAACTTTAAGGACTTCTACGAAACCCGCCTGCCCGATCATTTGGCATGGTTCGACAAGAATGGCTATAACTTCCGTGTACCACCGGCCATCGGCGCGGCTGATACGGTAATGATAGCGCCAACTATGACTGTGAATCTTAAATCGCCGGTTAAGGGTGCCAAAATTTATTACACCATTGACGGTTACACACCCCGCGAAACGGAATTACTTTACACCGGCCCGATAACATATCAGGTGCCGTTGAACGAATATCGCGATCTGAAAACTATTGTGGTAACTCCGGCTGGCCGCCGTAGCAGCATTACTGCCGCCAAGGTATTTAACAAGCGCCCGCTTCCACCTGTTGCTTACAACGGCAATACGCCTGGTATGAAATATCAGGTATCTGAAGGTACTTATATCAATACCACCCAGATAAACCCGGCGGCTGTAATTGATACCGGTGTAGCAAAAAGCTTTAGCACCGCACTAAGTGCCTTCAAAAAATCGTTTGACAAGTATGGCGTAATATTTACCGGTTACCTGCGAACAGATGTTGATGGCGTTTACAGTTTTTCAACAGCATCATCAAACGGTTCGATATTGATGGTAGATGAGATACCTATTGTTGATAATGATGGTCGCACAGGTTTAATTGAGCAGCAGGGTGCTATTCCGTTGCAGAGAGGTTACCACAAAATCACTATTAAGTATGTGGATGCCAATACATCGGGCAGTGGCTTACGTGTTTACATGACCATACCCGGTAAGCCTAAAGGTGAAATTTCGCCGGATATGATGTATAATTAATAGCCGAAATAATGTTAAAAGGTAGATACTCACTTGTAGTTGCTGCTTTGGCGTTACTTGCCGCATGCAGTAGTAATGATAAAAAGCCGGTTAAGGCCAGCGCACCTCCCAAGCCCGCTTTGATGGCGCCCTTCAGGTATCATAAGGCAATAGAGGTATCGCCGGGGCAAACTTATGATGTGGTAAGCTGGGGCCGGGGCTCAACCGATGCCGGTGCGTTTGCTATACTCCATTCAGATTCTGCAGCTATCAAATACACAACCACCACCGGCGACCTCGACGGCAGCATTACCGACGTTTTTAACGCCGATATGGACAACGACGGCAATCCCGAGATATTGATACAGGCTAAAGCAAAAGATACGGTAAGCTACGCACGCATCTACGCTTTTGAATTTAATAACAGCGGTGCCAATAAGTTAGATTTTCCTAAGCTCACCAACTCGCAGCGTAGGGGCTATCGCGGAGGTGATAATTTCTATATCAAGGAAGGTAAGCTGATCCGAGAGTTTCCTATTTATAGTAGTAACGATTCTTTAGCCAAAACTACAGGCGCAACCCGCCAGTTAGAATATAGCCTGCGCAGCAATAGCTTTTCGGTTAAACAGTTAAGTAAAGACTCGACAGATGTTGTGCCAACCGCTGTTCAACAAACAAAAAAATCAGATCAGACTTCAAAGCAATCGGTATCAAGATCGAGCAAGAAAAAACGTTCTGAAAGCCGCAGGGGGAGAAGAAGGCGTAATTAAGAGCTTAAATGCTTAGCGGCAGGAGATTCCTTGCTAACAGAGATCAAAATTGCTCAAGCGTGAACGACACTCAATGGTAAGCACATAATAAGAGCTAATTGAAGCTTAAGTAAACCCTTGCCCATATCAAATTATTAGCACCTCTGCCTATTAATTTGCACATTTGCTTAATGCGCTTTTTGTATCCTGCCTTTTTATTTGCATTGCTGTCGCTGGTTATACCGGTAGCAATCCATTTATTCAATTTTAGGCGGTACAAAAAGGTGTACTTTAGTAATGTACAGTTTTTAAAAGAAGTGCAGCTGCAACAGGCCAGCAGGCGTAACCTGCGTGAGCGGCTGATCTTAGCATCACGTTTATTGGCATTGCTTTTCCTGGTTTTTGCTTTTGCAAGGCCATACTTTCCAGGCAGGGACGCAGCCCTGGTGGGAAAACAGCAAGCCGTCAGCATATTTGTTGATAACAGCTACAGTATGCAGGCAATCAATAAGGAAGGCCCGCTGTTTGATCAGGCTAAGCAACGCGCCAAACAGATATCAGCAGCTTTTTCTATTAACGACAGATTTCAAATTCTTACCCATGATTTTGAAGGCAAGCACCAGCGACTGCTCAGTCGCAGCGAGTTTAATGATGCTGTTGATGCTGTAAAGCCAAGCGCTCAAAGCCGCACATTTTTGCAGGTGGTAGCAAGGCAGCAAAACCTATTAAATCTTCACAGTAATGACGTAAAAAGAATCTTTATTGTTTCTGATTTTCATAAGAATATGGCCGAAGCAGATAAACAGATCACTTCAAATATCCCTGTTGATCTGGTAGAGCTTAAGCCGACATCAATGCCCAACGTTGCGGTTGATACCGCCTGGTTGCTCAGCGCGACCCATCGCCCCGGTGAGGGTGAAAAAATGGTTGTAAGGCTCCATAACTATGCTGATAAGGCTGCCGAAAAAGTTCCGTTGAAACTCAAGATAAACGGCATACAAAAAGCCATTGGCAGTTTTACCATCAAGGCACGATCGTCGCAAACAGACACACTTTCGTTTTCAGGTTTACAGAAAGGCTGGCAACGCGGTGAGATAGAGTTGCAGCATAACCCCATCACCTTTGATAACCAATTTTACTTTTCATTCAAGGTGAGTGATGAGTTGCGGATATTGTTGATAAACGGCGGTATGCCAAATAAATACCTAACCGCAGTTTTTGGGAGTGACAGTTTTTTTAAACCAACCCAGGTAGGGGATGGCAATGTCGATTACGCACAGCTCAGTAGTTATCCTTTGGTTGTGCTCAGCGATATAAAGTCAATATCTGCCGGTTTGGTTCAGCAATTGCAAAACTACGTGCGTAAAGGAGGCTCACTGATTGTTTTTCCGTCTGCAGATGCCGATATAAATAGCTACCGGTCGCTTTTGCAACCTATTGGTGCCAGCTATACCGATAAATTGGTAAATGAGCCTACCAAGGTCGTAAGTATCGATCTGCAAAGTGCAGTTTTCAAAAGCATCTTTGAAGCCTTGCCTCAAAACCCAGACCTGCCAAAGGTTAGCAAATACTATCAATTAGTAGCTGGTGCGAAGCGAGCTGAACATTTGATGAAATTACAAACAGGAACTGACCTCTTAGCGCAAACAACCGTTAGCAAGGGCAAGGTAACTGTTGCTGCTGTTCCACTAAGCGAAGATTTTAGCAGCTTGCCTGTACATGCGCTGTTTGTGCCGGTAATGCTGCATGCTGCCTTGCTAAGCGGCCATGATATGCCACTTTTTTACACCATTGGCAGCAATGAGGTCATGGAGACCGTTCCTTTACAATCAACAGAAAAATCGCTACTTAGGCTGGTAAAAGGTAGGGATATCATTATCCCGGATGTGCGCCAGCAAGAGGGAAGCACTATATTATTTGCGCCATCAGAACTGCTTTCGCCTGGCATTTTCGAGTTAAGGAAGCAGGATAGCCTTGCCGCTGTACTGGCGTTCAACGATAACAGGAGCGAATCTGACTTGAGTTATTTTTCGCCGCAGGAACTTGAACAAATGTTTCCGGCAAAGACGGAACTGCTTAACGGCAATAAACTCAATGCAAATAATATCGGCAGTGCTGCAAATTCGGGGCTGCAATTATGGAAACTTTGTATAATTTTGGCGCTGATATTTTTAGCTATTGAGATATTACTGGTACGATACTTTAAAGTATCAAAAAGCCAAATCGCGGAGCTGGAAAATATCAACTAACCTCACCATAAAACAGCGCTAATGAATTTACTCATTAAATCCGCCACTGTTGTTGATCCCGCTTCGCCTTTTCATAACCAGGTTACCGATATTTTGATCAGGAACGGGAAAATTGAAAAGATAGGTTCATCGCTTAGTGATGATAACGCCGAGGTTTTTGAAGCTGCAAACGGTTATGTTTCTCCGGGTTTTTTTGATCTGAATTGTAACGTTGGTGAATTGGGATTAGAAACCAAAGAAGATTTGCAAACCGGTACAGCCGCAGCCGCTGCTGGAGGATTTACAGGTTTGGCGTTGATGCCTAACACTCAGCCCCCCGTACATTCAAAGGCCGAAGTCGAGTATCTGCTTAACCGCGCAAAAGGTAAGCTGGTAGATATTTATCCTTTGGGTACAATATCGCACAAACGGGAAGGTAAGGATATGGCCGAGATGTATGATATGTTCCAGAGTGGCGCCAAGGCCTTTACAGATGGTAACCGCCCTGTGCAGGATGCCGGCTTAATGGAGCGTGCAATGCTGTACGTACAAAATTTTGGCGCTAAAGTAATCTCTTATCCCGAGGATACGTCCATCGCAGGTAAGGCAAAAGTTAACGAAGGTGTAGTAAGTACCGTATTAGGTATGAAGGGCATACCCGCACTTGCTGAGGAGCTGATGATTGCCCGCGACCTATACCTTGCCGAAGATACCGGTTCTGCTATCCATTTTACTACCATATCTACTGCACATGCCGTAGACCTGATACGCCAGGCTAAACAAAAGGGTGTTAATGTTACGTGCGATGTTGCTGTGCATAACCTTGTTTTAACCGACGAGGCTTTGATGGGCTTTGATAGCCAATATAAAGTTAAACCACCGTTGCGTACGCAGGCAGACGTAGATGCACTTATTGCCGGCCTAAAAGACGGCACCATTGATGCCGTTGTAACCCAGCACACCCCGCACGAGATAGAATTTAAAGATGTTGAGTTTGAAGTGGCCGAATTTGGCGTTATTGCTTTGCAAACAGCTTTGCCTTTGCTTTTAAAAGCCGGTTTGAGTGCAGGACTTATCGCGCAAAAACTTGCCGTAAACCCGCGCCAAATATTAAATGTTGATGCGGCCACTGTAACAGAAGGTGCCAATGCCAATCTAACGGTTTTTAACGTTGATACAGAGTGGGAGTACAGCCGCGCGGCAAATCTGTCTAAAAGTTTTAACTCACCATTTTTAGGTCAGAACTTAAAGGGTAAAGTGTTGTTAAGCATTAACAACAATCAAATAGCAAAATTTTAAAACCTCCAACAAATGACCGATCAAAAAGTGAGCAATGCCATAAACGCTGCATTGCAGGCATTTACCAAGTATAGCGATACCAATGCAGTTGCATTAAAACCTGATTTTGAAGCTGTTTTTTCTTCTGATGCAGACTTTATGACCAAGGTTGACCTGCTTGACAATCTATTCAACGATAACCCGCAGGTAGAAGAACTCAGGGAAGTGTTCTTTGATCTGCTGATGATCAACTTCTTTAGTGAAGATGTTAAAAAGCTTGAGGACGATTATCTGGAGACCCCGGAATGGGAGGACATTGAAGAGCAAACTCTTGACAGGGGCACAGAACTACTTAACCTGTTATTGTATTTGAACGAATGCTCAGACGAAGGCCTTGAGCCGGAACTGGAAGATTATCTGAAAGAGTTTTTATTGGTTGACGAAGACGAGTTTCAGGATGAGCACCGTATTTATGAACCGGTAATAGCACATCAGATATTGGTTGAAAGCCCGGTAAGCGAAGTGAACAAGATAGCTGCCACCGTGCCTGATGATTCTGAAGTAAAAGAATTGTTTTACCCAATGATCACCTTCTTCCAAAATCCTGAACCAAGCGAGGAAGAAAAAGAAGAGATAGCCGATAATGCCGTTAACCAGCCGTTTGATATGGCAGTTTTAGAAATACTGGTTAGCTTTAATAATTAAATCGTAAATAAATGGACACCTTTGCACCTAATCCTACCAAGATCGCTTCAAAGTGGGCAATTATCTATGTTGTCGTGACAATTGTAATTACTTATACGTTTCAATTTTTAAACTTAGATCAAAATTCGCCTATTAAATATGTTATCTATCTGCCGTTTATTGCATTTTGTTTTTTAACAGAGAAAGAATTTAAAGATCGATTAGGTGGGTTTGTTACATTTGGTAAAGCATTTAGTGCAGGATTTAGATACGCTTTGTTTACCGGTATTTTATATTCGCTATTTCTTTTTATTTATTTAAAGGTACTTAATCCTACGATAATGCAGACGCTGATTGATACACAAGAAGCGGCATTAGCGAACAAAGGTCAGTCTCAACAAGCTATCGATAAATCAAATCGAATTATGACCGCATATGGTCCAGTATTATTTGCTGTAGGTTCTGCCATAAGTACCACAATATTTGGCTGTATAGTTAGCCTTGTAAGTGCAGCTATATTGAAGCGCGAACCATCCGTTTATGATATGCCGGATGAACAAAAGATAGATCCAACAGTTTAACAGCATCAATGATTTTGAAAAGCCGCTTATTAAGCGGCTTTTTTGTTGTTAAGAAAATTTGTGATTCAGATCATTACTTAACTACAGCGCTAATTCAATCTTTATTGGTTAACTACGTCGCAACTGTTTTGATTGATTTTGAAGTAAGGAGAAAATTGAAAGGTCACATAGTCATCTCTATTGATAAAGAATAATAGAAACGCCGTTTTTTCGCTCTGTTTGCATTAATCTTGTTATTTTAGATGCTCTTGATCAATAAATGGAAAATCATTCTACAGAGATAAAGCGGTCTATAAGCCAAACCATAGATTTCTACAAAATTTACAGGGTATTTTTAAGCCGCTGGTATTGGATATTGTTTTGTGTGATGTTTGCTGTCGGTATTGCAAAGTTGCGCCTTTTGTATACAAAACCTATTTATATGAGCTCCGGCTCGTTAAAATTACAAGATGCTGCACAGGGCGTTAACACAAGCGCCGCATCTCCGTCGCAAACCTTTAGTTATACGGATAAGATACAGGCCGAGAGTTATACAATACGGTCAAACCAGGTTATCCTTGATGCCATATCTAAACTGAATTATAAAATTTCTTACTACATAGTTGGGCGTATTAACCTTACCGAACTCTATCCGAGTGTACCTTTTAAAATTGAGATCATCCGTCAGGATTCTTCTAACTTTAGTAGGGAACAATACCAGGTTGAGGATGTAGACGGCTCATCGTTTACCTTAAGTAACCCTAATAATTTAAAGAAGGACGGCAAAAAATATCGCTATGGAGAAGTGTTATCTATGGGGAATATGGAGTTTAAGATAGTAACTCCGATACCTGAAAGGGGAACCTATCGTTTTAATTTTAATGCTAAAGAAGATTTTGTTGGCCGCATTTTAGGTGGTTTAAATGTAAGTGAGGCGGCAAAGTTTACGAACGTAATGAGTTTATCTCAAACAGATGGCAATGCAACTTTTGCAGCTGATCTGCTGAATGAGATAATGAAATCATACATAAAGTATGATCTGATACAGCGAAGGATGTCTGCCAATCAAACTGCCGAGTTCATCGATAACCAAATGGCGTTTATTGACCAGGCTACCAGCAAATCCGGTAATAGTTTAGCCAGTTACAAATCAAGCAACAATATTACTGATATCAGTAGTGCATCCGCTGATGTGGTTGCGAAGCTATCTGATTATGAAAAGCAAAAGGCGGTGCTTAAGCTCCAATTGCTTGGTATAGAGAGACTTGCTCAACAGTTGGTTTCCAATTATAATAAGGCTGATATCAACCTCGATCTTGAAGGAGATTTTGACCCTATGCTAACCGGCCTAATAACGCAGTTAAATAAGTTATTCGCCAACCGGGAAGACATGTCAGCACAGTACAACGGTAATTCTGCGCCGATGAAATCTTTGGATAATCAAATCACAAAGATCAAAGATGCGATCAAGAATAATGTTTTCTCGCTAAAGAACAGGAAGGTCGCCGAGTTGGAATATATTGATAAACAAATAGCTACTATTAATGAAAGCATTAAACGAATACCCAAAAAGGAGCAGCAATTTGTTAAACTGAATGCAAATTTTGAGGTAAACAATAAGGTACGGTCGTTTTTATCGGAAAAGAAATTAGAGGCCGAGATGAATGCTGCAGCTGTTGTTCCAAGTGCGTCAATTGTAAATCCTGCTTACGTTAACAACTTTTCCATAGCGGCGGATTCTGGCAGGACCTACACTTACGCTATTTTATTGGGCTTAGGAGCTGGTATCGGCTTAATATTATTGGTGAGGTTTTTAAATCCGTACATCTATGATAAAGAGACTGTTGAAGCGCTAACCCAAACACCGATCATTGGGGTGATAAGAGAGTTTCCATCCTATATCGATAAAAGTAATACCCAGGCGCTTTCTCTGGCAAAACCCAAGTCCGTATTTGCCGAATCGGTGAGATCTGTACGTACAAATCTCAGCTTTATGGCAAGTCATAAGCAAAGTAAAATCATTTGCATCACATCTGAGATATCAGGAGAGGGAAAGTCGTTTGTGACTATAAACCTGGCAAGTACCTTGGCGTTGATTGATAAAAAGATATTATTGATAGCGGGAGATTTAAGACGCTCAAGGCTTCATCACGCTTTTGGAATAGAAAATAAAAAGGGTTTAAGTACTTATTTGTCTGATCAAAACACACTTGAAGAAATTACTGTTCATGACAAGACGCATAAGATAGATTTTATTCCTTCAGGGCCTGTTCCCCCCAATCCATCGGAGTTACTGCATACCAAGAAAATGAAAGATCTGCTCGTCCAACTTACAGCATCTTATGATTACATATTGGTAGATACGGCACCGGTTGGTCTTGTTTCTGACGCCATCCCGCTTATAAGAGAATCAGACATTAATCTTTTCATTATCAGATCAGGTACATCGCAACTCAGGGCTGCCAACATCCCGGAAAGACTTTCGAGAGAGTACGGTTTAAGCAACATGGCAATTATTCTCAATGCTTTTGGTAACGACGCTTTGCATTCCAACTATTATACAACAGATTACAGCAAAGGCAGCGGCAACGAAACATACTATTATTCTGACTACTCAGGTTACGCGTCATCCGGATATTATGACGAAGAGCCAAAAAAATGGTGGCAATTCTGGAAAAGCGGCAAAAATGACTGATCATACTAATTGGAGTTTAAGATCATGATCAAGAATAGTCCGTTTCGTTATCTCGTCTTATATATTCCGTATATTATATCGTTGCTATTCAGATCAGATGCACATGTATCATATTTAATTGCCTGGCTGGGTTCTTTTTTAATTTTCTTTATCTCGTACAACGGATTTCTAAAACCGTTACCAACAGATATGCCGCCATTGCAGCAATTGATGCGGCCCATTTTTTTAATGCAGATAATATTTGCAGGGTACATGAGTTGTACATCTATTTTTTACTACGTTAGCTTACTGGGTTACAAGTACTTTGATTATATCGGTAAAGACTTCGGGATAGATGGATCGGTTTATGATACCATTGCCCAATGCCAGCGTTACTATGTATTAGGGCATGCGGCACTGGTGCACGGTATTTTTATGGCTGTTAAATATCCGGTGGAGAAACGGTATACAGCCTATGCGCCATCAATCAGCAATTTGCTATTGGGTATGGCGGTTATCTCTCTTCCCTTAGGTTTGTTTTTTGCAAAAGTTAATTTTTTAAGTCAATTCAGCGTTCAGTTCACAGGGTTAAGTTTTGTTGCAGGTACGGTTGGTTTGGCGTTCTCTATTCGCGAAAAGAAAAAAGGTAATTACTATTTCGCACTTGCTTTATTTATCATCAACCTTATAAGCACCTTATCATCTGGTTTTAAAGAACCGGTGATCATTAGCGTGTTACTGCTTGGCATTTATCTTTTACCGATTTTTGGTAAAAAGATAATTCCAATTTTTACGGTTTTGTTATTAGCACTTTTTTTTATACTTCCAACGTTTATAGGGAATTTCAGGAAAATGGCAGGCAGTGGGGTGGACTTGGTAACTGCGCGCGACGAAAGTATAAATGCCGTACTCCAAAGCGGGCGCGAAGGCTTGCTGGAAGATAATTGGGCTTTTTTAACAGATAGAATATCTGAAATTAAAATGTTTACCCAATACGTTAGCAACACGCCATACTTTACACCATTTTATGGATTCAAAATAACTACAGATGCTGCGAAAATGGTGATCCCCAGGTTTTTGTGGCCCAATAAACCAAATGTAGAAACCCTGGTGATGGACCGTGTATACCGTGCACAGGTAACAAGCGTTAACTCTGCTGTATCTGCTAAACCGGCCTACATAGTTGACTGTTATCTTTCTTATGGAGCTATAGGTGTTTGGATCGGCTTGTTCCTTTACGGCTTTACGGCCCAGAAAATATCTCAAAAGGCCGAACAATTATTTGGCGGATACTTTCTGGGTTCTGCAGTAATTTTTGCAGGACTGTTTCAGATATTCTGGAGAGGTAACTGCCTTGAGTTTATGTTCAATAGCGTTTTCTGGAGTTATGTGACTATGTTGATCATCTTTAGGTTTTTCCGTGCCCGAAATATTTTAGAGATAGACACGCATTAAGTTGAAGGAATTTTTGAGTGCCATATTAGTTTAAAAGCCTTCGTTACAATCTACGATCTTCTTCCCGGATAGGCACATCATTTATGCTGGCGTATCGTTTTTGCATAAGGCCGTTTTCGTCAAATTCCCAGTTCTCGTTGCCGTAAGCACGAAACCATTGGCCTTCATTGTTGTGATACTCGTACTCAAAACGTACCGCGATCCTGTTATCTGTATAAGCCCAAAGCTCTTTTTTTAGTTTATACTGGTGCTCATTTTCCCACTTTGTGGTCAAGAATTTTACGATTGCTTCCCGTCCGTTTAAAAAGGTCGACCTGTTGCGCCACTCGCTATCTACCGTATAAGCTTTAGAGACCTTTTCAGGGTCCTGCGTATTCCAGGCATCTTCTGCCATTTGCACTTTTTGTACTGCTTTTTCATAGGTAAAAGGTGGCAGTGGGAATTTTTGTTCCATGGTTGTTAATAGTTAATATTATTACATCAAAGGTAATGCAGCACTTTATTAACCTATGGCATTTTTTACGGTGTTTGCGGTGTGTTTCATAGAATTTGATATCAGAGCTTGTTGATAGTACAGCAAGGTTGGAAGCTTGCCAATCGAAAATGACGTAAATCTGAAACACTTGTTTCGGATTTACCTACCTTTGTATCGCAATGGCCAGGAATGTAGAATTTGACGAAGCAGCAGCTATACAGAAAGCGATGGAAGTTTTCTGGAAGAAGGGCTATAACGCTACTTCTCTGCGCGACCTGACCGATGCCATGAAGATCAATAGCAGCAGTTTGTACAACACCATTGGCGATAAGCAGGAGTTATTCGTTCGATGTGTACAACACTACACTGACATCAGGAAAGAGGATTGGGACAAACGCTTGTCAAGTGAAAGATCTCCTTTAGCTATTTTAAAAGACTACATTCACGAAGCGGTGAATATTATCATTAATTGTGAAGACAGTTGCATGGCTGTGAAAAGCGCATTTGAGGTAGCAACAAATGATGAACGTGTGAAGAAAATATTGGCGGCAGATGACCAGCGGTCTTATCAATTTTTACACAACCTTATTAAAAAGGCGATGGATAAAGGGGAGATAAGGGACGACGAAGACCCCGCTTTACTCGCCGATTATTTTAACAGTATCTGGACCGGCTGGTACGAATCATTCATCCTTCACGGCGACCCCATAAAAATCAAACGAATGGCAGAATATTTTATTAAACAATTGACTAAATAAATTTTTTTATTCATTTCTGAAACAATTGTTTCAGAATATTTAACAGCAAAAGATGGAATTACAAGATTTGAAAGGAAAACGAGCATTAGTTACAGGTGGTACTAAAGGTATCGGAAAAGCAATTGCAGATGAATTAGCAGGAGCAGGGGCCACGGTTATAGTCAGCGCCAGAACAAAGCCTGATGATATAACTCATCATTTTATAGCGGCCGACCTTACCAAGGCAGATCAGGTATCGGCTCTTGCAAAAGAAATAGCAGATACGTTTGGCGGCATTGACATTTTGATCAATAACGTTGGTGGGCTTACTACTCCCGGCGGTGGCCATAGCACGCTTACTGATGAGCTTTGGCAGCAGGAACTGGATCTGAACCTTATATCGGCCATCAGGCTCGACAGGATCTTACTGCCGCAAATGATCGAGAAAAAAAGCGGCGTTATCATTCACATTTCATCTGTAGCCGGCAAACAAGCATTGTGGAATTTAAATATGGCTTATGCAGTGTCTAAAGCCGCGCTTAACAGCTATAGCAAGGCGTTGTCTACTGAACTTGCCGAAAAGGGGGTTCGAGTACTTACGGTTGCACCCGGGCCTGTTAGAACAGAACCGATGGTGAAATTTATAAACGATTATGCAACTTCTGCAGGTGTAACTCCGGAAGAAGGCATGAAACAACTGATGGCACAAACCGGTGGTATCCCGATGGGCCGGATGGCAGAGCCGGAAGAGGTTGCAAATCTTGTACACTTCCTGGTGTCTCCATCTGCAGTTTATCTTACAGGAACCATCTACGCAATTGATGGTGGCTCTTTACCAGTGATCAATTAACATTCAATATAATTAAATAACGAGGCTTTACTTATAAAGCCTCGTTGTTTTTGAATTGGAACTAAAACGGGTGACTGTTCTCCGATGTTACAACCCTATCGTTGGAGAATTTTTTTATTCTTAGGCAGAGCGAAGTCAAATTAAAAACCTTTAAATCAATGATTAAGGGCTTTTAAACATAAACTGCGAAGTCCTCTGTGTCATTTAGCATGTAATCTATACTTTTAAGCCGGCAAATTAGAAAAGGATTAGATATTGCAACAATGCTGCAATTGTGTGTGCCAACTTAATACTTTTACCAACGTTTTGAAACTGCGGAAAGTAAACACCATTTGCATTGCAATTCTACTCGCCTGGGCGTTTCTTGCCGGGCAGATAACCGTTTCGTTTCACCACCACCATCCTGTAAAGCAAGAAAGAGCTTCTAAAGAACATTCTGGCCCGGAGAAATCAAGGTGCAGTATTTGCCAGTTCAATTTCCATCCGCCGCTTCCTGCGGCATCTGCTTGTCAAACGGTAATTCTTGACGTTAAACATTACAGTTACCTTGTTAGCAACTTAGCACTTAGCTATCATACAACAGTTCATATTCTGTGTGGAAGGGCGCCGCCTGTTTCGGCTTGACGTTTATCAGATAATTAAATTTCAAACCCATACTTCATAAATATGAAAACCAAAATACTTTTCAGCTTTTTGCTGTTGATGCTGCCTGCATTTTTGTTCGCTTCATCTGTTATCACCCCACTCGATGGAAAGGTAACGGACGCTAAAACAGGCGAAGCCATACCTGGCGCAGTTATCCGTATTCCTGACCTAAGGATCGTCACTATAAGTGATAAGAACGGCGTTTACCACTTTAATAATCTTCCCAGGGGGACTTATCTTGTTCAGGTGAGTTCGCTTGGATACAGGGCCATTGCCGAAAGCGTAAACCTATCGGTTGCAAGTAACCATAATTTCCAGTTGCAGGCCTCAGCGGTAGAAGTAAACGAGGTTGTTATCACAGGTGTTAGCAAAGCCACCGAGATCAAACGTAACCCGGTACCTATGGTTGCTATTGGCAAAAGTTTCCTTGATCAGCGCGCTGCCTCCAACAATGTGATCGATGAAATTGCCAATTTACCCGGCATTAGCGCAGTTACAACCGGGCCTAATATATCGAAGCCCTTTATACATGGCCTCGGCTACAATCGTGTGGTAACCCTGCAAGATGGCATAAGACAAGAAGGCCAGCAATGGGGCGACGAGCACGGTATAGAAGTCGACCAAAACACAATAGATCGCGTAGAGATCATCAAAGGCCCGGCCAGCCTAACATACGGATCAGATGCGATAGGTGGTGTAGTGAATTTGCTGACACCTCAGCCCGTAGCTGAAGGTACTATTAAAGGTGCCGTTACTAATAGCTACGGAACTAACAATGGCTTGTGGAACAATTCCGTCAATCTGTTTGGTAATAACAAAGGTTTGGTATGGGGAACGGTACTATCCAGTAAAGTGGCGAAAGATTACCAGAACCCACACGACGGAAGGGTATATGCGACCGGATTTAAAGAAAAAGACGTACACCTGATGCTGGGTGTCAACAAATCCTGGGGTTATTCTTATTTCCACGCCACCTTGTTTGACGATCAACAGGACATTCCGGATGGCAGCCGTGACTCTATCACCCGGAAATTTACCAAACAAATAACAGATGCAGATACTTACCGGCCTATTGTTTCCGATAAAGAGCTCAATTCCTACGATATACCTGTACTGCATCAGCGTGTGCAGCTTTACCGTGTTTACAATAACAGCAATTTTGTTATCGGTCCCGGAAACCTGATCGTAAACCTGGGTTATCAATACAGTCATCGCAGAGAATATACACACCCGCAGGATGCAGATATCCCGGGTTTAAACCTGCAGTTGAACAGCTACACCTATGACGTAAAATACAATTACCCTTTAGGAAACGGTTATGATGCTACTTTGGGTGTTAATGGTATGTACCAGGACAACAAACTGGGGAGCAATAGCACTGATTTTCCCATCCCGGCTTATCACCAATTCGATATTGGGCCATTCCTGGTAGCGCGGAAAACTTTTGGCAAATTAGATTTAGCCGGTGGCGTACGTTATGACAGCCGGTCATTTACCGGCCAGGCAGCTTACATAGATACAACCAAAGCTTATTTCCCGCAACTTTATACGGGTGCAAACCCCACAAATGCTAACAACGTTACCCAGCAATTTTCTGCGCTAAGCAAAACTTTTTCTGGTGCTACCGGTAGCTTCGGTGCAACATATAATTTTTCTCATGCTTTCGCAGTAAAAGCAAACATAGCCCGTGGTTTCCGTGCGCCAAGCATAGCCGAACTTTCTGCGAATGGTCCAGACCCTGGCTCACAGATATATCATATCGGTAACAGCGATTTCAAACCGGAATTCAGCCTTCAGGAAGATTTTGGAGCATTTTTGACACTGCCTTACGTATCTGCAAGCATGGAAATTTACAACAACCGGATATCTAATTACATATTTCAGGAGCAGGAACTGAATGCAGACGGAAGCCCGGTAATTACCCAGGGATACAACACTTTTACTTACGTACAAACCAAAGCAAAGATCCAAGGCGCTGAATTTAATTTGGACATTCACCCGGTATCCTGGTTGCATTTCGCAAACGCTTTGACACTTACCTATGGGCAAAATTTAGGTAACGGATCTGCTGTTCCCGACAGTTTGAAATACCTGCCATTCATTCCGCCATTGCACACTCATTCAGAGCTTAGGGGAAGTTTTGCAAAAGGGTACAAGTCACTCCGTAATCTGTTTGCCTTTGTGGGTTTTGATCATTTTAATGCGCAGGACCGTTTTTTTGCGGCGTACGGTACAGAGACCTATACGGCAGGGTACAACTTATTAAGTGCCGGTTTGGGAGGAAGCCTGTATAACTCAAAGGGCAGAAATGTAATGAGTTTGTTTGTTGAAGGTACCAACCTCGCCAATGTAAGTTATCAATCTAACATGAGCAGGCTGAAATATTTTGACAATGCCACGGTGCCGACAGGCGTGCAGCCGGGTATTTTCAACATGGGCCGAAACATCACTTTTAAGTTGGTTATCCCTGTTGATTTTAAATAGAATTTTTATCGGGTAAAGCTTGGTCACCTTCAACGGTGATCCAGGCTTTATTGTTATTATGAACCTGGAGAATGGCTCAGCGGAGACCTGGTCGTAAAAGAAGGTTGTACAAGACCAAGCGTATCAAGTTTGATCCATCAGGCCTTGCGGTGAGCAAACGGATGGCGGCAAGATGGATAAGGAGACAGAAACAGAAAAAAGTAAACCAAGTACGTAGCAGGTTTAGATATTTATCAAATGCTTTTCTGATAGCAACTGCTTTGATATAAATTCTTGTAGTGATTAATCATTGTTTCAGAAAATAATTGATAGTATAATGTTCATTAAAAGACTTTGAAATTTAAAGGTGTTCAATCAGTGGCGAATCACTGATACAAGTGCATATCATTTATAATTTGATTCCGTAACCGAAGTTAACAAAAAAAAACAGCAGGCTTGCAGACAACGAGATTGCAATGAGCCAGAAAGGATAATTAATAAAAAAGCCCTTAAATCATCGATTTAAGAGCTTTTAACATGTAGAAACGTTCTACTCAGTGCGCCCACCTGGGCTCGAACCTATTTCCTTAAATCATTGATTTACAATGATTTGCTTTAGTTGCCGTTGTTTAAGGTAGTTACATAGGTAACACGCCCTATTGACTATACAAATATACGATTTTGCTCACTTTAAACATAAAATTGATGCTACTATCGAAAATTAAAAACCAAAATTTTATAAGCCAAATTTGATTTCTGAAGTAGGTGCTTTGGTATAGCTTTTAAATAACCGGTCCCAAAAAGGGAAAATCGAACCATAGTTAGAATTGGTTTCGGAGATTATTTTAGAATGATGTATCCGGTGCATTAATGGGCTTACTATCAATCTTCTTAGCTTATAGTCCAACTTCGTGTTGATACAGATATTCGAATGAACGAGCAATACAACCGGGAAAAACAAAATGCCATATGCTATCAATCCCGTAACTGTAATGCCCATCAACACCAGAAAGACCGCCTTTGCTAATATTGAAAAAAATAATTCTACCGTATGGAATCGGACTGCCGTTGTTGAATTCATACTTTCATCCTCATGATGAAATTTGTGAAATTTCCAGAGCAATGGTATTTTATGGTTGATCCGATGCCACCAATAAACGAAAAAATCGATTAAGAAAATTTGCATAAGCACTGATAGTAATGCAGGAATGTTTGAAAAAGGAACAAGGCCTAAATGCTGTCCCGCAGCGTAATTCATAAGCTTCTGCAAACCATAGCCGCTAATAAACGAAAATATTAAATTGATGATACCAATGGCGATATTGATAAGATCATGTCTCTTCTTTAAAATTCCTTTTTGTTCCGGAAAAATATGCTCCGCAATGTAAGTTAATACAAAGAGCAGACCTATTGCTAATGGCTGTAATACATTATTCATGGCGTGGAACTTACCGTTAAGTGATAGAGGTCTGTTTCAAGAATTTCTTTCCCTATTAAATTACGATGAAATTCTGATATTAGGATTTAATAACCAAAAAACATTTTTTATTCGATAAACTCAAAAGCTATCTGCCGTCAAATAACGTATATTTTCTATAACCAAATAACTATGGATAATTATCTTGAAGAAACTGTAAATGTATATCGCGATGCGGCTTTAAAGCCCGATGTTGGCCTTTGCTGTACGACCACCCCCTTAAATTCGTTCCCGGGATTGAAAATACCCAAGATCATGCAGGAAATGAATTATGGCTGTGGCTCGATTGTAAGTGCTAATGACCTGGCTAATGAACCAAAGATTCTTTACGTAGGTGTTGGAGGTGGTATGGAACTGTTGCAGTTTTCTTATTTCAACAGAAACCCACAGGGTGTGATCGGTGTGGATATTGTTGAGGAAATGCTGGAAAGCTGCGCTGCCAATCTGATCGAAGCTGAACAGTTGAACCCTTGGTTCAAGAAAGAATTTATTGATCTGCGCAAAGGTTCGGCACTTCACTTGCCAGTTGGAGACAATTCCATCGATGTAGCAGGGCAAAATTGCCTGTTTAATATTTTTAAGGAAAACGATTTAAAACAAGCCTTAACCGAAATATACCGCGTATTAAAGCCCGGCGGACGTTTGGTGATGTCTGATCCGGTTTGCGAACAGCCGATGAACGAGGCCCTACGCAGTGATGACAGGTTAAGAGCCTTATGCCTGACCGGCTCCCTATCATTAAGTGATTATATTAAAAGTATCACCGATATTGGCTTCGGTACTATTGAGATAAGGGCTAAAAGGCCTTACCGTATTTTGGCTCCCGGACAATATCCTACGGACGAGTTACTTTATATTGAGAGCGTAGAAGTTTGCGCTATTAAAGACCCTATGCCTGCTGACGGCCCATGCGTGTTCACCGGCAAAGCCGCTATTTATTATGGCGAAAAGGAATATTTCGATGATGAAAAAGGACATATTCTAATGCCTAATCAACCTTTGGCAGTGTGCGACAAAACGGCGGGAAACCTGGCAGCGTTAAATCGTGAAGACATTTTTATATCAAACTCTACCTGGTTTTATGACGGCGGTGGTTGTTGCTAATTTAAACTGATAATGAAGATATTTATCACAGGTGCTACTGGTTATATCGGACAGAAACTGGCTTCACGGCTGGCTGCCGACGGGCACACTATACATGCCCTGGTACGTGATAAGGAGAAAGGCAGGTCGTTGTTGAAGGACCCCAATATAACGCTATTTGCGGGTGACATTTTAAATCCGCCATCCCTGTTAACTGCCATGAAGGGTTGCCAACAGGTTTACCATCTCGCTGCGTTGGCCTCCGTATGGCATAAAGACCCGCAAAGCTTCCACATGATCAATGTGAGCGGGCTGCGAAATGTTTTGGACGTTTGCCTGGCATCAGGCATCAAAGACGTTTTATTCACCTCAACTGCCGGAGTTGTAGGAGATTCCGTAGATGGCAATCCAGTGTGTGAAGGCACGAACGCTAACCCAAAACTGGAAACCCTATATGAGCAAAGCAAGGTACAAGCCGAAATGCTTTTGAAAAGCTATATACCCAAAGGTATCAGGGGTGTGATTGTTAATCCCAGCAGGGTTTATGGCCCAGGCATATTAACCGAAAGTAATGGCTTTACCCGTTTGATGAAGATGTATATTAACGGACAATGGAAGATCAAACCCTGCAACGGCAAAAGTATCGGCAATTACGTTTACATAGATGATACGATAAACGGGCTGATAGCCGCGATGGAAAAAGCAAAACCCGGTGAGCGATATTTATTGGGTGGCGTTAACGCTTCATACAATGACTTTTTCAGCCTGGTAGATGAATTAACCGGGGTAAAAAGAAAAATGTACAATGTTCCTTTGCCGGTGATGCTTTTTCTCTCTCGCGTACAAGTGGTGATGGCTCAATTATTTGGAAAACAACCAATGATCACACCCCCATTTGTACGCAAATACAACAAACACTGGATCGTCAGCTCTCAAAAAGCAGAACAGGAAATAGGCTATACGATAATGCCCTTACGTGAAGGAGTAAGCAAAACGCTCGACTGGCTTAATCAGCCTGTTTAACAGCCGTAGCCAATTCATCGTAAGTATAAGCCCCTTCGTGAAACCATTTTTTGCCGTTCTTTACAATTAGGGTTCCTGGTAATGCGCCGGACCAGTCAGGGCTTATTTTTTCATTATATGAATTTGGTGCTTCGTTCAGCAGGTAAATTTCGCCGGTTAATTGATGCGTTTTAACAAAGGGTTGCACGCCGCTTTCCAGTTTAGATTTCGAGTCTGTGCTGATTAGGATCACTTTAACAGGCTTGCCCTTTACCGATGCCTTAAATTTTTCAAACTCGGGCAGTTCTTTTACGCATGGTTTGCACCATGTTGCCCAAAAGTTGACCACGTAAGTGGTGTCTTTCCCCTGTTTCATGCGGCTTTCTAATTGGGAAACCGAAATGAGTTTAACCTGTTGGGCTTTTAAACTTACTGATAATAGCAAGCTAAAGGCAATCGTATAGGAAATTTTATTTGTCATGACTTTAATTAACTTTAACGGGCACTGATTGATATACGTACATTTTAACCAATTAGATGCGTAAATTAAACGATGAATATAAGCATTATCATTCCTGTTTTCAATGAAGCTGAACATATCGGCAAACTGGTGGATTACCTAACGCGCTTTGGTAAAGGTATTTTGGCAGAGATCATAGTTGTCGATGGCGGCAGCAGTGATCATACTTTGTTAGTGGCAAATAGTTCCGGCGCAAAAGGCGTTATCAGCCCTCAAAAAGGCCGTGCAACACAAATGAATTTTGGCGCTTCACTGGCTAATGGGGACTTGCTTTACTTCGTTCACGCAGACACCTTACCGCCAGAGACTTACGTAACAGACATTACGAACGCCATAAAAGCCGGATATGATCTGGGCAGGTATCTTTCTACTTATGATAGCAAAAGCTGGCTGCTCAAGTTAAATGCTATGCTGAGCCGACTGGATACGTTCGGCGGTATGGGTGGCGATCAAACATTGTTCATCACTAAAGATCTGTTTCAACAGACTGGCGGTTTTGACGGGACCATGAAAATTATGGAAGAATTTGAGTTTTGCGCCCGCGCTCGCAAGCAGGGTAATTACAAAATTATCAAGAAGCCCGTATTGATTTCCGCGCGAAAGTATGATACCAATGGCTGGCTTACGGTTCAAAAAGCTAACTACACTATCGTCAAAATGTATCAAAATGGAGCAAGCCAGGAAAGCATGGTATCAAAATATAAAGAAATGCTAAACTACCGTTAAATGCTTATTCCGTTCAATTCCAGATCGGCAGTTTCGTCAACATCATGCAATTTTTCAAGTAAGCTATGGTTTAGTTTCAATTGGCTTATTGTCGAAATCGTCTGGGTAGCGACCTGAGCCGTACTCCAGTCCTTATCCGTGAACAATTCAGGAATGTAATGGTTGCAACCCAATAGATAATAGCCGCCATCAAAAGTAGGCCCAACAACCACATCGTGATCATTCAGCGCGTCTATCCCTTTCTTTAATGTGTATGTTTGTAACTGGTAGCAATCGCTGCCGATGATCATTACCCGTTTAAAACCTTGTTCAAACAATTCTTTAAAAGCGTTGGACATCCTTGCGCCTAAGTCCTCTCCAAACTGCTGCCTTTTCGTATAGCCGGGGAAAGTCCAGATATCGTGTTCGATAACCTGATCTGTGTAATATATAAATTTCCGGCAGTTTAATGGAATCGTGATCTGCCGGGTATGGCCTAATAATAAATTGTAAACAGACAACGCTTTTTCATTTCCTATCCCTTTTGCCAAACGGGTTTTAACTTTTCCTAACTCCGGGTGTCTGACAAATATAATTAGTGCTGTCCTCATTACGTTGTTAAAATCGGTAATCATGCTGTCGTTTTAAGTTCGGTGGGTTGTTTAAAAAAATAACGCCAGCATAACACAGCGAGTGCGGCTCCTGAAACGGGCGCTAATATATAAATCCATAAGGTGCTTAAATTCCCAGTGATTAGCGCAGGGCCAAAAGAACGGGCAGGATTCATAGATGCGCCGCAAATAGGCCCCGCGAAAAGCGCCTCGAACAAAACCACACCGCCAATGGCAAGTCCTGCAAACATACCCTGCTCTTTACTTCCTGTGGCTACGTTGATAATTACCAGCATTAGAATCAAGGTAAGTATGAGTTCCAAAATAAAAGACTGTGCATTTGAGCCGGAAGGCACGGTCCAGCCCAGATCTTTATTATGTGGGAAAAGAAATTTCAAGGTTAAACTGGCAAATGTTGCCCCCGTAAGCTGACTAATAATATAAGGAATAAGACATTTAGCCGGAAAGCGTTTGGCCAGCGTAAACGCAATGCTTACCGCCGGGTTCATATGCGCACCCGAAACGCTACCTAATGCGTAGATCATGCTCATTACAACCAGGCCAAAGGTAACTGCAACTCCTAAATGCGTGATAGTATGTACCTGTTCATCAATAACGACCGCACCTGTGCCGCAAAAGACCATAATATATGTGCCTATGAACTCGGCCAGGTATTTTTTCATTCGGTCAATATTTATTCGGCGACTGCACCTCCACAACTCGAACCTGCCCCCGCCGTACAACCGTAGCAGTGTTGTTTCAAAATGATCTCACGGTTTTGTAATAATCTCAAATCAAAATCTGCGAGGTGCTGTGACGTGGCAGGGGTAACTTTCAAGTCAAGCATCTGATTAAAATCACAGTCATATAAAAAGCCATCCCAGCCTACCGAAATGGTATTGCGGCACATCACATTGGCTACTGCCGCGGGATTAAATGCCGCAATAAGCTTATCCATGTATTTATCGTAATTACTGGTCGTCAACAAGTAATCCAGATACCTGCTGATGGGCATATTGGTTATGGCAAAAAGGCTATTGAAACTAATGTTGTATTTTTTCATCAGTTCGAACTTATACTCTTTTTCAAGCGCATCCTGCGATGGTGGCAGAAAGGCACCTGCCGGGTTATAAACCAAATTTAGGGTTAGCCCGGTATCAGCCATGCCGTACCCAACCGCATTCAGCATCTGAAGTGCTTTAATGGAATCTTCAAAAACGCCGTCGCCGCGTTGCTTATCCGTCCTGTCTTGCGTGAAACTGGGTAAAGAGGAAACTACTTCTATCCGGTGCAGTTTGAAAAATTCAGGCAAGTCATGAAAACGCTTATTCGCTAAGATGATCGTCAGGTTACACCGCACAATGATATGCTTCCCTAATGCTTTGATCTGCTCCACAAACCACCTGAAATCAGGATTTAATTCGGGGGCGCCGCCTGTAAGGTCAACAATTTTAATACGCGAATTAGCTAACACATTTAAACAAAGTTGCATCGTCTCCCGCGTCATGATTTCCTTGCGGTCTGGCCCGGCATCCACATGGCAGTGCTTGCATACCTGGTTACACATCTTACCCATGTTCACCTGGAAAATATCTACACCACCGGCTAACAGTGGGAACATACCGGTTGCAGCAACTTTATCTTTGAACGAAGTATGCTTATGCGTGGGGCTATGTTCCAGAATATCCAGCTGATAAGAACTATTAGCTAATGGGTTTTGCAGGACTTTTAAGGATTTGATCATTACATGCTGATTTCTTTCACTTTGTTCATCATCTGTACACCGTGTACCAGTACTGCGCCTCCCTTAATGGCCGAGGCTACATGCACCGCTTCCATCATTTGCGCTTCGCTAAAACCCTTCTCATAGGCATCGCTGCTGTAAGAGTCAATACAATAGGGACATTGAACGGCATGGGCTACCGCCAAAGCGATCAACGATTTTTCTTTAGCAGTTAATGCGCCGTCTTTAAATACTTCCCCATAATAGGAAAAGAATTTGTCGGCCATTTCTTTCTGATAATCCCCTATATTTCCAAATTTGCCGAGGTCTTCAGCGTTGTAATAATGATCAGCCATTGTTTTCAGATTTGTAATTATTCAAATATAAACTCCAGTCGTACTTTTTAAAATGGATTCTTGGTTTAGTTCCTTCCGGGATGATCTTATTATTGATTAAAATCTCCAGCATACCTTTTTTTCCGCCAAAATCATGACGGAACCAGCCCATCAATGCAGGCACCTCCACGGTATTAGCCGATTTACTATAAGTTACCTCGCCCTTTAAATAGGTTTTAACCGCGACGTTCAGTTGTTTGTCAATTTGTTCCGGCTCATAAAAAGCGATGGGCGGACAGCTTTTAGCCCCACAATTTAAAGCGAAATGAATGCGGTAATCCAGTTTTGCTACCCGAAACTTTTTTTCAAAACCCGAAGGGAAAAGTTTACCCAGGTAGCCCTCGCTCCATTTTACTTTGCTATGGCGTAATATCCCATGCTCGATCAGGTCAAGGCTCAATTCCTGACCGGCGATATAGATTTGTTTACTGGAAAAAAAAGAACCGCGCGTTTTATACTGATCAGGATCCTTCTTTAAGATTACTTGTGTAAAACCGTTATACAGGTTTAACCAAAATGCCAGTTTTTTATGGTCATTATCCAACTGCTCCGCTAAAATATTTGGATCTGAGTTTTTTAAAGTATCAATAAATGCTGCGGTACTATCTCCTGTTTTGGCAGCATATAGAAAATTTTGTGACATCTTGATATAATCTGTGGCTTTAACTTTTTGGGTTTGCGCACTGACCGATACCCCAGTAAAAACAAAAAACAAGATTAAAGTATATCTTAACGAGAGTTTCAAACGCATATATAAATTACGTAATAAATTGTCATAAAGGTTTAAGAAACTGAAATAAGATTTAATTTGGATATATAACTTATTAATCGTAATATTGCAATATTAAGTATGGGCTTAACAAAAACAGAAATATTCACCGAAGAACAGAACAGGTTGGCTGTGATGCTGAAGGCTATAGCGCACCCTGCACGTATCGCCATTCTTCAACATATTATTAGTGCAAATGCTTGTATCTGCGGTGACTTGGTAGATGAGTTGGGATTAGCCCAACCAACCATCTCACAGCATTTGAAGGAATTAAAAAATGCTGGGCTGATTCAAGGCACCATAGAGGGTGTAAGTATTTGCTATTGTATTGAGCCTAAAGCATGGACGTTGCTACAAGATCAGCTTAACAACTTTTTCAACCTTTATAAAGTTCCAACATCCTGTTGTTAAAAAAATTTATACTTAATCATCGCAATATTGCAATAAACAATTTAATATCCGAATTATGGAAACTTTAAAATGGCAATCCTTCAAAGAACAATTACAGGCTAGTCCAACATTAGACCTGCAATTTCAATATGCAGAAAACACATGGGTAGAAGCCTCTTACCATATCACTGAAATTAAACAAGCTCCGATTACCTCTGTCGATTGTGGCGGTGTCATGAATGCCTGGACTGAAGTGATCGTCCAATTATGGGTTCCGGAGGAAGAACATCAATTACGGTCAATGAAAGTGCGCAAGGCATTGTCTATAGTAGACCTCGTAGAGAAAGCGCTTCCGCTTAACCCTAATGCCATAGTAAAGATTGAATTTGGAAACGCGCAGTTTGATACTCGTCAGATGCTGCCAAAAGAATTAAGAATAGACGGTGAAAATTTGATCGTGGATCTCCGTCCGGATGCGGTTCAATGCAAGGCGATCACTCGTGGCGGAAGTTGTGGCACTAACGAAAAAGGAGAAGAGTGCTGCACGCCTGCCGTGGAAGTGAAACCGAAAATTCAGCTGAAAAATTTGGTTGCTGAAGCACCAAGTTGCGCTCCTGGCTCTGGTTGTTGCTAACTTAATCAGGATGTAACGATGAACATTATTGCCTTACAACCTGCGTATTGGCCGGATGTTAGAAAAATTTATTTGGAGGGCATCGCTACCGGTCAGGCGACCTTTCAAACTGAAGCTCCTGAATGGGAAGACTGGAACAAAAGCCATTTAGCTGACCTGCGTTTTATAGCTATAACCGACGCGGGTAAAGTAGCTGGGTGGGTTGCATTATCCCCTGTATCCAATCGTTGCGTTTATGCCGGAGTTGCAGAAGTCAGCATTTACGTGAGCGAAACTTTTCGCGGGCAAAAGGTTGGCCAGGCACTTTTACAACACCTGATCATAGAAAGTGAGAAGGCGAACCTGTGGACGCTGCAAGCCGGTATATTTCCTGAGAATGAGGCGAGCGTTAAGCTTCACGAGAAACTGGGATTCCGCATTATCGGATATCGTGAAAGGGTCGCAAAGCAGTATGGCGTGTGGCGGGACGTATACATCCTTGAAAAAAGGAGTAATTCAGTTGGAATTGATTAAAAACCGCAAGAAAAGACAATTCAATTTATAAAATGAAGAATATACTAGTTCTATGTACGGGAAACAGTTGCCGTAGCCAGATTGCTGAAGGTTACCTCCGTCAATTCGCAGGTGACCGAGCGACGATCTACAGCGCCGGTATCGAAACCCACGGCGTGAATCCTAAAGCCATTGCCGTAATGGCTGAAGATCACATTGATATCTCTAAACACACTTCCAATCATATTGACGAGTATAATGCCATACGGTTTGATCACGTAATCACGGTATGTGACAATGCTAACGAAGCCTGCCCGTTTTTTCCCGGCAAGGTGGAGCGGTATCATGAGAATTTTCCTGATCCGGCCAAAACCACGGGGACACCAGAAGCAGTCATGAACGAGTTTCGCCGGGTGCGAGAGCTGATCAAGTTCTATGCAAAGAACTTCGCTCAACAACATTTGAACTAAATATCAACCATAAACAAAACTTATGAGTGCAAACGATTGCGCACCGGCGCATGATAGAAAGCGATTAGGCTTTATCGACCGTTACCTGACATTATGGATCTTCCTGGCGATGGCTATCGGCGTGGCCCTGGGTTATTATATTCCTTCGACCGCTACCTTTATAAACTCTTTTTCAAATGGCACGACAAATATCCCGTTAGCTATCGGCTTGATATTAATGATGTACCCGCCGCTGGCTAAAGTAAAATATGAGAATATGGGCGAAGTGTTCCGCAATACCAGGGTATTGAGCGCCTCGCTGGTGCTCAACTGGATTATCGGGCCTATACTGATGTTCATCCTGGCAATTACCTTGCTGCGTGACCACCCGGATTATATGGTCGGATTGATACTGATCGGTCTTGCCCGCTGTATTGCGATGGTGGTGGTTTGGAATGAACTAGCTGAAGGCAACCGCGAATATGCAGCCGGACTAATTGCCCTGAACAGCATCTTCCAGGTATTATTATACAGTGTTTATGCTTATGTGTTTATTACTTTCCTGCCGCCCTTGTTCGGCATGAAAGGATTGGCGGTCAATATTACCATCGGGGAGATTGCCAAATCTGTGGGTATCTATTTAGGCATCCCATTCGCCGCAGGTGTCATCAGCCGCTATGCGCTCATTAAACTGAAGGGCGAAACATGGTTCAATACCAAATACGTGCCTTTCATTTCGCCCATTACGCTCATCGCGCTGCTGTTTACCATCATAGTCATGTTCAGTCTGAAAGGCAACCTAATCGTACAGATACCCTTTGACGTGGTACGTATCGCGATACCATTGGTGATCTATTTTACCATCATGTTTATTGCCAGCTTCTTTATCGGTAAGTCATTTGGTGCGGACTATTCACGCAGCACCTCAATCGCCTTTACTGCTACCGGTAATAACTTTGAACTGGCCATTGCAGTCGCTATCGGGGTATTCGGCATCAATTCCGGTGAAGCCTTTGCCGGGGTGATCGGCCCGCTGGTGGAAGTGCCTGCGCTGATCGCGCTGGTCAATCTCGCTTTTTGGTTCCGCAAAAAATATTACGCTAATAAAACTACCGTACCAACTACCTGAATATGAAAATCGCCTTATTCTCTGATATCCACGCCAACCTGCCTGCATTGGAAGCTTTCTTTGCCGATGTGGAAACCCGTAACCCTGATGCCATCTATTGCCTCGGCGACCTGGTAGGCTATAACATCTGGCCGAATGAAGTGATCGATGAGATTCGAAAACGCGGCATTCCCTGCATTACCGGTAACTATGACTTTGGTATTGGCCGTCATAGCGACGATTGCGGCTGCGCTTATAAGACCGATGAAGAAAAAGCGATGGGTAAAATATCCATCAGCTATACCAATGAGATCATAAAAGATGAGCAGCGGGCTTACCTGAGGACCTTACCGGCACATATCCGCCTGGAATACCAATTAAACAACGATAAGTTAAATGTGCTGTTGGTCCATGGCAGCCCGCGCAAGGTGAATGAGTACCTGTTTGAGGATAGGGAAGAAAAAAGTATGCTGCGCATCATGGAACAAGCGGATGCAGATGTATTATGTTTTGGCCATACGCACCAGCCGTATCACCGTGTGCTGTCTGCGAATGAGCAGTTCTACCATGCCATCAATATTGGTTCAGTCGGTAAACCAAAAGACAAAGACCCAAGAGGCGGTTATGTGTTGTTGCACATTGCAGAGAATAGTTCTAAAACCGATAAGGACAGCATCAAAGCAGAGTTTATCCGTTTTGATTATAACATTGAAAAGGCGGCTAAAGCCGTTGAAGACAGCCCGCTGCCGAATGAATACGCAAACATGTTAAGGAACGGCTGATGAGAATAGCACTTTTTTCCGATGTACACGCCAACTTGCCTGCCTTTGAGGCGTTGCTGGCTAGTTTGGACGAACAAAAGCCAGCTGTGGTGTATTGCCTGGGCGACCTAATCGGCTATAATATTTGGCCGAATGAGATCATTGCCGAAATTCGAAAACGCGGTATCGCGACGCTGAAAGGCAACCATGATGAAAAGACCAAAGGCTATGCTTACGAACTGGTGACGGCCGACAACCGAGCTTATCTCGATACCTTACCTGCGCACATCCGCTTGGAATATGCCGATTTTCAGATCCTGCTGGTACACGGCAGCCCGCGCAAGATCGACGAATACGTGTTGGAAGAAATGCCCGAATATGAGGTCATCCAAATGATGGATGCTGCTAAAGCCGATATCCTTTGTGTGGCTCACTCACATTTGCCCTATCACCGCAACTTCAGCGATAAGCAGGTGATCAACACCGGTTCTGTCGGTAAGCCCAAAGACGGCGACCCGCGTGGCGGTTATGTTATACTAAACGTTGGAACTGATATTACAGTAGATTTTATCCGCTTTAATTACGATATTGAAAAGGCGGCCAATGCAATTATTGACAGTCCGTTGCCTGATGAACTAGCAGAAAGAATAATAAAAGCTTATTAGCCTTTTTAAATGTCGTAAAGATCAAAAGCGAAAAACAAAAGTGAATTTTTGCCCATCACTATTAGGACAAGGAATATTGCCAAAAGACTGCGGCATAATGAAGCTATGGAATTCTCGCTTCACCCTCCGGGATTTATTCCGTTTCCTTTTGGATTTGCTGGGCAAATACAATTGCTTTCTTTTTCTCTTTTTTCTTTTAAAATTTTCTGCCCTACATATTTAGTTTACCAAAAACCCTTTTGATTTCAGAGTCGTTGGCCACATCTCTATCAGGGTTTTGCTTAGCCAATTCCGTAAGAAAATTTATAAATAAGTTGCTTGGCCGTTTCATATTCAATTCCTCAAATGTGACGAGTTCAGGATAGAATGCGTCAGCAAGCAGAATTTTTTTGATTTGCTTAAATTCCTTTAAAATATCTTCTTTAAACTTCATCTGCTTTTTAAAGGAATCACAGAATTCTAATAATAAATACGCAGCGTAAAATTTATTGAATTGATCATAGTATTTATGGAAATTGTGGGTAGAGAAGACTGTGGGTCCGTCTTTTTTATACCAACCCATTCGTAAAAGTATGTTCGGACTAAAATGAACCATCCGGGAAGTTGCATGATATAAGAAATCATACAGATGTTTTAATTGTGCATCTATGGCCATGTGCTCTACACTTGGGAACAGCCTTTCTTTATTCAAACCATTATTCTTCATAAGATTTTTCAGTTCAGCCTCACGGGTCTCAATTAATGTGTCTAAATCTTTAAATAAGGGGAATTGCTGAAAGGGAACCGCCTTATCCAGAAAAGATTTTTGAGCAAGCATCGAATGAAGCAAGAGGTAAAACATATAGCTCTCAATTAGCTGTTCTTTATCATAGGAAAAGTTCTTACCGATAAACTTTAGGGTGATCAGATCTTCACATAAGCCACGAAGAAAAGGCGAGTGAAAAAAACTGTTCTTAGCAGACCTGTTTTTATATAGAAACAAATTAAACTCCAACGCCTTGGCAAATGAAGCTATAAGCACAGATTGGTAAACATTGGTCTTCAAGTCAAGGGAAGGGACAGAATTATAATTCTTAAAATGCTTCTGAATAATCAGTAAATGGTTTTTTATTAACGTGTTGTCATTCATAGCTCAGCGGTTAAAGGTTGCATAAAAATAATAAAAGTCCCACAGCACTCGCTGCGTGGGACTTTCAACCTAAACCTTATCACAATTAGCCGTAAGTTCGGCTAAGATTGTGGCAAGCTAACAAAAAATCCGATCTTAGCGTAAAACCTATACGTATGGCTCCAACAATATACTCAGTCTTCTATCATTCTCCAGACGGCTTTCTTGTATGCCGTACGGACTTTGATAATCTTGAAGAAGCAGAAAACTTCCTGCAAACTAAGCTCTTCATTTTCGACGGTGCTGAATTCCACTTTATGTTGAAAGATGGAAGATTTCTGGTTAAGGGTGAGCCCAGGGAGCGAACAGAGAAATTTTATGCGGAGTCCATGCGGTATGCCGTAGAAATTCCTGCAAAGGAGATCAACAAATCATCATAAATCCCCGCCCCCTGTTTTCACCATAATCATCAACAATCAGGAAACAGGGGGCGTCCTCAAACGGGCGGGCGATAGCCCGCCGTCCGGCAATTTTTAAAAACAAGGGGGATCGCTCCCCCTTACCCTTCACTTAGTTGTAATTTAAAGCTTCACCGCCATGAGTTGCAAATTCCTTGCACAAATTAAATGCAACCTGCGCCCTTTGTTTAGCCGTGCCGTCCATGATGGACTTAAATTTTGCTTCGTCGTTTTTGAAGCTGCGTACGTTTTGAAAGTAACCAGTCACGGCATTGTACGCGCCAAACACTGTTCCTGCGGTCGTCTCGATCTGCTGGGTCGGGCTGCCTAAAGCATACTCATAAACGCTGTCTACCATATTCGTGTAATGGGTAGAAAGCTGGTCCAATTTGCCTACGGCCAAGTTTTCTACTACTTCCTTGTTGGGTGCCATAGCGATCTGTATCAGCTTTTTCAGTTCCCTGTCAGTAATGCGGACTTTTGCCCACTGGTTAAACAAGCCTTCCATTTCGTGGCTTAATTCTCTACTTATACCCATAAGCGTATGCGCTTGCTTCAACCGCTCAGCTGCGGAGGCGGTATGCCGTATCTTAATTGCTCCTGAATGATTACGCATGGCTGCATTAAGCGTGTTGTTACATACAATCCTGATTGGCGTAAATGCTGCCGTTATACTACCTAAACCGTCGTGCGAAGTGGTTAGAAACAAATACTGCTCTATCCAGTCCTTAACGCCAACACGAATATAGTCGGGTAACTTGGCGGTAATAAAAACCCGTTCGCCGTTGCCTAATGCACCTGCCGTTTCATAAAGGATGCCCTCGCCACCGCCGACAATCGCGTCAAAAAACGAAAACGCATCACGGTTTTGCACGACTTCATAGTCATTGCCGACTACGCCTAAAACCTGCTCCGTGTCTGCCCGTACGGTAGCAAAGAAATTAGGTACTTCTACTTCGGGTATCAAAATATCGTCGCTGCCCTCACCCAAATGGTTGGCAGTATCATAAGTAAACAAAGGGCGTTTTTCTACGATATAGTCCAAACCTGCATGCTGTATTGCTTCGCTGCTGGTCGGGTAGCGGTCAATGATCTGCCCTAAACCGTGCCAGGCCTTTTCCTTTACACTCATAAAACTGTGTTTGCCTGTTTTTTGATTGAAATTGATCTGATGTGCCATAGCTTTAATTTTTAGGAGTTCGTGTATTCATGGGTATGATCTCGGTACGCAGCACCTGTACATTGTCGGTGCTGGTAATTGCAACGTCGCTGTTTTGCAGTTCTGCAATAGCGTCGTGTATGTTAGGGTGCGTGGTTTGTATGGCCACTTTCACCAGTATGAAAATTTTGTCTTCCATCGCCTTAATATTGATAGGTGTTCAAAAAGTCGCTGAATTCCATTTGAAACTGTGCGGGGTTCTCCTGCGCCAGCTGCTCGGCGTAACCTTCCCAAAATAGCTGGTCGGTCAGTTCTATAAATTGCTCGTACATGGGAGTTGCTGTTTTGATGAAACTTAAAATTGCCCCCAGCTAAAAGCCGGGAGCAATACCTGTTCAGGCGTTCGGAAAGACAATGTTAGCCTCGATATCGGCCAGTTTTTCGTGGCAAGCATCAAAAATAAATTGCGCTACCATGCGGATCAGGTTCGGCGTATTGGTCACGAATTCACGGCGTTTATCATCCTGAATAATGAGTTTGCAGCCTTGGTACGGGTTGCTTTCCAGTTCGTCGTTCTCTTCCTGTAGTTGCACTTCAAAATCTTCTAAGGTCTTGATACGTGCTATCAGGGCTAAACGCTGGATAGATAAGCGGTGCAGATCGTTTACTGATTTTAAGGTTTGTTCTAAATTCAGCGCAAACTTTTTAGCTTCAAACTTTACTTCCTCGGACTTAACGGGTTCGGCCTGTGCATCGGCTTTCACTTCTTCGGTGGCAGGTAAGTTTGCAGGCTTAACGGGTTGGTGATCCACTGTAGCGGTGCTATCGGTCTTAACCTCGGCAGGCGCACCTTCTGTAACCTGCGAGCCCTGGGCGGGTTTTTCATCGGTTGTGTTTCCATCTTGTTTAGCTTCTTTGCCGGTGAGGCTCGGGCGGTTTTGAGTTCTGTTCGCTTCGTTTGCTTTTGCTGCTGCACCTTGTACACCGTTCGCATTTTTTTCTGCTGTTTTCATCTTAAAAGATTTTAAAGGGTTAAAAAATTTGTTTTTCATTTCCCTCTTTTCCCGAAGACTTCCCTTAAAAAGCTATTTTTCCAAAAGAAAAAACGGTAAAAAAGAAAGTCAAAAGAGCGGTCGTGAGCCAGAGCGGGAGAACTATAAGTCCCGGAGGGTGGCCGAAGCAAAGCGGAGGACATTATGCGTTCGTACGTGAAGGCTGACCGAGATTGACGCCGCTTTTGTCCGTTTTCGTTGGAAAATAGCAGCTAAAAGAAGTCCCTTAAATCGAATCAGCAAGGGCAGGAATGCAGGCAAGCGAAGCTTTTCCCGGCGAAGCGTAACGGAGCGGGTAAACGAGTGAAGTCCGGAATGATGTGCTTGCAGAACTTAGCCTGTCAAAACATATTAGCGGATGCTTTTGCAGCGCAGCAAAAATGCAGGAGCGGAATTTTAAGCAATGGAGATTGGAGGAGTGAACCTGTCAGGGATTGCAACGGCATCCTTTTCATGGAAAAGATATAGTGAAAAGCCTGGCCGAAGGGACAGCCAACAAGCTTTCAATTGAGTGCGTTTTGAAGCAATTGATAAGTAAAGCTGCCGTCCTCGGTTTTAGCTATCTCTATCTGATTTAGAAATTTCATCATCTCTAAATAGCCTTGGTTACACAACTCCAATTGTTCTTTTAGGTAAGGCAGCCAGTATGTGCGTTCCCGATCTAACGCAACCATAGCCTGGTCATCCTCGCGATGCGCGTTTAAAAACTTCATGACATAATTACTATCATAACCAGCATGGTGCACGAAGAACTTTCGGTGTTTGTTAAACTGAGGATATATGTTTTCTTGAAAATTCCATAGCCATTGATAATGCGCTGAAGCTTCCAGTTGCGGAAAATGAGCATGTATATACTGTAATGGCGAATGAAAGTAAATTTGGCCGCGTTTCTCGATCAGCAGTTCTGGAAAAAAGCTGGTAATATAGTCAGCGATACGCTGCCAAAATTTATATAAGGATTCAAATGCAACCGGTAGCTCCCTGTTGAAACGGGCATCTTCCAGTTTCTGATCATAATGATAAAACTTCTTCCCATCTATATAACTATACGAGTGCTCAAACACGGTGATATATGGTGTATATAGATAAAGCGTTCCTAGCCGGTATTTCAGATCAGCAGTTGCGGAAAATAATTCCATCTGCATTTGATTCGGGTTTTTCACTTCACGATCCAAATGCAAGTGGTCATAGACTTCAATTTGCCGGTCATATAAACCGGACTTTGCAGCCATCACTACAGCGTCGGTGTTGATAGCAATAACATTTTCGCCCTGATAGGTATAATTATTGTCTGTCAAGCACTGGAGATCATGCGCTCTGTATAAACTGAATAATTCCTCATTATACGCTTGTATAATGTCTCGCTGTTTACTCATAAAAAATCCAATACCAGGTTTACTCTGCAAACAGCGCAGCTATGGTATGCATGGTCAGAAACATTTTGCCTGAGTCCAGTTTAACAAAATCATATTTTAAATAAAAGGCTTCCGCTTCTGCGTCAAGCGGATCAACGATCACAGCCATTGCCCCGACGTGAGTTAAAGAGACATTATAACATTTCTTTAACGCATCAATTAAAAGGTATTCTCCAAGGCGTTGCCCTTTATAGTTTTGATCCAATGCCAGCCTTCCTAATAATATCGCAGGGAGGTTATGGTAAGAAGGCGGCATTTTCTTCTGCACTTGTTCCGGCACCAGCTCGCGTGGTATGCTCGTACTTGATAGCGTATAGTAGCCGATGATGCGGTCGCCATCCAGCATCACAGACACCGTACTCAAACGTCGTTTGATGTCCTGGCTTGCCTGTTTGTGCAAGTAATTATCCAGCATTTCCTTGCCGCAGGTAAACTCTTTTTTATTAAGTCCTGAATGCAGCGGTTCAATAGGATAATTCATTAAACTTCCGTTGACTGATTATTGAATTCACGGTAGCGCTCAGCAGCCTGCTGTAAGCGTTTGCCTGGCTTCGGCGGATTCATGATCGCCTCGAAAAAAACATTCTTGTCCCTTTCTGTAGCCAAAACTGCTTCGTGCTGTTCCACAATAAATTTTGCCTTTTCCTGAACAGTAGACACCACAAAATCGGTAAGCGTACGGTAACCGCCCAATTTAGCTGCCCGTTCAAATAATGATTTTTGGTCTGTTGTCAGTTTGGTATCGAACCTTGTCTTATCAGCTTTGATCACTCGTTCCATAATATTGCCTTTCTAAACAAATATACGGAAAAATTCCGTACAAAATAAAAACTTGCAATAATCAATCCAGTGCTAATTAACATTCGACGATTCAGCTGTTAACGAGAAGGTGGCTGCTTCTTTATCTTAGTGGTACGGGTGCTTTCAAGTCGTAAGGCTTGTTTTCGCATATCTTTCGAGAAAAAATTTAGGTCGACTGGTTCTAATCTTCATAGCTAACCGGTTCATCTCTGCAAATGACACGTTGTAATTCATTGTTACATCTATTATAGCAAACAAGATAATTAATTAATACACATTAGCTATACATTGATAGTGCAGTGATGTAAATTGATCAAGCAGCGTCCTTGCCATCTAATCTCAGGAAACGTCATTGCATATCATAGCAGCAAGCAGGGCGGCCTGAGAAACTCAAGCCGCCTGCCGCTACTACTGGCCGGTACTTAGTGGAGCGGATTTTTCTTTAATAAACTGCTGATAAATTTGCTCAATCTTAGCTATCAGCAGTTCAACTTTATCTTTTAAGCGCTTTACAGATTTTTCATCGGGATTAAACTGGCTTTTATATCGTGCTTCCGAATATCCTGATTGCAGCAAATTAAATAGCTGAACGCCTTCCGTCGTGTCTAACTGCAAAACCCGCTTAATTTCTTCGGTAAACAACAACGTTATCCTGATCTTTCTCGACAAATTATGCACAGATAAGCGGTAACCTAATACAGCCCTAATAATAGCAATCAAACTGCTTTCAGCAGCCTGGTGAAGGGAAAAAAGAGCTAGAGAAAAATTGTTGTCTTCAATGTAGCGAAGAGCGCCTTTCATGAACGCTTTGCCTTGAACACCCCATCTGTTCCAGTCGTGCTCGGCTCTTTCCAGCCACACACTATTATCAATGGAATGCGCACCTGTTAGCTCAACATCAGGAGCTTTATAAACATTAATACTTTTAAAGAGTGTGTTGTGCCAAAAACGCTTATCGTTTGCCAACGCATCTTTGGCACTGGCCAGTTTATGTACAAAGGTAAAAACGGATGCCAGGTGACGACAGCCATCCTCAATTTTGTTGGCAATCTCGTGTTCAGGCGTTTTCTCCTTGTCGTCTATCAGTATTAATAAGTAATACGTAAATGGATTGGGATGTGTACCCATCAGGTAGATCATGCGAACTGATGGTATACGCTCAACAATCAGGTTCTTTACTTCCTCAACACCTGACTTTTCAGCTTGATTTAATACCGGATCAAGGTCTTTTAATGGTGCTATTTTATCATTAATGCTTTCTGTTTCCGACGCATTCCGCTTTCTGCCCCAACCTTTATGCGTAATCGTTTCTTCCGTCTCACGCTGGTGGATGAGCCATGCTGCGGAATAAAGTTTACGTATATTATCATATACATCAATGATCTCCCCAGCAATGAGTGTTTCGTCAGCAGCACTTTTATACAGCGCGCTGTGCAGCCATTCGTGCAAGTAGTCGCGGTAATCCTGCGGGCTGATCTTTTTGAAACATTTCTTTATTGCCTTATAGGGGTTAGCCAGTTCCTTCGCGGGAAGATTCTTTGGAAAATATACCCAGTCCTTTTTTTCCTGTTCGATCTGCTCTTCGGTCACGTCCTGCAAGCGTGGCCACCTGTCGAAGTTTTTGAGTAGTAATAAATGCAAGGCTTCGATCAGCTCAACGGTCTGGTCATAAATGAACAATATGTGTCCGGGGCCATGCCGGTCTTTGTAAAACTTGTCATTTAATACATAGTACCGCCATTCTTTCAGATCTTCCCGGTGATCCTTCGGCCATCCCGAACTGAAAAAATCAATGACTACTTTCAAAGGGTTCATGATCTCGCTAAAGCGCAGATGTTTGGGGTACTGTTCCCAGGGTGCAATGTTGCCTAAATACATGGTCATGATCGTAATGCCGCATTGTTGCCAGCAAGACAAAAAACCGGATGAGGCCATTTCTAACCTATTCTACAGCTTTCTAACCAAGTCGCAAGACAGCATAATTTATGCTTGTTTAAGTGCCTAAAAACAGGTAACTTGAAACTTCAAAAATTTCTACATTTGCTTAAACAACCCTTTTCAGCATGAGCTCAACTACCGATTCGATAAAAAACATTCACCAAGGCCGAAATGTGAAGCGGTTTCGCGAAATGCTTGGTTTAAAGCAGGAGGCATTAGCTTTAGCCTTAGGGGATGATTGGAGCCAAAAAAGAGTGTCCTTATTGGAGGCTAAAGAATTGATTGAGGAAGATCTACTCGCCCAGGTAGCTGCCATACTTAAAGTTCCGGTTGAAGCCATCAAAAACTTAGATGAAGATAAAGCTGTTAATATCATAGCTAACACTTTCACCGACTTTAAAGATAATGCTTCAGCAATTAATAACAATTGCGCGCTCAATTTCAACCCAATTGAAAAATGGCTTGAGGTAATCGAAGAAAATAAAAAGCTTTATGAGCGCTTATTAGCAAGCGAACAGGAAAAGGTAGAAATACTTAAGGGCAAAATTGAATGATAACATTATGACAGCACAGCAAGTCAAACCTTACCGCGAAAGAATGTTCAGTCTCGTAGCCGACCCTGAACTAAAGGCCATGGAAATCAGGTATGAACCCTATCTCGATCTTCACGCTATCGAAGACGTATTAGAAGGCTGTGATATTGTGCAAGCAGGTCCGGGAGAACTTATTACAGGAAAGCTCATATGGAAAGAGGGATACGACCTCCCTTTGGAACTGAAGCGTGACATCATCAATTTATACAATAAGCATTTTATTGACCAGGAGGCGAATTAAGGTCGAACAATGTTCGCCAGGTATCATCTACAGGTCTTTCAACTTTTGCAAAAAGCCTGTCATCCCATAAGTGCAGTTCTTCGTTAATGAAGCGATAAAGTTTCCTGATACCGACTTCATTACTGGTGAAAACATGGGTAATGCCCATTTTTTCCAAATAGTCATCCCAAAAGCCGTCTGAACTAAGGGGTTCAATATATACGTCATCATCAATATCCTGGTCGAAGGCAAAGCGAAATCCGGAAACCTGCGGCTGATCATTACGGTCGTTAGGATCATTCAGAATGGTTGTTAGTCGAAAATGCATGGCAGGGTAATGTCCAACACTGTACATGATCTCCGTTTTCTGCAATGTGCGGGCATTTAGTTCTAACACGCCATAAGTAAGCATTTCAATCAGTTTCAGCCACTGCTCGTCTGATACGTTTAATAACACGTTTTGGGCCTCATCTAATGTTTTCATGGAATCGCACTTAAAGTTAAGTAGCAACAGGCCAAAGAGGCCTGTTGCCTAATTTGTTAAACACTCATTTTGCTCTTACGCGACTGCTTTTTTTTTGGCGATTCCTCCTGCGACTGTGAAGGAGATTTTAAGCTTTTCGCCGTTTTCGTACCGGTTCCTAACAGTTCTTCGCGTTTGATCTTTTTCATCTGATGGTCAAACAGGTCCACAGTTTTAAACTGCGGGTTCGCTGCGATAAAATATTTTTTATTACCGTCCGCATGAGCGACAGTGATTTGCTGAGCATTGCCTTTTTTCAAAGATCGAAACAGATCGTCTTTTAATTTAGGGTCTTCCAACTCCTTAATACCTTTGCCTGCGATCACTTTTTCTATGTCATACCCATAGTTTTCGTGGTAGTGCTTGATCTTTTTGTTGCCGCTGTCTGTTAAATTCTGGTCATCCAGCGTAAGCCAGGCCTGATACTTCTGATTTTCAAGATTGGTGAGCTGCTTATGTACAGAACGTCCCTCCATTAAGTTGAAAGCCTCTTTAGCGGTCACACCATTACCTTTGTTGATGTAAAAGGTTTGGCTGACATCTTTTTCAGGATCGTTTTCATGGCGGATGTTCGCATCATATTTGTTAAAAAAATACATATCCTGATTATCACCTGCCTTAAAGTGCAGCGTGTAATCAACTGTTTTCTGATTGAACTCGTGGCTTAAGCCTAACTTGAATTCCGGCGTTTTTGCTTCGATCTCCCGGTCAAGTTCGGCATTTAGTTTTTCCCCAAAGCCTAAGTTCAAAAGGCTCTTTTTTAAGAATTCTGCATTTTGTGTATTCATGACTGAATGAATTAAATGAATAAATGGATGAATTATCAATTAGCTGCCAGCGTTTGTGGCGTGTACCTTGGTGCAGGAAGTACCTTGATATCGTCTAAGTCGTCTTGTTTAATTTGCAGGTAGAGATGCCGGTTACCTGATCGTTCATAGACTTCAACGAACAGCGCCTCGTCATTGGAAAGAGAAAAGCGCTTAAAGGCGAATACTTTGGCGACTTCCTGATCTTTTGATATGACTGTGCGGCTGCGAAAGGTGCTATAGAGTGGTACGATCTCCTGTTCGTGCGTCGCCGTCCGGTCTACCGTTTTACGGTCACGGATATAAAAACGTACAAAATCGATCCCATAAGGCAGATTCGAACGGTTTCGAAGGTCCAATCGGAGATAGATGCGACCGGCAGCAAGAGATATTTTATTGATCCATGCTTTTACACCGCCAGTTTTTTCATGCGTGGCAATATCAGCGCGCTTGCCTGAAGCTAATTGCTGCGCAATGACTTGTTCTTCCCGTTCGGGACGGTTGTTAGGCACTGATCCTGCAAATACAGTTCCATAAGCTATACGGCGACCGGCTCTTCCATAAGAATAGGCGACAGGAATTTTATAGATTCTTTTGGTAGCTTCCTCCTGAATACTTAATGTTTGGGGTCGAATATGGGCGGACAACGCTTTGATCGTTACAATACCGTTACCTTTATCAATAACCACAAAATCACTATTCGGGTTATTGATGATTTTTACTGTTGCAGGGAAGAACAATGCAGTAGCTTTGTCCCGACTTATATAAGCCGTATCCTGTGCAAATGATTGTTTTACCGCCAGCACAAGAATTAATAACATTTTGAACGTTTTCATAACACCTCCTTAGTTATCACGATCATTATTGTCTTTCAGCAAAACCTCGTAACCTGCTTTGACTTTGATCTTGATCTGTTTTACTTTCTTTCCAAATAGTCCTTTGGCTGCCTCTATACCGGCACCAGCGGCTTGTGCGCCTAATGACTGGTCCATCGTCATGAGCTGCATTGAACTTACCGCGTTGCTCACACCGTTCTTTGCTGCATCCCGGCTGATGGAACCCGGAACATATAAGCCTTCCAGACCATCTAAATCATATACCGTCAGTGCTACAGGCAGTATGTTATTCAGATAGCGGATGCTTGATATTTTGATATCCAGACGTTCGTTATTTAAAGCGCAAGTGCCATAAACAAAGCTGCCTTTCGGTATCATTTTGCCTTTTACATAAATGCCGTCGACCAAACGCAGCTTGACGACCGCTCCGCTGACCAACGTTTGGTCCTCGTGAATAACCGCCTGAATGGTGTTACCTTCCGCATTCGGGCGGTCAGCTGATCGGTTACTGGCATAACTTACAGTTGAACCATCGCCGTAGTCATCACCGTCATCATTTGCGGCAGTTACTGCATAAACCCGATTGCGGTTCTTCAATGATCTGGCACGCAGCACCTGGTCTGCGTTTCCCGGATTTTGGATATCATTGATCTGCTGGAGCATCCGGCTCAGCTGCTTCATTTCCGGGTCTTCTCCACTGCCGCTGTTCATCGCCGCCATCATCATTTGTAGTCTCTTGACTTCTGTACCTGAATTCACCTGCGGTTCATATCCGCTTGTTTGTACAGGCGTAGAAGGTTGATTGAGCTGGCGATCGATCTGGGCTAACTTGGCCTGGATCTTAGCTTCGTTAGGATTGCTTGTGGTCAGGTTTGCTGACAAGGAGGAAGAGGATCCTGCTGCGCTTTCTGTCGCCGACTGTTCGCCGAAACCCATAGCGCTAATGAAGTTTTTACTTACTCCTTCAGTTTCAGTGGTTCTTGCATTTGAATCCTTCAGGGTAGTTTGATAAACACCCATTTTATCCTGATCGGATTCATTTTTAAACTGTGCCTGGGGTAAGGTAGTGTTTAAACCCTTCACGGTTGCCTGAACACTACCAGGGTAGTTACTATTTCGTCCGCCACCTAATGCCCAAAAGGCCATTGTCAGAAAAGGAAAGATCAGAACAGGGATCATGATTAAGAATTTGCGCTCCTTCAGAAATTCAGGAGCGTGTACGGGCATATTGCCTTTTTTTAGTGTTGCTTCCATGGTTTAATGATTTTATTTGAAGAATCTGTTAATGGTATATCCACGTTTTCGGGCCTGTTGATATCGGATGCCATGCCGATATGGGTTGCAGGCTTGTAGGTTTGGTGTATAGCTGGAATAGGATAAGTGCCTGCAAATAGTCCCGCGATCAACACAACTGCTGCTAACAATCCAAAGAAGATAAACAGGAATTTCTGCTTGCGGACGCTGTAAGCATTGAACTGCTTTGAACATCCTGCTGCCAATCTTGCCTGAGCATTTAGGATCAGCTTGGATAGATATTTTGCTATTTGATCAGTCATAGCATGTGAATGACCATTATGGTTGCCGGCTGTTTTCATGATGGTTAATGTTGAATTGTCGTATCGCGGTTCGCAACAGTTTCCCAATGCTGAATCAGGAAACCATGTGGATTATTGTCAGATCTTGACACATTACGCAGATAACCTTGTGTGATCAGACTGCGGTTGACCGTAGAAGTAGCCCTGATCAGTTTCTGCGTCGCGAAACATTTAAAGTAATACGGATATTGATTAATATCCAATTGTATACTGTCTACCACGACCTGCTGGCTGATATTACCGGAAATCAGGTTGTTATAATAACTTTTTTCCTTGAGGTCGTTATACTGATTACGGGCACTTTCGTCAGCCAGGTATAATGCTTTCCCGATATTGGCGTTGATCACCTTTTCGTCAGGGTCAAGGGTAAAAAAGTAATGATGAAACATCTTGATATGATCTCTGGCCTCAACGGGTATGTTGTCCTTTCTGTCTGCTGCAAAAGCTTCCATCGCCTTACCATTGGCTAGAATGTAAATGTGCCTGCTGGCCAGATCTGCGGCCTGATAACTCTTATAGAGTGCAAAGCAGGAAATGATTGTACAGGCGGCTATCAGAAAATAACTGAATAGCTTTACATGCCGAAAGGCGGTCTCGATATTTTTAAGATGAGTAAACATGGCATTCGGTATTTGAGTGAAAGTTTATTGACCAGTAATTCTGGCTGCCTGATGATTAGATGGCTGCGATTTATTTTCCTGACCGGCACTGTTCCAGCCAGTCATAAAGTCCCCCGGCGCATTACTCAGATTCACTGTGCCGTTCACCAATCGTTCGCCGGTCTGGGAACCAGCGGCCATCGTCGTATTGGAACTGCTGATGACCAGCGCATTCACCTTCTGCAAAAGCCCATGTCCACCACCCGCATTAACGATATAATTAGCGACACTTGGCACAGTGAAATAACCGATGATCCCAATGATTAGGAAGATGAGGTAAGCGGTATCTGTCGAACTGAAGAAAGTGTCACCGGCAGATTTAACCTGAGAAATATCGAGCTTTAGCATATTTTCCTGGACTTTGCCAATGATTGCGCCGAATATGTTGGCTACGGGCAACCACAGAAAAACGTTTATATACTTTGCCAGCCAAACCGTGAGTGTACTTTGAAAGCCATCAAATACGGCCAGGCCAAAAACAATCGGCCCCAGTATGGCCAGGATGATCAGGTAGAAGGTTCGTATCGTATTAATACATAGTGCCGCAGCTTGATAGAGTACCTGTAATACCTCGGACATCCATTGCTTCACCGTATTCCGAAAGTTATAGGATGCTTTCGCCATCGCAAACTTCATGTCGTTACCTACGCTTGCTAAAACACCTTCGTTGGCACCGGTAGGATCGTCAGGGTGAGTATATTTATACCACTTATCCCGGTCGCCGTCTCCATCGGTCCCGACATACATTTGCCAAGTGTCGGTTTTTTCAACGGCTTCCTGTTTGGCTTTTAGTAAAGCCGCTATCGCAGCATCTGAATTCTGCACCATGCCGCCAGTAGCATTAACGGTTGGCTGCATGATACCATTAATAATCGCGATGACCGTGGGAAACAATAAGATCGCCAGTCCAAGGGCAAATGGCCGCATTAGCGGGTAAAAATCGATGGGCTCTGCTGATGCGATCTGCCGCCAGACCCGGCTTCCGATGTACCACAGCGCACCAAAGCCTGCGATGGCACGGCCCACACCGATCAAATCGCTGCACATGGGAAGCATGTCATTATAGACATTATTCAAGGTACCCTGCAAACCTTCGATATTTTCTGCAAGCCCCTCGGCGTGGGAAAGTAAAGGGAAAAAGATCCCCGTCACCGCAATTAATGCGGTTAAAAAAACTGTCTTTTTCATAAAAACTGATTTAGTGATCTATACCGTAAAGCTTTTTTAAGCTGATTGCATCCCCGGTCTCCTTCGTTCGTTGAAGGCTAAGCAAAATGCCATTGCGGTTGAAGTATCTAAGAAACTGAAGTTTATCGGTTGAACTTGCATATATGCGGTCAATCGCCCTGATCCGCTCGTCATCCGACATTCTTAATTTAGAGGCTGTCAATATGTTGGTCAGTTCGTTGATATTATCCAGGCTCTGCTTGACCAGTTGGCTGTAGACTTTACCCATGTAATCCAGTTCGCCACCAGAAAATGAGCCGCTTTGTCTGAACTTGGAATAAGCTTTTTTGTATTCACTGAGCAAACTCGCCTGCTGGGACATGATCTCGGCAACTCTGCCATAATTCTTGACAGCCGGATTAATTTGTAATAAGCCGTTCAAATACACATCGTGTAAATTAAAGTTGCCCTGCGATAATGACGAGATCGTGCTGTAACCCTTTTGATAGATTTGATAACCGGTTTTCATATCGGTCAGAATGCTTTTAAGCTGCGTTAGCTTCTCTATATTCAGCAACAGCTGCTGTAATTCTTGTCCCTGTGCTTTAGCTAAATAAACCTGCACCATAAAGGAGATAAGAATGCCAAACGACCATATTACTTTGATGCGCCTTTTCATATTTTGATGATTATCGTATGCCAAATATGTACTTGCTGTAGCTTAAGTTTTTCGTCTCTTGTTGCTTTTGAACACCGTATAATTTTACCCGCCCGGAAAAGTCCGCAGCAAACCGATAGTTGCTTTGCATAGTCAGATGAATGGTATTTAACCTGCTGATCCGCTCATCATCGCTCATTTCCAATTTTCCATTAGTCAGCAGCACTTGCAGGGCTGATATCTGTTCGTCACAATCCGATAGAAGGGTGCCTTTTACTTTACCTACGTACTGCTTTTCGTTTACGGATAGATAGCTGACTTTATCCAATTCACTGATAGACCGTAAAATATCCCTCTGCCAGGTTATTATATCATTTACCTGCGGGTTGTTCTTTACAGCCGGATTGACCGCTTTCAATTTGTCGTAATAAGTGGAATGCAAGTTAAATTCCTCTTTCAGCGATCCAGTGATATAGCCCAGGCCACCATTCGCGATCTTGTAGCCCTGTTTTAAATAGCCGGAGTAAACCTGCAATGCTGCTATCTGCTGTAGCAAATATTTTTTTTGCGTTTTCTTCTGCGAGAACCATTCGGCGAATGTTTGCGCATGAGCGTCAGATACCAACATCGTTGCCGCCGCGGTCATGATTGCGTAACCAAGCAACGCTTTGCTTTTTCGGCCGATCAGATCTGCACAATGCTTAATCTTATTAATTGATTCCATATAAAGCTTTTATTGATTTCGTATCAGCAAAATCCCTGCTCCGTTGCAGGCAGATTCTCAGATTCTGATTATTAAATTGCTGCAAGTCATTATAGTTGATGTCCAGCTGGTCGCTGGCGTGGTTGATCAGTTCGAGTCTTTCGGCATCGGTCATTTGAGTTTTAAAACCATTGATGACTAATAATATCTGATCAAGATTTTGAACACTCGCATCGAGGATGCCACTATAAACTTTTTGCATATAAGAAATCTCATCAGGTCTGAAGTGATTATCTTTCTGAAACAATCCCCAGGCTCTCTTATATTGCCCCACAAGGGCTGCCTGTTTCAAGGTGACCTCTTTTATTCGTTGGTAATAGGCAATGGTAGATTTGATCTTCCACAATTCAGTATAATAGCCGCTATATAGTTGCTTTTGAGCTTCTGTCCACCCGGAAATCTCAGTTAATTTTATTTTAGAAAGTTCATTCTCCAATACCTTTTGGGCGTTTTGCAGCCAAATGGTTTTGTTCTGCATCCGTTGCACTTTGAGATCTATGGCTTTGATCACCTTCTTTACCGTCAGCTTTATGACTTCACCCACAAGGAACTGCGCATGAACTTTAGGAGCTGATAGCATCATTAAAGCAGCAATAATTATCGCCGGCATTACCTTAAAATTTTTCATAAAAAGTCCCCCTTACCCTCATTTCTATGAGAGTTCACTTTTGATTAAAACGAGATTAATTACTTGATTTTTAAGTACTCTGTGCCCTTTAAGCTCAAAGATTTCCCATCTTCACTAAAGGTAATTTGTCTGCCTAATTCTGTTTCAGACAGAAACATATTGTCCTTATTCCATTGGGCTGACCATCTTTCAGATTTAAATTCTTTTGCCATAATTGAACCGTTTCTAATTTTTTGAAACCCGGTTTTCCGCTCAATCTCGTAGCTTAGTTCTGATTTTTTGGAAAGGATAAGAGTGTCAAAAGCAATACTGTATTCGCTTTGAGCTTTGTTTACGTAACTGCCTGAAAAATCACTATTTGTTTCACTGTTACCACAGCCTGCGAATAGGAAACTTATTGCAAGAAAATAAATGATCGACGCTTTCATAATAATATTTGGTTAAGCTACTTTTTCAATTTCTTCCTGGACAATTGCTGCGATGCCGCGCTGAATGCTCCCATACTTTCTAGCATACTCTTGAACCCTTGCTTTTTCTGCTGATTCCGTTGTATAAGTCCAGTACTCTTCACGGCTTACTTCTGTACGATACACTTTTGAGAGTTGACCATTGAGACTGATAAATACTTCCTTGTATTTGAATTTTTCATCGTTGTTGCGGTTCATGCTCATGATCAGCGCCGTCTCCTTATCCGTGATCCCTAAGAGCTGCTGAATTTTAGGAAAGTCATTCTGGTATTTGCGCTGGTCAAGAAGAATTTTGCAGTCACTGTTGTTGATGATGGCCTGTTTAACCACCGGAGAACTAATTATATCTTCAATATCCTGGGTAACCACCAAGGCTTCGCCAAAATATTTACGGACCGTTTTAAATAAGTATTTGATGTACTCTGCCATGCCTTCACGCGCAATGGCTTTCCAGGCTTCCTCGATCAAAATCATCTTCCGGGTAGCCTTGCTCAGTTTGCGCATTTTGGACACAAAGGTTTCCATTATAATCAGTGTAACCACCGGGAAAAGAATGGGATGATCTTTGATATTGTCTAATTCGAAAACAATAAAACGACGGTGCAATAAGTCGAGGTTTTCCCTTGCATTTAACAGGTAAGCATACTCACCACCTTTGTAATATGGCTTTAATACGAACAGCATGTTATCAATATCAAAACGCTCATCTTTGACTTTTGATTGTTTCATCGCCTCATAAAAGTCTCCCGCCAGAAATTCATAAAAGCTATTGAAGCAAGGAAATGTATCAAGATTTGACTTAAGCTTTTCATAATAGTGGTACAAGGCGTCGGAAATTGCGATGTATTCCGAACGTTGAACACCTTCATCTTCTTTCTTCCATAATGCAAGGATCATGGCCTTGATACTTTCTTTCTTTTCTGTATCCAGGTAGTCACCTTGAGCTATATAGAAGGGATTAAAGCTGATCGGGTTATCTTCTGAATAAGTGAAGTAGTAACCTCCGACGAATTCACACAATCCCTGGTAACTATGACCAACATCCACCAATACGATGTGAGCGCCCTGCTCAAAATAGCTTCGCAGCAAGTGATTAGTAAAGAATGATTTGCCGCTGCCGGATGGCCCTAAAATAAATTTATTGCGATTGGTCGTGACTCCCTTTTCCATCGGTTCATCACTGATATCCACATGAACCGGTTTACCTGATAACCGATCTCCTAAACGCAGACCGCACGGACTGATACTTGACTGGTAGTTGGTCTCTAAGTTGAGAAAGCAGGTAGCCTGTTCAACAAAGGTATCAAAGGTATCATTCATGGGGAATGTAGCTTCATTGCCTGGTAGTCCAGACCACCAGATCTGCGGTGCTCCGTCAGTTTCTTGCTTCGGTTGGGCATCCATTTGAGCTAAAGCCGAGCTCACCTTATTTTTAAGGTCTTTCAATTCTGCACGGTCATCAGTCCAGGCCATAACGTTGAAGTGTGCTTTTACCGGTAAACGCTGGTGGCTGATCGCTTCATTCAAAAATTCGTGGGTAGCATCGCGGCTGATCGCATTTTCCCGAGAATAAGCCGATAAGGATTGTAAGCGGAGTTTTTTGGCTTCCAGCTTCTTTAACGTTAGTGTGCTGTCTTCAATAAAAATAAACTGATTGTAAACATGGTTACACCTCAATAAGGTTCCTATAGGTGAAGCAAAGCCGGTGCTGAATTTGGTTTTATCCGTGCTGTACTTGTCAAAGGTGATCCTCGGGCCACAGAGCGGCGGCAGGTCTTCCGCATCACTCAGGGTGAATAGCTGGCAGTAATCACCGCCAATGCGTATTTCATCCTGGATATGGATGTCTTTCAATAGGGCACCACTATTTTTATTAAGCAAAAAGCAATATTGTTCGAGAACACCGGCTGACTTTGGTGTACCGGCCAGCCCGTCATCACCTATGCGTCGCAGTGTAATTAAGCCACTATCTTCAAGTACTTTAACAAACTGTCCGGCATTGTCTAAAAAGTCTCGAAACAACTCTTCGGAAGTAGTCTGATTAGGAACTATCCGCTTACGCATCAGCGTACTGACCGCACTGGTGTAAGGTTTGAACTTTTCTGGCTTCTTAGTCAGAAATATATGGCAGTGATGATGTAAAAAGGGCCGCTCATGAAAATGCTTTTCGCTCGAATGAGATAGAAAGGTTTTTACCTGAGTTTCACCGTTGACCTGAAAGCGCGCTCCATATCGTTCGCTTAAGAACCAATCTTGTTTATGAAAGATACAATTCTTTGGGAGCAGCTTTAACGCTTTGATCCAGGTTTCATGAAAGCTATGATACTCGTCATTGGACAAAGTAAATATCTCTGGCAGTGTGACCTCATATCCAATCGTAAGGTCGCCCTGTGCGGAAAGCATACAGTCATGCTGAACCTTGTAAACAGGAAACACCTGCTCTGCTTTACTATGTGATCTCATGATGTTCGTTTTAATCGTAAAAAAACTTGACGCGTTTTAAACTGAAGGTATTTTGGCAGGTAACGCTTTGCCGATCTCTTCATCAAACCATGCTGACCATATTTATGGCTTAGCTTAAATACCTGATAGAAAAGCAGACTTCCAAGCGCACCGATCATGATGACACAAAACGTCACCGGGACACCTACCAGGTACATGATCGCAAACCCGACAAGTAAAAGAACAAGCCCGCCAGCTAGGTAGCCAATGTATTGTGCTTTCAGCCCTTTAAATTCTATCGGCTTATTAATCCCCTTATTAATATGATATAGTGCCATGGTAATTCGCATTAAACACCAAAAAAAGATTTGAGTACGGTAGCAACAACCACGAGAAAGATGCAGCTTCCAAACCAGCTGGACGCCACTTTCCCGGTATCGTGTTCCCCGTCATTCCACTTCTTATAGACCTTTATCGCACCGACCAAACCCACCAAGGCACCGATAGCATACATTAAAGTGGTCCCGGTGGTGAAATAGCTTTTAACCTGCGTTGTTGCTTCCTGGATACCTGCATTACCGTCTTGTGCATATAAGCTAAAGCTGATCAGCATCAACGTCAACATTCCGCAGATCGTTTTTAATGCATGTTTTACGCTGTATGCTCTTTTTACTTGCTGTGATTTCATGATAACCGATTTTTAAGATTTATATAAATGATTAATTAATTCCATTTTGGTAATTCATCCGCGGTAAGATCAAATAGTAAATTCTCAGCGGACTGGCTGATCACATGAGTGGTAACCTTGGAAAAATCTATTTCTGCCTGATACGGCTGAAATGATCCTATAAGTATTTTTAGCAAAGAGAGGAACTCGGATTTATTGTCTACATCCTTAAAAGCTGCAATAAGATTATCAGTTTCGCCAATCAGTTGCGCTTCCGGAATTGTAATGTTGTTGTTTGAATCGGTTAAATCGCCAGTTGAATCCAGGCTTTCATTTAATTCCTCGTCGGCGAATTGTAGTTCCTGTTCCTCTACAATACGCACATGCTTGTCCGGACGGGCGGCACCCATCAGTTCCGTAGGTGAAATGGAGCCGCCTTGCGACATTACCGCGCTTTGCTGTTTTGATGTGAAGAGATTTGAGATCTCGCGCTGATAGTAACGCAGAAGTACATACAGGTAGTAGGTTACACTGATGATAGCGATGGCCGCAAAATACTGCTGCCAGGAAATTGATGACAACATACCGCTTTGTTTTAAAGATCATCTGCACCATGCAGCGATCCCTGAAACAAAGGTTGGGCTATCTCCAAAAAATTTATCACACCTCATGTACAAGGTAGGATAAATTTTTTTTAATTAACTAATAATCAAACTTTTACAAAATACTAAAATTTCAGCTTTTGTTGAACTGAGCCATCTTCATCAAGTTTTTGGTCGATTTTTCGGAGCAGCGACAACTTCAATTTATCTAACAACAATGTACGATCCTTCTTTCGCCTGGTGATGTCGGTATATTTATGGTAATACTGGCCCAAATCAATGTGAAAAACGGTTTGAAAGAAACTAACCACCGATTTAATTTCTGCATTGCCGTTATTAAAAGCACCTGCTGCAACCAACGCATAGATCAGCTCGATAAGATCCGTTTTGCTAAAAGTCCAGGTGAGGGGTAATTCGATGCTCATTTCAGGTGGACGCTCATCATGATTGTTGATTTTCTGCAATTCGATATTCAGGAAGTCCTGGTATTTTTCATTAGCAATGATGTTGGCGAGCTTATAGTCATGGCTGGTTGAGTAAACCTCATCTTCTTCAAACTTCTCCAGTTCCACATGTACATCGAATCCACCACGTGTAAAGTAAACCTGGTCCATTTGGGTTGAGCCGGACCGGTAATATTGATAAAAGGCAGCGTTGTGGTCGAAGTATCGTTTAAGATCTGCTAGTTCGGAGTTGATGTATTCTTTCAGATGATCCTCGGCACCTGTCGGCCTCTTCATCAAAAAGTTGTAGACACTGATAAAATAGATGTATTTGCTGTAAAACATCGGCTTTACTTCTTTGAAAAAGTGGATCTCGTCGTCAACGCTTTCGAAAGAGTAACTGGAAATATAGCTTTTCAGCTTTGCCATCGCCTTTTTGCAAAGTATGATCGAGGCTTTGTATTGTTCGGCCAGAGGTTCGCCGTTCGTAGAAATTTCGTTTAATTGATTTTCTAAAGCACTATAGAAGCGTTCGGTGATGGTGCGCATATAAGTAAGGATAAGGCTATTAGGGTATTTCTTATTACGCAAAATAAGAATAGCGTGTTACAACACGCTATTCAAAAAAGTTCATATTAAATCAATATTACGTTAATATGACGTTTGGTGTTATTTCTTAAGAGTTAACAATCACACTTTGTACAATTACCTTAATGTCGTCTTTTATTTGCTGATAATTTTGAAGAATAGTAGCTTGATCAATATTCCTTACACTGGGAATAGTTTTGTATGCCAATTCCTCTTTGTTGAGTGCCAAGTGGTCATTTTGTATCTCGTTATGAAATACTTTTAATTCAATCTTATTGGTTGGATCATCAGACACCATGCCCACAAATTCACCTGAAGAAAGTCCGGCAATCTTAGAAGCGGGAATTGCGAAATCCAGTTGTGTTGATCTGCTGATCGAAGTGTCCTGGCTGTTGATGGATACACTTTCTTTTTGTTGATTGATCTTGCCAAAACGTTCGGAAAGTTGTTTTGCTGTATCTCCTGTGACCTGACCGCAAACGATGTTGCCAACAATGTTCATGATAACTTCAGCCTGGTCGCGTCCATAATCTTTTTTTAACTGGCTGTAATCCTGAACGGCAAGTGTAACCGCTACCTTGTTCGACCTGGCCGTGGCGATGAGATGATCAATTCCGTTGAAATAGATCGTTGGAAATTCATCAAAGATCATACTGCACTTTTGCCTGTTCTTTTGGTTGACCAGCTTATTGATCCGGTTAATGTATAGAGACAGCACAGCGCCGTTTACCTGCGACTTTTGCGGGTTGTTAGCCAGGCAAACGATCTTCGGTTCGTCTGGGTTGTTGATGTCAAAAGAGAAATCATCGCCGCTCAATACGTAATAAAGCTGTGGTGAAGACAATCGGGCTAAGCTGATCTTGGCGCTTGCGACCTGGCCTTCCAACTGTTCAAAAGCCTCATTTTGCCAGGCAGAAATAAATGGATTGATCAGGACTTCAATTTCGGGCTCCTGCAACAACACTTCGAATAAATCTTTATAATCCACCTGTGCCAGCTCAATAACGTGTGGCAAAGTACAAAAGCGCCCGTCCTGGTACTTTCTTAAAAACCACATGATCGCGGTAATAAAATTAATGGGCGACTCGACAAAGAAATCCCCTTGTTTTTTGATCCACTCCCGATTTAACCCGAGCATAATCGTTCTGCTGGCATCGATAGCATCCGTGATATCCAGCATGGTTTCCGGCTCTAATGGGTTAGCACGGTGCATTATCTGTTCCAAATTGATGACGTAGAAGGTAGGCCTGACCTTATATAAGTGCCCGTATTTCAGCAATGCGTTATAAGCAATCTTGGTGAGATCGTCGTATTTAAAGTCATAGATCAGCATAGAGAATCCTTTACTGATATGCTGGGTGATGATGTGACGGATAACGAAATAGGATTTACCGGAGCCAGGACTACCGCCGATAAGTGTGCCTCTAAAGGGGTTAATAATATTGATCCAGCTGTTACGCACCTTTCCTTTGTAATGATAAACCGCAGGCAGGTTGATCGAGTATTCGTTATCCAAATAGCGTTCTTCCTGGGGAAATGATTCGTTGGCTTTATTAAAAATGTCATTAGCCAGCTTAAGCTTTAAAATTCTAAATAACGCACTTATCCCTGATAACATAAACAGGTAGCCAAACGAAGTAATGCTGATATAAAGCAGTGCCCTCACAGCGAATGAGTAGTGTGCCTTTAAAAATACCGCACTCAAAAAATAAAGCAGCAAACCGATCACGGCAAAAGCCAAGGCGCTACGGGCTTTGATCTTCTCATCCTTTTTACCTTTAGTACCCAATAATGAAATCATCAGCGTGATCAAAGCGGCCAGCTTAGCCAGCATAGTACTTTTGAAAATGGCCATTTTGGAGACTGGAAGTAAGATACTGTCTACAATAGATTGGGTTAAACCCCATTTCTGAAATGCCCTAGAGCATGTCAGGTAGAAATGAAGGAACAATATGGCCAGGCTGATAAACCGGGTAAAGTCAATGATCCTTCTTAATGCTTGTTCATTTTCACCTGTTTGCATGATTGAAATTTTTAAAGTGAATGTCCTCTGCGTTTTTTCTTACGCTTTTTTTGCTGAAGCCTGCCGATCGCAGCCATATCTTGCCTTTCCTCCTGGTAAAGTGCATCTATGATGGACCTGCCTTCCAATTGCTGATCGGCATAAATATTTGAAGTATTTATGTTAGTATGGTTAACTGGAGAGCCCGTCCGCTGAAGTTCCTCACGCGAAACAACTGATTGGGAAAAGTATTGGGATAGGCTGTTAGCGCTATAGCTCTTTCCTAAATCGCTGCCGTTAAACACTGCTTTAGCGTGATGGTCGACAAACGTAACACCGTACATTCTGCCTTCGTCGCTGTGTCTGAATATCGCATCTATCTTTTGTGCCTTAAGTTTGAGCTGAAATTCTTTTGTGCTAACTGAACTGGTAAGGACGGTATCGACCTTGCTTTTCAGTTGTTCCTTCAATGTTTTCCGCAACACTTCATTCAGGGTAAATCGATTCTCAAGGGTTTTTAATGTTGGCTTCCCGTAGATACTGCTTGCTTTGATTGGCACGCCGATTTTGCCGCCGTTATGATCCAAAGCCCAGTACACTAAACCATTTTTCTCAAACATCCTGGATTCTTTTGAGCCTCTGTCAGCAGCTACGTTAAATCCATTTAATACCGCATTCAATTCCGGCAAACTTGTAAACTTATAGTTTCGCAACACCTCGTTAACTACATTGGTAATCGCTCGTTTAGTTTCTGATTTGCCATAGGCGACCTGTTCCAATTTTAAAGAAGAAATAAGCCCCTGACCCTTTGTTTGCTCTTCTGCCTTCACCAACCCAAAATGCTGTTCGACTTGCTTTCGTGATTGCTCTGATGCTTTATTTGCCAGCAAATGAAAACTGATCCGGTTACCATCCGGCTTTATGTTCGTCGAAATGATATGAAGGTGCGGATGACCGGCATCTTGGTGCTGATAAACGAGGTAGGGTTGCGCACCAAATCCTAAACCTTCCATGTACGCATCGGCTATTTGCTGAAGGGTAACCTTATCTAAATTTTCACCAACTGCAAAGTTCAGCGAGACATGCAGGGCGTTGACCTGGGTACGCTCATTCCGTTTGGTCAGGTCTGTTAACCGTTCCAACTTGTTACTAAAAGTAAGTTCATGCGGTTCCTTCAAATAGCCCTGTGCAAGGAGCAATTCAGCCTTTCCCAAACGAACTTTATGTTCGTTATAATTTATTGCACCGAGGATGCTTCGTCCGGTTTTAATTTTTGCGACCATAACTCTGAAAAGCTTTGCATCCGGTCTTTGATCTGGGCAATAGCCGGGTCTACTTTAGTTCCGATAATCGACATCAATGACAGCCACAAACGATTGTCTGCGGAGCCATGCGCAGCGTTGATCTGACGTACAGCCTGGTTTAAATTATTGCCAATGGCATTGAGTTCACGGCGCAGCAAGGAGAGCTCTTCCAGCATCTCATCCATGGACTTGTCACGATAATTTACCGTGATCGGTTTTTCTAAAAGAACACTCCTAATGTATTCGCTCATTTTGCGAAAGCGTGTCTTTTTAAACCGCCGGTCAATTAGCAAAAACTCACCTGGTTTGAACCTCGTGGTGATCTTTCGCTCACGGTTTTCTTCCTCATTTTCCATACCTTCTGTCTCTTTAAAAATCCGACTTCGGAGGGTTTTTACCATGCTCCCGGACTGACTTCGGAAGGGAGGGCAAGATCCGTTTGTCCGACAAACGTTTATCTTGCTGATTGCTTAAAAATGCAATCTCGTCCTTTTGCAAAGCCCTCGATTTGGATTTGTTCAACGTCATCAACTTAAAATGATTCACTATAAAATGGTGATTGTCTCCATCTCCGTTTTACTTCCTGCCGATAGTTGTAGATCCATTCGGCTGCACAAACTTTCCAATTATAAATCATGCCGCCGGTCAGCGTTTTCCATCCTCGATTATCATGTTCGTAGTAGAACTTTTCAGCCAATTCACCTTCGCCTTTTTGGTCGAAATAGATCAGTAAGACATCTCTATCTGGTGGCATAGTAGTTCCCATTCCATCATGAACTGATCGAAGATTTTTGCTGCTTTCCCTGACTTCCTTTGAGAGTTTTGGAACGGTGCGTTTGGCCTTGCGTTTCATGCCATCTTCATCTGATCATTCAACTTGCCGGAGGCCATCAGCTTTTCAATTTCCTCGGAATTGTAATAAGTGATGCCACCCAGTTTTTTGAAAGGGATCAAGCCTTTGTCCCGGAGATATTGCAGCTTGCTTTCCGAGAGCCGAAGCATTTTTTTGATCTCGAAAGCTTTCAGCCATTGGTGGCCGGGCTGACCGGATTGTTCTTTCAGTAGCTTCTTAATGTCTACGATTAGCTGTTGCTTAAAGTCGAGCAAGTCCTGAACCGTGATCAGCTGATCACGGTTTACTTTAGGAAAGTCATGTTGGATTTCATTATGATTTGCCATAGCTTAAAATTTAGCAAAGGCAAATGTGAAGAAAGGCAAAATAAATTTATCACACCTCATGTACGAGGTAGGATATTTTATATATTGTTTCAACCACAAATTTTTAATACAGTATAACAGATCAAGCGAAAATTTAATTTTTAATATGTGAACCAGATTATTTCTTATTTTTACTAAAATTTTTAGCAAATTGTATTTTATCGGATTTTTTGAATTTTTTTTAATCATCTGATTTACTACATTTTGACTATTAACAAAAGAAAGTTTAAGGTTTTTTTTTACTTTTAAAAACAATGGGAAATACAACTATTTATGAGAACGGTAGTATGCAAAACCTTGATAAGGAGCAACTTATTCATCTTATAAAAGAATTACAGGAGGAAAAAAACCTTAACGCGGCGTTTTCAAACATATCGGAAACTGGATCAAACGATGCAGCATTGATGTGGCAAGGAAGGAATCGCTTCTTAGCAGAAAATGTAACACCGGTTTCGATCAAACAAGTATCAGAGAAAAGTTTTCCGTCTCCTGAAGGTGGTGTACATAGGATTATTGATGGGGACAACCTTGCTGTCATGAGATCACTTCTTACTGAGTATAGAGGGGGGCCAAAAAGTGGCTTTGATGTCGTATATATAGACCCCCCTTATAATACAGGCAGTGATACTTTTATATATAATGACAATTACCGCTTTTCAAAATCAGAAGTTGCACGATTAAAAAAAGCAATTAATCGTGTTGAAAAAGGGGTCTCTTTAGATGATCCTTCAAAGCATACAAAGTGGATCAACCATATTGCTCCGAGACTTTGGGCTGCAAGGAAATTAATGAAACAAACTGGTGTTCTTATTGCATCCATTGATGAACACGAGCTCCCAAGGCTTTGGATGCTAATGGAAGAAATGTTCGGAGAACGAAACAGGATTGCGACCTTAATATGGGAACGTTCTAGAAAAAATGACGCACGGTTCGTTTCTGAAGGTCACGAGTATATGCTGCTATGGGCACGTGATAAAGAATCCCTGGATAAACTGATTAGAGAAAAGGGAAAGTGGCGAGAACCCAAACCTGGTTTAGAACAATTCTCTTTGGAATTTCAAAGGTTAATTGAGCTTCATGAGGATAATTTAAAAGAAATCTCATTGGGATTAAAATCTTTTGTTAAGGGAATAGACAAACAGAACGCGTTATGGACTATACGGCAATACGTAGGGGTTGATGAAAAATACAAAGAATTAGGGCCGTTTAAAGAAGATGATCCGACATGGCCAAAGGGAGTTGGTCCTCATCATTTTGACGTTTTACATCCTGATACCAGAATTAAAGTTAGAACTCCACCCAAAGGCTGGCGTATTAATACACCTGAAAGATTCATTGAGCTTGATCAGGATAATAGAATTGTTTGGAAAGGAACAGGCACACCAAAAATTAAAAAATATTTATTTGAGGGCCGTGAGAATGATGTTATAACTAGCGTAATTCAAAAAGAATCACGACAGTCGGTAATGACGTTAAAGTCTATTTTGGGCATAGATGCAGCAATTGAGCATCCAAAAGATCATTTAATTTTAAAACGCCTTTTTTCAGTTGTTACTTGGAATGATCCTAATGCTCTAATACTAGATCCATATGCTGGAAGTGGTACAACTGGGCATGCGGTGTTGGAGATGAATTCAGAGGATAACGGTAACCGGAGATTCGTTTTGATTGAAAACGGCGATCCTACAAATAAAAAAATCCCTCGTGAGCTTTATACTGAACGATTAACTGCTGAACGATTACGTCGTGTGATAAGCGGTGGTTGGTTTGATGGTAAAGAGCATAAGTCATATGATGCCGGTTTTACTTTCTATGAAGCTAAAAAAAGCTTGAGCAAAAAGATTCTTATGGAATCGACACGGGAAAATCTGGCAGATATCATATTGCAAATAGTAGAAGAAGATTCAAACAGGCAGGATTGTAGAATGGATGGTTACCAATATCTAATAGGCAAAACTAGATTAGGATATGGTATAGCTTTGGTATGGCAACCTGGTAATACAAATGGTCATCAGGTTTTAACAAAGTCAATTCGATCAGAAATTATGAAAGAAGCTGATTTAGCTGGTGTTACAAAGCCAGTTTACATTTATGCCGTTGCAAATGTTTCGCCAATAAACGATGAATTATATCGATTTCAGCAAATTCCTGATTCAATTTTGGCAAGACTTAATTTATTAGAAGAAGAAGAGGATTAATAGTGCAACTAAATAAAGATCAACTTAAACCTTTTCAGCTGCGTGCTGCCGCTGACCTTACTGAAATGCTGGCCACATATCCTGCGGCGCCATTTAAAAAGCAGTTCAATCAAGATACTGGCGAACCATTACCTTTCTTATGTAGGCTTAAAGCAATAACCGGTAGTGGCAAAACGCCTATGTTGGCGAGCAGCATTTCCCAATTATCTGATTGTATCGTATTATGGACGACAAACCGTGGTGCTGTAATTTCACAAACAAAGGCTAATCTTTCATCTGGAGGTAAGTATAGCAAGCTTTTACCTGAAGAGGTAAACATATATAATTTGTCAGAGATGACATCGTTAGATTGGGAAGAAGTCTGTAATGCTAAGACGGGTTTGACGATAATACTATCAACTGTAGCGTTATTCAATCGTGACGGCGATGTGCTGAACGTCCACAAAAATAGAGGTGAAACGAGCCACTGGGAAATGCTAGCTGGTGATAGTGTAAATGGAAGACTTCGAGATTTATATATAGTGTATGATGAGGCCCATGGAGGCACTAAGGCTCAATTTAATAGACTAAAGGACCTTCACCCTCGGGCGTTTATTCTTGCGTCAGCATCAGAATTACCAGAAGATCTTGGAGAATTGTTACCTGGCCGTACTCCTGACGACAAGTCTGCAGCACTAAATTTACAAACAGTCGTTGTACCAACTCAAGAGGTGGCTGAGGCAGGTTTGTTAAAAACTAGATTGTTTTTAGTTGATTGTAATACTACACGTTTAGACGCCCTTTCTGAAGCGAATAAAAAATGGCTTGAAATTACAGACAAATTAAAAGCATTCAATGAACAACCGGTTATATGTTGTATTGTAAATTCGACTACAGCTGGTCTCGAAATTTGGGATTATTTAACTCAAAATCTTTCTGTAAATCCCAGTCGGATAGCTGTTCACTTATCCAACGTAGATAAAGCTCTACTGGAAGCTAACCCAAATGCGCCTTGGTCACAATTGATAGATACATATAAAGCTAAAAAAAGCCCTGAAGCACTCAGAAATGAAGGCTATACACATTTAATATGGAACCTTTCTCTTAGGGAGGGTTGGGACGAGCCTTGGGCATATGTAGCTTATTTAGATGGTGAGGCGAAATCATTAACTGACATTTCGCAAAAGATTGGCCGCTTTTTACGTCAACCAAATGCTTTGCCATTTGATGATAGTGATTTAAACTCCGCTTATTTTTATTTTAATGTACCTGATGAAGATTTCGCAACTGTTGTTCGCAACACGCAAAATGAATTATCAAATGAAGGTTATGAAATAATCGCAATTAAAGGATCGTCTACACGACCCAAGCTTTCTAGAGAGGCACCTACAAAGTCGATTGTTAACTTGCCGAAGGTTTCGGAATCCTTTGGTGAAGATTTACAAGTCCTAGATGATATTCTGTTGTCAAACATACCCTTGTTTGCAGAAGATAATTTAAAGGCTTCTGGCCGTGTAAGTACAAGGGTTATTGATATACGTCGAAATAAAGAAGATGGTTCATTAAGAAAGGATGAAAAGCGCAAGGATAACGCTGAAATATCAGTCTGGGAGTATGTCATTGGACGTTTGGGAGCTATAGATTCGCGAATAGCACGAAAAAACGGAACTTGCTTCACTTCATTTGTTAAAGAGGACAAGCGAATGAAGCAAAAAATGCAAGCGGGCTCACCAGCGATGACAATATTGAATAACTCAATATCGACGATTGTTAAACAACTAAATAATGAATTTCGATTGGAATTTGAACCTGATCAAGTTTTCACGATTAAACCTTTCAATCTAATTTCTCCAGACCTTTTTACTGACGATGAAAATAAGCGTGAGCGATACAAGGTGAGAACCTACAATAATGCGTTACACGAAAGTTATAACGGAATGAACAATTTCGAGATTCGTCTAGCAGATTGTCTTGATAATCAAGATTTACCATGGTGCAGAAACCCTTCCAAAGTAGGATATGGAATCCCAATTGCACAAATTGGGGAAGGAACAAGTACATTTTACCCTGATTTTTTGTACTGGTCAAATCCCAAAACATTATGGGCAATAGATCCCAAGGGAACTCACCTTATTAATGATGCAATAAGAACAAAGCTATTGGGAATCTCAGATGTACACGATTTGCCATTAAAAGTTAAGATTGCTTTTGTTGTAGAAGGCGAATATGAGTTAGGTATAGATAATCGGCCGCAGTTACGAAGTCAAAATGGATATTCAGTAATTTTTAAGTACAATACAGGGTTAAAAGCAAAAAATTATCAAACATTGGATAATTTAGTGAAAGACCTTAAATGAAGAAAGCTATCTAAAAAATATTAGACTTGGGTTTGGTATAGTATTACTTTAATATTCATTAAAAATTTCCTGATTGCGAATACTAACTTGCGTAACATGCTCGTTACGTTGTTCGTCTTGATAAGTAATTTTTAATGATAGTCCTTCTAACAATTCCGGAATTTTGCCTTCTAAAATATCATCGGCCTCTAAGTGGGTCCCCTCAATGAAATAATCAAATTCGGCTGAGATTTCTAATTTTCCCATTTGCTCTAAATTATTAGTTTTAGGAAGTTCTGTTATCCGGGTAAAGGTTTTTTCTGAACTGGGTTCAACTTTTATATTAAAAGCGGGATAACTTGAATTATTATATAGAAAGAGTGTGTATTCTTAATTTAATTTCCAATGAATTATTGGTTTGGTTGCAAATCCAATTATCATAACAGGATTGCCATTTTTATCCTTCTCTACAGGGTTTTTATTACTATAACCTTGTGATCTACGACCACTGCTATTATATCTTAAGTCAGCATCTAAGAAAGGCCGCCCTTTGACACTTACAACGCCAACGTCTTTACTTCCTTTTATTTTCTGATACATTTCTAATTCAGCATCAGATTTCCATTTTTTCAAGAGCGGTGTTGGATAATTATCGAAGTCTTTGTCTATCAAGTCTGCACAACTACTACACAACCATATTCCATTTCCTATGTCAGCTCTTTGTTCTCTAGTTAAATCATTGTCGTATCTCGGGCCACCAGGAGACGCTGCTGTGATATGAGCCGCCTCACCAATGCGCGTAGATTTGTCTCTGTTCTCATTAGGTCCAACTGTAAAACAACGACATCTAGGATTACTGCAAAGATATCCAACGCGTTCGGCTAATATTCTGGTAAGATTTTGGCTAAAATTGTCTCTGGCCATGTACTATTCAATCTTTTCACAGCCGTCTAAATCTCTCGGACGAAGGCTTTTCAACAAATAACAACAACTTTCATCTTCAGGAATTGCTATATAATGTGACTTGCACTTTTCGTTTAATAATAATGGTTCTTTTATGAGACGTATCTTCCACAGAGGCATATCGGGCGGAGGTGCAAAGTTTTGAGAAATTGATTTCAAATCAGCACCAACCAGATTTAGTAATAGTTTCTTAAAATAAATTTTATATTCATCACGGTTTTTGTAATTGCCATAAATAAAATATTCGAGTTCCCTGTATTTATCGAAAAGACAGCGTTTATGAGCACTTACAACGTTCCAAAAAGACCACCAATACTCGTAAAATTTGTAGTGGCCATTTACTTCAATCGTTAACATTGCCCTTCGAAAATCATCATTTATGTCTTCCTCAAAGTTCCTCAAAATTACCTTATGAATATCAGACAGAAGTTTTTCATCTAAAGAGAGGTTGTCTTTATCGATATCAATGGTGAATAGTGCAAAGTCAATTCTGCCTTGGAATAAATTAGTGTTTTCTATTTGCACCATAGGTTCCTTATAACTTGAGTTATGAAGTATGAGTTTCGCTTTTAGCTTTTCTTCCTCTATCTGCTCCCTCGCAAATGCCGACTTGACTAGATCTTTCTGAGCTAGGAAATGGTAAATATTTCCGCATCCTTCTGCTAATTCGTTAATTAAATTGACAACACCATCAAAGGCTTGTGGGCTTCGTATTATCGCTGGACGATCACCATATTTTGAAATATCACCACGTGACACAATATTCCGTATCACACGCATCCAGTCGAGAAAGTATGTTCGATTAAAATTTTGTGTGCGAAGCAAATATTCGGTTTGGGCATAAAACAATATCTTTTGAGAGTAGGATGCGCTATTTCTTTGTAAAGTAGAAAATTGATTATCCTCAAAGACTAACGCAGAAAACAACGTTCCGTCTGGAGAATGCTGCCAAAGGGGCATATTTATAGAAATATCAATATTCTCTTTAAACAAATTTGAATACAGATCAAAACAATCGCATAAAAATAAAAACCCCTCTTCCGAAAAAATTTCGGCTCGTACATTATTAGGGTTTTCTTGAAGCTTTGATATAGTATTTATCCTATCATCAGATTTTTCAAGCGATTGGCGAAGCATTGCGATACAAGAAATGAAACGCATAAATGCTTCATCAATACTATTCTCTTTTCTATGCTGCCAAAATAAATCAGTCCAAATGGTATCAATTTTACATGCGAAAGTGTCTAAAAAGCCTTTAGATTGTTCCCAATTTTTGTCAATTATTAGTTTTTGAAAACTTGCTTTAAAATTCTCAAAAGGAGATAACAATTTCCCACGAGCATTCATTTTTATATAGAGGTCATCAGTAAGGCCTATGTCCTCTAATTCGACGTGATAAAAAGATATTAAGCCACTGGCAGTAGAAAGTTTGACTCTAAGATTTTCTATATTAAAAAACTTTGCATGGATATCGTCAATTGTGCGAAGCATTGCATCAATAGTTGGGTCACTTTTCCATGATAGAAAAAACCACGAAGAATCAATAATACTTTCACTTAAAATTTTATTTTCTTCTATACCGATAGGGTTATCAACTATAGCATTACAAAATTCACGTGAGCTGATTCTCGTTTCATATGTGAATCTTTTAAGTAATTGAACATCATCGGAATTATTACCACTATCTTTTTTTAAGGCATACCAATGCAACAAAAACAAAGTTGTCAATCGTTGCTGACCGTCAAGAGGTTGAAATGCACCATCTTCATTACTGCCATAAATAAAATCAAGCTTAATAGAATTATTCTTTTCCAAACTGTCATAAAGTGCAGTTAAGAAGTTGTCTCTAAGTTCTCTCTTATCTTTACGACCTTGTGCATAGTCTCGCTGAATAATAGGAATTTCAATTTTTTGATTCTGTAGTAATTGCCAAAAATCCAATGTTGTCCCTCTGTATTTGTTCTCATTCATACTAAAACCGATTAATATAATTTGCTAAAACTTTTTCGAGATCTTTAAAATAATTATCTCTGTCTTCTTGTGTCCAAAAAGAAATTTTAGGTGGGTAGTCGCTGAAGTATTTTAGAAAGACGTTTTTGGTACATAATGGTATGAATGTTCCATCCTTTTCCCTAGTAATAATAGTTTTACGCTTAAGTGGGAACACTGCGTTTTTATATCCCCGATTAGTTTCTGAATCCAAAAGTGTGAGGTTAGAGATATCGTTAATGTCCTCATCTTTAAGATTGGAGTTAAAATGTGATACTATGTCCGTGAACAAGCTGTTAAACACATTTTCATCTGTACAATCGCATTCATCGGCACGTCTTTTTAATTGGCGGCCTTCTTTTTTATCCGTATCAATAAACGCTTTTGCGTCTGTAAGCCACTGCGTTTTATTATCGGGAATAGTATCTTTTACAGAAGTTATATGTTCGATATCCCATTTTCCGTTCTTAAATATGTCAAAAGGAAAAAAGGAATTATCCTTTTTGTTACTCAGCATAGTCAGGATATTATATAGAAGCAAAATCCTTTTTACACTTTTATCACCATATTGAACATTTTCGAGTGATACTCCTTTAAAATTGTTTTTTATCGTATCATCAAGAAATTCTTTAAATTCGGATTTGCTTTTGTTAGCTGAAACTTCATATAAATCTTTTATAGTTAAGCTATCAGTGGTGATTAGAAATCCAATTTTGTGATATAGATCTCTCTCTTGAAACCATTCATTGAAACGCTGAAAATATTTTTTAATTTCTGCCCAATTTTTTTCAATTACGCTAAATGACTTGTTTTGGAATTTCTTATTGAAAAATCTGAATGTTGAATAGGTATCTGTGTTGTCTTTTTCATCGTTCATAAGGTCAAAAATGAATTCGATACGATTTGTCGAAGCTTTTTTCCCATTAATAAAATACCAAAATCTATCATTTTGAAGAGCATGTTCAATGGTGTCCCATTCCGTAGAAATTTCAAGTTGCTTTAATCTAATACGGTCCTTATTTTTTTCAAAGTTTGAACTATTGAGAAATAGCGCTTTAATTAATTCGGCATTTGTTAAAGGAATCTTACCAATATTAATCCGTGTGAAAATCGCAATAGGATCAATTTCAAAACTTTCATACCAAATTACTTTAGTATTGAACTTGAATTTTGATTCAAAATCGTTTCTATTGAAATTAGGTTTGTTGAACCAAAGAGTGATTGCTTTGTAAGCTTCTGATATATAATAAAAATCAATATTATCATCACTGCTTACATCCTTCTTAAGCTTGCTTAAAAAAGTGCTTGAACCTGATCTAGTTTCATAATGCAGTTCAAACAGTTTCTGACGGTTTTCTTCAGTGTAAATCTGATTTAAATAGTGCAAGACAAGATATATTGACGTAAGCCGTTGCTGGCCGTCAATAACTTCAAATAATCCATCATCCTTACGTTTGACTACAATAGGCTGTAAACAATACCATGTTTTTTCATCACTATCTTCAACCTGACGTGGTTTGAAATCAGCAATGTCGTTTAATAAATCAATTACCTCAATGTTACTCCACCTGTACCCCCTTTGATATGATGGAATAAAAAAGTTATTTTCTTGGAGGCTGTTTATAGTTTTTAATTCAAGAATATTTTCCATTAATAGCACTTGTGTAAGGCCTATGAAAAATAAAGATACATAACTTTATTGTATGTTTTAGCCATGTTAAAAAGTAACCATTATCAACAGACGCCTATTTATGACATAAGAAATCCAGCTAAAGCTTTGATAATTTTGCTTTAAGATTTTGCATATCTTCCTTCAATTTGCGCTCAACAACCTTGGCATATATTTGCGTAGTAGTTATCTTGGTATGCCCTAGAATTTTACTTACTGTTTCTATAGGTACACCATTAGATAAAGTTATGGTCGTAGCAAAGGTGTGCCTGGCAATATGAAATGTTACATTTTTGGTAATGTCGCAACGATGGGCAATTTCCTTGAGGTAACTGTTTACCTTCTGGTTTGATATTTTCGGAAACACGCGGCCGTCATATAAAGCGCGTTCATTGTCTTTATACTTGTCAAGGATAGCTAAGGCTTTAGGCAGTAACGGAACAATTACAGGTATGAGTGTCTTTTCACGGCACGTCCTGATCCATTGCTCTCCATCAGCTCCGGTTACAATATGTTCAGGCTCCAGGTTGCTGACGTCAACGTATGATAAGCCTGTATAACAGCAAAAGACGAACATGTCCCTGACCATTTCTAAACGCTCAATGCCAAACTTCTTATCCTCAATGCCTTTAAGTTCTAACTCGGATAATTGTTCGCGGTTCACCTTTTGAATTTTCAGTTTATAGGTGGCAAAAGGATCGTTACTTATCCATTGAAGATTAAGCGCAAGGTTCACCATTTTTTTTAGGCGTATGATATGTTTCATTACGCCATTATTGTTGAGCGGCTTTTGATGGTCTTTTGGTTTATGATTTCTTAGAAAAACTTCGAAGTCCTTTACAAATTTATAATCCAGTTGATGTAAGTAAATGTCACTGGCGTTAAACTGTATATCCAAGAACTTCACTAAATAACGCTGAGTTACATAATAATGCTTCAAGGTACTCCATTTCAGGTCAGTCGTGGATGATTCGTTGTGATAGGTGAAAAGACGGCTCATGGAGTAAACTTCCTGTTCAGCTCCGAGATACAAATCTTTAACCGCTCTGGCGGAAAGCATCTTTCTTTTTAACTGTAATTCTTTATAACTACTTCCAATGGCCAACCGAACTTCCTCCAGGTAATTGTTAATAGATTTGACTTCATCTTTGTTACCCTTGGCTGCCCCCTTACCGCTATCCCAATTTTTGGGGTCAACATTCTGCTTTAAGGCGATGTAAGCGCGCTGGCGGTTAACGGTCACGCATGCATAAATAGGCTCCTTTCCGTCTTTGGCTTTGTCCGGACGAGTGGTAAAATGAATACCGAACGACTGTGATGTTTGCATAAATTTAAATTTTGAGTTTTAATGTTTCATACTTCATCCTATTTTTTGAGGTAACACACAGGTAACAAAAGCAAAGTATAACAAGGGGCTTTTGACCAACTATTATCGCTGTAACTAAATGGATTTCAATCGCTTGAATCGATTTGTGTTACCTAAGGTAAAAACAAAAAACAGGTAGTCGGATAGGTAACGAGAACCTTGGCTTTACAAAGGGTTAGTAAGGGGATAATTAATGAAAAAACCCCTTAAATCAGTGATTTAAGGGGTTTCGACACCTTGCCATAGGCAAGTTTGTGCGCCCACCTGGGCTCGAACCAGGGACCAAAAGATTATGAGTCTTCTACTCTAACCGACTGAGCTATAGGCGCTGAAAATATTCGCTATTTTCGAGGCGCAATATTACACATTTGATAGCAATTCACCAAAGCAGGGCCATGTTTTTTTCAAAGTTTTTACTTGCTCAGCTTTCATCGTTCTTAACAATCTCACATTCAACGCCATTGTTTAGAAAGCTTCGCCCAAGTTTAGCATGATTGCCCTGTAACCCTGACTAAATCCATAATCAATACCCACGTTAGTGTTGGCTCCTTTATTAAACTTAACGCGAAGCCCGGTACCGGCGGCCGGATGCCAGGATGTAAACAGGCTTTTAGAACCGCTTACGGTGTTGATGTTGCTAAATAACACAAAGCCTAACAAGCCGTTTCTGGTGATGTCCCTTCTATACTCGGTCTCAAAATATAGCAGCGTTCTGCCGCGATACCTGTTTTGGTCTATTCCGCGTGCCGAACGGTTGTACGGGTCCCATCCAATGCTCGGCAAGTCGAGATATGGCGTTTTGTTTGAAAATGCTTTCCATAAGTAAGACCAAAACGCCAGGGTATTTTGCTGGTTTGGATTACCGGGATTCATAGACATATATTTGCGGACATCGATATATATTGATGTCCAGTTTTCCTGGCTACCCAAAAATTTGGGATTAACCCGATACACGATATTGGCATATGCTCCTGGCAAGGGATTAATGGAGTTGTTACGCGTATCATAGAGCAAATTCAAGGTGACACCCGATGAAAAGGAGTTTCCATTTACGCCATAATTATAACCTGTAAACTCCTTCAGGTCGACATTTGGATCATCGCTTCTTACGTTTATTCTATAATCCAGGTTATAGCCTACACCAGCAAACAAGTAGGGCTTTATTTGTTTTAAAACGCTTTGGTAAAACCGGATATACTTATAATCAACCAAAGTTCGATCCAGGTAGCCGTTTTTGCTACCTAAACCCCAGGTATACTGCGGGTAAACCAGGAACCGTGTATCTCCTTGTATGGTCCATTCATTATTTGGAAGCCAAACACTTGTGCGCAGCGGCAAACCAAATCTGCCCCTAAAATTTAGGTAAGGTGTAAACGTTGCGCTCGATATGTTGGTGGTTTGTCTTGGCCCAAGGTATATACCTGCGGTTGTACTGGTTATAAGGGCTTTGCCTGTACCACCCGGCACCTGCCCGCCAAAAGGCAATATTGAAAAATAAACAGTTTTATCTTCAGAAAAACGGGGCTTCGTTGCCTTGGGTTTGAATATCGACCGGTAAATGTCTATCAAATCCGTTTGTTTTGATGTATCCCTAACGGTATTGTTGCTCGGTATTATTGTAGTTGCATTCTGCCCATGGCTGGCAGCGGTAAGCAAGCATAGAAACGCAGCGGCAAGTAGTTTATACATACAATAAATTCAGCATTTTTGGTATCACGTAATCTAATTCAGATCAGTATCAAATGATATATACCTCTGTTTACGCAACAATGTGTGGTAACGCTGCTTATACACTACCATCGTGCCAAAAATTAATACTAAGCATTAAAAGAAATAATAAGAAAGCAATATAATTGCAACAACAAACAAGCCAGCATGCAAAATATCAAAAACATTATATTTGATTACGGTAATGTGATCTTTTCCATCGACTTTAAACGCAGTCAGGAAGCTTTTAAACAGTTGGGAATTCGAAATTATGAAGAGTTTTTTGGTCACCGGCAGCAGGACCAGATATTTGATAAGTTTGATAGGGGCGAAGTGAATGCCGATGAATTTCGCGCTTATGTGAAACAAAGGATCGGCAATAATGATGTAACTGACCAGCAGATCACAGACGCCTGGAACAGCTTATTGATAGGCATAGCGCCCGGTAATCATGACTTATTGCTGAAATTGAAAGAAAAATACCGCACGTTTCTGTTAAGCAACATTAACGATATCCACTACAATTACATCATGGATTATCTTAAAACCGACTTTGGTTTTGAAGACAACGAGCACCTGTTTGAAAAAACTTACTACTCGCACCTTATTGGAAAACGTAAGCCGGAGATTGCCATTTTTAAACAGGTACTTGAAGAAAATAACCTTAAAGCAGAAGAAACATTATTTATTGATGACTCTCCGCAACATTTAGAAGCAGCAAGCACGTTAGGCATACTAACCTTTTTGATGACCGCACCGAATACTATACAGCAGTTTGCCGACCGCGAGCTTCTATAAAAATTGATATCACCGTATCAACGTAATATTACCGGTAGTTGCTGCCGTATTATTGTCTAAATGTATCACATAGTAGTAAACCCCTGCAGGCAATTGTTTGCCGTTAAATGTGCCATCCCAGGGTTGGCTGCTTTGGCTTGCCCGGTAAACATTTTGACCCCAACGTGTAAAAATTTCTATTGAAGCTCTTGGATAGTCGCTTAAGTTTTTGATTACCCAGTAATCATTTATCCCATCACCATTTGGCGAGAAGCTGTTGGGAATAATTAAATTAATAAGAACGGTTACTTTTACTTCGTCCTCGTTTATACATCCATTTATTGTACGAACGCTAAGCCTGTAGACCGTGGTCGAACTTGGATTGGCAACAGGATTTAGGATCTTGTTATTACTTAGACCAATTGCGGGACTCCAGGTCACCTCATCAATATCCCCGGAAGCAACGGCTGACAACTTTACTGTAGCGCCTTTTTCTATTACCTGGTCGCTACCTGCGTTGACACTTGGCAACTGGTTAACCAACATAGTAACAACATTGCTTTCTACGATTGCAGGTAACACACAGTGATCTGGATTGGTTAAACGGCAACGAACAAGGTCTCCATTTAATAAGGTTTTGGTTTGATAAAATGAGTTGTTTGATCCAACGGGCTTATCATTGACCAACCATTGATAAGCCGGATTGTTGCCTGCATGTTGTACTGTCGCTGAAAAACTAACAGAATTTCCTGCACAGATATTATTATCAGATGATGTGATTGTTACTGACGGAGTTGCCGGTCTGTTTACCACAACCGTTATAATGTTACTATTTGCAATTGGATTAAGCGTACAAACGCCATTGCTAACCACAATACATTGCACAACATCGGCATTTAATAAAGGGCCTATCGCTAAGGTTGACGCATTATTGCCTACATTATTGCCGTTAAGTTTCCATTGATATGATGGATTTATGCCAGCATTTGAAACGGTAGCTGCAAAATTTGCGACATCACCCTGGCAAATAATTGCATTAGTTTGGGTTATGGTTACTGACGGTGTAACGTAAGATATGGTACTGATGGTTATCTGATTACTTGTTGCTGTAGGTGTAACCGCACAAGGGGCGTTGCTTGTTACGGTACAAGTTACCTTATCACCGTTATTAAAACCTGCGCCAGCAAACGTAGGGCTATTATTACCGGCATTAAGCCCATTTACTTTCCACTGATAAACCGGCAAAGAACCTCCACCAGTAACAGATACTGTAAAAGTTACCAAACTGCCCGGGCAAATATTGTTTTGAGAAGCAGTGATGCTTACAGCGGCAACATCAGAATTAACACTGATAATTATTTCGTTACTATCAACAGTAACAGGCGTAGTACACAAGGCATTGCTCGTTACCGTACAAGTTACCTTGTCGCCATTTACAAGATTGTTGCTACTAAAGATGTTGCTATTAGTTCCAGTCGGCACACCATTTATCTTCCATTGGTACACTGGTGCCGTACCACTGTTATTGGTCACCGCTACAAAATTCACTAAACCACCGGCACAAACGTTTGTATTAGATGCTGATATAATTACTGACGGTTGAAGCTGGGGCGTAACGTTCATTGTTATCACATTACTTACAGCGTAAGCTGGTAACGCGCATTCTTCGCTACCAGTCACCTTACAAGTAACCATATCGCCGTTTAGCAATGAACTGCTGCTAAAGGTTGAACTGTTAGCACCCACATCAACACCATTAATCTGCCATTGGTAAGTTGGCGTGTTGCCCGCATTAACCGTTATAGCTGTGAAATTAACAAGCGTGCCGGCACAAACGTTATTATCGGATTCTTTAATATTAACCCCAAGAGGCAGATTAAATTTTACGGCGGCAATTATCTCATTACTGATAGCCGTTCCATTAAGTGAGCAAACCGCGTTACTTGTGACGACACAGGTTACCTTGTCGCCGTTGTTGAGTGAATTTGTTTCGAAGTCAGCGCTATTTAAACCGGAGTTTGTCCCGTTAATCTTCCATTGATAGGATGGTGCAGTGCCGGCGTTTATTGCTACAGCCGAAAATTTGATCAGTGTACCTGCACAAGCGTTATTCTGCGAAGCAGTAATGCTTACTGATAATGGCGACGCACTATTTAAGTTTATCGTCAGTTCATTACTAACTATCGGTGTTACACCGGCACAAGGAGCATTACTTATAAGCGTGCATACTACCTTATCTCCGTTGCTTATAGTGTTGCTGCTATAAGTTGGACTGTTGACGCCCACATTCACATTGTTAACTTTCCATTGGTATGAAGGGCTTGTGCCGGCACCTGTTGTTGCGGCAGTAAAAACTATCGGTGTTCTTGGGCAGTTATCAGGTTGAGAAGCACTTATTGTTATTGCCGTTTGTGCAGATGTTACTGATACCGTAATAACATTGCTTGTGGCTTGAGTGGGTGTGGCGCAAGGAGCGTTACTTGTCATCAAACAATTCACTTTGTCGCCGTTAACCAATGAAGAACTGCTAAATGCCGAACTATTTGCACCAACATTTACACCGTTCACTTGCCACTGATACATAGGTGCAGTACCGCCGTTAGTGGGGGTGGCAGTGAAATTAATTGCTGTGCCTGCACAAATATTGTTTGTATTGGCCGTTATTGAAACAGATGCCGGTGTTGCCGCACCGGAGTTGGAAACTACAACCTTCACTTTGGCAGAATCTACACAACCTTCTGCTGTGATAATCTCAACTTTGTAATCAGTAGTAGCGGCCGGCGATGCTTTAGGGTTGGCTATATTAGGATTATCGAGTCCGGTGGCTGGCGTCCATTTGTAAGTAACACCGCCATAAGCAGATAATTGTGCGGTTCCGGAAGGACAAATATCTAAAGTGCTCGATTGCACGTTGCTTGACTTATAATCGGAGAAATAACCATAAGACGTACCGTTGTCTACGCCGCCGTTAATGAATCCCAGAGAAAAATTTCCTGATGAATTTGAAAAATTGATAGGTACATTCACCGCTACTGCTGCACTTAGGTCTATTCTGGCAGTTACATACTCTCCATTTGTGCCTTGTACAGGTGTAAAGTTTAACGCATTGATTAAACCGGAATTGCCATTTACACTGAAGTTTCCCTGATTGCCATTTTTCGTGGTGATCATTACAGCAAAAAGAGTGTTTTTGCTTCGCACTACGCTGACCGACCTTGAACCCGTGCAATTTAGTTTGGGAATCATTGCCGACCCTGCCTCACAACCATTGCCTGATAAGTGATATACATAGATTTTTTTTGTGGAGCTAATATAAACGCTTGGATTTTGCAGTGTGAAGAAAGCGGAATTTCCTTTCTGCAAAACTGCTGATGGAGTAGGCTGCCCGTCCAAAAATATTGATGTATTATCTTCTGTAGCCGTTACATAAATATAATCAAAGATCTGGCCGCTGCCAAACGGAGTTAGATACCCTTGTGTTACCACATACTGAGTTCCTAATACGCTTGTTGGTACAGTTTGATCGCCTATAAGGTCAGCACAACTGGATATCTGCACCAGGTCATCTTTAATCGTTATAGCGATAGGTTTATCAGATTCAACATAAGAGCCTTGTAAATGGTCGTCCGGCCCAATACCTACGGCCTGGGCCGAAAATGTCTGTCCGCGATTAAGCGTTATAGTGAAAGGTACGTTAGCAGCATGTCCTATTATGGCTTTTGAAGGTGTGATTTTGATTAGCGTATTGTCCTTGGTTGCAACAATGTCAAAGGCATTTGTCGCCGCATATGAAGTGGATTCTGAGAACGAGAATTGCGACGAAATAAAAAATTGATTGCCCAACGCGTTTTTACCCTTTAACGAAAAGATCTCGGGGTTGCAATTGCAGCCACTTACAACTTCATAATAAGCCGTTACATCAGTAGTTGATGTAATAAGTATGCCTTTATTTAAGGTAGTATTAGCAGGTTTATTTTGTAATTGGTTTACCCAGGCAGTTAGGTCTACCGTTCCGGTCTGGTTAGCGCCAATATCCATTACTATGGGTACAAAGGATGGGTCTGCCGGCAACGAAATGGTTACGGTTGTTGCGGATGAAGAAGTGGTAAGTCTTAGAACGATCGGCTTATTGAAATCCCGGTTTGGGTCTTCATAAACACTCGGTGCTACAAACCAAAATTCTCTATCAGTTTGTGCTATTAAAAATTTTGGCGCAATCGATAAAGTGATTAGAATTAATAATTTAAAAAAGAATCTTAACTGTAATGGTTTAGTTGTTATCATCAGCGGGGTGTATCACACGCAACCATCACAAAAATAAAATTTTTTTGCGCTCTTAAAAGCTGTTTTATTTAAGTGAAAAATTTATTTTAGATGCAGCAGTACAACTATGAAAGAATCTTTCTTCAATTAACACATCAAAGCATCCATACCGTGAAATAGCAGTCTGCGCTTATTTACTAATTACGAAAGGCTGTATAAATTACATTGAAAGCAGCAGTGGAGGGTTTATCCGGCAGTAACATTCGTTTAACGACGAAAGCATGAGCAGTATGCTGGCACATATTCCTAACACCTGTTTAAGCTGGGTAGTAGCCTTTATTCAACAGCAAGAGATCGATTATTTAACTTTGAATGATTGCAAAGATATTAACGCAGCACGAACTACATTGAACAAATAGACAGAGCCGAGAAAGGATTTCTGGAAAGCTTTAAGCAATCGTTGAACTTGTCGCTTACACTTGAGAAAGGGCAGGGAGTTATACTTAACCTTTCACCGTTAGAGCTTTTTACCCATGTTATTACGCACGAATTTCACCATAAAGGCCAACTGGTTAATATGAGCAGACAGTTGGGATATATTCCGGTTGACACCGATGTGATACGTACCTGATCAGGCAGCGCCACGGCGCTTGCGCTCTTTACTTATTAAGCTTAGCTCTCTGCTCATTTGCCCGGCAATGGCAGTGTTCTCCTGCGCACGGCGGAATAGATAAGGCAAAACCGCCTTAACAGGCCCATACGGTACATACTTGGCTACGTTGTAGTTAGCATTGGCAAGGTTAAAGCTCAGGTTATCGCTCATGCCCAAAAGCTGTGAAAAATAAACGTGCGGATTTTTATGTTCTATCTTTTTCTCATTTAACAAGTCGGCTAATAAACGGCAGCTTTCCTCATTATGGGTGCCTGCAACAAAGGCAATGTTGTTCACGTTGTCGGCACAATAAATTATGGCATCGTTGTAATCTCGGTCGGTAGCTTCCTTGTTAGGTTGGATAGGAGAGGCGTAACCTTTTTCTTCAGCACGTTTACGCTCTTTCTCCATGTAAGCACCGCGTACAATTTTGGCACCAAGGATAAAGCCTTCAAGTTCTGCTACGGCATGGTCTGCAATCAGAGAAGCCAGCTTGTCATGGCGATACAGTTGGTAAGTATTGTAAACAATATTAGTTTCCTTATTAAAGAAACGCATCATGTTCAAAGCCAAGTGGTCTATTGTTTTTTGTATCCAGCTTTCCTCCGCATCGATCATCACCGGCACACCTTCAGAATGGGCCATCTCGCAAATGGCCAATACCCTGTCCTGCGCGGTTTGCCATTCCAGTTGCTCGTCTACACTCAGTTTTAAACCGGCGTCAAGCTTCTCCAGTAGCGCAAATCGGGCAACACCGGTAACCTTGAAAACAGTAAGCGGTATGCTTTTGCTTTTTGCTGCAGTAAGTATGGTGCGGATTATCTCATCACGGGTACTGTCAAAAACCTGTTCGCTATCTTCGCCCTCTACAGAATAATCTAATATAGTGCCCACGCCGCCTGCTGCCAGGTTTGAGGTGGTTTTTGAACATTCTTCAATAGTTTCGCCGCCGCAGAAATGTTTAAATATTGTTGCTTTTATAAGCCCTTTGATAGGCAAGCCAATCTTCATGGCAAAATTGGTAATAGGTGGGCCTATTTTTACCAGTAAGTTAACGTTGATAACCTTAAATAGCCAGTAAGCACGGTCAAGATCGGCATTTGTTGAGTGGCGGAAAGCGATCTCGGTATTTTCGAAGGACAGTTTTTCGTTCATTTATTGTACGGCGTTCGGGGATAAAATATCATAGTGCCCAACAAACCTGGTGATTATTTCACTAAGTATGGGCATTATCTATAAACTCTCAACCGGTTGCAAAATTATAAAATGATAACTCATTATTGTACGAATAGTTTAATTTTGCCAGCCATGATTGAATTTAAGGTAGAGGGCGATTATATCCCAATGATACAGCTGCTTAAAGCGGCTAACCTGGTGCAAACCGGCGGCGAGGCACAGATAGTTGTTGCTGAAGGCGAAGTGAAGTACAACGGACAGGTTGATTATCGCAAACGCCTTAAAGTTAAAGCCGGTGACGTAGTTGAATTTCGTGGCCAGCAAATAAAAGTGATTTAAGATTTGCCCATGCAAACCATCCAAAGCGACAGCTATCCTATATTTTTTGAGAACAGCATACAAGAACTGGTGAATTTTGTGGAACAAGGTAATTATTCGCGTTGCTTTATCCTCACAGATGAAAATACCGGAGAGTATTGTCTTCCGGCCGTACAAACAGCCCTTGCTCATCTCGATAAAACTGATATCATAGAAGTTAACGCCGGCGAAGAAAGCAAGAACATTGATTTTTGCGCCGGTATCTGGAAAATGCTGATCGATTTCGGTGCCGACCGTAAGGCTCTAATGATAAATGTTGGCGGTGGCGTAGTTACCGACATGGGGGGCTTTGTTGCCTCAACGTATAAACGGGGGATCGACTTTGTGCAGGTGCCAACATCACTACTTGCCCAGGTAGATGCATCTGTTGGCGGCAAAACCGGCGTAGACCTTGATGGTGTAAAGAATATTATCGGCACATTTACCCAACCAAAAGCGGTATTTATAAATATTGATTTCTTGCAGACCATGCCGCCAAGGCAAATATTATCCGGCCTTGCCGAAATGCTGAAACATGGTTTGATAGTTGACCAGGCTTATTGGGACAGCCTAAAAACAAGCGACCTTAGCTTACCATCTGTTGATTTGGTGCATCGTTCGGTAGAGATCAAGAACGAAGTAGTGATTGAAGACCCCCATGAAAAAGGCATCCGCAAGGCGTTAAACCTTGGGCATACCATTGGTCATGCGGTGGAAACATGGTCGTTAATGAATAATGAGGATCACCTCACTCATGGCGAGGCCATCGCTATCGGCATGATCTGCGAAGCATGGCTTTCCAACAAAAAGATAGGTCTGCCTGATGATGAGCTTGCAGAGATCACGAGTGTGTTGATGAAGCTTTATCCAAAGTATGATCTTCAGGAAGATAGCTTTGGTACGCTGCTTCAGCACATGCAAAACGATAAAAAGAACGAGAACGGCAACATTAATTTTACTTTATTGACACGTATTGGACAATACAGTATTGATAATGTATGCACGCCTGCCGAAATTTGCGATAGCTTAAGGTATTACGCAGCATTGTAAATGTCGTCTTTAGATTCACGTTCAGAAGCAGTTATCGTACTGGTAAGTTTACTTATCCTGCTTACGCTAACAGAAATGTGGTTCAGCTACCGCGAAAACCGCAAATATTATGAAAAGCGCGATACGCTGACGAACATCTATTTAACAGCGCTCGCGTTTATCCTTAACCTTGCTGTTAACGGAAGTACGTTTTTCCTGTTGCACTTCGCCTGGCAGTTTCGCCTGTTTGAGATACATAACATTTTTTGGTATTGGTTTGTATTGGTAATAACGCAGGATCTTCTGTATTGGGTTTTGCACTACACAGGCCACTACTGCAGGCTGTTTTGGGCTATGCACGTAACGCACCATTCGTCTGAGCATTTTAACTTTACCACGGGTTTTCGCTCAACTGTTTTTGAGCCGTTATACCGAACATTTTTTTATTTGCCGCTGGCGCTGATGGGTTTTAACGCAGTGGATATCCTGTACGCTTACCTTGTTACACAGCTGTACGGCAATATGGTGCACACGCAGTATAAAGTGCCTTTGCCTAAATGGTACGGATGGATATTTGTAACGCCTGCGCACCATCGTGTTCATCACGCATCAAACGTCCCTTACCTTGATAAGAACATGGGCATGGTGCTCATTATCTGGGATAGGTTATTCGGAACCTTCCACGATGAAGATGCTGATGAACCTGTAAAGTATGGTCTTACCCATCAACCCGATGACATGGGCCCGGTAAACGTAATTTTCCATGAGTGGAAGGCACTTATAGCAGATGTTAATAAAGCGCCGGGCTTAGGCAACAAGCTTAAGTACCTGTTTAACCCACCAGGCTGGAGCCATGATGGCAGCACCCAAACTGCGAGAGTTTTGCAGAAAGAGTACAAAAAGGTGTCTTAAGCGGTCATATGCTTAATTAATATTTAAGCAATTTATTTCTGTAAAACGGTTCACTCTAAGTTTTTAAAATTTAACGGCAGTTACCATACCCGTAGAGTTATAATTCCACAAAATTGCGCTCTTTCGCGGCGTTGTAGTTTTTATATCCTCGTGTTGTATTGATTAAGTAATTGATACATAGGTTTTTATTAAAAATTAACTAATAGAAGTCGCTTTGTAATTTTTTTTACTTTTGTTGAAACCATATTAGTCTCTGGCCACTGCCTCTAATATCCTATGACAAAAAAAATTCTTATTTTGCTATTCACCGTTGGGGTATTGATCTTTTCGGTTAATGCCACATCAGCCCAGGGCTCACTGCAAAACATTTCTTCAATTAATCCGAGCGAGTTGTCAGATCAGCAAGTAGGGCAGTTACTTCAACAAGCTGCCGGTGCGGGTTTAAGTGATTCTCAAATTTTGCAACAGGCGCAATCGCGTGGTATGTCTTCATCGCAAGTATTGCAATTGCAAACCCGTATAACCGCATACAGGCAAAAAAATGGTAATGCCAGCAGTTCAATGCAGGATACAACCGGTTTTTCGCAGCGCAAATTAAATTATACGCCAGATACCATTGATACTACCACCACCAATAAGGGCGAGTTATTTGAAAATCTAAAACCAAAAATATTTGGCGCGGATATTTTCAGAAATAAAAACAGTTCGTTTCAGCCAAATCTTAAAATAGCTACACCGGTAAATTACGTTGTTGGCCCCGGCGACCAGTTAGTAGTAAACGTTTATGGAAACTCCCTGGTAAATTGGAAACTGGGGGTGTCACCTGAGGGGAACATCAATATTCCTGGCGTAGGGGTGCTAAACGTATCCGGTAAAACCATAGAGCAAGCTACAGAAGCTATTAAAGGCAGACTAAAAGCCAGCAATTATGCCATTGGCAGGGGTACCAATGTAAAAATTTCACTGGGCGATATCAGAAGCATTAACGTGATATTGGTAGGCCAACTGGTTAAACCAGGTACATACACTTTATCATCGTTATCAACCGTTTTTAACGCGCTATACGCAGCCGGCGGGCCAAATGATAACGGTAGTTTAAGGCAGATACAGATCATACGTGATAACCGCGTGATAAGAACGCTTGATGTTTATGATTTTTTAACCAAAGGGGATCAGAAGAATAACATTACACTTAGGGACCAGGATATCATCAGGGTGCCTACCTACCGTACCAGGGTAGAAATGTCTGGAGCGGTAAAGATACCTGCATTGTTTGAGGTGTTACCTGGCGAAACGCTTGATAACGTAATAAATTTTGCCGGCGGTTTTACTGATAGTGCTTATACCGGTCGTATAAAAGTTTTACAGGTTGCAGACCAACAGCGTAAAATTACTGATGTGATAGAAGCTGATTTTAAAAATTACGTTCCGTTGCGTGGAGACAAATATATTGTTGAAACCATATTGCGCAGGTTTGAGAACCGTGTGGTTATAAACGGAGCTGTTTTTAGACCAGGTGAATATGAATTGCAAAACGGCTTAACCCTCCAACAATTAATAGCTAAGGCAAGTGGTTTGAGAGAAGATGCTTTTACTGAGCGCGGAACCATCATCAGGCTAAAACCGGATAATACGACCGAGGCTATCAGTTTTAATGTAAGAGACGTAGTTAATGGTAAGTCTAACATTGCGTTACAGCGCGAGGACGTTGTTACCATATCGTCAATATTCGATCTGAGGGATAAATACATCGTTACTATAGCAGGTAACGTAAGAAGTCCACGCACAATACCTTATGCTGAGGGACTGCGCGTAGAAGACGTTATTGTAAAAGCCGGTGGATTTGCCGAAGGTGCCAGCCCAAATAGGATAGAAGTTGCACGCCGTGTATCGGATTCAGATCCGTTATCTAAAAATACCCCTGTAGCTAAGGTGTTTACTATTGATGTTGATAACCAGCTTAAGTTATCAGATGCAAATTTTGAACTTAAGCCCTTTGATGTTATCTCGGTTTACAGCCTGCCGGGTTACGAAAAACAGAAACTTGTAAAGGTTGAGGGAGAGGTATTATACCCGGGCCCTTATGTTATCAAAAATAAGAACGAGCGTATTTCAGACCTTGTTAAACGGGCAGGTGGTATTACGGCTTCAGCTGATGTTGAGGGTGGCTCACTAAAACGCGACAACTATGCAATATTAGGCGTGGATAAAAGTAAAACGGATACCACCGCTATAGCCTTGGAACGCCAGCAGCAAAACAATCGCTTAAAAAGGACTTATCGGGATTCTTCTAACCTGGCAGACACACAGCTGAGGAACAATTTTGTAGGTATCGAGTTAGACAAAATTCTAAAAAAACCTGGAAACAAAGGTGACCTTATATTGGAAGATGGCGACGTGTTGCGCATCCCTAAGCAACAGCAGGTAGTTCGTGTTAATGGTCAGGTTTTATATCCAAGTGCCGTATTGTACGAGCGTTCTAAATCATTTAACGATTTTGTTTCTAACGCCGGTGGTTATGCACCAAGGAGTTTGCGAAGCGGAGCTTACGTGATATATCCTAATGGTACAGTGAGGGGGACGCGTAAATTCCTGTTCTTTAATATACATCCGCCCGTCAAGGCCGGCAGTGAGATCTATGTTCCGAAAAAGCCTGAAAGCAGAGGAAATGGTCTGCAAAATGTATTGGCGTTTAGTACAGGTTTAGCTTCATTAGGCGCCATCATATTGGGGATACTTACTTTGAAGAAATAGAAGTACTAAAAAAGATTTTAGTTAAATACAAAAGCGCTGACAAATTTTTGTCAGCGCTTTTTTGCTTAAAAAGTGTTCACAGCGTTCAAGGTGTTCACGTGCGTGAACGTGAACGCCTGAAGTTTAAAGCCAGTCTACTTGAGTTTGTAGGCATCTACGGCATTTCCAAAAAACGTTGGGATGTAAAGCGTTCGGGTATTTGCATCATAGCCAATGTCTGCTGTGCTGCGTTTCTTTTGGCGTGTGTCCAAAAGTACTTCTTTAGCACCTTTTGCATTGATGTAATAAACTACGCCGCCCCAGCCGGATACGATGAATTCATTTGGTTTTACCATTACTATGCCATCGGCACCGCCTTCAATACCGGTAGCTATTACAGTCGTCTTTTTATCAGCATCTGCTTTAATGAAGGTGCCATCTGCAAGTATGTAAAGGCTGCTGCCTACTGATAACAATCCGTTAACTCCTTTTTGGTTCTCCATATAAAGGGACACCTTACCGTTGGCAATGCGGTGTATTTTACCGGTTTGTGTATCACTTACATACACAATGCCTTTTGCATCAACTGTAATATCGTTAAGCATTTTGGAGCCTTCAATAGGTATGCGCTTTACAATGCTTCCTTTGGTTACATCTATAACTGCTACCGCATTAAGCTCTGCTGCGTAAAGCATGTTTTTATAAAGGCCTAAACCTTTAATTGCATTTAAGCCCTTTACCCATTCAAGTGCCTTGATATTACCATTCATATCCAGTTTGCTTACAAAGCCGGTGTTGGGCGTTTTAATATCGCCGATATTGGAAACATACAGGGTTTTACTCCTGGCATCTACCAAAACCGATTCTGGGGTTTTAAGGGTAGTATCAGACTGCCAAATTTTGCTGAGGGAATGTTGTGCAGATGCGCTTGCCGATAATGCGGTAAGTAATGCTAATAATGTTTTCTTCATAAGTATTTAGATTAAATTTTAAAGAAAGCTGATTTTGATAAAATTAGTATAATAGATTTACTATCACTTTTGATAAAACAAAAAATGGGAGCGTGATAGGTCCCTATTTGGATGTATACTTATAATATCAATAATAATAAGCCGTTATAGCTTTTCATACTTTATCATAGTTACAATTAATAAGGTCTATAAATTCCTTGATGAAATTTAAACTATTTTTAGCGCTGCTGCTTTTATCGGCATCAAATTGCTTTGCCCAAAATTGGGATGCGAAGCTGTTGGCATCAATTAACCCTAATGGCGGTGAAAGCGGCACCTGGCGGTTTATTACCAATAGCGCTATCCCTATCTCTGTTGCTACACCATTTGCAATGTTCGCTGTGGGTAGCCTTAATCATGATGATAACCTTAAGAAAAATGCCTTGCATACAGGGTTTGCTTTACTTGCAAACGGCCTCGTGACGAGCGGCATCAAAAACACCATCCAGCGGCAACGGCCTTTTCTTTCAAACCCGGGATATATCCATTTACAAGGGCAAACCTCCGGGTATTCGTTTCCGTCAGGCCATACTTCAACTACGTTTTCTTTGGCAACCTCGCTTAGTTTGTCATACCCCAAATGGTATGTTATCGCGCCATCGTATACGTTTGCCGCAGCAACAGCTTACTCCAGGATGTATCGTGGGGTACATTATCCCGGTGATGTTCTGGGTGGTATAATAGTTGGCTCGGGTACGGCTTATTTGAGCTGGAAACTGCAGAAATGGTTTTACCGCAGCAACCGCATTTACGCGAAAAGCCTTCAGGGTAGATAACTACTTTTTAGCCGACGGTTTATATTCAAACCGCAAAATATTGCCGCTTTCCAGTTCGTCTCCTTCGTTTGATATGTAGAGGTTACCTTTGCTATCGAATGCGATTCCCTCTGGCTGTAGAAATCTTGAGGTAAGCAGTTTGTAAGAACCTTTTGCAATAAATTTTCCATCGGTCACCAACAGCATGTTATTGTTGGCTGATAAAATAAACCAGTCGCCGGATACTGGATTTTTACCCAGTGCAGACGGCTTAAACTTGTCTTCATCACCATTCTTTTTCATTAGCTTTTCCATGGTGATGCTAAACGTTCCGGATTGAACTAAAGTATCCGGATTTGCGGCGCTAAGGATATATCCGCCATCCAATTCGCCGGCTTTTTTGCCGCCGCAATCTTTGCACAGTACGTAAATCTTCTTATCCGCCTGATCGGCGTACAGGCCTTCATACTCTGCTTTAGGAAGCAGTTTTTTAAACTCTTTAACGTTGGTTTGATCTTCCAGGTTGATATTTGCAATGGGAAAGCTATATAGCGTGCCGCTGCTTTTAAGGACGATAACGTTATCGTTTATAATGGTAACATCCTCGTAATCTCCCTGTTTGCTAAAATGTGTGTAGGCTACTTTACTGTCTCCCGGATGAAAATGGTAAACCCTACCGTCTTCATCTTCAATAGCATAAACGGTATCGGGGTTGTTATTATGAAAAGCAATCCCCGAGATCTCGAGCAAGCCTTCGCGCATTCTGAACTTCTTAGGATTATTAAAATCGTACCCGGATGGGCTTTCAACCTTCTCGCTTTTAAGTTTATTGCCGCAACCACCAACAGTTACCGCAATTAGAAGAATAGAGACGATAGAAGTGATAAACTTTAAACGCATAGCGTATTTAGCCTGATGATAAATTCAATGTTTAAGGTTAAGAACAGCGGTTAGTACAAACGCCAATACCGAGCCTACCAAACCAAACATAAATATATTGTAAGAGTATCTTAGCAAGCGGTATTTATGACCTAAAACAACGCCTTGTGCATAAATGTCGGTTATCAGGCTATCATATAAATACTCTGTATCATCCATTACTTTACGCATGCCGGTACGGTAGTTATCCAAACTCATGCTGTAAAAATTACCGAAGAACAAAAGGTTCACTTTACGTTCATCTATATCGCGCTGCGTGTATTTCCCATCGGGGATGGATGGCCTTGTTGCAAGGATGGCAAAGATCATTGCCGATAAGCTTATCAGGATGATAATGATGGTAGGTATCACAAAGTAGGGATAGTCTTCCAATCTGCGTAGTAACAAACTAATGATAGCAGAAAGTATGATAGAATTAACCGTTATCATGATATTGGCCTTGTTATCTGCAAGGTCGCTCAAACGCTGGTGATTGGTAGAGCTGATCCTGAACATGGTTTGCACGCCCTTATCTTGCTTCTCTTCCTGTTTGGCTTTCTCTTTTTTAGGTGCGCTTACTTCGTTCTTCTTTTCCTTTTTAGCTTCTTTTTTGGCTTCTTTAGGATTTTCTATACTCCATTCGTTCTCCTTTTTTACCAGTGCCAGTAAGTTGCGTTGTTTTTCTGCCTCAAGTAATAGCTGGCAATAGTCGGTATGGTATTGGTGTTGCTCTATCAGCCTGATGGTTTTCTGGCGCCAATCGTGCTTGCTGATGTCTTTGCCGTGTATTTCGATGACCTCACGGCGCATGGCTTTTGATTTTTCCTGAAAATCTGCTGAACCGAAATGGAAAAGATCCGCGTCGCAAATGATCTGTTCTAAAAAGCTTTGGGGCTGCTGCGGCATTTTGGTTGCCATAATGCATTTAACCACCTGCTCTATAACCTGCGGGTCAATTTCAATAGAACTCAAGTATTCTTTTGCAAGCCCGGCGCTGTGTTGTTCATGCTCATCCAAACTTTCCAGGTAGCCGGTATCATGAAACCAAGCGGCAGCAATAACCGTAAAAAAGTCGGTATCGTTAAGTTGGTAGTGGTTGGCAATTTGCGTAGCAGCAGCTGCCACATCTTCGGTATGCTGCTGGTTGTGGTAAACCAGTTTCTTGTTTTGATGCGTCGCAAAATAATTAAGCACATGCTGTTTAACCTGGTCCAGCTGGGTTTGGTAGCTCATTTGGTAAAAGTAAATAACAAATAAACATTAAAAGGGCCAATTGTTTTGGCAGTGCTCTTCACATGGTTAAATTACTTGCCCTGCGGATACCGGTCTGCTACCAGGTTTAGCTTCACACCAAACTCCAGCCAGGCTTTTAAACCGGCAAGCACCAAAGTAAATCCGCCTAATGAGTCCATAGCAGCTTTCATCTGCTCATCGTTAGACCCCGTGAAGCCAGAATTGACAACTTGTATCAGAGTTGCCGTATCAGTTAAATTATTAAAGGTAAAATCAACCTGTGTTGGGTTCTGGTTGCCCCATTCCAGCAATATGCGTTTGTTGCGCTCAAAAGTCAAAACCTTCACCTTGGTGGTTACCTGATACATTTCCCATGTCCACTCAACTTCTGCACCGTCCTGCAGCTTGCCGGTGCTGTGGGTAAACCAAAACTGTGTGGTATGTTTAGGATCGGCAAGGGCGTCAAAAACGCGATTAATGGGCCGCCTTATCAGCATAGCAGTTTCGGCAACCGGGGCTTTGGCTGCAGTTTGTTTCTTCATGAACGTAAATTTAGGTTTAATTTACTGATATCAAAACGATTGTGATGCACGCGAAATAAATTGTAATGTCCATTTGCACCGCTAAGTTGTCCTAATTACACGTGGTTAGTAACATTGCAGGTTTTAATTTTGTATAACTGAACGTAAACATTAAATTAGTAATACACCAAACCTGATTAATAATGAAAAAAGTAAAAATTGCTTATTGGATATTCACTATCCTGCTTGTGTTAATGATGGGCTTCTCGGCCGTGATGAGCTTTAACCGCACACCTGAAAGCGATAAGATGATGGCGCATATCGGCATCGTGCCACAAATGATGGTGTTTCTTGCAGTATTTAAAATATTAGGCATACTCGCAATCTTAACTCCCGGATTACCGAAATTAAAAGAGTGGGCCTACGCAGGCTTTACATTTGACATATTAGGAGCGATTTATCTTTTCATTGTGGCCGGCGACCCTGTGCAGGCCTGGGCACCTATATTGGTTGCGCTGGTGCTGATATTTGGTTCGTATATTTTTTGGCGTAAGAAAACAGATCTGTTGCAACGGAAATCTTATTGATCCTTCAAATCATGAAATTATGTACCGCATTGGCCATGATGATTTTCATGACATTAAATACCCAAGCCCAAAGTTCAAAACCTATGAAAAAAACATCAGGCCATGCGCAGGTAAACGGCATCAGTATGTATTATGAGGTGTACGGCAAAGGCCATATGCCGCTGGTTTTGATACACGGCGGCGGCTCAACTATCCAGACCGTATTTAGCAACATACTGCCATACTTCGCGGCAACGCATAAAATAATAGCGGTTGAGCTGCAGGCTCATGGCCGAACTACAGACCGCGATACGCCGGAATCTTTTAAACAAGACGCTTCTGATGTTGCTGGTTTACTCAAATATCTGAAAGTAAATAAAGCTAACTTACTTGGCTTTAGCGATGGCGGTTGCACCACCTTGCAACTGGCAATTGATAACCCGCAGTTGATCAATAGGATGATCGTTGTATCATCAAACTACAGCAGGGCAGGGATGATACCAGGCTTTTTTGAAGGTATGCAAAACATGACTTTCGATGATATGCCACAGCCTTTAAAAGATGGTTTTTTGGCAGTAAATAACGACAAAGCCAAATTGTTAAATATGTATGAGAAGGATAGAGCAAGGCGCATAGCTTTTGAAGATTTTAAAGAAAGCGACATCAAAGCCATCAAAATACCTACGCTTTTTATGTTTGGTGATAAAGATGTTATCACCCTGGATGAAGCGCTAAGACTTAAAAGTATGGTGAATGGTTCGCATTTGATCGTTTTGCCGGGTATGCACTGTACATTACTGGGCGATGTTTGCACGGTGAAGGAGGGAAGCAAGCAGCCGGAGATTACAGCAACGCTGGTTAATGAATTCTTGAATTAAAAATAAAGCCGTACATCATCGCGATGTACGGCTTTCTATCATTAAAACACGAGTATAAAAGAAACTATCTTATCTCCAGCCACCGCCAAGGGCACGGTACAGATTTACTTCGCTTATAAAAATATCTCTTTTAATATTGGCTAACTCAAGCTCTGCTGTCAGCACATCGCGCTGTGCGGTGATCACTTCCAGGTAATTGGCACGACCAACCAGGTAAAGGTCATTCGCTACACTTACCGCATTTTTTAGCGCACTTACTTCAAGTTTCTTCTGATCGAAATACTTGCTGTAGTTTTCCATGCCCTTCAAATTATTGATCACTTCCTGGTAGCCATTCAAAACAGTTTTCTGGTAGTTGAATAGTGCCGCTTTGCCTTCGGCTATCCTTGATGCATATTCGGCTTTTAAACGACCGCGGTTAAGCACAGGTGCAGTAACATCTGCTAACAAACCATAAACTGCTGAACCCGGATTGAAAAGCAGTGCACCTTTAAAGGCATTGTAGCCCGTGTACGGCGATAAATTCAGGGACGGGAAAAAGGCAGCCCGTGCACTTTTAATATCGGCATTAAGGGCGGCCAATTGCAGTTCTGCCTGTTTTACATCCGGACGGTTAAGCAGCATTTGCGTGGGTACACCGGTCTTTAGTTTCTCGGGCATCGTTAAGGTCAACAGCGAGGTGTCGCGCTCAATGGTTCCATTGAATGACCCAGTGAGCAAACGTAATTGATTCTCCGTTTCGATGATCTGCTGTGTGGTGCTAAATTGTAAACCACGTGTGTGGCTTAATTGTGCCTGAAACTGTTGTACGGCCAGCTCTGTAGCCCTGCCACCTAACTTTTGTATCTTAACTATCTCAAGTGCATTTTCCTGCAGCTTAATGTTCTTGTTGATTACATTCTGTTCCACCTCAAGCGTTAAAAGCTGGTAGTAAGCAGTAGCTATCTGGCCGGTTAACTCAGTGGTTAATAAACGGTAAGCGCTTCGCGATGCAAGAAAACGCGCCAGGGCAGCATTTTTCTGATTCTTTAACTTTCCCCAAAGGTCAACTTCCCATGATGCCCTAAAGCCCACGAACAGGTCGGCAGTAGGGTTGGGTATACGCTGTTTATCATTAATGTTTGGCGAAAGGTTGGTATCGTAATTGCCAACGCCGTTCATGGTATAATCACCGTAACGCTCCAAACCCGCGCGCGCATTAAAGTTGACCGTAGGCAGTAATAGCGATTTGTTAAACTTAACATTTGCCGCAGCCATATCAATGCGCTGCAAAGCCGACTGCAGATCGGGGTTTGCCCTTAAAGCAGTGTCTATCAGTTTTAGCAAACGGGCATCCTTAAAAAAGTTTGCAGCAGGCAGGTAACCTGCGCTAAGGGTATCGGTACTACCATCAAACGTTGCCGGTAAGGGCTGATTTGTTTTTGGCTCGATAGGTTTAAAGGTTTTACACCCTGCTGCCACAATCAGCAGCAGGAGTAAAACCGATTTGTATATAGTTGATTGTTTGACGTGCATTTTAATTTACATTTTCAGGAACTTCAACAATTTGGTGGGCTGTTGCAGGTGCTTTCTTTTTCTTTTGGCCGATGGATGCGAATATCACATAAAGGCCGGGGATAAGGATAAGCCCGAAGATGGTGCCGAAGAGCATACCCCCGGCAGCAGCCGTACCTATGGAGCGGTTACCCAAAGCACCCGCTCCGCTGGCAATACAAAGCGGTATCAAACCCGCAACAAAAGCCAGAGATGTCATCAGGATAGGGCGCAGACGTGACACGGCACCTTCTACAGCAGCCTGCAGTACTGTTAAACCCTCGCGCTGGCGTTGAACGGCAAACTCAATGATAAGGATGGCGTTCTTGCCCAGCAAACCGATGAGCATTACCAATGCTACCTGTGCATAAATATTATTCTCGAGCCCTAAGATCTTGAGGAAGAAAAACGCCCCAAAGATACCTGTGGGCAGGGAGAGGATAACCGGGATAGGTAACAGGAAACTCTCGTACTGTGCCGATAACAGCAGGTAAACGAATATCAAACAGATGATAAAGATATAGATCACCTGGCTGCCGGACAGGATCTGCTCCCTCGTCATGCCCGACCATTCAAAGGTGTAACCCTTGGGCAGGCTTTTATCGGCAACGGTTTTAATAGTACTTATGGCGTCGCCGCTACTGTAACGCGGCGCAGCATCGCCCGTTACCATGGCAGATGTGTACATGTTATACCGCGTTAGCTGCTCGGGGCCAAAAACACGTTTCATGCTGATGAAGGTAGAGAAGGGTACCATTTCGCCGTGCTTGTTCTTGATCATCAGTTGCAAAACGTCCTCAGGCTTGGTGCGAAACTCAGGCGAGGCTTGCACCATCACTTTATAGAGCTGCCCAAAACGGATAAAGTTGGATGCATAGAAGCTACCCATCAGCGTTTGCAGGGTAGACATAGCCTCGTCTATCGTGATGCCTTTCTTGGCGGCCATTACCTGGTCAACCGAGATCATGTACTGCGGGAAGTTGGCATCAAAGCTGCTAAAGGCACCATCCACCTGTTCAGTGGCGTTCAAGTCGGCGAGGAACTTATTGGTTACTGCCGCTGTTTTCTGCAGATCGCCTGTACCGGTTTTATCCAGTACCCGTATCTCAAAACCACTGGAGTTACCAAAACCCGGTACGGTTGGCGGCGGGAAGAACTGGATGGATGCATCCGTTAAAAACCTGGTTTTTTGCGTTAACTCGTCGGTAATTTTAGCAATAGATTTGTCTCGCTCTTCCCATGGTTTCAGATTGATCATCACCATACCGTATGACGCCCCGGCAACGCTGTTTACCAAACTATAACCGGCAAGCGTAGACACCGATTCAATCTCGGGGATCTGTTTACTTTGCTCTTGTATGGCCGACATAATCTGCTCTGTACGTTCAACGGTTGCACCCGGCGGTGTTGTGATATTGGCGTAAATAACACCCTGGTCCTCCGTAGGTATGAAACCTGTTGGCAAAATGGCACTCAGGCCCCACGTAGCCGCCAGGAAAAATAGCAGCATGGCAACGGTAACTATTCTACGGCCGGCAATACGTGTAATAAGGCCCGAGTATTTATTTTGAACGCCATCATAACGTTTATTAAAGCCTGTAAAGAACCTGCCGAGTAATCCTTTTGATGGTTTGCTGGCATCATGCGGTTTTAGCATGATAGCGCAAAGGGCAGGGGTAAGGGTTACCGCATTTACACCCGATATAACGATGGATATAGCCAGGGTTAGCGAGAACTGCCGGTAGAATACACCAACCGGCCCGGTCATAAACGCCACAGGCACAAACACTGCCGACATAACCAGTGTTATGGCGACGATGGCACCACTGATGCTTTTCATGGCACTCAGTGTAGCATCCATCGGCGATAGGTGTTCTTCGGCCATTTTTACGTGCACGGCCTCAACCACAACAATGGCGTTATCTACCACTATACCTATGGCCAGCACGAGTGCAAACAGCGTAAGCAGGTTTATGGAGAAGCCCAGCATCTGCATAAAGAACAGCGTACCTATCAAAGCCACCGGTACTGCCAAGGCTGGTATCAGCGTAGAACGGAAATCCTGCAGAAAGAGGTAAACCACAATAAACACCAGTATGAATGCCTCTACCAATGTGCGCAATACCTCGTGGATAGATGCATCAAGGAAGCGGGAAACGTCATAATTCACGTTATACTCCATACCTGAAGGAAACTGTGTTTCCTTCAACTCGGCCATACGGCTTTTGATATTGTTGATCACCTCGCGGGCGTTAGAGCCGGGGCGTTGTTTGATCATGATAGATGCGGAAGGCCGGCCATCGGTCTTGGAGATCATCCCGTAGGTTAAAGCACCAAATTCAACATCGGCAACCTGGTACAGCTTAAGCACAGTGCCGCTGCTATCTGCTTTCAATACGATGTTTTTGTACTGGTCCGGCTCAAAAAACTTACCGGGATAGCGTAACGTGTATTGCAGCAGCTGCGGCGATTTATCAGAGCTTTGCCCGGTTGAGCCCGGCGCAGCCTCTACGTTTTGGGCACGGATAGCAGCGATCACTTCGTCGGTAGAGATATGATAAGCCGACATGCGATCGGGCTTAAGCCAAACACGCATTGCGTACTCTTTGGCACCCATGATCTCGGCGCGGCCCACACCATCAATCCTTTTCAGCTCCTGCAGTACGTTTATATCTGCAAAATTGTAGATGAACTTCTCGTCAAGCGTACTGTCCTTACTCATTACATTAAGGTACATCAGCATACTGTTCACCTCTTTTTCGGTAGTTACCCCGGCTTTGATAACCTCCTCGGGCAACTCATCTATAATGGTAGAGACACGGTTCTGTACGTTCACAGCAGCCTGATCGGGATCAATACCTACGTTAAAGAAGATCTCGATGACGGTTAAGCCATTATTGCTACACACGGTAGACATATAGGTCATACCGGGCACACCGTTAATGGCGCGCTCAAGTGGGGTAGCTACGGCCTTGGCACACACCTCGGCGTTGGCACCGGTATAATTTGCCGTTACCGTTACAGATGGCGGCACAATGTCCGGGAATTGGGTTACCGGCAACTGTATCAGCGCCAGCACACCCAACAGGGTTATAATAAGGGATATGACCAGTGATAACACCGGTCGTTTTATGAATACTTCAAACATGTTTACTATTGCTAATAATTACATCAAAAAATGAAAGACTTACTTGTCTTGCGTTTTCATGGCAAGCAGATTTTTTGGCGGCGCAACCGGTTTAATGGTCATGCCGTCACGTGCGTTTTGGGCACCTTCAAGCAGTATGCGTTCGCCGGGTTTAAGGCCATCTTTTACCACGTAATAGCTTGCTAAACGGGTAATGGGCTTAAATGCCTGCATGTGTAATTTATTGGCGCCGTCTACCGTGTAAACGTAGCTTTTGTCCTGTATATCAAATACGGCTTGCTGCGGCAGCAAAATCACGCTATCCATCTCTGTAGTGATGTAAAGCTTTGCTGATGCGCCGTGTCTAAGCAGTTTATTGGGATTAGGGAAACGCGCGCGGAAATCTATCGAGCCCGTGCTTTGCTCTATCTGTCCTTCAACTGTTTCTATTTTGCCGGGATGGCCATATTTGCTGCCATCAGATAGAACAAGTTTTACATCCTCATCATCTTTACTGGTTGCGTTACGGCGCGCGCGTTCATAGCGCAGGTATTCATTTTCAGGAAAACTGAAATAAGCGAACACCTGTGTGATATCGCTGATGTTGGTAAGCAAAGCGCCTTCCTCCATCAAACTACCGGCCTTAAGCGGGATACGGTCTATGATACCATCAAAAGGTGCACGCAGGCTGGTATAAGCAATGTGGTTGTTGGCGCTTTGCACGGCACTGCGGGCTTCTTCGATGGTGGCCCTATCCGCATTGAGTTTTGCTTCGGCAACGTCTAATTCTGATTTGGAGATAACGTTTTTGTTAACCAGCATTTTGATGCGTTCCATCTCTACCTCGGTAGCACGGGCGGCAGCTTGGGCGTTGCTTAGGGCAGCCTTAGCCTTGCTGAGCATCACGCGGAACTCTTCATCGTTTATTTTGAACAGAAGCTGGCCCTTTTTTACGGCCATACCTTCGTCTACAAATATCTTCTCTAAAAACCCTTTAACGCGGGTACGTACCTCTACGTTTTTAATGGCCTGTATATCGGCTACGTAACCGGTTTGCAAAACGGTGTCTGTTTGTTTAAGGGTGTAAACCGGGAAGCTTGGTGCTTCATCTTTCTTTTTGTCGCTGGCATTACCGCCTGCGCATCCGTATATAAATATTGTTAAAGCCGCCAGCATGGCATATACCGGCGCATATATCTTTCTCATTGATGTGGGTGCTGTAAATTAATTTAAAGCGGCTTGCGCCGCAAAACGTAAAAAACTACTTATGCAGTTTAGGTGAAGTTTTTACAGCCAGATCAAAAAGGACTTAAACGGAAGAGGTGCTGGTATTGGGCAAGGGAAAAGGTGCGGTGTAAGAAAAAGCTTAAATTGTTTATGCGGATATGCTGCACAAAATTGGCACAGGCAAAAACTTCCGCAACAGGCAGGTTGGCAATAAAATGAAACTCGTTACCTGATGTGTACCGACTGCGAACATTTATTTTATGCTGCTCCTGGTCTTCTTTTTTGCATTTGCCGGGGTAGCTGATTAGAAATGCCAGTAACGTATCGTCGTTAAAGCATTCGCTTATACTGCATTCATCCCCAAAATCGTGATTTTCAAACGGATTTGTTGGATGAAAGCACACCAAAGCATTGATGAGCCATGCACAAAGTAAATATGTGGTCCACTTTTTTAGCATTGTTCAGAGCATCCTTAACAGAAACCGGCAGATTTGGTTTCAAACAACGCGAAGTTACTAATTTATAGTGTGAATTGTACACACATACCTGTTATTTTGGTAAATGTTACAATGCAAACAGCTTTATTACGCTTTGTTTTTGATTGGAATTGTGAACCAGAATGTTGAACCAATATTTGCTTTGCTTTCCACGCCAATTTCTCCTTTATGGCGTTTGATGATCTCAGCAGAGATATAAAGCCCCAAACCTAAACCAGAAACGTGACTTGATGACTCCTGTACACGGTAGAACCTATCGAACAGGAAATCCTTTTTATCATCAGGTATGCCTATACCAAAATCAGTTACACTCACTTTGAAGTTTTTATCATCAATGTCACATGTAATGGTAACCTTATCAGCCTTTGGCGAGTACTTTATAGCGTTGGTTAAAAAGTTGGTTACTACCTGCTCAAGGCGCACCTTATCTGCATGCACCCGCATTTCACAGTCGGCTTTAAATTCTATTCTGTGAGTTGAATTTTGTGCGTAAACTTCTTCCATGCATTCTTTTACCATAGCAGCTGCATCAAAGTCGTCATAGTTCAACACCATTTTGCCTTCCTGTATCTTGGTTACATCAAGCAGGTCGTCAACCAGTGTGGTAAGCTTACCGGTTTGTTTGTTAGCCTTATCAATGAATGATGCAAGCGTGGCGTCTTTACCTTCGGCTTTGTCTATCATGCGTTTAAGGATCTGTAATGACCCCTTTATGCTGGTAATAGGCGTTTTAAGCTCATGGCTGGCAATGCTCATAAACTCGTCCTTCTTCTGCATCAGCTCTTCTGCTGCCTGGCGGCCTTTTATCAGGTCGGTAACGTCAAAACCGAAGAACGCAATACCATCTACGCCGCCATCTTCTGCAAACACCGGGGCGTAAATAAAATCGAACCAGCAATCTTTCTTTTCGCCTGTTTTGTGATCAAAGCGGTAAACATGAAAAGCGTTTTTTACAACTGTCTTCCCTGTTTTAAATACGTGACGCTCTACTTTGAAAAGTTCCGAATCTTTCAGTTCAGGATGTACATCTAAACTTTTGCGGCCTAAGTAGCTTTTTTGCCCATCAAATTTCTCAAAGGCTTTGTTTACAAATTCGTAAATAAGATCGGGCCCGCGTTTAATGGTAATGAGGGCAGGGGCATTGGTGAAAATGCTATAGAACTCGTCCTGCTGTTTTTTAACCAGCTGCAGCAGCTCTTTTCTGCGGCTCTCTGCCTGTTTCTGTTTGGTTATATCAATAATATAACTTACAGAGTTTATCGGGGTATCATCTTGCCTTAACACAGCTGACCCCATTAGTACCCACAAACGATCGCCATTATGTTTGCGGTACTGCTTTTCAAACGGCGGTACAACACCATGTTGCTTTAATTGTTCAACTGCCCAAAGGCTTATTTCGTGATACTCTTCGGGTGTGATTTCTTTCCAGTTCAGCGGGTCGGCTTCAACTTCCTCGCGGGTATAGCCTAACATATTCAGGAAAGCATCGTTGGTTTCAATGATGCGGCCATCCATGTTAGAGAACACCATACCTATCATATTACTCTCAAATACCTTTCTGAATTTGCTTTCGCTTTCATCCAGGCGTTTTTCGGTTTCAATAAGTCGGCTGATATCTATTATTGACCCTACTAAACGGTAAGGCGTTTTAAATTCATCTTCCAGTATGCTGCAACGATCTAAAATAGTGGCGTATTTTCCATCTGCTTTTAAAAAGCGATATTCTGCCGTCCACTGGTCCTGGTGGTTATTTATAGCACTGTAAATGCTTTTTTGCACACGTTCGCGGTCTTCCGGATGGATCTTCTCAAACCAGTTATTTACGTCGGCTATCTCATCGTTAATTTCATAACCAAACATGGTTGCGAAATTTTCGCTGCGCCACATGGTGTTATTAACCAGGCTCCAATCCCAAATGGTATCATTGGTGGCCTTTGATACCAGCTTAAAGCGCTCTTCACTTTCGGTAAGTTCACGCGTGCGGTCAAGCACACGCTGCTCAAGCTCGTTGTTAAGGTTTCGCAGGCCTTCACGGGCGGTGATGAGTTCGTTGTAATTATGCTTAAGTTTTTGCTCGCCCTGTTTGCGCTCGGTAATGTTAGTTAAGCTGATCACAAAACCATCATTCATTTTACCTAAAACCGCCTGGAACCACCTATCATCTGCTGTTTTAAGCTCTGTCTCGATAGGTTTGCCGCCAGTAGCTATTTTTACATACTGATCAAAACTTACCAGGTTACCCAAATCAGGGAATTCTTTTATTGACGGATGGCGCTCCATGCTCGCTGCATCCTTTTTGAGGATATCAAGTGCAGCGTTATTGTAAGCTATGCAATTAAAATCAACAGCCTTACCAATTTGATTATGCACCTGCCTGAAAGCTAGTATGGCGGCGGAGCTCGCATTAAATACACCGTTGATAATGTTATTAAGCTCGGTGATAACCGATATATCAACAAAAGAGATCACTACACCATCAGCGCTTTTATCCTTTTTTAGGTAAGGCATAATGCGCATCAGGTTGTTTTTGCCGTTAAGCAATTCTATTTCCTTTTCAATTACCTGGCCGCTGGCAAGTACGGTGTGGATATCATTGGTGAGGTTATCGTATTTGATATTGCTTGATATGTGGTTGATAGGGCGGCCGATATCCGCCTCTATCAGGTTCACCATTTTTACGGCAGCAGGGTTAAACTTACGGATGCGCAAGTTGGCATCAATAAAGATTTGGCCTATATCGGTGCTCCTAAAGTAGTTATCAAGGTCCTCATTCAGCTCAAGCAGCTCGCGGATCTTTAGCTGATGCTCAGTATTAAGCGTGTGCAACTCCTCGTTAAGCGATTGCAACTCTTCGTTTCCTGATTGCAGTTCTTCATTGGCAGACAATAACTCCTCATTGCTTGATTGCAATTCCTCGTTAGTGGTCTCCATTTCCTCAACGGCCATTTGCAGGTTAACACGGGTTTCGCTAAGCTCAGCCTCCATCTCCATCAGATACTCGCTCTGATGCTCGCCTGCAACCGGCGGCAGCTCAATACCGTCTTTTGGCTGATGTTCTGTTTTAGCCTCGGTGAACATCAGCAAGGTGTAACCGTTTGGTGATCGCGTATCAGGCGGCTTAACGGTTATCTGTAATAATATATCTTCTTTGCCGCGTTTAATACGCACACGGTTAACGTGCGTTTTTTTATTCTCTTTCCACGCTTTGCGGATAGCCGTGTTTAGCACCACTGATACCTCCCGGCTAAGCATGTTCAATATATTCAGATCAAGCTTTTTATTTGGCAGGGTAAGGAACTGGTTAAAGTTGCCAATGGTTTCCTTAACGGTGTACGTTTTGTCTATAAAAATACCTACTGTACCAAACTCCTCTAATATCAGGTCGCGAAACTCCTCATCCAGCGAGCGTGATGTTTCGCCGTTTTGAAAAGGCAGTTTTTTGTCCGCATACCGCAAGTTTGGCGTTACGGAGGTGTAGGTGTGATGTAAACCGTAGTTGATAGTGCCGGTTTTCTGGTAGATCTTCCATTTGCCACTTATTTCGGTTAAGCCTTCCTTTAAGCTTGTGGCATTTTCGCTCGAACCTAAAAATAAATAGCCGTTCCTGTTAAGAGAATAGTGGAAAGTTGATAACACCTTTTGCTGTAACAACGTGTTCATGTAAATGAGCATGTTACGGCACGTTACCAGATCGTTTTTAATAAACGGTGGCGATTTTATGACGTTGTGTTTGGCAAAAACAATTTGCCTGCGTATAGATGGAAGAACAGAATAGCCTTTATTTTCTTTAATAAAATACTTTTTCAGTAAAACCGGTGGTATCTCTTTTGCGATTGTTAACGGATACCTGTTGCGTGATGCGATCTCTATGCTTGATTCATCTACGTCTGTGGCAAATATCTTCAGCTCTAATTTTTTGCCGGTTTTCTGCAACTCCTCATTAAACAGGATGGCTATAGAGTATGCTTCTTCACCGGTACTGCAGGCGCACACCCATATTTTAAGCATTTCCCCGTCAACTTTACCGTCAACCAGTTTAGGGATGATATCCTTAGCAAGAATATCAAATGCAGGCTGATCGCGAAAGAACTTCGTTACATTGATCAAAAAGTCTTTAGCAAGCAGTTTTACCTCTGAAGGTTTCTCATGCAGCAGGGTAACATAGTCTTTTAATTCCTTTACATTCACCGCAGCCATGCGCCTGTCAATCCGCCTCAAGATTGTTGGCGTTTTATACAGGTTAAAATCCTGGCCACTACCGTTATGCACCAGTTTAAATATCTCGTTCATTACGGTATCATCCGGGTGCGTCTCTTCTAACGGCGGTTTGTGATTTTGGCTTACATAGTTATAAACCTCGGTATGCATGGTATCGGGTGCCAATATGTAATCGGCATTGCCTGATGTGATGGCGCTGTTAGGCATACCATCAAACTTGGCTGTTGCTGGGTCTTGTACGATAACCATGCCGCCGCATTCTTTTACCGCTTCAATACCTTTTGTACCGTCTGTACCGGTGCCGGATAGAATGATAGCGATAGCCTTGTCTTTTTGATCCTTAGCAAGTGTGAACAAGAAGGTATCAATAGCGGTATTAGGCGATTTATCGGCGATTTTATCTGCCAGGCGCAGCCTGCCGCCGCGTATGGTCATTAATTTTTTTGTAGGTATGATGTATACGCAATCGCGCTGCAGGGTGGTGTTATCTTCTGCTTCATACACCTTCATGTGGGTGTGTTTTGAAACTAACTCGACCAGTAAACTTTTATAATCCGGTGATAAGTGTTGTATTACAACAAATGTAAAACCGGAATTTGGCGGCATGTGGTCAAAAAACTCATGAATAGCCTCAAGCCCACCGGCAGAAGCGCCGATAGCAATTATATAATGCTCCAGTATTTTATCCTCCGGAAATTTCACCCTGCTATCTTTCAATTTTAAGACTATGCGTTATGCGTTGTAAATTCATATACGAAACTTCTCATATTCTCAGCTATGCCAATTTCTTCTTTTTTCCATGGCTCAGAGGTATTATGAACCGTTTCTTGCCAAAGCTTAAACGAATTTCTTGGATGGTAGTTTTTGCCATCTGGCTCAAAATTTATGGCTTTGTTAGGGTTGCCACCCCATTTTATGGTTTGTTTAACCTCGGGCCTAAAGGCAACAATGTAGTCGCCTGTGGCGCTGTTAACAGGTATAGCCAATGCGCCGCTTGCTATATCAGCAAAGGGCAGGGCTTCGTCATAAATGGATGAGAGATGATCGCTTACAAAAAGTTTGTTTACGTTTTTGCTTTGCAGCCATAATACCATATTCTCCAAAAAGTCATTATCAGGCGTATTGCCGGCTTTGTAAAGTTTACCTTTTATAGATGCAGCTACGCCACCGGCGTTAAGTACATCCATCAGGTTAAGTTCGGCATCATTCAGTAATCCTGCAAGCAGGTCACCTTCGGCATAAACCTGGGCAATTAGGTTTGTTTGTTTCTTTTGCAGGTCTGCCTCAAACTCAAAGTTCTCCTTATATAATATTGTAGTTATCTTATTTGAAACTACTGATGATATCAACTCGCAAACGCTGCAAAGTTCAAAACTGAGGTAGCGCGGCGTTAGATGATGGCAGGCGATAAGCCCCCAAAGTTGCCCGTTGTGTATCACCCTGAATGACATGCTTGCCTGGACGTTCATGTTTTTCAAATACTCCAGGTGAACGGCAGCCACACCGCGCAGGTTGCAATCGCTCAGATCAATAAATGTGTTTGTTTTTGGGTTGATAACAGGGTAGAGGCGTACCGGTTTAAAATCCCTGTCTGGTATTAAGCGGTAAGCATTTTTAAGATAAAGCTGCCTTGCCTGCTTTGGCACATCTGATGCCGGAAAGGTGTGGCCCATGTAATTTTCCAGGCCCTCATCCTGCACTTTGTCCTCGGCAATAACGGTGCCGTTCCAGTCAGGATCAAAGTGGTACATCATAATGCCATCAAACCCGGTTAGCTTGCGTAGTTCAGTTACGGCTACTTGGCTTACATTCTCTATGGTATCGGCCTGCTCAATGGCGGCCATAGCGTATTTTACTTCTTCAAAAACGTTGGCGAAACTCCGTTCGGCAGCTACGGAAGGTTTTTCCAGCTCTAAAATAATATAACCGGGTTTAAAATGCACCAATGCATGTACCTTGGTGCCACCTATAACAAATGTTGCAGGTACTTTATCTTTAACAGTATCCCCAAAACGCTCCTGTAATTTAACGATTGCAGTTGTATCGGCATAGGTTGCAAGTGGCGTGTTGACCACATCGGACGCAGGCTTATCAAGCAGCTCGGATATGTTTTCGCTTGCTTGTATCACATCAAGCGACTCGCTGTCAACAACCAGCAGGTAACCGTAGGATTGTATTACGTTGATATGATTAAGGGGAAGGCTTCCGCAGAAATCCGAATCGTAATTCTTTTTTTTGTCCATCACAAAATTTAATCGAGTGCAGCTATCTGTTTAAATAAAATAGCGTAAAGGATACCGTTATGGGCTAATGCCGAAAACAAAAATAACGCTGAGATGTAAGTATAAACAGATGTGTGGCTAAGGTATTATTTAATTATAAATAAAACAAAATGCATAAGCACAACTTACGAGAGTATATTAACTCTTAACATAAAAATTAACTTCGTGACGAAAGTTATTCATCTCATAATCTGCTTTTAACATTACCCTTAAACTAAGCGGGTAAGTTTGTGTTATAACATAAAACCAATGGAAATGGGCTATTCATCACTTGATCTTATAATGCTGCTGATAGCCGGGCTGGTTATCTGGGCAGCCTCGCGCGTGCCGGTAAAAAAAGACGAGTCGCACCGCCGTACAATGCGCAGCAGGCTTAAAGAAAAACACCAGCACTCCCATTCTTTATAATATCTGCTGAAAGGGACTTTTTTTTGAATAAGATAAGGGTAGCGTTTTTTGCCGAAATATTGGCAGAAGATTTTGACGGGGCCGTGCGTACCATGTATCAAATTATCAGCAGGATAGATACATCTCGCTTTGAATATTTATTTATCTACGGAGCCGGGCCCGACCAAATAGGCGATTTTCAAACATTTAGAGTACCGCATATTAAAGTGCCTTTGAACACCAGGTATTCGTTGACCTTGCCCGGCCGGGTCAAACCTTTGTTAAGCGAAAAGCTTAAGGCATTTGCCCCGCAGGTGATCCATATTTCCACCCCATCATATCTTGGTAGTTTTGCGCTTGAATATGCACAGGGCAATAAACTCCCGGTGCTGAGTATTTACCATACACACTTTATATCGTACGTTAATTACTATTTCAAGTTCACACCTTTTCTGATCAAACCGCTTAAGGATCACATTGCCAGGGGATACCGGAAATTTTATAATCGGTGCGACAAGGTCTACGTACCATCAACCAGTATACAACAGGAATTAACCAGTATCGGTCTCCGGTATAGTAATATGCAGTTGTGGAAACGCGGGATAGACACTCAGCTTTTTAATCCCTTGAAGCGTGATAAACGTGTTATAGAGCGATTAACTGGAAATAGAAACCCAACCATAGTGTTTGCGAGCAGGCTGGTTTGGGAGAAAAACCTGGAAACGTTGATCGCTATTTACGAGAAATTTAAACAGCGCAACAACCATGTCAATTTTTTGGTAGTAGGGGATGGTGTTGCCCGTAAAGACTGCGAAAAGAGAATGAAAGGTGCTTTCTTTACTGGTAAGGTCGACCATATTTATCTGGCATCTCTCTATGCATCCGCAGATGTTTTTCTATTTCCATCAATTTCAGAAACCTATGGTAATGTAGTGGCCGAAGCGATGGCATCCGGGTTACCTTGTGTAATAGCAGACGGGGGCGGATCAAAAGATTTTGTTGAGCATGGCAAAGATGGTTTTAGATGCAGGCCCTTTGATGCAGATGATTACGTTGAAAAGCTGGAAATACTACTCAATAATAAACCACTTGCCCATCATTTTGCCACAGAATGCATCAAGCACATGAAAGAGCTAAGTTGGGATGCACTGGCCCAAACCTATTTCGATGATGTAACCGCACTTGCAGAGAGAACCGCTCCCGCCGAAATTGTACCTCCGTTAAAACCACATGCGCAGTTGATCACATCACTTTTATCTGTGCGTCTGTAAAGCGCTGCAGCAAATCTGCCAACAGCTTGCTTTTAAAGGCCGGTTCTATATATACACTGGTAACCCATATCAATATTTTAATTTCTACAGCATCAGCAGTAATATTATTTATCAGGATCTCGGGCGGCAGGTTTTTAACAGTGTGGTCTGTTTGATCTATCAGGTCTTCTAAAATTTTAGATAGCGCGTTCAGATCAGTCGCCATATTTACCTTAAATATCATTTCTGATTTTACGTAGGATGCACCCTGGGTCCAGTTAACGAGGCGATTGGAGAGCAGGTCGCCGTTTGGGATGATCACCTGCGAGCCATATTGCGTCAACATCTTGCTTGAGCGTATGCCAATGTCCTGGATCTTGCCTTTTTTATCGGCTATTTCAATAAAGTCACCAATTTCAAAAGGTTTTTCAAATACCAGTATCACGCCGGATACAAAGTTGTTTACGATGTTCTGCATGCCCAAACCTATACCCACACTAAGCGCACCTAACACCACCGTTAACCTATCCATAGGTATGCCCGATGCTGTAAAGGCAAGTAATAAACCAAGCATCACGATCACCAGCCTGAACAGCGTTAGCTTTGAGCTTTTATGTTCTACCTGGTTATTGGCATAGCCGATGGATTTTTCTCCAAACAGAACGCCGATATTTTTTTGCAGGATGTTGGATACGTAAATGATCACCACAAAGAACAGCACATTGCCCAGCGTAAATTTAAGTGTACCGAAAACCCTTTCTTTTACTAACACCTGGTGAACGAAACTGAACACACCCCCGGCAACATTAAGGTTGATAAAGAAAACCAGCAACCACAGTATCACCGCAATAACGGATAACATTCGCTGAAAGGATTGCCGTGTTTTAGCAACATCCAGCCTTGAGAACAAACCGCCGTTGGAAGAGCTGATCTTGATCTGCAGTTCCAGGGCATCAGTTAGTATTTGGATGAAAATAGCCAGCCCTATAACCTGGGTTAAGCCAACTATGGCTGTCACAGAATCAATTTTCGCCAGGCTTATCCGGCCAAAAACATTCAGAAAAATAGCTATAATATTCAGGTAGAAGAAAACATAAAGTACAGGCTTGATAAACCCTTTTTTAAAGTTAATCTCTTTTAATTTTTGATAAAATTTATAACCTATGTATAGTGAGGCAATGTTAACGGCAATTAATAACAAGCGCACAAAGATGGCATGGTGTACAGTGGCCGTTACAGCCATTACCAGTATATACAGCCCAACAATGTAAAGCCACCGCCTCAATTGCTTTGCCGGCAGCTTTTTCCAGAAATCAATTGTCAGCAGGATAAGTAAGGCAAAGGAAATGATCTCGATGTACAGCGACGGTGAATCGGGCTCGAAAAGCGGGGTGATGATGAGCATCACAATAAGCGCCGGGATCACCGGTATGGCACTGATGTATTTAAACTCCAGTGCGCCAAGGCTTTCCCGCACATCCGGTTTATTTGCTTTGCGATAGTTGAGAAACACCCACAAGAAAAATGCAACCCCAAACAGTATTACCAGGATTCGATTGTCCCAGGTAGAATTGATAAAGTAACCAAGTATTTTATTTTGGCCCCTGATGGATGATGAGAGTAGTTCTCCCAGATCTTCGCCTTTGTTTTCTACCGGTGCCGACCAAATATAGGGCGACTCTTTTCTTAAAGCACTTCTGCCTGATGTTCTCATGCGGTCGCTGATATCAACCTGCAATTCTGTAAGCTCAAGATTAGTTGCTGATACCTCGGCAAGTAACTTGCTCGTGGTGTCGAGGTTAGCAGTGGTAAGTTTGCCCGCATTTTGCAACCTCAGCTTGATATCCAGGAGCTGGCTTTTATATAGATTTTTGGCGGTAGTGTCATCAGCTTTTATCATCAAAACCGAATCCTTACTCAACTGCACTATCTCTTTTGACATCCGCTGCAGGTTGTTGCTTTCTTTAGAAAGCTTATCTTGAATGTCCTGCAGGTTTTCTTGCGATGTTTTTAATATCAGCTGGTAATTACTCAGAATTTTCGGCTCGATAATTCGCTCCTTGATATCCAGGTCTTCTTTTATCGGTTGAACGTTTTGCCGGATGTCTTTAAGCGTTTGCCTGGCGGTTAAGGTATTGTAACCATCTTTGTTAGCTGCGTTTATTTCTGTGATAGCAGCCTGTGCACGTTGCATCCTGAAAAGCAAGGTATCAGGCAGGGTTTGCCCCGAATCGCTTTTTAAAGTTGGTACCTGGGCAAAAGCAATATTTATTGAGACGATATTAAGCAGTAATAGAACCGCTGTTTTAATGAAAATGCCGTTGAATTTCATTCCTGAGATATTTAACCCTAATGGAAAGGGCTCAAAACAAATTATAGCTTATAACACCTTTTAGTTGTGATTTTGTTTCAGAAAATCAGGAATAGCCCTATTGGCTATCAAAGTGTCAGTTTGGATTACGTAATAATTTTTTAGTGAAACTGCCAATCGTAAGTCCTTGCACAAGGATGGAAAAGACAACAATTATGTAGGTGATAAGCACAAACTCTTCGCGATACATTTGTGGCCCCAAAGAAAGGGCCAACGCCACAGAAAGTCCTCCCCGCAAACCGCCCCAGGTTAAAATAGTTACAGCATTACGTTCAAATTTGATCTTCAATTTAAGAAGATTGATGGGTACAAATACTGCCAGCCATCTGGCAAATAATACTGTGATTATACTGATGGCTCCGATGATCAAGATAGTTGTGTTTATCTTAATGATGAGCATCTCAAGACCTATCAGCAGGAAAAGAATAGCATTTAAGATCTCGTCGATGAGTTCCCAAAACTTGCCCAGATAATCCCGACTGATTTTTGACATTGCCTGGCGTTTAACTTTATTGCCTGTAAGTAAGCCTGCAACTACCATTGCTAAAGGGCCTGATACATGTAGCAAACCGGCCAAAAGATATCCGCCCATTACTATCGCCACAGTTACCAATACTTCTACTTTGTAATCGTCAATAGGTTTTAGTGCATAATAACCGGCATAGCCTAACAGCGCACCAAACAAAATGCCGCCCACGGCTTCCTGTAAAAAAAGTTTTGCAACTGATAGGGCATTGATGGTTGAGCCGGTGCCTGCGGCATCCAGTAAAGTCACAAATATTACTACTGCTATGCCATCATTAAATAACGATTCGCCGGAAATTTTTAATTCAAGAGAGGATGGGATCTTTGCTTCTTTGAGTATAGCTAAAACAGCTATCGGGTCGGTAGGTGATATTACCGAACCAAATAGCAAGCAATAAATAAAAGGTATGTGGATATTGAAAAGTGCGAAAAGATAGAACGTAGTTATACCAACAACTGCTGTAGAAATAACGGTACCTATTGTTGATAATGCTAAAACAGGCCAACGTTCTTTTCTTAATTGATCAGTATCTATGTGTATTGCTCCTGCAAAAAGTAAAAAGCTCAGCATAAATTTGAGCAATACGTCCCTAAAGTTTATAGACTCGACCAGGCGGAGGGCTTTATCCGGGAGAAAAGGATGGTAATTACCCCAAACGGCTAAGATGATAGAGCAACATAGCGACATTACCATAATGCCAATAGTAGGAGGCCATTTAATAATGCGATTGTTGATATACGCAAATAGTGCTGCCAGTACAACGGTAATAGAAATGATCTCGCTGATACCCATATCCCGCTAACTTAATAAAATCGTTTGAATAATGGTAGACAGACGGGTTTGGAACCCGGAAGTTTGGCATGTTTTATTCAAAGGAATTAGCTGAAATAAAATGTGATAGTGGCCTACTTTCTATTTAGCAGATATTCAAAATCAAATATTGGTTCGTATCCTAACATTTTCCGTGCTTTATCTATCACGTAAACTCTGTCAATACTATTGGGTAGTTCCCACCCTTTTGACCGGTAAATTTCTGCAGCATGGGGGTAAAGCCTCAAAATAGCGTCAGCCGGGTTTGTTTTAAGTACTTGCAGATCTGCTTTTGTAAACGGGCTTGTGCTTGCAATATTGAAAATTTCAAATTCTTTAAAGTCTTTGTGTAAAGCCAGGTATAGCGCTTCAGCTCCATCTCGTTCGTCAAGTCCGCGATACAAGCGATGATTAGCTTCCAGGTTAGGTGCTTCGGGCAGAAAACGACCAACGCGATAAACCGAGGTTTGAAGTTTCTCTTTATAAAAGAAATCTTTGCAAAGTTGTTCAGCAGCTTGTTTGGTGATGTCGTAAATATCGCGCGGCTGTTCGGTAAGTGATTCATCAACCCACACCGCCTTATATGGATCAACCATTGCCGTACCGTAGATTGATGTGGTACTAATATACAAAAAGCGTCTTACGCCTTGTTTTACCGCTGCATTAAGCAAGTTGAGCGTGCCGTGGATATTGGTATCGATAAATTCTTCGCGCGGGTAGTTCAGGTCGCAATGTTTCCCATGAATAGCAGCCGTATGTATTATGGCATTAACTCCGTAACATGCTTCATCTACACCAGCTTTATTTTTGATGTCTAAAATTATGTCAGTCGTTGGCGAAACTAAAAGGTCGGCACCAACAGCATTTAAACCAGCAGACCGGAGCCTTTCCATTACTGCCCTGCCTAACTTACCTGCCGAACCGGTCACCAATACCTTCATATCTTTTCGCTTGCCATTATCAATTTAATTTTTCGCCCACAACGTCATCGTAAACTACCTTGGCAATGCGTGCTATAACTGCTTCGCGCGTATTAGTATCGGCCTTTGCGTTACTTACAAACACTACCAGTATAAATTGCTTGCCGTTTGGTAAGGTGATTATGCCGCCGTCATTTGTGGCAGGGGAGATCCCGGTTCGGTTATCCGTAGCCGAAGTGCCGGTGCGATGGGCAACAACGGTGTTTGCCGCCAAAAGTCCTTTTATCCGCTTCTTGCCTACCTCCGTTTTTTCCATCGTTTTTATAATGTATTCGGTGCTTTTTGCAGAGAGGGCTTTGCCATTTCTCACAGTTCTAAATAGCTTTGCCATGTCAGTCACCGTGCAAACATCAGTAAATTGCGCCTGCCAGTCATTCTTCATTTCCATCTCGGTTGCTCTTATCCAGAAAGAAGTGCCACCTAACTGATGCATGTACTGTTCTACTTCCGCTTTGCTGCAAACCTTGTTCAAAAGAATATCGCATGCATCGTTGTCGCTCCAGATCAGCATGTAATCGAGCAGTTCGCGTATGGTTACGTCAACGTTGCCGTCTGGGTGCTTATCGCGCAGCGGACTGTAATTTTCGGGCAGATCGGCTTTGGTGAGACGAAGTTTATCTTCGAGCTTAATACTGCCTTTATCAACCTTATGCAAAACCGCAACCGCGATAGGTAATTTAAAGGTACTCTGCATCACCAGGGGCTTATCACCATTAATGGAAAATGATCTTCCGGTTTGCAGGTCGATCATGCTTACGCCAATTTCGCCTTTTGCATCTTTAGCTATTTCATTGATCTTATTTTTAAGTGGGGTTTGCGCTACGGCAAAGGTGCAGTATCCTAAAAAGAATGAAAACAGCAATATTTTTCGCATAAACTAAATTTTGTAGATAGGTTATTGATGCAGATCGGCACTGTGATTAGGATCTTTCTTTTGAAAACTCCAAACCAGGTAAAATAGTGCAGGCAATATAAATAAACTCCCGGCCAGTAGCGCTATACCCAAAGCCTGTATGGTTTTATCAGCCCCGCGATGAACTAATAACGACAAGTAAGTGCCGTTTCTCAGAATAACAATGTTTGGATAGTGCTTGTAAGTGGTGGTCAACAAGATCATGGTCATCTGGAAACCGGCCAGCACCCGTATGATGTACCGTTTTCCTTTACTTATCAGGTACCATAAAAGGATAAGCGACAATGTTGCCAAACCAACCGCTGCAATGCCGATGAAATTACCGAACACCCACTGCACAAGCGGAATGTTTTCTTTGATGGATGCTACAAAAACAACCGCGCCTGATACAACCGCCGCCACATTCATGATGCGGGCTTTGCGGATGAAACTGCGGCGCTCAGCATCGTCGCGGGCTTCGCCTATAAGGTAAATTGCCGCCAAAAAACCGCATAGAGATGTGGTAAAAAAACCAATAGCAACAGAGAACCAATTGAACCAGCTAAAAATATAGGCATCCATAAAATTGTTGGCCTGCGGGTCTACCCGGCCGGATACGGTGCTCCCCGCAATAATTCCCAAAAATAACGGCGTAATAAAGCTGGAGTACACAAATATCTTGTTGTAAACCTTCTGCATGTTATCATTAACGGCATCATAATTACGAAAGGTTAATGCTGTGCCACGAGCTATGATCCCCATCAGCATGATAGTTAACGGGATATGCAGATAGGTTGACATAGTAGCATAGATGGTAGGAAAACCCACAAATAATATCACGATGGCTATGATAAGCCACATGTGGTTTGCCTCCCAAATTGGGCCGATGGCATTATACATAATGCGCCTGGTGCGCGATTTATTTGGGGTGGAGGTAAACAACTCAATTATACCTGCACCAAAATCGGCACCACCCATAACCAGGTATAGGAGCAGCGAAACCCACAGAAAAATAATTACTACGTAGATCATAAGCTCTTATTTGGCATGTACAGGTTTGGGTTTAACATCATAAATAACAGGCACCATTTTAATTTGCCTGTACAAAAGAAATATCACGGCAATGCTTAACGATACATACACCGCCGTAAACAAGTAGAACGAATAATGTATGCCGGGCATTGGTGTAACTGCATCTGCGGTAAGCATTACGCCTTGTATTATCCAGGGTTGGCGGCCTACTTCTGTTACCGTCCACCCGGCTTCAACGGCTATGAAGCCGATAGGGGTAGCTAAGATAAATAGTTTGAGAAACCACCCTGCGGTTAGCCATAACCGCTTTTTCCAAATGGCAATGAGGTAAAGCACACCCAGCGCCATCATGGCCATACCCAATGCCACCATTAATTGGAAAGCGTAGTGGGTAACAGCAATAGGGGGCTGGTCCTGTTTAGAAATCTGGTCGAGCCCTTTAACCGGTGTTTTGAAATTATCATAGACCAGAAAGCTAAGCATCCCGGGCAACTCAATTGCATAATTTACTTTTTGATTTTTTACATCAGGTATTCCACCGATGATCAACGGGGAGTAAGGTTCGGTTTTAAAGTGCGCCTCCATGGCGGCCAGCTTTGCAGGTTGGCGTTTGGCAACCATCTTAGCAGATATATCACCACTTAATGGTTGTAATAAGGCAGCGAGCACACCAAATATGGCAGCTATTTTAAATGAACGCAGGTGAAAGTCAACATTGCGCTTGCGGAATATCATTAACGCGTGTACGCCCGCAACGGCAAAACCGGTTGCTGCAAATGCAGCGATACACATATGTAAGGCCTGTGAGAACCAGGCAGGGTTAAACATTGCTTTTATTGGGTCGATATTGGTATACTGGCCATTTACAAAGTCGAACCCGGTAGGGCTGTTCATCCAGCTGTTGGCTGCTACCACCAATATGCCCGATGCTAATCCGCTGATACCTACTACCACGCCTGTAACCCAATGGAACCAGCGATTAAAACGATTCCATCCGTACAGGAAAAAGCCCAGCGCAATTGCCTCGATAAAAAAGGCTGTACCTTCAAGCGAAAATGGCATACCGAAGATGGGGCCGGCGTGCTTCATAAAGGTTGGCCAAAGCAGCCCCAGTTCAAAGGACAACACCGTGCCGGATACAGCACCGGTGGCAAAGAAAATGGCGACACCTTTACTCCATGCTTTGGTTACATTCTGGTACACCTGCTCTCCGGTGCGCAGCCACAAAAAGTGCGATACTGCCATAAAGAACGGCATCACCATGCCAATGCATGAAAATATGATGTGGAAACCAAGTGAAAGCGCCATTTGCGAACGCGCGGCCATAAAATTATCCATACCGCAAGTTTAAGTACTATAATCTGTTTGCTGATATAATACGCAGACTTTTAGTAATTTAGAACGAATAATAATTAAGAAAAGAGATAGGCCCGAATTGGATATTTGGAGATTTATGCTTATAAAATAAGCATGCCGGCGTTCACGGTGTTCACAAGTGTTCATGGCGTGAACGTGAACGCTCTTTCATCTTCATGGGTTAGATGAATTATTTATCCGATGGGTTTTTCTTACCTGCCAGCAACATCTCCATCATCTTAACTATGCGGTTTGCACGTGTTTGTTCCTGTTTCGCGCTTAATATCCACAGTACGTATTCTTTGCGGTGAGACCAGGCCAGTTTCTCGTAATAAGCCATTGCGGCCGGTTCTGCCGCCAAAGCTTCCTGCAGATAGGGTGGAAGGGTTATCTGCCTTTTATCTACATCTATAAATTCTGAGTAGTCATTTTCTTTACGGATGGATGCAGCACTGCCTTCTGAATGCTTCACCAGATGTTCCGGACGAAAGCGGAGCGATGTCCATACATTGTTAATAGCAGCCGAAGCCACCGGCCGCAAACCAAAAGGTTTAGTCACTTCCCAACCGCTCATCATCTCCAGGTCGGTTTCAATACCCGAAGTTTTCTTCGGGTAGATCACCCAGAATATGGTGTCATCTTTTAAAGAAGGTTTTAAATGCTTCAAAACTTCGCTCAGTTCTGCACCGGTTTTAACAAATACCTGAATGCCGCTAACCGGTTTGCCTACCGCGAAGGTTAACTCAACACCATCAGGTAGGGGTTCAAGCGTAGCCAGGTAATCTTCAGGTGCGTTCAATATCAGCCATGTTTGGCCGGGTTTCATTTGCAGCTTTTTGGCAAGCGGACTGCTTTGGGTCATGGTTAGTTAAGATAGTTTATAGTCTAAGCAAGTTAAGTAAAACTTTGCGCAATCAGATAAGTTGCAACTATGAACTATGAACTATGAACTATGAACTATGAACTATGAACTATGAACTATGAACTATGAACTATGAACTATGAACTATCTTCACGTAAAAATCCCACAACACAATGCCGGCCGATACCACAATATTAAAAGAGTGTTTTGTGCCAAATTGAGGGATCTCAATACAAGCATCGATCTGCTGCATCACTTCATCGCTTGCGCCGTTAACCTCGTTGCCGAATATAAGCGCGTACTTTTTCGCAGGCTCGGGGGTGAAGGTATTGAGCATGGTACTGTTCTCAGCTTGCTCAATGGCGATAATGGTGTAACCCTCTGTGCGTAAGTGTTCAACGGCCTGTACAGGTGTTTCAAAATACTGCCAGTTAACTGAGTTGGTTGCGCCCAGGGCAGTTTTCTCTATCTCCCGATGTGGCGGCTGTGCAGTGATACCACACAAACAGATATGGTCAACCGCGAAACCATCTGATGTACGGAAGATAGAGCCAATGTTGTGCATGCTACGCACGTTATCAAGCACTACAGCTACAGGAAGTTTATCCTGAGCTTTAAATTCTTCTACTGAAGCACGATTAAGTTCGTCGAGTTTTAGTTTGCGCATTATAACGTCTAAAGCCGCAAATTTACGATTTTACAGCTTCATTCAACGTACCTACGCCATTACCGATGAGTGAACTGTAAACGGCAGGGGCATAACCTACCTTATTTGTGTAGTAAACAATAACCTCTTTGCTAAATTGCTCAAAGGCGCTGCCCTCAACCAACGCAATGGCGCAGCCGCCAAAGCCTGCGCCGGTCATACGCGCACCGGCTACGTCGGGGTTGGTTTTTGCGTACTCAACCACAGTATCCAGTTCCTTGCCACTTACTTCGTACAGGTCGCGCAGCGAATCGTGGGAGGCATACATCAACCTGCCAAATTCTGTCAGGTCGTTATCATTCAATGCTTCTGCTGCCAGTTTAACACGGTCGTTCTCTTCAACCACGTGTTGTGCACGCTTTAATACGGTCTCATCTTCTATCAGGTTCTTGCACTTGTTAAAAGTTTCGGTATCAATATCGCACAAATAAGTAATATCTAACTGCTGCTGCAACGCTTTAAGCGCTGTTTGGCATTCCTGTACGCGTTCGTTGTATTTTGATTCGGCCAGCTTGCGGGGCTTATTGGTGTTGATGATAGCCAATACGTAGTTGCCCAGGTTGCTGTCTACAGCTTCGTACTCCAATGAGTTGCAATCCAGTTTCAGTGCTTTGTTTTCTTCACCAAATGCAACAGCAAACTGATCCATAATACCGCAGCTTACTCCGATAAATTTGTTCTCAACCGCTTGAGAAAGCTTAACCAGTTCCAGTCGCGAGTAACCGGCGTTGAAAAGTTGATTAAGTGCAAACGCTGTCACAACCTCAATGGACGCAGACGACGATAGTCCTGATCCAATAGGGATATCGCCGTAAAATAACATATCAAGACCTTGTAATCGCTTGCCGTTTTTTTGAAAATGATCAATAACGCCAATAGGATAGTTATACCAAGTTTCGCCGGTTTTCTGGTAAGAGCTCTGCAAAGGTACTTCTGCCTGCTCATTAAAATTCAAACTTTTGAATCTGAAGACGTTATCATCATTAGGTGTAACCAACAAATAAGTGCCAAAAGTGATAGCACATGGCATTACCAAACCACCATTGTAATCAATGTGTTCGCCGATAAGGTTTACGCGGCCGGGACAAAAAAAAGTATCGACTGCTTGCTTGCCATAAAGTTCTGTAAACGCTTCTTGAAGTTGACCTTTCATAATTGGTTATCGGTGATCAGGAAACAAATATTGTAAAAAAGACAGTTATTGTTACATCCTGTTCAAAATAAATTTACAACACAATTTTGGTGGTGCTAAACATCGTTCAGTTTTCTTTGTTGCTTTAGTAAATAACGATATCATGAACCAATACCTGGTAACAGCATACGATTATACCGACGAAGGCGCCCTTGAACGCCGCATGAATGTACGCCAACATCACCTGGATAGCGCAAAAGAACTGAAAGCCACTGGCAACTTTATATTGGGCGGTGCTATGCTTGATGACGACGGCAAGATGATAGGATCAGTACTGGTGATGCAATTTGAAAGCGAGGAACAATTAGAAGCATGGAAACAGGGAGAGCCTTACATTACCCAAAAGGTTTGGGAAACAGTCGACGTAAAACCATTTAAGGTTGCGCCGATATGATCTTAAATAAAAGATTCGTATTCCCAATACCCTTGCACATTTCTGATATAACGTGCTGTGTACTCTTTACCCTCCGTCCTGAATTGGAATGAGAAGTGCTGTGTAGTAGGGTCTGATGGAAGAAATTGCTCTACAATGCTATCAGCTACAAATTTTACCTTTTCGTTTTCTGATGGTTCAAGGGGCTCTGTTTTTAAAGCTTCTCTATAATCCGAAAAGTTAGCGTAAAGCAGCTTATCGCCTGCATTTTGACGTGCAGCATTAAATGCAGCCTCTTCTGTGGCATCCCGGTATTCTTCCATTGCTTTCAATAATCCGTCAGCAGATATCTCAGGAAGGCCGTCAGCATCCATAGTATAATATTTGGCGAGTATTTCTTCTTTACTTTTCACGCCCTAAAAATAGCAGAAAAATAAAAAAGGATGCCGTGCATGGCATCCTTCAAAATTATAGTTTGTTAACCTACCGGAGGCGCAATGCCATCCAATTGGTCTATGTCGTCAGCGTCCAAGTTTATCTCTGCTGATTTCATATTTTCTTCGAGATGGCCTACGCTTGATGTGCCCGGTATCAACAAAATATTTTTTGAGTGCTGCAGCAACCAGTTTAAGGCAACCTGGTGCACCGTAGCGCCGTGTTTTTCGGCTACTTTTTGCAAAATCTCCTGGCTGGCAACATTCCCTGCGTTAAGCGGGAACCATGGTATAAAGGCTATATCATTATCCTCGCAGTAGTTTAATACACCTTCCCATTTGCGGTTATCAACGCTGTACATATTCTGCACTGATACTACTTCAAAAAATTCCTGGGCATGTTTAATATCATCAACACTAACTTCAGATAAACCGATATGGACAATTTTACCCTCTTGCTGTGCTTGCTTTAAAAACCCGAAAGTTTCTTCGGCAGGCACCTTAGGGTCTATCCTGTGTAACTGATACAGATCTATGCGATCAAGTTTCAATCGTTTCAGGCTTCCCTCTAATGCTTCCTTCAAATGTTTTGGGCTTGCGTCAACCGGCCACTGGTCAGGCCCGGTGCGGAGCAGTCCGCCTTTTGTGCCTATTACTAAGCCGGCAGGGTATGGGTACAAAGCTTCGGCTATTAATTCTTCAGATACGTGCGGGCCATAGCTGTCTGCGGTATCTATAAAATTTACGCCTAACTCAACTGCACGCTTTAATACACGAATAGCCTCGTCTTTATCTTGCGGCGGGCCCCAAATGCCTTTGCCTGTAATGCGCATAGCGCCATAGCCCAAACGGTTAACGGTAAGCTCACCGCCTATTGTGAAATTTGGTGAAATATTATTTGTTACGTTACTCATAAGTTGATCTTTAAGATATATAAGAATAACGCCTGCTGTGTCCTATTGTTCGCCAAAAAGCTCACACCATTGTCATAAACTTTGGCGTGATAAACTGTTGATAGCCGCTATCTCCAAATACCGATGATTGCGCCCATTACGGTAAGCGTAACCGCGCTATAACCGCCGTTTATAAAAATGAGGCGCCAGCTTTTAAGTTCAAACAAACTATGGATCGCAATTGCACTGAATGTCCAGATGCCGGCGAGGAAGCCCGCGGTTGCGCCCCAGCTTAGATCGGTTTTAGCATCAGCAAGAAACATGGCCAGGTTAAATGCCATGAGTAACGAAAAGAACGCTGTAAAGCCAAATATTTTGCCCTTGTTTCCTTGCTGTATAGCATCAGTTGTTAAACCGTTGTCGGCCATCCAGGCTTTACCGAAAACTGCAGGAGCATACCAGATACCACCAATAGCAAACCCCGATAAAGCTGCTACCAATACCGCAGGTAAATTAAGTTGTGATAAATTCATAGTAATCAGGTTTAATTGCCTGAATATACGAAGATGCTATTAATTCAAAAACAACTACTTAACCGTGTAACGATATATATAACGGCCTAAGTTACCATCCGCATCAAAACCCTCAATTGTAGCACGGTAGGTGCCGCGGCCATCGGCATTAAAGAAATCAACAGAAGTGGTACCAGTTACCTTATCGGTTCTAACTTTTGGGCTCCAGTAAATTGTACTGCGCAGGTCTCCGCCAAAGGCACCTTGTTTTAAGGCATCATACTTAGGCGAATAAAACTCTTTAGCCACTGCATAACCAAAACCATTATAGGTAAGCACATTTCCTTTCGGGATCATATCCTGTAATTGCTGTAAAGTTATCCGCTCACCCTTTGGTTTCTTTTTCGTAATGATAGATATGATACCATCTGATTGATATGTTCTGTTTATTGAACTTACGCCATCACTTTTAAATACGTCTATTACTTCAACATCACGCCCTGCAATGCTGTTCAAATACCCGTAGTCAACAACTTTACCATCTACAAACACCTGTATGGGTAACTTATTGGAGTTAGAAATATTTTTGGAGAAATATAAGTTGTTATCTTCTGCCGTAACGCCTAAAAGATTTGCCGGGAGACATACGTAGAGATTTGGACAATCTTGAAACCTCTCGCCTGTGAGGCTTTGGTCTGACATGGCCGGTAGTCCGCTAAGCATGCTATAGTCCTTGTAGCTCGGCTTTTTTACCATTGGCTTTGCCTTAATCGTTACTTCCTTTAAAGTATGCGTGTTATCATACTGCCTTTTGCTGTTGACAAGTAATGGCTTAAAGGCACTGTCGATATTCATTATTTCGTCAAGGTTGTAAATATTCTTGGTTGCAGGCTGGTATGGGTCCCCGTTAACGCTGATCACCAAGTTACGGCTGTTAACATTGCCGCGTGCATTTAAAACTATCTCGGCAGAATCGGCAAAGTCAAGTTTAGAAACTTTGAAGTTGCCCTCCATATCGGTCATAGTTTCAGTAAAAAATCTTTTTGATGGTATCTGCAACCTCAAATTACCTCTCGAAATTGGCATGCCTGTATTGTTCCTAAGCATACCGGTTATCTCTAATCCGTTTTGTTCTGGCTGCAAAACTATTTGCGGTACTTTATTAAGGATAACATTACGATAAGATATACGGCGATACCCCTGAGTAAGCATCAATACGTCAAGATCTGCAGCTGCATTGGCATTTTTTGTAAGAAAATAATAATTAGGTTTCTCAACATTGCCCTTAAGTTCTGATGTAAGTAGCAGATTTGATAAAATAGTAGTTTCGTTATCCTCATCATACGGAACTTTGCTTTCGTCAATTACCGAGATAGAGAAATCGCCTGCTACAGGAGCTGCTCCTTTTTTGGCGGCAACCTGCAGATGGACTTTTTGACGGGCACCATAGGTCTTCTTATCAGAGTTTAAGGCAATATTTAGTGCATCGTTACGCTGTACAAATATCACGCGCTCTGCGAGTATGACGCCCCGCTCGCTCATTAAACTGAATTGGATTACTCCGGTAGGAAATTTATCGCGTGGAATTGATGAAGTAAAAGTTTCCTGTGTGAGAGCGGTTTGGGCGGCAAAATAAACCGCACCGCCATTTTGCGCTAACACATAATACATTTTACCCTGGTTAGCTGCAAAGTAAGCTTGGTTAGCCGTTAGTTTAATATTAACATTGTTTGGGTCAAAATTATTAACAGCCAAGCTTATACCAGAAGGTTTAATGCGCGGCATATCATAAGAAGCCGTTGAACCGTCTGAGAAAGTAATATTAGCCTTATACGTTTTGCCATCCTGCGGTGTAAGGGTAAAAACGCCCATACCAGCGTGCTGAGATTGAAGCTGGGCCACGGTTGTACCTGTATTATCTATTACTACACCTTTGATGTTTGTGCCTAAGCCATTGGCATTGATAGCTTTGAAAGCTATTTTAGATTCTACCCCCAGTGTTAATTCACCACCTTCAGGAAAAAATTGAACATCATGCTGTTCCGCAGCACCCTGTAATGGAAACCGATCAAGCTTTTCCTTTTTACCTGGGGTTTCTAAATTAGCGATCAGCGTGGCTTTTTGGAGGTTGGTATTGGCAGCTTCGCTAAGCGGCACTGTAATGTTTCCATTGGCATCTGTTGTGGCTTTCCCTTTTGCAACTTCATCTCCATTGGCATTTGCTATGCTCCAGTTTACACGCCTGTTAGCCAAACCGGCCCCACCGGTTTCTTTGTATGCTATTACTGCAATCGGTTTACCGGTATTTTTAAACGTAATACCCGTGTTAATGCCTTCAATTATAGAGTTGCCGATAGTGATATTTTTATTAAAATAGTAGTCGGGATCATAATTACGCATGTATTGCGTGTATCCTCTTAGGTGATAATTTCCCTGGCGATAGGTTTCTGCCGGAAGAAAGATGTTACCATGGGCAGTACCGTTAACAACCGGCATTTTAAGAACTTTAATTATCGAATCCTTATCATTTGCTATATCAACATAAACAATATTGCTTAACACAGTAGGCTGATGCTTGTCAATGGTAACATAAGCTTTAAACCAAATGGTGTCGCCTGCCGTGTAATAGGGCTTATCTAAATGCAGGTAAACCTTTTCAAAAGGAAAGGCATTGATATATTGAGAGGTTTTTGTAACAATAGTTTTGATACCAATGGTATCCCGTTGAGCAAAAACGGTTGAAACTGAAAACAAACACGAAAACAAAAACAGTGTAAATTTCTTAAGGTTCATATCTCAGAATGATATAGCGCGGCTAATATAAACATTTAGCCTAAGCCATAGCTTCTACAAGCGGGCTTTTAACATTTCATTAACTCTATCAGCAACAAAAATTTTACATTTGAAGCTAAATGTTTAAATAAATTACTGTAAAAATTAAGCTACAATGGGCCAGGAGATAGAGAGAAAGTTTTTGGTAGATCATGATAAATGGAATGCCCTAAAAAAGCCGAAAGGTAATGTCTACAAGCAAGGGTACATTTTAAATGAAGAAACACGTACCGTACGCATAAGAGTTACAAATAATACAGCATACATTACGCTGAAAGGAGCGGCCGATGGTATAAGCAGGAGTGAATTTGAATACGAGATACCAAAACTACAGGGCTCACAGATACTTGCTGAATTTGCAACGTCATCAGTAGAGAAAACCAGGTACAATATTTCTTACAAGGGGCATCTGTGGGAGGTTGACGTTTTTGAAGGAAGTAACAAAGGATTGATTGTTGCAGAGATCGAATTGAAAACTGAGGATGAGAGCTTTGAAAATCCTGATTGGGTAACAGAAGAGGTAAGTTATGACAGCCGTTATACCAATGCAATGCTATCTGTAAAGCCTTACAGCAGGTGGTAATAAAAAAGGCCTGCAAAACTGCAGGCCTTTTTTTCTAATGTTATTATTATTTACCAGCCAGAGCCTTTTTTAGCGTTACCATTTTTGATATGCTCTTCTGCCGCAGCTTTACCCATAATTGCTGCCATTTTGTTTCCTTCGGCATCTTTACCGGTAGCAATATATCTGCCTGATTTTACATCAATAACCGGATCGATCATTGGAACATTCTTGGTTTTTGTTTTAACTGAATAGGCGGTAATTCCACCTTCTTTTTTTGCTGCCATGTTTAAGTTTTTTGTTTTCTGTAAGTAATGTATTAATTCCGTTTGTGCTAATACTGGCTTAAAAAGCCTGTTGCAAGCCATAACGTGGGCAATATATATATAAATGTGCAACTAACAAATTTAAAAGCCACAATCGCAATCTATAACCGCTATTGCCAGTATAATGTTACACAATTAACAACATTTACTCCCCAATGTTGTTTAGCTGTAAACAAAAACTGAGATCAACAATGAAACCTTATTTTTTAGTATGCGCGCTTGCATTAGCCTCCTGCGCTGGAAATGGAGAAAAGAAATCTGACACGACGGCTAATGTTAGTGGCGACACTACCGCAAAATCTGAAATGAAAGCACCTGCGCAAAAGATGGATTATTGCTTTATCCGTACAGAGGGTACAAGTAACCAGGATACCACCGCTGTACATTTATTATTAAAAGGCGATAAAGTGACCGGTGAAATGAAGTGGTTACCAAAGGAAAAGGATAGCCGAAAGGGAACCTTGAATGGAACATTAACGGGTAACGAGATAAAAGCGGTTTGGAGCTTTATGCAGGAAGGTATGAAAGACTCTATGAATGTAGCTTTTAAACTATCAGGACAGGAACTGGCGCAAAAGCCATTTAAAGTTAATGCTGCAGATGGTAGACAGATTACCGATGATGCCGCCAGATATACTTTAACATACAAATTGGATAATTGTAGCCAGTTCAAAACTGCCGGTAAACCGGCTATGTAAATTATTTGGCCTCGCGCCTTCTTACGCCTCGTTGATTTTTAACGGGGCATTTTTGTATATAATGATTGCACGAAATTAATCGGCAGTTGCGATATCTGATTTTGGCGAAGCGGCTGTGGCGTTAACCTTCAGGTTGTTGATCTCCTGTTTAGTATTTACAGGTGCAGATGTGTTATCACTTTTGGTTGATAAAGAATAAGCGGTAACTCCTGTACTTAGAAGTAATGCTGCAGCAATGATAAACTTTTTCATAGTTAAATTTTTTTGGCTTAATAATTAGTCAGCAGTACCTATGTCTTTTTTAGTGTCTGCGGTGCCAATGTCTTTTTTTGTGTCAGCGGTACCGATATCTTTCTTGGTGTCAGCAGTGCCTATGTCTTTTTTGGTATCAGCTGTACCGATGTCTTTTTTAGTGCCTGTTGCTGCGTTTGCTACTGATAAGCTTGTTGATAATACTACTGCTGCTGCTATGATGAACTTTTTCATGATCGTTTTATATTTTGAATGTTTTTATCTGTGTGTTAATTGATGTCTCTGGTTGGAATAAGGCCTTGTGGGATGATTAGTCAGCGGTGCCAATGTCTTTTTTAGTGTCAGCGGTGCCAATGTCTTTTTTAGTGTCAGCTGTACCTATGTCTTTTTTGGTGTCAGCGGTACCGATATCTTTTTTGGTATCAGCTGTACCGATGTCTTTTTTAGTGCCTGTTGCTGCGTTAGCTACTGAAAAACCTGTTGATAATACTACTGCTACTGCTATGATGAACTTTTTCATGATCGTTTTATATTTTGAATGTTTTTATCTATGTGTTAATTGATGTCTCTGGTTGGAATAAGGCTTGGGGGATGATTAGTCAGCGGTGCCAATGTCTTTTTTAGTGTCAGCGGTGCCAATGTCTTTTTTAGCGTCAGCTGTACCGATATCTTTTTTAGTGTCAGCAGTGCCAATGTCTTTTTTGGTATCAGCTGTACCGATGTCTTTTTTAGTGCCTGTTGCTGCGTTAGCTACTGAAAAACCTGTTGATAATACTACTGCTACTGCTATGATGAACTTTTTCATGATCGTTTTATATTTTGAATGTTTTTATCTGTGTGTTAATTGATGTCTCTGTTTGGAATAAGGCCTGGGGATGATTAGTCAGCAGTGCCGATATCTTTTTTAGTGTCAGCGGTGCCGATGTCTTTTTTGGTGTCAGCGGTACCGATATCTTTTTTAGTGTCAGCAGTGCCAATGTATTTTTTGGTGTCAGCGGTACCGATGTCTTTTTTAGTACCGGTTGCGTTTGCTACTGATAAGCTTGTTGATAATACTACTGCTGCTGCTATGATGAACTTTTTCATGATCTCGTTTTATGTTTTAATGTTTTTATATCTGTTGATTGTTATTGGCTGGTGTAATTAGTCGGCGGTGCCGATATCTTTTTTAGTCATTTTACTTACCTGGTCCGCATTGGTAGCTACAGGCGCACTTTCTTCTTTCTGCGGCAATGATGGGGTAGTAAGTGTAGTATCACGATGCATAAATGCTCTTGCTGATACGATGCCTGTTGATAAGATGATGGTTGCTGCTATGATTGACTTTTTCATGTTTGTAAATTTTTAAAGCGTCTTTTTTGTAGGGGTAATAATAATTTCGTTTAACCGTAGTGAATGGATCAGTAATTAGTCGGCAGTACCGATGTCTTTCATGTTAGGAGAGGTGCTGCGTTCGTAACGTGCTGTTACTTTAATATCTGCCTGTTTTGTGCATGATGGTAATACACCTAATGTTAACACGATGGCTACTACTGCTATAATGATCTTTTTCATGAAGGTTTTTTCTAAAGTTTTGTTGTAGATATTGATTTAAGTTGCTGATCAGTCGGCAGTGCCTACTTCTTTTCTGAAAGCTGATGTTGGCTGCTCAATTTTAGCGGTGTTTTGCACCTTGTTGTCATCGTGTTTCGTGGTTGATGCCAACAAGCCGCTTGTTACTAAAACCACTATTGCTACTGCTGTAAACTTTTTCATATCTCGTTTATCTATTCACTTTTTTAACAAAATTTAATCTGCTGTGCCTATATCTTTTCTAATGCCAATGGTTGCTTTCAGCAAAACATCCATGCTTGTACGCACGCTTGTTTGCTTGATGCAGGATGATAGAAACATGCCGCACAACAGTAGGATATATCCAAGCACAGTTTTTTTCATTTTATTATTGATTAACATTTTAAATTATCTAACTTGCTAATTAATCATTTTTCAATTTGCCTAATTACACCCTTTTCTATACTGATGTAACTGTAGGTTGATAAAGTTTACTATAGGGCATATTATTTTCAACTACGTAATAATACGCCAATATCAGTATAACTTATTAACAATCAATAAATTAACAACACAAATATAGATATGTTTTTTAATTCTCAAGCAATTGTAAAAAAAAAATTCTTAACCTTTTTTTCACTAATTTTAGCACTTAAATAAAGTGCGATTTATTTCATAACTTACACCCAATTATTACCGTATAGAGGGCTGATGAAAAGAACCTTTTCTCTTCTTGTTTTTTTTCTGATCACGTTTGTTATTTATGCGAAGGGTAATGATGATATCACGCAAAAAGATACCACTGAAATAATAAAGCTTAACAGGCAGGCATACGCTAATCGTCTCACAAGTCCTGAGCAAACGATAAGCGATGCAAGTAAGGCGCTGGATATGGCGGTTAAGCTTGATTATAAAGCCGGTATAGGCGAAGCTTACCGTGTGCGCGGCATTGGTTATTATTATCTTAACCAGGCAACCGCTGCTATCAACGACTATCTGAACGCGCTTAGCACATTTGAAAAAGCAAAGGATCTGCGCTCACAAGCTAAGGTTAACAACAACATAGGAAACCTTTACCTTGATAATAATCTTACCAAGGCTTTGGAGTATTTCAAAAAATCACTTACTATAACAGAGCGTTTAAACGATAGCAGTTTAACTGCTTCGTTGTATATGAACATCGGCAACGTATATTACCGTAAGAACAGTTTTAACCAGGCTCTTAACTACTACGATAAAAGCAACGCCTTATTTGCAAGCCTGGGTGATAGTGCAAACCTGGTACAATGCCTGCAAAACCGCGGTGTTATCTATTATCATTTAAATGACTACGATAAAGCCGAAAAGCTTTTATTAGCAGCAAATAAAGCGGCTAAGGCTCAGGATCTAAACAAACCTGTTGCAAGCACCAATCTTACCTTGGCATCTCTTTATATAGCGCAAGGCAAGTTTGATGAAGCAGAGCGTATAGTGCACGAAGGAGAGGCTTATGCCGCCGCATTAAAGGACGAAAAGCTGACCAACGATTATAATTACACCATTTACCAGTTGGAGTTTAAAAAAAAGAATTACGAGAAAGCCTTACGCTATCTTCAAATGATATTCAGGCAGGATAGCTCTATACACATATCAAACGAATCGACACAGATAAACCTGATACAGGAGCAATTTAAGCAGGAAGCTAAACAGCGGGATACGGAGCTTTTGCTGGTAAATCAACAGAACGACCGGATAAAATTTTGGGCAGTTACAGTAGTGGCTGGTCTGCTACTGGTTGTTATTGGTTTGTTGGTGAGCAATGTTAAGCGTAAAGCAGCAACCAACGCCCAGCTTACCGGGCTTAACGAAGAGGTATCCCGTCAAAAAGATAACCTGGATAGGGTGAATCATCACTTGGAAGAAATTATTGACGAGCGTACAAAAGATCTGCAGGTTAAAAACAAAAAATTGTCCGATTACTCATCTTACCTGTCGCACCAGATACGTGGGCCAATCGCCACACTACGTGGTTTGATGAATTTGGAAAAAGAAGGCCTTGTTGATGAAAAAGAATGTATCAACATGATGGATAAATGCGTCTCAGACATCGATCAAAAGATCATTGAGATGAGCGAAATGCTTAATGAAGGGCCAAGGACGATAGTCTAATATATTGTTTTAATTCACCGCCGGATAAGTACTATGTATCTGAGCGTCCATCAAACCAAGATAAACGCAATATCTTGATATCATCTGTAAAATAAGAAGCTGCCTGTGGCGTTTGTAGCCTTCAGTTTCAAACGCTATAGTCTGGCTACCTGCAGTTACAAAAAATCTCACCTCACCATCCTGTTGCTTTGCACGGGACTTAAATAAATCGAACACCTTAACCTTTAAGCTGCTGCGACGGTCATGAATGGTGCCCTTACGGTGGCTATCGGCATTTGATATTGATATCATGTAATTACACATATAGTACAATTTATAGATGTACAATGTTATTACAACAATAAAACCAAAGGTGAGCGATAACAGAGTTTAAGTACTGATAAAACAAAAAATCGGTAACAGAGTAGTGTTTTTTGTCGCTTTACGTAATAAATTAAGGTTGACTTAATAATATTACGTAAAGCGTAAATTTTCTACATCTATTACCGAACTGAAAAACAGGATACCTGTTTTGTTTTTTGAACAGTAGGGGCGTAATTAAATATAGCAGGGGTGTCTTTATTTAAATACTCACGCCGTTTTTGCTCAATAATTCTTCATAAAGCAATATCACTTTGCGTTGCAGGCTGGCAATCTCAGTTTCGCGGTCAAGAAGTTTCTTTTGAACAATGTTAAGGCTTTGATCTTGCACCGGGGCTTCTTCTATATGATCAAGCGATAACAGGTTCACAACACTTACCTCAAAGATGTTAGCGATCTGCTCCAAACGCGAAAGGTTGATATCGGTAACACCGGTCTCGATCTTTGAGAATGCGGGGATTGATATTCCTAAACGGTTTGCTACATCTTCCTGACTCCAACCATGCTCATGGCGTAACGCTCTGATATTCTTGCCAGCTGATTTGTTGGTCTTTTTCTTAATAGTCTCGCTCATCATGTACATAATAGTTAATTAAGGGAATAAGGATATTAACCATTAACCAATATGGATGCCAATAGCGAAAAGTGCCTCTATTATGTCAGATTAACGTTTAGTTAACGATGAGTTATTTTTGATGTAGAATTTGTTCCCCAAATATTGGGTATTTTAAGCGCGATTACTCACTTACTATGCTCAATTTTGCGAACTTTAGCAACAGCTGTTTTTGCCCTATTTCTTTAAAAAATATAGTAGCTTTTACATCTGGTTTATTACCTTCCAGGCTTATCACTTTACCAAAGCCAAAGCGCTCATGCTCTACCTGCATACCCACTTGCAGGTTAGCAGTATCAGCAGGTTTAAACCCTGCTGATGGCACGTGTGCTTTAGCCAATATTGATGTTGTTTTAATCGGCGGTGCAGTAGCCGGTTTTGGCTTGGAAAATGCATCGGCAGGCTTTCTGCTCCAGGCGCTGCGCTCATCTCCAAAAGAGGCTGATTGGGCTGGGGCCGGTTTAGCAGAAAAATCCAGCTCAAGATACTTGGCATCTATCTCATCCAAAAAACGGCTTGGCTCACAGTTAATAAGCGTGCCAAATTTAAAGCGGGATGTTGCGTAGCTAATGGTTAATTTATACTCGGCGCGGGTGATGGCAACATAAAATAAACGGCGCTCTTCTTCAAGGTCACTACGCGAATTGAGGGACATTTGCGACGGGAAAAGGTTCTCTTCAAGCCCAACAATGTGCACCTGAGGGAATTCTAGCCCCTTAGAAGAATGGATGGTCATTAATGAAACGGTATCGGCATCCTTATTCTTATCATTATCGTCGTTAGTTAAAAGCGCCACATCCTGCATAAAAATCTCAAGGCCCTTTTCTTCGATATCTTCCCGCTCAGAGAACTCCTTGATACCGTTTAGTAACTCTTGTATGTTTTCGTATCGATTAAGGCCCTCAACAGATTTATCGTCGTAAAGATCTTTAAGTAAGCCCGAGTGTTGCGCAATATGTAAGGCGGCATCATAGGCGCTCAAAGTTTTAGTTATCACTTGGAAACTCTGGATCATGGTGGCAAAGGCCATTAACGATGCCGGCGCTTTTTCAACATAACGCGGTGCCTGCAAGATCACCTCAAAAGGCGTAAGCTGATTTCTGTCGGCGGCAACAATAATGCGGTCTACAGTAGTATCGCCAATGCCTCGTTTAGGGTAGTTGATAACTCTTTTAAGCGCTTCTTCGTCGTTTGGATTAAAGGTAAGTCTGAAATAAGCAATGAGATCCTTTATCTCCTTGCGCTGATAGAAAGACATGCCGCCGTATATCTTATACGGAATATTGAGCTTCCTCAAAGCCTCCTCCATGGAGCGCGACTGCGCATTGGTACGGTATAAAATGGCGAAAGCCTTCCATTTTAAACCATTGGTGCTGCGTTGCTGCATAATGGCTTCAGCTACCATTTTGCCTTCTTCATTGTCGCTGAAGGCACGCATTACTTTTATCTTGTCACCACTGTCCTTTTCAGAAAAGACGTTTTTTTTAAGCTGGTCTTTATTGTTGGCTATGATGCTGTTAGCAACGTTCACAATATTTTGTGTAGAACGGTAATTCTGCTCCAGCTTAAACACTTTCAGATCAGGGTAATCCTTCTCAAAGTTGAGTATATTTTGAATGTTTGCCCCGCGGAAGGCGTAAATACTCTGTGCATCATCTCCAACCACACACAAGTTTTCGCTTACGGCTGCTAAACGCTTTACTATAAGGTACTGCGAAAAGTTGGTGTCCTGGTACTCGTCAACCATCAGGTATTTAAATTTATGCTGATACTTGTTCAGCACATCCGGGTGGTTCTTAAGCAGTTCATTAGTTTTAAAGAGCAGGTCATCAAAATCCATTGCGCCTGCGCGGAAACAACGTTGGGCGTATGTCTCGTAGATCTTACCCAACATTCCGCGGCCGCTACTAAAATCATCAGCCTGTATCTGGTCGTTATTTTGATATTCCTGCCAGCCTACCAGGTTATTTTTGGCAGCCGAAATACGGTTATAGACAAAGTTTTGGTTGTACAGCTTATCATCCAGCTGCATTTCTTTTAAGATGGCACGGATAACACTCTTGCTGTCGTCAGTATCGTAAATGGTGAAGTTATTTGGATAACCGATCTTATCAGCTTCTACACGTAGTATCTTGGCAAATACAGAGTGGAAGGTGCCCATCCAAATATTCTTTGCCTCGGGGCCAACTATATGGTTAATACGCTCGCGCATTTCCTTGGCGGCCTTATTGGTAAATGTTAGTACCAATATGTTAAACGAATCAACACCGCTGCGAATAAGGTGAGCCACACGATAGGTGATAACGCGCGTTTTGCCCGATCCTGCGCCGGCAATGATCATTACCGGGCCTTTAATTTGTAAAACGGCAGCTTTTTGTTCGGGATTTAACCCCTGTAGATAATCCAAATCCAGTTCCTCTTTTCTGTGTCTGCGAAATTAACACTTTGGCAGGGAAAGCTAACAAAATTGGTAAGGCAAATTTTCAACGATGGGTTGTTTTGTCAACTGTCGGTAGCAGGTGGTTATTCATGGCCTGATAAATTATCCAGCCGAAAGGTATGAGCCAAATTATATCGTTCCAAACGTTTACCCAAAAGAAGACAGGCGCAAGCTTACCCTGCCATATATAATAAACAGAGCCTAAAGGTCCCAGTAGTTTACCAATAAAGCCTACCAATATCAGCGGCCAATATACCTGCGGGTCGCGCCCCGCAAAGTAGTAGGCCACACCATAAACGCCAACCAGCATCCCAACGCATTGTAAAATAATGATGAGAAAATCAGTAGGCGGGTTGCCAAACAGGATGATCTCCGGCTTAAGCGATATCGCCGCTCCACAGAAAATATTGTACGCTGCCGCAAGATACATGATGATTTTGGCGGTTTTAAGTTTGGTGTACATAATGAATAAATTTGTATGCAAATAGAAAAATAATTATTGAACTTTCAAAAATAAATGAAAGTAAATTCCGATTTTCATATTAAATTTTTGTAATATTTCCAACTATACTTGCGGCTGATTGTAGTTAATTAAACCATCCACCGCTAATGAATCGCCTTGCCAACGCTACTTCGCCATATCTTTTGCAGCATGCCAATAATCCTGTTGATTGGTACCCCTGGGGCGCTGAAGCCCTGCAAAAAGCCAAAGATCAGAACAAACTGATATTGGTGAGCATTGGCTACTCGGCATGCCACTGGTGCCACGTTATGGAACACGAGAGCTTTGAGGACGAAGGCGTGGCAGCGCTGATGAACGAGTATTTTGTATGTATAAAGGTTGATCGTGAAGAACGCCCGGATATTGACCAGATATACATGAGCGCCGTGCAATTGATGAGTGGCAGGGGAGGCTGGCCGCTCAATTGTATCTGCCTACCCGATCAGCGGCCTATCTACGGCGGTACCTACTTCCGCAAAAACGACTGGGCATCATTGCTGCTTAACCTCGCCGATTTTTTTAAAACCAAGCCCGAAGAAGCGGAAGATTACGCTGTACGACTCACAGAGGGCATCAAACAGTATGAATCTGTGCCATTTGTTGAGCAAACAGCCGAGTATAGTAAAGAAATGCTGGAGCCCATCATGGCCAACTGGCGAAGGTATATTGACCCGGTTGAAGGTGGCTTTGGCGGTGCACCAAAATTCCCGATGCCGGCCAACTGGATCTTCCTGATGCGGTATGCACTTCTGATGAAAGATAGCGGTATTGCCGAAAACGTAAAACTTACGCTACAGAAAATGGCTCATGGTGGCATCTATGACCACATCGGCGGCGGCTTTGCACGTTACGCTGTGGATGGTGTTTGGCACGTGCCACATTTCGAGAAAATGCTGTATGATAATGGTCAGCTTTTGAGCCTTTATGCCGAAGCGTACACCTGGAATGCTAATCCGCTTTATGCTGAAATTACCGATGAGATCATCGGTTTTGTAAAACGCGAACTTACATCGCCCCAAAGCAGTTTTTACTCGGCGCTTGATGCTGACAGCGAAGGCAAAGAAGGTAAGTTCTATATCTTTACTCAGAACCAGTTAGCTGAAATTTTAGGCGATGATGCGCCGGTATTTAATGCTTACTACCACGTAACTGAAGAAGGTAACTGGGAAGAGGAGCAAAGCAATGTGTTCTTCCGTAAGGAAGATGAAGAAGCCATTGCATCACAATTTGGCATTACCACCGAAGAGTTACACAACCGTTTAAACGCAGCTAAACAAAAAGTATTTGACGCCCGCAGCAAACGCGTACGACCTGGTTTAGATAACAAGATCCTGGCATCATGGAACGGTTTGATGTTAAAAGGCCTGTGCGATGCTTACCGCGCTTTTGCCAAACCAGAGTATTTGGAGCTGGCGTTAAAAAATGCGGACTTTATTACTAAAAATCTTATTTCAGGCGCAAAGATCAGTCGCGTTTACAACCCTCAGACTACCGAAGGTGTTGCATTTCTTGATGACTATGCAAATGTAGCTGATGGCTTTATTACATTATATGAAGTAACGTTTAACGAGGATTGGATCATCCAGGCTCAGAAACTTACAGATTATGCTTTACAACACTTTTACAATGCAGAAGGCGGCATATTCTTTTACACTGCCGTTAATGATGGGCAGCTTATAGCCCGTAAGTCAGAGATAATGGATGGCGTTATACCGGCATCAAATTCGGTAATGGCGCGTAATCTTAAAAAACTCGGGTTGCTGTTTGATAACGAAGGTTACCTTGAAGTTTCAGCGCAAATGCTGCGCAACATTGTGCCTCACCTGGCTAAGTATGGCACAGCTTACCCTAACTGGACGATCCTTTTACTTGATGAGATTTTCGGTGTTAATGAGGTTGCCATAACCGGCCTGGATCATGAGAATATACGCAGAGAATTTGAACAACATTACGTGCCAAATAAGGTTATGCTGGGCGGCCAAACCGGTACACTTCCGCTGTTAGATGGCCGGCTTGGTGACACCACAAGAATATTTGTCTGTAAAGACAGAACTTGCGGTTTGCCTGCCAACACGGTGCCTGATGCATTAAAACAAATAGCCGGGTAATTAGTATTTATAATAAATAGGCGGGTTAAAAAAAAAATTTAGCACCTTGCCGCAAAATTATCAATAAATGAAAATTCAACCACAACACGTAGTGTCACTAACATACGATCTGTATGTAAAGAAAGAGGACGGTGAAGAAGGACTTGTAGAAAGCGCAACACAGGAACAGCCGCTTACATTTTTATTTGGCGCAGGCCAGATGATCCCAAAATTTGAAGAAAATTTAAGTACGCTGTCAACAGGTGACACTTATGATTTCCATATATCAGCACAGGATGGTTACGGCGAGTACGACCAGGAAGCTGTGGCAAACCTGCCAAAAGAAATGTTTGAAGGCCAGGGTGCGGATCTACCGCAGGTGGGCGAAGTATTACCTTTGCAGGATAACAACGGCAACCGTTTTCAAGGCCAGGTAGTATCGATCACAGAAGATTCGGTAATTGTTGACCTTAACCACCCAATGGCAGGCCAGGAACTGCATTTTAAAGGCGAGATCATCAACGTTCGCCCGGCAACACCGGAAGAACTTTCGCACGGCCATGCACACGGCCCGGATGGTCATCACGATCACTAAAAATTAAACAGAAACGGCGCCTTTTAGGCGCCGTTTCTGTTATTTAGCAAAATCAAGCGTGCCGTTACTATTTAGTACGCATTCGATCATTATCCGGCATGACACAGCTTCACCTTCATAGCTGGCAGGTACAAACACCAGGTCATCAGGATTAGGTAATTTCAAATTCATGCGTATATCATCGATCGACGTTTGCAGCGGTGCGTAGATCAAATGCACTGTGTAATCCGCCAATCTGCCGCCGGGGCTTACTAATAGTTCAACCACCACGTTTACATTAGAATAATCTAAATCGGTAGATGAATACCTCTTTGGCATTTTAAACAATGATACATAAGGCAGATATCCATAATATACGCCGCCTATACGCAACGGTTTATTTACCTTTGGGTTGGCCACTTTAACAGTATCAAATGTCCGGTCTACAAAATAATGGATGTTAGAAGTAGTATCTTCCTGCGCTTCGTAAACAAACTGGTTCTTATCAAAATTGTAACTCTGCACAACAGTGCCTCTGTTATTATAAAACTGCCATAATCCAACCCGCTTATTATCCTTATAAGCACCGTTAGCCAAAGCAATCTTCTTTTTGTAAAGAGCCTGGTACATGCCCTGGCGGGTATGCCCGTCGCCTGATACATGATATACTTCTGAAACGTTGTTAGTAAGCCGTTTTGTGACCTTCATGGTTTCCTGTGCTGAAACCCTGAGCGAAAAAGCTGTAAATAATAAACAGATAAATTTTAGATAACGCATTTAGGCTATATTTATTTAATTAACCGCGCAGGAGGTATTTATGTTTTTTAGCGGTGTTGTAAATTTATAAGCTTCTTAGAGATATATGGTGATGCAAACAAATTTTGTTCGACGGTTACCGATCAACCTCTGTTTCGTCCGCGACGCCCGCCACCAAAATTACCCCTGCCGCCTTGTCTGCCTGCAAATTTTTGCAATCGCATGGTGAAAGATAACATAAAATATCTGCCTAAACGATTGCTCCTGGTATCGATGATCTGGTTGCCTGATACCACCCTCGATACGCCCGTGTTTTGGTTAAACAGGTCAAACGCCTGGAAACGCAACACGGCCAAGTGATTTTTTAGGAACTGATACTCCACATATGTACTAAGCAGGGTAGGGTTGGCTTTAACTGTAGCGCTGAACCCTTTGTTGATGGTTTGTGTTAAATTGTAGCCTAATACAAAATCGTTCAAGAAATAGTTACGCCCGTCAAGACCCAATGCCCAGGTTTTAGCGTCGGTATTAATCGATGAGGGTAAACTGTACCTTGTGGAGTTGATGCTGTAGTTTCCGCTTACCTCGGTATCCATCAGGCTGTCAATGTCTATCCGAAGTTTCGCCCCCTGATTAAAGACCCAATTCTTACCCTCATTACGCTGGTCTTCAATAAAGTTAATATTGTTATTAAAACTTGCTCCACCGTTTAATGTAGCGGTAAATTTTCTGTTGGCAAACGGTTTTGAGAATGAATAATTACCATTTGCACTGTAATAACCGCTGGTATTTAAGTATCGGGTCTCTTGTACAAAACGAGTGGCATCAATACCGATACCTGTTATAGGCTGCGTGTTGGTCACTATCTTGTTTTGTGTTTTGTTGAACGAGAGATTAGCGAATAAAGCATCACCGCTTGCTATATCAAATTGATTATATCGCAACGCGATGTTGTTGCTAAACTCCGGCTTAAGATTGGGGTTACCGTAGACCCGGTTCTGCGGATTTGAAAAATCGGGCTGCAGTTGCAATTGCGTAAAACTTGGCTGGTTGTTACTTCCGGAGTAGTTAATGGAAAGCGTGTGGTTACGTTTGAAATTGTAAATAAACCTTGCGGTAGGTATTAAATTAAAGGTGTTGGTTGTAGTAGTGAAATTATGTGACTCGCCCGTAAGTGTAGCAGGCTGTACCGCCATCCCAATAGTGTAGTTATACTTGGTTTTTACGCCACGTAAATTAAGCCCAAATTTATTGGTAGTAAATTGGTAATTGTAAAGTGTACTTAAACTATCTACATAAGTTTGCGTACCGGTTTGCGGATCTATGCGATAATTATAGCGGTTATTATCTGTATTGTTGCGGCTAAAAGCATAATTGCCTTCTAAAAAAGTAGTTTTACCCAACGGCTCAATGTAGCTTAAATTAACACCCACCCTTGAGCTTTGATTATCAGTATTTATCTGCTGGAACAACGGTGTTACAATAGTATCCTGCCTGGTGGTATACTGGTCATTAAGGCCCTGGTCTGTTTTAGAAAAACTTAAACTGGTGTTGATGCTGAAGTTGCGGCCCTTCTTTTTAAACTTGTGATTATACAAAACGCTAACACCGCCATTGGGCGATTTAGCGTTGGTAAGTGCGAGTTCGTTACCGTTTATTACCCGGCCATTACGGGTGTTGGTAAATACATCGGTAGTATTATCGTTAGAGCTGCTGTACGAGAAATTTGGGTTTATCTTCAAGTAGTTGACTGTATCAATCCGATATTCGATATTGAAATCAAACCTGTGGTTAACGGTGTTGTTGCGGCCAATAGTGTTATCATCGTTTAACAAGGCACCACTCTGAAAAAGGTTTTGCGTTTGCGAAGTGTTGGTGATCAGCCTGTCGCGGTCAGAAAAACTGTAGCTACCATAAGCGGTAACTTTTTTGCCCCACTCATCGCGGTAATTAAAGCCTAAAGAGCGGTTTGTAGTAACACCGTTTGCTGTGCTAACGCCGCCTGAAGAACCGCCGCCGCCTGCACGACCACCGCTGCCGCCCTGCGCACCTAAATTAAATGAATTGGTATTGGTGTTATTCCAGGTACCAATTACCGATACCTGTCGATCTTCCTTAAAAGCGTTGGCTGATAATCGGGCAAGATAGCGGTCATCATTACCCGCACCAACCGTGGCCTGGCCAAACTTGCCGGTTCGCTTGCCTTTTTGGATAGTGATGTTCAATATTTTATCAGGGTCTCCTGTTTTAATGCCGGTTAAATTGGCCTGGTCACCGTAATCATCAATAACCTGTATGTTCTCAACAATATTGGCAGGCAGGTTTTGCGTTGCCGTTTGCACATCTCCACTAAAATAATCTTTACCGTTTACCCGTACTTTGGTTACTTGCTTGCCATGCGCCGTCACATTTCCATCTTTATCTACTGAAACGCCGGGCAATTTTTTCAAAACATCCTCAACCGGCGAACCTTCACGTACCTTATAAGCCGACGCTTTGTATTCAACTGTATCTTCTTTGATGGTGATCGGGTTTACAGCTACAATATTAACCGCCTGCAAAAAGTTAAGCTGTACTTTAAGTTTGATGGGGTCCAACACCACCGGTCCTGTAGCGTTATCCATTACATACTTACGGGTAATTGTTTGATAACCAATTCCACTAATAGTTACACTGAAGTTTTTGCTGCCAACCGTAGGGAAATTAAATTTGCCATTTACATCACTTACCGTCGCTACGCTGTCTTTACCTGCTTTTAACTTAACAGTGACACCGGGTACTGCACCCAAACTATCTATAACGCCACCCATCACTGCACGCGGAACTTCCTTCTGGGCAAAGGTTTTTGTAGTAATAAAACATATTGCCAACAGCAGTAGGTATTTGAACATAGTAATAATTGTAGGTTTTGATTTTACATGACATAATAGATTTGCGGAAGTTTAACAGATCGCGCAATGTCATACAATTGTTGCAATTAGGTAGACATTTTTATGACAATTTAATTATTTATTAAAAATTTTAAAGCTATTTGAAAACTAAACCATATCTTCCATCCGTATATCCCTACAACCCCAATTAATTAACTAATCCCAATTTAATGGCTTTTATACATGATGTGCTCGAAGCACCATCTTACGGTTGGAAAAACGCTGATGGCGAATTGTCAAAACCCACTCAGAAACAACTCCTCCGGGAATTTTTATCGCGGATAAACATTTTTAAGGATAAAAAAAATTGGTTGTCGTTCACCGCGTGGATGATGGTTGTCGCATTATCACCTTTTTTATACTTCTTCATATTCGAGTATTTTAGTGTATCCAGATTGATCATTGCTTTTGTATACAGCATGATGGTGATGGGTACACATGGCACCATTTGGTACCACCGGTACTGTACGCATGGCGCTTATAAATTTCGCAACAATTTCTGGCGTTTTGTTACGCAAAACTTAACGCTTAAGATTATTCCTGAGGAGATCTATGCCATTTCTCACCATGTGCATCACGCCCTTTCAGATACTCCCGGTGATCCTTATAACGCACAAGGTGGTTTTTTATATTGCTTTCTGGCTGATGCAAATCACCAACCCGTAAATCGCAACCTTACAGAGAAGCATTTTGAGCGTTGTATCAAATTAATGAAACACACCGGTGTAACAACCAATACCTACAAGCAGTACCAAAAATGGGGCTCTATAGCTAATCCGCTACATATGATAGTTGGCGTAATAGCCAATTGGGCATTTTGGTTTGCAGTGTTTTATTTGTTAGGAGGTATCGGTTTGGTTTGTGCGATATTTGGTGCAGCAGGTGTTTGGGCAGTAGGTGTACGTACATTTAATTACGAAGGCCACGGCAAAGGCGATGATAAACGCCGCGAAGGTGTAGACTATAACACGAAGGATATGTCTATTAACCAGGTATGGCCTGGTATTGTAGCTGGCGAATGGCACAATAACCATCATTTATACCCTAAGAGCGCACGTTCTGGTTTCAAACCGTACCAGGTAGATAGCGCGTGGTATTATATTAAATTTATGAGCCTTATAGGCGCTGTAACTCATTACCATGATGCTAAGGCCCAATTTTATAAAGATTATGTCAGGCCTGATATAAAGGCTATTGTTGAGCCTGCTTATTGTCCCCTTACCGGTGAGAAGTTACTGCTGACTGAATAGACACATAATCTGAAATATTATACAAAAAAAGCACGCCTTTAAAGCGTGCTTTTTTTGTATAAAAATGTTTAAGCGCGCTTTTTTATCAAATGAAATGATAACTTAGTAAATCCAATTTATTAAGCCCAATAGCTAATGTCATCTTCAAAGGTTTACTTACTTGCGGTAACGCTGGTGAACATACTTGTTGCTACAAGTGTTTTTGCACAGCCGGCACCTGGTGTTTTCCAGGGAAGTACAAACGTTGGCTCGCCTAAACGTAAAGGTACTGTTGTTTATCAAACTGCCTTACAGCAATATAAAGTAAGTGGTGCGGGTGGCAATATGTGGTTTGGTAAAGATGAATTACATTTTGTTTGGAGACAGGTAAAGGGAGATTTTATCCTCAGAACAAACGCCTCATTCTTAGGCAAAGGAGCCGAAGCTCATCGTAAATTGGGTTTAATGGTTCGTAGTTCGCTTAAGCCTGCTTCCGCACATGCAAGTGCGGTAGTGCATGGCGATGGTCTCACCTCACTTCAGTATCGAAAATTAGAAGGCGATAGCACCCGCGAACAGAAACTAACGGTGACTGGCGCAGATGTTATACAATTAGAGAGGAGGGGCAACACCTACACCATGTCGGCCACCCGTAACGGCAATGTATTTGGTTCCGATGAAAAGGTTGAACTTAACCTTGGCGATGAGGTTTATGTGGGGCTGTTTGTATGCTCGCATAATGCAAACGTAACAGAAACGGCAATTTTTAATAATGTGAGAATTGTTAAGCCGGCACCGGCTGATGTGGTGGCATACAAGCAATATCTGGGCAGCAACATCGAGGTCTTGGATCTCAATACCAAAAATAGCCGCGTGGTTTATCAATCGCCAAAATCGCTGCAGGCACCTAACTGGACAGTAGATGACAAGTCGCTAATTTATAACAGTGAGGGCACGCTTTATAAATTTGATATTGCAACAAGTACACCCAGGTCGCTGAACACCGATCCTGCAAAAAATAACAACAACGATCATGTGCTATCTTTCGATGGGAAGTGGTTAACCATCAGTAGTAACGATGATGGCCCATCAATAGGCTACGTGGTACCCGCTAACGGGGGCAAGGCCCGCCGAGTAACACAGTTGGGTAAGGGAGCATCATACATGCACGGATGGTCGCCCGATGGTAAATACCTGGTTTTTTGTGGCGAACGTAATAAAGAATTTGACGTGTACCGCATACCTGTTACCGGCGGCACAGAAGAGCGGCTCACCACCACACCGGGCCTGGACGATGGCCCCGAGTATACTCCGGACGGCAAATACATTTATTTTAACTCGGTGCGAAACGGCCTGATGCAGATATGGCGAATGAAAGCTGATGGCTCAGAGCAAACACAGATAACGAATGACGATTACAATAACTGGTTCCCGCATGTTTCGCCAGACGGGAAATGGATCGTATTCATTACCTTCCTTAAAAATGAAGTTGCACCCGGCGACCATCCATTTTACAAACACGTTTACATCCGTAAAATGCCTGTAAGTGGTGGCCCGGTTACAGTGATGGCCTATTTGTACGGTGGGCAGGGCACCATCAATACGCCTTCCTGGTCTCCCGATAGCAAGCGGATAGCTTTTGTAAGCAATACCGATCTGCTGTTCCCGGTTTATCCCATCAGTAAAAATTGAACAATCAACTAATCTCTAATAACATGACATCATCCAGAAGGACTTTCTTAAAAAACAGCGCCGTAGCCGTAGCAGCAACAGCGCTGATGCCGAAAAACCTTTTTGCCGAACCCGCAAAAATGCAGCGCGTAGGTTTACAGCTTTATTCTGTTCGCGATGCAATGAGTAAAGACCCGCTGCCAACGTTAAAAAAACTGGCGGATATGGGTTACACGCAAGTGGAACATGCCAATTACATAGATCGTAAGTTTTACGGCTGGAGTGCCAAGGATTTTAAAAAAGTGCTGGACGATCTTGGCCTGCAAATGCCAAGCGGCCACACGGTAATGTTGCCGAGCCACTGGGATCCTGCTACCAATGATTTTACCGATGCGTGGAAAGCAACTGTTGAAGATGCAGCCTACATGGGCCAAAAGTTTGTGATAAGCCCATGGATGGACGAGAAGGTAAGGCATGATACAGATTTGTTAAAACGTACCATGGATCAGTTTAACAAAAGCGGTGAACTGTGCCAGAAGTACAACATGAAGTTTGGTTATCATAATCATGATTTTGAGTTTACCACCATGGTAGGTGATATACGCTTGTTCGATTACATTATGCAAAACACCGATCCGGATAAGGTTTCGCAACAATTAGATATTGGTAACATGTATGGCCGTGAGAATAATGCAATCTCCCTGCTTCAAAAATATCCCGGCCGCTTCGTTTCTATGCACGTTAAGGACGAGATCAAAAGCGCTACCAAAACAGAAGGAACAGGTTATGAAAGCACCATTTTAGGTAAGGGCGTATTACCGGTAAAGGAAACTTTGAAGGTAGCCAAAAACATAGGCGGAACGGTTTATCTGATCATTGAGCAGGAGAGCTATCAGGGTATCGATCCGTTAGAGTGTGTAAAAATTGATTTACAAACCATGAAAAAATGGGGATATTAAGGAGTAAACGCTACCTTAAAGCCCTGAAACCATATCAGTCACAATTATAAACGCTAATTACATTGAACTTAGATATGAACCGGCGCGCGGCTATCCGTAATATGGCTCTGATATTAGGAGGTGCCATTGTATTGCCATCATGTTTGCATGATGACAAAGGGAAAGCGATAGTTGAACTCGAACGCCTTAAAATAGATGCTGAGCAGGAAAAGCTGGTTAACAGCCTTACCCAAACCATTTTACCAAAAACAGATACCCCCGGCGCTGCCGAATTGGGCATTAACCTGTTTGTATTTAAAATGATGGATGATTGCGCAAGCAAAGAGCAGCAGGCAGATTTTATAACAGGCCTTAAAACCTTTGCTGATGAGGCTAAAAACCAAATGAACAAAGCTTTCGCCGATGGTACCGACCAGGAGCGCACTGCTTTTGTACAATCGGTTGAAAAGCAAAGCACAGACAAAAACTTTAAGGACGATGGCAAACTGATGGCCTTTTATCAAATGGTAAAGGGGCAAACCATATTTGGCTACACCACCTCAAAGTTTTTTATGACCAAGCAAGTGGTTTATGAACTGGTACCCGGCAGGTACAACGCAATGTACCCTGCAAGCAAAGCAACAGCATAGTAATGGCAAACTTAAATATAGATAGCATAAAAGAGCGTACGTTCGATGCCATTGTTATAGGCTCGGGTATGAGCGGTGGCTGGGCTGCCAAAGAGTTTACCGGCAAAGGACTTAAAGCCCTGGTTTTAGAGCGTGGCCGCGATGTTAAACACTTAAAAGATTATCCAACCACTAACCTTTACCCATGGGAGTTTCCACACCATGGGGTGGTGCCAGACGCGGTACAGAAGGCTAACCCCATTGTTAACCGTTGTTATGCTTTTGGCGAGGACGCTATGCATTTTTTTGTTAAGGATGCCGAGCACCCTTATGTGCAGGAAAAACCCTTCGATTGGATCCGCGGGTATCAAACCGGTGGTAAATCATTATTATGGGCACGCCAAACCCAGCGCTGGAGTGATTTTGACTTTGAAGGCCCTGAGCGTGATGGTTTCGCAGTAGACTGGCCTATCCGATACGCGGATATTGCGCCATGGTACAGCTACGTAGAAAAGTTTGCAGGTATATCAGGTAACCGCGATGGCCTGGCAGAATTACCTGACGGTGAATTTTTACCGGCTTTTCCATTAAATGCTGTTGAAACCTATTTTAGCAATCACCTTAAAAAGAACTACAAAGGCAGGCACGTAATAAGTGCACGATGTGCGCATTTATCAAAACCCAACCAGATCCACTTGGATCAGGGTCGTGGTCAATGCCAGGAGCGTACACTTTGTCAGCGCGGTTGCCCGTTCGGTGGCTATTTTAGTGCCAATTCATCAACCATACCCTGGGCATTAAAAACAGGCTTGTGTACGTTAAGGCCACATTCTGTTGTTGAGTCTATCATTTATGATGATAAGAAAGGCAAAGCTACGGGTGTGCGCGTTATTGATGCGCAAACCAAAGAAGCCATAGAATATTACGCACCGGTAATATTTGTAAATGCCGCAGCATTAAACAGTAACCTGATACTGCTTAACTCCAGATCAAGCCGTTTCCCTAACGGTTTGGGAAATGACAGCGGTACGCTGGGTAAATATGTAGCATTCCATAACTATTCGGCACACATTAATGCAGAATATGATGGTGCCAAGGAATGGACCACAGATGGTCGTAACCCGGCTGGTGGTGGCTATATTCCACGCTTCAGAAATCTGCATAAACAAGAAACAAATTATCTCCGAGGTTATGCGGCCGGCTTATATGCTTACCGCGGCCGCATGCAAAGCGGTGAAGGCATAGGTGAGGACTTAAAGAAAAATCTGGTTAACAAAGAACTTGGCGGCTGGCAGGTTGGTTCGCACATGATGGGTGAGACCATCCCTAAAGAAAGTAATTACGTTGCGTTAGATAAAAGCCTTAAAGATCCGTGGGGAATCCCGCAATTGAAGATCTCGGTAGATTACGACGACAACGACGAAAAAATGAAGAAGGACTACATCGAGCAGATGACAGAAATGTTTACCTCGGCAGGGTTCAAAAATATAAGACCCGGGACTGATCATCGCGCGCCTGGTTTAGATATCCACGAAATGGGAGGGGTACGTATGGGTAAAGACCCTAAAACGTCAATGCTTGATAAATGGCATCGTTTGCATGCTTGCCCTAACGTATACGTAACAGATGGTGCCAGCATGACCTCAACATCATGCCAAAATCCGTCTCTTACTTATATGGCTTTTACCGCACGCGCAGTAGACCATGCAGTAGGAGAGATGAAGAAGGGAAATCTTTCTTAGTCAGCAGTTGCCAGCAGGCAATTTACAGGGTTAAAATGACTGCTGCAAACTGCAAACCAAAAACTACTAACTAACAGATGCAATGTGTGAAAAAAACACAATGGATAATGCTTGTAAAATTAATTTTATTCATACATTAGGCGAGACAACCAATTGTTAAAACTAAAATAAACGCTATACTTATTATGTCTAATAACACTTATGACGCGATAGTCATTGGTTCAGGTATCTCAGGCGGCTGGGCCGCCAAGGAACTGACTGAGAAGGGTTTAAAAACCATCATGTTGGAGCGTGGTAAAAACATAGAACACATTAAAGACTATGTTAATGCCAATAAGGCACCATGGGAATTTGAACACCGTGGCGGTCGCACGCAAAAAATGATAGAGGATTATCCCGTACTAAAACGCGATTACCCTCTGAATGAAACCAACCTTGACTATTGGACCAACGAAAAAGAAAGCCCGTATGTTGAAATTAAGCGTTTCGACTGGTTCCGTGGCTATCACGTAGGTGGTCGTTCGTTAATGTGGGGCAGGCAATCATACCGCTGGCACGATACCGACTTTGAAGCAAACGCAAAAGATGGTATCGGTACAGACTGGCCTATCCGTTACAAAGACCTGCATGACTGGTATGGTTACGCAGAGCGCTTTGCCGGTATCTCTGGTAATAAAGATGGCGTTCCAATTCTGCCGGATGGTGATTTTATGCCGCCAATGGAGATGAATGTTATTGAGAAAGACGTTCAAAAACGTTTCAAGGATTTTTATAAAGATGCAAGGCACTTCATCATTGGCCGTACAGCCAATATCACCGTGCCGCATAACAATCGTACAAATTGCCAGTACCGTAACAAATGCTGGTTAGGTTGTCCGTTTGGTGCGTACTTCAGCACGCAATCTGCTACTTTACCTGCAGCTATGGCAACCGGTAACTTAACCGTTCGCCCGTGGTCAATCGTAACTAAGATACTTTACGATAAAGACACCAAAAAAGCTAAAGGTGTTGAGATATTGGATGCTGAAACCAATAAAACTTACCAATATTTCGCTAAGATCGTTTTCGTTAACGCATCTGCACTAAACAGTGCATGGGTGTTAATGAACTCTGCTACCGATGTTTGGGAAGGTGGTTTGGGCAGCAGCAGCGGCCAGCTTGGTCACAACCTGATGGATCACCACTTAGGTGTTGGTGCGGGTGGCCGTATCGAAGGCTTTGAAGACAAATACTACTTTGGCCGTCGTGCTAATGGTATCTATATCCCTCGGTACCGTAACTTAAACGGCGAGAAACGCGATTATATCCGCGGATTTGGTTACCAGGGTGGCGGCAGTCGCCAAAACTGGAGCCGCGACATTGCAGAGCTCAATATTGGTGGTGCATTTAAAGATGCATTATCAGAACCAGGCAGCTGGAACTTTGGTATGGGTGGTTTCGGTGAAACGCTTCCTTATCACGAGAACCGCGTATTCCTGGATAAAGAGAAAAAGGACAAGTGGGGTTTACCTGTATTGGCAATTGACGCTGAGTGTAAGGATAACGAGCGCAAAATGCGCATCGATATGATGAACGATGCGAAAGAGATGCTTGAGAACGCAGGTGTTAAAGACGTACAGACTTATACAACTGAGCCGGTATTAGGCCGTGGTATCCACGAAATGGGTACCGCACGTATGGGCCGCGATCCAAAATCATCGGTTCTTAACGAATGGAACCAGGTTTGGGATGCCAAGAACGTGTTTGTTACAGATGGTGCTGCAATGGCATCAGCTGCTTGCCAAAACCCATCGCTTACCTACATGGCACTTACAGCACGCGCTGCAAACCATGCCGTTGAAGAGCTTAAAAAGGGTAATATTTAATACAGTATTGAAATTCGACTACCAATGACTGAAAAAAAAGAAACAACTACGAACAGCGCCTCGAGAAGGGATTTTCTTAAATCCACATCAGTGGCTGCTGCCGGTTTAATGATCGTACCACGCCACGTGCTGGGCGGCAAAGGCTTTACCGCACCAAGCGATATGCTCAATGTTGCCGGTATTGGTGCTGGCGGTAAAGGTGAAAGTGACATTGCTAACTTTGCAAAAAGCGGTAAAGCAAATATTGCTTATCTGTGTGACGTCGACGACCGTCAGGCTGCAAAGTCAAGGGCTTCGTTCCCTAAAGCCAAATACGTTAAAGACTGGCGCGAGCTTTTAGAAAAAGATCATAAGAATTTCGATGCTGTATCAGTATCTACCCCAGATCATAACCACGCTATCATAGCATACCATGCCATGCAACTGGGTAAACACGTTTATGTGCAAAAACCACTAACGCATGATATCTGGGAAGCACGTTTGCTGACCGAGGCTGCTAAAAAATTTAAGGTAGTTACCCAAATGGGTAACCAGGGTGCTTCAAACGATGGTACCCGCTTAATGGCAGAGTGGTATGATGCAGGCCTTATTGGTGATGTAGATACTATTTACTGCTGGACAAACCGCCCGGTATGGCCACAAGGTATTAAATGGCCTGATCCAAGTCAGAACATCCCTAAAGAGCTTGACTGGAATCTTTGGTTAGGTACTGCACCTCACAAAGATTATGTCGAGAAATTGGTTCCGTTCAACTGGCGCGGCTGGTGGGATTACGGCACAGGTGCATTAGGCGATATGGGTTGCCACCTTGTTGAAGCTCCGTTCCGCGTATTGGGTTTACAATATGTTAAAGACGTACAAGCCAGCGTGGGTAGCGTCTATGTAGATTCGTTTAGAAAAGGTAGCTTCCCTGAGAGCTGCCCGCCATCAAGCCACATTACGTTAACCTTCCCTAAAACTGCCAAAACCAAAGGTGATGTTACGCTTCACTGGATGGACGGCGGTATACAGCCGGAGCGACCTGACGAGCTTGGCCCTAACGAAAAATGGGGTGGCGAAGAAGGTAACGGTACCTTGTTCATTGGTAGTAAAGGTAAAATGTACGCAAGCACTTATTCTGATGCGGCTACCCTGCTACCAAAAGAACGCACCAAGGATGCGAAAGCGCCTCAGAAATACAAACGTGTTCCTGGTGGTGCAAATGGTCACTATGCACAGTGGGTAGAGGCAGCTATAGCCGGTTATGGTAAAATGGAAGTAAGTTCTCCATTTGAAGTTGCAGGCCCGCTTACCGAGGCTTTGCTGATGGCTAACCTTGCGGTTCGTGGTCATGACCTTAAAGGTGGCGCGTTCAAATACACATGGGATAACAAAGCCATGAAGGTTACCAACTTTGACGATGTTAACCAGTACGTTAAACGCCAGTACCCTGCGGGTTTTGAGCTAAAAGCGTAATAATTAATACAATTAAAAACATTAACTCATTAATTCTATAAAACAATGGATAGAAGAGACGCGATAAGCAGAGTGGGTTTGATACTGGGCGGTGCCGTTATCGGAGCCGAGTTCTTCGTGTCAGGCTGTAAGTCAGGCGGATCGGTAAATACCGACGACCTGTTTAATGCAGATACTACGGCCTACATGGATGAAATAGCAGAAACCATTTTGCCTGAAACCTCAACCCCGGGTGCTAAAGCAGCAAAAGTGGGTGCATTTATGGCCGTTATGGTACGCGATTGTTATACCGATGACGACCAAAAGATCTTCAAAAAAGGTTTAAAAGACCTTAATGATGCATCAAGCAAAAAGTACAACAAAAGCTTCATGGAGGCCGATGCAAAACAACGTACAGAATTGCTTACCCAGTTAGACAAAGAGGCTAAGGATTACAACAAAAATAAAAAGCCTGAAGATCCTAACCATTACTTCAGCATGATCAAACAGCTTACACTGTTGGGTTACTTTACCTCAGAGCCGGGCGCAACAAAGGCGCTTAGATATGTACCTGTACCGGGCAAATACATTGGCGATTATCCATACAAAAAAGGTGATAAGGCCTGGGCTTTATCATAAAAAATACGTTTACATTTGAACATCAACCGCTCCGTAAAAAATACGGAGCGGTTTTTACACATTTATCTAATCTTAAAACAAAGGTAAATCCGGGCTTGTTCCGATTTATACTTTACAGCTATTATGAGTAACAGAAAATTACGCATGGGCATGATAGGCGGTGGCAAGGATGCATTTATAGGTGCTATCCACCGTATAGCTGCCAACATGGATGGTCAGGTTGAGCTGGTTTGTGGTGCCTTAAGTATGCACCCAGATGTTGCGCAGGAAAGTGGCCGTATGCTTTTTTTACCCGAAGAACGCACTTATAACACTTACGATGAAATGTTCAAAGCCGAAGCACAACGCCCGGCCGATGATCGTATGGATTTTGTAACCATTGTTACGCCAAACTTTGCACACTTTGCTCCGGCAATGCAGGCTTTAGAAAATGGCTTTAACGTGGTGATCGAAAAACCTATCACTTTTACGCTTGAGGAAGCTAAACAACTTAAAGCAAAAGTAGAGGAAACAGGATTGATGCTATTGCTTACCCACACCTATGCCGGATACCCGATGGTGAAGGAAGCCCGCGAAATTGTAAAAAGCGGCGCTTTAGGTAAAGTAAGAAAAATATATGTTGAGTATTTGCAAGGCTGGTTAAGCCGCCTTTCAGAACGTGAAGGTAACGCCCAGGCTTCGTGGCGCACCGACCCATCTAAATCTGGTAAAGCCGGCGCAATGGGTGATATTGGTACACACGCAGCTCACCTGGCAGAGTTTATTTCCGGCCAAAAGATCAGTGAACTTAGTGCAGCACTAAACATCGTGGTTGATGGCCGTATGCTTGATGATGACGGCGCAGTGTTGCTTCGTTTTGACGGGGGCGCTACAGGCACACTTACTGCATCTCAAATTGCAGCAGGTGAGGAAAACGCTTTAAAGATCCGTGTGTACGGAGAAAATGGCGGCCTTGAGTGGAACCAGATGGAGCCAAACACATTAATTGTTAGATGGCTGGATAAACCTGCTGAAATATTACGTGCAGGTGCCGGTTACACTGGTCATTTATCAGCTTCGGCTACTTCAAACTGCCGTACTCCCGGAGGTCATCCGGAAGGATACCTTGAAGCATTTGGTAACCTTTATCGCAACTTCGCTTCGGCGCTAAGCGCTAAGATAGAAGGCCGCCAAGTTCCTGAGTGGATCGATTTCCCATCTGTAGATGATGGTATCCGCGGTATGGCATTTATAAATAATGTGGTTGCCTCAAACGAGAGCAACGAAAAATGGACCAAATACACAATCTAAAGGCATGAATACCATTAAAGGACCGGCTATTTTCTTAGCCCAGTTTATTGGTGATACCGCACCTTTTAATGATCTGAAATCTATTTGCCGATGGGCTGCCGGATTGGGTTACAAAGGTGTACAATTGCCAACAAACGACCTTCGTTTTATAGATGTACAAAAAGCGGCAGATAGTAAAACTTATGCCGACGAGATAAAAGGCATTGTTGCAGAAGCCGGCTTGGAGATAACCGAGCTTTCTACGCACTTGCAAGGACAGTTGGTAGCCGTTAATCCGGCTTACGACACGCTGTTCGATGCATTTGCACCCGATGCTTACAAAAACAATCCTGCTAAAAGGCAGGAGTGGGCGGTATCGCAGGTTAAGGCTGCCGCAAAGGCTTCACAAAACCTGGGCTTAAATGCATCAGTAACCTTTAGTGGCGCATTAATATGGCATATGGTTTACCCTTGGCCGCAACGCCCGGCAGGATTGGTAGAGACAGCCTTTGCTGAGCTTGCTAAACGTTGGGAACCTATCCTTAATTATTACGATGAGCATGGAATCGATCTTTGCTACGAGATACATCCCGGAGAAGACCTGCACGATGGTGTAAGCTACGAGCGTTTCTTGGAGAATGTGAATAATCACAAACGTGCCTGCTTGCTTTACGATCCATCGCACTTTGTATTGCAGGCAATGGATTACCTGGAGTATATCGATATCTACCACGAACGCATTAAAATGTTCCACGTTAAGGATGCTGAATTCAATCCTACAGGCCGTCAGGGAGTTTATGGTGGTTATTCGAACTGGGTTGAGCGTGCAGGTCGTTTCCGCTCACTTGGAGACGGACAAGTTGATTTTAAATCAGTATTCAGCAAATTAACCCAATACGATTACAAAGGATGGGCTGTTTTAGAGTGGGAGTGTGCCCTGAAACATCCCGAGGATGGTGCAAGAGAAGGTGTACAGTTTATCAAAGACCATATCATCCGGGTAACCGATAAAGCTTTCGATGATTTTGCAGCATCCGGCAGCGACGAAGCTTTTAACAAATCACTAATTGGACTATAACACATATTAACTAATAACACAAAAACGCATCATGAAAAAAGTATTCTTTATATTAGGTATCAGCGTAGCTTTCTTAACAGCTTGCGGTGGTAGCAGCAACAAACCGGCAGACACAGACAGCGCATCGTCAAGCAATAACAGCGCTGTAGCGCAACAATCAAATGCCGCTAATGACACATCGGTAAATAAAATAGGTACTGATAAAAACAGCGGTACCACAGGCAATAAAGGCGAAGAGCTTATGGCCGCTGCAGACTGTAACACCTGCCATAACGCGCAAAGCAAAGTTATTGGCCCTGCATTGGTTGATATCGCCAAAAAGTACAAAGAAAGCGACGTTGATATGCTTGCAAAAAAAGTAATATCAGGCGGTAGTGGTAACTGGGGTACAGTACCAATGACAGCGCACCCTGACCTTTCTTTAGATGATGCTAAGGCCATGGTTAAATACATTTTAACCGTAAAATAAGTACTGACTAAAACCTAACTAATTTAAACCAATACTAATTATGACCGTAACTACACGTGTTAAGTTATCAACCATGATGTTCCTGGAGTTTTTCATCTGGGGAGCATGGTTTGTAACGATGGGAACGTACCTTGGCAAAACCTTAAACGCCACGGGCGTGCAAAATGGTAATGCTTATGCAACACAATCATGGGGCGCTATTATTGCACCGTTCGTGATTGGGCTAATTGCCGACAGATTTTTTTCTGCACAAAAAGTTTTGGGTATACTGCATTTAACCGGTGCAGCACTTTTGTATTACATTACCACCCAAACAAATTTTGAGGGCTTTTTCCCAATTATTTTCGCTTATATGGTTGTGTACATGCCTACACTTGCGTTGGTTAACTCGGTATCTTTCAGGCAAATGCAAAATCCAAGTAAAGAGTTTCCGCCGATACGTGTGTTCGGTACTTTAGGTTGGATCATCGCCGGTTTGGTTATTGGATGGTTGGGCTGGGAGCAAAGCAACTCGCTTGTCCTTACCTTTAAAATGGCTGCTGCGGCATCGTTGATTTTAGGCTTATTGAGCTTTACGTTGCCTGCAACGCCGCCTGCTAAAAAAGGACAAAAAGCAAGCCTTGGTGATATATTGGGTTTAGATTCTTTAGGTTTATTAAAGAACCGGTCATACTTAACATTTTTCCTGGCATCTGTTGCTATATGTGTGCCTTTGGCATTTTACTATAATTTCACCAATCCGTTCTTAAATGAGGTTGGTATGAAAGCGGCGGCTGGTGTGCAGTCGCTGGGCCAGGTGTCAGAGTTCTTGTTTATGGCTTTGATGCCGTTGTTCTTCGTACGCCTTGGCGTTAAGAAGATGCTCGCAGTAGGTATGCTGGCATGGGTTATCCGATACATCTTCTTTGCTTACGGCAATGTAGAATCTAATTACTGGATGCTGATTGCAGGTATAGTAATGCATGGTATCTGTTATGACTTCTTCTTTGTAACGGGTCAGATTTATACTGATAACCTTGCTGGTGAGAAATTTAAAAGCGCGGCACAAGGCTTTATAACACTTGCAACTTATGGTGTGGGTATGTTAATGGGATCTTACATTTCGGGCCCGGTGGTTGACAAATACAAACTAACAGAAACATCACACAACTGGACAAGCATCTGGCTAATTCCGGCTGCTATTGCTGGGGTGGTATTCCTGCTGTTTATCATATTCTTTAAGGATACTAATCAAATACAAACCAAACCGGGTTTGGATATTGAAGAGCCGGGACTTGGCCGTGCAGATATATAATATTATGGCAGGTACAAACAGAAGAACAGCTATTAAAGGCATACTCGCCGGTACAGCTGCAATAGGGACGGGTGGTGTGTTATCGTCATACAAACCCGATAGTAAAGAACAAATGAGCGATAAACTCAAAGGCAACATTAACCATGCGGTTTGCCGCTGGTGTTATGATGGCATATCTGTTGAAGATCTTTGCAAAGCAGCTAAAGATATCGGCATAAAAGGTATTGACCTGGTTGGCCCATCTGATTGGCCAACGCTTAAAAAATATGGTCTTACTTCGTCAATGTGTAATGGGGCTGAGATTAACCTTACTGATGGTTTTGGTGATACGCAATTTCATGCACAGCTTCATAAGCAATACAGCGAAATGATACCTAAAGTGGCTGCTGCGGGATATAAAAACCTGATCTGCTTTAGCGGTAGCCGTCGCGGAAAAACAGATGAAGAAGGATGGAAAAATTGTGTTGAAGGACTTAAGCCGATGGTAAAACTGGCAGAGCAGCACGGTGTGGTTTTAGTGATGGAATTGCTGAACAGCAAAATAGATCACAAAGATTACCAGTGCGACCATACCGCTTGGGGTGCTGAACTTTGCAAACGCTTAGGATCAGAAAACTTTAAACTGCTATATGATATTTACCATATGCAGATAGATGAAGGCGATGTTATCCGCACCATTCGTCAATATCACCAGTATATTGCGCATTATCATACCGGTGGCGTTCCCGGCCGTAATGAGATAGACGAAACACAGGAATTATACTACCCGGCAATTATGCGGGCTGTGCTTGAAGTAGGCCACAAAGGCTTTGTAGCACAAGAGTTTATCCCTAAACAAAAAGACAAAATTGCATCGCTTAGAAAAGCTGTGCACATTTGCGATGTTTAAACTATTGCCGTTGTAGAGCGTCTATAACGGCAATATTACTTTTATAAATACATTATGACTACTACCAGAAGAATTTTCTTAGCGCAAGCCGGTTTGGCTGCGGCAGGCATTATGCTTGCACCAAAACTGGCTTCGGCGAAAAGCCCAAACGGCATAGGCATACAGCTTTATTCCCTGCGCGACCAATTACCTAAAGATGTTAAAGGCGTTATTGTTGCTGTAGCAAAAGCCGGATATAAAGAGGTTGAAACCTTTGGTTACTCTAAACAAAATGGCTTTTGGGGATTAACCGCAAAAGAGTTTTCCGCATTGTTGAAACAGAACGGTTTGAAAAGCCCAAGCGGTCACTATGGCCTTGATGAGTACTTTAGTACCGGTAAAATGGATGAATTTGACAGCTACATTGAAGCTGCAAAAATTTTAGGCCAGACTTACATTGTGGTGCCAAGCCTTAACGGAGACCTCATTAAAACTGCAGCCGATTTTAAATCAATTGCAGCCAAAATGAACCAAGCCGCTGCCATCTGCAAAAAACACGGTTTAAAACTGGGTTACCATAACCACAACTTTGAGTGGAAGGAAGTAGAAGGAACTACTTTTTATGACACAATATTGAAGTATACCGATCCAAAGTTGGTAGCCATGGAAATGGATATTTATTGGGTGGTTCGAGCCGGTAAAGATCCTATCGAGATATTCAAAAAACATCCTGGACGTTTTGCAATGGTGCACATCAAGGATATGGACAAATCTAATCATGATCTGAATACGGAAATAGGCACTGGCGCAATTGATTTTAAAAAGATCCTTGGTCAGGCAAAATTAGCCGGTATAAAACATTACATTGTTGAACAGGAAAACTTCACCAACATTGATCCTTATGTAAGTATTGCCAAAAGTGCATCTTACCTTAAAACCAAACTCTATTTGTAACGGCACCAATTAACTAAAAAATGAAACATAAACTGATTTTAACTGCTTTGCTTTGCGGAGGCTTTTATATGGCTAACGCGCAAAACGCAAAACCCGAGGATACTGAAAAATGGGAACCTGTACCACCGGTTGTAAAGCCTGGTAAAGTTGCAGGAGAAGCACCATCAGATGCCATTATACTTTTCAACGGCAAAACCGGGCTTTCTGAATGGGTGGACGTAGCCAGCGGAGATGCTGCCAAATGGGATGTAAAAGGTGATGTATTAACCGTTAACAAGAAATACGGCAACATCGAAACCAAAAAGAAATTTGGTAACTATCAGTTACACATAGAGTGGAAAGTACCTTCAAATATTGAAGGTACCGGCCAGGCACGTGGTAACAGCGGCGTATTCCTTGCATCAATAGGCAAAGGCGATGACGGTTACGAGTTGCAGGTATTAGATTCTTATAATAACAAAACCTACGTTAACGGTATGGCTGGCAGTATATACAAGCAATTTATCCCGTTAGCTAACCCAACAAACCCTCCGGGCACCTGGAATGTTTATGACGTGATCTGGACTGCTCCAACCTTTGACGGTGACCAATTAAAAACGCCTGCGCGTGTTACTGTTATATTCAACGGTGTTTTGGTGGAGAATAACGTTGAATTAATGGGCCCTACACAATACATCGGCAAGCCTGGTTACAGAAAACCACATGGCGATAGCCCAATTAAATTACAAGCTCACGGCGACAAAAGCGAACCGCTTAGCTTCCGTAATATTTGGGTGAGAGAAATTAAATAAGCCATTTAAGAATACGTAAAAAGCTTGCCTTAGGCAGGCTTTTTTTGTTTATGGAGCGTCGCATCAATTTACCGCTTATACGTGCCTCTGCGATGGGATTATTTGCGTAATTTAGCATAACCACAATTTTATGTATAACATTCAATCTATATCACAGCGTTTGTTGTGCTTTCTATCACTCATCGTTTTTATGGTTGTTAGCAAGCCGTCACAAGCCCAAACCATCAAAGGCGATTACTACCAGATAAAGATATATCACTATAAGTCGCCTCAGCAAGAAGCGGTACTCGATGCTTATCTGCAAAAGAGCTTTCTACCGGTGATGCACAAAAAGGGCATTAAAAATATCGGCATCTTTAAGCCTGTTGAAACAGACACTGCTGACAGGAAGATTTACATACTGGTGCCGTATGCTTCATGGAAGGATGTTGAGCCGGAAAATGTATCTGCAAGTAAACCTGCTATTTCATCGACTGATAACAATGAATACGTTACCGCAGCGTATAACAACGCACCGTACTCGCGTATCGAAACTATTTTGCTTAGTCCGTTTATTACACGCCCGCATTTGATGTTGCCCAAATTAACCGGAGAACGTTCAAAACGGGTGTATGAACTGCGCAGTTACGAAAGCCCAACAGAAGCTTACCACCATAACAAAGTAAAGATGTTCAACAGTGGCGAAACAGACATTTTTGAGCGCTTAGGCTTTAATCCGGTTTTTTACGGCAGTGTTATTGCAGGCAGTAGAATGCCTAACCTGATGTATTTAACAACATTTGATGATAAACAAAGTAGGGACGAGCATTGGAAAGCTTTTGATGCAGATGCGCAATGGAAAGGGCTGATAAGTGATGCTCAGTATAAGAACAATGTATCAAAGGCAGACATTATTTTTCTTTATCCTACCGCTTACTCCGACTATTGATAACAACAGCCTATGGCGCTTGAGAAACGCGATTACGATGCAATTGTAGTGGGCAGTGGCCCGAACGGCCTTGCGGCTGCCATACTGATGCAGCAGCAAGGGTTATCGGTATTACTGCTCGAAGCGAAGGACACCATTGGTGGCGGCCTGCGTACAAAAGAGCTTACGTTGCCGGGCTTTAAGCACGATGTATGCTCTGCGATCCATCCGCTTGCAGTCGCCTCCCCTTTTTTTAAAACGCTGCCTTTGGCAGATCATGGGCTGGAATATATCTACCCGGAGATAGATGCCGCTCACCCGCTGGAGCAACACAACACAGCAATTTTATGTCGCGATATCGAGCGTACAGCCAAGCAATTGGGAGCTGATGAAAATGCCTATTTAAAGCTCGTGAAGCCTGTGACTAAGAACTGGCCACTGATAGATGCTGATGTACTTGGTCCGTTGCACATGCCTAAGCATCCGCTGGCATTGGCGTCTTTCGGGTTAGATGCGCTTAAACCGGTCACTATGCTGGCAAAGCAATTTAAAACTAAACAAGCTAAAGCATTATTGGCCGGCATGGCCGCTCATAGCATGCAACCGCTAACCAACGCGGCTACTGCTGCCATAACACTTGTGCTAATGGCCACCGGGCATTTGCAAGGCTGGCCGCTACCTAAGGGTGGATCACAAAGTATAGCTGATGCCTTGGCAGGATATTTTACTTCGATAGGCGGTAAGATAGAGACCAATACTTACATTACATCTTTAGACCAACTACCCTCAGCGCATGCTGTATTATTTGATGTAACACCGAAGCAATTACTGCAGATAGCCGGGCATAAATTTTCCGCGCTATATAAATGGCAACTTAAGCGATATCGTTATGGTATGGGTGCTTTTAAAGTTGATTTTGCCTTAAGTGAACAAATTCCATTTATTCCTGAAGCCTGCCTTAAGGCCGGAACGGTACACCTCGGCAACACGCTTAACGAGATACGTGACGCCGAGCAGCAAACCTGGAACGGCAAACATCCCGATAAACCCTTCGTATTGCTGGCCCAACAAAGCCTATTCGATAATACCCGCGCCCCCGACGGCAAGCACACCGCCTGGGCCTATTGCCACGTTCCCAACGGCTCAACCAAAAATATGACGGACGCAATTGAGAAGCAGATAGAGCGCTATGCGCCGGGCTTTAGGGATACCATCCTTGCTAAGCATACCTTCAACACTGTCGAACTGGAAGAATACAATCCCAACTATATTGGCGGTGATATTAATGGGGGAGTTATCGATCTTGGTCAGTTGTTTACACGGCCTGCCATACGTTTGTCGCCCTACAGAACTTCTGAGAAAGGATTATACATCTGCTCTGCCTCAACACCTCCGGGTGGAGGGGTGCATGGCATGTGCGGTTATAATGCCGCCAAAAAAGCGCTTAAAGATGTGTTCGGCATAGCGGTAACGCTTTAGAGTTTTTTGCCTTTGCAAAGCACTCTGCCTAAACGTATATTTAACTTCAATTGATCACAGTATGGGTAAAGGTCGTTTAGAGGCATTTAGCGATGGCGTTTTTGCTATTATCATCACCATTATGGTGCTTGAACTTAAGGTGCCGCATCACGCGGAGTGGAGCGATCTGATACATTTATCGCCAGTGTTTCTAAGCTACGTTCTTAGTTTTGTGTATGTTGGTATTTATTGGAACAACCATCACCATCTTTTACACGCAACAAAATCAGTGACCGGTGGCATCTTATGGGCTAATCTTTTCCTGTTGTTTTGGTTGTCACTTGTTCCGTTTGTTACAGATTGGATGGGCGAAAACCACTTTGCACAGGTCCCGGTAATATGCTACGGCATTGTACTTATTATGTGCGGCGTGGCTTACAGCATATTGGTGCGTTTGCTTATCAAACATCATGGTGAGGAATCATTACTGGCACATGCCATGGGCAGTGATATGAAAGGTAAACTATCCGTAGGCATATACGGAGTGGCTATCGCATTGTCATTCGTCCATCCATGGTGGGCGGCTGGCCTGTATGGTGCGGTTGCGCTTATTTGGTTGATTCCTGATAGAAGGATCGAGCGTAAATTGAGCGGTAGTGAAACTTCCGTTTAAGATAGTTCCTTCATTGATTTATCAAAGGCTTCTTTCAGTTCGGCGAAATCAGTTTCCAGCTTACTTAAGCGTTCTTCGAGATCGTTGTTCGATGTGCGGCGCTGAGGCTCGTCGAATGCATCATCTTCAGGAACGGATCCGCCTAAAAGGTGTCGGTAACGCACTTCCTTTTGCCCCGGTCGTTTTGGCATCTGCTCTATAAACGGGAGGTCGCCTCCGGCTAATTTCTCCAGCATTTCCGTTACTTCATCCAGATTTTCAAACTCATACAAACGTCCAGAATTGGTATTGATCTCGCCGGGTGTTTGCGGTCCGCGAAGGATAAGCAAACAGATAACAGCCACTTCTGATGGGACAACCGGGAAAACGATACCAAAATTATGTTTGTACTTAATTACCCTACTTGAGCCACCAGTAGCGGTAGATACCAGGCCTTTACGTTTCAATGTGTCTAAAGCCAAAGCAACGGTTTGTTCGTCATACTCTACTACAGGCTTGCGTGCAGTTTTTTGGTTGCAGGCTGCAGTTAAGCCGTTGATGGTCATGGGGTAATAATCGGGCGTTATCTTGCTTTTTTCCATTAGCGAGCCTAATACCCTCAGTTCTGTGTCGTTTAGTACAGGTAAAGTTTGCGGCGTATCCATAGGGCAAATATATTGTTTGCATTTGTATTATCTTTAAGCCGCTATTATGACAATAAGTATTTTAGGATGCGGTTGGTACGGGTTGCCACTTGCAAAGGCTCTGGTCAACGACGGGTACAAAATTAAAGGCAGTACCACATCTGCCAATAAAGTTGAACAATTGGCTAACGCAGGTATTAAGCCCTTCGTGTTGGATCTATCGACTGATCAATCTACCTTTCCCGATGAGTTTTTTGATACCGATATTTTAATAATTGCTATCCCGCCTAAAACCCGGTCCGGGGAAGGGCAGGAGTACTTAGCTAAAATGGAGAAGGTAGTGGAGAGCATCATTAAACATCAAATAAGCAAAGTTATCCTGATCAGCTCCACAGGTGTTTATGCTGATATGAACAAGATGGTAAACGAGGATATACCCCCGGATCCCGATACCGAATCCGGCAAAATTCTATTAAATGCAGAGGCACTGTTCCAGCAGCGAATTAGCTTTAAAACAACCGTCATCCGTTTCGGCGGGCTGGTAGGGCCAGGCCGGCATCCCGGAAGGTTCTTTGCAGGCAAGCAGGGGGTTGCCAACGGATTGGCACCTGTAAATCTGATACATTTAGATGATTGTATAGGCATTACTAAAACCATCATTAGCAAAAATGCCTACGAGTGTACCTTTAATGCGGTTGCCCCGCATCACCCAACCCGTGCAGATTTCTATACCCAAGCTGCTGAGCAAGGCGGTTTAGCATTGCCAGGTTTTATTTTAAAACTTGATAGATGGAAAATAGTGGAAAGCATGAACGTGCCGGAAATATTGAATTACCAGTACGACGCAAATAATTGGTACACAGCCCTTGATCATAAATTTTAATATCCCTTCAATATCAATAAGCATGTCACAATACGTCATTCCGCTCAAGTACCGTAAGATGGAGAACCTCCATATCGTGTTCTGGCTTTTTAAGGATATTGGCTGGTGTATGATATGGAAGCCGCTTGGTATTATTATGATTGTCCCTACGTTGGTGATATCCATCTTGATAGCCTGGCGCACAAGAGAGCTGATGTCTGAACTTTGCCATAACCTGGCTATTACCTTTTGGATAAGTGCTAACTCTTACTGGATGATAAGCGAGTTTATGGGTTTTGATCACATTACCATTAGCGGATGGTTCACTTATAAGCATTTAGCCTTGATCCCATTTCTGCTTGGTGTTTTTTGCCTGGCATTTTATTATGCCATCTGGCAGCCTCGCCATCCGGATGAAATAGAGACGATGTGAGTAGATGTTATTTGTGTTTGTAGAGCGGGGAAACGAGAGCCGGAGCGGGCTTCGTTTTACACAATATTAAAAGGATTATTCCTCAGATAAGCAAGTTTACTTTGAAACATCGTAGCCATTTTATTAGCGCGCCATTTGGCTTCCGCGGCTTTATCGCCGCTAAATAGTTCATCAACTGTTCTTGTAAATAGAGCCAGCCATTGGTTAAAGTGCTTTTCATCGATAGGCAACTGCGCGTGAGGCGGGAATGGGCGACCGCCATAAGTGTATTCTTCCAGCAGAACGGTTTGCCAAAAGCGGTACATCTTATCCAAATGCTCGGGCCAGTTATCTTTTATCCGCTCGTTAAAAATGAGCTCTAACAGATCATCTTTTTGGATCCGCTCGTAAAAGGTATCAACCAAAAGTTTGATATCTATAAGCGATAAAATATCCTCCTTGCCTTGCATGCACCAAAGTTAAGGATTAGTAGTTGCCAAAAATGTGACGGCTGTCACAAACATTCCATAAAAGCCCTGATCTTATAGTTTTTTGATCTCAACATTTCTGAACCAAACATCTGCGCCGTGGTCTTGTAACGCGATATGGCCTTTCTTGAAGGTGCCGAAACCCGGCCATTCCTTAAATTTGCTTGCCGCTATCATCTTCTTCCAATTGTCATCCCACATGTTGGTAGATAATACTTTCTCATCGTTAACCAGGATTTCCAGTTTGCCATCATTGGCTATCACTTCGGTTTTGTTCCATTCGCCCGCTGGTTTAACTACCTCTTTTGAAATCGACATCAGATCGTACAGATCGCCTGCACGATGCTTGATCAGTTTGCCGTCCTCATTTTCTTTATTGTCAGCTATTTGTGTTTCCGGGCCGGTTTGCCATGGATATTTGTATTTGGTAGTATCTTCATGCACGTAAAACATGATACCGCTGTTACCCGCACGCGATATTTTCCATTCTACCTTAAGGTCAAAGTTCTCATACTCTTCATTGGTGATAATGTCGCCGCCGCCGTTGGTTTGCCAATCAGCTTTTTTAGAAGCATCAAGGTGCAACACGCCACCTTTTAGCTGCCACGCTTTTCCCACGCCCGTTTTACCGTAGGTGTGCCAGTTGCTCATGGTGCTATCGGTAAGTAAAGGCTCAAATGCGGTTTTGGTGGTGTCTGCTTTGACCTCTACTGTTGTATCACCTGCGGTTTTCTTATCTGCGGATTGACAGGCAGCCAATGCCATTATTGCAATTGATAAGTAGGCTAATTTTTTCATGTGAGATAGATTTTAAAGTTTACCTGCTTTAACCTGCTCTGCAGCATAGTTAGTTGCGCGTGCTGTTAATGCCATGTATAAAATTGAAGGACTTTGATTACCGGTACTGGTCATACAGGCCCCATCGGTAACAAAAACGTTTTGGCAAAGGTGCAACTGGTTCCATTGGTTTAGCAGTGAGGTTTTGGGATCTTTACCCATGCGTACGCCACCCATCTCGTGAATATCCAGGCCTGGTGCCTGCTTGTTGTTATTTGTTTCGATGTTTTTTACGCCGGCTTTCTCGAACATCGCGGCTGTCTCTTTTAGGAAATCATCCGTCATTTTATCATCGTTAGGGTGGTAGGCGACTGAAGTAACCAATAGCGGAATACCCCACTGGTCTTTTTCGGTATCGCTTAAACGAACGTGATTTTCTTCGACGGGTACAGTTTCGCCCTGTAGATAAGCGAATACATGCCAGCCGCCGGGTTCAGACAGGTTGTCTTTATAAGCGGAGCCAATGTGTTCACCCGGGATATCTTTTGCATGCTGATCGCGATAGGCATTCAGGAAGGTAGTATAGCCGCCGTAATAATCCGTCTCGCGTTTATGTAGGTTTTTGTAATTCACTAATATCAGGTCGGTAGGATTGCGGCCGAAATAGTATTTATCCTCATAACCGTCCAGAGTGCCGCTTACCGATGCACGGTAATTATGAAATGCAACATATTTGCCCAACAACCCATTATCGTTACCTAACCCATTGGGAAAACGTTTTGACTTTGAATTAAGGAGGATGAGATTAGTATTCAGTGCTGAGGCGTTCATAAATATCACCTTTGCTTTGAAGTCAATGGTCTCTTTGGTTTGGGCATCTATCACCCTTACACCAGATGCTTTGCCTGTTTGCTCGTCATAAATAATAGAATGAACAACAGAGTGCGGACGTATAGTTAAATTCCCGGTTTTGGCCGCCCAGGGCAGGGTAGAGCTTACCGAACTGAAATAACCGCCAAAAGGACAGCCACGCATACACATATTACGCGCCTGGCACTTACCCCGGCCCTGATCCAGGTGGATCTGTTTAGGCTCGGTTAGATGCGCCCAACGGGCATGCACCAAATGCCTGTTAAAGTTTTGCTTGATGTTGTCTCGCATAAATTTTAGCGGCGCACTCATTTCAAACGGTGGTAAAAATTCACCATCAGGCATTGCCTCTAAGCCGTCTTTATTTCCGCAGATTCCAATGAATTTTTCAACGTGAGAATACCATGGGTCTACATCTTTGTAGCCGATAGGCCACTCAATACCGTACCCAAAACGATGTGGGGCGGTAAATTCAAAATCGCTCCAGCGTTGCGTAGCGCGGCCCCAAGTAAGCGACTTACCTCCAACCTGGTACCCACGGATCCAGTCAAAGGGCTTTTCCTGTACATAAGGATGGTCTGCATCTTTGATGAAAAAGTGGTCGCAATCGTCGCCATAGCCGGCAGCTTTGGTGATCAATGGATTTTCTTTAAGCTGTTTCAAACTTACCCGGCCGCGGTATGGAAACTCCCATGGCGCTTTCGTAGCAGTAGGATAATCCTTAATGTGTTTAACATCCCTGCCGCGTTCTAACACCAGCGTTTTGAGGCCTTTTTCGCAAAGTTCTTTTGCAGCCCATCCACCACTAATTCCGGATCCAATAACTATAGCATCGAAAGTTTGCGCAGCAGAAGTTGCCGCAGTATTTTCAGGCGTATCAGTAAGCATTTTGTAGTTTATAATTGGTAACTAAAGATGCGATTAAAAATCAAGAAGTACTAATTACGTCACGCCGAATTTACATGGGCTGTGCTCCAAGCAAGTATTGCTATGCCCTTATACTTATAAACGCACAAGGCCAAAATTGCTTTGGTCGCTTTCGCCCGAAGCCTTTTTGCTGACGCGGGATAAAAGAAATGCACGGACAGAACGTAACCGAATAAGGCGACATAGTGTAACGTGCGGTAGCACAGGCATTGCTAAAGCATAGCCATTGTAGCGCGTTGCCGTGGTCGCGAGTTTTCTTTGGTTACTTTCTTTTGCGGAAAAAGAAAGTAACATCCACTAACAATCATACCACTCACTGCCTTTCCTAACGAAGAACCGCCTTTGAGATTGCTTCGTACCTCGCAATGAAATGGTCCTTATACTTTTATCAACTTAGTTGCCACTTCCTCATCCAACAAAACAACCGCGTTATCCAGTGTTTGCAGGATAGATGCGGGCACAGCTGTACTTACTTCGCCTTGCAGGCTTTTGGCAATAATATCAGCTTTTTTAGCGCCCGAGGCAATTAATATGGCTTTGCCGGCTTCTGCCAGGTGCTGTAAGCCCAATGTAATGCCACCGGTTAAAGGCGTGGCTTTATCGAAATATTTCTGACCAACCTCAACAGTTACCGGATCCAGTTCTGAACGGTGTGCGTAGAGGTTAAATGGTGTGCCGGGCTCATTTAAACCAAGGTGGCCGTTCATACCTATACCCACCATCATCACATCAATACCGCCTTTGGAAGCGATAAAGCCATTTATACGATCACACTCGGCTTCAAGGTCATCAGCTTTGGCGTTAAATAAGGTGACATTGGTAAGCTTCGTGTTTAGCTTATCGAAAAAAGTATTTTTGAGATAGTATTTGCAGCTTCCTTTATCATTCTCATCCATGCCTACCCATTCGTCAAGGCCAACGATAGAAGCTTTCGTCAGATCTATGCGGCCATCATTAGCCCAGCTAACCAAATAATTTAGGGTTCCTGTTGGAGAATCGCCTGAAGGAAAAACTAATACCGAATCCGGTTTTACTGCCAATTGCGTCGCAACCAGTTCGGCTGCTGCTTTTGACATTTCGTCGTAATTGCTATATACTTTAACTTTCATTTTTTGTTAGTCATGTTTAGGGTTTAACCAAAGATCTATCGGCTTTTCTACTTTGGCATAGTAGGGCAACGCTACCTTTTTCCCTAATCCGGCAGATGCATAAGCTGCATAAATAATTTCCAGCACTGCTCGGCCATCCTCGCCGGTAACAATAGGGGTTTTGTCTTTCCGAACGCACTCGATAAAGTGTTTCAACTCCTGCGGGTAACCCTGGTTAAATGCTTCCTCAAAGATGGTAAATGTCCAACCGGCAGAACTATCCACTTTTTCCATGGCATAACCATAGCCATCTTTGCTGTATGTAAGCGCAGAATTACCCATAAAAAGATCGGCATATACCACACCGCCGGTGCCGTATATTTCGCAACGGTCGTCCATGCCGCCATGCTTGGCCCAGCTGCTTTCCGCAACGCAGGTAACGCCGTTCTCAAACTCCACTATCACTACCGCATTGTCTTCGCCTTTTGTGCGGCCTTTATGTAAAACGGTACTCATGGTGGCGTAAACATCTTTCACCCTGGCATAATTCAACACCCAGCGAAACCAGCCTAAAGCGTGGCAACCCATATCCATTAGTACACCACCGCCGGCCAGGTCAATATCATAAAACCAATCAGTATGCGGGCCGGAGTGTTTCTCGGCTTGCTTTAGCATGTACACTTCGCCAACGGCACCCTCAGTAACCAAACTGCGGGCACGCTCGTATTTCGGCGCAAAGCAAAGCTCTTCTGCATACATCAGTTTTACGTTATTCTCTTTGCAAACCGCTATCATTTCATCGGCTTGTTCAATGGTAACGGCCAATGGTTTTTCTATAATGATATGCTTTTTGGCTTTTGCTGCTTTAATGCAAACCTCGGCGTGCAGGTAATTGGGTACGCAAATGTCGATCACTTCGGCATCGGTTTCGGCCAGTAGCTGGTCAACATCATTGAACCAGGTTGCGATATGATATTTCTCGGCAAAGGCCTTAGCTTTATCCAGGTTACGGGCATAAACGGCTACAACCTCGGCCTCCGGCACAAAGCGGTGGTACGATTCCAGGTGAATGTCTGAGATAAAGCCTGCGCCAATGATGGCTACTTTAGTTCTGTTCATAAGTAAGATGTTATAAATAGTTCATTTTTTTGAGATATGCCACCCAAACCTTGTAGGCATCCTGATTAAGGTGCAAACCTTCAAGCGTATAACGGTTATCAAGCAACCCGTTTTTATCGGTAAAAAGCGGTGCTAAATTAACCCATGTAAAATTAAGTTCTTTTGCTTTCGCTTTCAGCAGGTTATTAACAACCGATACATGAGCGCCCTTATCATAGTGCTGCGGGAAATTAGCGTGGGTAGGATTTACCGGCAATGTACTCTGCACGTAAATATGTGTTTGGGGGCTTTTAGCGTGTACGCGTTTAATGATCTTAAAATAGTTATCAGCAATAACCGCATCCGGGATATCTTTACCGATATCATTAATGCCAAACAAGATGAATAGCTTATTGGGCTGGCGTGCAATGATATCATCCAAGCGTTTTAGTGCCCCGAAGGTAATATCGCCACCGATCCCACGATTAACGGTGGTTGTATCGCCGGTGAGACTTCCCCAGTTACCCATCTCGGTAATGCTATCGCCAAAGAATATGACGTTAGCCTTTTTTACCGGCTGGGCAGCAAATATTTTTAACCTATCGGTAGTATGGTCGGGAATAAAGGGTATGGTATCAAACAGATTTTGATTTGTAGGCCGCTGCTGGGCCTTTGCAAAAACCGGGATGGCTAATAGCAGTAATAAAAACTTCTTCATGAAAAAATAATTGGCAGCTAAATGTACAAAAAGCTGACCGCTGATTTTATTGATTTTGGGATTAAGATGATTTTTTACTCACCCCGCGGCACTTCGTGCGCGACCCTATCTTCGCTGCGCGAAAGAAGGTGAGGAAGAAAGAAGCTAAACCACCATGTCACTTCGAGCGAGCAGAAGGGTAGGGTAAAGCTTGGGGGCGACGAGAAATCTTCTACATTTACATTAGCAGGTGTAAGTATAGTATATAGAAGATCTTTCTACGGCGTAGTTCGTTCGAAATTACACTGTAGATAACGAGAGTATCCATTCCTGACAAAATCTAAACAAATCTAAATGTAATAATGTTGCATTTATATTTATCTTTGTAGCATGTTATCACCCCGTAAAGCCTTAAAGCTGGACAATATTGGTATGACCGCCTCTACACTTTGTGCTATACATTGTGCGGCGGTGCCGGTGTTTTTTACCAGTTTGCCTTTGTTAGGGTTGGAGTTTTTGGCTAACCCATGGGTGGAGTGGAGCATGATACTGTTTGCGCTGTTTATAGGCGTATGGTCTATAGGTGGGGAGTACAAGAACCATCGCAACGCTTTGCCTTTAGCAATGTTGGTTTTGGGTTTTATACTTGTTATTGGCGGTCATTTGTTAATACACAACTGGGTTGAAGCCGTAGTAGTGCCCGTTGGCGGCTTATTGATAGCCACCGCACATTTTATTAACTACAAACTGGCCGGTACATGCAATGCCGGCAACAGCTTCCTGCACCTTAAACACTCACACAAACACGATAATAAGCAAGCTGCTTAACTGAATTTTACCTAAATTTGGAGAAATGGCACAGACTAAGAATTTTCGTTTTGAGGAACTGCTGGACAAGCACCATCTAAAAAAAACCGGTGCGCGTTTACGGGTGCTTTCTATGATGTATTCAAAAAACACGGCTACTTCGCAGCCCGATCTGGAGAGTGTGATGAGTGATATTGACCGCGTTACTCTTTACCGTATCCTTAATGTGTTTGAAGAAAAAGGCATCATCCATAAGGTTTTCGATTTAAACGGTACAGCCAATTATGCCGTTTGCCACGCAGATTGTGGCGAAAATCATCATCATGATGAGCACCTGCATTTTAACTGTACCAATTGTAAAAACGTTTACTGCCTTGATGATCTGCACATGCCACGTTTAAATTTACCGGAAGGCTTTAAGGCCGATAGCTTTACGCTTTATGCATCGGGTTTGTGTCCCAAATGCAGTAAAAAAAGCGCTGCTACCATTAATTAATGCAATACGGAGATTTCTTTTATTAATCCCTTTTACAATCTCGTCGTCAAAATCAACAATAGCAAACTTTTATTTGCGTTTGCAGTTTGATAGTGTGGCTGATAAATTTGTATTCCTGATTAATCTAATGCGACAAAAATACACGAGGCTGATCTGTGGTGTCAGCGTTTTATGTTTATATATCCTGTTTTGTTCTTTTACCCCTGCAGATACTATTGTTACGGGAGGTTATAAAATTAAGAACATTATCATTGATGCTGGCCACGGTGGTAAGGATGCCGGCGCCCGCGGACAGTATTCTTTTGAAAAGAACGTCACGCTTTCCATCGCCAAAAAGCTGGACGCTGCAATCCATGCTCAACTGCCAGATCTCACTACTGTACTTACGCGAAGCGATGATACTTTTATCGAACTTCGCCGGCGATCGACTATTGCCAATCAGTCAAAAGGTAACCTTTTTATTTCCATCCATTGTAACTCATCTGCAGAGGGCACAGCTTATCGCGCGCACAAGCAAAGCGGGGTAATGGTGCTGGTTTATGGTTTGCATCGTGCCAAAGAGCAGGCAGAAGCCATGCGCGAGAACGCCTCTATTTTTGAAGAAAAGAACTACCAGCAAAATTACCAGGCACTTGATGACAGCGACCCTGCTAATGCAATTATCCTGGATGCCTTTACTAAAAAATACCGCAAACAAAGCATTATGTTTGGCGATTACCTGATGCGGGAGTTCACCGATACTGACGGGCGTGCTGCATTAGGTGTACGCGAGCAGGGTGTTTACGTACTGGCTAACAGCGCTATGCCGTCCGTATTAATAGAAACCGGTTTTATCAATAACCCTGATGAAGAAGAATATCTGAACTCTGATGAGGGGCAAACGGCCATAGTGCAATCTATTATCCGCTCCATTACAACATACCGCAACGTGTTAAGTAGCAGGTAAGCTATTAATATAAATTTCATTCTAAGTTATTAAGCTAATAAGCATTATTTTATATCTTGGGGTCTTGTTAAGCCTGTAAAAAGGCTTTTTACTGACACCTATTAAATCTAATGCCTTATTTTCAGCACTATTCGTTCGACTTGTGGTTAACGCTCATAAAATCAGACCCAAGGTTTAAGCCCGAGCGCGCTAAATATTTCCACCAACATTTTAATAAGGCAGATAAGTCTGTTGACGAGATAGCAACAATATTTCGGCAGGTTGACTTGATGTGCAATGCCGTGAACGAGAAGAGCGGTAAAAATATCGATGCCGACGAGATGTATCTGATGGTTATCCACCTGATCAATGGCGATAGACTTGATATTGATGAAGTGGATTATCAGCAACTGCATAACGATATGGAAGCGTTGCTTTTCAAATATCCCTCACAATTATATAGCGATGTAACATTTGAAGCCCTGAAAACTCTAAAAGAAAAAAGCGGAGCAACTTTTAGTTTGTTGAGCAACACAGGATACATCACCGGTAAAACATTGCGTAAGGTGCTTGCACTTTACCAACTGGATACTTTTTTTGATTTTCAGCTTTACTCTGATGAGGCAGGCATGTCAAAACCCAACCCTGAATTTTTTGAGGTTATGCTAAAGAATATCGACATCTGTAATATGGGTAAAGACATCCCGCGCAGCGGTATTTTGCATGTTGGTGATAACCCCAAGAATGATGTGGCCGCAGCCGAAGCAATGGGTTTAAAAGCAGCATTGATCAATTCCAATCAGCAAACAATTTTGAGTCTTGTTGGCTAATATATCTCACACCTATGAAAGCATTAACCTATTCATTACACCATATCAATAGCGAAACTCATTTCGGTTTCGAGGCGGCAGATTACAGTCGCTTTAAGTTTGGCGATGGCACGGTATCGCGCGATTTTGGCGTGGCGCTGGCCAACGGTTTTATTGAAGAGCATCTGGCGCGAGCCGAAAATATAAAACAGTTGGTGGTGATCTCCAGTCCGTATTCGTTTATCCCAACGGCTACTTTTGCCATGAAGAACTGGTTTGTATACACACTCAACCACTGGCTGGCAGAGAATGACTTACCCGTTGTTCAGGAAACCAAAGTACACCGCACCATCACCTATAAAGAAGATTACGGCGAGCTGGATGCAGAGCAACGGATGAAGTTGATAGGCAATGATAGCTTTCATATAGATAAGGCTTTTCTGGAAGGCAAGACATTGATTTTTCTGGATGATATCCGCATCACGGGTAGCCACGAGCGTATGATCATGAAAATGGTGGATGCTTACGGCTTAAAGAATGACATCTACATGCTTTACTTTGCCGAACTGGTGAACAGCAATATCCACCCTAATATTGAGAACTACCTCAACTACCACCAGGTAAAGTCAATATTTGACCTGCACAAGATCATTAACGATAGCAGTTTTTGCATCAACACAAGGTTGGTTAAGTATATCCTCAACTACGAGCATGACAAGTTCAGGGTATTTATTGAAGACCAATCGACAGCGTTTTTGGATGAGTTGTACAACATGGCTTTAGGCAATGGCTATCATACTATTGAAGCCTATCAGCAAAACCTTGGCTTTATAAAAAAACTTTTACTTTTAGATAATTATAAACTCGTACAATATGGCAATTAATCTGCAAAAGGGGCAGCGCGAAGCTATTGACGCTCCCAAATTCACTATAGGCCTGGGCTGGGACACCAATGCGTCGTCAACAGGCTCGGCTTTCGACTTAGATGCATCTGTATTTATCATGGGCGACAATAAGAAGTTGATAGCCGATGAGTATTTTGTTTTTTATAACAACTTAAAAAGCCCTGATGAAGCCGTTGAGCACACAGGCGATAACCTTACGGGCGCCGGTGACGGTGATGATGAGCAGATCAAAATAGATCTAACTAAAATTGATTCCCGCGTTACCGAGATCTGCATTGTGGTAACCATCCACGAGGCCGAGAGCCGCAGGCAGAATTTTGGGCAAGTGCGTAACTCGTTCGTTCGTATTTTTGACCCGGTTACCAATGCCGATATTCTGAAATATGAATTGGAAGAAGACTTTTCGATAGAGACTGCAGTTGAATTTGGCCGCATCTACAAACGCGATGGCAAATGGAAATTTGAAGCAGTTGGCGCAGGCATGAAAGGTGGCCTGCAGGATTACTTAAACAAATATAACTAATACCTTAAAACATAATATTATGGCAATTAACTTGCAAAAAGGTCAGCGTATATCGTTAGAAAAAGAGAATGGCAACAAACTGCAAAACGTTTGTGTAGGCATTAACTGGGGCGCTATTGAAAAGAAAGGTCTGTTTGGTTTTGGCTCAACAAAAGAAGCAGTTGACCTTGACGCCAGTTGCGCACTGTTTGATGAAAATAAGAAACTGATAGATGTGGTTTACTTTGGTCACCTAAAGTCAAAAGACGGCGCAATCCGCCATAGCGGTGATGACCTCACCGGCGACATGGGGGGTGATGACGGTTTGGATAATGAGGTAATTACGGTCGACCTGGGCGCTTTAGACCCGGCTGTAAAACACGTAGCCTTTGTATTAAATAGCTTCCGTGGTCATGATTTTGGTACCATTCCGTTCGCTTCTATCCGCATTTATGAAGGCACGCCTAAACGCGTTAACGAAGTGTTTGCAAAATATGACATTGCCCATGATGCAACCTTTAAAGGCCATGTGTCAATGGTAATGGGTATCTTCTACCAAAAGAACGGCGAATGGAAGTTCAATGCTCTTGGCGAACCAACCAAAGACCGCAAACTGGAAGAAACCGTAAATACTGTAATGCGAAATTTTTTGTAAAGAAAATAAAAATGCCTCACCTAAATCCTCTCCAAAGGAGAGGACTTTACAAAAGAGTTTGACAACCCTCTCCTTTGGAGAGGGAAGGGTGAGGCCTAAACCCAAAACAACCATGGAAACCAACTCAATTAACGACGGAGCTGAACTTACTAACCCTGCGCCAACACCCGCGCCGGGTAATGCAGCTACTCCGGTTAAATTAGATAAAGATGGTAATGTTGATCTATCCAACATTACTACTGCAGAAGTTGCCAAATACGGCGAGAAAAGCAAAGACTTAAATCCGTCTGATGTAAATTCTATCCTGAATTATGGCTCAGATCTTCAGCAGAACATGGAGCGTTATAGCAATAGCTTCCTGTCATCAGTACGCACATTTGACGCCGGCGAAGTAGGCACGCTGATAACCGATCTGCTGCACGAATTGAACTACATTGATGTTGATGAGCTTGACCAAAATGCTTTCGTCCGAGTATTATCGCGTATCCCGCTGATCCGCACTTTGGTAATGGATACAAAAAAGATCTTCGCCAAGTATGACCTTGTGGTGAACAACGTAGATAAGATCGTCAATAAAATAAAGGCCGGCAGGGTAAACTCGTTGAAAGATAATGCATCGTTGCAAACCATGTTTGATAACAATGTGGATTACATTAAGCAAATGGAAGAACTGATCATAGCCGGTCAGTTGAAATATAACGAGTTGAATGAGAAACTGGCAGTTATGGATGGCAATCCGTCAGGATATCAGGATTACGAAATTGCCGATCTTCGCGATTACGTTAACCGCTTGGATAAACGTCTGGCCGATCTTAAGGTTGTGCGTTTTATTATGCTGCAGTCTTTAGCACAGATCCGCGTGGTGCAAAACAACAATACCACTATTGCCGAAAAAGCGCAGTCAATTGTATCAACCACTATCCCCGTTTGGAAAAATCAGCTTACCTTAGCAGTTGCGCTAAACAGGCAAAAGGCCAATGTGGAGATGCAGAAAAAGGTATCGGACACCACCAATACCATTTTGCAGAAAAACGCTGAGTTGTTGAAGCAGAACAGTATTGATGTAGCAAGGGAAAATGAGAAAACCGTGGTTTCATTAGATACGCTGAAACGCACAACATCATCATTGATCGAAACCCTTAACGAGGTTAAACGTATCCATGATGAGGGTACACAAAACAGGAAGGTGCTGAATACTGAACTGCAGAATTTAGAGACCGAGCTGAAGAAGAACGTGACGAATACACGTTAACGTAAATATGGATGAGAACAGGTTAAATATATTAAATGCGTCTACCCGGATAATCAGCAAATTACACCTTCTTTCGGTTTTTTTTAATAACGATATCATTTATAAGATTTACCTGCGCACGCAAGTGCTTCACCAGCTTTTTCAAACCAACCCCGAACTTGACATTAACCAACTGGATATGTTTCATCTCCAGTTTACGCAAAGCCTGATAGACCTGCTGAAAACAATAAAAAAAGGCAATGAGGCTAATGCCGACCTGCTGCTCGACGAGGTTGCCCTCAATAACCAGCTTATCGAGCAAATGGAAGATTCGGCTTATACCGAACATACATTTGTAAATGATAAGCAAAGGCAGGCGCTAAAGATGAGCCAGTCGTTACGGAAGTTGTTCCAAGTATTGTCTGATAATCTATCAGATTATCCGTTTACAGGCAATATCAACAAATTCAGTTTACACTATTCTGCCGATTACTTTTTTAACGTATCAACAGATCTGGTTTATGATCTGCTGGCTTACACATCCGCAGAGGTTTACAGCAACGAGTATGCAACCATCGGGCGTAAACTAATGGGCACGCTTTGCAAGTATGACTTTAAGATAGAGTTTTACTGCGGCCTGCGTGCCAATGACCTGGTACTGGAGGTGTATAAGTTTGCTGATGTGAACAAGCATTTTATATTTTCGCCATTAAACAATGTGTTGCTCTTTTGCGATGTGTCCAAACTGGGTAACCTCGATCTGAAAAACACTGTATGCAAACGTGAACGGATGATGCGCGAGCTTCGTGATAAAAACATACAGCTAACAGGCAAGGCTGGTTTAATAAAAACCAACCTGCCGGATAACATCGCAGCCTTGCTGGCAGATAATTATAAAAAAATAGCTGACGTGAATTTCCTTGAGCATATTAATGCTTTTGACGTTCAGGCTAATATTTTGAAAACTATGTTAAACACAGACATTATTTAAACCCCCAAATGGATATTTTACACACGCTGCTTGGCGACGATATAAAAGCCGGCCTGCTTATCATTCTTAACCTAATTGTTATCGAAAGCCTTTTATCGGTAGATAATGCCGCTGTGCTGGCTACCATGGTGCTCGATCTGCCGAAAGAGCAACGCGCACGGGCTTTGCGCTATGGTATTATCGGAGCTTATGTGCTGCGTGGTTTGTGTTTGTTTTTAGCCGCATGGCTGGTAGAGATCTGGTGGTTAAAACCGTTGGGTGGCTTGTACCTGCTTTACCTGGCCTTTGATTATTTTAAAGGCAAGGCCTCTAAGAAGAATAATACAGAGGATGAAGGCGAAGAATCTGTTGACAAGAACAAGAACTGGCTGTACAAATCAACCGTTGGTTTAATAGGCAATTTTTGGGCAACCGTGGCGCTTGTAGAGTTAATGGACTTAGCTTTCTCGATTGACAATGTTTTCGCAGCCGTAGCTTTCACAGATCATAAATTTTTGATCTACACAGGGGTGTTTATAGGTATACTGGCTATGCGTTTTGTAGCACAGGCGTTTGTGAAACTGATGGAAAAATTCAGCTTCCTGGAAACCATAGCCTTTATCGTTATAGGTGTTTTAGGTATCAAGTTAACGGCATCGTTATATATACATTTTTATCCGGAATCTACAGTAGGTAAGTTCCTGGAGAGTGAAATAGCTGATGCCGCAGTGTCGATCTTCACGGTAGCGGTATTTGTTATTCCGGTGCTCACTTCTGTCTTTTTTAACTTCCCTAAAAAGAGTTTAAAAGAGCCTGAGGTTGCCGAGGAAGCTGAGCATGTAACCGGTAAAAAGTAATTGGATGAACAAGCTAATTGCATCTATTTTTGGCATTGGTTACGTCAAAGGCGGCGGTACGTTGGCCGCTTTGGTCACCTGCCCGTTCATTTACCTGTTATGGCTGCAGTCCTGGGCGGTAAACCCTATATGGCTGGTATTGGCAACCCTTATTGTTACGCTTTTAGGTATAAATGTAGGCAACAAGGTAGAGCCTTTTTGGGGTAAGGACAGTTATCGCGTGGTGATAGATGAGGTAGCGGGTATGATGGTGACCATGCTGTTTGTTCCTGCCAATATTTATTACTTGTTGATAGGCTTTGTATTGTTCCGCTTCTTCGATATTTTAAAGCCTTTGGGTATCCGTAAAATGGAAGCCTTAAAAGGTGGTACGGGAGTAATGATGGATGATGTGCTGGCAGGCGTTTATGGCAATATTGTTCTGCAGGTGATCGTGCATTTCTTACATCTGCATGGAAATGCTTCGTTAGATTTAAACATTAGGTAATTGGGTATAAATAAATGTTTACCTTAGGTTAAATTTAAACCGCACTATGTACGCTTTTCCATTTATTGCTATTTTCTTATTAATGATACGGCTTCGTAAGTCGTTGAAGTTTACAGATTATTTTTATAAATGGAATTTAAAGTTAAACCTCATAGGTTGGGGCGCGCTCGGCCTGATGATTATTCTTGGCAGTAGCGGCATAAATGATGAAGTAGCTGGCATTATTGGAGCGTTTTCTTTAGCCGGAGTATTATATTATCTTCATAAAGAACCAATATTTAAACCTTATGGTGTTCTCCTGAGGGCGCACTATCCTTTGGTCGTTGTAGCTCCTATAGTTGAACTGGTTTATCTTATAAGCGAAAGTTTTTATGATAAATATGATGATTTCTTTCAGTGTGCTTACGCCGTAGCCTTCGGTTACATCTATGTGAAAATAGCTACATCCAAAAAGCAATTGGATGAAATTGCCCGGATCAACCTTCGTAAAAATGAACTGGAAGCTATGGTTGCTGAGCGTACTGCAGAAATTACCAGCCAACGCAATGCGCTCGAAGAAACTGTAAAAGAGCTTAAAGCAACCCAAGCTCAATTGATCCAGCAGGAAAAACTGGCTTCGTTAGGTGAACTTACTGCGGGCATCGCCCACGAGATACAAAATCCACTGAACTTTGTAAATAATTTCTCGGAAGTAAGTATGGAACTTATAGACGAGATGGAAGCCGAAATTGCCAAAGGCGATATGGAAGAAGCGAATGCAATAGCTGCCGACATTAAGCAAAACCTGGAGAAGATACGCCACCATGGTAAACGGGCAGATGGTATTGTGAAGGGGATGTTGCAACATAGTCGTGCCAGCAGCAATATTAAGGAGCCAACCAACCTTAATACCATTGCTGATGAATATTTCCGGTTGGCCTATCATGGCTTAAGGGCAAAAGACAAATCATTTAATGCTGAATTGGTAAGCAACTTTGATGAGCACTTGCCTTTGGTAAATATGGTATCGCAGGATGTTGGCCGCGTATTGCTGAACATGTTCACCAACGCGTTCTATGCGGTGCATCAAAAACAAAAATCGGTAGGTGGGGATTTTAAACCGAAGGTAGAGGTCTCTACAAAGGTGTTGCCTGGAAACAATGTAGAGATTATCGTTCGTGATAATGGTACTGGTATACCCGATGCTATTAAAGATAAGATCATGCAGCCCTTTTTTACCACCAAGCCGGCAGGTGAGGGTACAGGTTTAGGCCTTTCATTAAGCTACGATATTATCGTGAAGGCGCATAAAGGCACTATCAACATAAACAGTAAAGAGGGCGAAGGCTCGGAGTTTATTATTACACTGCCAGTTGCCTGATCTTGATCAGCAGTTCATTAATTCGATTAAACAGCAATTATTTTAAATCAATAGTTACTTTCGCATGAAGATATTAGTAGTAGACGACGAGGAGGATGTGCAGCCGTTGTTTTTGCAGCGTTTCAGGAAAGAGATCCGCAATAATGAAATAGAACTTGACTTTGCCCACTCTGGCGAGGAAGCGCTTGAATACCTGAAAGAGAAACATTCTGAAGTTGTGCTAATTCTTTCGGATATCAACATGCCAGGCATGAGTGGTATAGAATTGTTGGGGCATATCCGTGAAGATTTTCCTATGCCGCCTCCACCGGTTGTGATGATGGTTACTGCCTACGGCGATGAGGAAAATTACAAGCAGGCAATGGAGAAAGGGGCGAATGATTTTCTTACAAAACCGCTTGATTTTAATTTGTTAAAAGAAAAACTAAAAACAATTAGCGAGTAATGGCTAAGATACTGGTAGTAGATGACGAAGCAGACCTGGAAGTACTGGTAAAACAGAAGTTTAGGCGCAAGATAAGGGAGAGTGAATACGAGTTTATCTTTGCGCAGAACGGGGCCGAAGCGCTTGAGCGTATAAAAGAACACCCTGATCTGGACATTATCCTTTCTGACATCAATATGCCGGTGATGGACGGCTTAACGCTGCTATCGCGCCTGCCGGAAGCTAACCCTACATTAAAGGCTGTTGTTGTATCTGCCTACGGCGACATGCAAAACATTCGCACCGCCATGAACCGTGGTGCGTTTGATTTTATTATGAAGCCGGTGGATTTTGATGATCTTGACCTTACCATGCAAAAGACCATTACGCACGTACGTCAGCTGCAGGAAACCCTTAAAGCTATCAAGGAAAATAACATCCTGAGGATGTACGTAGATGAAAACGTGCTCAATTTTATGACCCATAAGGAGGCTGAAAGCAGCCTCATGAAAAATGAGTTGCTTGAGGCCACTGTAATGTTCGTAGATGTTTGCGGCTTCACTGCCATTACTGAGCACGTTGCAGCAAACACCGTGGTAAACTTGCTGAACGGCTTGTTCGATAAAATTGTAAAGGAGATCATTAATCAAGGCGGCCACGTAGATAAATTTATGGGTGATGCTATTATGGCCGTATTTCGTGGAGAATATCATTTAGATAGGGCAATTGACACTGCCTTAGCCGTTAAGCAGCAATTAGCCAACGAGCCTGAAATAGATGCGGGCAACGGTAAGATCTTTAAACCCGAAATATCGGTAGGTATCAACTCGGGTGAGATGGTATCTGGTAATATTGGTTCAGCATCCTTAAAACGACTTGATTATACCGTAATAGGCGACTCTGTAAATCTTGCCCAACGCCTGCAAGGCATTGCCAAAGCCGGCCAGATCATCATCACTGAAGCCGTGTATGAAAAGGCGAAGGAATCTTTCCACTGCAAAGAAAACGGGGAATTTATGCTAAAAAATAAGGCTTTGCCGGTAAATACTTATGAGGTTGTGGAATAGGGTATTGAGTCAAAAGGCGAAATTAAAAAGTCAAAATTATCCCGTACGTCGCAATTACGCTTAGACTTTAGAGTTTAGATCTTAGCTTTTAGAATTCCTCAACATTAGTGTCTCGCTCTTCTCTTTAAAACACCACCAGCAGCTTCTTTAATGATACTGGTGAAGATAAAAGCCTTAGGATCGATATCGTGCACCATGTCCTTAAGTCGGCGTAGCTCCAGGCGGGTAACAACGGTGAACACGATATCCACGGGATGGTGAACATCAAAGTTTTCTTTCAAAAACCCACGCTCACCTTTATAAATGGTGATGCCGCGGCCCAACTGCATAACCAGCATTTCCTTTATAGCCTGGTTTTGGCCGGATATGATAGTAACGCCGGTGTATTCCTCCAAGCCTTCTATCACAAAGTTGATCATCCGCGATGCGGTGAAATAGGTGATAATAGAATATAACGAGGTGGTAAAGCCAACCTCAAAAGCCGCTATCAGGAAAATGATGATATTGATACCTAAAATGATCTCACTGATAGTGAAACTAATACGCTTACCCGTGTAAAGGGCCAATACTTCAATACCATCGAGGGCACAACCACCACGAATAGCCAGCCCGATACCCGTACCCATAAAAACGCCACCGAATATAGAAACCAGCAATTTATCGGATGTGATTTTATCTGGATAAGGAATATAAAGGATACAAAGGGCCAGGCCTATAATAGCCAAAAGTGTACGTATGGCAAAAGTTTTATTCACCTGGAACATCCCCATAACAATAAAGGGTATATTAGCCAGAATAATTACGTAGGCTATGTTAACGTGGTAAAGTTCGTGTATCAATAGAGAGATACCAGTTACGCCACCGTCAAAAAAAGCATTGGGGATCAAAAAGCTTTTAAGGGCAAAACCACAGAACAGGATACCCGCAATTGTGTAAATTGTGTCGGTAATGATTGATTTAGCAGTTGGCGCTGTACTCATTTCGGCAATAGGTGTTTGGTTTTGTAAAGCTCTTAAATTTTCTTGTTTTTTCGGCTCCTTGTTTTCAACAGATGCTTTGGTGAAATAACGGTGCTGCGTGAGAAAGGTAATTTGCAATGCATCCCAGGCTTTTTTATCGCTTATGCCACCTAACGCTTTCATCTCCAGGTAAAGTTTATTACCTGTGCTAATGAAATCCTCGCGGCCTAAATAATCCAGGTCAGCATCACAAATTATTTCTTCCAAATAGTCTTTGGGCTGTTGAGGCAATTGCGTTGCCATGATGGTGGCACAAATACGGTCTATCTCCTCACTGGTATAACCGAAATTTGGTAGAGCGTCCCGTGCTATATCGCATGAAGCTTTCTCGTGATCTTTAATTTGGTTAAGGTAACCGCTGTCATGATACAAAGCTGCAACTAACAATAAACGCTTATCTATTTCACTTAACTTTTCTTTTTCGGCAATGCTGGCAGCAGCGTTGTAGACATCCAGCGTATGATCAATATTGTGATAGTGAAAATGCGCCGGCAGCTCAGTTTTGAGTCGGTTTAAAATGTGCTGTCCCTCCGGGCTGTTGATCATGTTGCTAAGATATCAAATACTCCATGGATTTTGATTAACATAACCCGCATTGTCACCACTATGTCCCAGTGTACCCGCAACGTCATATAACATCAAAAGCAGTCTTACGGTGCTTTATTCACCGTAAATTTGTGGTAGACCTGTTTAAGACATTGCTATCAGGACATTAGTTATGAGTACAACAAAATTATCTGACATAAAATATTCTATTCTTGATCTGGCACCTGTGGTGCAGGGTGGCACACCCGGTACCAGTTTCAAATCAAGTCTTGAGGTTGCACAGTTAGCCGAAAAGGTTGGCTATACGCGCTATTGGTTTGCCGAACATCATAACATGATCAGTGTGGCCAGTTCTGCAACCTCTATATTGATAGGCTATGTTGCCGGCGGTACGTCAAAGATCCGTGTAGGATCCGGCGGTATCATGTTACCTAATCATGCGCCGTTGATCGTAGCCGAGCAATTTGGTACGCTGGAATCTCTCTATCCCGGCAGGATAGATCTTGGCCTCGGCCGAGCGCCCGGAACCGATCAGCTTACAGCTTTAGCTATCCGCGGCGAAAATTTTAACGCGGTACAAAATTTCCCTAAAGACATCTTAAGGTTGCAAACATTTTTCTCTGCTGATAATGCTAACAGCAAGGTAAGGGCCAATCCCGGCGAGGGCTTGGATATCCCTATCTGGGTACTGGGCTCAAGTACTGACAGTGCCAAAGTTGCCGCAGCTATGGGTTTACCTTATGCTTTTGCCAGCCATTTTGCACCCACTTATTTCAGGGAAGCGATAAAGATCTACCGGGATAATTTCCGACCGTCAGACCAGCTAAAAGAACCATACGTGATCTCGTGCATTAACGTAATTGCTGCAGATACCGACCCGGAAGCCGAGCGCCTGGCAACATCAATGAAACAGATGTTTTTAGGCGTTGTAACAGGCCGCAGACAGTTGCTTCCACCGCCCGTAAAAGACATGGATGCTATATGGTCGCCGTACGAAGAGGAGGCCGTAATGCAGATGCTGGCTTACTCGTTTGTTGGCAGTGCGGAGACAATAAAAAATAAGCTGGGAAGTTTTATTGAAGAGACTGGTGTTGATGAGGTAATGGCAACTTCGCCCATATTTGATCATCAATCGCGCATGTACTCAGTAAAGTTATTTGCCGATGTTATTCGTAAATCGGCATATGCGCCTTTAAACCAGTAGGTTTAAATGTGTTGTGTTGCCCGTTACTTGTAAAAGTGACGGGCTTTTTTGTGGGCTAAATTTTAATCCATTTAAAATTATCACAACAAAATGGTGTGATAAAATGTACATTAGTCTGTAAATTGCCATTACCTATACGGAAAATATCTATCCATGAGCAAAGTTTTTACCATAACCGAAGGACTTGAAAATTTAGGTGCCATGAGCACAGGCGGACAGGGTTCCGTTTATAAAGGCCGGCGTATGGGGCCTGTGCTTACCGCTATTAAGTTGATGCCAACGCCGATACTTAATGAGAGCGATGATGACCGCAATTACCGCAACTTTAAAAACGAGGTTACAAAACTGCAGAAGGTAAATGAGGAGCCTAACCCCAATGTGGTTAAGATACTTAGCTGGGGGCTTACGGATAGCGGATCTTTCCCTTTCATAGAGATGGAATACATAGATGGCCCCGATCTGTGTGAATTATTGAAAGAGCCTCATGATAAAATATTTATGCTTAAGGAGGCCATACGCGTGGCCGACCAGCTTTCAAGCGCTCTTGCACATTGCCATAGGATTGGGGTAAAGCATGGCGATGTAAAAAGCAACAACGTAAAATATAACGTACATACCGGCAACTACGTGCTCTTGGATTTTGGCCTTGCCGTGATGACCGAGGAGCAGCGCCGTACAAGCATCAGGCATGCCGGTGCCGTGGAGTTTATGGCACCAGAGCAGCACGAAGGTAAGATGCTGCTGGAGACCGATATCTATAGCTACGGCATCATACTTTATGAGTTGCTTACCGGCGAGGTGCCTTTCCCATCAAAAGGGCATGGCGATAGCGCACGTAACCAGGTGATGCTGGCACACATCGAATCGCCTGTTCCTGATCTGCTGAATGCACGCCGCGCGGCCTTGCCTGCATCCTGGAGCGATGAGAAAAAAGCGCAGGAGATGCAGGTACCGCAGTGGTTGCTAAAAATTATTGATAAATGCTTGCAGAAAGATCCGGACAGGCGGTTTAAGAACGGCACAGAATTGCATGACGCCATCGTCCGTGGTAGTTTGGCTGCTGCAGATAGCCACGATTTTAACGGTGGACTAAGCAATGCTGCCCTACGCAGCGAGAACGAACGTTTGCATAACCTTTTGTTGCAATACCAGCAAACCGGCCCGCCGCCTCAACCGGCTTATGAAGAGCCGGTAGACGATGAATCGCGCGTGTCGCTTTCCAAGCCATACTATTATACGTTAATAGTATTAATAGTGTTGTTTATGGGTTTTTCAGTCTATGCAACTTTCCTTAAAAAGCAGGGGCAAAGCAAGCAAGCAAGTGAAGATACGATACAAAACAAGCCCGACACAGGCGGTGTTGATTACGGTTCAAAGTATCCGCAAAGCCAAAGTGCCCAGCCAGATACGATGCCGGCTAAGCGAGATACCCCGGTTGTAAGAAAGCCGGTTACAGAACCACAAAGGCCATCAACAGACAGCGTAAACAATCAGCAGCAGGATACCACCGTAACACAGCCCGAACAGTAAAACATCTGTTTACTAAATGTGTTCAATGAAACTATAGCAAAATATTAAAGATCGGTAAGTTTTTCAACGGCTTGTTCATCTTTTAAATTTCGACTTTTAACTTTTGAATTAACCTTAATGGCATCTACACCTAACTTTTGGCAACGCATTGGTATACAAGATTGGTTTCTTACTAACGAGACCACCGAAAAGGCTAAGGCAAACGCCCTCACGCCAGATACTGTTTACAGCTACATCGTAGAAAAATTTAGGGAATCTATTAAACAGCTATCATTTGCTGATAGGGTGGTGTTTTATCATGAGTTCATCATCAGCTTTAACCCTGATGATTACAAAGAATTTATTGCTGATAAACAAGGCATATTCGGCCTCATAGTTCAGGAAACGGTAGAGAAATTCTACGAGATATTAAAAGAGTACCGTGATGCAGGCAAAACGGTAAAGCCATCCGGCTCTAAATGGGTTTTCAGGCTGGTATCGCACCCGGATTATGCCCGCGGCGATAAAGGTTTTATTGGCAAGCTGTTACCTGATAATAATGAGCCAATAAAAGAGCAGAACCTGCGGGTAACTTTCATACCCCGTCAAACCGGTATTGCCCAAACTTTTGATGTTAGCCAGGATGTGCTAAAAGGCTTTAATTATTACAGCGAGGGTTATTTTGAAATACCTTACGAGGATAACCTGCAAGCTGCTGAAGAAGAGAAAAAAGCATCTACCAAGTCGCCAAAAGATAGCATTGCCAAACTGGAAACTATCATTCCCGATCAGCAATTTGCCGGTAAAAAAGTTGAATACCTGATGAAAGACGATGAGATCATTGTATCAGGCAGCGAGGAGACGCGCGAAGACTCAAACATATTCACCATACCGTCTGATTGGGTTAATGCCCCGCATTTGCAGCTTAAATATAACCGTTCTGATGGTAAATTTTACCTGGCATCATTCGGAGAGATGACCACACTTAATGAGGTTAAAGTAGAGCGAAGTGACATCAACTCGCCCAAATGGGTTGAGTTACCGGTTAACTCGCGAATGCTGCTTAACGGCATTATAGGTTTAAACCTGTTTAAAGCATAATCAATGTCACAAATATTATCCATAGGCTTATTGGTAATTGGCGGGCTAATGCTGCTCACCCACTTTGCTGATATTAAAAGATCAGGTAAACGCAATGGCTGAAAACTATTTTGGACAAACCGATACCGGCAGGGTACGCAGCAACAACGAAGATACCTTTGTTGCCCGCAAAGTAATGCATGACAAGTATGTGCTTGCTGCAGTAATTGATGGCGTTGGCGGATACAATGGCGGCGAAGTTGCTGCCGAGATTGCGCAGACCGTTTTTACAGAACAGCTTAGTAAGCCACAGGCCAATATCATCGAAGGAATGATTGAGGCCTTTAAGCAGGCAAGCCGGGATATAGCTGCAAAAAAAGCGGAAGATAAAGCGTTGGAAAGCATGGCTTGCGTAGCCACAATGGCCATAGCAGATATCGAAAATAACCGCTTTTATTATGCTCACGTAGGGGATACCCGTTTATACTTGCTGCGCGATCAATCATTAGTTAAAATCTCAAAAGACCACTCTTTTGTTGGGTTTTTAGAGGATAGTGGCAGGCTGACTGAAGATGCCGCCATGAACCACCCAAAGCGTAATGAGATAAATAAAGCCTTAGGGTTTAGCAACCAAGTAGAGACGGATGATAGCTTTGTGGAAACCGGCGATTCTCCATTTTTGCCGGGGGATCTGCTTTTGCTTTGCAGCGATGGCCTAACCGATCTGGTAGACAAAGAGGGTATTCTATCGATACTAACTTTAAACGCTTCCTTACAAGAAAAAGCCCGTGAGCTTATCACCGCTGCCAATAACAACGGCGGGCGCGATAATGTAACCGTTGTATTAGTTCATAATGATAAACCCCGCTATCAGCCGCAGGCAGTGGCGCCGGTAACCAACCAGGTAAAACGAGCAGAGGAGCCCGAGGAGAATAAAGAAAGAACAAATCACGAAGCTATTAAACCATCCACAACAAAAACTGAACCTCAGATGCGTAAAAGCGGAAACAGCGGGTTAACCGTAATATTAGGGCTATTGTGCCTGTTGTTTTTAGGAAGCACAGTTTGGCTGTTTATGAAAGGGCAAACACCTGCAAAGGTGACAAAGCCAATTGCCGATACCGCAAAGCTGCGTAATGATAACGAAGTGAAGCTACAAGATGCCATAGATGCCTTTAAAGGTGATACACTTGTATTAACGGATACGGCTTTTAAACAACCGGTAATGTTAACCGATACCTTGCACATAGATAAGGATACGCTTTATTTAAAAACCAAGGGCAATTTTGTTTTGCAGCGCGATACGGCTTATCATGGCCCTGCATTGGCTTTAGGCGGCAAAGCCAAAGTTATTGTAATTGAAAACCTAAAGTTTAAAGACTTTGATGTAGCAGTTGAATTTGCTAATAATGGCTTGTCGTTAGTGAATGTGCAGTTCAGCAATTGCCGTTTGCCGGTGCGCAACAACTATGTGTTTGCGCAGGACAAAAACATCACGGCAAGTTTTCCTATGATCATTACAAACACCAATACTGCTAAACCTAAAACCACTGCAAAAGCAAATGGAGGCAGATAAAGTGCAACAACCCGGCCGGTGGACCGAGCGCATTTTCATTGTACTGTTAACGGCATTATTTGTATGTTTTTTCCTGCGTTTACACACCGTTTTGCAAACCCGCTTTACTGATGTAGATCAACGCTTGCAAGACGGCACCATGATAAACCTTAGTGCCGGCGACCCGGCAGGTCAGCTCAAGCGCCTGCTTACTAAAGGCTATTACTTTGAAGATAATAAGGATATTGACCTTATCACTTCAACTGTTGCCAATGCAACAGATAATCACCTGCAGATTGATAATATCGGTGAGCTTAATAAACGTAAATATTTTATTGTTGCCGATGATGCCTTTGCACAGGGTGGCAAATCTTTTAAAAGCAGGGTAGAAGCTTCAAGGGCTTTACTGGGATACACCGGCGCGGATTCGTTGTTATTTGTAAGCGAGAAATCTAACCCAAGGCAGGTGCCTCAAAGTACCGATCTTGAGATGGGCAGCGGAACTATCGCTGCAAACATCGTAAGTAAAGAACAACCCGTTGACGGTGTATTGGTACGGCTGCAGATGATATTGCCGCAGGATAGTATTTATAACGATGAGGAAATAGAAGAAATTAAACGTACACGTGAAAATGGCAACGGTTTCACAAAGGTATTTACACCTGATAGCGCCGGAAGGCCGCATCTGCAGGAATTAATTGCTTACGCACGCACCAATGAGCAAGGCGTTGCGCAGTTTACGCATCTGCCAAACGGCAAAGCGTTTAAAGTATTGCCTTTGCAGCCCGGTTACCAGTTTGGCACATCGCAGGGTGTGCAGGAACTGGATGATGATGCCACTTTCGCTTTTAACCAGCAGCCGCATACCATTCGCTTGTTCTCAACCCGCGATTTTAATATCCTTAAAAAAGAAAAATCATTAACCATACGTACTGTTGACGATTTTAATCACTGGTTTTATATTATAGTCGGTAGCTTTTTAGGTGCTTTCTTGGTGGTACACATTGTATTGTCAATAGGCTTCAGAAGTGCCGATCAACTGATCCTGCCGGTTATCATGACTCTAACAGGATTATCATTTATTACCTTACTCAGCTTACAGGATCCTCTCCGAGATCGTTTCCTGGCTAAGGATATGCTATTCTACTTAGGTATTGGGTTGGTTGCCATGCTGGTGATGCTGTTTTTCAGCCTCCGCCGTTTTACACCCGATTCTTGGGTGTACCGGATGCTGGTGTTTAAACAGAACACGGCGGCAGCAAATGGCTGGCCTTGGGTAGCCTTAGCGGCAACTTTACTGGCGCTTACCATCAAGTTTGGTACCGGGCCCGAGGGTAGCGGCGTAAAGGTTAACTTATTTGGCTTTCAACCGAGCGAGATCGTAAAATATTTGATCATCCTTTTCCTGGCCGGTTTCTTTGCGGCCAACGAAAAGCTCATCAGCGAGTACACCAGTTGGAATAAACGCTGGCAGTTTTTCTCTTTCGCGCTGATAGCCATACTTGTAACGTTGTTCCTGTTCCTTATCCTGGGCGACCTTGGGCCGGCAATGGTGGTACTTTTTACGTTTATTGTTTTGTTCTCGTTTTCGCGCGGCGATTTCATGTTCATGGCGATAGCCGTTGTGCTGTATGTGCTGGTAAGCTGGTTTGTAAAAAACGTTTGGCTTGCCGCGCTTATTACCGCTGCTGCAGTTTCGTTAATGATGCTGTTCAACCGCCGATCGTTAAGCGAATCGGCCATTATGGTGCTGGTTATCATGGCAGCGTTTGTTACGATAGACCAAGTGCCTTTATTAGGTAAGTTATTCCCTGGTCCGGTACAACGTCTGGTAGACCGTAAAGCCATTTGGCAGGATGCCTGGAATAACGAAGTTTATGGTGGCGACCAGGTAGCGAACGGGCTTTGGGCTATGTCCAGCGGTGGTGTTGCAGGTCAGGGCGTGGGCGAAGGCTTTGCCAAAACTATCCCTGAGGCGCATACCGATATGATATTACCATCTATGAGTGAAGAGTTCGGGTGGACGGGCATGACCTGTATTTTCATCCTTTTCCTGCTCTACCTGCATCGATCCATCATCATTGGCCGGCGAACGGGTACACCATTTTTGTTTTACTTGTGTGCGGGCATAGGGGTATCAACCTTTGTGCAGTTCTTGCTAATTGCAGGTGGTTCCACAGGAGCGTTACCGCTATCCGGCGTATCGTTGCCGTTTGAAAGTTACGGTGGTTCATCATTGGTGGCTAACTTGCTGGCATCAGGATTTTTACTATCGGCTTCAAAGGTTAGAGGTACGCCTGTGCAAATGAATTATATTTCGCAGCAACAGGACAAAAACCTGGTTCCGGCACTTATGGCAGCCTTAAGTGGTGTGGTGCTGTTGTCGGTTAGTGTATCAAGATATTCATTCAATAACAAAAAATGGGTGGTTAAGCCATCATTGGTGGCCGATAAAAGCGGCGCAAGGATGTTTAGCTACAACCCGCGCATTGCCATATTAATGAACCGACTGGAGGCCGGTAACCTTTATGATCGTGATGGCGTTCTATTGGCAACCAGCGATCCTAACCTGGTGAAGCAACAGCATCGTAAACTGGTGCTTGCCGGTGCGGCTGATTACAATATTGATTCGGCTATGCACAAGCGTTTGGATAGGTATTATCCTTTTGATGATAAAATGTTCTTTTGGATAGGCGATGCCAACACCGGCGTTTTCAACGGCAGCCCTAACGGCTACTTCGCGGAGTATGAACATGCTGCAGAACTGCGAGGTTTCCAAATGCCTACAGAGAAATTTAACGTAACCGCTAATCGGTATCGAGAAGATAGGTTTCTGGCAAGGGGCGTTAAGGAAATGACAGTCGTAAAACGAGATTACAGCGCCATTGCGCCTTTATTACTTGCGGGCATTAACAGTAAGGAAGTTGAAGCCTTTAAAAAGCGAAACCGTGATGTTAGGCTTACCATGGATGCGCAGTTGCAAACCGAAATAGAAAATTCAATAGCTCAGGATACATCGTTACTGGATAACCGGGTATCGGTAGTGGTAATGGAATCTAATACAGGAGATGTACTTACATCGGCTACTTATCCATTACCACCTGTACATGATTGGGAAAAGCTGACCATGAGCTATGCCGACCAAAATCAACTTGCCGGCTGGATGACCACACAAGATCTTGGTTTTACTTTGGCAACGCAACCTGGTTCAACGGCAAAGCTGGCAACTTCTATTGCATCGTTCAATAAACTGGGTGTGGCCGCGGCTAACCGCAAATTTAACGTGGCCAGCTATGAGCGTATCCGTACCAAAGGTTTGGAGCCCGATGAAACCGGTGTAATTACGTTGGAGCGTGCTGTTGCAAAATCAAACAACGTTTACTTCATCAAGCTGGCTAACGAGGAGCACCTGCAGGAAAATATGGCAACCGTTTATCTAAAGACCGGTATGTTCTTACACGGCGTTGGTGGTTATTATTACGGCCGCGATAAAGAGAATGCCCAGCAGGAAGAAAAGTGGCGCGAGCTTTGGCGTAAAACGGAGTTCAATATTAAGCCGCGATACAATCCAAATAACATTCGTAAAACAAGGGCCAAAGGCATCTCAGGTATGGCCTGGGGCCAGGGCGAGCTGATAGCCACCCCGGCCGCTGTTGCCCGCATGGCCGCCGGTATTGCCAATAATGGCACCATGCCGCAAAACCGTTATGTACTTAAAGTAAGCGATTCTGCAACGAAGGTAAAACCGGGTATTAAGCTGATGAACGATCCGCGCTATGCAGAGCTGATGCGCCATTACATGATAGAACAAAGCGCTCCTAAAGTATATACGCTGGGCCTTGCGGTTGCCGGTAAAACCGGTACGCCGGAACGCATCTGGAAAGGCGAGCAGATAAACGATGGCTGGTACGTATTCTTCGCGCCCAAGGCAAACGGAGCTGGCAATATGGTAGTTTGCGTGAGGATAGAATCAACCAAGGGCTCATCTGATGCGGTAAAACTTGCAGGGCGGCATGTAATACCGTTCCTGAAAGAAAAAGGCTACATTAAAAGCATTACAGACCAAACAACTGAATAATGCGTTGGTTTATGGTAGTAAGTGCAATGCCGTATGCCAGTGCGGGGTTTGATGATGGTAGAAGTAAACATTAAGCCGTTATTTTATTAGCGAGATATTTAGGATTAAGGTCAGTAAAGCACTTAAATTTAGATTCATTACTTTACAGGATAGGATGTTCAATTTTTTTAAAAGCGATAAGGCGGACCGGCCTTCTGATGTTAAAGGTATACGGTACGAACTGCTTCAATTTATTAAACAGGAGTTGCAGAAAGCAGAAGGTGGCGAAGGTGGCAACATCCGCGGCTTAAACTTGTACATCAACGCCCCAGCGGCAGATAAATCGCTTTACGAGGCTGCGGTGCATACCGAAGAACCGGAAGTTTTTAAAGACGAAGTACAGCGGATTGCCGATGACTATGCAGTAAACCTTCCTCAGAACTGGCAACTGGATGTGATATTTGACGAGGAACTGCCGGCAGAAGCGGTGCCCGCTAAAACTGTAGACGCTGCATTTTTTATTAAAACCGGCAGCAACTTCATCAAACAATCTGCCTCTGCCTACATCCGCGTTTTGGGTGGAGAGGCGGAACAGAAAGCGTATCACATCCAATCCGGTAAAGACAAGATCAATATCGGTAGGGATAAAAAAGCACAGGCCGATGATGGCTTTTTCCGCACTAACCATATCGCATTCCCCAGTGATGCAGCCGATGAGGCGAACAAGTATGTAAGTCGCCAGCATGCACACATCGAGTGGAGCGATGAGGCCGGGAAGTTTTATATTTATGCAGATGAGGGTGGTATCCCGCCGAGGAATAAAATAAAGATCCGTTCAGAAAAAAGTGAGGACGTGATCAAACTAAGCTCTACCCATATTGGTCATCAATTGCTGGAAGGCGACCAGATCATATTAGGTCAGTCGGCAGTTTTGGAGTTTAGCTATCAACCAGCAGGCAATGAGTAAAGTATTTACCATAACTGAAGGATTAGAGAATCTGGGTGCGTTACGCACAGGCGGGCAGGGATCGGTGTATAAAGGCCGGCGCATGGGGCCAATGATCACCGCGGTGAAGATATTACCCACGCCTGTTTACGCAGAAAACACCGAAGACCGCAATTACCGCAACTTCATTAACGAGGTTGGCAAACTGCAAAAGGTTAATGAGGTGCCTAATCCCAATGTGGTTAAGATCTTGAGCTCGGGTATAACAGAAAGCGGATCGTTGCCATATATTGAGATGGAGTATATTGATGGCCCCGATCTGTGTGATCTACTACAACCACCCAATGATCGCGTATTTACTATCAAAGAAACTATTCGCCTTGCTTACCAGTTGGCTGGGGCTTTAGCACATTGCCATAAGATAGGCATCAAGCATGGCGATGTTAAAAGCAATAACGTTAAGTACAATGCCCAAACCGGCAATTACATACTGATAGATTTTGGATTGGCCATCCTTACCGATGAGGAGCGCCGTACCAGCATCAGGCATGCCGGGGCTATAGAATTTATGGCACCAGAGCAAACAGATGGCATGATGTTGCCGCAATCTGATGTTTATGCTTATGGGATCATCTTATATGAAATGCTCACCGGCACTGTGCCGTTCCCACTTACAGGCAACGGTGAAACCGCCCGCAACAACGTGCGCATGGCCCACCTTGAATCACCTGTGCCAGATCTGCGTATTATGCGTCAGAACAATCTGCCCCGCACCTGGACAGAAGAAAAGCGCGATCAGGAAATGCAGTTGCCACGCTGGTTGTTGGCCATTATAGATAAATGCCTGCAAAAGCAGCCCGAAGACCGCTACGCAAGTGGTGTGGAATTATTGGACGCTGTTGTTGAAGCCAATTTCTCCGGGGAAAGTAAAGCTGGAAACGCTGCGATACTTGCTGAGAACGAACGCTTAAGAAAGCTTGTTGAGCAGTTTGAAAAAGAGGACGCTGAAAAGAACCGGCAACTGGCCGCACTGCAAACCCTTGCAAAAGAAACAGGCGCTCATTTTAACGGTAACAAAGGGATGTACGAGCGCAACCGGGCAACCATTATTATGCCGCGAAAAATGCTTGGCGCTATTATAACCGTTGGGCTTATATTCGTAGCTATATCGTTATATGCATTCTTTAAGAGTCCTGCCGGTAACAGCAATGTAGTGTACGTACCCGCTGTAAACTATTTGCGGCCACCGTATATACCTAAACAGTATAATTATGATAGTGTTGCCCTCGCCAGACAAGCCCAGCTTGCATCAAAAAAGAGAGTTTGGAAAGCTAAAAAAGTCTGGGCTGATTCTGTAAAGGTGGCACCACCGGTCAAGAAGAAAAAACGTAAGAAGTTCCTGGGGATTTTCTGATACTACAATACTTTAAGATGAGATCACTGTTTTTATCGTGCTTGATTTTGATGAATTTCGCATGTTTTGCACAACACAAATCTTTCAAAGTACTGGCAATTTATGAGAACGGTGGTCATCACGTTGAATACTCTAAAAGAGCAAAGGTGTGGCTAAACCAACTTGCTGCCAAACGTGGTTTTACGGTTGATTACATCGTGAATACCAATAACATCGATTCTGCTTATCTCAGCAAATATAATCTGTTTATCCAGTTAGATTATCCGCCTTACGGTTGGAAGGAGAAAGCGGTAAAGGCTTTTGAACAGTATATTAATAGCGGCAGGGGAGGTTGGATAGGTTTTCATCACGCTACGCTTTTAGGAGAGTTTGATGGGTTCCCGATGTGGGAGTGGTTTTACCACTTTATGGGCGATATTAAATTCAAAGATTACATCGCCACCTTTGCATCAGGCGAGGTTAAGATTGAAGACAGCCAACACCCGGTAATGCGCGGCATCCCCGCTAAATTCTTAATAAAACAGGAGGAGTGGTACACTTACGATAAAAGCCCACGGCCAAATGTTAAGGTACTTGCCAGCGTTGATGAGAATACCTATCAACCTAACGGCAATATCAAAATGGCCGATCACCCCGTTGTATGGACAAACCCTAAGTACAAAGCCCGGAATGTTTACATTTTTATGGGACATTCGCCCAGGCTGTTTGATAATCCGGCTTATACCAAATTGTTCACCAATGCCATTTTCTGGGCGGTTGGAGGGAAGTTGTAATTCTTGAGTCTAAAGTCCTAAGTCTTTCTATTAACAAATAGTAAACTTCACTTAGGACTTTCGACTAAAGGCTTTGCACTTATTTTTCCGTTACGGAAGTGTTTAAGCTTTTGAATAAAGTAGTAACAGGTTGTTTATCGGTAGTGCCGTAACCTCCCTGCAGGATGCTTTGGCCTGTTACTCCGGGATTATTGCCATGCCCCATAAACCATTTACCATCCGTATTGCTGATGCTGATGCCGGCTACACCTGCCGCCTGCAGTGAAAAATCGGTGCAGTTGTTATAACTCAGGTGGTAATCCACGTCATTGTATTCTTTAGTAAGCTTCAGGATCTTTTCAAAACTTTTCCTAGAAATAAACTTCCCGATGATCTCATCCCATTTGTGCCCCGCGTCATTTTTGAATTGCGATGACGTTGACGGGAACCAAGGTGTTGCGGAGAATAAATGGTCTTTTTTAGGGTAAAAACCAAATGAGCATGAAACGTAAGTAGAATCTGTATTGTATTTGATCAATGTGATATAGGTATGCCCGGTATAAGCCAGTACGTGCACTTTCTTTTTACCCGGCGAAGGCTGCTTTACATGAAAAAGCAATGCATAGGCCACCGCTTGTTTCCCATCGTTGAACGTACCTGAAATATTTTCGTATGTGGTTCTTTTTGATTTATCACTCCGAACCTGCAGGCTTTGAACGTATGCTAAGGAATCGTCTTTGGTGTTGATTGGCAGATCAGTGTTTTGGCTGGTATCTATTTCCAGGCTGTCTACAGCAGCGGCTTCTTCATTGTCTTTTAGCTTTTTATCCTTCTGTAACGTTTTAAAGAAGCATTTCATCGCCAGGGGATAAAGTTTCAATCTTGCGAAAAGATTTGCAAACTTGAACAGCGTTTTATTTCGCGCCTCATTACCTGCAGCGTTGTTATCACCTATCTCAAGCTGTTTGAGATAATCCATCAATTGCCTTCGGTCTCTGGAATTATTAAGACTTACAGATACCTTTTTTTGCAGGGAGTTTTCATTAACATCATCAAAAATGCTCGACAACTTTGCTGCTTTAGATGCTGTAAAAGCTTGCTCGTCAATGTAAGATGAGTTAGCAGATAGTGAGTCAATAGCATTGTCCTTGTAAGGTAGGGATGCTGACAATTGTGCACTGGCGGTTGCTGTGCTAAAAGCCAGTACGACAAAAACAGAAATTTTTAAAAGCGATAAACGTATACGATCAATCATAGTAAATTGCCATTGATAAGGTGGACGCTCAGGCGTAGGGGGATCCTATCAGAAACAATAGCAGCGCGCGATTTTTAGCCGCCCGGTGAGATAAAGATAACAACTAACAATTGTGAAATACACAAATGTGGAGTATTTCACACTTTTTAACATTAAGAAGACTTTAACATAAGCCCCTATTCCGAATTGCTCAATGATTAAAAATTCAATCATAATATTATTTTTTGATTAAATATTATCTTTAGATTTATGTAATTGCCGTCAATAAAGTTTTTACGTCCTCGTTTTTAACCAATTAAACATTATTTTTATGAAAAGGAACCTTATGTTATCATCGCTGATAGCTGTTATGCTATTTGCTTTACCTTCATTTACTCCTGTTGACACTAAACCTCCTGCTAAGAAGGCCGCTAAGAGAAATGCAGCACCTTTACAGCAAGATTTCCCTGCATGTGGGGCTGTGCTCAACATTCATGTTACATCTTTTTCAGCCTATTCAATAACCATAGAATGGAACCCAAGTTCAGCCAGTTCTTATGGTATCGGTGGCTATTGGAACACAACCGGTCCAAGCCTGCCACCACCGAGCGGCACCACTTATGCTAATAGCTTAACGCTTGCAATTCCATCTTCAGCAACAGGTGGCAGGGTAGCTATATTAGCAAAATGTGCAGACGGCAGCACTTCTACCGGCGCTGATTTTTCACATGGGGTGTTGTTTGATAAAAACTCACTTACCTGGAGCACTTTTTAAGTTATTGTTATAGACGGTAAACAACAGGGCCCGCTAATGGCAGGCCCTGTTTGTTAGATATAAATAGGTGACGGTTCTTTAAACTTTTAGGATTATTCTTTTAGGCTTAGCATTTAAAAAATGCATCAATAACCAGGCAACGATATAGGCACAAGCACAGATGCTGAAAAGTATATTATACCCGGCAGTGATATTTCCCGACGCTTTTGCAGCGTCAAGTATCCAGCCGATAAAAAATGGGAACAAAATTCCGCCTACCGAACCCGCCATACCACCGATGCCAATAACTGAACTTACTGCATTTTTAGGGAAAATATCTGATGCTGTGGTGTAAATATTTGCGCTCCATGCCTGGTGGGCTGCTGCAGCTAAACTGATAAGGGCTACCGATTGCCAAATATCAGTAGCATACCTGGCCGTAAAGATGGGAACTACGCAAAGCGCAAAAATAAACATAGCGGTTTTGCGTGCCCTAAATACAGGCATACCTTTTTTAATGAACCATGACGATAGATAACCACCGCCAATGCTGCCCGCAGTAGTCGCCGTGTAGATGAGGATGAGCGGTAATGTGGGTTTCTTTAGATCGAGGTTAAAGGTGCTTGAGAAATAGGAGGGTAACCAGAACAGGAAAAAGTACCACATTGGGTCTGTTAAAAATTTTCCTATCACAAGCGCCCACGTTTGTCTAACGCTGAATAAACTTGTCCAGGCAATTTTCTTTTCAACTAATTCACTTTCTGCAGTTTCTTCTTCAGCATCACTATTGATGTATTCAAGTTCAGCAGTATTAACCTTTTTGTGGCGGGAAGGTATCTCGTAATATATCCACCAGAATATCAGCCACACGAAACCTACAGCACCTGTGATGATAAAAGCCATTTGCCAGCCGTATACACCCAGTATCCACGGAACCATAATAGGGGCCACAACTGCGCCAATATTAGCGCCGGAATTAAATATTCCGGTTGCAAAGGCTCGTTCTTTTTTGGGGAACCATTCTGCGATAGATTTTACCGCTGCCGGAAAGTTGCCGCTTTCGCCGGCACCAAGGGCCGCACGCACTACACCAAAGCCAAATGTGCCTTTCACCAACGCATGCGCCATTGCCGCAACGCTCCAAACGATGAGCGACAAGCTGTATCCCAGTTTTGTCCCAAGCTTATCTATAAAAGCACCGACCGCTAACAGCCCAACGGCATAAGCAGCCTGGAAAGCCATCACTATATCGCTGTAATCTTTCTCAGACCAATTAAATTGCTTTTCAAGCGTGGGCTTAAGTAAGCCGATCACCTGCCTATCCAGATAATTAATGGTTGTGGCAAAAAATAGCAACACAACCACCGTCCAGCGGTAGTTAGTTTTTTGTGTTTGGCCCATGATGTAAAGTTGCGTTACCTTGCTTCTTTAACCAGTTCTAAAGCGTGCAGGGTATCGGTATATAATTGGTTATAATTCTTCTCATTTAGCAGTTGCGGGCTTATCAGTTTACTACCCATCCCAACCGCTACAACACCAGCTTTAAACCACGAAGAAATGTTGTCGGCACTCATATCAACACCGCCTGTAGGCATCATTTTAACACCCGGGAATAGTTCCTTTACTGCCGATACAAAGCCCGGCCCCAAAACATTAGCAGGAAATAATTTCACAAACGAAACATCAAAATAACGGGCAACTTTGTCTATTTCAGTAGGTGTCATACAACCCGGTATCCACAAATAATTATTCGTGATAGCTAAATGACCCACTTCTTCTGCAACCACCGGCGATATAAAAAAATCAGCTCCGGCAAAGGCGTAATCATCAAAGTCCTGGGGAGTTTTAATGGTGCCTATCCCCAATATGAGGTCTGGCAGTTCTGTTTGCTGCAATTGTTTTAAGACCTTAAAGTTCTCCAATGCAGCCACACCTCTGTTGGTATATTCAATAACACGTATGCCTGCTTTGTAAAGTGTTTTTACCGCATCTAAACTTACCTGCTTATCGGCATGATAAAAAAGGGGCAACATGCCTTGCGTGATTATAGCATCAGTAATTTCCTGTTTAGATTTCATACCGGATAGTGTTTATTATATCGTCAACGGTGCTTGTTGTAGCATCGCCTTCGATAAAAAGCTTTGCAAATGCCGCTGCGGTAGCAAAGTCTAATGTTTTTTTATAGGATAGTTGATTATAAATGCCGTATATCAAACCGGCCATAAAGCAATCGCCGCTGCCAACTTTGTCAATTACGTTATCGGCATTGTAGGTTGCAGAGCTGTGAAATTCGCCATCGGCATAAATGGATGTGTAGTAGTTGATGCCATCCTGTTGGTCAAACCGGAAGGTGTTGGCTACCACCTTGCACTTAGGAAATGCTTTGATGACATCTTCCGATGAACGTAAACCCTCCTTAAGATAGATACTTTTCTGCCCCGACTCGTGGATATCGCCTAAAACGGGTATGCCTAAAAGTTTTTCCGCAGCCCATACATTACCCATTATCAGATCGCAATATTTAGCAAGTTGCGGCATCACCTCAATGGGTTGCTTGCCATATTGCCAAAGCTTAGCCCGGTAGTTAAGATCAACAGATATGTAAATGCCTCGCTCAGAGGCAGCCTTAAGCGCTTCTTCACACAGCTCTGTTGCTTCCTGGCTTAGCGCAGGGCAAATAGCGCTGAAATGAAACCAGCTAACATCCTGCAGAACCTCATCCCAATTAACAGTCCCAACTTTCAGTTTAGCGAAGGACGAGCCGGCACGGTCGTATATCACGGCATCGTGCTTCATATCCTTGCCTTTGGTGAGGTAAAAAGTACCCAAACGACCTTCACTTTTTGAAATGGCGGTAATACCGATGCTCCGCTTTTGCAGGTAAGTGAGTAACTGATTGGTAAGGCCATTGTCCGGCAGGGCTGTAAAATATTTAACGGGTATGTTCCATATAGCGAGTGCTGTAGCAACATTAAGCTCCGCACCACCAACATGGAAAGGCATGGTGTTAGTGGCTAACCATTGTCCGTCCGCGTCAGGGCAAAACCTGAGCAATAACTCGCCGAATGTTAAGACTTTCCCCGTCATAAAACCAATTATTAAACTCCGCTAAAAATCGAGAAACCACCATCAACGCATATCATGGAGCCCGTTACAAATGCCGATGCATCGCTAAGCAACCATACCAAAGCGCCTATCAACTCATCCGGATGGCCAAACCTTTTAAAAGGTGTTTTATGGATCACTGATTCGCCTCTGGAGGTATAGCCGCCATCAGGCGTGGTCAACAAGTTACGGTTTTGTTCAGTGAGGAAAAATCCTGGAGCCAGGGCATTCATGCGGATAGCATCGCCATAACGGTTGGCCAGTTCAACGGCGAACCACTCAGTGTAGCAGTCAACGGCTGCTTTACCCATATTATAACCCAATACCTTGGTAACAGCCTGTTTTGAATTCATGGAAGATATATTGACTATACTGCCTTTGCCTGTTTGTGCGATGGCCTCACCAAATATCTGCGTAGGGAGGATGGTGCCCCAAAGATTAATATCCAGCACTTTTTTCATGCCATCGATATTCATCTTAAAAATATCTTCATCAGGCTGTATAACGCCTGCGGGCATATTGCCGCCTGCGCCATTAACCAGGCCATCTATGTGGCCAAATTTATCTAATATCTGCGTTTTGGCTTGTGTAAGCGCTGCTTCATCAAGCGCATCTGCAATAAGGGCGATAGCTTTGCCGCCTTTTGCGTTAATGGCTGCAGTACGCTCATCAGCAACCTGTTTATTGCGGCCCAGGACGCCAACTGCACCACCTGCTTCAACAATGCCGTTAATAAAAGCGTTGCCTAAAATGCCGGTGCCGCCGGTAACTATTATAACTTTCCCCTCAAGCGAAAATGAATTGTTCATAGGTGTATTGGCTTATACGATGCTTAACCGTTTGGTAAGGTTTATAATGCCTTAGGATGGCAATGTAGTATAATGCAGGCTAAAATGAAAAAGCAAACAGATTTTTGTTCAATTTTTCGATGATGCATATGAGTAATTAATTTTGTTATTTACGGTATGAGTTTAGAACAAACCTGGCGCTGGTACGGCCCTCATGATCCGGTTTCTTTAAGTGATGTTAAACAGGCAGGGGCAACCGGTGTGGTTACTGCTTTGCACCATATCCCTAACGGAGAAGTTTGGCCGGTAGCTGAAATACTTAAGCGTAAGAACGAGATAGAAGCCGCCGGTTTAACATGGTCGGTAGTGGAGAGTGTGCCGGTGCATGAGGATATCAAAAAGCGCACAGGACAATTTGAACGCTACATCGAGAATTATAAGCAATCACTGCTTAACCTGGGGCAGTGCGGTATCGATATCGTTTGTTACAATTTTATGCCTGTTCTGGATTGGACGCGTACCGATCTGGAGTATCGCATGCCCGATGGTTCTACAGCCTTACGGTTTGATATGAGCCATTTTGCGGCTTTTGATATCCATATATTAAAGCGGCCAAACGCTGCCACAAGCTATCCAGAAGCCATCCGGGAATGCGCTCAAAGATATTTTGATGAATTAAGCGAAGAAGGAAAAAGGTTCGTCAGCAAAAATATCATTGCCGGGCTGCCGGGGGCAGAGGAAGGCTATACTTTAGAACAGTTTTTGAAAGTACTGGCCGCTTATGATGGTATTGACGCCGCTACGCTGAAATCCAATCTTTTCTACTTTTTAAAGCAGGTGATCCCCGCTGCGGAGCAGGCAGGGGTGTTGATGTGCATCCACCCGGATGACCCGCCTTACAATATATTGGGATTGCCCCGAGTAGTAAGCAACCAGCAGGATATAATTGACATTTATAACGCGGTAGATAGCCGCCACAACGGACTCACCTTTTGCACCGGTTCGTTCGGTGTAATTGAAAGTAACGACTTACCCGCTATGGTAAAGCGCCTGGCTGATCGCATACACTTTATACATTTGCGCAGCACCAAACGCGATGAATTTGGCAATTTTTACGAAGCAGATCACCTTGCCGGGGATGTAGATATGTATGAGGTGATGAAAGCTTTACTTGAAGAACGAAAGAAACGCATTACGGAAGGTCGTAAGGATACGCGCATGCCCTTCAGGCCCGATCATGGGCACAAGATGCTGGACGACCTCCACAAGACCACCAATCCGGGTTACTCTGCTATCGGTAGACTGCGCGGGCTGGCAGAGCTGAGAGGTTTGGAATTGGGTATTAAAAGAGCTTTTGATCTGTAATACAGTATTTTATGTGATTTTACCCAATAAGCGTTCACGTTCACGGCATGAACACTTGTGAACACCGTGAACACTGGTGAACGCTGATAGACTCGAACCGTCCTGAAAAAAGTTTACAGATCAACTTTTGTCAGTGCTTTTTACCCGGGATGCACAGTGCCATCGTCCCGGTCTTTATTTGGCTCGGGTATGATCTCGGATGGTATATCATCGGGCGCTTCCTTAGGTATCTCAGGCGTTTTCGGGTCTCCGGGCCGGGTTATTTCCGGGCCTTCAATGTGCGCCGGCATCTCCTCGGGTTCGTTCGGTATGGTTTTGTGCTGTTTGCTCATATTAATAAAATCAACTATTAAGGCAATTGTTTTTGGGGGATAACTGTCTTTTAAACATCTTACTATTATAAACCTTTATAATGAGAAACAGTACTACCTTAAAATTGGCGGTGGCCCTGCTGCTAACGTCTGCAACAACTTTGAAGGCACAGCAAAGAAAACTTAGTTCGTATGTAAATACCTTCATTGGCACCGCGCCTATGAACGACCCTAAAATATTGGGCTACGAATTACCTAAAGACTGGCGCTCATGGGCTGGCTTAACTTTCCCCGGCAGTGCATTGCCAAATGCCATGGTACAATTGAGCCCTATTACCCAATACGGATCAGGTGCAGGTTACCAATATGAGGACGATACCATTTTAGGCTTTACCCATACCAATAAAGGCCATTGGAACCTTTGCAACGTGCCACTGATGCCTGTTAGCGGTAAAGGCGGCAAATTTAGCTCTCACTTTAGCCATCAAAAAGAAAGTGCTTCGCCGGGGTTTTATCGGGTTTATCTTAATGATCAAAAAGTAAACGTGAGCCTTACATCAACCTTACGTGCCGGCTTTCACCGTTACGAGTTTGACAGCAATACAGACCGAAGTATATTATTTGACCTTGCTAAAGCCAACAACAGGGTTAACGATTGGAAAATAGAGCAAGTTGGTAATGCCCTGCAAGGCTACCAGAACGTTGGCGAAGTGATCTACTTTTACGCCGTTGTAAACAGTAAGATAGATAGCGTAGAGAAACGCAACGAAGGCAAGCGTGATGGTTATGCCCTGGCACACATCAGCAACCAAAGCAAAGGGCCCGTTGAGGTTAAAATAGGTCTATCGTTTGTGAGCATGGCTAACGCTAAGCTAAACCTGGAGCAAGAGTTAGGCAACAAAACGTTTGAGCAGGTGCGTACAGATGCCGCCAACATCTGGGAAAATACCTTAGCCAAAATACAAGTTAAAGGGGGAGAGGAAAAAGATAGGCGTATGTTTTATTCATCGCTGTACCGCTCACTGCTGTGGCCTTGTTTAAGAAGTGATGCTAACGGCGAGTACACCGATGTTAAAAAGCAAGTAGTGAAAGGCGATTTCCGTTACTATACAGATCCGTCGCTTTGGGATACTTATCGTAACAAGGATGTTTTGTTGGGGTTGCTTTTTCCAAAGGTTACTACGGATGTGATCAAATCCCTTAAAGATCATGGCGATAAAACGGGCTTTATCCCCACCTTTTTCCATGGCGACCATGCTGCATCATCTATCGCAGGTGCTTACCTGCGCGGCATAACCGATTTTGATATCAAAGATACTTACCGCTTGTTGCTGCGTAATGCTAACATCGAGGGCGGTACACGTCCGTTCATCAGCGAGTATATCAAGAACGGATACATTGCCGAACCGGAGCAGCCAAACCCTAACGTTGAGACAAAAGGAAAAGCATCCGTATCAAAAACCCTGGAGTATGCTTATGATGATTATTCCGTTGCGCAATTGGCCAAGGCTTTAGGCGATACGGCTAATTACCGCATACTAATGGCCCGCTCTAAAAACTACAAAAATGTGTTTGATAAGCGCGTAAACTTTATGCGCGGCAGGCAGCCAAACGGCGAGTGGATCCAAAACTTCAATCCGCAATACCCGTATTATGAATACATGTTCCGCGAGGCTAATGCCTGGCAGGTTTCATTCTATGCACCGCATGATATGCCCGGCCTGGTAGAACTTTACGGAGGTAAAAAGAAATTTGAGGCTAAATTGGATTCACTGTTCACCGTACCATGGAACCCCGAGTACAAAGCCCGCAACGTAGAGACCATGATAGGCCAGTACTGCCAGGGAAACCAACCAGATCATGAAGCGCCGTTTGCCTATTACTTCGTAGGCAAACCGGAGAAATCTCAACGAAAGCTGGATTACATCATGAAAAATCTTTACGGCATCGGTAAAGAAGGTTTGGAATTGAGCGGAATGGATGATGCAGGTGAGATGTCGTCATGGTACGTGCTAACCTCATTGGGTTTATACACCTTTTCTGCAACTGATCCGCAGTACCTAGTTACCGTACCATTATTTGATGAAGTGAAATGGACAACAAGCAACGGCAAAGTGCTCACCATTAAAAAACCGGGCAAAAGCCGCAACCTAAAAGACATTAAAGTTAACGGTAAATCCATCAAAGGCTACTTTGTACCCCATAGCTTGTTTAAAACAGGTGGTACTATTGAAGTGGTAACGAGGTAAGGCAGGCGAGGATAATGTAGATAGCAGCAGTAATTGGGGATTCCCTCCCTTGGGAGGGGGTAAGGATGGGGTTAGCCACGCAATGAAACCCCTCCCTGCCTTTACGCATTAGCCGCCGCACCCCTCCCAAGGGAGGGAATAGTGCTGCATTTGATTTGTACTGTGTAAATAACATATATCTTCTGAAAAAAATATATCCAAGATCGCCAGTTGCTGTGGTATTGAATTTTCATTCCCTCCTTGGGGAGGGGTGGGCAGGTACGTGCGTGAAAAGCAGGGAGGGGTTTCTACAAGCGAATAAGCCCTGCCATTGCTACAATCAACATACCCCACCCAAGGGAGGAAATTTAAACTTTAAGCTAAAGCTGCTCAACGTTGTAACTTTAATAGGTTTAAACTCCATCCGCACGCTCTATATTTGCACGTGCCTGCTCCTCAAAAAAGAACACCCGCTAAAAAAACTTCGCCGGTAAAGCGTAAACCTGTAAGCCGTAAAAAGAAAAAAAGCCAGGGTGGTTATGCTTATCTTAAGTGGTATATCGCAGTGCTGGCATTTGCAATTTTGTTCTCGCCGTTTTACTATGGTTACGTGTTTAAGCTATTCTCATCTACCTGGCGCTGGTTTGAGGACCTGGGTACGCCAGCATCGGGCAGGGTTTACAAAAGCTTCGGCATAGCCATACCCGAGGGTTACAGCATACATGGGATTGATGTTTCGTACGCACAGGGCAAGATAGATTGGCAAAAGGTGAGCACTATGCGTGAGGATGGAGTAAGCGTGCGTTTTGCGTTCATCAAAGCAACAGAAGGATTACTGACCGTAGACCCTTATTTTAAACGTAACTGGCGCGAGGCGGCTAAAGTGGGGATGCGCTGCGGTGCTTATCATTTCTTTCGCCCTAAAAAAAATGGCCTGTGGCAGGCGCGTTTCTTTTTGCAGAATGTACAGGTTGAAAGCGGCGACCTGCCGCCAGTGGTTGATATTGAACGGCTTGATGGCAAATCGCCGGAGGCTATGCGCAAAGAGCTTAAGGATTATGTGTTGTTCATAGAATCTAAAACAGGCGTTCAGCCCATCATCTACACCGGCATTAGTTTTTATAACGATTACCTGCGCGGGCATTTTGATGATTACCCGCTTTGGATAGCACATTACAACCAGCCAAAATTAAAAGTGCGCGGCAATGCCAACTGGCGCTTTTGGCAACACTCTGAAACCGGCCATATTAACGGCATAGGCCACACGGTTGATTTCGACGTGTTTAAAGGCGATAGTTTATCGCTGCAAAAAATGCTGGTTAAAAAAGAGAACGATTAAGCCCAAAGCTTAGCCGATCCTTAATAAGCCATCTTTTCTTTCGGGAAACTTTTTTGGGCAAGCTTGCCTACAATTTCATTGCGGCTCTTACCTTCAAGGTGCATTAAAAATTCTATTGGTCCGCCTTCAACGCCGCAACCAAAGCATTTAAAAACGTTACTTGCAGGTATCACCATTAACGATGTGGTTTCATCTTTATGGAAAGGGCAGCGTCCTTTTAAAGCCTTGCGGCTTTGTTGTAAAAGCACGTGTTTAGAGACAATTTCTACCAGGTTCAGCTTATCAGTCATCATTAAAAATTGATGCCCAAACATACTAAAGACGCTTTTTTTTGGCAACAGCATTTTGGAAAATGATTTGTGCATGATAAACGCCAGGTATGCCTGTTTTTCTATTAAGAAGATGGTTTAATTAAAACAATAACCTGGGCTACTTGGTTTTATTGGGAATAAAAAGTAAAAAGGCATTTGTAAGGCCACTGATAGTAGTCCGAAAAGTTTCACAACTACTGAGCTCAGCGTTGGCTTACATCGCCTTCTCGCCAAAAACCTGTTAATACAGGTATTATGATTGTAAACCGGTATTTAAATTTAAGTGTTAAGGGAAAGTAATGGGTAAGAGGGTATTGATAATTGATAATGACCACGATGTGCTGGACGTTATTCAGGAAGCTCTGAGTTATGAGGGGTATGATACTGTAACGTTGATTGACAGTGATGGTTACGAGCAAACACTTGCTAAAGAACAATTCGATATTGTTATCATAGATTACTTATTGGAAGGAATAAACGGTGGAGATATCTGCCACCAGATCAAATCGGCTGATGCGTCTAAACACATTCCGGTGATCATCATGTCGGCTTATCCCAAAGTGCTTCAGTCGCTTGGCGACTATGGCTGCGACAAATTTATGCCAAAACCTTTTGATCTTACGGAGTTAATAGATGTAACTAACCAACTGGTGAACAGCCGCTCGGGTAAGCATACTGAAGCACTGCACGAGCCGGAATAACCCGATAGCAAAATTTTTGTTGAGCCAGGCGACGCTTGGTTTATCTTGTTTTGCCGGAAAGCGGCTTAACCGCAGGTCAATTTACCTTATCAACGGAAATAAATCATTTTGCATTCGCCAGCTGCTTTATATACGTTGCAAATTTATCATCGCTGTAATCGGCCATACCCTCGTGCCTGAAAACCATTTTGCCGGTTTTATCAAACACAACGGTAGTTGGCAGTGCACTGCCCAATATATTATCGGGTACATAAGAATTTGCCTGTGCCAGCGGTAAACCATAGCCATGTTTTTGGATAAAAGGTATGGATTTTCCAAAATTATGGTCGGCATCTATCATCAGGAAAATAATGTTGGTATCAGCCTTTAACTGCTCATGCAATTGATCGATAGCCGGCATTTCAGCAATACATGGAGGGCACCAGGTAGCCCAAAAGTTGATGAAAATTACCTTACCTTTAAAATCGGTCAGTTCCCGTTTTCTCCCGTCCGGATATTCAATGCTAATAGCAGGTAGCCCTGCAGTGTTCCCGGTTTGCTTAATATCCGGGCTAAAAAGCCCTATCTTCATCAAGCCTCTTATCACCAATATCTTAACGGGCGGTACAAATAATATAGCCAATAGCAGGCTTGCAAATATGGCGTTGTATAGATACTTAACGCTCTTTTTCTTCTCCATATAATAGGGGTACTATTATACCCACAAACGTAGCAAAATGCACTATTAGTATATCATGTATTTTTCTTTAAAGCTGCCATCGGCATAAAGGTCTATCAGCCCATAACCCGGAAAGGTTTCGCGGCGGTTACCTTCCCACCAGGCGCCGCTTACAGCACCATCACAAATGTAGGTTACATTATTATAAACCAGTTTTTCGCGCAGATGGATGTGCCCGCTGAGGCAAAGCTTAACGTTTGAATGTTTATAAAATAGCGAAATGATCTTAGCTGTATCGGTATGCATATCACCACCAAGCATCACCCATTTGTTCACCACATGATCATCGATCAGGTTAGTTGCCGTTAATATCGGGATGTGCGACATCACCAGCACCGGCATTTTTGCATCGGTTTGCTGAAGTTCACTCTCCAGCCAGTTAAACTGCTCGTCGCCTAACTTACCAATGTACCAGGTGCCATCAATATCCAGGTGTACGCTATCTAAAATGATAAACTTCCAACCGTTTTGACTAAAGCTGTAATAAGGTTTTGTAAGCTGCAACTGGCCCATGGCATATTGCTTACCATATACCGACAGGTCTTTTTTATCTTCCTGCCACCAAATGTCGTGGTTACCAAGGCAATACTTAACAGGCAGGCTGCAATCATTTTGAATGATGCCTTTATATAAATTCCACTGCGCATCGATAGTGCTCAGCTGCTCCTTATTCATGTCAAAGACAATATCGCCGCCGTTCAGGATCAGGTTTACCTTCGGCGTTTGTTTTTGCAGGTGATGCAGGCATCGCGCAAACTTAGCAGGTGCGCCAAACTGGTCTTTCAAATGCACATCGGTGATATGAGCTATGCGCATTACCGGTTTTGCGGTACTGTTGATATTTGCTTTTGCTAATGCCGGCGCTAATAAACCCGCGCCAATTGATTTGAGTGCTATTCTTCTGTCCATACCGCAAGGTAGGTTATGTGTATTAATTAGGCGTTAAGGGGCTTGTTTGATTTTGTTGAATTGGATCTCTCTTTGGGGCGAGTTGTCAATTATCAGATGAACTTTTAACGTAGTGATACGTTCCCACATCATGCCACGCCCAAGCTATCTTGATTTTGATAATAACAGCTATCCATGGAAGCCTGACGTAGATTACCGGAAGCACCCGGAACTGTACAAGGTAGGAAAGGGAGAACAAGGCGTTTTAATATGCGAACCCTACAAAAGCGAAATAGGAAAATACTGGCGATTTAAGACACCTGAAATAGCCCGCGAAAGCAGTGATAAGATATTTGAACTGTTTGAACACTACCTTGCTAAGGGCGACTTTGTTGGCGCAGATATGAGTCGTAAATATTTGCAGATGGGTTACACACGGGCCCGGAGGTACGCAAACTACAAAGGCGGCAAAAAATATGATGCCGACCACAACTACCAACAATTAGAACGGGGAACAGGTGAAACCGCAAAAGCAGAAGCCGCTAAGATATTTTACGACAAATGGAAAGCCGCCGAAGCGAATGAAAGCTATACCATACAAAAGCGGGATTGGAAAAAGAAATACGGTTGAAGGCTCATAAACATCGATCTATCCGCATAAAAAGAGTGAGGTTATGCTTAACTACTAAAACATTTAATCTTTTATAAAGTTATCAACCAAAAACCTGCTAATCTTCATTAACTTGAAAACGCAAACCTCAAAACAAAAAACGCTTTATAACCTCCTGCTTATATTCGGGTTGGCTGCATTGCTTTGTGTTGAGGGTTATGCCGGTTGGCGCCTGCACGAACTCTCAAAACAGCAGGAAGAAATTAAAACAGATTACTCAAACGTTAATAACATTACGCTTGGCCTATTCTCAGTAGACCAATGGAAGGACGACATCAAAGGCATCATCAACCACCAGGTGAGGCATTTTGAGATGACCAAACAGCAGCGTAAAGATCTGCAGAAAGAGGTTGAGCAGATCATTATGGCGTTGATCAACAAGGCAGAGGGTATTCTCAACCGTCCGCCTAAATCATTGGGTGGCAAGCTTAAAAAGTTTGCAATAAAAACCTTTGTAAATACTGATGACATTAAAGCTCAGGTGCCGGCTTTCGCCAAGAAAATAATTTCCCAGGCTGATAATCCTAACAATAAAAAACAGCTAAGCAAGCTGGCATTAGGCAAAGTTGCCGTACTTGAGCAGAGCGCTTATGTAGATAGCACACTTTCTGTTAAAGATTCTATCATGAACGTGGCTTTCAAAAAATATCATGTAAAGAGTCAGGATATTCTCAACAAAAAGCTAAACACATCTTTAAGCGAGATCAGGACACGGATGTATAACTATTCATTTGTGATGTTGGGCTGTGTGATATTTGTATTGTTATTGTGGTGGTTGCTTCGTAAACGCACCGAACTGCATGTGGCATTGTTCATCATGTCGTTACTATTTGCATTTATCTTATTAGGTGTAGGCCTAACTGCATCAATGTTAGAAGTAGACGCCCGCATAGGCTCGCTTGATTTTGTGCTGTTGGGCGAACATGTGACCTTTAAGGACCAGGTGCTGTTCTTCCAAAGTAAAAGTATATTGGATGTAGTAGAGGTGCTGGTAAAACAACCCAAGCCCGATTCTATAGCAGTGGGTATCCTCATCCTTGTTTTCAGTATCTTGTTCCCGGTAATGAAATTATCTTCAACAGGGATACACCTGCTCAGCAAAAAGAAAATTGCCGAGAACAGGTTCATCAAATACTTTGCTTTCCAATCCGGCAAGTGGAGTATGGCCGACGTTATTGTGATCGCTATTTTAATGGTATTTATCGGCCTGAACGGTTTGCTGCAAAGCCAGTTAGCTATGCTGGATATCCAGAGTGAGCCGCTTACCATCATCACTACAAATAATACCGCTTTGCAACCGGGCTACATTATATTCATCAGTTTTGTGGTTTATGGTTTGATATTGTCAACCATATTGAAATTTATAACCCCGCACGACGCGCATTAACTTATTATAATTACGAATGACCAACGCTAAACATATTTCTGCTGACAGCAAAAGGGCTAACATCCTGCTTGCTGCCGGGCTTATATTGCTTTTAGCGGTAGAGGTTTTTTGTGGCTATTGGGTTGATGTACTATCTAAACGCCAGGAGCAGCTTAAGGAAGATTACAGCGCTATTAATAATATTACGTTCGGGATTTTCTCAGTCGATCAATGGCGCGATAAGATTGTAGGAGTGGTGGATAGCCAGGTTACCGAGTACAAGATGACCCGGAAACAAAAGCAGCAAATGCAGGCCGCAGTTGAAAAGCAATTGAACGGACTGGTAACATCTACCGTTGCTGAGTTTAATAAGCCGCAAAAATCATTAGGCGGTAAACTTAAAAAGTTGGCCTTTAATGCGGTTGTAGATGTTGACGACATCCGTGCGCAGGTGCCGGGCTTCGCGCGAACCATTGTTACCAAAGTAAACAGTCCCACCAGCACAAAAAGATTAAAAGGAATAGTTACAAGCAAAATAGGCCAGCTAAGCCGTCAAACTTATGATAGCACAGCCGAAGCGCATACTACCCTAACTAAATTCATGTTCCACAAATACCGGGTAACAAATGTGGAGCAGTTTAACAAACAGTTAGATAAAGAGGCCAGGGAAATGACGGCTTTGATATACCGGTATGCATACGCCATGTTTGGCTGCGTGGTATTTGCATTGCTGTTGTGGTGGTTGCTGCGTAACGCTGTACATCTCAGGACCACTTTGTTTGTGCTATCATTGTGTATAGCATTTGTGCTGCTTGCGGTTGGGGTAACGGCTTCTATCATAGAAGTAGATGCGCGTATAAGTTCGCTTGATTTTATGTTGCTCGGTGAGAAAATAGGCTTTACCAACCAAGTGCTGTTTTACCAAAACAAAAGTATCATGGAGATTATCTGGGTACTGCTTAGCCAGCCTAAACCCGATGCCATTGCAGTAGGTATTTTGCTGTTATTATTTGTTGTTATCCTTCCGGTACTTATATTGATTGCAACAGGTATGTATGTTTCAGGCAATCAGCGTTTGTCTGAAAACAAAGTAGTGCGCTACCTTGCGCTTGAGTCGGGAAAGTGGAACATGGCCGATGTGATGGTGGTAGGTATCCTCATGACCTATATAGGTCTTAACGGCATTCTACAAAGTCAGTTATCAGGACTTAACATGCATAGCGCTTCCTATAACGTAAGTACTGTTAACCAAACCGGTCTGCAGCCGGGTTATTTGATATTTGTGGCATACGTTGTTTATGAAACGGTGCTTAAACAAATATTAAAGCGCATCACCGGCAAAACAACTGTGCCACGTGCTCACGCAACTGAAGCGTAATTATCTACAGTCTTCTACTGCTTATGCTGTGTAAACTTACAAGTCCGAACAATTAAGTTTTACAACTGTTAAAAAAATGCTGTTATAACTATCGAGGGTAATTACTACCTTAACCGATGCTGCCTGTATCCGGCGCAAATTTTAATATCTTAAATATGCCAATGGCAAACGCAAAACCTAAAGACCTGGCCCTGCACGTGATGGAGAAGCTGCAGCACAGTAAATTAGCGCTGCCTGTACCAACACTATCCGTGCTTGAAGATCTTTTTGAGTGCGTTTTCTTTGCCAGTATGCGAACAGAGGAAAGTGACCTTGTAAAGGTGACCATTACGCTGATCGATCCCAATAATCCCGATCCTCGCCCGCCTAAAAACCCAGTTGCCGAGCGCTGGAGTGTAATAAGGTTTGATAAACGCACCGAGTTTACTGTTAAAAATATTGTAAAGCTATCAAAGGCAGCAGACCCGTCTACCACTTCACTTGCCGTTTATTACGATGATAGCGGTAAACTGTACATCTGGGGGATGATAGACCAAATGCTGCATTATCAGAGCTTTTTAAATTACGAATCTGATTTTGGCTCCGAGCAGCCCGGTATTTTCCAGGTTTTGGTTAATGATATAGGTACGCTTGATGTGATGTTTGATTATGAGTTGCTTGCAACACTTAAACAAAACATTTTAATAGCCAGGTATCTGGATGTTTTCACCATTGGGCCGGTATCCAAGATATTAAAAGATAACGCAGGGCATTTAAAGGATGATCTTAAAACCTTTTTGGCAGAAAGCCATGCGGCAGAAGATTTTGAAGATTGGGAGACCTTTGCCAATGGCTTATGGATCCAAACCCTATCGCGTTTGTTGTTACGGGTGCAAAACTATCACCACGGTGGCGGCATACTGATAACCGATAGTGAAGAGGATATCGACCTGAAATACAAGGTGCATTACGATAGATTAAAGATCGCTATCAGCAAGTTTGCCCGCGAGACTGTAAATAATTACGTGGCAGAAACGCTGATTGATGAACATTTGCAAGCCGGGAAAAGGTCTGTTGCCAAAGAACACTATCAGGAAGAATCGCGCTCGTTGTTTTGCAGGCAACAAATAGCCGATGAGATAAAGGGCTGCATCGCTTTCCTGGCATCGCATACCTGTGTGGATGGGGTGCTGGTGTTTGATCGCGATATGGTATCAAAGGGCTTTGGCGGTGTGCTCAAATCCAAAAAAATGCCCAGGAAGATCTATGTATCGCCTACGGCCACTGCAACGCCTAAATCACTTATACCGGCAGACCCTAATCACTTTGGCACACGCCACAGGTCAATGATCGGCTACTGCTGGAACCACCGGGGCAGCCTGGGCCTGGTAGTTTCGCAAGATGGTGACATCAGGGCGTTTTACCGCATAGAGGAAAAGCTCATCATGTGGGAAAACATCAAAACGCAGCAATTTTTAAAGAGCCGCAAACTCAAGGTCAGCGCCATTAAACGTTGATTTTATAATATTTAAAAGCTGATGTAAGGCAACAGCAATAACACGGCTATCAGCGGTATCAGCATTACAAATACACCATACTTTAAAAATTGCATAGCAGTAACGTTGATGTTTTCACGTCTTAAGGCGTTAAGCCATAAAATGGTTGCAAGCGAACCGGTTACAGATAAGTTTGGTCCAAGGTCGATGCCTATCAGTATCGCCTTGCGGATCAGATCTGATATATGAGACATCTGCGAGATCTCACCGGCAATTAAACCGGCAGGCAGGTTATTCACCAAATTACAGGCTACGGCTAAACCACTACCTGTTAAAAAGGATGCAGTTTTATCGTGCCCGGCGGCATTGCCAAACATCGCGTTAGCAAGCATATGTGTTACACCTGTTTGCGTAAGTGCTTCTACTATAACAAAAAGCCCTGCAACCAACGCCAGCACACCCCATGAAACCTGTTTCAAAAAAACACCCATTGATTTTTTTGAAGTAATGCTGATGAGGACGGTACATAGCAAACCGGTTATAAAGGTTGGCCAGCCTAATTGAATATCAAGCGCAGAGCAGGTTAATAAAACCACAATGGTTAATATAATGCCGTAAAGTGCGAGCTTACCTGTTTTGCTAAGCACAGGCTGGGGAAGGTCAGATTCAAAAGTTTCTTTCAATGATTTAGCCTGCAGCCTCTTAAGTGCCACGTAAGTAAGCACAATAACTACGATTGACGGCAGTAAGAAATGCCCCAGCCAGGTTAATAGCGACGGCAGTTCTTTTTGATAGATAACCAGGTTGGCAGGATTCGATATTGGAAGCAGGAAAGACGCTGCATTTGCAACAAAGGCGCAAATAAGCAAATAGGGCAGGTTATTTTTAACACCGGCAGCCTGGCACGATGCAATAACCGCCGGGGTTAGCACAACTGCAGTGGCATCGTTGGAGAGTAAAGCGGTAACAACCGTACCGGCTAAAAATATAAGCAGGAACAGTCGCTCAGCGGATCCGCGTGAGGCCCTTACCGTATAAGAAGCTATCCAGTCGAAAAGTTTTTCTTCACGGGCGGCTTCAGACAAGAGCATCATCCCGCTTAGGAAAAGATAAACGTCAGTGCCTTTGCCAACGCCTGTTGTTACGGTTTTAAACGAGATCAAACCGGTGATAAACAATATCAAAGCGCCGGCTACTGCCCAAACCGCTTCCGGAAGTTTAAAAGGCCTGATGATAACGCCGGCAATTGCAACTATTGAAATTGCCCAAATGATGTAATGGTTCATGTTTATGAAATACAATCGTTATCACAAGCTTTACGCAATTGTGTGCGGTAAGCCAACCAAATAACTATCGAAACTACGGCAAACATGCCCAATATCATAAACGCCGGTTTAAAGCCTGTTTCCTGGGCCAGCCACCCGCCAATAGCCGGGCTTAGTGCCGCTCCTACACCCTGCACCGTCATCACTGCGCCCTGGCCAACGTTTATACGCCCGGTGCCATTGAGTATGCGCGCCACCAGGCCGGGGACGGCAACACTTTGTAAACCGGCCCCAATACCATCAAGCATTTGAACAGGGTAAAGCCCGATATGATAATTAAGGTAGGATGCTATCAGTCCCCTGACGGGCAATGCCAGGAAGGACAGAAATATTACCAGCCAGTAGCCTTGTTTATCAGCCATTTTCATGGCAACAATTGATGCGCCTATCATTACCAGTTGCGCTATCACAATGGTCATGGCCACAAACATAGAGGCATTGCCGTTATTCTGGCTTGCCGCCCCCAAGCCGTATAAGGGCAGCATAGCACCATTACCAAGGTGGAAACAGGCCAATGCCGCGGCAAGTAATAACAGTGGTTTGCATTCAAACAACGCTTTAAACTGGCTTGCTTTATCACCCTCGTCGCCATTTTTTATGCCACGTGCGGCGCGGTCATCAATGGACTTAGATGGGATGGTGCACACGATAATTATGGACATTACACCAAAAGCAGCCGATAGGTAGAAGATGGCATGCATCCCATAAAGCATTCCCAATAAACCTGATAAACCTGCTCCAACCATGTTACCGGCATGGTTCCAGGCCTGGTTACGGCCATTTTGCCGGTTAAAGCCTTTTTGTTTTACAATGCCCAAAGTTATGGCCATTACAGCCGGTACTATTGCGGCACCTGCAATGGCTGTTGCAACCTGCGATAGGCCTACTATCCAGAAATCCTGCGATAGCAGTATGACTGCCGATGCCAGCACCGTACATACGCCGGGAATAATAACGTAGAGCTTTTTCTTCTTAGTCTGATCGATAAGAGCACCCGCAGGGATGGTAACCAGCACACCGGCTATGCCGCCGAGGCTCATTACGGTGCCTATGGCCCCGCTTTTCCATTGGTGTGCAAGCAGGAAAATACCCAAAAATGGGCCTATCCCGGCCTGCATATCGGCCATAAAAAAATTGAGCGCCTCTAATAATGCGCCAACGTTGGTTTTTTTAGCGCGTGTGGGGTTATGAACGGCTACTGATGACATACTGTGATCTTTAAAAACCAAATAACCGTCAGAGTAACATAAAAGTTGCAGAAATTTGAAATATAGCTATTAGCTATTAAATTCTGCATAAAAAGGGCAGATGTGAACGTCACACCTGCCCGGGATGTTATAGTAGTGAGGGGTATACACCAGACAAACTTTCGTTTATCATCAGCAAAAATAGAGCGGTTAATACCGTTAGAACAGGGTATTCGCCGGAGAGCTTATGACGAACGACAGAATCCACACCTTGGCCGACGAGTTCTCCACCAACTATTGCGGTACATTGTATACAATTGTATTTTAGCCTGATGGAACAAACGCTGAACTGCCTGGTGGTAGATGATGATAAAGAAGTAAACGCCTACGTATGTGATATGGTAAGGCAAACAGCTTTCCTGCATCTGGCCGGCAGTTTTTACAGCGCAGATGAAGCTTTGCCTACCCTAAGCAATGGTGGTATTGGTCTACTTATTTTAGATATCAATCTGCCGGGTATTGATGGCGTTACCTTTGCCGGTATGCTCAAGAACGGCAGTGCAGGCACTACTCCAAAAGTGATATTGATAAGCGGCTCTAAGGAATATGCAGTAGACGGCTACAAGGTTGATGCGATCGATTACTTGGTAAAGCCGTTCCAATACCAGGATTTCTACAAGGCCGCTGCCAAAGCATTATCAGTTTCCAAATCAGTTAAACCTGCCGAAGCGTTAACCGACCACCTTTTCTTAAAAGTTGAGCATGCCCTGGTAAGAGTGGGTATTGCAGATATACTTTACGTGGAAAGTTTTAAAGATTATATTAAAGTTTTCACTACAACCGGGATGGTCACTGCTTTATCCACCCTTAAATCCATCGAAGATAAATTGACGCCGCACGGATTTATCCGTATCCACCGCTCGTTTATCATCAATCCTGCAAAGGTAGAGTCTATACAGCACATGACAGTTAAGATCGGGAAAACAACTATACCGGTTACCGAGCAATACCGTGATGCTTTCCGCAAGCATTTTGAAGAATGGCTTTAACGTTTTCGGGGTGTATTTCGTCGTTCATGCTTGGGTTTCCGTCGAACAGGTTTTGTTAATTTTTCCCGCTGATGTTCATTTGAGTAAATTTTAAAATGAACAACTATGAAAAAGATTATTACTGCAACTTTAGCAATGGTGTTTTCTGTAGCCTGTTATGCCGGTAACGGTGAACTTTATGCTAAAAACGATTCGGCTAAGCTTAATCAGCAGATACTTAAATTAAACAAAAAGCTTACAGACCTTCAGCAGGAACTTGCTAAGATACAAGAGCGACTACCTGAAGAACAGGCAGCAGCCGAGGAAGCTTCTGAGAAATCTAACAAGGCTCAGGAGAAAAACCGCAAAGCAGCCGTGTACGCAGTTGGTGGTGATGCCGGCGATGCAAAAAAGGCTGCCAAAGCCGCTAAAAAAGCTGCCAACGAAACCAGTGATGCAGAAGATGCGGCTGAAAAGGTAGAGAAAGATCAGAAAAAAATAAAAGACCTTACCGAGGATATCGAAAAGTTAAAAGCCAAGCTGGATGAGGCACAGAAAAGCACAGATGCAAACCTTAATTAGGTTATGCCTGTTGTAATGCCATCTAAACATGGCAACAACACGTGGTAACATCGGCGGCTTAATAAACCGTGTGGTATTTATATTCTTACTGTTCAGCTTAATTGTTACGGTTGGCTCACTTATTTTGCGCCATACCATAACAGTTAAGCTGGATAGTTTAAGCGCACAGCTAAAACAGCCTTCTTCAAACTCCCGGATAAGTGCTCTATTGCTTGATCTCGACCTGGCGGAGAACAGCTTTCAAAAGGCCAGCAGTACCGGTGACGTTGGTCAGCTGCAGGATTATCACAACAAAACAACTGCTATCTTCAAAGAGATATCTGCCATAATTGATAGGTATCAAAAAGGCCAAAAAACAGATCTGCCGCAAAGTAGTATGCGGTTAGCCAAGATACTGCAGGATAAGATGCAGTTAACAGCGCAGGTTTTTGAGCTGCGCAAAAGTTTTGATTCACTGGTTAAGGTAACTACCGTAGATAAATTACGCGGTAAACCTGTTGTAATTGCCCGCACCCGTACCAAAGAAAGTAAAATTGATTCAATTGTTTCTACACGCAAGGAAACCACTAACAAAAGCCTTTTAAAACGATTAAGAGAGGCGTTTCAGCCTACGCAATCTGTTAAAGTTATCACACTTAAGCAAAAATCAAATACTACAACCAGTGTTGCAGGTAAGGATGCAAGCGGATTACTTACCGAGTTGAGTTCACAATACGGTCGCATTGCGCAGTCAGCCCAGGCATTGGTGTTAGCTAACCTGAACCTGTTGACAGGTTTAAGGCATTTGATAACCCAACTGGATGATATTGACCGGATGGCTTATCAGCAAAATCGCGAGGTTACGTTAAAGGCTTATTCATCTGCTGCCCGCGATCTAAATACCTTTTCGGGCGTGGCAACTGTTGCCATGCTTGTATTTATTTTTATGCTTTTCATCTACGTGCGTCGTGCTGCCTGGGCAGAACGCCGGTTGTTGGTTGAAAGCAAGAGGGCCGTAAAGCTGGCCAGCCAAAAATCGGAGATATTGGCTATCATGAGCCACGAGATCCGGAATAAGCTTATGGCTATAAACGGCAGCGTTTTCACGCTTAAACGTACAGAGCTAACTACGCAGCAGGAGCAGCGGATCAATAACATTAACCTGGCATCAGGCTTAATTTTAGAAACGGTTAACAACGTGCTGGATGTAAGCAAGCTGGAGCAGGGCTATGCACAAACCCGTAAAAGCGGCCCTTTTGTACCCGGTGATGCTATTGCCGATGCGGTTGATGCCATGCGCTTTATGGCAGAAAACAAAGGACTCCAACTTTCTTTTAACCAGCAAGATGGTGTGTTTGCAACCGTTAACGGTGATGGTTTTAAATTGAAACAGGTGATGCTGAACCTGCTTAGTAACGCCTTAAAGTATACTGAAAAAGGAGGCATTACAGTTAATAGCCAATTAACTGAAGAGCTTGTCTTAAAAGTAGAAGTAAAAGACACCGGGGCAGGCATCCCGCAGGAGGAGCAGGCAAAATTATTTACACCTTATTACCAGGCTGCGGGCCACAAACCAGGCACCGGCCTTGGCTTGTACCTCTGTCGGGAAATGATTCGTAACCAAGGCGGCGAGATCAGTCTCGCCAGCACTTATGGGGAGGGAACGACGATAAGCTTTTCGATACCGTATCAGAGAGATTGAAGGATATACATATTTTAGGTTACTTATTCGCCTCTTCTAATATCTTTTTCACCCGTTCAACACTGGTAAGGTCAAGGCTAAATTCGTCACTCATGCCTTCGCTCATCAGAATATGGTCGTTTTTGTATTGCATGCCGCCCTGTACTTTAGCACGGGCAGATGAATGCACTTCTGTAATGTTAGTGTAATGCACCAAATCGGCAACGTTGCCTTCAGTCACGCCGCTGCCGGCCATAATGCTGATGCGGCCCGCTGCCCGCTCAACCAGGTGAGCAATAGTGCTGGCACCTTCCATTGCGGTAGTTTTACCACCGGATGTAAGGATGCGCTCGCAGCCTATCTCGATTATATCCTCCAGTGCCTTAAAATGATCGTTACACATGTCAAAAGCACGGTGGAAGGTAACGCCCAGTCCCCATTGCTTGGCAAAGCGTACCAGTTCGGCGCAGCGTTCTTTGTCGATACTGCCATCGGCCTTAAGCATGCCTATCACAACACCATCGCAGCCTGCCTCAACACAATTTCGGATATCAGCCTGCATTATCTCGTACTCCAGGTCGTTATATAAAAAATCACCACGGCGGGGCCTTATCAATACATAAAGTTTGATGTGCAGATGTTTACGGGCTAAGAGTATTTGCCCGGCAGATGGGGTAGTGCCACCTTCTGCAAGGTTTTCACAAAGTTCCACGCGTATAGCGCCGCCATCCTGTGCGGCAATTGCCGATTGCGCTGAGTTGGCACATACTTCAAGATTAACTTTGTGGGAGTATTCTGTTGTCATAAGGTAAAGATGTTGGAGTGGATAAGACGACCATCCACCACTGAATCATCAAAAATACAAATTGTATTTACTTGCCGTCTTTATAAAAATATTTTCCGGGGATCAGGGTATCCTGTTTATTACTGTCGCAAACAGCGAAAGAAAAACCATCCTGCAGGGCATACGCACCATATTCACCCTTTTTGTTTATAGCAAGGAAACCTACCTGGATCTGTTTAGCGATTTCCGGCTTCTTTTTAATGATACGTTGTACCGCCTCTTTACATGCATCCTCCGGCGAAAGGCCCTGGCGCATTAGTTCAACCACCAAAAAGCTGCCCACATTACGGATAACTTCCTCGCCAACGCCCGTAGACGTGGCACCGCCAACTTCGTTATCTATATATAAACCCGCACCAATGATTGGGCTGTCGCCAACCCGGCCATGCATTTTAAACGCCATGCCGCTTGTAGTACATGCACCACCAATGTTGCCTTTTGCATCAAGCGCGAGCATACCAATAGTATCATGATTGTACTTGCTGCCCTGGCGGCTTTGCTGGTTCTCAATATTCATCACCGGCGAATATTTTGCAGTTTTAAGCCATTTTTTCCAGGCTGCGCGAGACTCGGGCGTTAATAATTTTTCGGGTTTAATGCCTTGCTCAATGGCAAACTGGCGCGCGCCATCGCCCACCAACATCACGTGCGGCGTTTTATCCATCACCAACCGAGCTACAGAAATAGGGTGCGCAATGTCTTCCATCGCGGCAACAGAACCGCAGTTACCGTTCTCGTCCATAATACAGGCATCAAGGGTTACAAAACCGTCACGGTCCGGGTAACCGGCGCGGCCAACGGTATGGTTTTTCATATCGGCTTCAGGGATGCGAACGCCTGCCTCAACCGCGTCTACGGCGCGGCCGCCTTTTTCTAATACTTTCCACGCCGCTTTGTTAGCTGCAATACCAAAATCCCACGTAGAAATTACAATGGGAAACTTGTTCTCTGCTGTTGTGTATAAATTTTTAGCAATTGCTGATCTGGAAATAGCAGCCACAGAAGCAGTTGCTGCAGAAAGTTTTAAGAATTTACGGCGATTATACATAGGTTAAATATAGCAATCCTAAACACAGGGTACATAATGTATCAGGTTTGATACATGAAATTTAACTCGCAATAACGCCGAAAATAAAAGCGGATAACTATTAGTCAAATTCGCGTTGGCAATTGTAGCAATACCATTCGCTTTTCCCTTTAAATGATAGCAAACCGGATAGGGTTGAAATCAGGCCCGAAATACCTGTTGTTGTATCATTAGCCAAACGATGTTTAACATTGGTAGAGGCACAATAAGGGCAGGCAACCGCGTTATCTTCTTCATCTATTTCAACATGGTCCTGCTCATGCAGGTCGCCCTCATCTGCGAGTATGGCCCGGCAGCGCTCCAGATCACGTTCAAATATTTTAAGTTTTATACCGCCCACTGCCGTATTGTAGAAGGGGTTGGCAGCAATAACGTTCTCATCAGCAATAAAGCAGGGAATGCCGGCATCCTCTAAGCGCGTACGCACAATATGGGCCAGCATGGGATCGTAGTAGCTTTCAAATGTTATGATATTATCCTCGGTAGATTGTGCCATAATTAATCAACATTTTTACTAAGGTACGGTGTTTTTTATTTAATTTGAGGCATGAACCGCATCGACCGTATATCTGCTATTTTAATACAACTGCAATCGCGCAGGGTAGTGAAAGCCAGCGATATTGCCGAAAGGTTTGGTATAAGTTTGCGTACGGTTTACCGCGACGTGCGTTCGTTAGAAGAAGCCGGGGTGCCCGTTATAGGTGAAGCGGGCGTAGGTTACTCGCTGGTTGATGGTTACAGGCTGCCGCCAATTATGTTTACCCGCGAAGAAGCAACCGCTTTTCTTACTGCAGAAAAGTTTGTTGAGCAGATGACGGATGCATCGACTGCGGCGCAGCATCGCTCCGCTATGTACAAAATAAGGGCTATCCTCAAAACATCTGAAAAAGACCTTTTGGACAGCATGGAAGGTAATATCGAGGTTTTTAAAAGTACGGTACAACGTAAGATAGAGAACCAGGATCACATCCAAACCATCCTTAACGGTATCATAAGCAAAACGGTGCTTTGTATAGAATACCTGGCCGGTTACACGCAAGTAAAGACCAAACGCGAGATCGAGCCAATCGGGATATTTTATCTCGATAGTTTCTGGCACCTGATAGCCTGGTGCCGCATGCGTAAAGATTACCGCGATTTCAGACTCGACAGGATACAATCATTAACGGAAATGCCTGATAAATTTGAAGGCAAACATCCAACACTTAAGGATTACATCGCCCAAACGGCATCAGAGCATAAATTAGAAACGGTAATAATGCGGGTTGATAAAAAAACCATGCCGTATCTGAGTTATCAAAAATATTATAATGGCTTCGTATCAGAAAAGGACGCCGGGGAGCAGACAGAAATGACTTTCCTTACAAACTCAATCGAAGGCTTTGCCCGCTGGTACATGATGTTTGGCGACTCGGCAGATATTGTTAGTCCACCGTATTTAAGGGATAGGGTTGGGGAGTTGCTGGATGCTGTGAGTAAGAGGGCTGGGGGAGTGGCGGTGTAGGGAGACTATTTGTTTTGAACCTCGATTAACCTGATCAAATGATGTCGTAATTACAAGCCGTGTCATTGCGAGGAGCTACAGCGACGTAGCAATCTCATAGGCAAGATCGGTGTGCTTGTGCTATAAGACTGCCATGCTATCGCTCGCAATGACATGATCTTTTACTTTTAATTTTGACTTTAACTTCAATACCCTCCTGACATACAGTTGTCATCACACACCATTTCTTTGCTGTAATGTTATATTAAAACTAAACATATCAAAAAATGGAAAAGCTCACATTAATAACCAGTATCAGTATTAATGCGCCGCAAGCCGAGGTTTGGAAAGGATTGACCGATCCTGAAATTGTAAAACAGTACTTCTTTGGCACCACCGTAAACTCCGACTGGAAACCCGGTAGCTCCATCACCTTCAGCGGCGAGTGGGAAGGCAAAGCTTATCAAGATAAGGGCACCATAAAAGAAATTGAACCCGGTAAATATGTAAAGTACACTTACTGGAGCAGCATGAGCGGCACGGAAGATAAGCCGGAGAACTACGCCGATGTAAGCTATTCGCTGGATGAAAACGACGGCGTTACAACGCTAATCTTAACGCAGGATAATATAAAAGACGAAGCATCTAGAAAGCATTCTGAAGAGAACTGGCAAATGGTATTAGGCGGATTAAAGAAAATATTAGAAAAATAACATTACCACCATCAGCGGACGAAGCTTAATCGTTGTCCGCTTTTTTCATTGCTGAAACTGCCGTTCTCGTAAGCCAGGTTACCCGATACAATGGTGCTCACCACCTGCGAGCGGAAAGTAGCTTCCTCAAACGGTGACCAGCCGCATTTGTAAAGGATGTTGCCTTTGTTTACCTGCCATGGTTTGTTCAGGTTAACCAAAACCAGATCTGCCCAGTAGCCTTCGCGTACAAAGCCGCGTTTCTCTACCTGGAATATGGTGGCCACGTTATGCGCCATCTTTTCAGCTATTTGCGCGAGGGTAATTTTACCGTGGTGATAAAGCTCCAGCATGGCTACAAGCGCATGCTGCACCAGCGGCCCGCCGGATGGGGCCTGTAAGTAGTTTTGTTCCTTTTCGGCAAGTGTATGGGGGGCATGGTCGGTGGCAATTACATCTATTCGGCCGTCAAGCACTGCTTTCAAGATCTCATCGCGGTCAGCCGCCGTTTTCACTGCCGGGTTCCATTTGATGAAATTGCCCTTGGTCTCATAATCTGCATCGCTGAACCACATGTGGTGAATGCAGGCTTCGGCAGTGATGCGTTTTTCTGCAAGCGGAATATCATTGCTAAATAAATGAGTCTCCTTACCGGTAGATATGTGCAGGATGTGTAAACGTGTATTGTGTTTTTTAGCCAGTTCTACCGCCATCGATGATGATAGGTAGCAAGCTTCCTCACTACGGATAATAGGGTGGTAACGCACAGGTATGTCATCGCCCATCAATTCCTTATAATGGGCCAAATTGCGCCTAATGGTTGCCTCATCCTCGCAGTGGGTAGCAATTAGCATGGGCGAATTGGCAAACAAATTCTCCAGTGTGGTGCGGTTATCCACAAGCATATTACCGGTTGAGGAGCCCATGAAAACCTTTACACCGCAAACGTTTTTAATATCCGTCTTTAAAACTTCGTCAAGGTTATCGTTAGAGGCACCCATAAAAAACGAGTAGTTAGCTAACGAATCTTTTGCACCTATCTGGTATTTTTCCTCAAGCAGTTCTTGTGTAAGCGTGTTAGGCACCGTGTTAGGCATCTCCATAAAAGAAGTGATTCCACCTGCAACTGCCGCCCGCGATTCGGTATAGATATTACCCTTATGCGTTAATCCCGGCTCGCGAAAATGCACCTGGTCATCAATCGCGCCCGGGAACAGATGCAAGCCTTCCGCATTGATTTCGCGGTCGGCAATGATATTGATACTGCTGTCAACGCGTTCAATAAAACCGTCTTTAACCAGCACATCGCCGGTAAATTCTTTGCCTTCGTTAACTATGGTAGCTGCTTTAATGAGGATAGATGACATGGCGGTAAAAATAGTGATTAGTGGGTAAAAATTAGAGATTAGTTGATTTGTGATTAGAGATTAGTAGGTGATCACTCTACGCTTTCAACTAATCTCTAATCTCCAACCTCTAATTAACTAAACCCAAAACCTTATCTTTGCGCCCATGGCAGAAACTTTTGATGACTTTAAATTTAACCGGCAGATATTAAATGCCATTGCCGATGCCGGTTACACACAGCCAACCCCCATACAGCAAAAAGCAATCCCGCCGATATTGAACGGGCAGGACGTGATGGGCATAGCGCAAACAGGTACCGGTAAAACTGCGGCCTACGTGTTGCCGTTGCTGATGAAATTGAAGTATGCGCAAGGCGAAAACCCGCGGGCGCTTATCGTATCGCCTACGCGGGAACTTGCCATGCAGATAGAGGAGAATATCCGCACGTTTGCTGCCAATACAGACCTGCGTACGGTGGTATTATATGGTGGTTTGGGCCCAAAAACACAGATCGAACAAGTTAATAAAGGTGTGGATATTATTGTGGCTACACCCGGCCGCTTCCTGGATATTTACATCGCCGGCCATATTGTTACCAAACAGTTGCAAACCCTTGTGCTTGATGAGGCTGATAAAATGATGGATATGGGCTTTATGCCGCAGATAAACCGCATTTTAGAAGTTGTGCCGGTTAAACGGCAGAATTTGCTTTTTTCTGCAACCATGAGCGATAAAGTGCATAGTTTGGCAGGTAATTTTTTGGAGTTCCCTACAGTAATAGAGGTAACCCCGCAGGCTACGGCCGCAGAAACCGTGGAGCAGCAGTTATATCAGGTTCCCAATATTAAAACCAAAATAAACCTGTTAAAGACTTTGTTGGACAAAGAAGATGATATCAAAAAACTCATCATCTTCTGTAAAACAAGGGTAGTGGCCGAAGATGTTTTTAAATTTCTTGCACGTAAGTTTGGCGAGGCGGAAGTAAAGGTATTACATGCCAACAAGGGGCAAAACACCAGGATAAATTCGATCAATTCTTTTAAGAACGATGAGGTAAAGATATTGGTTGCTACCGACGTTGCATCGCGCGGCATTGACGTAAGCGACGTAAGTCACGTGATAAACTTTGATGTACCCGTGGTAATAGAGGATTATGTGCATAGGATAGGTCGTACAGGCAGGGCCTATAATAAGGGTGTTGCAATCACATTTGCTACACCATCTGAACAGTATTATCTAAATAAGATACAAAAGCTTATTCGCCAGATCATCCCTGTGCTTGAAATACCTGCGGAAGTATTTATAGAAGAAACCCCTTACCAGGAGCGACAGGACCAGGCACGTGAGATAGATCTGCAAAAACGTAAAGAAGACCCTGACTTTAAGGGAGCCTTCCATGAAAAGAAATCAGCCAATCAGCACAAGAAATTTGATGCCGAAAAAGCAAAACGAAACCCTAACCATCCAAGTAATAAAAAACCATCTAAACAAAATGGCGGAGCAAAACGATCAGGCCGGAAACGTTAACCAGCAACGCAAATTCAGGATAAGTCCTCTGAATTTCGCTACGGCTTTTTTCTTTATTGCAGCAGGTTATTTGTTTTTTACCGGCGCCAAAATTACGGGTATGCCAAGCGGAAACTGGGGCACTACAGTAGCGTGGATCTTTATCCTGTTCGGGGTTGTTGTGTCATTTTTAGATCTTATTTTCCGCAATTTCTTTACGATAACCAAAAACCTGTGGATTGTAGAGCTAAGCTTTATAACTTTGGTGCTGATAATTTTTTTCCTTGTTAAATAGTACTTTATAAATGAAAACCGCTGAAATAAAGCTGACCGTTACCCTTGACGATAATAACGTGCCTGAGAAAATTGTATGGACCTCAACAGACTCAAAAGGTGAGGATGCCGTACCGGTGAAAGCCCTGATGCTTTCTGTTTGGGACCCCAGCTATAAAAACACCATGAAGATTGACCTGTGGACTAAAGAAATGCCCGTTGATGAGATGAAGCGCTTTTTCTACGAAACGCTGCAAACCATGGGCGATACCTTTTTACGTGCAACCGGCGAGCAGAATATTGTAGAGGATCTGCGCGATTACTGCGCCCACTTTGCAGAAAAAATGGAAATAACCAGGTAAAAAATTCCTTTTATCACCTATGCGACTTTCATCACTTGTAGCCATGCTGGGCTTTCTTACTTTGATAGTGGCCACCTTTTGTCCGCTGTTAAGGCCTTTCCACTTATTTAATATGAACGTTTACAAGCTTAACCAACCCTACGGAATGGTGCTGATGCTTGTAGGTGTAATTGGTATTTTGTGTACAGTACTAAACCAGGTTAACGTTACCCGTATAGCTGCCTGGGCGGCAGCTATTTTAGTAACATTGCTTTTTATTGCCGCTGTGTTTAAAGTTAAAACCACTTTCAGCTTTATTCCGTTTAAAGGCGTAAGCGGATTTCTGGCAAAGCAGATAGCATTTAAATGGGGCTGGTATGTGTTATTTGCAGGGGCTTTGCTTTCACTGGTTGGCGCAGTTTTAACCGAAAAACCTGTTAATTTGCAACAGTTTAACCAATAATACCACCTCTCTGTTTATTACATCAAACCGTATATAAGGCGTATAATTTTTTAACATATTTGTAGCAATATAAACCACTATCTACACTATGCTCAAGCTTTCCTTTCGTAACCAGGTAATGTTAGGCTTTGGTATATCCATCCTGCTTGTATTATTGGTTGGCACACTATCCTTTAAAAGCATCAAACAGCTTGAGGACGACACCATATGGGTTAACCACACGCAAAAGGTTATTAAAACATCCAATGAAGTTTTACAGCTTTTGATTGACGGTGAAACCGGCATGCGAGGTTACGGCGCTACGGCAAATAAAACCTTCTTAGACCCTTATAACGCTGCTGTACCTAAAATTACCGAGAACCTTTACCAGTTAAGTAACCTGGTTTCAGATAACGCGGTCCAGGCACGCCGGATAGATTCTTTAAAAGATCTGGTAAACCGCCAATTGCTGGTGTTGAAAACCAATATAGACACCCGTGAGAAAATGGGCCTGGAGTATATGGTAGCCAACAAGATGTTTTTGGGCGGCAAGCAGAACATGGATAGCATCCGTGGTATCAGCAACCGGTTGGTTGTATCTGAGAACACATTGCTCGATCAGCGTAAAGCTGCTTCAGAAAAAGCTTCGGCTCAAGCCATACAGATAATCTTGGTTGGCTGCTGCTTGTTTTTAGCCATCGTAATAGTAATGTTCTATTACATACAAGGAACTTTTAAAAGGCAGAAAAGGGTTGAGGAAGAAGTAAGACTTGCTAACATTGAGTTAGAAAAGGTATTAAAAGAGAACGAAGATAAAAATTGGCTCCTTACCGGCATTGGTATCTTAAACGATAAGATGCAGGGCCAGCAAAGTGAGAAAGAACTATCGGAGAATGTGCTTACCGAGTTGAGCCGTTATGCCGAAGCCTTTAGTGGTACCATATACTTGTACAATGATGGCACAGAAACCCTTGATCTTTACGCTTCTTACGCATTTGCAAATCCCGCGGAGATCAAACAAACTATCCGCATTTCAGAAGGCTGGATAGGCCAGGCGGCTAAAGATGAAAAAGCAGCTGTAATAAAAGGCAAGCTCAATGATAGCCTGCAACTAACCAGCTCAATAGTTAAGGATGAGCATATCGAGACCTTTATTGTGCCTTTTTTATTCGATAAAAAGTTAAAGGGTGTTTTTGAGCTTGCTTTCCGCGGCGAGGTATCTGCGCAGGTAAAAGAATACATTGAGCGTGTATCTAACGATGTAGCAGTTGCTGTTAACACTGCACAGGCCCGCACTATTATGCACGATCTGTTTGAAGAGACCCAACAGCAGGCAGAAGAATTGGAAGCCCAGCAGGAAGAGATGCGCGTAACCAACGAAGAGCTGATGAACAAAACAGAAATGTTGCAGGCATCAGAAGAAGAGTTGCGCGTACAGCAGGAAGAACTGCGTACCATCAATGCCGAACTGGAAGAAAAAGCCAGTTTACTTGAAGAAAAGAACCAGGCAATAGAAGAGGCGCGCCAGTCGATAACGCAAAAGGCGACCGAATTGGAAACTACAGGCCGTTACAAGTCGGAGTTTTTGGCCAACATGAGCCACGAGTTGCGTACCCCGCTAAATAGTATCCTGGTATTGGCGCGCATACTTAAAGATAATAAACCGGCTAACTTATCAGAAGACCAGATCAAGTATGCAAGCGTTATTTTTAACGCCGGTAACGATCTGTTGACTCTTATTAACGATATTCTCGATCTTTCTAAGATAGAATCCGGAAAACTGGACATGCAAACAGAGGTTACCAACATCGCCGATATCTTATCGGATATGCAATCGTTGTTTGCCGAGGTTGCGCTTAATAAAAATATCAAGTTCACTACCAACTCTTCCGGCGTGCCACCAAGCATTTTAACAGATAAGGTACGTGTTGAACAGGTGATCAAAAACTTACTTTCAAACGCATTTAAGTTTACGCCGGAGAGCGGCTCAATTAGCGTAAGCGCTGTTGCGGGCCCAAGGCCAAATACGGTTTCATTTAAGATAAAAGATACAGGTATCGGCATCCCTGCAGATAAGCAGCGTATAATTTTCGAGGCATTTCAACAGGCAGATGGTTCTACTAGTCGTAAATACGGTGGTACCGGTCTTGGCCTGTCTATCAGCAGGGAATTGGCTACCTTATTAGGCGGCGACATTACCCTAAGCAGTGAGCCGGGTGTGGGTAGTGAGTTTATACTTACCCTGCCGTTTGAGGCCCACTTTGAAAACCAGGAAGATGATGTAGTGCCAACCGTTGAAACTTACCAGCCGGCGCCTCAAAACTTTCTTCAATCTGTTCCGAAAAAAGAAGCTGACCCTTTGCATGAGCCGTTTGTGATAATCGTTGAAGACGACCCAAATTTTGCAGTTATTCTTCAGGACTATGCCCGCGATCATGGTTTTAAATCAGTAATGATCAACGAAGGTACCGATGCGGTTGAAGCCATTAAAGAACAACAGCCTGATGCGGTTATACTGGATATTATGCTGCCGGGCAAAGATGGCTGGCAGATATTGAAAGAGCTGAAACAGGACGAACAAACGCTGCACATACCGGTGCATTTGATGTCAGCTGGTGAAGCGGCTGCTAATCGTGTACGTAAAGAGGGTGCTATCAGCTTCCTTAAAAAACCGGTTAATACCGAAACACTTGATAAACTGTTTGGCGATATCATGGCGCGAAACGGCACAAGGTTTACCCAGATACTACTGGTCGAAGACCACAAGGCGCAAAGCCAGGCGCTTAAAGACCTGATGCAAAGCCAGGGAATCACGGTAGATCAGGCCTTTGACGGTGAGTCGGCATTCCGCATGCTTCATGAGCATGATTACCAGTGCGTGATACTTGACCTTAACCTGCCTGATATCTCAGGGCTTGATCTTTTGGACAAAATTAAAGAGGTTGATAAGTTCGCATCGTTGCCGGTTATCATCAATACGGCAATGGAATTGGATAAAACTTCAGTAAATCGCTTAATGCAGTATGCAAATGCGATGGTTGTTAAAACAAGTAAGTCATCTGATAGGTTAATAGATGAAGTTAACCTGTTCTTAAACAAAATTAGCGAAAACACCCCACAAGCAACAAATAATACACAGCCGAAACAGAAAATGATAACGAAAGGGAAAGACGCCATTAAGGGTAAAAAGGTACTGATTGTTGATGACGATATGCGCAACATATTTGCCCTTAGCAGCGCACTTGAAAGCTACGATCTGGTAGTTGAGATAGCGAACGATGGCGAGGAAGCCTTAACTAAGCTTGAGGAAGTGACCGATATTGATATTGTGCTGATGGATATCATGATGCCTAAAATGGATGGCTACGAAGCCACCAGGCAAATACGCAAACAAGCCAAGTGGACAAAGCTGCCGGTTATTGCGTTAACAGCTAAGGCCATGAAAGATGACCGCGAAAAATGTATTGCTGCCGGTGCTAATGATTATATCACTAAACCGGTTGATATGGACAGGCTCATATCGTTAATGCAATTGTGGTTGGATAGTTAGTTATGAATATATCTGTTTCTAAAGAGACTATAACAGACGCACAGCTAAAAGAACTGATAGATATTGTTAAAAAAATTCACGGTTTTGATTTTAGCGATTACACGGAAGCGTCGTTTAAGCGTCGCATTGGTCGTATATTGATGCTGAAGAAACTGGCTTTCTATGATCTTAAGCATTTGCTTATAAACGATCCTCCCTTTTTTCAGGAATTTTTAGAGGAGATAACCGTAAACGTAACAGAGATGTTCCGTGATCCGGCTTTTTACAAAGCTTTACGGAGCCAGGTTGTTCCATACCTATCAACTTACCAGCATGTAAAGATCTGGTGCGCGGGCTGCTCATCCGGCGAGGAGGCGTATTCGCTGGCTATTCTTCTGAAAGAGGAGAACTTGCTAAAGCGATCATTCATCTACGGAACTGATGTAAATACTGAAGTACTTAATGAAGCAAAGAAGGGGATCTACAGCTTACGCAAGATCAAAAGCTATGCAGAAAATTATGTGTTTACCGGTTTGCCGGGATCGTTAACAGATCATTTTACTATTGCTTACGATGCAGCAGCTATACAGAGTGAGTTAAAGCAAAATACCTTGTTTTCTGTACACAACCTGATATCCGACACCGTTTTCAACGAGTTTCAGATGATCAGCTGCCGTAACGTTTTTATTTACTTTGAAACAGAATTGCAGCACCGTATACTCGAGCTGTTTTACAACAGCCTTTGTCCGCTGGGTTACCTTTGCCTGGGTAATAAGGAAACTATCCGCTCAGATGCTTTCCGCAAGAAATTTAAGGTGATCAACCAAAAGGAAAATATCTACCAAAAAATTGGCGCTTGATGCTCACATAAAACAACAATGGCTTAGCTCGCAAATACTGCTTTTAGGTGGTTCCGCGGGCTCTTTTAAGTTGCTTTTTAAATTGGTGAAGGTATTGCCGGAGAGCTTTGATAAAACGGTGATTATCATCATTCACCGTAAAAAAAATTTTTATTCAGAGATAGAAAAACTGTTTGCCGAGAATAGCCGTATGTCCTTACGCGAGATAAGCGATAAAGAACCCATACAGGCCAACACCATATACATAGCCCCGGCAAATTATCACTCACTTGTAGAAAAAGATGGCTTTTTCAGTTTAGATGTATCTGAAGCAGTTTGGTACTCAAAGCCTTCCATTGATGTGACTTTTGAAAGCGTTGCGGAGGTTTACAGAGATAGCGTAACAGCTATTTTGTTCTCAGGCGCTAACCAGGATGGGGCAGAGGGTTTACTTAAATTGCGGCGAAGCGGGGCATTAACCATTGCACAAGACCCCGCAGATGCAGAAATGACGGAAATGCCGCAGGCCGCTATTGACATGCATGCTGCGGAATACGTGTTATCTTTTGAAGATATATTTGAGCTTTTACAAACACCACCTGATACCCAACATAATTAGATGACTCCCATTAATATCCTTATTGTCGACGACAGAGAGGAAAATATAGTAACTCTTGAGGCATTGCTTAAACGCGATGATATCAAGTTATTTACAACCACCTCTCCAAACGAGGCTTTAAAAATAGCCTGGGAGAACCAGATCTGTATAGCCCTTGTAGACGTGCAAATGCCGGAGATGGATGGCTTTGAGTTGGTGGAAATGCTAAAGTCTAACCCGCGTACTAAAGATATCCTGGTGATCTTTGTTACAGCTATTTCCAAGGAATCTAAATATGTTGTTAAAGGCTTTGGCGCCGGCGCTGTAGATTACCTATACAAACCGCTTGATCCGTACGTAACTTCAGCCAAGGTTGATGCATTTATACAGCTTTCGCGCAGCCAGGAAGAGATCAAACAAAAGAACGAGCAACTGCAAAATATGGCGCTTGTAGTTAAAAATAGTGCCGATATCATCTGTTCTATAAATGCCGACAGTTTACGCATTGAAACCATAAACCAGGCTGTTGAGACGATACTGGGTCATAAGCCGGAAGAGGTATTAGACAAAAGCATAGTCGATTTCGCAATCGAAAGTGAGCAGTCTGCTTTCAGAAAAAAGTTAGGTGAGATCATAAGAGAAAACCAACCCTTCTCAGTAATGGAATTTCAGTTCAGCACCTTTAATAAAAGCGTGATCTGGACGGAGTGCCGCGTTTCTTACCGCGGGCGAACAATATTTATGAACATCAGTGATGTATCGCCCCAAAAAAGTTATGAGCAACAGCTTATCAAATCAAAGGAAGCTGCTGAATATGGCAAAAAAATTAAAGAAACGTTTTTAGCCAATATGAGCCATGAGTTGCGCACACCGGTAAATGGTATCATAGGGCTGACCAACCTGCTAAAAAAAACAAATATTGACGAGCAGCAAGAAAACCTGTTAACCATGATGGAAACATCTTCGCGTTCGCTGCTCGGGGTTATCAACGATGTACTCGATCTTTCAAAAATTGAGGCAGGTAAGTTTAGCATTGTGCGTACACCTAATAATGTAAGGGCGCTTGTAAACAGCGTTTACGGCTTACTTAAATACCAGGCCGACGAGAAGGATATCGAATTTACCAAGGAAATTGATAACGATGTGCCCGAAATGCTGCAGTTAGATTCGTTAAGGCTGAACCAGATACTAATGAACCTGCTGAGCAACGCGCTTAAATTTACCGATAGAGGTTACGTAAAGCTCAAGGTATCCGTTCTGCAAAAAATAGATGATAGCCGTGTTAAATTGAAATTTAGCATTGAAGACACCGGTATAGGCATCCCGGCATCAAGGTTAACAAAGATATTTGAATCATTTGAGCAGGCAGAGGATGATACTTCAAGCAAATATGGCGGTACCGGCTTAGGGCTTACCATTGTAAAAAAACTTGTAGAGCTTAAAGGCGGGGAACTAACCGTAAGCAGTAAATTAGGCGAAGGTAGTGTGTTTAATTTTACAAACTGGTTTAACATAGCACATGAGAGCAGTACGCCAAAGCCTGTAAAAGTGGGCAGAAAGCTTGCACCGTTTGTGAACACGCGTGTTTTGGTAGCCGAAGATAACATGATAAACCAGTTTATGGTAACCAAAATGCTTAAAGACTGGAGTGTTGAATTTGAGGTTGCCGATAACGGATACAAAGCTCTTGAAAAACTAAAAGAACAGGATTTTGACCTCGTGTTGATGGATACCCACATGCCGGGATTAAACGGCTATCAGGCAGCCCGCGCCATACGTATGGATTTTGAGGAGCCTAAAAGGAGCGTACCTATTATTTCATTATCAGCATCAGCGTTTGAGCATGAGCAGGTAGAAGCTATATCCTCGGGCATGAACGATGTGCTGCCAAAACCATTTGAGGCGCACGAGCTTCACGATAAAATGATCAGGCTTTTAAAAAAAAGGATTAAGCCTAAAATGCCAGCGTAGTTTGGCCTACGCCAAGTGTTTTAGCCTCGTGCTCTAACAACCACTTTTTACGCCATAAGCCTCCGGCATAACCCGTAAGGCTTCCGTTGCTGCCTAAAACGCGGTGACAAGGCACAAGTATCCATAAATTATTACGCCCGTTGGCTGCTGCTATTGCCCTTATGCCTAAAGGGTTGTTCATTTTTTGCGATTGTTGGCTGTAAGTTATGGTGCTGCCGTAAGGTATGCGCTGCAACTCCTGCCAAACGGCTTGCTGGAAATCTGACCCCGGCTGTTTCATTGGCAGGTCAAACGCCTTTCGGCTGCCTGCAAAGTACTCCTCAAGCTGTGTTATGGCTTGTTTAAGTACGGCAACATCTGTGGTTGTGGGCTTAAGATCTTCCTCATCACGAATAGATACCTTTGTAATTAAGCCATCTTCTTCAACAATATTTGTAATACCTAAGGGCGACAAATAGTAAACCTCTGCCATGATCTTATTGCTGTTCGCTTTTTAATAACGATTTGAGATAAACCTTGCTCATACGGCCGCCGATAAATTTTGCGGGTAAGAACTTCATAAACACCTTCCCTAAACGGTTCATCAGCCCTGGTATGTAGTTGAATTTACGGGTTACAAATGCGCGTATGGCTTCTTTGGCAGCTTGTTGCACCGGCATTAACCAGCCCTGTAACTCGCCAAATTCGGCACCATGGGTCATTTCGGTAGCAATGCCGCCGGGAGCAAATACGGTTATTGAAAAGTTTGGATTGGTCAACTCGTTATACAGGGCGTTACCAAATGCATTAATAAAAGCCTTGGTAGCCGAATATGCGGTTTGATACGGTACAGGGAAAAAACCGGCCATGCTTGATACCAGCATCAAGCCACCTTCTTGTTTGCTTGTTTCGAAGTGACTTACCAGAGCGTTAGCCATACGCACTACACCAATAACATTTGTTTTCAGGATAGATTCAAACTTATCCCACGGCAACTGGCTGTGGCGACCAAAGTAGGTGACACCGGCATTTAGGATTGCGCCATACAACTCTCCATTAGCAAGGCATTCGGCAACTACGTGGTCTGCGCCTTCAATGGTGGATAGATCGGCAACTACAACTTTAACTTTTACACCTGCTGTTTTTTCCAGTTCAGCTTTAAGTTGTTCCAGTTTGTCTGCCCGGCGAGCGGCAATAACTAAATTGGCTTTGTGCAGGGTTGCAAGTTGCCTGGCCATTTCCTGCCCAAGCCCTGATGATGCACCTGTAACCAATACCCATTTGTTATGCAACCGCAAATTATTCATGTTGCTAAGGTAGCTGTTTGAGTCGAAAGTCCTAAGTCAAATACTTGGTCAATCTTTTGTGACTTAATACTCAAAGCTTTCGACTTCGGACTTAACTTATTAAATTCGCGACATGAAACTGGCGGGGCAAACTATTGAGCTGTTAAAGAAGGAGATCATCCTTGAGTGGCGTTCTAAATACGCCTTCAACGGCCTCCTGCTTTATATTGTCTCCACGGTATTTGTATGCTACATCTCCTTCAATTTAAATCCTGGTTTTAAACAGACACCTGGCTATCCCATTGTATGGAACATTCTGTTCTGGATCATCATGCTATTTGCATCGGTTAATGCCATTGCCAAAAGCTTTCTGCAGGAGAGCAAGGCCCGGTTGCTGTATTATTATACCATTGCTCACCCGCAAGCCATAATTCTTTCCAAAACTATTTACAACACGCTGCTCATGTCGCTGCTTAGTGTGCTGGCATTGGTAGTTTACCGGTTGTTTTTCCCTAATAAGGTAGATGATATGCTATATTACTTTATTACCGTTCTGTTGGGGAGTATGAGTTTTTCTACCGTATTCACCATGATCTCTGCAATAGCCTCTAAAGCAGGTAATAACGGTACGCTGATGGCTATTTTAAGTTTCCCCGTTGTGATACCTGTTATATTGCTGCTGGTTAAAGTAAGCAAAGCCGCCATGGATGGAATAGACCGCAGCCTTAGCCTTAATAATATTGGTGTATTGCTGGCAATAAATGTGATAGTAATTGCGTCATCCCTCATATTGTTTCCCTTTTTATGGCGCGATTGATCTTTCGCTTAGCTTTTAGCATTTTATTGATATTGCCTTTTACAATTAAGGCTCAAAATGGTGTAATTACTGGTAAAGTAACAGCACAGGGCGGCGCTAATCCGGTTGTCAAAGCAAGCGTATTTTTAAACAATGCCTCATACGGCACAGCTACTGCCGATGATGGCACATTTGCGCTCCGCGGCGTAAAACCAGGCCAATATGATCTGGTAGTGTCTGTGTTAGGTTTCGAGGAATATACCCAAAAGGTTCAGGTGAATAACAATACGCTTGATCTGAAGATAAGCCTTACGCCCAAAGTAATGATGATGCGGGAGGTAGTGATTACCTCCAACGCCGACTGGAAAAAGAACTACGAACAGTTTAAAAAAGAATTTATTGGTAATGATGATGCGGCCCGCCAATGTAAAGTGGCTAATCCGCGGATACTTAATTTATCCTACACCCGTAAAACGCAAACGCTTGAGGCATCTACCGATGAGTTCTTGGAGGTTGCGAACTATGCATTAGGCTATAAGGTGAAATTTCTGTTGGCCGATTTTAGTAGTAACAATATCTCCGGCATCATCAGTTACGCAGGCAAAGCGCTGTTTGAAGATCTGCCGGGCAGCGCAGAACAAAAGAAAAAATGGAAGGCCAGGCGCGACGAAGCATATTACGGATCGGCAAGGCACTTCTATAGATCTTTATACAAGGACCGTTTGCAACAGGAGGGCTTCGAGGTATACGATCTAATGCGTAGTCCCGATCCTAACCGCGCCCCAGAATGGTTGATCAAAAAGAAGATCAAACAGTTCAACGGCTTTAACCGCGATTCGGCGATGTTTTGGATAAACATGGAGAACATGCCCAAGTGGTACCAGGAACATTTAACCAGGCCAAACTTAGCTGCAAGTGCTGTACTGCGAAAGACCGAGCAAGATGGTATCTACGTAATCACTTTTCCGCACTACTTATACGTGATGTACACTAAACGCTTTGAAAAGGATAACTTTAAAGATGTATACCGGCCGCTGGATATGCCTAACTACGAAGCCAGCATCATTACCCTCAGCGGAAACTTTGCTGCCTTTGATATGAATGGCACCGTTGTGGCCAATGCCCCCTTGGTGGAGGGAACATGGTCAAAGTCTAAACTGGCAGCTATGTTGCCTGTGGATTATGAACCGTCAGATAAGTAATCAGAGATTTAGTGATTAGAATTGCCTGACGCGGTATCGTGACAAAATTTTTAACTAATCTCTTATCTTCAATCTCTAAAACTGATCTGTACTATCATTCTCTCAACACAAAACCCTAATCAACACAACTTTTTTAACTACTATGCTTGCATAGTATAACAATGCTAATTATAACACAGGGCATATAATGGATACATCTTATTGTTACATTTGCCCCATATTTTTGCTATGAAGTTTATATATCAAATGTGGTGGAAGGTATTAGCAGTAGCACTTGTACTATCCACCTTCATTACCGGATTACTGCTGCGCGTGCCCCGCTTGCCTATAATTCACGAAACAATAAGAAATTTGTATTTCCACGTACCGATGTGGATGGGAATGCTCACTGTATTTGTAGTATCGGTATATTACAGCGTTAGATACCTGAATACTGGAAAAGAAGAACACGATTTGGCCGCTGTTGAATGCGTAAACACAGGCTTGATATTTTACAGTCTGGGTTTGTTAACCGGCATGCTTTGGGCAAAATATGCATGGGGCGAGTATTGGAGCGGCGACCCTAAGCAAAACAGTGCGGCTATTGCTTTTTTGCTGTATTGTGCTTACCTGGTGCTGCGCAATTCTATAGACGAGGAGCAAAAACGTGCAAAGATATCAGCCATTTACAACATCTTCGCTTTCCCTATAATGGTGGTACTGATATTTGTTTTACCACGTTTAACAGATTCGCTTCACCCGGGTAGTGGTGGCAATCCTGCTTTTGGCCGTTATGATTTGGACAATGGGATGAAATTGTCTTTTTATCCGGCAATGCTGGGCTGGAGTTTTATTGCGTTGTGGATTGCTACTGTGCGTTATCGCATCCGTTTAATTGAAAATAAAAAGAATGCCATTAATTAATATGAAAAAACTTGCTTTTTTATTGTCGTTGATTTTCTGTTTTACGGCTGTCTCGGCACAACAAACACAAAGTGTAGAAATGGCCGACGTTTTACGTAGTTCTGGTAAGATCTATGTTGTGATAGCCACTATATGTATTATTTTCATTGGCCTTGCCCTATACCTCTTCAGCATTGACAGGCGCTTAAAAAAAATCGAGAAAGAAAATTAAATCAAAAAGCCTTACAGCATTGTTTAAACGGTGTTTTTGCTTGCCGCCGGGCAAGGTGTAACTAAAACACCATCTCTTTAACAGTTGCGATATTGGTAAAAAATATACCAAATTTGGGCACTTTTTTAAGAAATTAATAATTATACCAAAAATCTAAATATGAGCACGAATAACCCGACTGCGAACCAGGAAACGCATTTCTTTGGCGATGTTTGTAAAAACTTCGATCACGCAGCGCAATTCACCAAGCACGATGCCGGTTTATTAGACCAGATCAAATCATGTAACAGCGTTTATCGCTTCCGCTTCCCAATACGTAAAGGCAATGGCTTTGAAGTTATAGATGCATGGCGCGTTGAGCACTCTCATCATCAATCACCAACCAAAGGCGGTATCCGCTACAGCGAAATGGTGAACGAAGATGAGGTAATGGCGCTTGCGGCGCTAATGACTTACAAGTGTGCTATCGTTAACGTTCCATTTGGCGGCGCTAAGGGTGGTATCAAGATCAATCCAAAAAATTACACTGTTGGCGAATTGGAAAACATTACCCGCCGTTACACAGTGGAATTGATAAAGAAGAATTTTATTGGCCCAAGCATTGACGTACCTGCACCGGATTATGGATCGGGCGAACGCGAAATGAGCTGGATAGCCGACACGTATGCAACCATGAATCCTGGTCAGCTGGATGCCCTTGGCGCTGTAACAGGTAAGCCAATTGCTTTACACGGTATTGCCGGCAGGAGAGAAGCTACCGGTCGTGGTGTGGCAATTGCGGTTCGCGAGTGTGTTAGTGTTGCCGAGGATATGGATAAGTTGGGTTTAACAACGGGTTTATCAGGCAAAAAAATAATTGTACAGGGTTTAGGTAACGTAGGTTACTACTCGGCTAAATTCTTGTCAGAGTTTGGTGCTCTTATCGTAGGTATCTGCGAGTTTGAAGGTGCCGTTTATAACGAGGACGGTTTAGATGTTGAGGCAGTTTTCCAACACCGCAAATCAAGCGGATCGATCTTAGGTTACGCAGGTGCTAAACAAGAGTTTAAAAACACCATGGAAGGCTTAGAGCAACCATGTGATATTCTTGTACCGGCTGCTTTGGAAAACCAGATCACTGAAGCAAACATCCGTAACATTAAAGCGAAAATTATTGCTGAGGGTGCAAACGGCCCTACGTCACCTGAGGCTGAAGCGATATTTTACCAAAACGGTGGTATGATTATCCCGGATATGTATGCCAACGCAGGCGGTGTAACCGTATCATACTTTGAATGGTTAAAGAACCTTAGCCACGTAGCGTTTGGCCGCATGAACCGCCGTTTTGAGGAAAACTCTAACCTTAACCTCGTAAACATGGTTGAGGGTATTACGGGTATCGCCTTAACGCCTATTCAGCGTGCTACTATTGTTAAAGGTGCATCAGAACTGGAACTGGTAAATTCGGGTTTAGAAGACACCATGATCCGCTCATATCACGAGATCCGCGAGATCTACAAAAGCAATCCAGATATTGGTACCCTGCGCAATGCTGCAATGGTTGGCGCTATTAACAAAATTGCGGTATCATACCAAAACCTTGGCGTGTGGCCGTGATTTATTGTTATAAAGATTAGGGATTGGAGATTAGAGATTAGGTTCTTTTTTGAATACAAAAGCGGCAGAAATGCCGCTTTTTTTGTTTAAACAGGTTTCTCTTATTTAACCAACCTTATTTTATGTTAACGTATGTTAACAGATAAGAGCGCTTGTGGGCTTGTAAATTACCTTTATCTTAATCAACCGCAAATTATATGAAACGGAAACTTAAGATAGTGATGGTATTGGCTGCAATTGCGCTCACAGGTATCATTATATTTCAGGCTTATTGGAGTATTAACGCTTATAAGCTTAACAAGCAGCAATTTGACCGCGATATCAACACAGCCATGCAGCGGGCAATGGATAGCTGTAAAAGAGACTACTTTGATTCTATACGTAAGGTAATGGTGTATCGCCTGTCTGATACCGCCATTCATATTAAGCTTGATACGATAATAGAAAGGGATACCGCACATCCAAGTTTAAATATTATGGTATCAGATAAGTATACATCCTTTGGACAGCCATATCATATGCTGCTCGGTGCTTATGATTTCTATCGCCGCAAACTCCCACACAAGGCAACTACGCCGGAGATATTAACAGAAATGTCTTTCTATGTACCTTCTTTTTTAGATAGGATAGAAATGCTGTTATCTATGCAAGATATAGCAAGTCATTTTGGGGAGCTACAGGGCTTTTTGCAAAAACATAAAAATGAAGAACCAAGCGATAGCCTTATGGCCCACAACCGAATAATTAAGCACGGGGTGTATGAGCTTCCACAAAATTTTAGGCAGGCTGATAGCCTCAAAATATCAAAATATTACCGTGCAGAGCTTAATAAATTGCATCCAAAGGCGAGCTTTAAACTAAGTATCTCAGATAAACCGATTCCTCCCAAAACTGCCGATCCACATCATGTAGATGATCTTAGATACAGCGAAACAGATGAGGTAAATTACAAATATCACGGCTTCCTGTTTTTGCAGCATACTTCTAAAAATCAGCTTTTTGTGAGGGCGGTGTTTGACAGGGCGCAGGCGGGCCTGCTAAAAGAAATGTTAGCCCCACTGTTATTTTCGGCTTTGTTAATTGTGTTCACTATTTTCTGCTTTATTTACATCATCAGAACTATCATTAACCAGAAACGGTTGACGGAGCTAAAGGATGATTTTATTAATAACATGACGCACGAGCTGAAAACACCTATTGCAACCATATCTGTAGCAATAGAGGGGATGCAAAAGTACAATGCGCTGGATGACCCTGATAAAACAGCGCGCTACCTGCAAACTTGTCGTAACGAGCTCGGCAGGCTTAACGATCTGGTAAATAAAGTGCTCAATATAGCAGCTTTTGAAAGCCATGATATCCCGTTAAATAAAGAATGGACAGACATCGACGGATTAATGAGCGATCTTGTTAATTCTGAAACGCTTAAGGCCGACAAACAGGTTGACATCAGTTTTGAAAATACAGTTGGTGTAAAGAGCGTATTTGCTGATAAACTGCATCTGCGAAATATCCTCGCTAACCTTATCGACAACGCTGTAAAATATTGCGCTGAGCCTGTTGTAATAAGGATCATCCTGTCAAAGAATGGCAACTATGCAGAGTTTATTGTAAAAGATAACGGTATAGGTATACCTGCCGAACATTTGGGGCAAATATTCGATAAATTTCATCGCGTGCCATCCGGTAATGTACACGATGTAAAGGGTACAGGGCTTGGACTAAACTATGTAAAACACATGGTAGAAGCGCACGGTGGCAAAGTTGATGTAAAAAGTGTTGTTGGAAACGGTACATCGGTTAGTTTTACTTTACCTTTAAGTAATGACTAATACCCGCGTACTTTTGGCCGAAGATGAGTTAGCCCTGGCGCATATTGTACGCGAAAGCCTGGAAGAAAGCGGGTTTGCGGTTACACTATGCGCCAACGGCGAGCAAGCGCTGAAAAGCTATCAAAGCACTAATTACGATATTTTGGTGCTTGATGTAATGATGCCCAAAATGGATGGCTTTGAAGTAGCTCGTAAAGTGAGGGCAACGGATAACACAACACCTATTATTTTCCTTACTGCACGCTCGCAGCCCAAGGATGTGGTTGCAGGTTTTGAGATTGGTGCTAATGACTATCTTAAAAAACCGTTCAGCGTTGAGGAACTGATAGTGCGTATAAAGGTAATGCTAAGCACCAATCGCATTTTACCTAAGCTCAGATCGGCACAGGAGGCTTATGCTATCAACAATATTTCGTTCTCGCCAAACAAAAATATGCTTCAGCATGGAGTAAGTAACATACAACTTACTGCCCGTGAGAGTGATATTTTAAAAATTCTTTGTAAACACCAATACGAGGTAATTCCGCGCAAGGAACTGCTTGACGCTTTATGGGGAGATGACAGTTTCTTTAACGCCCGCAGCTTAGACGTATTTATCACTCGCTTACGTACTCATCTTAAGGTAGATCCGCAGGTGCAGATAATCAACGTAAGAGGAGTGGGGTATAAGTTGGTGTGGTAACAACTGCGAACCAAATTACTTATGCCTAAACCTTATCACATTTTACCTATGCAATCTATAACAATTCTAAATAAGCAATATCCCTTGTAATAAACATTATTAGCTTTGCGTTTTGTATTTTTGCAAAACTGTTCTGTGCAGTTGTATAAACAATGAAAAAAAGCGCAATCTTCGGTATAGTAACTATTGCTATTGCGATAGCTGTTATCATAAGCACCTATTCAAACACAAGTACTTACGGCTCTTTTAACGATGCCCGTAAAGCTGACGCTGAACTACATGTTGTAGGCCATCTTAACAAAACCAAAGCTTTGTATTATGATGCTACTAAAGATGCTAACTACTTTTCTTTCTATATGAAAGATAATAAAGGTGAGGAGTGTAAGGTGGTGTTCAGTGGTACCAAACCACAGGATTTTGAGCGTTCGGAACAAATTGTACTGACCGGTTCTATGAAAGGCAAAGAGTTTCATGCCTCAAAGATCCTGATGAAATGCCCATCTAAATATACCGACGATAAATTGAACGTTGCTGAGTCTAAAACGCAAAGCGCCAGCATATAAATAGTTTTTAATGGAGATAGCTTATCAGGGCGAACACCTTTTTCCGGGTAGTTTAGGCCAGTTTTTTATTGTACTTGCATTCGGTTCAGCACTTTTTTCATTCATCTGTTACTACTTTGCCACTACCGAAACTGCTGCCAGCAGCGATAAATCGTGGTTGCGCATGGGTCGTATAGGCTACTGGTTAAACACTGTATCTATCATTGGTATGGGTGTTTGTTTGTTCTACATTCTTTACAACCATTATTTCGAGTACCATTACGCCTGGTCGTACACTTCTAAAACCTTACCTACCTATTATTTAATTTCCGGTTTTTGGAACGGGCAGGAGGGTGGCTTTTTGCTATGGATGTTTTGGGGAGCGGTTTTAGGTAATGTACTAATATGGCGCGCCAAAAGTTGGGAAAAGCCAGCTATGGCTATCATGGCGCTATCGCAAGCGGTTTTAGGTACCATGATATTAGGCCTGCAGATAGGCAGTGCACATATCGGCAGCTCACCGTTTTTATTGCTGCGCGATGCCATGGCCGATGCACCGATATTTAAAAACGCTAACTATCTCGATTTTATAAAAGACGGCAAGGGCATGAACCCTTCGCTTCAAAACTACTGGATGATCATCCACCCGCCGGTGTTGTTCCTTGGCGTGGCGTCTCTGGTAGTGCCGTTTGCATTTGCCGTTGCCGGTTTATGGCAAAGACGTTTTAAGGAGTGGGTTCCGGCTGCAATACCTTACGCTTTGTTTGCCTGTATGATATTGGGCACAGGTGTTATTATGGGTTCTTTCTGGGCTTATGAATCATTGAACTTCGATGGCTTTTGGGCTTGGGACCCGGTAGAGAATGCATCTATCTTCCCTTGGTTGATCATGGTGGCTGCGGTACACGTACTTATCGTATTTAAAAACAGTGGTCATTCATATTTTACGGCAGCATTTTTAACACTGCTGGCTTTCGTTATCGAATGGTATTCATCGTTCCTGGCACGTAGTGGTGTGCTGGGCGAAACATCTGTACACGCATTTACCGACCTTGGCCTGTTCTGGCAGTTGGTTATCGGTATGGCTATATTCTTCATCATAATGGTTTACCTGCTGGTAAGCCGCTGGAAAGAAATGCCCATCACCAAAAAGGATGAGGACACTTATTCGCGCGAGTTCTGGATGTTTGTAGGTGCGGTATTCCTTTGCCTATCATGCCTGCAATTGGTGGTAGTAACATCACTGCCGGTTTGGAACCTGATGTTTGGCACCAAATGGGCGCCGCCAACAGAATCTATCAAACAATACAACGTTTTTCAGGGATCATTTGCCGTGGTGATCGCATTGCTTACAGGTATCACGCAGTTCCTTAAATACAAGAAAACCGATATAACGCGCTTCTTTATTACTACCGGCGTTTACCTCGTATTTGCTGCGTTGGTAGCTGCGTTAATTATCTATGCAACCGGGCTGTATAAACTTAGCTTCGTGTTCTGGCTGGTGATGTTTGCATCGTTGTATAGTGTTTTTGCTAATGGTAAAATACTGTCTGACGCGTTTAAAGGTAAATACAAACTTGCCGGGTCTGCCGTATCACACATCGGTTTTGGTTTACTTTTGGTAGGCGCGCTGATAGCTGCAGGTACTAAAAAAGTAGTATCTATAAACGAACAGGGCGAAGAGCACATTGCCGAATCTTACAAAGAGGAGAATCCAAAGGAAAACCTGCTGCTTTACCTTAATCAGCCTATCAAAATGGGCGAGTATAACGTAACCTTTAAAGGTGATACCATAGAAGGCGCTCAGCACTTGTTCAATATCGATTATGAACGAGTGAAAGATGGTAAGGTGACTGAGAAATTCAGATTGAGGCCAAACGTAATACAATCTCAAGGTGGTATGTCGTCATCTCCGGATACCAAGCATTACCTGTTCCGCGATTTATACACGCACATCACCATGACCAACGTGATAAGTGCCGAACCTAAGCAGGAAGAAAACCACGCCGACCATCCCGAGGCCGACGATGATAAAAACTACGATGCACCGGTTGCCCATGAAGTTGCCGTTGGTGATACTATCCCGTACCGCGATGGCAAGATCATACTAAAAAGCCTGAACAAACAGGTGAAAGTTAAGGACATCCCGCTGAGTGATAAGGATGTTGCCGTTGGCGCACAGCTTGAAGTTATAACCCAGGGGAAAACCTACACAACAGAACCGGTTTACCTGATAAAGGGCCGTAATGTTTTTGATTTTGGTAAAAAACTGGAAGAAGCTGGTTTAAAGCTGCGTTTCTCAAAGATCATCCCGGATAAAGGCAAAGTTGAAATTCTGGTTTACCAACAGCCTGAAAGCAAGAAGAAATTTATTGTAATGAAGGCCGTTGAGTTCCCTTACATCAACTTTTTGTGGGCGGGTACCATTATCATGGTCATCGGGTTCTTTATGTCGATATTAAGAAGGAATAAAGAACTGAAACCTGCTTTAGCAGAAGTCAAAAGTCAAAAGTCAGAAGTCAAAAGATAAGGCCAATACAACAATATTTTACGGAGAGCACAAAGGAATTACCTTTGTGCTCTTTGCGTTTTATATGGTAATTTACGCTGATAGAGATTGCTTTAGTGTAGCTACCATCTGTGATCAAATGGTCGGAGCGGATGAACATTCTACAAGAATGGTAAGTATACTCATCAAAGCATTGCGTTCTGTAACAATTTACAAACACCTGTAAAAACTGCTTGGCAAACATTAAATTAGGGTTACCAATACCCTTTACATGCTTAGCCTAAAAAAATTACTTAGCGCATCTATATTGTTGTTGCCACTATTTACAAATGCCCAGGAAAAATCACCTCTGATTACAGGTAATGTAAATATTTCAATAAAAAAAGGCACTATTGCCTGCGACCTCATAGTGACCGACCTGCCAGATGTAAAAGATTACGTCATCAGGCTTAATTCAGGTATGAACATCCATTACTTTAAAGACCTGAAACGAAGCAAACAGCCTTTGTACTACGATATGGATACCAAAGACAGTATCCAGTCTGACGAGACCAAGGCGTATTACCTGCACGAGAACACGGGTAACCCGGCGCGTTATCTGCCTGAGGAACTGGAGATAAAATATGCGGGCATGTACCCTGTAATTGCTGATTCGCTGAGCGGTTACATGGGCCAGGACTGGCGGGGCAACATAGCCTTTAACGGTTACTCGGTAAGGGCCGAAGGAATGCAGGCGGCGTGGTACCCTGTATTGTATGATAAAGCTACAAGAACCCGTTACGCAGAAGTAAAGTACAATATCAACATTACCTGTAACGATTGCAGCCTGCTTTTTTTGAACGGCAGCCAGCCGGTGAGAGGGACAAAAGGTAGCTTTAAAAGCGATGCCACGCAAGAGATGTCTATGTACTGTGGCGACGTTAAGGCAAAGCAAAATAAAGGTGTATGGCTTATCAATTCGGATATGACCGCGCAGCAGGAGCAGAAGTTATTTGATCTGGCGGGTTCCTACCAATCGTACTACACTAAAAACTTTGGCACACCTTTTAAAGGCAATCTTGCTTTCGTACAAACCACACCCGTGGCTGATTCCGCACAATGGGCTTTTTCTTTTTTTTCGGCACCCACAACTTTTAACGTAGGAGCCGGGCGGTATGGCCTGCATGCTATGTTTGATGATAAAAACAGCGGTATGCCTAAAAAGACCATGGCGCACGAACTGGCGCATTATTACTTTGGTACATTGTTAAAGCCCGGCAATGAGTTTGGCCATGCCATTGAAGAAGGCTTTGCCGAGTACTTAGCGTTTAATCTTACTAAGCATTTAGAGGGTGAAGCCGTGTACAATGAAAATCTGCAGAACAAGGTACACAGTCTTAAATATCTGCATAAATATCAACCATTTTCAAAAGTAGTGTCTGATAAAGATTACGGCAACCGCGAATATTACCTGTACTATTACACGCCGGTGTTACTTTTAGCTATCGAAAAAGAAATGGGTGAACCAGTGATGTGGAAATGGCTTAAAGCCATGATAGCCACCGGTTCAGACCACGCAGATTACAGCCTGATGCTTAATACTTTCCGCACCGCCGTAACGGATAAAGACCTGCAGGAGAAGATCATTAAGAAGTATTTTACATCTGATGATGCATTGAAGAATGCCTATGAGGTGTTGGGGGTGAAAGAGTAGGTGCATTTTCCCGCTTAGGCACGTAGTGCCATGCCTCTTAGCCCACACAAGTCCGCCATCGTTCTGCCAGCTTTCACCCAAAGCTTTTTTGCTGACAGGGAAAAGTAAGAGCAGTAACCCGATGCTACCGAAAGATGCGACATAGTGTAACGTGCGGGTAGCACAGGCATTGCAATAGCATAAACGTAGTAGCGCGTTACCAAGTCGCGAGTTTTCTTTTTGGTACTTTTTCTTTTGCGGAAAAAGAAAAAGTACATCCACTAATGATCGTAAATCACTGTCATTCCTAACGGAGAACTAATCCTAAAGAGATTGCCACGCTATCGCTCGCAATGACGCTTCAGGCCAACTCTCCACATCCCTTTAACTTTTCCACAATCCGCTTTATCAGCAGGCAATAAATTAAATTAGCGGATTAATAAAAGCGAGGACAAATTGGCTAAGAGCGATACCAAAGAAACGCCGTTAATGCAGCAATACAACGCCATAAAGGCGAAATATCCCGGTGCATTATTGCTTTTTCGTGTGGGTGATTTTTATGAGACCTTTGGTGCCGATGCCATCAAGGCTTCGGGTATTTTGGGTATTACGCTTACCCGCCGCGCCAATGGTGCTGCATCGCATATAGAGCTGGCCGGTTTCCCGCACCACTCGCTTGAAACTTATCTGCCGAAGCTCGTTCGCGCAGGTCAACGCGTAGCTATCTGCGATCAGTTGGAAGATCCAAAATCTGTTAAGGGAATTGTTAAACGCGGTGTTACCGAACTGGTTACCCCCGGCGTGGCGGTTAGCGATAACATTCTGCAGCAGAAGAGCAATAATTACCTTGCTTCGTTATACTTCGAAAAAAACAGCATCGGCATTGCGCTGATAGATATTTCTACTGGTGAATTTTTAACCGCACAGGGTAACAGCAATTACATCGATAAATTGTTGCAAAGCTATTCGCCCAGTGAAGTCATATTCCCCAAAAGTCGTAAAGGTGATTTCAACGGTTACTTCGGCGACCGCTTTTACACCTACATGCTTGATGAGTGGCCTTACAGCGGCGATTACGCCAATGAAACCTTGCTCAAACACTTTGGCGTAAAATCACTTAAGGGGTTCGGCATTGATAAATTGGGTTTGGGGATTGTAGCTGCTGGTGTAGCGCTTCATTACCTTAACGAAACAGAGCATCGCAACCTGCAGCACATATCAGCCATCAGTAGGATCGAGGAAGACCGTTATTTATGGCTGGATAGGTTCAGTATCCGCAACCTTGAACTGGTGGGTTCTGCAAATGAGAACGCTACAACCTTGGTTGATGTGTTGGATAACACCTGTTCGCCCATGGGCGCTCGTATGTTGCGCAGGTGGATTGTGATGCCCCTTAAGGAAATAAAGCCGATACAGGATAGGTTAGGCGTTGTTGAATATCTGATTGCTGAAGAAGAACTGCGCGAAGAACTGCAAAATCAGATCCGCCAGATCGGTGATCTGGAAAGGCTGATCTCAAAGATCGGTTTGCAAAAGGCCAATCCACGCGAGGTTTGCCAGCTTAAAAAGGCATTACTGGCAATTGAAAGCATTAAGAAAACGGCAGAATCATCATTAAGTGAGCCGCTCAAAGCAATAGGCGACCAGCTGAATCCATGCACGTCGATTTGTGAGAAAATAGCGCGCGAACTGCACCCCGAACCACCGGTAATGATGGTAAAGGGCATGGTGATGAATGACGGCATCAGTGAAGAACTGGACCGTTTGCGTAAGATCGCTTTTGGGGGTAAGGGATATTTACTGGAGATACAAAAACGCGAGGCAGAGGCAACCGGCATCCCATCACTCAAGGTATCGTTCAATAATGTGTTTGGCTATTACCTTGAGGTTACCCACAGTCATCGCGATAAGGTGCCTGCGGATTGGATCCGTAAGCAAACGCTGGTCAACGCCGAGCGTTACATTACGCCGGAATTAAAGGAATACGAAGAACAAATATTAGGTGCCGAAGAGAAGATCCTGGCTTTGGAAACCAAGCTGTATAACGATCTGCTTTATACGCTTGCCGAATACATCAAACCTATACAACTTAACGCCTCATTGATTGCCCGTTTGGATGTATTACTGAACTTTGCCACCATCTCCATCAAAAATTACTACGTTAAACCAAACGTGAACGATAGCCGTGTGCTGGATATTAAAGGCGGCCGCCACCCGGTAATAGAAAAGAATTTGCCTTTGGGCGAGGAATATATCACTAATGATGTTTTCCTTGATTCAGAATCGCAGCAGATCATCATTATCACGGGCCCTAACATGGCGGGTAAGTCGGCATTGTTAAGGCAAACCGGCCTTATTGTGCTTATGGCGCAAATGGGTTGCTTTGTGCCGGCTAAGGCTGCATCGGTTGGTTTGGTTGATAAAATATTTACCCGCGTGGGTGCATCGGATAACCTTTCATCAGGCGAATCAACCTTTATGGTGGAAATGAATGAAACGGCCAGCATCCTCAACAACTTAAGCGACAGGAGCTTGATCCTTTTGGATGAGATAGGCAGGGGTACTTCAACATACGATGGTATTTCCATTGCATGGGCCATTGCCGAGTTCTTACATAATCATCCCGCTGCAAAAGCAAAAACACTTTTTGCTACGCACTACCACGAGTTAAACGAGCTGAGCAACAGCTTCAATCGCATTAAAAATTATAACGTTTCGGTAAAGGAAGTTGGACAGCAGATCATCTTCTTGCGTAAACTGGTACCTGGCGGCAGTGAGCACAGTTTCGGTATCCACGTGGCCAAACTTGCAGGTATGCCACAGAAAGTATTAAGTCGCGCCAATGAGATATTGAAGAAGCTGGAGAACGAGCGTACCGGCGGCGAACACATTAAAGAAAGCATCCGTAAAGTGCAAAAGCAGGCTGTGCAAATGCAAATGTTCTCGATAGATGACCCGGTATTGGTAAAGATCCGTGACACGCTGAACAACCTCGATGTAAATACCCTAACCCCGGTTGAAGCTTTGATGAAGCTTGATGAGATACAACGGTTGATAAAAAGTTAGATAGCTGCATGATGCTTTACCAGCGACGTGATTATGAAATAATTCGTAGCTTTAAAATCTTAACCACCAATTATGAATAAACAATCACGTATACACAAACTTATCAGTCGTGCAGCTATACTTGCATTGGCTGTGTTTTCTTTACAACAAAGCGTATCTGCGCAGGAGATGAAAAAAGATCCTGACGTTATCGGCCGCTGGGATATCACCATGGAGAAAGATGGCAAATCACAACCATCATGGTTAGAGGTTCAAAAATCAGGTACGCATACGCTTATCGGTCGCTTTACTTACGCTTTCGGCAGCGCAAGGCCAATATCTGAGGTGAAATTAGCAAATGGCAAATACAGCTTTTCCATCCCGCCACAGTGGGAGCCGGGAGACCGCAATATGGATTTTGAGTTCGAGGCTGCCGGTAATTCTATAAAAGGTACCATGATTTACACCGATGGCAAAAGCTACAGCTTTACAGGCGTACGTGCACCTGCCATGCTGCCAACCAAGGCACCGGTTTGGGGCAAACCCATAAAGGTGTTCAATGGTAAAAATACAAAGGGTTGGCATACTGATGGCAGGCCAAACCAATGGATAGTAGAGAATGGCATCCTCCGCAGCAAAAAATCGGGGGCCAACCTGATAACCGATCAAAAGTTCAAGGATTTTAAACTACACATCGAGTTCCGTTACGAGAAAGGAAGTAACAGCGGTGTTTACTTGCGCGGACGTTATGAAACACAGGTTATCGATACCAAAACCGGCGAGCCCGAGCCGCTTATGAACCAATTTAGCTCTATATACGGCTTTATGCAGCCAAACCGGATGATGGCTAAAAATGCAGGCGAATGGCAAACGTACGACATTACATTGGTTGGCCGTGTGGTTACCATTGTAGCTAACGGACAAGAAGTAATTTGCCGCCAGGTTATCCCTGGCATCACCGGCGGCGCGCTTGACAGCAACGAAGGCGAACCAGGTCCACTTCTATTACAGGGCGACCATGGCCCAATCGATTACAGGAATATTGTGATAACACCGGCTAAGTAATCAATTACTTTTTTTATAATAGAAGAGGCCTTGCAAACTGCAAGGCCTCTTCTATTAGTATATGTCATTGCGAGCGATAGCGTGGCAATCTCATAGAAGAGGAATAACGTGCTCTAATCATACCAGTCATCACTCAGATCTTTCCAATCAGGGTTATCGTTACGGACCAAGGCAATTTTCTTTTTTCTTGATCCGGCTTTTATTTGTTTTTCTCTTGCAATCGCATCATCAATCCATTAAAAAGTTTCAAAGTATACTAATTTATTGCACTGATATTTTGCGCTAAAACCAGCATTGGTTTTCAACTTATGTTCTAATACACGATTTTTTAGATCACTTGTAACGCCAGTATACAAAACATTATTAGACGTATTAGTAACTATATAAACGCAATAATGGTTAATATACATGTTGCAACTTGTCCTTTAAGGTTGCCGCGCTATCGCTCGCAATGACAAACTCTGATATATTCATTTTGACAACGCTTTCTCCAATCAACTAATCTCCCATATCCAATACATTACTTCACTACCTCAACCCATTTGCCCGGTATCAGTGCATTTATGTTGTGGTCATACATAGCCTCGGTGTATGTTGCGGGCAGGTAATATTTTCCTGCGTAGGCAGCATTAAGCATTACGTAGTAAACCACTTCCTTACCTTCTGGGAGGCTAAAATAGGTGTTCACCCTGTCATCTCGTATGTCGCGGTAATCTGATGGCGAGGATTTAAACGCTTCGTCATTATTGAGCATACGGCTGTTCAATATCTCCCAGCCTGATGGGAATATCTGCGTAAGCGCCAGGTTATCGTAACGGCCACGTTTGCCCGGATTTTTGATGGTCACCTGCGCAACAAAATCAGTCCCTTGTTTCAAAGAGGTTGGGTCAATGAGTTTACCTGCTAAAGAGAAATAGGCCACTTTCTTATCCAGCACATCTGGATTCACATAAGTTTTTACATCCTGGCCGGATGATGGTTGCCCTTGCTGTATCAACCTTACATAAAGCCGGTTATTGCCTGTATTCTTTAGTGAGAATTTACCACCATTAGGCGTAAGCTCCTGCTGCCATATGTAAGATTTAGCATTGATATTGCCTTTACTGTTACCCGCATCATAAGTGAATTGCACCTTGCCGCCATTTTTGTTAACGCCGCAGTATTGCGCTATAGCAATAAGCGAATAGGCAGTGGTTTGGGTGCTATACCAACTATCTTGTGATAGTTTGGCTGCTACCGTTCGTACTAAACCCGCTGCGCGTTGCTGCTGCCCGAGCAGGGTAAGAGTTTCTAATATCATAGCCTCATCGCGCAGGTCGCTGCCGTAGGTGCCGTACATGCTGTTATATGGCTTAACGGTAGTTGGCAGCCTGGCTATCAGCCGTAAGGCAACCTCCGGCTGGCCAGCCAGTTTGTAAGCTGCCGCGAGCCTCCAGCGGCCTTCAGTACTTAGGTAGTTGTATTCCCTTAACCGGTTCATGGCGCCTAACTCCGGCGAGCCCGCTAAAGCCAGCAGGTATAGTCGGTAGGCCTGCACCAGGTCGGTGTAATAGTAACCGCCATGTATATTGTTATTTGGGTTTGGCGACCAATCTAATGCCTTTTGTTTTTGGTAGCGTTTCCAGTCGTCCAGCATACCCGATGGCAGACTGTATCCTTTGATTTGGGCCAGTATCAGGAAGTGGCCGGCATAATTTGTTCCCCATTCATCGGCATTACCGCCATCAGGCCAGTAGCTTAAACCACCACCCGCCACGCGGAAGCCATTTAACCGAGCAATAGTAGATTTAATGTTACGCTCCGTTTCCGCTTTTTGGCGAGGCGTAAGATCAAGCAAGTCGTTCAGATATAACTGCGGAAAACCTGATGAAGTTGTTTGCTCAACACAACCATGCGGATAGGTGATGAGGTAGTTAAGGCGTTTAGCCAGGTTAAGTGATGGTATGCTCGATACCTCCAAAGTGGCTTTATTGGTGCCGTTAATACCGATAGCGCTGTAGATAGCACCGTAAGCAGCACCCGATGTAAGTTCCTTTTCAAAAATGCGCGTTACCGGCGGGTTTGGGTTTCGCACGTTCAACTCCACATCGTATGCGGCGGTTTCTCCGCCTGCTTTCGCAATTATCTTCACCTTGCCAACACCAACAAAATCTTTAACGTCGAGATCAAATGTTACCAGTTGGTCGCCGGGTTTGGCAAATCTTACCGTTTTAATGTTATTACCGGCTAAGTTGCTGAATGCGTTGGATTGTACCTGAACGGTAACCGTTTTAATATTGGTCTCCATCGCAAAGACAGTAACCGGCAATTGTATCTTTTCTGACGGACCCAACACACGCGGAAGCGTTGCCAATATCATCAGCGGCTTTTTAACGGCTACTGCTTTTTCTGCAGAGCCATAAGCACCGCCATGGCCGGCAATAACTATCGCTTTAACCGAGCCTACGTATTGCGGCAGTGTAAATTTGGTGGTTTGTTTATCGCCTGCCCCCAAATGGAATGGCCCCAGAAACTTCACAACAGGTTTAAACCGGTTTACCGTAACATCCTTTTTAACGCCGTTTGTACCATCACCACCAATACTTAAAATACGCTCTAAACCGCCGCCAAAGGCACCGATAACGTAATCAAACAGGTCCCATGTTTTAACGCCTAAAGCTTCACGAGCGTAAAATGCCTCATGTGGGTCAGGGGTTTTGTAGTTAGTAATGTCGAGCAAACCTTCATCAACAATAGCGATTGTGTAGGTCATTTCCTTACCATTTGCTTCTGATATTGTAATGGCAGACGGTGTTTCCGGCCGTATCTTATCAGGCATGCTGATTACAGGTTTCAGTACGGTTGCAGGGTCATCAACCACCAAAGGGATCGCACCGTACATACGGATAGGCAAGTCGTTAACAGTTTGCGCATGACGCTGCAGCAGAGTAACGTTCACAAAAACATTAGGCGCCATGGTTTCGTCTATCTTAAAGCTATACCGGGTTTCGCCTTTTTTGGTATCTATCCAGGTTGTTTTGAGCACCTTGCTGCCATTTTCAAAACTAATTAAAGCCCTGCCGTCGCCACCTGTAGGGATGGTTAGGGTAGCTTCTTCGCCCACTTTATAGTTTGGCTTATCTGAAGTGAACGATAGCATTGCCGCCTCAGTAGGGTCGGTGTTTTGCAAACGTTCAGACCAGTTTGGCCAGTCTGCATAGATGATCTTGCCGGTTGAGTGACCCGTCTGAGGATCTTTAATACGGATGAGGTAACGGCCCCAATCTGCTTTATTGATCCGTAGGTTCAATTTACCTCTGCCGTTGTTTAACTGTACATTATCTGTTTTAACAAGCTTGTTATAACGGTCTTGTGTAAAATTACTCAGTTCGTTACCGGTTTCGTCCCACCACCAGCGCCATTGTATCTTGTATAATTCAACCTCAACATTGCGGCTGCCTGCTAACGGTGAACCCTTCACATCAACATCGGCTATGTCTATTTGGTGGTCTTTGTCGGTTACCAGCATCCCGCTTAGGTCGGTGCCTTTAGGCGTTTTAATACCCACGTAGCCGCTGTAGACGTTGTAAGGCATGGTGGCTTGCTGTATGCTGAAGTTACCGCCAGCCTCGAAAACTTTTACCACAAAATTCGCGCGCAATTGGCCGGGAGCTTGTTTCTCAACATTAATGTCCGGATTTACCTGCGCTACGCCGTTCTCGTTAAGCTTACCATCAAAAACCGTTTGAGTTTGAGTGTTGAACGCCAGTGTGGGATCATCAAAGTTGTAATCTTCAAACCCTTTAAAGTTTGTTTTTTGGGATGACAGGAATGCATCAACCTTAGCTTTAAGGTTTTGCGCGGCACCACCAAAAAGCCATTGAGCGCTTAGCGTACCGTTAATACCATCGTTCTTAGTTAGCTCTTTAACATTGCCAAAGTCCAGCTTTATCTTAAGCCTGTTTGGCATGATGGTTTCTACCTTAATGTTCTTTTGGAAAGATGCGCCGCCCATTTTTACCACAGCATTCCAATTACCAGTGGGCGAGCTGGTTTCAGTAGCAGTATGAAAACTGTAAAAACCATCCACAGAACTGGTACGGGTTATTTTCTTATAGAGTTGCCCGCTCGGGTTGTACAACTCAAACTCCACAGGATGGTCTGCAGGCAGGGTTTTAAGTTTATCTTCCAGGATAAAGGATACAAAGATTGAATCGCCGGGACGCCAAACGCCGCGTTCGCCGTAAATAAAACCTTTAAGGCCGTTCTGTACTTGTTCCCCACCTACGTTGAAACGGGACAGTGGGAGAGAGCTTCCGTCGTCAAGCTTTAGATAACCGCGTTCGTTACCCTTTTTGGCAACCAGCAGGTATGGTTTACGCTTAAGGTTGAAAGTGGCCATGCCATCGCCGTCTGATTTTGATTTAAGGATAAGTTGTTTTTGGTAATCCAGCAGTTCCAGATCAACGCCACCCATTGGTTCGGCATTCAGGATGTTGGTTACCGCAACCGTCATGGTGTTATCGTTGCCGCGCTTGGCTATCAAACCAATATTGGATGCAATGATATTACGCGTAGCCCAACGGTTTTTTGTGAAGTATGATTCGGTACATGGGTCGTCACGGTCTTCCCAGCTATAGCCTTCCGGGTAATAGTTATCATAGCGTTGCCAAAAATCGTCGTCCTCGTCATTTACCCGGCCTGTATTGTTTCCGCCGTATTCGCCACCTTCGTAGTCGTCTCCGTAACCGTTATCATTACTTTTAGCGACTAACTTTCCTGCGGCGCAGTTGTAAAGCGAATATTCCTTTCTAAAACCAATGATCACACGATAAATGGCTCCGGGCTCTGCACGCATCAACTGGTCAACATCCAGCATAAAGCGGTTTTTTTTGGTAAGGTTAAGGCCTTTGTCTACATCAAGCCTGATGGTCTTTTGTATAATAGGTTTACCCACCTGCCTTAGCTCTACACCGCCATCAAAGCCATTACTTTGAAAGTATTGCGGAACGTTGTTCTCGTAGATCTTAACAATGCTAACGTCAACTGCGTTCAGGTTCACCGCCTCAAAAGGCATCATTAACTTACCTGAGTCGGGGAGGATAACCCCTTTGCCGGGGATGATCACCTGCGGCAAACGATTCTCAAAGAATACGTTGGCCGTGTAAGCCTTTTTTATCTTTTGGTGGTTAATGCTGTAAATGCCCTCGTTTACAAATACATTGTAGTTACCCTGCAAACGCTCGGGCGCATAAACCTTAACCACGCTGCCGTCAATAGTGTATGCGGCATCAGCTACATTGGTAATGCCAACAAGGCCATTCAGTTCCTGGCCGACTAAAATCGGGTCAGAGAACTGCACGGATACATACTGGTCGTTATCCTGCACGGGACGCACTTCCAACACTTTAAAGTCACCTTTGGCGGGCACCTCATAATCCTGCTTTCCTTTCTTGTCAATATCCAAAGCGTCTCCATCCCAATTAAAGGAAAGGGGAGTTGCACTTTCGGTACGTGTAATATTATCAACAGTAAATTGGTGTGATTTTGCCAAACCATTGTGCTGCCAGCTGATTTTTGTAGCCGTTGAATAATTAACCTTTACCAGTTTCTCAACCTTGGCCGGGTCTTCTACGTCAGCAGTTTGTATGGTGCCTATCAGCTTCATCTTGTCGGTACATGTAGACGTAGCAGAGCGCAGACCGGCAAAAGAGATGGTAAAATCTGGCTTTACTGTTTGGAAGTTGAATTTGAAATGTTCAAAGCCGTTTTCAACTTTTACTACCTTACCTAACTCAAAATCAACTGCATAATCTTCGTTAGCATCAAGTGCCTCGGCAGGCCTGAATTCGATGGTCCTGTCGTCTACCCAATAAGCTTTACCCTTTACAGATGGAGAAAAGTCAAAAATATCATTCTTAAGTTCTTCATTCTGCGCATGTGCTACCTGCACCTCGCCGGAAAGTTTTATTCGGATGGTGCTTTTTTTGGAGATAACGCCTGTGGTGTACGATTCTATATATTTGCTAAAAGCTGCATCAACCTTTTGATTTTGGTGCTTATGCCGACGCGCAAAAAAGATAACCAGTGCTATTAAAATTAGGGAAACTGCTATAATAACCTGCCCTCTGCGGGAGCTGACAAGTCTAACAAGGTTTTTCATATAGGGTAAGGTAAATTGCCATGAATTTAAAACTTTTAAGAGTTCAAAGCAATTTTAGCCGTATATTTTTGAAACAAATCTAATCTGCTAAAACATCATGGAAAACAATTTTAAGGCGCATATTTTACCAACCCTCACCGTGAATAATGCCTTGGTTGCAATAGCTTTTTATCAACAGGCATTTGGTGCGAAGGCATTAACCGGTAATACGGCCGAAGGCCACACGGTGGGTGTATTGGCAGTAAATGAGGCACTGTTTGTGGTTGCGGATGAATCACCCGAAAACGGCACGACCGGACCTGATAAACAGACCGGCGTTAGCGTGAGGATCGGCTTAATGGTATCCGATCCTGATGCTGTTGCCAAACAAGCTGTTGATGCAGGTATAACTACCGTTTACCCGGTTGCTGATCAGGATTACGGATACCGGCTCGGGCATTTCATCGACCCATTTGGCCATCACTGGGAAATCGGTAAACCGCTTTTTTAACTTTTGGTGTTTTTTTCGCCTACTGCTGCCTTGTCTAAGCATTTTTGCAAGGCCTGCGCAAATTCTTGGTCATTTGGTGGCGCAAAAATAGTGTTGTGCTCACCGGGAATATCATGTACGTTAACTCCTTTGAGGGCATAGGGTTTCCAACCCAGGAACTCCGAATCTGCCATGTAGAATGTTTTTTTTCGCGCCCTGAAGAGTTCAATTGCAATGTTAACCGGTGTTAACAGATAGTTTTTTTGTGCAGTTAGGCTGCGCTCGTGAATATCATTTGTATAAGCATCAAAGCCTTTCTTTTCCAAAGCTTTTGACGGGAATATTTTTTTCCACGCTTTGTCAATTCTTCTGCCAATCTCGCGGCTTTTATATTCGATCGTACGCTTAGGGTCTTCAAAAAACAGCACAGGTGTGTATGCTATTTGCTTTATCAGCAACCAGGTATTATCAACAAAGCGCTTAAGTGGCGAATCAAGTTTTTGAGTTTGATCTGCATAAGTATCAAACATAGCCAGCATCCGCACATCCTTTCCCATAGCCAACATTTGTTTAGCCATCTCATATGCTATCAGCCCACCTAAAGAATAACCTGCAACTGCGTAGGGCCCAACAGGGTCATGGTTGATGATCTCGTCAACGTAATTGGCGGCTATTTCTTCCATAACATCCAAGGGCTCGTCAACCCCGTTTAGCCCTTTAGCCTGCAAGCCGTAAACGGGTTGCTCTTCGTCCATGTTCATGGCCAGGGCGTTGAATAGTAACACATTCAGGCCCGCTCCGTGTACAATATAAAGCGGCATCTTGCTACCCTTCGGTTTTATCGGCACTAAAGAGTCCCATGTAATGGCAGATGCGTCAATCTCCAATCTTGCGGCAAGTTTCTCTACCGTTGAGTATTCAAATAGTGTTGCAAGCGGTAAACGTTTCCCTGTTTCTTTTTCCAGGCGAGCCATAATTTTTACAGCTATTAACGAACGGCCGCCTAATTGGAAGAAATTATCGAACACGCTCACTTTCTCTAAGCCCATCAATTCTTCCCATATATCGGCAACCAGTTTTTCGTTGCTGGTGCGTGGGGCAACATATTCTCCTTCGCGGGTTATCTGGCTGTAATCAGGTTTGGGCAGTGCCTTGCGGTCTATTTTTCCGTTAGGGGTGGATGGAATGGTGTCTAATAATACGTAATCATCAGGTACCATATATTCAGGTAACACCTCTAATAATGCTTTGTCCCAGTTGTTTAGGGTTGCCTTATCAGGTGCGCCTGATCCTCCGGATTTTAATACGATGTAAGCAACCAGGCGCGGTATGCCCGGCGTATCTTCGCGGGCTATCACAACAGCCTGCTTGATGTCTTCCTGTTTGCCAAGGTTATGTTCAATTTCGCCAAGCTCGATTCGATAACCGCGAACTTTAACCTGGTGGTCTATGCGGCCAAGATAAACGATGTCGCCATCGGGTTTTATTTTGGCAAGGTCGCCGGTACGGTAAATTTTCTCGCCCGGCGTAAAGGGATTATCGATAAAGCGTTCGGCGTTTAATTCCGGGCGGTTAAGATATCCTAAAGCTACCCCCACGCCACCAATGTAGATCTCGCCGATCTCACCATCTACAAGATCATTTTTATCTTCATCAAGGATGTAAACCTGCGTGTTATCAACCGGCCAGCCTATGGTAATGTCGTTGGCATCAGTAATATGCTTGATGATAGAGTAGATGGTGGTCTCGGTAGGGCCATACAAATTCCAAACCTCTTTACTGCGCGGGATCAACCGCTCGGCAAGGTCTTTTGCCAAAGCTTCGCCACCGGTAAATACCTTAAGCGGTAAGTATTCTTCCCAGCCTACCTCAAGCATCATGCGCCAGGTGTAGGGGGTTGCCTGCAATATAGTTATGCCTTGCGTGCGAATTATATCCAACAAGGCACGGCCATCTTTAGCAGTAATAGAATCAGCCAAAACGATCTCTGCACCAACAGAAAGCGGCAAATAAAGATCTATACCGGCTATATCAAAAGATATGGTAGCAACAGCCAGCATACGGTCTGTTGCAGTAATACCGGGCTGTTTTTGAAAGCTTAGCATTACATTCACCAAACTGTGATGGAATATCTGCACGCCTTTTGGCTTACCGGTAGAGCCTGATGTATAAAGTATATAAGCAAGGTCTTCGCCGCTTACCGTTCTTTCAGGTTCATTATCGGCGTAGTCTTCCGAAGCCTCAAGGGCATCTTCTATTAGCACTTCGCGGGTATTGGATGCAAAATGCCCACTATATTTTTGCGAAGTAAGTAAAATGCTCGCCGATGAATCGTCAAGCATAAACTCAATGCGGTCTTTTGGATATTCAGGGTCGAGGGGGACGTAAATACTGCCCGCTTTTAAAATGGCCAATAGTGATATCACCATCTCTGCAGACCTATCGAGCGCCAGGCCGATAACAATACCTTTGCCTGCGCCCTTATTGAGTAACTCGCGGGTAAGGCGGTTCACAATTTGGTTAAGCTCTTTATAGGTATAGCTAACCTGGTGAAAGGTTAACGCAACATGATCAGGATAGCGGTTTACACTATCTGTAAAAAGATCAAAAAGTGCTTTTTCTTTTGGATAGGCGGTTGAAGTACTATTTAAGTCTGCTCCCATATTTAGATAACCCTGTACAACTGTGCAATTTTAAATACCAAAAAGCGGGGAAAAAAGTTCCCGCCTTAACTCACATATCGCATAAACCGCGCAATTATTTAGCTTGCGGATTATGCGGCGTATGAATAAATTTCTTGTTAGCGCCTTTAAGTTTAAATAACAAAGCCAGCATTGTAAAGAAGATCAGGGGTATCCTCATTACTGCTCCCAGTAATTTGCTGTTAAAGAACTCTGCAGGTACTGCAACTAATATACCAATGTAACAGCAAACGGTAGCGGTAAGCCAAAGCTGCCAGCTTGGGCCAATGCCGGGCATTACCAACGATATTATCAGCATAAACGGCATCAGGCCCAGCATCAGTATACGGGGGAGTATAGCGGTCTGGTATATCTCGTTAAAATAATCAATATTGCCGTTTTTAAATAGCTCCGTTAAGCCGGTTGCGCCGTAAGTTTTAAGTAGGTTGAACTGCGCCGATAACCAACGGCGGCGTTGCTTTTTAAATACCTCCGGATTGCTTACCTTTTCGTCATATATGTACGCTTTGTCGGCGTAATTTACATGTATTTTCTGGCGTGTTAGCACAAGGCCCATTTCTTTGTCGAAGCCGCCAACAGCATCTATTTGTGCCATGGTTTCCTTAAACAGCTTAAACTCCAGTACCATGCCCGATCCGATAATGGCTGCCGATAGTTTAAATACCTGCTGGGCCTTACGGAAGATATGGTTGTTTATCTCTTCGCTAATGGCATCTAATATAGCCACTGGCGTTTCAGTGTTTTTGGCTACGCGATGTCCTTGTATCACACGGTTGCCATCATGTAAATAGTTGTTGATCTGGTGCAGGTAATCCGGCGCTGCAATGTTATCGATATCAAAAACCACGGCAGCATCAAAATCTTCATGGGTGGCTGCAATGGCGGCATGCAGGGCCTTTGATTTGGTACTGCTCTCAAACACAACTTCAACCACTTGTAAAGGCATGGCCTTAAGCTTCTCGACTGTTTCAGGCTGCATGGAGTCGGCAATAACACATACATGAAACTTATCTTTAGGATAATCGATTGTTAAAGCCTGCGCTGCAGAATTAAGAATGATCTCATCCTCTTTGTAGGCACAAATGTAAATAATGAATTTGCTGAGCCCATTAGCCGGCGGTGGTGGCTTTATTTTAATTAGCTTGCCTAATACTGAAAAAACAAACAGGTACAAGCTGTAGATACCCAGATAGATGAATATGAGGGTGAAAATTATTGATAATACTGTGATGAGGATACCCATATAAAAGCTTGCTATTGTACGCTGTTATGTTCCGGTTTTGATTTTTCAAGAAAGTTGCTGACAACTCTTTTGATTTCCTGAACACCTAAACTAAAAATATCTTTGACGGTAAATTTAAGATGTTTTTTTAATGCCCAATAACCAAATATCACTCCTGAGAAGAATGTGAAAAGCGATGCTACTGCAACTGCATACAAGCTGTGAAATAACCAGATCCCAATAAAATCACCGGCCACGTTCACAATCAGCATTATAATAACCTTAAGCATGTTAAGATGCGGCTTGTTGATGATATCAAGCGTTACGCCAAAGAAGCGATCGATAGGCATCAGCATAACATAGCACATAAATAACCTGAATATATTTACCGCTTCGGTCTCATGATACTTGGTGCCAAAAAGTATCTCGATAACAATTTTAGCTAACAAAAATGCAGCAATGGCAATAGGTATCAGGGTAACGGTAAGCATGCCTGCATAACGTTTCATAATACTGGCTACTTCGCCTTCCTTCCCTTTGTGCACAGCGGCAGAAAGTTCTGGCAGAGCAACGGCTACACCGGCACGCATGGGTATTTCAAATATCTCCATTAACCTCTGCGGGATGTAGTATACCGCCAGCAGGGCAGGGTTAAACATTAGTTTAATTATAAAGGTATCAGAGCTGCGCAGCAAGTAAGAACTAATTGAAGTGCCCACGCTAAACTTACCAAAGTGTGCCAGCTTACTTGCAGTTTCCTTTGTTCGGAAACGCAATGTTTTGATCTTAGACCAGCCATTTAAAACTGTGAATACCGATGTGATTGCACTGGCAGCAAAATAGCCATAAACAGCAGTTTGAAAGTTAATTTTGTGCAGAAGGATCAACGTTACAATGAAGATAAAGAAGAGGCCCTGATTAATGACCTGTAGTAACAACATCCGGCCAAATTTTTCCTCGGCCTGCAGTAAATAGGATGCGATAGCGCCCGGAAGCGTGCTTAAATAAATAATACCAAACCATTGTATAGTTGTTTCGGTATCCGGGCTTTTGCTGCGGTATATAAAGTAAACTACAGCATCTATGGAAACAAAAACCAGCGTTTGCATAATGCCCACATACCAGGCAGAGCCCGCCACCTCTGCAGCTGTCTTTTTACTGGTACCTGCATAAAACTTAATAAGGGAAGTTTGTACAAAGCCGTTCCTGAATGTATCTGCCAGCAAGATGGTTATAAGCAGAAAGATGTAATTGCCAAATTCCGGAGCGGTTAGGTTATGCGCCATTAGCGATAGTACCAGCATACCAATTACAGGCATAGCGGCACTGGTTGCCAATGAAATGGTATGTTTGTTAACGAGCTTCCTTAAATCGGGCATATGTAGGTTATACGGCTAAACTCTGTCCCAGTTGCCGGTTTCAAAATTATATTTTTTAATAACTTTTGCGGGGTTGCCCAACGCAACGCAGTACTCGGGGATATCTTTAGTTACTACGCTGCCTGCACCAATAACAGCATGCTTACCGATAGTTACACCTGCTGTAATAACGCAGTTTGATCCTATCCATACTTCGTCGCAAACGGTTATTTGTTTGGTGATCACTTTTTGAAGACGGATGGGGGTGTTCACATCTTCAAAACCATGGTTCAACCCGGAAAGGGTGATATTTTGTGCCAGTGTTACATAATTGCCTAATGTTACCGGCCCAATGAGTGTATTACGCAAGCCTATTCCTGTGTGGTGGCCAATAATGATATCTCCAACGCCATTATTGATAACGCTGAAGCTTTCTACCACACTGTATTCGCCCATTGAAAATTTGTTGAAAGGGAAAACATCAAGGCGCGCACTAAAACTAACTTTTGAGTGCTTACCCCTGTGATGGAAAAACGGCGTTACAAACCATCGCACCCAAAGCCGCGGCGTGGCACGCCCGGGCACCACTATCATCCAGTGGACGATCTTTTTTAAGCGTGGGTTTGATTTAACGGTTGATAATAATGACATCTTCTCTGCTTATCAGGCGTTTATTTGGGTCGATTGGTTAACGCTTTTTTCACGTTCTTGTTTATCTAAACGTAAAGTAACGCTTAGCAACGCGCAGGCAAGATAGAATAAAATATTGGATGGATATTGAACTAAAGCTTGCTGTGGATAGTTGCCAATATTAAACACAAAGATAATGAGTACCATAGCCAGGCAATACATTTTTAGCTCAGGATCTTTAATGAGGTAATAGTTATTAATACCCGTTTTAAGTATCACAAACATAAGCGCACAAAATAGCAGCAACCCTACATAACCCATTTCAACAGCTACGCGTACATAACCGCTGTCAGGCGGGAATTTTGCCAGGAACGAATTTGGCGCAAAACGGCGCCCCCAGATACCAACAGATCCCAAACCACCACCAATAGGATGGGAAAGGATATAAGGTTTTATCTTACGCTGATTCTCTGCCCGTACATTGAATGAAGCGTCGTCCGAAGGGCGAAAAGCCGTTTGGAAACGTTTGATGAATTGATTAGAGGTAGGCATAAAAATAAGCGCACCTAAAACAAGCGCTGCAGCGCCTACCATCATCAAAATCTTTTTATTATAGTTCATAACGGCCAGCAAAGCTAATGCCGCCGGCGGAAGAACGAAAGCGCCACGGGTACCCGAATAAAGCATCACAAGGAAAAAGAATGGGATGCTTAAGCCCAATACAACCTTTTTCCAGGTTTTGATTTTGGTGAATAACAAGCACAGGCATAGTAGTGCAGCTACCACCATGTTGTAAGCGAACGTCACCGGGTCCGGAAATATGGCCACCTTGCGAAGGTGCCCGTTAATATAAAGGAAGCTCAAACGCAGTGGATCTTGTGCATACCAGGCTTTCTCCATCGGAAGCAAGCCAATGTTTTCCTGCTGGAAACCCGATAATGCCGAAAGGAATGCCAGTATCAGCCATAACTTGAAAAGGAATTTGATGGTCTTCTTAGTGCGTATCTGATATAAAAAAATAAAATACATCAGCATAATAAATGCTACGGTACGCACTGTGTAGATCCACGCCAGGATGGATGGTGATGCCGGATTAATGGCTTCGAAAAAGTTGTATGCAAGCCAGGCCAAGATCCAGTAACTGATAGGATTTTGAAAATGGCTCCAGTCGCGGTCATACTTAAATTTGAGCAGGAAACCGAAGATGAGCAAATATGTAAGAATATCAAGCACAATACCCGTAGGCGTTTCTGGCGGCAAGGGCTCAGAAATATAATTCATAAAAAATGCCAGTACCATAAACACCGCAATGCCAAATATTGGATACGCAATGATGGCTAAGACCAATGGCACGCCTATGATTAATGCAAGTATAGCCCCGGCGGCAATGATGCCCCCAAAAGTTATAGCCACTGCAATAAGCACGGCTAAGGGTAAAAACACAAGGATCATGGTAGGCGTACTTAATTCGCCTGTTACCAATTTGCGGCAAAAGCTTATGACCGGGTTACTTTTTTGCGCCTGATTAAGCATTGGCAAGTAATTTAGAAGAACAAAATTTTAGCTGCCCAAACAAACACACCCACAAATGCGAGCCAAATGGCAGCCTTGCGGCTGCGTTGCTGTAGCGGTGTGAGTTTGGCAAACTCGTCGCGCGCTTCTTTTTGCTCAACTATTTTTGGTTCTATCCTCATCTCAGGGTCGCTGTCGTAAAAATTAAGCAGCTTGCTCTAAAATTTTTCTATATCAAGGCTGGTCTTGTTCAACACCCAACCTGCAAATTTCGCATTCAAGTTACGCAGGTATTCAACATCTGCTTGTTGCGCTTTATTAATACCCTTGTTGGGTTCGTATATGGCAATAACCTTGTTTGCAAATAATATCCACTCTTTAGATTTATTTAAAGATGATAGCGGCGGCGTTTCAATAATGATGATATCATACTTCATCTTCAGCTCATTGAAACGGGTTCTGATGAAATTTTCGTCGCTTAGTTCTAAAAGTGTAATATCTCCACCGTGCGTACCCATTACATTGGTGGTAACCGCAATCGAATTATAGTTATCCGGATTGTTCTTGAAATAATCCTCAACAAAAACTTTCGGCTGTATAGCTTCGGTAAGGCTTGGTTGGTCAAAGTTGCCGTCAATCAACAACACCTTTTTATTGATCATGGCGTAGGAGTAAGCCAAACTGGTACCCACTACTGATTTACCCTCGTGGTTAATTAAGCTGGTAACTGCTAAGATCTTATCGCCTTTAAGTTCCTGATCTATCTCAAATCTTAATGATCTCGTTAATTCTTTAAATAGCCGCATACGTTCGCGGTTCTCTACATCCCAAAGCTTGCGAAGGTCTAAAGTGCCCTCAATTGTGTTCAAATGGCCAAGTAGTGGTAAATGGGTGCGCTTAACCAGGTCGGCAGGCTGTTTAATGGTATCATCAAAGAACCAGCCTATGAACAAAACTATAACGCAAATAGCAAAGGCTACCACGCCTGCAACGGCGGTAAGCAACAATTTTTTAGATGGCTCGGCAGCATCCGGCATAGCTGGTTCAACTTGTCTCAACTTTATTGAGAAGGTAGATTGCAGGTTGGTTTGATTATATTTATTCAATATATCCAGGTATTCCTTGCTGGCAATATCTATATCGTAGTTATAATTTTTAACAGTAGCATCAAAAGGAACCAGGCGATTGAATTTAGCGTTCAGTTCATCCAAACTTTTATTGATAGCCCTGATACTTGACTGCGCCATATCACGGTTTATCTCAAGAGTAATTTTTTGGCGTACCAACTCATCTTTGGCGGTGAGCGGACTGCTGATGTACTTATCAGACGTTTGGTTGATCTGTGCTGTTAATTTTGCCTGTAACGAATCTAACGCAACTTTAAGCTTAGGGTCGAAACCACTGCGCACGTAGCGGTCATTAAGGATATGTAACTGATCCTGCGTGTTGGTAACGGCCTGATTGTATTTGCTTACGGTAGATTCAATATAACCGCGATCTGCCGGCGTAAACTTGGCATTTAACTGCCTTATAGCGCCATTGTTTGATGCTACATCTTTTTCTGCCTGTTGTTTGCGGTCGTTAAAAACTATTATCTGGTCAAATATCGATTTTGACTGCTCGTCCAGGTTAAGGATGCCGTTCTTAATCTTGTATTCACGCAGCTCTTCTGTTTTTTTGTTAAGCGTTGCGCGTTTCTCATCGAGTTGTTTTAGCAGGTAGTTTACAGCATCAGTTTCATTCTTACGCACCGTGTTGGTGTAGTAATCGATAAACTGCGTACAAAGCACGTTCACAACAAATGCCGATAATTGCGGATTTTGAGATTCATAACTTACCGTGATAAAATCCGAATCCTCATCGCGGTTTATCGCCAGGTCTTTCCTTAGCGAACGCTCGTCATATTTCATGGAGCGTAGCAACTCATTCAAACCGTTCTCATCTCGGTTATAGTAGGAGAGTGCTTCGCGTTTTTCAAACTTTTCTTTAAAAACCTGTATAGCATGTGCACGCGCAGAGGGGTTCATGCTTTTATAAAGCTTGCTCTCCGGCTTAAACTGGCTACTGCTGGTCAGGTCGTGCAGCATCAATTGGTATGATACCTGGTTAATGAGCGTTTTTAGCTTCATTATCTCAACCAGGTTACTAAACTCATGAGCGATAGATTGCTCCTTTGACGATGCGTTAGGGTCGTTATCTAATAGCTGGCGCGATTGATCTACGATACCTGTAGCTATCTGTGAAGTAGAGATATATTTATCCGGAAGATTTTTTAAAGCAAAAAAGGCAATTGCAACTGTAACTATTGGGATAACGATAAGCAGGAGCCGGCGTTTCCAAAGCAATTTAAAAAAGTTACCTAACTCCATTATTTAACGTCTTCTAATTTAACACCCAGGTATTCTTCCAAATTAGTTTTGGCAGTAAGCACATTCAATTCTGTAATTACTTTGAATGAGTTTTGATTGTACAAACTGGTCAATGCTTCATTATAATCATGAAAGGTAGTTTCGCCCTTCTGGAAAGTGTACTTTAATTGTTTAACCGCTATTTCGCCGTCAGTAACAGCGCGCGAACGGTTGCGCAGATCTGCCTGCGCCTCTAAGTACGCAAAGTATAAACGCTTTACGGTAGCTTCGAGCGTTAAATTGTACTGCTGCTGCTGATAAAGCGCTATGTTATAGGTTTCGTGCGCGGCTTTGGTTGCAAATGGTTTTGAAAGCAGCGTACCTATGTTTACCGAAATACTGATCTGGTAACCGTTAAAGAAGGTTGGGTTCACCAGGTTAAGCGAGTTACGCGGGCTGTAAATATAAGAAGCTGTAAATGCATCAAACCAAGCCATTTTTGACTGGGTAAGTAAAGCTTTTGATGAATTTACGGTTGACTGCCTAACCTTAATTTCTGGATAGTTGCGCTTAGCGGTAGCTATTAATTTGTCGAGATAAGAATAGTTAACGTCTGATAAAAAAGATTCCTGCTGCGCGTTAACACGCGTAAAGGAAAGGGATAATAAAAGTAATAGGCTTAAAAACGTAACTTTTCTTTTCATAGGGTTATACTTTCTCTTTTTGGAACAAGGCAGGTACCGTACCTGCGATTATTTTAAGATCAAGCCATAAAGAGTACTTCTGTGCATAAAAATTATCGAGCTTTTTGCGTTCGCGTTCGCTCATGTCTTCCTTACCACGTTTGCTTATCTGCCATAGGCCCGTTAAACCGGCCGGGCCTAAAAACCGCATAGACCACTCGTTTGACGTAAGCATTTCTGCTTCATATACCGGTAGGGGCCTATTACCAACTACAGACATATCACCTTTAATAATGTTTATCAATTGTGGTAATTCGTCTAAACTGCTACTCCGCAAAAAACTGCCTAATTTAGTAATCCGAGGGTCATTCTTAAACTTTACAAACGCTGCTTTGTTTGCACCGCTTTCTTCGGCAGCATATTGGTTATGCTCCTCGGCCATTTTTGCAAGCAACTGATCGGCATCAGTACGCATACTGCGGAACTTGTAAAAATCAAAAACCTTGTAACCGGTACCAACGCGTTTGCTTTTGTAAAATATAGGTCCTTTCGAATCCAATTTGATCAGGATAGCGACTATCAACATTATTGGCGACAGGCAGATCAGCATTCCCCAGGCAATTACCAAGTCGAGCAAGCGTTTACCAACCGGCATCTTATAAGTGGTATCAACCTCTTTTGAGAGCTCAAGGAGGCGTGGTTTTATCAGCTTAAACCTTACCAGAAAATTCAGGCGCTCGCGCAGATCTGATGTTGCAAAAGGGTAGGTGTAAAAATCATGCAATTTCATGCGCATGGCTTTCTGTACCTGCTCTTTATTCTTTTTGGTAGACAGCATTACGATGATCAAACCATTCATCAGCATGTTTTTACGCAAACGCTCTACAAGGGCAAAGCATTCTTCGTCTTTATCCACCTCAACCAAAATTATTTCCGGAATGGTGAGTAGAGATTGTTCGCCAAGGTAAGTTTCCAGTTGCTGAACGGTATCACTATAGGTAATGCTGAATGAATTGCCAAGATCTGCTGCGATAAGTTCTTTAAGTTCCAAACCGGCATAAGCAACTCTTACCTGCGAGCTGGAATTTTGATTCCAATCAGTTGATGTCTGCGGCGTCATAAACTTGTAATGCTTGATTAATGGCGTTCTTTAATTCAGTTGGATTAAAGGGTTTATGCATATATGCATCAACTTTAAATGGCATTTTGGCAACCTGTTCGTCAAGGTCATGTGCTGCTGAGAGCATAATTACCGGAATATCGCGATAAAAGCCGCTTATTTTAACATTCTTGAGAAAAGACTGGCCGTCAAAATAAGGCATTTGCAGGTCAGATATGATCAGTTTGGGCATGTTCCCGTCCTCAAGCCAGCTAAAGGCCTCAATGCCGTTGTTTTTAACCACAATTTCGTAGTCTTTAGACAGTATGAAGTTGAGCAGTTTAAGTATGCTCAGGTCGTCATCAACAATCAGTAAAGTTTTTTTCATACCAACTCTAATGGTGGATTTATTGCTATAAAGATGAATTTTTTATACCACATGCCCTAAAATATTGTACCAAATATCAGGGGGGATGATAACTGATAACATTCAATCGGTTATAACACAGTCCACTACGGGAAAATTTTACCTGTGATTACTTTTTTAAAAGTAAGTTAAATATCTGATAGTGGATTAAATTCCGCAAATCGGGATTTAAATTGTTAAAAAATATCTTCAATGTGGAATAATTTAGGGTGGTTGTATTAAGTTTACGGAGGGTTTAAAATAAGGTTTCGTACGCATGCAAAAATATTATTTAGGGGTAGATCTGGGTACTGGCAGCGCAAAAGCAGTGGCAATTGATGCTGATGGGAATACACTGGCCACTGCCCAGGATCATTACAATTTTTTGCAGCCCCAACCAGGATACGCCGAGCAAGATCCCGAACTGATATGGCAAGCATTTTTAAGCTGCCTGCAGCAAATTGATGATCAACTGAAAGAAACGCCTGTTGCCATAAGTTTCAGCAGCGCTATGCATAGTGTAATGGCGGTTGATATAACCGGAAGGCCTTTGGTGAATGCGATGTTATGGTCTGATGCCCGCAGCGGAGCTATAGCAGAGGAACTTAGAGCAGGTGAACATGCCCAAGAGCTTTATAAACATACAGGTACGGCTATTTATGCCATGTCGCCATTATGCAAGATCATGTGGCTTAAACAAAATAAGCCGGAAATTTTTGCAAAAACGCACAAGTTTATTTCCATAAAGGAATACATCTGGTTTAAGCTTTTTGGTGTTTACGAGGTGGATCACTCCATAGCATCCAGCACAGGTATGTTTGACATTTCTGATCTGAAATGGTACGAGCCGGCATTGCAAATGGCCGGCATTAACACCGGAAAACTATCAACCCCGGTTGAAACAACCTATAGCCGCAAGCTTACAAACAATACCAGCATTAAAGGTTTAAGTTTTGAAACTTTAATATTTACTGGTGCCAGTGATGGCTGTTGTGCAAACTTAGGTGGTAACGCGATAAAGGCGGGAGTGGGAGCGTTAACCATTGGTACCAGTGGGGCAGTTAGGGTAGGCAGCGACCGCCCCATTTATAACTTTAAGGCAATGACGTTTAACTACCTGCTTAAAGCCAACACATTTATCTGTGGTGGTGCCGTAAACAACGGGGGTGGGGCAGTTAATTGGCTGTTGCAAAATTTCCTAAAAAAAGATCTTAACGAAGAAAATTATAAAGGGTTTTTCAACCAGGTGGAAAGCATTTCGCCAGGAAGTGACGGCTTGCTCTTTCTGCCATATTTGTACGCCGAGCGCGCACCGGTTTGGGATGCAAAAAGCTCGGCCTCATTTATCAATATCAGCGCTAAGCACCAGCAAGCACATTTTTTACGCGCAGGTTTAGAAGGAATATGTTTTGCCTTAAATGATGTATTAAACGCGGTAGAGCAAGGCGGCGGAGTAGTAAATGAACTGGTTATCAGCGGTGGTTTTATAGCTTCGCCGGTTTGGGTGCAGATGCTTGCGGATATTACGGGTAAGCGTTTGGTGATCCTGCAGTCAGATGATTCATCTGCTATCGGGGCTATTTACCTGGCCATGGAAACTATGGGTATAGATATTGAAGCAATTAGGCAAAAAGAAGCAGGTACCCGTACTGAGATAAGTCCGAACCTTGAGATACATGCCAGGTATAAAAAGATCTTTGCTGTTTATCAAGAATTATATGGCACAATCAAAGAATCGGTGCATCGTTTGCACAGCATTGCTACACTATGATATCATAACACCAGGCTTGTTCACTAATGGCAACTTAATGAAGTTGCCATCCACGATACTCTCCGGCAGAAAGATAAATTTCTTGTCGAATATCTCACGGCCTATATCATAGCTTACCCAATACTCATTTGCCAAACCAAAGGTTTGCTCGTCTATCGGTTCTATCAATTTGTAAGAGTTGGCTTCGATACGGGGAAAGGAATGCCTTAATACAGATGTTTTAACCTGCTCGCCATCCTTTTCGCCATAACCTTTAGAGGTGATCAAAACATTATCGATAGCTTCATTTTTTAGATTAACGATATAAACATACCATGTTTTAGCTTCAACGCTTTCGCTCTCAAGTGCCACAACAACAGCTATGTCTTTCACGATATTAGGAGGAAGGTCTTTGATCATTTTTGAGTTGTAAGTTTAAAGGGTTGTGAAGCCGAAAAGTTGATCCTGCAACTCCACAACCTTTTAACATTTTACTTCTTTTTCTTTACTGCCGCTTTCTTAGCCGGTGCTTTGGCTGCTGCCTTTGCAGGCGCAGCTTTACCAAAACGGCTCTTTTTAGGTGTTGCCGGTGTGGCGTCAGCCAAGGCTTTACACTCTTCGTATGTCAACGATTTTGGGTCTTTATCTTTGGGTATCTTAACGTTTAATTTACCAAATTCGATGTAAGGGCCCCATCGACCGTTCAATACTTTAACTTCCGGGTCTTCGTCAAAGGTTTTGATGAGTTTTTCGGCGTCTTTTTTACGCTTATCTTCAATCAGTTGTATCGCCTGTTCCTCGGTAACATCCAGCGGGTCTATCTCTTTTGGTAACGATACAAAGGCTCCGTTGTGGCTGATGTAAGGCCCAAACCTACCGATTGCTACCTTCATCACTTTGCCTTCGTATTCACCCACAGCTTTTGGAAGTTTGAATAACTCAAGTGCTTCTTCAAGCTTAATGGTTTCAATACTTTGACCGGTTCGCAAGCTTGCATAAAGAGGCTTTTCAGCACTGTCGTCAGTAGCGGTTTCGCCAATTTGTACAAACGGGCCAAACCTACCTATGCGTACGGATACCTTTTTGCCATTTTCAGGATGTATCCCTAATTCGCGTTCGCCGGTGGCTTTATCCGCAGTAGCGATGGTGCTCTCCACATCTTTATGAAATGGATCATAGAAGGTGCGGATCATCTTTGTCCAATCCTTAAGGCCCTGGGCTATTTCATCAAATTGTTTCTCAACACTGGCAGTGAAGTTAAAGTCAACGATACCGTTGAAGTGTTGTACCAGGAAATCGTTCACAACCGCACCAATGTCGGTAGGGAAGAGTTTGCCTTTTTCCGCACCGGTGTTCTCGGTTTTGGTTTCCTTGTTAACGTTCCCGTTTTTTAACGTCAGCACCTGGTAGTTGCGCTGGCGGCCTTCACGTTCTTCCTTCACTACATAACCGCGGTTCTGAATAGTAGAGATGGTAGGTGCATAGGTTGATGGTCGGCCGATGCCCAGTTCTTCCAGTTTCTTTACCAGGCTTGCCTCGGTGTAGCGGGCAGGCGGGCGCGAGAATCTTTCGGTAGCGCTTAATTCCTGCAACTCCAGCAACTGGCCTTTTGTCAACGGAGGCAATATTGCATTATCGCTTTCAGTATTTTGGTTGTCGTCTTCTTCGTCGTTACTTTCCAGGTAAACTTTCAGGAAGCCGTCAAATTTCATTACTTCGCCATTGGCAACCAATTCGTCTTTACGGGTAGAAATGCCAATACGTGCAACGGTTTTCTCAAACTGCGCCTCGCTCATTTGCGATGCTATGGCACGTTTCCAGATCAGTTCATACAGGCGCTTCTCATTACTTTCTCCATCAATAGTATGATTATTAAAGTATGTAGGGCGAATGGCTTCGTGAGCTTCTTGCGCACTGGCATTTTTGGTTTTGTATTTTCTAAGCTGATGGTATTTATCTCCATAAGCTGAAGTGATCTCGTTTTCAGCAGCGCTTAAAGCAGTATCGCTTAGGTTCACGGAATCAGTACGCATATAGGTGATATATCCTGACTCGTACAAACGCTGTGCAACCTGCATGGTACGTGCTACCGAATAACCCAGCTTGCGGCTGGCTTCCTGCTGTAAGGTGGAGGTGGTAAACGGTGCAGCCGGCGAACGTTTTGTTGGCCTTGTATCTAAAGAGTTCACATTAAATGCAGCGTTAGCGCAATCCTGTAAGAACTTTTCGGCATCTTCCTGTTTGCTGAAACGTTCTGGTAGTTCTGCCTTAAATGCATTGCGGCCTTTATCAAAAATGGCAACGATCTTATAAGCAGCTTCGCTTTTAAACCTGTTTATTTCGCGTTCGCGCTCTACTATCAAGCGTACGGCTACTGATTGTACACGGCCGGCAGACAGCGATGGTTTAACTTTCTTCCATAAAACCGGCGAAAGTTCAAAGCCTACAAGTCTATCCAGCACACGTCGGGCCTGTTGCGCATTTACCAGGTTGTAATCTATCTTACGTGGATTATCAATAGCACGTAAAATAGCCGGTTTGGTTATTTCATGGAATACAATGCGTTTGGTGGCAGGCTCTTTCAGCCCCAATGTCTCAAACAAGTGCCATGATATTGCTTCTCCCTCGCGGTCCTCATCGGATGCGAGCCATACCATGTCGGCTTCCTTAGCTAATTTCTTTAACTCGCTAACTACCTGCTTTTTATCTGCAGGTACCTCATATTTTTGTTGAAAATTATTGTCAATATCTATGGCGTCCTCAGACTTCACCAGATCGCGGATGTGGCCGTAGCTCGACTTCACCGTAAAGTCCTTTCCAAGGTAACCTTCGATGGTTTTGGCTTTTGCCGGGGATTCAACTATGAGTAGATTTTTCGCCATTAAACACTAATATTTTTTGCAAAGAAAACATAAAGTAATAGAAACGCAAATTGTTTATCAGGTTTAAAAGGTCACAACATCCGTTAAAAAGTTGCAATGTTGTAATGTTGTAAGGCTTTTCAGCAGGAAAAGTTTTTATTTTTTGGAGTTGAAAAGTTTCAATGTTGTAAAGTTGAAGTGTTGAAAAGTTATCAAACGCAAGAGGTACCGGTTGAAAACAACATTCCAACCTTTAAACATTTCAACTTTAAAACAAAACTACTACAGCAAAAAGCCACCACCAAGCAGGTCGTTTCCTTCGTAGAATACTGCCGACTGGCCAGGGGCAATTCCTGATACCATATGATCAAACGATACCTTCATGTGGTCGCCTATCTGTACTATCTTACTTTCGGCACCTGCATCCTTGTAGCGGATCTTGGTTACCGCAGCAAGTGGTTCGGTAATGCTTTCGTATTTAATGAGATTAAGATTACGTACCCACGCTTCTTTACGTTGCAATTCATCTGCAGTACCTAATACAACGGTGTTGGTATCAGCCTGTATCTGTGTAACAAACATAGGCTGACCTAAAGCTATACCTAAGCCTTTACGTTGCCCAATGGTGTAATAAGGGTAACCCTGATGTTTACCTACGATGGTACCATCTGTCAACACAAAATTTCCCTGACCTATTCGATCGTCAAGGTCTTGTACCTTGTGGCGTAGAAAGGCACGGTAATCGTTATCGGGCACAAAACAGATCTCGTAACTTTCACTTTTGCCGGCGAGCTCCAACTGGCCCATATCAACTGCCATCTGGCGTATCTCGGGCTTAGAAAAGCTACCCAGCGGGAATTTGGTACGAGCAAGGTTCTCCTGCGATACGCCCCAAAGCACGTATGATTGATCTTTATTTTCGTCTTTACCTTTTGATATCACATAGCGGCCATTATCCTGCTGGCGGATATTGGCGTAGTGGCCAGTAGCAATAAATTCGCAATCAAGTTTATCGGCGCGTTTTAACAGTGCTTCCCATTTAATATGGGTATTGCAAAGCACGCAGGGGTTAGGGGTACGGCCTGCAAGATATTCGTCAACAAAGTTATCGATCACAAAATCCCCAAACTCGTTACGGATATCCAATATATAATGCGGGAAGCCATATCCAACGGCTAAGGCACGGGCGTCATTGATACTATCCAGACTGCAGCATCCGGTTTCTTTTGAACTACCGCCGCTTGCGGCATAGTCCCAGGTTTTCATGGTAAGGCCTATCACCTCGTAGCCCTGCTCGTGCAGCATAACTGCCGCTACAGAACTATCAACACCGCCGCTCATGGCCACCAGGATTCTACCGTGCTTACTCATAATAGCTGCAAAGATAAGCTTTACTTATTTATAATGCCTGTGGGTAAGTCAGTAAAGGGTAAAATGGTGGGTGGTGAGTAATTGGTATTGAATACCGGTTAGATGAGATCAGTATTTTTTAAAGATAGGCTTATCCATCGGCGTCCATAAACATGCTTTTTGCCCGCAAGCCTTTAATGCATTGTTTGCCCATGTGTTGCAGGTGTAAAAGAGATTATACCTTCTATGGGCTTCGTAGAAGGCATCTGTGTCGCCGTAGTTGGCAGTAGTTTTTATATCGATGTAGTTGCCTGCGCTGTCGGTCTTAAAACTTTGGCTGATGTATACTACTAATCTTTTGTATTGCTCTTTTGTGATGGTGATCTTTTTGCAGGATGCATCCTCCGTTAGGCTATTGTAGAAGGTAGCATGTATGGCCGAGGTACTTAAACCGGTTGCTGCCTTAAAAGCCACGCTGAATTTGAGCTGGGCCCAGGTGGGCGTGTTAAGATAAAAGCCCTTATCTCCCCATCCAAAAGCTACTAATCTTGCAGTCGTATCCGGTTTACGCACATTTTTAAATTCAACTTTTTTACTCCAATCTGCCGCGTCGCTTTCAACCGGTACAACAACATCGGTGTGCACACCATTGGTGAGGATGTAAATGTCGACGTTTTTTGTGTCGGATGTGTTTTCTGCTGGTGTGCTGATAGCAGATAAGCCAAATGCCGCTATTAAATAGACAGCAATAAACCCAATGAAATACAGCAGGATACGGAGTATTATTTTAAGGAGTTTTCTCATGTAATAATTGGTAAACTTAATACCAATTGTTGTTTAAGGTAACCCAATAAAAATCAGGCAGGCTGTTTACCATCCTGTTTCATATGTTCTATTATTCTTGCGCGGTGTTGTGTTCCCCATTCGCGTAAACTGTCTATTATAGGGTTAAGCGTTGCAGCGTATGGTGTTATTTCATAAGAAACAGTCACGGGAACGGTATTAAAAACTTTGCGCTCCACAAACTCGTTCATTTCCAGCTCGCGTAATTCTTTGGATAAAACCTTGGGTGTAATATCTACCAATGAACGCTGTAACTCGTTAAAGCGCATAGGTCCGTCGCGCAACAAAACGATCACCTGTATCTTCCATTTGCCGCTTAGCACGTAAAGCGTATCTCTGATGGCGTTGAGTGCGCCGTTACATTCTGAAGTGATATGTTTTACTCCTGTCGACATATCCACAAAGCTAATAACTATCCACAAGGATACTGCTATCCTTTGGGATAGTAATATCTTTTTAATAGCGGCTGTATGTAGGTTTGCATGGTAATTAAATACTAAGAAAATGAAAATACTACATTTAATATCAAGCCCGCGCGGCAACGAATCTTACAGTATTAAATTGGGTAACGCCATTGTTGAAAAACTTTTGGCAGCCAATCCCGGCAGTAGCGTGAAAACGCATGACCTGGTTAACAAACCTTTCCCTCACTTGGAAGAGGCGCACCTTGCATCTTTCTTTACACCGGCCGAACAACATACACCAGAGCTTGCCGAAGCAATAAAGCACTCAGATGAAGCTTTACAAGAGTTATTTGAGGCCGATGTTTTGGTGATCGGCGCACCTATGTACAACTTTAGTATCCCGTCAAGCCTAAAAGCCTGGATAGATCATATTGTACGTGCGCAAAAAACTTTTAAATATGGAGAAAACGGCCCGATCGGTTTAGTTGAAGGAAAACGTGTTTACGTAGCGATATCATCAGGCGGCGTTTACTCTGAAGGTAACCTTAAAGCGATTGATTTTATAGAGCCATACATCAAAACGGTATTCGGCTTTTTAGGTATGACCAATATCAGTTTCCATCGCGCAGAAGGGTTGAAGATTCCGGGACTGCAAGAAACCGCGCTTAAAAAAGGTATAGCTTCTGTTGAAGTATAAAACAAAAGAGCGGGATCATACTCCCGCTCTTTTTAATTTTGCCTTATCTGCCCGTTTCCTTTAACTATCCATTTGTAACTGGTAAGTTCCTGCAAGCCCATAGGCCCGCGGGCATGGAGTTTTTGGGTGCTGATACCTATTTCGGCACCCAAGCCGAACTGGGCACCATCGGTAAACGCTGTTGACGTATTTAAATAAACTGCAGCTGCATCCACACGGTTAAGGAAGGTTTCGATGTTAAGCTCATCTTCCGATATGATTGCTTCACTGTGTTTTGAACTGTGCTGGGCGATATGCTGCAAAGCTTCTTCCAGTGTACCCACAGTTTTAATTGCCATCTTCATAGATAAAAACTCGGTGCCAAAATGCGAGGCTTGTGCTAAATTAAGCAGATCGGCAGGGTAGTGGCCATCCAGTGTTTCAAATGCGCGTTTGTCTGCAAATAATTTTACGCCTTTTTTAGCTAAGGGTTCGGCAATGTGTATAAGGTCGCCCAGGCGTTTACTGTTGATGATGAGACAATCCAACGCATTGCAAACACTTACGCGACGGGTTTTAGCATTCTCGATAATGGGAATAGCTTTATTCAGATCACCGGTTTCGTCAAGGTAAGTATGAACAATACCAGCCCCGGTCTCTATCACCGGCACCTTGCTGTTATTCCGCACAAAATTGATAAGCGATTGGCTGCCACGAGGTATCAACACATCTACATAACCAATAGCGTTTAACAAAGCTTCGGTAGCGGCGCGGTCTGCAGGGAGCAGGGTCGCGGCATTTACATCAATATTGTTGGCTTTAAGCACACTATGTATAATGCTGACGATAGCCAGGTTAGAATACTCCGCATCGCTGCCGCCTTTTAATATTGAGGTATTGCCGGTTTTAAAACACAAGGCAAACACATCAAAAGTAACATTGGGCCTTGCCTCGTAAATTACCCCAACCACGCCGAGCGGCACACTTACTTTTTTGATGAGCAAGCCGTTAGGTAAAGTATTATCAAGTAAAATCTTACCCAAAGGGTTTGGCAAACCGGCAACATTTTCTATATCAGCAGCTATGCTTTTGATCCGCTCTTCTGTTAGTTTAAGGCGGTCATATTTTGGATCGGCAGCGTCCATACGATCAAGGTCCTTTTGGTTTTCCTGCAGCAAATAGGGTGTTTGCTCAATGGCTGCCTTTGCCACATCCTTTAGTGTTTTATTGATAATCTCTGCAGTAAGCGCTGCTTTGCGAGATGCTGCTACTGCCTGATCAAAATATTGTTGGTATGCCATGTTTTAACTCTGTAAATAAAGGTAATCGTAATGTACAAGGGCGCGCTGGTTCTTTTGTCCGGCATATTCACGGGCTTTTTCAGATCCATATTCGGCCAGGCCCAAGCCAATTACCTTTTTGTTCTCGTCGATAATTTTTATGATCTCACCCTTTTTAAAATCAGCAACAATATCAGTTACGCCAACCGGTAGTAAGCTGGAAGCTTTATTGGATTTAAGTGCCGTTTTAGCTCCTTCGTTAACCTGTACAACGCCTTTAGCGGAGTTCTCAGAGTGCGCTATCCATTTCTTTTTGCCCGATGCAATTTTAGCAGGAACGAAGCGCGTATGTTCTATTTTATTCTCCAGCACATCTAAAAGCACATTAAGGCTGGTACCATTAGCTATGTGAACAGCAATGCCCAATTGCGCAACTTTATGAGCTATGGTAGATTTGGTTATCATCCCGCCACGGCCAAACTGTGATTTACCCAAGCTTACAAATGATGCAAAATCAAGTCCGCCGTTTGTTATCTCGGTGATAACGGATGAGCCGGGCAGTTTAGGGTCGCCGGTGTAAATGCCGTTAACGTTGGTTAGCACGATGAGCGCCTGGGCGTTCAGCATGGAGGCCAGCAGGCCCGCCAGTTCATCGTTATCGGTAAACATCAGTTCGGTTACCGATACCACATCGTTTTCGTTAATAACCGGGATAACCTGGTGCTGTAACAATATCTCCAGGCAGTTGCGCATGTTAAGATAATGCAGCCTGTCCCGAAAATCCTCTTTGGTCACCAATACCTGCGAGCAGAGCATATCATACTTTTCAAACAGGGCAGAGTAGGTGTTAATCAATTTTACCTGGCCTATAGAAGCCAGCAACTGGCGAATGGCCACAGCATCTGATCTCTCAGAAACACTGATCAAACTACGGCCGGATGCTACTGCGCCGGAGGATACCAATATTACCTCGATACCTTGCTTTTTTATTGTCGCTATCTGGTCTACCAGATGTGCTATCCTGTCGGTATCAGGCAAGCCATCAGGGCGGGTTAATACGTTTGAACCAATTTTTATAATGATGCGGCGATAGGAAAAGGACATTAAAGTATATTAATTTAGTAGACAATTATACGCATTTGAAGCTAAATAATCTACATTTTGCTATTTGCTGATTGACAGGAAGATAAATTTTATGAAAGTTTTTTTGGATGCTATCAAACAATTAATATTTTTGTCGAGTAATTCTATAGACAATGTATTATTTATACCCCGTATCATTAAACTTTAAAAGAAACATGCAGCCCTCAACTGCATGCTGTTGCTGCTGCTGTTAAACCTACCCGGCACGGCGCCAACCTGTTCACATTTTTTCAACTAAACTCAATGCAACCTATTTCATGAAATCTTTTAAAAGTTTAATAAAACTTATCGTACTTTTTTTAGTCCTTGTCCCGGGCCTGGCCTCGGCGCAACTTAACGGCAGTTATATCTTAAGCGGCCAGGTTAAAGATGATCATGGCCAGCCACTTGTAGGTACCACAGTATCTATTAAAGGCACAGATAACAAAACATCAACAGATAGCACCGGTAAATTCTCACTAACTACCCAAGCAAAATTCCCTTATACTTTAATATTCAGTGCAGTAGGTTATCATTCACAAGAGTTTACCATTCGTAATGTAAATAGCAATGTAAACGTTCAACTTACCACGCAATCTTTATTAATAAACGAGGTTGTGGTTACTGCATCACGCCGCGAGGAAAAATTATTAAGATCACCTGTAGCCATCGAGAAATTAAGTATAACAGCTTTGAAGCAGTCGCCTGGCCCAAGTTTTTACGATGCTTTAGAGAACGTTAAAGGCGTGCAGATGACCACAACCAGCATCACGCTTAAGGTACCCAATACACGCGGTTTTAACAGCCCCAACAACTTCAGATTTATGCAACTGGTGGATGGTGTGGATATGCAGTCGGCAACTTTGGGCGTACCGCTGGGTAACGCCATTGGCCCAACTGAGCTGGATATTGCCAGTTTAGAGATAACGCCCGGTGCTGCTGCTGCGCTTTACGGTACCAATGCAATCAACGGTTTATCAAACTTATTTACCAAAGATCCTTTTAAAACGCAGGGCTTGAGTTTTTACCATCGTACGGGTGTGAACCACGTAGATAATATAGGCGTGAACGCGAGCACTATTAATGAAACTGCTATCCGCTTTGCTAAAGCGTGGAATAATAAGTTCGCATTCAAAGTAAACGCCAGCTATTTAACCGGTACTGATTGGCAATCAAACACCCGCCTGGATCAAAACCCAGGCAATCTAAAAACAGCTAACCCTGCTTATCCGGAACTAACCGGCGTTAACAACGCTGCTTATGACGGGTGGAATAAATATGGTGATGATGCATTGGCGGGAAGTAACACCGTATCTATAAAGGGTATCGTGGTTGATGGTGTTGCGAGGCCTAACCTTACTGTTGCCCGTACAGGTTATAACGAAGTTGACCTGGTTGACCCCAAGGTTACCAACCTAAAACTGGATGGAACGTTAGCTTATAAGTTTAATCCCGATCTGCAATTATCATATACTTACCGCTACGGCCGTATGGACGGCGTTTTTCAACGCGGTAACAAAATATCACTTAATGGTGCAACTGTACAAAACCATAAAATAGAACTAAAAGGAAAAGAGTTTTTGGTGCGTGCGTACGAGTCTATCGAAAATACCGGCAACTCATTCAACGTAAAACCACTGGCCGATAACCTTGACCTTAACCATGCCAGCAATAGCGCATGGGCTACAACTTATAAAAACGCTTTAACTAACTACGCTAATGCAAACGGCGGACTGACCTCTGCTAACCTCGCGGCTGCCACACAGGCAGCGCGTGCAGCCGCGGATGCCGGGAGGGTGGAGCCCGGCACCCCGGCTTTTGATGCACTACGTAAAACCATCATAGGCATCAATAATTGGGATATTAAATCGAGCCTTATACCTGATGCGCCGGTTACCGGTGGCGCTGCTCTTGTGCAAAAAAGCCATTTATATAACGCCGAAGCACAGTACGACTTGAGTAACAGGATCAAATTTGTTGACCTTCTGGTAGGAGCCGATGTACGTGTTTATTCTATCATCCCTGATGGTAATAATTTCGTTGATTTTAGCCGCTCAATTTCTGACCGTAACAAGCCACTGGCCGATGGCAGCTTTGGCGATAACGTGATCTACAAAAAATACGGCGCTTTTGCGCAGGCAACAAAGACATTCTTTGACGAAAAGTTGAAATTATTCGGTTCGTTACGATACGACTATAACCCATACTTTGATCCTAAGTTTACACCGCGTTTGGCTGCTGTTTATTCGCCCAATGCTAACCACAACTTCCGTTTTACGTTCCAGAATGGTTACCGTTTCCCATCGTTATTTGAGGCATTATCTTATGTGAATAATGGCCGTGTTAAACGCGTCGGCAGTTTGGAATTCATCAATGAAGGCTTGGGTTACCTGAATAACAGCTACACGCAGCAATCGGTTACTGCATTCAACGCGGCGGTAAAAGCGCAGTCAGCATCAGGCGATGATGCTACGGCTTTAAAGAACAGAAATCTATTACAAGTTGCTGACCTGCCAAAAGCCCGCCCCGAACAGATCACATCCTTTGAAGTTGGCTACAAGGGTGTTTTATTTGATAACAAAGTTTTTCTTGATATTGATGCCTATGCTAATCGTTACAATGGTTTCCTTGGCCAGGTGCAGGTATTTGTACCGAACGGAGCAACCGTTGGCAGCGATGCCGCTGTGTTAGCCATGCTGGATATTAACCGCGACCCTACAACGGCTACAGCGAACAACGCAGCCAGCCAGGGCCAGAGCCGTTATCGTGTGTACACTAACGCTAAGAACATCTATAACAACTATGGTTCATCAGCAGGTTTAAGCTGGAACTTTTATCAGCGCTACACAGTATCAGGTAATGTTAGCTTCAACAAACTGAAAGCACAGACAGCATCAGACATATTCGTTACCGGCTTTAACACGCCTGAATGGAGCGGTAATTTTTCCTTCGGTAACCGCGAAGTGGTTAAGAATTTTGGTTTCAATGTAGTGTACAAATGGCAGCAATCATACCTGTGGGAGAGCCCGTTGGTTACGGGCCAGGTACCTGCCGTCGGTACCGTGGATGCACAGGTTACCCTGCGTGTGCCGGTTTATTATGCTACGTTTAAAATTGGAGCCAGCAACGTATTTAACAAACGCTACATACAATATGCAGGCGGCCCAACCATCGGGGGCATTTACTATGCCTCGGTTACGCTGGATGGCTTGCTGAGTAAGTAGACAGTGGTTAATAGGTAATAGATCATAGTTCATGGTAAGATTTGCACTGAACAATGATGGATGAACCATGCGACATAAAGATCCTATTGTTTTTTAGGTATAATTTAGTTTTTCTCAAAAGCGGGCGGGCGAGCTGCCCGCTTTTTTTGTGCGTTTACTTTTGCTTATTTCGGTCGGACATAGACGGTTCTACGCCTCGGGATGAAGAGAAATCTTCTAAGCACGATATTTACCAAGCAGAAGATTTCTCTTCGCTGTCGCTCATTCGAAATGACATAGGTTGATAATAAACGGCCAACAAAAAAGCCCTGCACGAGTTGCACCTCATGCAGGGTTAGATTCACTTAATTGAGTGTAATAATCGGTTAAATTATTCTATTCTACAGACTGCCTAAGCATCAATGCGCCGACAGTTACGTTGGTACGGCTATCAATAATGATGGCGCCACCATTTGCTTTGTTCTCCTGGTAAGGGTCAAAAGCCAGAGGTTCGGCGGTTTTGATCACCACCCTGCCAATATCGTTCAGTTTAAAATCTTCGTCAAAATCTTTCTCAAGCGTGTTAATGTTCACCTTATGCAGTACTTCACGGATTTTGCATCGTACGGTTTTGGTGTTATGCTGCACCAGGTAGGTGAGGGATGTATCCAGTCCGCGGGTATCCATCCAGCAAAGGTCAGCTTCTATAACGCTGCTGAGCTGCGGCTCGCCGGCGCTGTTCACAATCGTATCACCACGACTGATATCGATATTGTCCTTTAGATGCACCGTTACCGACATACCCGCTAAAGCTTCGGCAGGTTGGGTATCATATAACTCTATCTTTGAAATAGTTGAGGTAAAGCCGGATGGCAGAATGGTAACCTTATCATTTACTTTAAACGATCCGCTTGATACACGGCCGGCGTAACCGCGATAATCGTGCAGTTCGTCGGTTTGCGGGCGTACCACCCACTGCACAGGCAGGCGGGCATGGGTTGAAGTGTTATCCCTGTTGATCTCCACGTTCTCTAAATGGTGTAGTAGGCTATCGCCTTTATACCAGCTTATAGCAGTTGATGGATAAACAATATTATCACCCTTCAAAGCACTTACTGGTATGAAGGTCACATCCGCTATATTCAGTTTGGCAGCTATTTTTTGATAGTCAGCAACGATATTACTGAATACATCCTCGCTGTAATCCACCATATCCATTTTGTTGACGGCAATAACTACTTTTTGGATCTGCAGCAGCGATACCAGGAACGAGTGGCGGGTAGTTTGCTCAACTACTCCTCTACGCGCATCTATCAATATAATAGCCAAGTCGGCATTACTGGCACCGGTAACCATGTTGCGGGTGTACTGGATATGACCGGGAGCATCAGCTATAATGAACTTGCGTTTATCGGTCTCAAAGTATTTGTAGGCCACATCAATGGTGATACCCTGCTCGCGCTCAGCTTTAAGGCCGTCGGTTAAAATCGCAAGGTCAATGGTGCCGTCGTCGTTTTTACGGTTTGATGCGTGCAGAGCTTCCAGTTGGTCGGCCAATATAGCATCGCTATCATAAAGTAATCTGCCTATCAATGTGCTCTTGCCATCATCAACACTACCTGCCGTTATAAATTTTAGTATATCCATTTAGTTTATTTTCATTCCCCTCTGGAGAGGGGTTAGGGGTGTGTTATTCGCTTTAAATTACACACCTCATCAATGTCATTGCTATTTGTTCTTTTGGGCAACCCCTCTCGAGAGGGGAATGAATTATCCAAAGCCTTTACCTTTCGCCTTTCAGCCTTTTACCTTTAAAAGTACCCGCCTTTTTTGCGATCTTCCATGGCCGCTTCGCTCACTTTATCGTCCATGCGGGCACCACGTTCGCTTATTTTTGAATCGGCTATCTCATTGATGATATCGTCGATCTCGAAAGCATAAGATTCAACAGCCGCGGTACAGGTCATGTCACCTACGGTGCGGAAGCGTACGTTTTTGCGTTCAATCACGTCATCATCATCCATATTCAGGAATGGAGATGCCGCCATCAACTGACCGTTACGCGTAATGCAATCGCGCTGGTGCGCAAAGTAGATGGTTGGTAAAGGAATATTCTCTCTGCGGATATAATTCCATACATCCAGCTCCGTCCAGTTACTTATCGGGAATACCCGTACGTTCTCGCCTTTGTGGATCTTACCGTTATAAATATTCCAAAGCTCGGGGCGCTGGCGTTTGGGGTCCCACTGGCCAAACTCATCACGTACCGAAAAGATACGTTCTTTTGCGCGGGCTTTTTCCTCATCGCGGCGGGCACCGCCAATACAGGCATCGAAACCATTTTTGGCAATGGTATCAAGTAGCGTTACAGTTTGCAAAGCATTACGGCTTGCGTTCTTGCCTTTTTGCTCAATCACCTTACCTTCATCAATACTATCCTGTACATGACCAACAATCAGCTTTTCGCCAATGCGGGCAATCATTTCATCGCGGTACTGGATGGTTTCTTCAAAATTGTGCCCGGTATCAATATGTACCAGGGGGAACGGAAACTTACCCGGCCTGAACGCTTTTAAAGCCAAATGCACCAGGGTAATAGAATCCTTACCACCCGAAAACAACAAAGCAGGTTTTTCAAACTGCCCTGCAACTTCGCGCAAGATATATATGGCCTCTGCCTCTAATTCGTCAAGGTAATCTAACCGGTTCGTACTCATTCTTTAAGATCGTTTAATTGTGTTGCATGTAGTCCGCACTCTTTTTTGCTTTGGTCTTCCCACCACCAGCGCCCGGCCCGGAAATCTTCGCCGGGTTGTACCGCCCGTGTGCAGGGCTGGCAGCCTATGCTTGGGAAACCCCTGTCATGCAATGTATTATAAGGAACATTGTATTGTTTAATATATGCTTTTACATCGTCTAAAGTCCAGCTGAAGATAGGGTGGAACTTAATAATCTGGTTACCTTCGTCCCATTCCACATTGCTCATATCCTCACGGTTGGCAGACTGCTCCGCACGTATGCCGGTTATCCAGCACTGATTGCCTCTTAAAGCACGGTGTAACGGCTCTATTTTACGGATACCGCAGCACTCCTTACGGTTAGCTACCGATTCATAAAAGCTGCTCGGCCCTTTGGCATCAACCATGGCTTCCAGTTTATTGTTATCAGGATAGTAAGCATATATGGGTTGGCCGTACATCTCCATCGTACGGTTCCACACGTAATAGGTTTCCGGGAACAAACGGCCGGTTTCCAATGTGAAAACCTTTATGGGAATGTCATTAGCGAATATCATGTGCGATATCACCTGGTCTTCCCATCCAAAACTGGTAGAGAAAACTATCTCGCCGGGGAAAAGCGCAGCCAAAGCCTGCAGGGCCGCTACCGGATCTTTTTCCTTTACCAATCGTGATATGTAAGTAGTATCTGCCACTATTAGAATGTCTTCAATAAAAAGTTAATAATACTGCGGACGCTGATTGCAACCACAATAATCGACACCGCCATCATAATGGCCTTTGCCGATATTTTGTTTGAGATCTTGGCTGCCACAGGCGAAGCTAATGCGCTGCCGATAACTAAGCCTGCAACGGCATCCCAATGCGCGCTTTTAAGCATAGTAATGAAGGTTAATGAACCCATCAATGCGATAAAGAAGCGCGACAACTTAACAGTGCCTAAAGAAAAACGTGGATGACGGCCGCCTGCTATTAACGTTGATAATACAATGGAGCCCCAGCCGCCGCCGCCAACGGCATCAATAAAACCACCCCCTAAACCCAAAAGCGATATTCGTTTTATCTTACTCTCGGTACGTTTCTTTTTAAGGCTCAATGCTTTTCTGAATATCACAATACCTAATATCAGCGTGTAAACTGATACTGCCGGTTTGGTGTACATGGCGTAATGCTCTAACGACGATAGCAGGTAAGCCCCGGTTACCGCACCAATAATGCCCGGAAGCAATAAGAGCTTAAATAACTTCCAGTTTACATTGCCCATGCGGTAGTGCATCCAGCCTGCAATACCATTGCTCATGATCTCGGATAAGTGTACACCCATACTTGCCGAAGCAGGAGGGATGCCCATCGATAATGAAAATGTGGTTGAGGTAACACCGTAAGACATGCCAATGGCGCCATCTATTAAAGCGAAAACGAATCCCGCGCCCAAAAAGTAGTAAAACATTGGGGAGATGTTCTCCACGTATGCCTGAAATTGCGGGTCTTTAAACCAAACGGCTGCAATAGTTATTAGCAGGAAAGAAACAAATGTTGCCCACACGATGAGCTTTAGCCTCGCGTTACTCGGGGCTTTTTTAGGGCCAAGCAATACGGCGGTAACGCGGTTAAGCTCTTTTACTTTGTAGGTAAAATCTCCGCTTAAATTATTGCGGATATCGTGCATTTGCTGTAGGGTGGTATCAAGTTCTTCAGGCAAAGCTTCAGATAACACTTCTCGCAGGCGTTTGGCAATTGTCGGCGATTTTCCGTTGGTTGATATAGCCAGTTTCAGATCACCTTTTTGTACGATGGAACCTAAGTAGAAATCGCACAGTTCGGGCTTATCAGCCACGTTGATAAGCAATTTTCGGTCATGTGCCGATTGGCGTACGTATTTGTTCAGTTCGCTGTCATCGGTAGCCGCTATCACAATATCAGCACTATCCAGATCGGCATCCTCAAAGGCTTTTTGGATGATCTTAACGTTGTGGTGCAGTGTGGCGAGGTCTGTTACCTGTGGCAGCACTTCTTTAGCAACAATGGTAACAGCAGCAACGGGGCAATTTAACAGCAGGGCGGTAAGTTTTTCCAAACCTACCTTGCCCGCGCCAACAAGCACGGTGTGCAGGTGCTCCAACTTCAAAAACACGGGAAACAACTGGTTTCCCTGCGGCTTTTGATGCGGGCGCGGCGCCAGTTTATTATCCTGCGGTAACAACGTCATAAACTTCTTTTACCAATTTATATTGAGGATGCAATGCTACCACCTCGCCAAATACTATCAGGGCTGGTGAGGCAAGTCCTTTTTCAGTTACTAAAGCAGCAATTGTATCAACTGTGCCTACGGCAACCTTTTCGTCGGCTGTGGTGCCGCTTTGTATTACGGCCGCGGGTAAAGCGCCTTTACCTTCCGCTTTAAATAATTCTGCTATTTCTGTTAATTTATGCAAGCCCATCAGTATTACTACCGTGGCATTGCTTTTTGCTGCCTGGTAAATATCAGCAGAGATACGGCCTGCAGTTGTGGTGCCTGTTATTACCCAAAAGCTTTCACTTAAGCCACGATGGGTAACAGGGATGCCCTGCAAACCAGGTACCCCTATAGAGCTTGAAATGCCCGGCACAACCTGCGTAGGGATATTGTACTTAGCAGCAAACTCCAATTCCTCATGGCCCCGACCAAATACAAAAGGATCACCGCCTTTAAGGCGTACCACATGGCCGTAGTTTAAAGCGTAATCAACCATTAGTTGGTTAATGTTATCCTGAGGAAAACTATGGTCGCCGGAGCGTTTACCCACATATACCTTTACACAAGCGGAAGGGGCAAGCTCTAAAAGTTCTTCGTTCACCAATGCATCGTACAAAACCACATCTGCTGTTTGCAGTGCCTTTATGCCTTTTAGCGTTATCAGTTCGGCATCCCCGGGGCCTGCGCCAACAAGCGTGATACGTGGTTCTTTTATATAGTTGTTGTTTAATATCATGATTGTAATACAGCCTCTCTCTTGTTTTTAACTGCCTCTAAAAATTTGGTTGCCTGTGCCTTGTAAGCGGTAGCAAATTCTTCAGAAGGTTCATTTTTGTTGATCTGCAGCACTAATTCGCTAAAGGTTGTAGCTAATGGCAATTCGCCGGTTTCTACATAATTGGCATCAAACTCTTTGATGATACCTGCCTGCGTGCTGGTGTTTATGTTTTTGTCAAGCAACAGCGCTTTTGCCGAGCTGATAAACGTGTTGTATGAGTGATAAATAGCATCGGCCCATAATCCTTTTGTGTAAGCACCGTTTGCCCAGCCTAACTTTTCGTCCGCTTCATAAAGTAAGGTAGCAACCAGGTCAATGATCACGCCCGCACATTCACCTACACCAATGGCAGTTGCAAAAGTTTCCTGGTGGCCCCAGTCAACAAACTCGTCGTCGGTAAGAGTTGTAAGGTCGGCCAGTGGTTTTAACAGGCGGTAGAAGTAATCTTTACCTTGTCGATCATAGTAACCGTGGTAAGTTTCATCTTCTATCGATTGTGCTTTATAGTCATCCAGTAGCGTACGTAAAACATCAGTAGCGCGTTTTGACGGTACTTTTATCACGCGCTCTGCTGCGCGACCTAAGCCATCACCAACGGTGCCACCACCAAGCATTACCTGTACCGATGGTAATACGCGTGCACCTGCTTTTAACGAGCTGCCGTGGAAACCGATGTGCGCCAAACCATGCTGACCGCAACTGTTCATACAGCCGCTTATTTTAATTTTTATTTCCCTGTTGTAGATAAAATCCTCGTATTCACTGAATATCAGGTCTTCCAGTACTTTGGCCATTGTCATGCTGTTACTGATGCCCAGGTTACAGGTATCAGTGCCGGGGCAGGTAGTTACATCGGCAACGCTGTCAAAACCGGGAGCAGCCATGTCTAAGGCGTGTAAACCTGCATATAATGCTTTTAAGTTTTCCTTGCGGACGAATTTTAACAGCAAGCCCTGATTCTGCGTAATGCGGATCTCATCGGCCACGTAAGGTTTTACAGCTTCTACAAATTTGCGGGCCTCAGGGGTATGTATATCGCCAACCGGCACTTTTACATACACGCCATAAAAGCCTGTTTGCTTCTGTTCGAAAACGTTAGTCGCCAGCCACTGCTCATACCGCAAAGGATTTTCAATGGTTGCGTTTACCGGAGCGATAGGCCCGGGAATGGCAGGCTGAGGTACCGCATCACGGTTGATAGGGTAGCTCTTAACTTTAAGCGCCAGATGCTCCTCTTTAGCTAAACGTAACACTTCATCCAAGCCCAGTTTTTGTACCAGGTATTTTAAACGTGCTTTATTACGGTTATTGCGCTCGCCATAACGGTCAAACACGCGTATAATTGCTTCTGTATAAGGTATCAATTGATCCTCAGGTAAAAACTCTTCTACCACGCTGGCCAGAAAAGGCTGCGCGCCGAGGCCGCCGCCCAAGTTGATTTTAAAGCCACGCTCGCCTTTATCATTCAATTTTGGTATAAAACCCAGATCATGAATATAGGAGAAAGCGGTATCAGCATCACTTGATGAAAATGAGATCTTAAATTTACGGCCCATTTCCTGGCAGATGGGGTTCCGTAAAAAGTATTCGAACACTGCGTGTGCATAAGGCGATACATCAAATGGCTCCAGCGGGTCGATACCGGCGTTAGGAGATGACGTAACGTTACGTACAGTATTGCCACACGCTTCGCGCAGGGTGATATCATCACGCTCCAGCTCGGCCCACAGTTGCGGCGTACGATCAAGACTAACATAGTGTATCTGGATATCCTGGCGGGTAGTGAGGTGCAGGTTACCGCTGCCGTACTCGTCTGCTATGTCAGCAATCTTTAGCAATTGCTTAAAGGTAACCTTGCCAAACGGCAGCTTGATACGCACCATTTGCACGCCTGGCTGTCGCTGGCCGTATACACCACGGGCCAAACGCAGACTGCGAAATTTTTCATCGTGGATCTTCCCTTCGCGAAACGCGCGGATCTTACGCTCCAGGTCAATAATGTCCTGCTCAACTATAGGGTTCTCCAGTTCGGTCCTGAAGCTCTGCATATCGGTACGTGTTTAGTTTTCTCTTAAAAAAAAGCCCCTTCTGCTGTGGCTGAAGAGGCGAATATTCTTTATTTACACTTTCACAGCCACGACTTTTTTACCTGCATACAGCAGAAAATCAGTGTGTTGTGGCATGTGTTGAATATTGTTGTCATCTTTATAGTTCCAAATATATATATAGTATAGGGAATTAGTAGAATTTATTTGAATTTTTATCTCAAACGTATTGCGTGGCAATCACAGATATACAGAGGCGCTCTGTAAGAAGGGCATTGCCGAGCCGTAATCGCCCCTGGTAATTTACTGACAGGTTGTCTTGTCCTGAAATAGGTTTACACAAAAAAGTAAACGATGAACAGTATAAAAGAGTTATTGATAAGGCATGACCGCGAGTTGGGCGGATTAAGTTTTCGTAGCTTAGCAAGCAAACACGGGATACCGGCAAGCACGATACACAAGATGTTAAGCAAAAAGCAAGCAGAAGAACCCATTGGGGATGCAGGGAGCAGCAGATCGGAGCAGTCAGAGATAGCGCTGCTGAAGGCCCAACTCCGTAAGGAGCAGCTTAAGAACGAGTTGCTCAACAATATGCTCGATATAGCCAGTAAGGAGCTGGGTGTTGATATCAGAAAAAAGTCTGGCACCAGGCGGTCGAAATAAGCATGAGGAGCCGTTCACGCGGCTTGCGTGGATTATGCAGAC
>NZ_VOEI01000005.1 GCF_007846095.1 Mucilaginibacter achroorhodeus
ACGGTATTTGCTCAGATAATTCCGCTTTAACGTAAGGTCATTATTAATGTTCCGCATAACAATATTGCTTTATTCTTTAAAGCTAATTCTGTTACCGAATTAATTGACCTTTACAATTGCGAGGAGCGACAGCGACGTGGCAATCTTGTAGGCTCAATCAGTTTGCTTGTCCTCTAAGATTGCTTCTCCGCCAACCGGCGGATCGCAATGACATGGAGTTTATTAACTGATCTCCAATCAACCAATCGCCAACTAACTAACCCCTTACTCCGCGTAAGCGATAGTTGCTATACTTAATTTAAGCCCGAGCACTTTAAGTAGTTCGATACCGCATGCCTCAAGGGTAGAGCCGGTAGTTACAATATCATCAACCAGTAAGATGTGCTTGCCCGCAAGCCGGTCAGAAGAAACTATACTAAAAACATCCTTCATGTTCTCGAACCTGGCAAAGCGCGATTTATGTGTTTGCGTTTTGGTTGCCACCGTCCTAACAAGATTATCTGTTTCGCATTTACAGCCTAAAGCAGTACTGATGCCTTCTGCAAAGTGCTCACTTTGATTATAGCCCCGTTCTTTTAAGCGTTTTTTATGCAATGGCACGGGTACTACGTAATCTATATCAGCAAATATTGGATTTTGCTTAAGCTGTCTGCCGGCAATGTCGCCTAACACGTTACCTATCTTGTGCATTCCCTCATACTTTAATTGATGAACAAGGTTCTGCACCTTACCGCCTTTGTTGAAATAGTATAGCGCATAGGCCGCTTCTATGTTTAGCTTGCCCCAAAATTGTTGGGCTACAATGTTATCAGGCTGTTGGTGAAAATTGGTTAACGGCAGGTTGTAACGGCAATCGGTACAAATCACATCCTCGCCGTTTACCAAACTTGCGCTGCAAGCCGCACAAAGCTGCGGGAATATCAGCGAAACAAAATCGGACAGGTAGTTACCAAGCAATTGCATGTCTTAAGTTAAGGAAATTAAATTGCTTTTTAGTAAGACATGTCACTGCGAGGAATGATAGTGATGTGGCAATCTCCACCCGGCAAATAAACGCGAAGAGATTGCAACGCTTTCGCTTGCAATGACACACGGATATATTCTATTTCCCTCTTCAGGGGTTTAGGGGGTTACCGCTTCCTTTTCTTTTTCCTTCTCGTTTATTGCCAACTGTCCGCAAGCTGCATCAATGTCTTTGCCGCGACTGCGGCGAATATTGGTTGTGATGCCTTGTTTGCGTAAATATTCTGCAAAGGCTTCAATGCGGTCTTCTCCTGCATTAATAAAGTTGGCGAATGAGATAGGATTATATTCAATGATATTAACCTTGCACGGCAGGTGCTTGCAAAAACGCGCCAGTTCTTCGGCGTCTTTAAGGGTATCATTAAAGCCATCAAAAACAATGTACTCGTAGGTTACCGCGTTTTTAGTTTTGGCGAAGTAATATTTAAGTGCATCGGCCAATGCCTTTAACGAGTTTTGCTCATTAATAGGCATTATGGTATTACGTTTTTCGTCGTTAGCGGCATGCAGTGAGAGGGCCAGGTTAAATTTCACTTTATCATCACCCAGTTTGCGTATCATTTTGGCAATGCCTGCGGTAGAAACAGTGATGCGCTTAGCTGCCATGTTTAAACCATCTTCAGCAGTGATGCGCTCTATTGATTTTAAAACGTTAGCATAGTTAAGCAAAGGCTCGCCCATACCCATGTATACAATATTTGAAAGGGGGATGCCATAATTTTCGCGGGCCTGCTTATCGATGAGCACAACCTGGTCGTAAATTTCGTCGGGGTTAAGATTGCGTTTGCGCTCCATGTAGCCGGTTGCACAAAATTTGCAGGTAAGGCTGCAGCCCACTTGTGACGATACGCAGGCTGTCATCCGTTCAGGTGTCGGAATTAAAACACCTTCAATTAAGTGAGCATCATGTAATATAAAGGAATTTTTTATAGTTTTATCAGCACTAATCTGCGAAGAGTTTATTCCAACCTTGTTTATTACAAATTTTTCATCCAGTTTAGCGCGAAGTTCTTTTGAAATGTTGCTCATGTGATCAAACGATAAGCACGACTTCTTCCACAACCATTCATAAACTTGTTTGGCCCTAAAGGGCTTCTCATCCATGTTTATAAAGCGTTGTTGCAGAGCCTCAAGCGTTAAGCTGCGGATGTCTATTTTATCTTTTTTATCACTCACGTTACAAAAGTACTTATTTTTAAAAAAATCTGTTCTTAATTTAAAGTCATTCTTTTTCAGGATTAAAAACAATAACTTAAAGTTAATTGTAATTCTTAAAAAAAATGGTTTTATAGAGACATTGCTGATGCCAAGTTATATTAATGAAAACTTTTAAAGCCGATTACGTTTTCCCCGTAAGTGCCGATCCGATAAAGAATGGGGTTGTTACTGTGGATGATTATGGGAAAGTCATCTCAGTTAACAACGAAGAAACTGCAGATCCCAATGTTCCTTTTGAAACACTTAGCGGGGTTATCGTACCTGGTTTCATTAACACACACTGCCACACTGAACTTTCGCACCTCAAAGATAAAATTGCTCCCGGCAATGGGCTTATCTCCTTTATAAAGGAAATATTAGCAACCAGAGCTGCCGACCCACAAGCCATTGCTGACGGCGCCAAAGCTGCCGACCAGGAAATGTATGATAATGGCATAGTTGCAGTTGGAGATATTTCAAACACTGCAGATACGGTAGAGATGAAGGCCGCCAGCAAAATGTATTACCATACTTTTGTTGAGATACTGGGCTTTATACCGGAAAGGGCCGAACAGGTTTTTAATAGCGCGCTTGAAACGGCAGAAAAGTTTAAACCACACCCGTCATCGGTTACAGCACATGCGCCATACACGGTATCAAAAGAGCTGTTTAAGCTGATTAAAAGGTATAGTGATGCGAACGAGAATCTTTTAAGTATTCATAACCAGGAGTGCGAGGACGAGAATAAATTTTATCGCTACAAATTAGGGGGCTTTATAGATCTTTACAAGCACCTGAACATTAATATAGATTTCTTTAAGCCCCAGGCACGCAACTCGTTGCAAAGCGTAATACCCCTGCTTACCAATAAGCAGAATATTCTGATGGTGCATAATACCTGTACCAATCTTAAAGATATTTACTTTATAAAACGTTTCGATCGCAGGATAAACTGGTGCTTTTGTCCTAACGCCAACCTGTATATAGAAAAACGCCTGCCGAAGGTGGAGCTATTTGTCAATCAAGACCTTAACATTACTTTGGGTACTGATAGCCTTGCATCAAATACTAAGCTTTGCATCCTGAGCGAAATGCGCACGCTACAGCAAAATTTTCCTTCTCTGAGCCTGGAGTTGCTTTTACAATGGGCCACTATCAATGGTGCAGCGTTTTTAGGGATCGATAATACCAAGGGCACTATTGAGGCCGGCAAAACACCCGGGCTTAACCTGCTTACAGGTCTTGACGGTTTTAAGATAACCGACGATACCAAAGTGAAGCGGTTGGTTTAATTCAATTTGAAGATCCGTCAATTTGAAAATGAATTTCTGTTTTCAAATAATTACTGATTAATTTGACGATTATGGATTTAGATCATGACTGTGGAATTACTATGGTCAGGGTAATCTTCAATTTTTAAATCCTCTAATCGAATACATGAAACACTTGGATATTACTGTTACGGGCAAAGTGCAGGGCGTGTTTTTCCGAAAATCAACCAAAGCAGTTGCCGACCAGTTAGGTGTGCGTGGCTTTGTACGTAATGAGGCCAACGGCGATGTTTTTATAGCTGCTGAAGCTGATGATGCAATCCTTGATATGTTTATGGATTGGTGTAACGAAGGCCCCGAGGATGCCAAAGTAACATCCGTAACAACCAATGAGGGCGAAGTGAAAAACTATCGTAATTTTGAGGTAGTTAAAAAGTAATCTCAAACCACAGCAATCAGAATTTGTCAACCGCTAAAAAATTTGCCGGCCAAACGGCTATATACGGTACTACCACAGTTGTACAGCGTTTACTAAGCTCTTTACTTACACCACTGTATACCCGCGCTTATGACCCTAAAGTTTATAGCGTATTTAGTACCCTTTACAGCTATGCGGCAGTACTGCAAGCCTTGCTGGCTTTTGGCATGGAAACTACTTTTTTCCGTTACCTCAACAAGTACCCCGATCAAAAAAGGCAGGTTTACAATAATAGCTTCTGGGTTGTTTTTTTAGTTACAATATTTTTTCTGCTATTTGCTGTTCCGTTTATACATACCATCGCAGGGTTCATAAAAATTGGTGAAAGAACTTCGCAAGCCGAGTTTAAACGATATATCAAATACTTCTTATGCATCCTGGTAGTAGACGCCTGGTGCGCTATTCCGTTTGCAAAACTCCGCGCCGACGGCAGGCCACTTAAATATGGTGTTGCCAAGCTTGTTAATATTTCTGTAATGGTGGGGCTTAACCTCATATTTATTTGGGTGCTGCCATATATTGTTAATCACAATATTGCCGGTGCCGAGTGGATAAAAACATGGTTTGTGAAAGGGTGGGTTGGATATGTTTTTATATCAAACCTGGTAGCAAGTATTGTTACGCTGTTATTACTGCTGCCAGAGCTGCTAAAATTGCAATTGAGCTTTGATAAGGTGATGTTTAAAAACATGTTTGCCTACAGCTGGCCTGTAATGATAGCCGGATTATCCTACATCGTTAACGAAAATTTTGACAAGATACTTTTAGGCAAATTACTACCTGCCAACATCAGCGAACAGGAAGTTGGTATTTACTCGGCCTGCGCGCGCATCTCAGTTTTCCTTAGCTTGTTCAACCAGGCCTTTCGGATGGGGGCCGAGCCATTCTTTTTTAGCCATGCTAAGAATAAAAATGCAGGCTACACCTACGCTAAAATAATGGACTATTTTGTGATAACCATGTGCCTAATGTTCCTTGGGGTGGTTGCAAATATTCAGATCCTCAAACATTATGTAAATAACCCGGCCTATTGGGTAGGTTTAGGGGTTGTGCCGCCCCTTTTGTTGGGTTATGTTAGCCTGGGCATTTATACCAACCTTTCTATATGGTACAAACTGTCAGACCAAACCCGTTACGGGCTTTATATTTCCGGTATCGGCGCAGTGTTAACCATCGTTCTGAACGTTATTTTTATCCCCATATATAGTTACATGGCATCAGCGTGGATCTCGCTGGCTGCTTACGCAAGTATGATGATAATGTCATACATATGGGGGCAAAAGAATTATCCTATACCATATAATTTAAAGAAGAACGTCGCTTATATCGTTATTTCAATAGTGCTGGTTTATCTTTCGTTCAGCGTATTTCACCGCAATATATTTATAGGTAACGGGTTATTATTATTGTTTGGCTTGGGCACTTTATATGCCGAGCGCAACCAATTAAAAGCTATATTGAAACGGTAACAATCGTACGTAACAAATGAAGTTTGCAGCATTACTAACATTGGCCACGGCGTTTGCCGGCAGCTGCCTTGCTCAAAATAACAAGGCTGCGGTGTCCCGGCCTATGAGCCAGGCGGATAGTGGTATGGTGAAACAACTTTTTTTCACGGCGCTGCGCGAGAAAACCATCGACAATAAGAAACAAGCTTACGACCTTTTTAACCGCGTTTTACAGATAGACCCGGCTAACGATGCCAGTATGTTTGAGCTGGCCAACCTGGAGCAATTACAAAACAACAGCGCCGCTGCAGAAAGTTTATTAGAACGCGCCGTTACAGTAAACAAAGATAACGAATGGTATTGGCTGGCGCTGGCAGGCCTTTATGAGAAAAATAACGAGCTGACCAAGTTAGAGAATGCGCTTACAGAGCTTATCCGGCTCAATCCGGACAGATCTGAATATTACTACGGCAAAGCCAATGCCTTTTACCTGGAAAAAAGGTATGATGAAGCCCTTAAACTATACGATAAAGTTCAGGAGCTTTCTGGCCAAAGTGATGAACTGGCATTAAGCAGGCAAAAGATCTATCTGCGCCAGGGCGATGTTAAAAAAGCCGCCTCCGCTTTAGACCAGCTGATAGCTTCTAACCCAACGCAGGTAAGGTATTACCTGGCGCAGGCAGAGATATACAGCTCAAACAGTCAGCCGGACAAGGCTATTGAACTCTTACAGAAAGCAAAAAAAATTGACCCTGATAATGGTTTGGTGCATCTGGCCCTTGCTGATATTTACCGTGAACAGAACAAGCCCGAAGCCAGTTACGATGAACTGGAACTGGCTTTTGCCAACCCGGATGTTGACATAGATCAAAAGCTGCGGATCGTAATGGGTTATGTTCCCAAATTTCCAGAGCCTAACGCTCAAGCCAGCGCCCTGCAGTTAAGTAAAGTGATGGTTACGGCCCATCCATCGGATGTTAAGGCTTACGCCATCTATGGTGATATGCTTTTGCAAAACCGCAAACTTACCGAGGCAAAAGAAGCTTACAAAAAAGCAGTAGCGCTTGACCCTAAAGCATACAACATACAGGAGCAGTTGGTACGTATCCAGCTTTCGCAAGGCGATTTTGATGCCGCAATAAAGGATGGCGAAAACTCATTATCTATGTTCCCTAACCAGGCCTGGATGAATTACATGGTTGGTGAAGCCTGGCAGCAGAAAAAGAACCATGCAAAGGCCATTAGCTATCTAAGAAATGCTACCATGCTTGAGGCAGAGGATAAAAGCCTGCTAACGCAAAGTTATTCTGCCTTAGGCGATGCTTACCATGCTATGGGTGATATCAAAAATTCAGATACGGCCTATGAAAAGGCTTTGAGCATAGACCCGGATAACGCCTACACGCTGAACAATTATGCCTATTATTTGTCGTTAAGGAACGAGCAGTTAGACAAGGCAGCGCAGATGTCTAAGCGTAGTAATGAACTGATACCTAACACGGCATCTTTTGAAGATACCTACGCCTGGATATTATTTAAACAGAAAAACTACACCGGGGCTAAACTTTGGATAGAAAAGTCTATCAAAAGTGATAAAGGTGCCAGTGCTACCAAAGTTGAGCACTATGGCGACATATTATTTTTTACAGGTGATGTTAACGGTGCCGTTGAAAACTGGAAAAAAGCTAAACAGCTTGGCACTAACTCGCCTTTGTTACAAAGAAAGATAGATGAGAAAAAATATTCTGAATAGTTTAGCCATTATCTGCACAATTGCGGTGTTATCGGCATGTAAATCAAAAAAATTAACGCAAGTTGCACGGCCCGCCACTGCCGATTCTTCAGCAACGGTCAAATCTAACTCGGTGCGGGAAAAAATTTCGGCCATCCGCTCAAAGCAGGTAAGTTTCAATACGTTCACGGGCAAAGCTAAAACCAAATTGGATATTAACGGTAAGGGAAATGATGTTACGCTGAACATCCGTATTAACCGCGATCAAAAAATATGGATCTCTATAACCGCTATTGCCGGCATTGAAGTAGCGCGTGCACAGATAACCCCTGATAGTATACAGGTGATAAACCGCTTGCAAAGTGTGTATCTTAAAAAGCCTTTCAGCTACATTTACCAGTTTGCCGGCAGGCAGGTAAATTTTAAAACCGTGCAGGCATTGCTGATAGGTAATGCCATACCCGAAACCTTGAACGAACAGGCAGATATCACTGTAGAAGGTAACAATACTGTTATTAATGGCACGCTGCAAAGCGTTGTTTACAAGCTCTTGTTAGGTGCCGATCTTAAGGTTACGCAGACCAACCTTACTAACCAGGCAGCCCGCCAAACGCTGCAAGTTACTAACAATGTGTTTATACAGGAGAACGGTCGCATTATTCCATCACAGATAGATATTCAGTCGACCGCTGGCGATAAGCAGATCAAGGCCAATCTTAAATACAATACAGTAGAGTTTGATAAGCCGCTCGAATATCCGTTTAGTATCCCAAAAAGTTACGAACCTGCTAATTAAATTATATTTTTGGTGGATGAAATTTTTTAAAGCTGTACTTTTTCTGATCTGCGTGCTTGGTTTAAGCAGCGCGTTTGCGCAAAGCAGCGCCGAACTTAAACGCCGCCGCGAAAAGTTGAATGACGAATTAGACCAACTTAACCGCGAGTATCAGGAAACGGCCAGCAACAAAAAGGTATCATTAAAGCAATTGAATATTTTAAAAGCACAAATAAACCTGCGTGAAGAAAAGATAGTCAACATCAATTCTGAGGTAAGAAATTTAGATAACCAGATCTCTCAGAGCAATAATACCGTACGTAGTTTACAAAGCCAGTTAGACCAGCTAAAGAAAGAGTATGCCGGCATGGTGCTTTTTGCTTACCGTAATCAAAGCGCGTACAATAAACTGATGTTCATATTTGCAGCAAAAGATTTTAACCAGGCCTATCGCAGGCTTAAATACCTGCAGCAGTTTGGTACATACCGCGAACGCCAGGCTGGCTACATTCAGGGCACCCAGCGGGATCTGCACGTAAAGATCAATGAGCTTGACCGGGATAAAAAGGAAAAGAATAACCTGCTAGCTAACCAGGAAAAGGAGAAGGATGAGTTAGGGAAGGCCAAAAACACGCAGGTAAAAGTAATTAGCGATATATCGAAGCAGCAGGGTGCCATTAAACAGCAACAGCGTGATGTACGTAAACGTATTGCACAAACTAACCGAGCCATTACTAATGCCATTGCCCGTGAGATTGAGATTGCAAGGCGGGAGGCAGAGGAAAAAGCCCGTGCAGAAGCACGTGCTGCAGCGGCAAGGGCCAAAGCAGAAAATCGGGAACCGGCTGCTCCGTCAAAAACCGCCATTACCAAATCATCAACCAATAGCCAGGTGCTGAACGCTACGCCCGAAGCAGCAAGGTTATCAAATGACTTTTTGGGCAACCGGGGTCGTCTGCCATGGCCTGTAGCCAACGGACAGTTGCTGCATGGTTTTGGTACTTACACGGATGCCGATGGTATACGCAGCGAAAGCAGCGGTTATGAGATACGTACTGCCGCCAATGCGCCGGTAAGGGCTGTATTTGAAGGTGAAGTACGAGCTATACAGGATGTTGCCGGTGCGTACACGGTAATTTTAAGGCATGGTGAGTATTTTACATCTTATTCAAACCTCAGGTCGGTATCAGTAAGCGTTGGCCAAAAGGTTTCAACTAAGCAAACTTTGGGTACCGCAGCTACCGATCCGTCGACCGGAGATCCTACTGTATCATTTACCTTAAGTAAGAGCAGAGATTTTCAAAATCCTAAATCTTGGCTTGCCGATAATTAGTTTTAAATTACCGCGTTAAGCTTATACTACTATTGTATATTTGTAAACTTTAATTACAGAAAATGTTAAGTTTTGTTCCCTTGTTTTTAAATATCGGTACCCCTGAAATGATATTGATATTATTTGTGGCACTGATGCTTTTTGGTGGTAATAAACTGCCTGAGCTTGCACGCGGTTTAGGTAAAGGTATCCGCGAGTTTAAAGATGCATCTGAGGATGTTAAGCGCGAAATAAATAACCAGATCAATAATTACGAAGACAAAAAGACGGTTGAAAAACCGGCAATAACGGCCGAAGAGGAAAACAATACGGCGGCTAATTATAAGCCATACGAGCCTGTTGAGGGCGCTATATCAGCATACACCGGGCACTCGGCTACAGATGCTATTGAAGAACATACAGAGGAACATAAAATAGAAGGATCAACCCCGGCTGCTGATGCTACTTTTGAGAACGAGACTGAAATTAAACCGGTTGCAGAAGCAAAACCTGCAAGCCACATCAACTTAACTAAACCTGAAGAAGTAGCTGCTGAAAAGAGAACTACTGAAGAGTAATACATAGAAAATATTAATTAATTAAACTTAAAATCATGGGTGGATTAGGCGCACCAGAAATCATTCTGATCATTATTGCGATATTGATCTTGTTCGGCGGTAAAAAAATACCTGAACTAATGCGAGGCTTAGGTAAGGGTGTTAAAGAATTTAAAGACGCACAGAACGGCGAAAGCACAAGTACTACAACTACAACAAACAACGAAGAAAAACCTAAGGTTTAATCCTGCCGTTGCTATTGATAAAGGCGGCAAAACCGCTATTACTGAACTTATCTGTTGAAAATTTTAAGCTTCAACAGATAAGTTTTTCTATTTTAGGCCCATGGCTAAAAAGTATCACTCTTACAGTGACATTAAGAGCGGGTTACAAAGCGGAGACGTTACCGTTGAGCAGTTGGTTAAGCAGTACCTTCAGCAAATAAATACAAATACCCATCTAAACGTATTCAATGAAGTTTTTGGTGACGAAGCACTTGCTCAGGCAAAGGCACTTGATGTACGTTTAAAAAATAATGAACCGGTTGGCAAGCTTGCGGGTATGGTTATCGGTATTAAAGATAACATTTGCTATAAAGATCATAAGGTTACTGCCTCTTCTAAGATATTAGAGAATTTTACTTCCATATACTCCGCAACTATTGTAGAACGTTTACTGGCAGAGGATGCCATTATCATAGGCCGTTGCAACTGCGATGAGTTTGCCATGGGTGCATCAAATGAGAACTCGTACTTTGGCCCGGTTAAAAACTTCGCTGATGAAACACGTGTGGGTGGCGGCTCATCGGGTGGTTCTGCAGTTGCTGTGCAGGCAGGTATGTGCCACGCTGCCATAGGTACCGATACAGGCGGCTCCGTTAGGCAGCCTGCTTCATTCTGTGGTGTGATAGGCTTAAAACCTACTTACGGCCGCATATCAAGGCATGGTATTATCAGCTATGCTTCATCGTTTGACCAGGTTGGGCCCATCACGCAATCAGTAGAAGATGCTGCATTACTGTTAGAGGTAATGGCCGGACCTGATGAATACGATGCTACCCTTGCCAACCAACCGGTACCTGCCGCGAATGAACTAAAGCCTGAAGCACGTCAAAAGCGCATAGCCTACCTGCAAGAAGCTTTAACAAGTCCTGGTGTTGATGCTGATGTGAAAGGTACACTTTCAACTTACATAGATAAGCTACGTGCTGATGGACACATCGTAAAACCGATCTCTTTTGAGTTGCTCGATTACCTGGTGCCTACGTACTACATCTTAGCAATGGCCGAGGCTTCATCAAACCTGGCTCGTTATGATGGTGTGCACTACGGTTACCGTAGTCCCAATGCTACAGATCTGGTTTCTACCTATAAAAAATCGCGTTATGAAGGATTTGGTAAAGAAGTTAAACGTCGTATTATGTTAGGTACTTTTGTGCTTAGCGCAGGTTATTATGATGCTTATTACGCAAAAGCCCAAAGGGTTAGGCGCCTGATACAGGACAAGACCAACGAAATACTGAACGATTTTGATTTTATCCTGACACCCACCGCGCCCGAGCCTGCCTTTGCTTTAGGGTTAAAGGAGAAAGACCCTGTAGTTACCTATCTATATGATATATTCACAGTGCAGGCCTCGCTGGCCGGATTGCCCGCAATATCTTTACCGGCAGGTAATAACGGTAAAGGTTTGCCGTTAGGTTTACAATTGCTCACCAAAAAATTTGGCGAAACTGAACTGTTAAATTTTTCGGAATATTTCTTAAAGCTATAGCCGATTAATATATTAGTAAATAATTCTCGGGTGACTTTCTGAGGATACCCTAAAATATGAAGAAACTGCTTACTTTTTTTGCCTGCGTTTTACTGGCGCATGCAGTTAAAGCCCAGGCTGCCATGCAGCAGGATACCAATGTTACCGCACCTGAGTTGCAAGCACCGGTATCTATATACAACAATGTCATTTTTAAACGCCGGTTAGATTCTATCCAAAAAGAAGTACCGCTTGATTATAATGGTTACGTACAGGCCTATATTGATCTCTACAGCAGACGAAGAGATGAAATGGGCAAAATGATTGGTTTATCCAGGTATTACTTCCCTATTTATGAAAAGGCATTTGCTGATGCCGGTATCCCTGACGAGATCAAATATCTTTCAATAGTGGAGTCCGCCCTTAACCCTAACGCCATATCTAAAGTTGGTGCTGCGGGGCCTTGGCAGTTTATGTCAGAAACGGCAAAGATGTACGGTTTGGCCATGACGGAGTACGTTGATGAGCGCCGCGACCCGGTACAGGCCAGCAATGCAGCCGCGGCTTACCTTAAAGATGCCTATATGCAGTTTGGCGACTGGCTGCTGGCTATAGCATCATATAATTGCGGCAAAAGCAATGTGCAGCACGCATTAGAACGTACCGGCGCACATGATTACTGGTCAATCCGCGATCAATTGCCTCCGGAGACCCGAGGATATGTTCCCGCTTTCATCGCAGTTAATTATGTGATGAAATATCACAAGTATCATTACATAACACCGCAAAGCGCAGGTTTGGCCATTATTACAGATACGGTAATGACAAGCAAATTTGTTGCGCTTAGTCGCGTGGCGCAAGCGCTTGGCATGCCGATTAAAGATCTTGCAGCCCTAAATCCATCTTACCGCCAGCAGATAGTTAACGGCTCCGCCACCAATTTACGCAGGATAGTAGTCCCCAAGCTTAATAAACAACAAAGTGACATTTTGCATACTGCCATCAACGATATAACTGCGCCTGTACGCCCGTTAAGGCCTATGCAATATGCAGCTATTAATCCACCGCCTGATTTGCCTGCAAGGCCATACATGGCTAACGCTGCACAACAAGCATACGTGGTAAATGGTGCTGCTATTACGCCAACCATACACGTTACCAAAAAGGGGGAAACCTTATCTACCATAGCAAGCATGTTTAACGTAAAGGTTGAGCAATTGATGCAGTGGAACAAACAGTTAGGTGGCAATGCGAACTTACCACTGCTGCCCGGATTAACGGTGAACATTGGTAACGGCTGATAGAACCTGCGTACCTGCGTTTAATTTAAAGTGCCTTAACCTTAGCCTTTTTGTTGGCTCTTCAGGAAAAGTAATTGTAATTTTGGGGGCTTCAACAAAAGAAAGAACATGAACAAACCAAATCGTAAGCAGGATGCCCTTAACTACCACGCTAAAGGCCGCCCCGGTAAAATACAGGTAGTTCCTACAAAGCCTACAAATTCTCAACGCGATCTTACGCTGGCCTATTCGCCGGGCGTTGCAGAACCCTGCCGCGAAATAGCCAACAATGTTGACGATGTATATAAATATACTGCCAAAGGTAACCTGGTTGCGGTTATAAGTAATGGTACTGCGGTGCTTGGCCTGGGCAACATAGGCCCGGAAGCCAGTAAGCCGGTGATGGAGGGTAAAGGCCTTTTATTTAAAATATATGCCGATATTGATGTGTTTGACCTTGAGGTGAATGCTAAATCGGTAGATGATTTTGTGAACATTGTTAAAGCGCTTGAGCCAACCTTTGGCGGCGTTAACCTCGAAGATATATCAGCCCCAACTTGTTTTGAGATAGAGCGCAGGCTAAAGGCCGAGATGAATATCCCGGTAATGCATGACGACCAGCATGGTACTGCCATTATATCAGGCGCAGCCCTGATGAATGCCTGTGAGATACAAGGCAAAAAGCTGGATAAGATAAAATTAGTAGTGAACGGTGCCGGTGCTGCAGCGGTTTCATGTACCAAAATGTACCTGTCTTTAGGTGTTAAGAAAGAAAACCTGGTGATGTTTGACATCAATGGTTTGATAACCCCAGAGCGTACCGACCTGGATGATATAAGACTGGAGTTTGCCACTAATCGTAAAGATATCACTACCCTTGCGGAGGCCATGAAAGGTGCCGACGTGTTTATCGGCTTATCTGCCGGTAATGTGGTAACTGCTGATATGCTGGTGAGCATGGCTAAAAACCCCATAGTTTTTGCAATGGCTAACCCCGAACCGGAGATAAACTATGATGTAGCAACGGCTGCCCGTAAGGACATCATCATGGCTACCGGCCGTTCAGATTTCCCTAATCAGGTGAATAATGTGTTGGGCTTCCCATACATCTTCCGTGGTGCTTTAGACGTACGTGCTACTGCAATCAATGAGGAGATGAAGATCGCCGCTGTTAAAGCTATTGCAGAGATGGCTAAAAAACCGGTACCGGAAGCCGTTAACCTGGCCTACAACATCACCAACCTTAAATTCGGCAAAGATTATATTATTCCTAAACCGATGGATCAGCGTTTGATCACGGAGGTATCATCAGCGGTAGCAAAAGCAGCCATTGAATCAGGTGTTGCTCGCAAGATCATTACCGATTGGGATGCTTACAACGAGGAATTGATATCCCGCCTGGGCAGCAATAATAAACTGCTGCGCGATATGACCAACCAGGCTAAACAGGATCCTAAACGTGTGGTATTTGCCGAGGCTGATAATTACAAGATATTACGTGCGGCGCAAATAGTAAAAGAAGAAAAGATCGCTACGCCTATATTGTTGGGTAATGAAGAACGTATTCGCCAGATCATGCGCGAAACCGAGCTTGACCTTGGTGACGTTGAGATCATCGACCCTAAGAAACATACTGCCCGTTCTGAAGAGTACATGAATTTTCTGTTCAAAAAACGCCAGCGCCGTGGCGTTACTTCATTCGAGGCCAAAAAAATGATCACCGACCGTAACTACTACGGTGCTTGCATGGTGCAGTTTGGCGAGGCCGACGCATTGATTTCGGGTTTAACCAAGAACTATGCCTCAACCGTTAAACCTGCCTTACAGATCATCGGTATTGAGGAAGGGATTAGCCGCGTAGCGGGCATGTACCTGATGATTACGCCAAAAGGTCCATTTTTTTTCGGAGATACTACAGTTAATATAAACCCTACGGCCCAAGAACTCGTAGACATAACCGTGTTGATAGAGAAATCGGTTAGGCAGTTGAATATCCAACCCCGCGTTGCGATATTATCATATTCAAATTTTGGCTCAAACGATGGCGAATTGCCGGAAAAAACACGCGCGGCAGTTAAGATATTACATGATAAATACCCGGATATGGTAGTAGATGGTGAGATGCAGGCAAACTTTGCGCTTAATCCGGCGCTGCTTGCCGATAACTTTCCATTCTCAACGCTTAACGGAAAGCCGGCAAATACGCTTATCTTCCCCACACTGGAATCAGGCAATATTGCCTACAAACTGATGCAGGAGATTGGTGGTGCCGAAGCAGTTGGCCCTATCCTGTTGGGTTTGAAGAAACCCGTTCACGTATTGCAGTTAGGTAGCTCGGTACGCGAAATTGTAAACATGGTTACCATCGCCGTTATAGATGCGCAAATAAAATGTGCCGCAATGGAAGCCAAAACAAAAAAGAAATAATCTGAATAAACATGTACGACTATATTGATGGTAAACTGGCGTTTAAAAGCGCAGCTTATGTGGTGATTGATGCAGGTGGGGTTGGTTACCAGATCAATATATCGTTAAACACTTACTCGCTGCTCGGCGAGGGTGAACGTTGCAAGTTATACACCTGGCTGCACGTTAAAGAAGATGCACATACACTTTATGGTTTTGCCGATGCAGGAGAGCGTAAGCTTTTCCTGCATCTGGTTTCCATATCAGGCATTGGCCCAAATACTGCACGGATGATGCTATCGTCCATAACCCCGGCAGAGATACAACAAGCCATTGTACAAGGCAACGTGGCGCTGATAAAAAGCATTAAAGGCATCGGCCCAAAATCTGCCCAACGTATTATTTTAGAATTACAAGACAAGCTTAAAAAAGAAGGTCCGGATACATTGACTTCCATTGTGGTATCAAAAACAGCAAAAGACGAAGCGCTTTCTGCATTGGTTACCCTTGGTTTTGCACGCAACGCAGCAGAGAAGGTTCTGGATCAGGAGATAAGCAAAAATACAGGAGTTTTAACTGTAGAGCAACTTATCAAATACGCGCTTAAGAACTTATAATTACTGATTTAATAAACAAACTTGGTTAAACTTTTTACTACTAAGCTTTTTGTAGTTATACTCTTTGTATCTGCTTTAAGCGGGGTAGGGAAGCTATATGCACAGCAAATACCTGTGCAACAGACAAATCAGGTTCCAAACCAGCTGCCTAATCAGTATCCGGCACAGCAAGGGCAGCAGCAATACCCAACACAGCAAGGCCAGCAGTTCCCAAACAGGCAGGTACAATATCCCAACCAGCAAAACCCTAACCAGCCGCAGCAACAGCCGTTTAACCAACAACCGCGGCCCGGGCAAACGCCGGTGCAGGCACAACCCCAGTCCAATACAACAGGCCAACCCTTACGCGCAGATACTGGTTATAAACCCGGCCCTGTTAAACTGCGTGAGCCAACCACAAAGCGTGAGCGTTCGGGGCTGTTTTTTAAAGACCCGCCCGGCCTGGTACGAACGGTGGAGTACGACCCCGCAACCAACCGTTACATTTTGTATGAAAAGTTAGGTAACCTTAATTACCGCGCTCCCCAGTACCTAACCTTTAGCGAATATATGCTGCTGCAGCAACGCAGTGTAAGGCGCGATTATTTTCAGCAATTATCAGATAATTACGCTTTTGAGTCGGAGCAGCCGGGCTTTATTCCGCAAATGCGTGTGCGCAGCAGAACCTTTGAGCAGATCTTTGGCAGTTCAGTTATCAATATCCGTCCGCAGGGATCAGCAGAAGTGATTTTGGCCGGGCAGATCAATAAGAATGAGAACCCGCTTTTTAATACCCGCCAGCGTAACCAGTTCAACTTTAATTTCGATCAGCGTATACAACTGAACGTTACCGGTGACATCGGTGATAAACTGAAGATCACCACCAACTATAATACGCAGGCACAATTCCAGTTTGAAAACCAGATCAAACTGGATTACACCGGTCACCCGGATGAGATCATCCAGAAAGTTGAAGCCGGTACTGTAAGCATGCCATTGAATACCACACTTATCACCGGTAGCCAGGCGTTGTTCGGGGTGAAGACGAAACTAAAATTCGGCCGGTTAGATGTTACAAGTATCTTTTCGCAGCAACGTTCGCAGTCAAGAAACATTACCATTACCAATGGTTCTCAGCAGGGAAATATCTCTATAACCGCTGCAGATTATGAGGCGAACAAGCACTACTTTCTATCGCAGTACTTCCGCAACAATTATAATCGCGCGCTGGCCAATATTCCTATCATCAGCTCAAACATCACCATTACCAAAATTGAGGTATGGACAACCAACCGTACCAGCGTAACTACCGATTCGCGCGATATATTGGCTTTCCTTGACCTGGGCGAGAACAGGCCTTACAACCCGCAGTTTAGCGGTGCAGGACAGAGCGGCTACCCCGCAGGCTTCCAGGGGCCGGGCTTTACGCAGCAGTCTAACAACCTCCTAACGAATATCCCCGCAGGTGCGCGTAATACCAATTCAAACGATATTGCTACCTACTTCCGAGCAACAGGCGGTACAGATAATTACGCAAAGCTCACCTACGCCCGTAAGTTAAAGGATAATGAGTTTACACTGCATCCGCAATTGGGTTACCTATCCCTAAATTATCCGCTAAATAATGATGAAGTATTGGCCGTGGCATACCAATACACCGTAAATGGCGTGCAATATCAGGTGGGTGAGTTTAGTAGCGACAGACCGGTGAATACCGCAACGCCGCAGGTATTGTACACCAAGCTTTTAAAGAATGAGCTGTTAAAAACCAGCTTGCCGACCTGGGACCTGATGATGAAAAACATCTACTCGTTAGGAGCAAGCCAGATAAGCCCAACCAACTTTAAGCTGAACATTACCCGTTTGGATGATAAATCGGGCATTGAAAAGATAGGCATTGACGAGGGGACCAACACCAAAGGCAAACGCTGGCTGCAGATAACAGGCTTAGACAACCTTAATCAGCAAAATGATAAAAGCCCCGATGGCTTTTTTGATTTTTTGGAAGGAATAACTATCGATTCGCAGAACGGGCGCATCATGTTCCCAACGGTTGAACCTTTCGGCAGCGACCTTGCCAGGCAGTTTACCCCGGCCGAAGGCGACCTTAATACCCGCTACGTTTACCAACCGCTGTATGATTCAACCAAGGTTATTGCGCAGCAGTTGTTCCCAAAGCTTAATCGTTATCTCATCAAAGGAACTTACACGGGGCAAAATGGGTCGGAGTACCAGCTAAATGCTGTGAATGTTCCGCAAGGTTCCGTGGTGGTAACGGCAGGCAACCTGCGTTTACAGGAAGGTACGGATTATACTATCGATTACAGTTCCGGCCGGTTGAGGATGCTTAACCAGGCTTTGTTGCAATCGGGCCAGCCCATCAACATCAAGCTTGAGAATAACGAGCTTTTTGGCGTGCAACAGAAGTCTCTCTGGGGTACCCGGTTAGATTATCATGCAAGTCCTAAGCTTGCCTTGGGTGCTACCTTAATGCATTTAACAGAGCAGCCGCTCAATCAGAACGAGATAGTTGGGCAGGAGTCCATATCAAATAGCATATGGGGCTTTGATGCCAACTACAGTTCCGAATCAAGGTTCCTGACCCGGTTGGTGGATAAAATCCCTTTCATCAATACCAAAGCGCCATCAACCATTAACTTCAGCGGCGAGTTTGCACAGTTAAGGCCGGGAAGCCCCGGTGCACTTAATTTTGCCGGATCAAAAAATGGTACATCATACCTGGATGATTTTGAGAACAGCCGCACGGTAATAGATATAAAGGGCGCTTTGAACTGGCAGCTTTCGGGCACGCCGCAAATGTTTTCGGAGAGTAATCTATTTAATGACCTTAGTTACGGTTACAACCGCGCGAGGCTGGCTTATTATAATATCGACCCCATATTTTATGTGAACTCCGGTAACATACCTGTATCAAGAAGCGATCTCTCTAACCATTACGTAAGGCAGGTTTTAGAGCAGGAGGTGTTCCCCTTTAAGCAATCTACTACCGGGCAGCCAATCAGTTTGGCAACGCTTAACATGGCGTTCTATCCAACCGTTCGTGGTCCGTACAACTACACTACAACAGGCCTTAATACTGACGGTACCTTACAAAACCCGCGTAGCAGGTGGGGCGGTATGTTCAGAAAATTAGAAACTAACGATTTCCAGGCACTCAACGTAGGCTATATCGAGTTCTGGATGCTTGATCCGTTTATTTATAAACCTAACTCGACCGGTGGCGATCTGTATTTTAACTTAGGTAGTGTATCTGAAGACATTTTGAAGGACGGCCGTAAGAGTTTGGAAAATGCTTTGCCGGTTGATGGCATAACTGCTGATAAGGTTGACGAGACCAACTGGGGCCGGGTATCAAAACTGCAGCCGGTTGTAAATGCCTTTGACAACGACCCTAATAACCGCCGCCTGCAGGATATTGGTTTAGATGGTTTAAATGATGCCGACGAAAAAACAAAGTTTGCACCCATGCTGCAGCAAACGCAAGGTGTGTTGAACCCACAAGCAGCACAAATTTTAAACGCCGACCCATCATCAGATAACTATCAGTACTACCAGGGTGCCGCTTTAGACCAGGCCCGTGCGGGCATATTAGAGCGATACAGCAAGTACAACGGTACCGAAGGTAACTCAAAAACTGCAGAGCAATCACAGGCGGAATTAGGTATTCAAACCTCCGCATCAACTTCACTGCCGGATGGTGAGGACATCAACCGCGACAACAATATGAGTCAGGCTGACGAGTATTATCAGTACCGCGTGTCTATCCGCCCGCAGGACATGGTGGTTGGCCAAAACTTTATCAATGACAAAATTACCGCAAACGTAAAACTGCCGAACGGCGAAACACAATCAGTTACCTGGTACCAGTTCCGCGTACCTATTACCGAATACAGCAGCAAAGTGGGCAACATCCAGGATTTTAAGGCCATCCGTTTCATGCGGATGTTCATGACAAACTTTGCCGATACTGCCGTACTGCGCTTTGCAACGTTGCAATTGGCCAGTAGTGAGTGGCGTACCTTTAACGCAGAGAATAACCCGCTTAACGTTATTGCCGACCCTGCAATACCCAACCCGGTAAACGATGGGTCTATGCTTGATGTGCAGGCTGTAAACATTGAGGAGAACGGTAACCGCACACCGATACCTTATGTAGTGCCGCCGGGCATCAATCGCCAGCGCAACTATAATAACCTGCAAACTGATACCAAGCTTAACGAGCAGTCGCTGTCGTTAAACGTGACCAACCTGCGCGATGGTTATTCGCGGGCTGCTTTCAGGACATTCTACAATGATCTGCGCTCTTACAAACGCGTACAGATGTTTATTCATGCCGAAGGCGACCAGCTTAAAAATAATGACCTGAATGCCTTTGTACGTTTGGGCGTTGATTACCAGGATAACTATTATGAGTACGAGTTGCCGCTTGCCATTACCACACCCGGCACCCGCGACCCCGGCGCTATATGGCCATCGGTAAACGAGTTGAATCTTGAACTATCGATATTAACCGATGCAAAGCTGGCACGCAACAATGCAAAGCTCAACGGGCAACCGTGGCCCTTCACTGTGCCGTTTGTTTACACTGATGGCGCTAACAAGGTTACCATTAAAGGCCAGCCCGATCTGAGCCGCCTGCGTACCATTATGCTGGGTGTACGTAACCCATACAGGGGCAGTGGCCTTGGGGGGGATGATGGGTTAAATAAAACCGGCACCGTTTGGTTTGATGAATTAAGATTAACAGACTTTGACCAGCGCGGCGGTTGGGCAGCTACGGCGCGTATGGATGCGGCGCTGGCAGATTTTGCCAACATCACCGTGTCCGGCAGCAAAAGCACCATAGGCTTCGGTACGTTAGATTCTCGCGTAAGCGACAGAAACCGCAGCGATAATCAGATCATAGATGCATCGGCTAGTGTGGAGTTAGGTAAGTTTTTCCCGGAGAAAAGCGGCATCCGCATACCTGCTTATGTAAACATATCCACCCAAAAAAGCACGCCGCAGTACGACCCTGGTATGCCCGATGTGGAATTAAAGAAATCTTTAGCAGCTGCGCAAACCAGCCAGGCTCGTGATTCTATCAAGCGGGTATCAGAAGATTTTACCGTTCGTAAGAGCATTAATTTGACCAACGTGCATAAAGAGCGTACCGACCCATCGGCGCCGGTACACGTTTGGGATGTAGAGAACTTTGCTGCCACCTACGCCTATACCGAGTATAACCATCACGATTTTATTGTGGAGAACGATATGGCTAAAACCTACCGGGTAGCTTTAAATTATAACTACGTTAATGAGCCTAAGTTTATAACACCTTTTGCCAAGATCATCAAAAGTAATATGCTTGCGTTGGCGCGCGATTTCAATTTCAGTATCCTGCCATCAAGGCTAAATTTCAGTATTAATTTTGACAGGTTCTATTCTGAGAACACCCTGCGCAATAATGACCCGAACAATTTCATCCCTATACCAACATCATTCAATAAAAACTTTAACATCACCCGGGTTTATGGTATCGGCTGGAATTTATCTAAGTCCTTGTCGCTGGATATAGATGCAACAAACCTATCGGTAGTGGATGAACCGATGGGCCGCATAACTGGCTTAAAGCGCGATACGCTATGGGACAACCTGATGAAACTGGGCCGAACGGTTAATTACAATCACACCATCAATATTAATTACACCACGCCAATAAACAAAATACCTGGCCTGGAGTGGACAGCCTTAACCGCCCGTTACAGTACTAACTTCAACTGGCAATCGCAGCCAACATTTGCCATTAATAACCCAACTTATGATGTAGGTAACAGCATCCAAAACGCCCGCACTATCCAATTGAACCCCAATCTTAACTTTGCTAATTTTTATAATAAGTTCCGCGGTTTAAGGCGTGGCAGGGATGATAAGCAAAATGTTGGGAGTATATTTATGGGACTGCTCACCAGTGTTAAAAACATTAGTGGGTCATACACCCGTACCGAAGGCACTTTCTTACCCGGCTACCTGCCAAAATCAAACCTTTTTGGGCAGGATCTTAGCTACGATGCACCGGGCTTAGGCTTTTTGCTGGGCAGCCAAACAGATATACGCGGCCGAGCCATTGCAAGCGGCTGGATAACAACTGATACATTACAGAACCAGTTGTTTGTAAAATCATTTAACGAGGATATCCAACTTCGCAGCGTTATTGAGCCGCTGCCCGATCTGCGGATAGAGTTACGGGCATTCCGTACGCAGGACAGAAACTACCAAACCCAGTTTAAATATCTGCAAAGCACGGGGCAGATAGAAAATTTAAGTCCGGTAACGTCGGGTACATACAGCGTTTCATTCCTGTCAATAGGCACAGCGTTCGCTAAAGGTGGCGACGTGGACAGGAATTCGCCTGCGTTCCAAAAGTTCTTAGATAACCGGGCGGTTATATCCCAACGATTGGCGCAGCAAAATCCCAATTCTACAGGTAATAAAAATGGCTACGCCGATGGTTACGGGCCAAATGCGCAGAACGTTTTAGTGCCCGCGTTTTTGGCAGCATACACGGGTAAAGATGCAAGCTCGGTTAACCTAACGCAATTCCCTAAAATACCAATACCCAATTGGGATATTAAATACAGCGGGCTTGCACGGTTACCGTTGTTTAATGAGTTGTTTGAGTCTATCGATCTGCGGCATGTGTACCGATCATCCTATAACGTAAGCGCGTATACCACACTGCTGCAGTATCAGGAAATTGCAGGCCATAGCGTAACCCGTGATGCCAACCAAGACTTTTTGCCGTACTACCAGTTCTCACAAGTAAGTATTCTTGAATCTTTCCTGCCGTTATTGGGCGCAGACATCCGCTTCAAAAACAGCATGACGGCTAATGTGGAATTTAGCAAGAACCGCTTCCTTAATTTAAGTATGCTTAACAGTCAGTTAGCCCAGCAGGATGAAAATATTATTGTGCTTGGATTTGGTTACCGGCCGAAGAACTTTCACATGCCATGGGGATTATTCGGGACAGGCAACCGAGATAACAACGATGTAAACTTTAAATTGGATGTGGCCATACGTGATAAAAAGCTGGTGATTTACCGTGCAGATGTGCCGGGGGCCGAGGTTTCATCGGGCGCCAAAAATATCACGCTACGTCCTTCTATCGACTATGTGATCAACCAGCGCTTTAACCTCAATCTATTTTACGATAGCAACATTACAAAGCCATACACTTCGCAGGCATTTACAACGGCGTTCACCAATTTTGGCGTTAACTTAAAGCTGTTGCTGCAGTAGCCATTTCTATGGATATTAAAATCATGCGTTATCAAAAACCTTAAATGTGCATGCATGTTGTAAGAACATGCAAAGTTACAGGAAACCGGTTTGGCAAACCATAGGCTTAGGGGCAGTGGCGGGGATGCGTGCAAGTGCTGCGCCTACGCTGGCAAGTTATTATTATCATGATGGCGCTTCGCCGCTTTTGCCTTTCGGGGTTTTTAGGTTCATTCAATCGCCGATTAACAGCGTTGCTTCCAAATTGATCGTTTTGGCTGAAGACAAAAAGCCGATTTTAAAAAAACCTTCGCTAAACCAATTGGCTTTAAATGTGATGTCCGGCGCGTTGGCAGGCGCAACCATATTCCGCAAGAACAAACAAAGCATGGTTAACGGGATGCTTATTGGTGGTGCAGCGGCTTTGGTAACATCTGTGGCGGGCTTCTACCTTAAAAATTATGCGGAACGTTTTCCTGAGATCACATCGCCTTTAAGTGATGCTTTCCAGGATGCCTTCAGAGCAAGCAGTGGCGTTGCGCTTAGCAAACGATAATACTGCAAGATGGGGCCTGTTGCCTTTTCTCTCGTAGTAATACCTGGTATTTTTAAGGCAGTCGTTTAAATAAGCGGTTAACTCAAATTTTCGTGAACCTATATGTTCCGGCGAGGGGTATAAAGGGACATGTATATCATACTGTGCATAAGTAAATGCGTTGTTGAGCAAATAAAAAACAATAATAGTAGACCCTTCATGTCATAAAACTATATAAATGGCTGGCCCCATTTAAACTTTTGTGACTATATTTAACTTAAATTAACATCTACTTACTAATAGTAAAGGTTTCTTATTGCCTGTAAATAAGCAGTAGATAGCATTACTCTTTTCGGGGATACTATTATGCCGCTATATCAAAAATTATCGGTAATTTTGAATACCCTTACTAACTATAATTAGTTGATTTTGAGAGACCAGCTAACATACAAACAAGCGTCGTTACCATCTTTAAAACAGGCAGCTCACGAATTATATCATAATTATGGAGCTATGCTGCTTGGGTATATTATGGAGGTAGTAAAAAACCGATCCGTGGCAGAAGGCTACCTTACCGACGTATTTTCGAGCCTCAATATAAACGATTTAGGTAAAATTACAGCCGACGGGCAAGGAAGCACTTATTGCCGCCTGCAACAGCACACACGCAGTAAACTTACATCGTTTATTAACGCGGTAGATGATTGTCCGGATTCGCCTGTATCTAAAATATCAGGTCAGAACAAGATCATCAGCCAGATGAACGATGAGCAACAAACCGTTTTTTGCGGCGTTCATTATCATGGTAAAAGTGTGGCAATATTGAGCCGTGAGTTAAACAAAAGCAGCGACGAGATAAAGCAGATTTTAAAGCAATCGTTCAACATAATCAGGAGCAACCGTAAATGATACATCAGTACATTAACAGCGGCATTTTAGAAGCCTATGTAACAGGTTCTGCATCGGAGACCGAGGTAGAGGAGTTGCTACGCATGAAAGCCAGGCATCCTGAGGTGAATATCGCCTTGCAGGAGCTTGAAGCTGATATGGAATTTTTGGCCGGTAGGATGGCTGTTATGCCACCTGCGCGTACCTGGGACAAGATTTCTGATGAGATAGATGAGATCATGTTGCGCGAGAAAAAGGAGGTGAGTAAGTTTAGGCCGGCAAACCAACCAACCGAAGAGACTATACCCCCTGCTGGCCCAACCTATATAGAGGTTGAAGGGGCATCAAGCCACATGCGTATACACAAGGCGTGGAGGTGGGTGTTTGCTGCCGTGTTTGTGTTGGGCAAGATATTCTTAGCTTTTGCCATCTATTTTTATTTGGAAAACAGGCAAGCCCAAACTCAACTTAACGAGTTAAAGACGGAGATACAGCAGTTAAAGGGCAAACATTAAGTGTTTGAACGCATTTATTTTTCAATTTTTTTTAAACTTTCCCCACTCCGAATAGTTGTTTTTTAAAGGAGGTTAATCACACATGGCAACATCACAGGAAAAAAACGAAGCGCAAGGTGAAGAAAAGGAAAGAGAGGAAAATTCCGATAAAAAACTGGAAACGGAAATGCCCCTGAGTGAAAAAGATGAGGTGAAAAAAGCAGAGCATCAAACTAATAAGGATGCTGAAAAAAATCAATAAATAACAAAGTCCCGGGCCAAAAAGTCCGGGACTTATTATTTATTAAGCGTAGTTAATTTAACATTACAGCGGCTCCTGTGAGAGCAGCGGTAACGTTGTCTATCAGGTTTTGTTCAGTAAATGGTTTAAGTATCACACCGTTTATACCTACTGACAGGTACTTGTCGCGGTCTTCCTTCAAAACATTGGCCGTTAATGCGAGAATGGGCAGATCAGCCTTTTCCTGGTTGATATTTGCACGTATCAATTGTGTAAGTTCCATACCACCCATTTCAGGCATTTCAATATCTGTTAACACTGCGTCGTAATGGTTATCTTCAAAGAGCTGCAATGCTTCACGGCCGTTTACAGCAACATCAAACGTAACGTTCCATTTTTTAAGGATGGTGCTTACTAAAAGCACGTTAAATTTGTTATCTTCTGCTATTAAAAGGTGTTTGCCTGCTATTACCTCGCGCGGATTAAGTTTAACCACCGGCTTTGCTTCCGTAATGCATTCTGTTTCCGTAACAACATCCAGCGGTAACTTAAAACTGAAGACAGATCCCTTGCCCGGTTTGCTTGTTACCTTAATGCTTCCGCCCTGCAACTCAACTATCTTTTTACAAATGGCAAGTCCTAAGCCTGTACCGCCGTAGTTAGCAGCTTTTTGGGCAGCTGCTACTTGAGAGAATTCTTCAAAGATTAATGGGAGGTGTTCTTTATCTATACCCAGGCCGGTATCTTTTACCTGTACGTTCAGTACCCTTTGCCCAGGGTTCTCCTTGGTAAGGAATGCCTTTATGGTAACGCCGCCGGCAGGGGTAAATTTGATAGCATTGCTGGTAAGGTTCATGATCACCTGCTTAAGCCTGAAATAATCGCCGGTAAGGCAAAAATCGGGATTAAACTCAATATCGTGTTTTAGGTATATGTTCTTCTTAGCGGCCTGTACCTGCATACTGGTCACAATTTCATTTATGGCATCATAAGGTTTCAAGGGCTGATGCTCAAAATTCATTTTGCCGGTCTCGTATTTAGAGAAATCAAGAATCTCGTTCACTACCTCAAGCAGCATTTTTGATGAACTGCGTATCGCGTTGGTCTGTTCTATTTGCGTTTCGTCTAATCGGCTTTGGGTAAGTTGTTCAGAAAAACCGATGATGGAATTAAGCGGCGTACGGATCTCATGGCTCATGGCCGCAAGGAAGCGGCTTTTTTGTAAAGCGTATTTCTCTGCCATTTCGCTGTGCAATACCATTTCTTCCTCGTTGCGGAATATCTTCCAGATATTGTAAAGGATGATAACAACAACGGTGGTCATTAGCAGGAAAATTGCCCCTGTTAACTTTCTGAACTCATACATTACCGTAGCCAGATTCGAGTTCAATTCTTTTTTACTGCCGGCGATATATTGGTTCTCTGCTGTTTTATACTTTTTTAAACTGTTGATGATCTGGCTTATTAACCTGTTGTTTATCTCCAGCATCTGGCGCTCAGAATCACGCAGTTTGTTGTTGGCTTCAGATATTTTGCTATAATACTTATCATACTCCTGGGCCACCTTGGGTGTGGCAACCATAGTGGTGATAACCGTATCGGTACGCTTTTCTACCAGTACGGGGGCGGGTTTATTTGTCTGATCAGTTTTCTTTTTACCTCCGAATACAGAAAATAGCCTTCCAAAGAACTTTTTCTTTTTTTCAGGAGCTGCCGCCACAGTCGTTTTAATGGTATCTATTTTAATATTCGTTTTTATCCGCCTGATCACCGGTTGCTTAACCAGCTTTTTATCGCGGGTTTGCATGGCGGTATTGATAAGCTTTGCCGAATTGATCAAACTATCAGACAACGTCATCAGCCTTACGTAGTTAGTAGCACTATTTGCCTTCGCGTTTATCAACGCCTTTAGTGCACTATCTTCTTCTGTGTAAGTTGTGTTTTTATCATTGTAGTTCATTTTGGCGATAATTGCCCTAACGTTTTTGATCTGCCTGGAAAACTCTTTAGAGTAATATTTTTTACCGGTAAGTGCAAACATACGGCTGTTGTTATCTGCACTGTAAAGCTCAACTATGCAGCTATCTATGAGGGTGGAGTTCTCTCTGGCAGCAACCATCTTCTGGAAATTGGAACGCAACTTTTCGGCTTTACTGTAATGGAGATAGAGGTAAAAAGCACCACCGAATAAAACAACAATCAGCATTACTATGGTGAGGTAACGCAGAATGGGTATCTTTTTTACATTAGAAAACATATGGTAGCTAACACTTGAACTTCAATTGGGGGAAACTGTTATTTGTACAAGTGTTGGCAAGCCAAATGCCATGGAAGATATTATTCTTATATGGAATACGTTTTTTGGGCCAAGGTGTAAATTACATCATTAACGCTAACAACGTTCAACCGTGCTGTTTAAAAATGTAGGCACTTTTAAGTTTTTTTTGAACGCTTAGAAGTATCTATCAACTATTTAATGTGTAACAAAGCCCGTATCACTCGCTGTAACAGGCTTTTTGATATTCCGTTTACCGATGAGCAATACGATGAATCCCATTCCTGATGCTGCCAGCATCAATAGCGCCATTGGTATCGCCGATTGCGCTTTGAACATACTTACGCCAATGGACACAAGCGAGCCTACACTCATTTGAAAAGCACCCATAAGTGCTGACGCTGAACCCGCATTTTTTTCAAACGGCGCCAAGGACAAGGCAGAGGTGTTCGGACTGATTAGGCCTACACAGCAAAGCACGATAAATATCATGAAGATAGTGCCTACCAACCCCAACCAACCCTGGCTGGCAGCCAATACAAATAAAGCAGATGCACTTACCATAATGATCAATGCTACCTGTACCACCTGCCTGCTATCATATCTTTTGATCAAGGCAGTATTTAACTGACTTGAGCCGATGAACCCTACAGATAGCAAGGCGAATATCCAACCGTAAACTTTACCGCTTACTTTAAATACATCCATAAACACCAGCGGCGAGGCCGATACATAAGCAAACAATCCTGAAAAGGCTATACCACCCGCAATGGCATACGTGTAAAACTGTGGCTCTTTTAGCACGGTTAAAAAGCCGTTGATGATGGGCTTAGGTTTAAGCGAGTAATTCGGATCGGGCTTGTAGCTCTCCGGTAGCAGAAAAATAACAGCCAGGGTAATGAGCAGGGATAAGACAGCCAGTATGAGGAAGATAATATGCCAGCTAAAACTGGTTGTAATATACCCACCCACGGTTGGCGCTATCATGGGCGATGCGCCCAGGATAAGGATAAGCAGCGCAAATACTTTAGCGTTGTCTTTTACAGGAAACAGGTCGCGTACCATGGCTATGGAAGCCACGGTTGCCGCACAACTACCCAGCGCCTGGAAAAACCGGGTAACTATCAGCATCTCAATACTATCCGAGTAATAACATGCCAGCGATGCGATGATGTACAAAGCTAAGCCGAAGTACAACGGTTTTTTACGGCCATATTTATCCAGTAGTGGGCCGTATAACAATTGCCCTGCAGATATACCGATGAAAAAACTGGAGAGCGATAGGGCTACCTTTTCAGTAGTGGTATTAAGCGATTTGGCAATGTCTGGGAAACCCGGCAGGTACATATCAATTGAGAACGGGGCAAGCGCGGTAAGCGAACCCAAAACCATTACCGAGGTGAAATAACGTTTACTGGTCATATATCAACGCAAAGGAAATCATTAATAGTTGCTTATGATCTTCAAATTCAAAATTATACAATGAGGTGATTTTAATTTATTTCATACATTAGACAATCGCTGGCCCGCCCGCCTGCAATTGGTAAACCACTCTTATACGCCTATGCTGGTTATTTTAATTTGTATAATATTATTGATCTTATTGGTAAGCTGGGGAAAGGTAAATCCCTTTCTGGCCTTTTTGCTGGTATCTATTGCTGCCGGTTTAATGTTGGGTATCCCGGTAAATAAGATCACCACATCTATACAAAAGGGTATAGGCGATATCCTTGGCGGCCTGGTGATCATTATTTGCCTAGGCGCTATGCTGGGCAAACTGGTAGCTGCGAGTGGTGCCGCACAACAAATAGCAGGTGCGCTGGTGCGCTTGGTGGGCGAAAAATATATTCAATGGGCGCTGGTTGCAGCCGGTTTTATCATTGGCATTCCGCTGTTTTACGGGATAGGTTTTGTGCTGATGGTTCCGCTAATATTTTCTGTGGTGTATAAGTATAAACTGCCTGCAGTGTTTATCGGCCTTCCCATGATCGCGTCATTATCAGTAACGCACGGCTTTTTACCACCGCATCCGTCGCCATCGGCTTTGGTCGTTCTGTTCCATGCCAACATGGCTACCACTTTTATTTATGGGTTATCTATAGCAATACCTGCCATTATTTTAGCGGGGCCGGTGTTCGCGCGCTTCCTTAAGCGCATCCCGTCAGAACCATTGGCTACCTTTCGTGCCGAAGAACTGCCTGATGAAAAATTGCCCGGGACATTTATAAGCTTTTTCACCGCCTTACTGCCCGTAATTCTACTAATGCTTACCGCATTTTTTCCTTACCTGGGCATCAAAAATGCAACCGCGCTAAAAGTAATGGCATTTGTTGGCGACCCATCAATTGTAATGCTGATAGCGCTTTTAGTTGCCACTTATACACTCGGCACGCGGCAGGGCATGAGCATGGCAACCATATCCATCCATTTTACGGATGCCGTTAAAGACATCGCATTGATCTTATTGATCACAGCAGGCTCCGGTGCGTTTAAAGAAGTTTTGGTTGCCAGCGGGGTTGATAAAGAAATAGCAGGCAGCCTTCGCTCGTTTAATATGCCGCCGCTGGTACTGGGTTGGCTTATCGCAGCTATCATTCGTATCAGTTTAGGCTCAGCAACGGTAGCCGGTTTAACCGCGGCAGGCATTGTAAGCGGCCTGGTGGTATCAGAGCATGTAGACCCTAACCTGATGGTGCTCGCCATTGGTGCAGGCAGCCTGGCCTTTTCACATGTTAATGATTCCGGATTTTGGCTTTTTAAGGAATATTTTAACCTCAGCATGAAAGATACTTTTAAGTCATGGTCTATGATGGAAAGTCTGGTTTCTGTAATAGGGTTGGCCGGGGTATTAGTGATCAACTTAGTTATCAAATAATGGTGTTAAAAAGATATTTAATATTAGTGATGCTATGTATCTGCGGCACACTAAAGGCCCAGACTGAAGAAGGTAGTTTATTTAACTCCTTTGACGGAACCAAAATATATTACGAAGTAACAGGCAACGGTTACCCGGTTATATTGGTACATGGCTTTACCAATAACAGCCAAAGCTGGAAACATGGCTGCCTTTATCCGGCCTTAATCAAGCAAGGATACAAAGTGATCATCCTCGACCAGCGAGGTAATGGCCGGTCTGATAAACCGCATACTGATGCTGCATATGCCAAAGATGCCGAGGCTAAAGACATCATGGGGCTTGCATCGCTCCTAAAGTTGAAGCAATATTTTATTGTGGGCTATTCGCGTGGATCTATCATCACATCGCGCGTGATGGTGCTTGATAAGCGCGTTAAAAAAGCAGTGATGGGCGGTATGGGCGCCGACTACACTAACCCAAACTGGCCAAGAAGGGTGCATGCTTACGAAGCGCTTGCAGGTGATACCACGCATCATGATGTGGATGAGATGATGGCCTGGATACACAAGAACAACTTTGATGATGAGTCGTTAAAACTACAGCAGAAACACCAGCCATCAACCAGCCCGGTCGAGTTGGCCCGCGTTAAAATACCTGTGCTATTGATAGATGGGACCGAGGACAAAACCAATGGTGACGTACATGAGTTGCAAAAACTGATCCCTGGTTCTGCCTATGCAGAAGTACCCGGTAACCATAATACTGCAGGTAATACTGAACAGTTTGCAGAATCTATTATCAGGTTTCTGAAGCAGTAACAGTCAATTTTAGTATTGGCTTACAATTTGTAGGGCTTTTTGCGATACAAATTATTTAACTATGAAAAGGATAACCATATTATGTTCAATGATGCTAGCATTTATGCTCAGTTTCAATTTAAATGCCGAAGCGCAAATTAGTAAACAAGGTAAAGGTGCCATTATTGGCGGTGCTGGTGGTGCCGTTGCAGGTGCACTTATAGGTAAAAGCGTTGGTGGTGCCGTTATTGGTGGTGCCATTGGTGCAGGTGGCGGTTACATTATTGGTAACGAAGCCCGTAAACGCGAAGAAAAACGCAGGCGTGCTGCTTACCTTGAGCGCCGCCGTGCATGGAAAAGAGCTCACCCGGGTAAAGCATACCCATATTAATAGAACTACATTAGATAACGAAACCCTTTGCATTAGCAAAGGGTTTTTTTTGTGCCTGTAACTATTGATTATCAGTAGTTTTTATAGTTATTACCGCTAAAAGTCACCTTTATGTTACCGCAGCGTAATTGTTTGGTGTGCAACATTTATATATTTAATATTAAGTATATTTGCAAAGCGTCATTTTAGCCGTTACCTCATATAATTTAAACAGTTTTTCAGCGTTTTTAGAGGCGTGTAAATACTTAAATACCTAAGAAAAACAGAATTGATTAAAACCCCTATAATGGTAAAGCGTATTTTAGTATTAGACGATAACCAGGACATCCTCGAGGTGGTGCATGAAACCCTTACATACGAAAACTTTGAGGTAAAAAGTATTACCCGTGGTATTGATGTAATGCCCCTTGTTGAAGAATTTAATCCCGACCTGGTTATTCTGGATTACCGTGTGGCAGGAGCCAATGGCGGTGAGATCTGTCAGGCCATCAAAGCACACCCTAAATTTGGTGATGTGCCCGTTATTATTTTCTCAGCTTATGTAAACCACTCGGCAGACCTGTTTGCCTATGGTTGTGATGCTATCATCAACAAACCGTTTGACCTTACAGAACTGGTTGAAAAAGTAAACGGCCTGATAAAAAATTAAGTACAAATCCCTTAAAGAAAAAGCCCCGTATCATTTGATATGGGGCTTTTTGCTTTTAGTTTATCCACTACGTTTTCCGCAATGACGTTCGGTTCGTGTTTTACACAATATAATTCCAACCGTGTGTATCCTCGCCACGGCCGTATTTGATGGCATCCATGGTTTTAAATATTTTGTTAGAGAACTCGCGTGAGGCAGGGTCGCTAAGGAAGTATTCTTCGCCATCTACCACAAATGAAGCAACGGGAGCAATGGTAGCAGCAGTGCCGGCGCCAAAGGCATCAGTAAGTTTACCGTTTTTAGCACCTTCTGCCAGTTCAGCAACTGATAATTTACGTTCTTCAACGTCAATACCCCAATCTTTAGCCAAAGCTATAACCGTATCGCGGGTTACACCGTCAAGAATGGTGTCTTTAGCCTCAGCAGTTACCAGTTTGCCATCAAGAAGAAACATGGCGTTTGCAGCCCCCATTTCTTCAACATATTTATGCTCTTTGGCGTCCGTCCATATCAGTTGGTCAAAACCTTCTTCGGCAGCTTTGCGGCCCGGAAGCATTGATGCAGCGTAATTACCGGCCGCTTTTGCATAACCCATACCACCTTCGGCAGCGCGGGTATAATGTGTTTCAATTTTAACACGAAGCGGTTTTGAAAAGTACGGGCCAACTGGGCCAACCAGCACAACGTATTTGTAAGTTGCCGATGGTGTTACACCTAAATACGGATCGGTAGCGAACATGAACGGACGAATGTACATGGCATGGTTCTCTTTAGCCGGGATCCACTCACGGTCAAGATCAACCAATGCGGCAATGCTTTGTACAAAAACATCCTCAGGTATTGTTGGCATACAAAGGCGCTCTGCAGATTTGTTGAAACGAATAGCATTTTTATCCGGGCGGAAGATAGATACGGTACCATCTTCGTGCTTATAAGCCTTTATACCTTCAAAAAATGCCTGGCCATAATGCAAAGCAGAAATAGCCGGACTCATAGCAATAGGGCCGTATGGAACGATCTCAAAATTTTTCCATTCGCCGTCGGCGTAATCAGCCACCAGCATATGGTCAGAGAATACTTTACCAAACGGCAGGTTGTCAAAATCGGTCTCCGCTAAGCGCGAATGAGCGGTTTTTGTTATTTTGATATCCAGTGTATCAGTGGTCATGGCAGTAAATTTTAACAGAAAATGCCAAGATAGGGATTTTAAAATTAAACATTGGGAAAGCGGCTACCATGAAATTATTGGCATCAATTTAACTTACACCGGAATGACTAATAGAAAATCAATCTTGCCAACTGCGAAATCAAGACTGCAAACTAACTTTATAGCTCGCTCACCACTTTATCAACCCATCCTTTACCCCATTCGGTTATTTCCTGTTCGCTCCATAATGATGGATAAAAAATGCGCTTCTGGAAACGCGGCGGCAGGTATTTTTGCCAGTTGGTGCCGCCTGTGGCCTTAATTTCTTCGGGCTCGCGGTGCAGGTAGCGCACGGCAGATTTGTAATGACTTAGCGGCCAGTTCACGTTTACATTGATATCCAGCTGGCGTAATTGTTCCTCAAGGGCCTTGGTGTTTTCGCCTTTAGCTTGCATTTGGCGGAGAAGGCTATTGAAGTTAGTATTACGTACTGATTTGCCTAATTGGATAAATGTTTTGGCGTATTTCTTCTCGAATTGGTTTAGCGTGAGTGTTTTCTTACCTGTAGATAGTTCGGTAGCGCCGTATTTCCAGTAGATCTGCTCAAATTGCTCTTCTACGGACGCGTTACTCAACTCATCGTGATGATGCGGTGCCACAAGGTTTATAAAATCAGTAGCATGAATTTCGATCATTCGGTACTGCCCGCTCTGGAAACCGCTGGCAGGCAGCAACGACATCCTGAACTGCAGGAATTGCACTTTCTCCATGCCATCCACCATGATCTCGAAGGAATTGGTAAGCGCTTCAAAATAGCGGTTAATGCGTTTTACGCGGGCGGTGAAGAAATCAATGGTAAGGTTTTCCGCTTCGGCGATTTGCTTGCACTCATGTAACGAGAGCTTAAAATACAGCTCCGTTATCTGGTGGTACATAATGAATATCTCCTCATCCGGGAACTGCGTTTTAGGACTTTGCAGGCTCAGCAACGTATCCAGGTGAATGTAATCCCAATACGTTAAAAAATCAGCATGCAGCAGGCCATCGAGGTAGGAGGTCATGTCCTGGCCCATGGCATCATATTTTTCCTGCAGCAGGTTTAACCTTTTTTCAATTTCGGGCGAGATACTCATGTGTGCAAAGATAGGACTTAAGTCAAAACTCAAAATTCAAAAGTAAAAAGGCTTCAAAGTCAATCATTAATATTTTTTGGTTTTGACATTTGAATTTTTACTTTTGACTTATTCACAAAAGGCAATGGTGTTCTGCCTATTTGAACCGCTGCAAAGCTGATGACGCCTACTCAAATGGATTTTTTATTTATTTGCTTGTAGGCTATGTTCAAAAATATCATCTCAAAACAGTTAAATCTTTTAAGTTACCTGGTACGGTGGACGCTGATCAGTATCCCTTTGGCTGTTGCCGTTGGCAGCGCCGTGGCGTTTTTTCTGTGGCTGCTTAGCTGGGCCACGCATTTCAGGTTTGGGCACAGCTGGTTGCTTTACCTTTTGCCGTTAGCAGCTATAGCCATCCATCTTCTCTATAAATGGTATGGCAAAAGTGCTGAGCGTGGGAATAACCTCATTATCGACGAGATACACCAGCCGGGAGCAGGCGTGCCCAAACGTATGGCGCCGCTCATTTTGATCACTACAGTCATTACGCATTTATTCGGCGGCTCCGCGGGTCGCGAGGGTACGGCTGTTCAAATAGGTGGCAGCCTGGCCAATTTATTCGGCTCCTGGTTTAAGGTCAGCGAGGCTGATAAAAAGCTGGTATTGACAGCAGGTGTTGCAGCCGGGTTTGGAGCCGTTTTTGGTACGCCGCTTACGGGCACCATCTTCGCGCTGGAGGTTATTGCCATTGGCCGGATCCAATATAATGCACTGCTGCCATGCCTGATAGCGGCCCTTGTCGGTGATGTTACCGTATCTGCCTGGGGTGTGCATCATACGCAATACCATATTGATGTAGTAAACGCAGGCAGTGATCTCTACGGTAAGCATTTACCCTTAAGTTTCATGTTGCTGGGAAAGGTTATTTTATCTTCTGCCATGTTTGGCCTGGTGTCAATGGCGTTTGCAAAAGGTGTGCATCTGGTTAAGAATACAGCCCTTAAATTAGTGAAGATCAACTGGCTTATTCCGGCTTTGGGCGGCGTAATTATCATTGCCTTAACCTTTGCGTTGGGCAAGCCGGATTATCTTGGTCTGGGTGTCGAGGCTGAATATCCCGGCGCGGTTACCATTGTTTCTGCATTTAAACATGGCGGAGCAGATGCATTGAGCTGGCTATGGAAACTTATTTACACATCCATAACCCTTGGCACAGGTTTTAAAGGGGGAGAGGTTACACCCTTGTTTTATATTGGTGCTACATTAGGTAATACACTTGCCGATATATTGAACGCACCGGTAAGCCTTTTTGCAGCCCTTGGCTTTATTGCAGTTTTTGCGGGCGCTACCAATACGCCGCTGGCATGCACGCTGATGGGGATAGAGCTATTTGGAGGGGAGTATGCCATTTTTTTTGCGGTGTCCTGCTTTACGGCCTATTTCTTCAGCGGCGAGCAAGGTATTTACTCCGCGCAACGAAACGAGAGTTCAAAGTTAGGCGGCTATAGAAACAGGTTGTTTTCCAAATACAAATTTTAGTGCTGCATCAGCCAAACATATTTACTTCTAATTGCTTTTAGAGTTAATTCTTAATCTCTGAAAAACATGAAGATCAGCCGTATTTTGATCGGTATAGATGACAGCAAATATGCTGAGTACGCAACCAGCTATGGCTTTGATTTAGCTAAAAATTTTAACGCTCACGTTGGGCTGGTGCATATTGTAGAACCTGCTATTAGTCCGGATACCGGCAGCGGTGCCGATAACCTGATGGGTATGCCATTGCCTACGGCAGATTACAATGATGCTACGGTTATGGAGATACAGCGCGAACATGCTGATAACATCATCCACCAAACCATAGCAAAATATGGTAAAGGAGTAGAGATAACCCATTTTAACGAATTCGGCTCAACTGCTGACGGGATCCTCAATTGCAGCGAAGAGTTTAAGGCCGACCTGATCGTGATAGGTACGCACAGCCGTTCGGGTATCGACAGGCTGTTGATGGGCAGTGTAGCCGAAACGGTTATCCGTAACGCAAAGGTACCTGTATTGGTAGTGCCATTAGGGGAGAAGGATTAGCTTACTTTGAACGCTATTACTTTTTGCTTGATCAAAAAGTAACCAAAAAATCAAGTCAGCAAAGATGCTTCTTTCCCGCACGAGGCCTTTGCCTGCAAGCAGTCAGAACCACGGGCTGCAAAATCTTGCCGCCACTTCGTTCGCTCACGCCATCGCTTCAGGCAAGTATTGCTATGCCCTTGCCATCGCACAAGGCCACCATTGTTCTGCCCGCTTTCGCCAGAAGCTTTTTTGCTGACGAAAAGAACAGAAAGAAAAATACAGTTTGATTATAGAGATGAACCCAACGTAACCGACCAAATGCTGCATAGCGTAACGTGCGGATAGCACAGGCATTGGTAAAGCAGAAACAATTTAGCGCGTTACCGTAGCAGCGAGTTTTTTCTTTGGTTACTTTCTTTTTTGCGGAAACAAAGAAAGTAACATCCACTGACGATAACGTCAATACAACCATTCCTAACGAAGAAATAATCATTAGGTTGTTGCCACTCTGCAATAGCAATGACAAATCCACGAGATTAGTACAGCAGCCTAAATTTTATAGTATGCTCAATAGCCTTTAACTCATTAAGCACCTGCGTATCGTAACCGGCGTCAACGTCGGTAATTACATAACCAATTTGCGGATTGGTTACCAGGAATTCGCCCACAATATTAATGTTATGGTTGGCAAACACTTCATTTATTTGTGCTAATATACCCGGCACGTTCTTGTGGATATGTATAAGGCGGTGAGCGTTGTTAATGCGGGGTGGCTGCAGATCAGGGAAATTGCAGCTCATATGGGTTTTCCCCTCGTTCATAAAAGCAATAACCCGCTTAGGTATAAAGTCGGCATTGCGGGGGTTCTGCTTGTAATCATCAAAAATGATGATGCCTTTTTGGCCCGCGACCTCGGCCAATTTTTTGCTGGCTACCTTACCAAAACAACCAATAACTTTTAATCTGCCGGCGTGTTCCAATTGCTCAATGGTGGGTTGATGATGATCGTCACAAAAAAGCACACCTGCTTCTTCCAGGTATTTATCCTCAATGGTAGGCTGGTGGCGTATGTTGTAGCCTTCGCGTTTCATTTGGCTTAGGGCCTCCTCATCTATATCGCCTACCACCAAACATTTAATGCGGTTTTTAGGGTACGAGATAGCACGCGGCAGTTTGTTAATGTACAGGAATTCATCAAAGCTCGGTGTAATGTGGTCCGCTTTTTCTGCCACCGATTTACGTTCAATGTTCTCTGTAAAGGCAAAGAACTTTTTGATCATGCCCGACTCTTTTAACTGAAAATCAGAATAGCCATCACCAATGCCGTAAATGTCGCCTTGCAAATTAAGCTCTTTAAGCAACTTCACCTTGCCGCCCTCTTGCGAAAGCGGGTTTTCTTTATCGTAGCCTATGATGTTTCCCTCGTCATCAAATACAAAGGTATTGGCATAAATATTCTCTTTTTTGATATGGTACTCGGTAACAACCGGCGTGATAAACTCCTTAAACCCGCCCGAAACGATCAGCACTTCATCCTGGTGTTTTTTAAAGAAAACGGTATTGCGCGAAAATGACGTAGATACCTTCTTTTTTAAATGGCTGATGAGCATTTTAAGATGCTCGCGGTTGGCGCAAAGTAACTTTACCCTTTGCTGCAAACTTTCCGTAAACGACAGGCGACCTTCCATTGATGCATTGGTAAGGTCTTCAATCTGTTTATAGATGTCCTCGCGGTGCGGATGGTTTTTTAGCGAAATACGGGCTAACTCATCCAATGCCTCCACCTGGGTAAAGGTGCTGTCGAAATCTATGATAAAGTATTGCTCAGTTTTTTCAGGCTGCGACGTCATAGCGCAAAAATGCAATTTTTAGTCTACCTTTTTAATAGAAATTTGATAAAAGCAACAGGGCTCAGCTCCTTTCTGCTGCAGGAAGCAAAAAGGGTAAAAAACAAAAAACAAACCCCTCTTTTCGCGCAGCGAAGAGAGGGGTTACGAGCGTAGCGATGTCTGGGTGAGTAAACTTTACGTGCTAAATAATATTAGCACTGCAGCTTTTGCATCGAACGTTTATTTAAAATAGATACCTGCTTCCAGGTCTTCTAAAAGCTTAGGCCCTGTCGGGTCCCAGCCCAAGGTTTCGCTTGTAATTTGGTGGGATGTAGGGTTATCTAATGTTACAAAGTGTTTCATCCAGCCGAAATGTTCTGTAGCCTCATCACCGGTTTTTGATACTACCGGCAGGTTCAAATGGCGGCCTATTACCTCTGCAATATCTTTCAACTGTACACCTTCTTCTGATGATGCATGATAATTTACATCATCAGCCGCTTTCTCTAAAGCCAATACGTAAAGCCTGGCAGCATCAAGGCGGTGCACGCCTGTCCAGCGGTTGGTGCCACCGTCAACATAGGCCGATACGCCTTTTTCTTTTGCCAGTCTTACCAGCATCGGTACAAAACCATGATGGTCGCCCTCGCCGTGCACAGATGGTGATAAACGCACGATGGAAACTTTTATACTTTTTTTGGCAGCTGCACGGGCAGCATCCTCAGTTGCTACGCGAGGAAATTGCTCTGCCGTAAAAGATGGCTGCTTATCTTCAGTTGCCAAACCATTGCCCGATAACAGGGCTGTGCCTGAGGTAATGATGAAAGGGCGGTTTGAGCCCTCCAATACCGAAGCAATAGCTTCTATAACCCTGCGGTCTAACTCGCAGCTGGCTTTAAAATTTGAAAAATCATGTACAAAGCCGCAATGGATAACGGCATCGGCGGCGGCAGCGCCTGCCTTTACGCTCTCAATATCTTCAAGTGAACCGCGATGCACATCAGCACCTGCATTGGCAACAGCCTGTGCAGCTTCATCTGAACGGGCAAAACCAAGTACCTGGTGCCCTGCTTTTATTAACTCCCTGATAACGGCTGAGCCTACAAAGCCCGAAGCGCCGGTGACAAATACTCTCATTGTTAATGTGTTATTTTATAAGTAAATCAATAACACAAATGTCTATAACGGTGCCCCCTAAAAAGAGGACATTTGTCCCTATTTTATCTTTATCGTTTTACCTGCGCATGCCTTACCCGTGTTAGTGTTTTAAGCGATACACCCAGATAGGAAGCCACCATGTGCAGCGGTATCCGGTTAAAAATATCGGGGTAGGTACGCACAAAATCATCATAACGTTCTTCAACGGTGGCGCTCATGGTGTTAAACACACGTTCGCGTGTCATGGCCAGGTTACGGGAGATGATATTTTCACTGTAAACTTTCAATTTTGGGATGGCTACAGAAAGGGACACAAAATCGCGTTTGGCCCAAAGCAGCAGGTGAGCATCTTCTACGGCTTCAATATTGTAAAGTGTTGGTGTGGCATTGTTAAGGCTTTCAGGTTCTGTCATCCAATGATATTCGGGCGCAAAATACATGTTATGCTCGCCTCCGTCATCGCGGGTGCGGTATAGCCTAAGCATGCCTTCAAGTATGAATATTTTATGGCGGCATATCTCACCGGCCTGCAACAGCATATCTTTACGGCGCACCTTCTTTTCAGTAGCTACCGATAACATCAAGCCGATCTCTTCATCGTTAAGGTTGATGTATTCCTTTGCGTAATCCCTGAAGTTATTCATCATGTCAAAAATAACGAAAATGCTGATTTAATGTTGGCTAACAAGATCATTACCTTAAGTTGTATTTCATTAAATATATTTGTTTTATGGGTAACGCGCTAATCAATTTTTTGCAGCAACATCGGTTTTTTACCAAGGAAGAAGAGGACACTATTAAGGGTGCTTTTGAAACCAGAAGTTACCATGAAGGTGATCATCTGTCAGACGTGGGCAAAATTTGCCGGGAGTTATTCTTTATTTGTGACGGCATACTTCGTATCACTTCTGTAAACCAAAAAGGTGTTGAGCTCACTCATTTTTTTCTTAAGGAAGGCTCATTCTGCACAATTCTGTACAGCTTTAACAATCATAAGCCCGCAGATGAGGGCATCCAGGCTGCATGCGATACAGAGGTGTTAGCCATTAATAAAGACCAATTGACAATACTTTTTGCAAAGCTGCCGGGCTTGAAAGAGCTGATAGACCGTGTTACGCAGGAAAAACTGCTTGAGAAAATAAAAACACGTAATGCATTTTTGGGCGAGGAGTCTGATGCGCGTTACCAGCTCTTTTTAAAACAGCAGCCTGATGTTGCAAAACGTGTTGCGCTAAAGGATATCGCAAGCTATTTGGGTATTACACCGCAATCTTTAAGCCGTATCAGAAGAAATAGTAAATAAGCTTACTATCTTTTATTACCATATGTTAAGTGTTTTAACTGCTGCAGCGGCAGAACTTTGTGTCCATAATTTAAAAGATCATGGAAAACAAATTGAACAGCCTTACAGGAAAAAAAGTAATTATTTTAGGCGGTAGTAAAGGTATAGGTTTCTCCACAGCAGAGCTGGCCGCACGGGAAGGTGCTGAGGTAATTATTGTATCAAGCAATCAGCAGCGCATTGATGCAGCGCTAAGCAAACTACCGGCAACTGCAACCGGCCACGTTGTTGATTTAAGCATTCACCAAAATATTAGCGATTTTTTTGATACCATTGGCACATTTGATCATTTAGTATATACTGCAGGTGAGAATCTTAAACTTAATGTAATAGCAGAAACAGACATAGCATTAGCACAACAATTTTTCAATATCCGTTATTGGAGTGCTTTTGCTGCTGTTAAATATGCATCAAGGCGCATTAATGCAGGTGGATCGATCACCTTAACCAGCGGCAATGCCGGGGCAAGGCCAAGTGCAGGATGGGGCGTTGCATCAAGCATTTGTGGCTGTGTTGAAGGGTTTACGCGTGCAATGGCGGTTGAACTTGCACCTATACGTGTTAATTGCGTTACCCCCGGTGTAGTAAAAACCAATTTATGGGATGGCATACCCGAGGCAGATCGCATTGCAATGTATATAAACTTTTCTAAAACTTTGTTAGTTGGCCGCGTTGCAGATGCGGATGAAATTGCGCTTACCTACGTTTACTTAATGAAACAACAATATGTTACAGGCCAAAGCCTTGTAGTTGATGGTGGGGGTGTGCTTGTTTAGAAAAATTTAACAGCGCTTGCAACAAAGTTTATGGCAGCGGTTTAAAACTCTTTACTGATCATCATAGTTATATCAGTTCACATCAACTGTAACACTATGAGATCGATTTGGAAGGGTTCATTAGGCTTTGGGCTGGTTAGTATACCGGTGAAGCTTTTTTCGGCAGTGCAAACCACATCGCTTGATTTTGATATGCTTGATGGGCGCGACCACGAGCGTATACGCTACCAGCGCGTTAACGAGAAAACCCACAAAGAGGTCCCTTACGATAAGATAGTAAAGGGTTATAAACTTAATGATGACTATGTAATAATGGATGATGCCGACTTTGAGGCGGCCGCCCCGGAGAAAAGCAAGGTGATAGAAATTGAAAGCTTTGTTGACATTGATGAAGTGAACCCGATGTTCTACGAAACATCCTACTACACCGAGCCGGATACTAAAAACAACAAAGCTTACGCGTTATTGATACAGGCCTTAAAACAATCGGGCAAAGCGGGGCTGGCGCGGTTTGTTTTACGTAGTACCGAAAGCCTTTGCATTGTGCACCCGGTAGAGAACGTGCTGGTGGTTACCCGCATCCGTTTTGGCCAGCAGATACGCAGTACCGAAGACCTTAACCTGGCTGATGATGTTAAAGTGAGCAAAAAAGAGCTTGACATGGGCCTTGCGCTGATAAAGCAATACGCAGAGAAATTTGATGTTTCTAAATTTAAGGATGAGTATACCGGCGAATTGCTAAACATCATCAAGCAGAAATCTAAAGGCAAGCGGGCAACCATTAAAAAACTTAAACCGCATAAAACAAAAAGTAACGATCTGTATGATCAGTTAATGCAAAGTTTGCAAACGAAAAAGGGTGCTTAGATCTTCTATGGTTTTTTTATCTTTATGACGAGCTAAACCAACTATATCACAATTGAAAAAGTACCTTTTATCCATCCTGTCGATACTTACCCTTTCTTACAGCGCCTGTAAACAAGATACAGCAGAGCTTGAAGCATTACGCCTTAAAATAGAGAACAAAAAAAACGGAGGTGGGGGCAGCAATGATAGTTATTTACCAACCACTAAAGGAAGTTCATGGACCTATCAAAGTGACATGACGGGTAGCACCGAACTATCCACATCTTATCTTACCGGTGCCATCACATCTATAAACGGGCAAAATTATTATGAGCTAAAAACCACCGCATTGGGCAAAGAAAGCATTGGTTATTATTTTGTGAAGGATAAAAAATATAAAGTGAGATCCGCTACGGTTGAATCAAGCACCATGTTAGAGTTTTTTATCTTTGATGATAATTTACCTGTTGGTGGTGAGTGGGTAGCGACAATGACAGCTGATGGTTCGGTTAACGGGGTGCCGGGCCGTACCAAAAACAAGATCATTGAATCGGGCATTACGAAAACCGTGCTCAATAAAACCTACAAAAACGTTGTTCATACGCACATCATTGTACAATATGACCTTGGTAGCGGATTTCAGAACTTTGTAGATTACGATTTCTACCTTGCTAAGGGTATAGGGGTTATAGAAACGGATACTAATTTCGGAACTTACAAAACCGCATCTTACTTATCTGATTACAGTATAAAGTAGCATTAAAAGGTAACATATGACGGCTATCGGTATAGCCCGGCAGCTATTTTTTGTAATTATTAAACGATTGTGTATAATCTTTTTTGTAATTTTTTTAATTTGAAATTAATCGTGGCATAGTGGTTGCAATGATATCATAAACATCATAAAAACTACCATTATGGAAACTACAACAGAAAAATCAGTAGAAGTATTAAACGATTTAATAGAAATTAATAACGACCGTATTGATGGTTTTACCCGCGCATCAAAAGACTTAGGTGAAGGCGATTTAGATCTGAAAGCGGTATTTGATAAATTTGCAAGCGATAGCCGTAAAAACGTGCAAGAGCTAAGTGCAGCAGTGGGCCAGTTAGGCGGCGAATTAGAAACAGGTAATTCTGTAAGCGGTACATTACACCGCGCATGGATAGATGTTAAAGCTACCTTTAGTGGCCATGATCGTAAAGCGATCTTAGATGAGTGCGAGCGCGGTGAAGATGCTATTAAAAAAGCATACCAGGATGCATTATCAGAAGATAATGGCTTATCACCACAATTCTCAGAATTGTTAACCCGCCAGCAACAAGATATCAATGAAGGCCACGATAGCATCAAAGCGCTACGTGATATGCATTCATAACCAAGACAAATAATTTGTAATCATAAAGAGCTGCCTGTAAAACGGGCAGCTCTTTGTTTTTTGGCTTTTTTAGAAGTACTTAGGGCATTATGTTGTACCTTTGCGGTCTTAATTAATAACCCTGATAATTTAATCCATCGTGATCATCTTAATATTTTTTCTTGCCCACTGGTTCTTGTCCCTGTTCTTTCAAACCTTTTTTCTGCACAGGTATGCATCTCATAAAATGTTTACCACGCACAAGGTCTTTGAACGCATTTTTTACGTAATGACCTACGTTTTCCAAGGATCGTCATACTTAAACCCGCGTGCCTATGCCATTATGCACCGGGAGCATCATGCCTACAGCGACACCGAGAAAGACCCGCACTCACCACACTTTTTTAAGGATGTTTTCCAGATGATGTGGTATACTGCGCAAACTTACAAAATGCACGAGCGCCGTTTAAAAGAGCCTGAGGAGCGTTTTAGAGGTAATTATCCCGAGTGGAAATTTCTTGATGTAATTGCTTCTTCGATGGTATCACGCATTGTTTTCGGTTTACTTTATGTTGCCTTTTATGTAGAGTTTGCAACAGCCTGGTGGATGTTCCTTTTGCTGCCTATCCATTTTTTAATGGGCCCATTGCACGGCGCAATTGTTAACTGGTGCGGGCACAAGTACGGTTACTCAAATTTTGATAATAATGATAAATCAAAAAACACCACACCGTTTGATTTTTTGATGTTAGGCGAGTTATTCCAAAATAACCACCATAAACGCCCAAACAGTGCAAACTTTGGCGCTAAATGGTATGAGATAGATCCTGTGTACCCGGTAATGAAACTAATGCACTGGGCCAAGATCATTAAATTGAGAAAAGCATACGCATAGTTAAGCTGAAAGAGAACTGAAGGCGAAAGGTGATGAACTTTTCGCCTTTTTTGTTTTAGAATCACTGAGCTGTTTAACAGGTGTATACACGGAGAAATCCCCACACAAATGCCATTTGGATGTTTAGATCCTCTGCCGTGCTTTCAACTCCAGGTAGCGGTTAACAGTATTCACGGTTAGGTTTTGCGGAGCGGTTAAAATAGACTGTATGCCATGACGGGCCAGTTCACGCACGATAAGTTTTTTATCGTAAGCAAACTTTTCGGCAATGGTTTTTACGTAGATGCCTTCAACGTCTTTGGCAGGCTCTTCGGTAAGTTGTTTGAGCTCGGTGTTCTCAAAAAACACAACCAGCAATAAGTGGTAACGGGCAATGCGTTTAAGAAAGGGCAGTTGCCGCTGCAGGGCACTCATGCTTTCAAAATTGGTGAAGAAAACGATGAGGCTGCGTTGCTTTATCACATTGCGAACGGTTGCATACAGCGCTTCCATGTTTGCCTCGAGATAACGTGTCTTCTCTTTATAAAGCACCTCTAAAATTCTGTTGATTTGTGCATGGCGCCTATCAGCAGGAATAACAGAGCCGACCTTTTCAGAGAGTGTGATCAACCCGGCTTTATCCTCTTTTAGCAACGCAATGTTCGATAATACCAGGCTGGCATTTATGGCATAATCGAGCAGGCTTAACCCATCAAAAGGCATTTTCATAGCGCGCGATTTATCTATCACACAGTAAACCTGTTGTGATTTTTCATCGGTATAAAAATTGGTCATCAAGCTGCCATGGCGGGCTGTAGCTTTCCAGTTTACAGATCTTACATCATCACCCGCTACATAAGGCTTTATCTGCTCAAACTCCATACTCTGCCCAAGGCGGCGGATCTTTTTGATACCGATCTCATTGAGCCGGTTTGATATAGCCATCAATTCATACTTGCGCATCTGCAAAAATGATGGATACACCGGCAGTACTTCCGGCTGGTCAAAATTAAAACGGCGGCTTACCAAACCCAATGCAGATTGCACAAACACCCTTAAGCTGCCAAATTCATATTCGCCGCGTTTAACAGGTCTCAGGTTATACCGGATAAGTTTTCTTTCGCCGGGCTGCAAAGCTGTTTTGAACCAAACATCGCGTTTCTGAAATTGTACTGGTATCTCATCAATGATCCCGGCCGACACCTTAAAAGGATAACGGCTTTCGATGTGTATAGTTATCTCGTTCTCGTCGCTATTGCTCAATCTTTCCGGCGAAAGGCGTTTGGCCAATATCGATTTGGATGAACGATAAAGCATGATGAGATCTGTAAGTATCAGCAATATCAGCAGCAGAAAAGCTACTTCGGGCACTAACCCCACCCATGAAAAAAAGAAGGACAATAGATATAGCAACGCACAGATTCCCAAACCGACGAATAGTCGCCCGGTCAAGAAGAGGTTGATATAAAACAGATTAAAAACTTTTTTCACCCGCTTAACGTGGTATTTCTATTTTTTGAATGATCTGTGCAATAACATCGTCGGCGGTAAGGCCTTCCATTTCTTTATCTGGAGTTAGCATAACGCGATGACGTAGTACCGGAGTTGCAACCTTAACAATATCATCAGGAGTTACAAAATCGCGACCGGCAATGGCTGCAACGGCTTTTGCTGCATTAACTACCGCTAATGATGCCCGTGGGGAACCGCCAAGATAGAGTGATTTATTATTACGTGTTTCGTGAATAATGCGCGCTGTAAAGGCAATTATCTTTTCCTCTACATGCAACCCGCGGACTGTTTGCCTTAACGCAACAATATCTGCGCCTTGTAACACCGCGTTGATGTGCTCGAGCTGGTCGGCAGTTTTTTGCTGATGCTGGCGGCTGATGATTGAGATCTCCTCCTCAAGAGAAGGATAGCTGATATCGATCTTAAACAGAAAACGATCCAGTTGTGCCTCAGGCAGGCGATAAGTGCCTTCCTGCTCAACCGGGTTTTGGGTGGCTAAAACAATAAAAGGTTCATCCATTTTGTAAAGCTCGCCATCCATAGTGATCTGCCGCTCTTCCATCACCTCAAACAAGGCCGATTGTGTTTTTGCAGGCGCACGGTTTATCTCGTCAATTAAAATGATGTTACCGAAAATTGGCCCGCGCTTATACTCAAACTCTCCTGTTTTGGTATTGAATACAGAGGTTCCCAAAACATCAGAAGGCATCAGATCGGGCGTAAACTGTATGCGCGAGTATTGGGCATCTATCGACTTTGCAACCAGCTTTGCAGTAAGGGTTTTGGCAACACCGGGTACCCCTTCTATCAGGATGTGGCCATCTGCCAGTATACCGGCAATGATCAGCTCTATAACGTGCTGCTGCCCTACAATGATCTGCGCAAGCGAAGCTTTTATATTTTCAACGGCTGCATTTAATTTGCTAAGATCTGTCCGTTGTTCAAAGTTTTCATTTTCCATATGATGGTGCGGTTTGGCTGTAAAATTTCTCCATTAATCTGTTTATTTCAATAAGTTCGGCATCTGATACTTTTGTCTGGTGCAACACAAAGCGCATATGGTTGATAAGATCATGGCCCAGCTTTTCGTCTACACCGGTTTTCTTTATAAAAACGTTCAGAAAATCATTATCAAACGTGCCGGTTTTTAAGTTGTAAGTATTGCGCAGGTGTTCTAAAAAATAGGTGATCTTTTTAACGGCTATGTCGGTATTATCGCGCTGCTCGTAATACAGGTTGCCTACCACAGTGACAAAGCCTAAGGTGGCATTCTTTAAAGGATCAACAACAGGTATGGGGCGTTGCCTGCGTTTGATGTTGTACAAAACAAACAGCAGGGTAGCCGCCAGGCTGATGTAGTAGGCCCATTGCAGGCCGGGATGCCTGAAGAATACCCGCATGGGCGATTCGTCTTCCAAAATGTCGCCGTTCTGATATTGGTCCCAATAAATATGGTCAGAAGTAGGAATGTAGGATAAAACCCTGTCTGCAAATGCTGCACCACCGGGTTTAACCATGCAGTAATTGGTAAGCAACTGCGGGTTGGCCATTACCAACAAACTGCCCTTGCCAAAATTGTATTTAAGATAGGTAGCGTGTTTGTAGTTGTTTTGTGCAAGAACTACAGCTTTTGTGGTGTCAAATGACGAAAAGTATTGTGTGGCTGTAAACTTATCTGTTTTAAGGTCTGCGGCTTGTTTGATCTTTGGATTGGTAAAATTTACAGATGGATTTTTCTTATCAAACTCATAGCCGGTGTTCACCTTAAGCGAATCAGTAAGTGCGCCATCCCAATTCAAAGCCGATATAAATACCGTATTGCCGGCGCTAATGTACTTTAATAGCGCTTTAGTGTCTGTTTTGTTGAAACTGGCAGTTTTGGCAATAATGATGTAGTTGCCGCTTTGTAAAGAAGAATCGGTAAACACATCATAAGGCGATTGGTTGGTACGCTTGATTGTTGCATCCGGAAAAATATCCTTGACCCTGTCAAAAAGAATAAAATTACCAAACGGTGCTTTGCTGTTGTAACGCAGATCAACCTGCCAGTTAATAGGGGCCGGTTTATTATATTCTGCCACCAGGTAAACAGTTAGCAGCACCAATATGCCGATGATGTAGAATTTAAGATCTTTCATGGTCGGCCTCCTTTAAAATCAGCAAACAGTTTGGTGATTTGGCTATAACCGCTTCCGGTCACAGCGAAATCGCCGTACCAAACATATTCAAACTGCCGGGTAATGTTTTTGAAAGGGCCTTGCGCAGGGTTATTGTTCAACTCCTGTACATAGGCCTGGTTAGTTTTATTAGGCTGCCAGTCTATTAAATTATTATCGCTTAATTGCTTAAGAGCCCTTAAGTATAGCAGCCGCACAGCAAGTTTGTAGTTACCTGCAGAAGCAGCTGTCTCAATATCTTTTTCAAAATCTATCTCGTGTATATTCTCGTCAAGTTCGGTATAAGCTATACCTGCTTTACGTGCCCCTTTGCGGAAGATATTGATATCGATACCGGCAGATTTAAGTATTACCAGTATCAATGCGGCAATGCCGCCTATCATTATTATGTATTTTATTAGCACCCCTGCCCATTTCCAAAAATTGGAATAGCCGGTTTTGGTTTTACCCCAATCAAACAAACTCCAGAACCATCGCCAAAATCTTGTCCATAAAGATGGGCCGCTATAATCATCTTTGTAAATAAACTCCTTTTGTTTTTTGTAGTTATTGATAGCTGCTGTATCTATATGTCGCAACGTAACAGATGCAGTATCCAACCTTATTACAGCCGGTACCTTTTTGGCCGCAATAGTATCGGGCTTAGCATTAGCTATTGAAGCGGTTAGTAAGAGAAAGATAAGGAGCAGGTAACGCATTAGTATTCTTCTGCCGGCAAGTTATCGTTGTTACTGTTAGTTCCCAGGTTATTGATACGCTCTAATAAGCTGGTGCCCTCTTTACTTTCTGATAAGTTGTAATAGCACAGGCCAAGCGTAACCATTGGCACTATGTAGCAAACTAAACTTATCATCTGTAAGGCAACTGTTACGATGGGTGTAATAATGCCGAAGTTATTTAAGGCGGTTGTGGGCCTTAATAGTGTTGCCGATATGCCCAGGAAAGCCGCAGGCAATGATATGGCCATTACTATGAAATACATAATTATCCATGATACCAAAATTGCGCCCGCAGTTAGCCACCAATTATTCCGTATCAGCTGAAAACTGCGATTGAAGGAATATCCAAAACTTCCGTTTTCCATGATCATGATAGGAAAGATAATACCAAATATTGGGAAAAGGTATATACCCGGAATAATGCAAAGCGCAAAACCGATGATCAATAATACCGTTATTACTAAGGTTGCCAGGATGGTTCTGCCAAAATAGTATTTCACGTAACCCCATACCTCCGCACTTGTTGGTTTGATGTTGCCTTTTTGCTTGTAGAGCGCCATGTAGCCGATGATGCTTAACACGCTTAATGCACTACCAATTATCATCAACCCCATGCCTGCAAAATACTTTACACCAAATAAGTTGAGTTTATCAAAACTATTATAGGTTGCCGGCCCCTCCTGTCCAAAGCTTGATGCTGCATTAACCATTTGGTATTGCTGCATAGCAATCAGCGCTGCACCTGCAAAATACACCACACCACAAAACAGGTACAGGTTTTTCACAAGGTCTTTAAAGTTCTGTTTGATAAAGGTGAAGGTATCGTTAATGATCTCACCAAAATCTCGGGTTTTGGCTAATTCAATTTTCGGTTGCATGTTTAGTTTGTTTATAGATCTTATTAGGGTAAAGTACCACGTACCAAATTAAAAATAAAAGGGATGCTGCAAGGATGCCCGAACTAAGCCATACGGGCATTTCGGTATGGCGGGTTACAAAGCCTTCAAAAAATGCGGCCACAATAAATATAGGCACCAGGCCTATCGCTATTTTCATCCCCTCGGATGCACCTTTTTTAAGCGACTCCAATCTTCCGAAGGTTTTAGGGAATAAAAAGCTGTTGCCCATTACCATCCCTGCTGCGCCTGCAATAACTATCGCAGCTATCTCCAGCGTACCGTGTATCCATATTACTAATACAGATTGCATGCCCAGGCCCTTACTAAAAAAGAAGTATTGGAACGAACCCAGCATAAGCCCGTTGCGGAAAAGGAAATAGATGGTACCAACAGAGCAAAGTATACCGCTTGCAAATGTAACCAGCGATACGTAGATGTTGTTAATGGCGATGCTTGCAAACATCATCGCTTCTGAGCCCTGCTTGTAAACACCAAACGGGTCGCCTTTGGCAATGTTCTCATTGGTCATATCCACATAGCCATCCCCCATGATCAGCCTTACAAAATTGGTGTCATATTTTGCAGAAAGAGCGCCCATCAGGCAAAACGTTATAAAAAATATAAAGGCATACAATAACTGCCGCTGATGCTTTTTGAAAAGCAAGGGTAACTCCAGCCGCCAAAAGGTAACAAAGCGGTTGCTGTTCTCGCGCTTGTTCTTGTAAATAGATTGATGGAATTTTGACGCCAGCCCGTTCAGATAGGCGGTTGTTTTTGATTTGGGATAAAAGGTTTTTGAATATGCCAGGTCATCCGTTATCTGGATAAAACTATCGGCAAGTTCGTCGGGCGTTTTTTGGGTCGATTCTTCAAAGCGCGCCCATTTATCGGCATTTTGTTTTACAAATAAGGGTTCGCGCATTGGGTGATGGTCAGGGTTTTTACAGGACGGTAAATTAATCACAAAAGTTTTATAATTCAACTTAATTTATGCAATTTGAGAAGATAATTTTATGAATACCGTAACCGTTACCACAGCCCAGAATATTGATATTGACTACGAGCTTGCCGGCCTCGGCGAGCGGATAGTTGCCCGCATTATCGACCTCGCCATTTTTGGATTCGTTTTCTTTTTTGTAATGATAACCGGTATTGCATCTGGCTTATCAGATCTTTCAAATGGCGTTTTGCTCATCATCTACGGCGCTTTATTTGTGTTTTATGATCTTATATGTGAGTTGAGCATGAACGGCCAGTCCATCGGTAAAAAGGTGATGAAGATACGTGTGATAAGTGCCGATGGTGCCCGACCAAGACTGGGGCAGTACCTGCTGCGCTGGTTAATGCGGATAGTTGATTTTGGTATTGGCGGCGGTGTTATTGCGCTGATAGCAGCTGCGGTAAGCGAGAAAGGGCAACGTCTTGGTGATATGACGGCCAATACTATTTTGGTTCGCACTGTTCCGCGTACGGATGCCAGCAAGATTGCCTTTAAGCCTTCTGATCTATCTTATGAGCCTGTTTTTAAAGAAGCATCGCAACTAACAGACCGTGATGTTGAACTCATAAATGAGGTGATATCAGCCTACGTTAAAACTAAGAACAGCGTTATTGTTTACAACATGGCCAGCAAACTTAAAGAGCATCTTGGCGTGCAGCCGCCGCAGGGAATGAATGATATGCAGTTTCTGCAAACTTTGCTGCGCGATTACACTCATTTGATAGCAGCGTCTGATACAGATTACAGATCAGTAATGTCTTAATATTCTTACAAACCGGCTATCTTGATAACATAGCTTACCAGTATAATGCTGCCCGTGATCATGAATAGTGTTTTTTTGATAACTGCCGATGGTTTGTCCAGTTTATATATGCTATCTGCAAGCCACCACAAGGCGGTAAGCAGTATTGGTATCGCCGGAGGATATAAAGAAAAGCTTTCGTGAAGGTTGCCCTTCAACAGCGCTACAACGGCACGCTGAAAACCGCATCCGGGGCAATCAATACCGGTTAAGTATTTGAACGGACAAGGAAGTAAATGACCCTGCAGCCAGTTGATGAACAACAAACTGCAGGGTATATTTTGCAAAGCCATATTAAACTTGCGAAGGTGGTGGCGGATTAAAAGGATCGCGGTAATCTATCCCAGGATCGTATGGCCTGAAACCAGCCATGCCTAAACCAGCAGGGCCAAGGTAGCGGTAACTACCAAAGCCGAGGATCGGATAGAAAATCATAGGTAAAAATATCAGTCCTATAGTGAAGCCTTCAGACTGCCCAAAGCTTTTGCTGAGCAGGTTTATCATCCATACGGCAAACACAATGTTTACGCAAGGGATCAGCAGCATCAATAGCCACCACATTGGCTTGCCAATGATCTCGAGCATAACAATTATATTGTATATGGGAATGATGGAAGCCCAGCCTGGTTTGCCGGCTTTTTCATAAACCTTCCACATGCCAATAACACTAATGAGCCAAACAATTAAAGCAGGGATAGCCAACATTCCTAAGAATGCACCAATGACGTACCCGGATTGATACGCGTCGTAATTTTCCATTTGTGATTTTGAGTTTTAAGTGTGCCTCAAATTATCAAATAATTAGTAAACACGGCCCTTTTACAGAAAAATAATCTGTTTTTAATTCACTAATTTTGGCTCATGCAGCAACGCGAGCAGATCTCCGTATTCGATATGTTTAAGATTGGCATCGGGCCATCAAGTTCGCATACGCTTGGCCCCTGGCGGGCGGCACAGCAGTTTGTTAATTTGCTTAAAGATCGGGAAGCGTTAGACGACGTAGTGCAGCTACAAATACTACTATACGGATCGCTTGCCAAAACAGGAAAAGGCCACGGCACAGATATAGCTATTTTACTTGGCCTAAGCGGGGACGACCCCGTTACTTTTGAGGTTGATAAAATAAATACGAAAATTGCCGATATCACCAACTCTCATAAGCTGGATTTAGGTGGATTACGCTATATAGATTTTTCCGTTGCTAATGATCTGCTGTATCTTTTTGCCGAGAGCCTGCCCTTTCACCCAAATGGTGTTACTTTCCAGGCATTCTTAAAAGATGAGACTGCAATTTCTGGTACTTACTATTCCATTGGCGGCGGCTTTGTAGTTAAAGAGGGTGAACAAAGCACCCACAGAACAGAGGTTGACCTGCCTTTCCCTATAGATACTGCCGGCGACCTGTTACACTGGTGCCGCAAAACCGGCCTCAAAATTTCTGAGGTGGTTATGGAAAATGAGCTTGCCTGGCGCAGCGAACATGAGACCCGTAAAAGCGTGCTCGATATTTTCCGCGTGATGCAGGAATGTATGTACCGTGGCTGCCATACTGCGGGTTACCTGCCCGGCGGTTTAAATGTTGCCCGCCGTGCATCTAAATTAAACAAGCGCCTTGTAAAAGGTATAGCTTATAACGATTATAATAGCTGGGTTGATGCCATGCGTCAAACCGGCCATGGTTTCCAAAATATACTGGATTGGGTAAGCTGTTTTGCTTTAGCCATTAACGAGGAGAATGCCTCATTTGGCAGGGTGGTAACGGCACCAACCAACGGTGCCGCAGGTGTTATCCCTGCAGTGCTACAATACTTTATCTCGTTTTGCGATGGCTTTAGCGAGGAAAAGATCATCCAGTTTTTGTTTGTTGCATCAGAAATAGGCAGCATCTTTAAAAAGGGTGCAACCATTTCGGCAGCAATGGGAGGTTGCCAGGCAGAGATCGGTGTATCATCGGCCATGGCTGCAGCAGCACTGACCGAGTGCCTTGGCGGCAGCCAGCGCCAGGTATTAATGGCAGCCGAAATTGCCATGGAGCATCACCTCGGCATGACCTGCGACCCTATTGGTGGACTAGTACAGGTTCCTTGTATCGAACGCAATACAATGGGCGCTATTAAAGCCATTACCGCCAGTCAGCTTGCCCTGCAAAGCAATCCGGATAAAGCCAAAGTGAGTCTGGATGCTGTTGTTAAAACCATGTGGCAAACCGCCCAGGACATGAACTCCAAATATAAAGAAACCGCCGACGGTGGTCTGGCGATCAATATCCCGATAAGCTTGCCGGAGTGTTAGGGGGTATTGTTTAAGCTATTTGTTTAATGATCTTGGCGGGTATACCGCCTACGATGGTATCATCCGGTACGTCGCGAGAGACAACCGCACCTGCGGCTACCACAGAATTTTTTCCTATGGTTACACCGGGTAGTATAGTGGCAGCCGCCCCTATCCATGCATTGCGTTTTATTAAGATAGGCTTGCATGTCAGGTTCCTTCTTTCAGAAGGTTCCAGAGGGTGGTTTTCTGTGATAAGATTTACTTTGGGCCCTATAAGAACATCGTCTTCAATAGTTATGCCTCCGAGGTCAAGAAATGAGCAAGCATGATTAATGAAGACGTTTTTACCGATAGTTGTGAAACGGCCGAAATTTATGTAAAGTGGGGCGAATATAGCGGTACTCGGATCAATTACCGTACCTGTGATCTCACTTAAAATTTTTCGCACTTCGTTAATATCTTTGGCGCTGTTCAACAAAGGCATTAAAGCAAGGGTTTTACCTACTATCTGGTTAATTTCCTCAAATTGAGGCTCGTTAAGCCTTACTATTTCTCCTGCTTTGAGCCTTTCAAAAATATGCATCATTTCTTTAGTATTCTAATTTCACCAACCATCCATTGTCATCCATCCAAACTTTTGCCCAATCGAACCATTTGGCTTTACTTTTTGGATTATTTAGGCCAAAACCATGGCCGCCTTTTGGGAACAGGTGCATTTCTGCCGGTACTTTGTTTTGGAGGAGCGACTGATACATCATTAAACCATTTTCCACTGGTACCACATCATCATCCTCCGCGAAAACGATAAACGTTGGTGGCGTGTTGGGTGTAACTTGCTTCTCGTTAGAGTACAGGTCTATTTGATCCTGGCTTGCATCTTTTCCAATCAGATTTTCGCGCGAGCCTACGTGCGCTTTAGAACCGAAAGTGATAACCGGGTATATCAGCATCATAAAATCCGGTCGAACGCTGATGTTATCTTTATTGTTGATAACTACTTTGTCAAAATGTGTACCTTCAGTTGAGGTCAGGTGCCCGCCGGCCGAAAAACCCATAATTCCGATCCTGTTCGGGTTTATGCCCCATTTGGCAGCACCTTGTCTAACTATTTGAATAGCTCGCTGGGCATCCTGCAACGGACCGATGCTTTTATCGGTCATGATGCTGTCGCTGGGCAGTCGGTATTTGAGTACGAATGCCGTTACACCTATTTTGTTAAACTCCTGCGCAACGGCTGATCCCTCGTGCGCTGAAGCCAGGCCTGCATAACCGCCACCCGGGCATATCACAACAGCAGTACCATTGGCAGTACCTTTGGCCGGCAGGTAAGGGGTAAGGGTTGGTATGCTCACTTTTGCTATCCACGACCGCTGGTCGATAGTTTCTTTGTACGTTGCCGGTGTTGGCTTTGAATTAGGAACGCCGTTAGGATATAATGGCAGCGGAGTTTGTTGCTGTGCAAATGCAGTTAGCGTGGATGCTGTAAAAAGCAAAGCAGTCAAAAAGTTTTTCATTACTAAATAATTGGCAAAAGCAAGATACACATCTGCTAACGAAAAACGATACTACGGTTTGCAGTATCGTTTTAAAAATATTTTACTCACCCCGACAGCGCTACGCTTGTCGACCCTCTCTTAGCTATGCGAAAAGAGGGTTAGAAAAGTAGTAAAAAGAACACCTCTTTGCGAAGCAGAGAGGTAAACGGGTGAGTCAATTTCTCAGAGGCCTGATTATTTACTTCCGCCGAATTCCATCAAATAAGCTTTCAGAAATTCATCAAGTTCGCCATCAAGTACGGCTTGTGCGTTTGATGTTTCGTGGTCGGTGCGCAGGTCTTTCACTAATTTGTATGGATGTAACACATAGTTACGGATCTGGCTGCCCCACTCAATTTTCTTTTTGTTACCCTCTATTGCGTTTGTGGTTTCCTGGCGTTTACGCATCTCTATCTCATACAATTGAGATTTTAATAAACGCATTGCGTTATCCTTATTCTGCAATTGCGAGCGCGATTCCTGGTTTTTGATAATGATACCCGATGGTTTGTGGTAAAGACGAACAGCAGTTTCAACCTTGTTCACGTTTTGTCCACCGGCACCACCAGAACGGAAGGTTTCAAACTCTATATCGGCCGGGTTTATCTCTATTTCAATAGTATCATCAACTAACGGGTATACATATACTGATGCAAACGAAGTATGGCGCTTGGCGTTGGCATCAAACGGAGAAACGCGTACCAGGCGGTGTACACCGTTTTCGCCTTTTAAGTATCCGTAAGCAAAATCACCCTCAAACTGCAGGGTAACGGTTTTAACACCGGCCACGTCACCTTCCTGGTAGTCCTGTTCGGTAACTTTGTAGCCATTTTTTTCGCCCCACATAATGTACATACGCATCAGCATGCTGGCCCAGTCGCAGCTTTCGGTACCACCGGCACCCGCTGTTATCTGTAGTACGGCATTTAACTGGTCTTCTTCGGCACTGAGCATGTTCTTGAATTCCAGCTCTTCAACGGCGGTAACGGCGCTATCAAACTGCTCTTTCATTTCACCCTCGCTGGCATCGCCGGCCTGGTAAAACTCAAACAGTACATTAGTGTCTTCAACAATTGATGATACCTTTTTAAAAGCATCGGTCCAAACCTTTTTGGTTTTGATAGAAGCAAGTACTTTTTCTGCTTCTTTAGGATGGTCCCAAAAGTTTGGGCCTATGGTTATATCCTGTTCTTTCTGCATCGCATCGAGTTTGGTATCGATGTCAAAGATGCCTCCTCAGGGACGTTACTCTGTCCCTTAAATCCTGGATGTTTTCTTTAGTCATAAAGGCAAATATAAGAAAATGATAGGGGTAAAAATAAAAAGGCTTAAATCGCAATTAGCAACTTAAGCCCTCTTAAAAACTCTTTAACTTAATTTGGTTATGCCATGCGCAATTGTTGTAACAGCGGCGCAATGTTCATGTTACCACTAAGTTTGGTAACCATGGCACTTAAGCTAAAGTCGTTATTATTCTCCTCCAGTTTCGATTGTTTTATCATTTCCTGCATTACCGGTGGTATAAGGCTATGTGCAATTTCTGCAGCCTTTTCAGCAGTAAGGTTATAAAAATGATTAAGCTTATTAGTGAAGCGGTTAACTGCGCTATCAATAAGTGGGTTCTCATAAATACCGGGATATTGAAAATATTTCACCAGGTCTTTTAGCTTACCGCTATCCAATTGGTTTTTCAAAACTTCAATGATTGAGCTTGAGGCATCGTTCATCACAGCATCCCGGTCTTTTTCCTGAATTTCAGGATTGTTAATAACAGCCGTACCGGCGTTATTTTTTACAAGCATAAAGAGTTTTTCAAACATGGCTTTGTGTGTTAATAGGAGATTTATAAAATCATTACAATTTCTTAATCTCATTAAAAATAGGTCAAAAATGCTGCCATACACAAGGGTTTGAGACAAGCAGGTGCGGAATATTTTATAAAAATGACAAACACATAGTGTGTTAACATCACACTAAGACTGCCACAATTATGTAAGCTTTAGGGCTAACTTAAAACTTTGATTAGCGGCCTTGGTTTATCTTGTTACATTTGTTTAAACTCATTTCAATTATGCTGCCTAACATTGATCTTACATCTACCAAGGCTTACAAGTACCTTACAGACCACTATATTGACATTGTGGCCAAAAGCCTGAAAGAACTTTTTGATACTGACCCGGAAAGGTTTGAAAAATTCTCACTTCAATTTGAAGACATCCTGCTTGATTACTCCAAGAACCGGGTTGACGATGAAACTATAGCTCTTTTGATACAGTTGGCAAAAGAGTGTGGCCTAAATGAGGCAATTGAAGCCATGTTTAGTGGCGAAAAAATAAATGTTACTGAAGGTAGGCCTGTTTTACACATAGCCTTGCGTAACCGCAGCAACAAACCAATTTTGGTTGACGGCAAAGACGTAATGCCCGACGTGAACCGTGTGCTGCAACAGATGAAAGACTTTAGCGAAAAGATCATCTCCGGCACCTGGAAGGGTTACACTGGTAAAGCCATTACTGATGTGGTAAACATTGGTATCGGTGGCTCTGACCTGGGTCCCGTAATGGTGACCGAAGCCTTAAAGCCTTACAAGAACCATCTTAACCTGCACTTTGTATCAAACGTTGACGCAACACATATAGTAGAAACGCTGAAACCGTTAAACCCGGAAACAACGTTGTTCCTGATAGCTTCCAAAACCTTCACTACGCAAGAGACCATGGCTAACGCACACAGCGCGCGTGATTGGTTTATTAAAGCAGGCGGTAAACAGGAGGATGTGGCGAAGCACTTTGCAGCGCTATCAACCAATAGCAAAGGCGTATCTGAATTTGGTATCGATACAGCCAACATGTTCGAGTTTTGGGATTGGGTTGGTGGCCGTTATTCACTGTGGAGTGCCATTGGCTTATCAATTGTGTTAAGCATCGGCTTTGAGAACTTTGAAGGACTGCTTGCCGGCGCACACGCCATGGACGAGCATTTTAAAACCGCACCGATAGAACAAAACCTGCCTGCAATATTGGCCTTAATAGGTATATGGCATAATAACTTTTTCGAGGCAGAAACACAAGCAATCCTTCCGTACGATCAATACATGCACCGCTTTGCAGCATACTTCCAGCAAGGGGATATGGAGAGCAACGGTAAACATGTAGACCGCAACGGAAACCATGTAGATTATCAGACCGGCCCTGTCATCTGGGGCGAGCCCGGTACAAATGGCCAGCACGCATTTTACCAGTTAATACACCAGGGTACAAAGTTGATCCCTTGTGATTTTATTGCACCGGCACAATCACATAACCCGCTCGGCGAACACCACCAGATGCTGTTATCTAACTTCTTTGCACAAACCGAAGCTTTAATGAACGGTAAAACCGAAGAAGTGGTTGTAGATGAATTGAAGAAAGCCGGTAAAAATGAAGAGGAAATAACCAAGATAGCACCGTTCAAGGTGTTTGAAGGTAACCGCCCAACAAACTCTATCCTGGTTAAGAAAATAACACCGCGTACATTGGGATCACTGATCGCCATGTACGAGCATAAGATATTTACCCAGGGTATTATCTGGGATATTTACAGCTTTGACCAATGGGGTGTTGAGCTCGGCAAACAATTAGCCGGTAAGATCCTGCCTGAACTTAAGGACAATGCTGAGGTTACAAGCCACGATTCATCAACCAATGGCTTGATCAATCATTATAAGAGCTGGAGATAAAACCCTTCAGCCCCCTGAAGGCGGTGTAGAAGTAAGAATTACGTTGTCATTTCGAACGAGCGACAGCGAGGAGAACTCTTCTAAAAGCGACAATTACAGCGTAGAAGATTTCTCCTCGTACCTCGTTCGAAATGACATTGTTATACCAGCCCCGTCATTGCCACGCTATCGCTCGCAATGACAAGTTTTTTCTAAAACGCTTCTCCCAATCCAACGTAGAAGCCGCTTTGCCTGCTTTCGCCGGGGCGTTTCTCGCCAACGCCATAGTCAACGCGTACGCTTAAGCCTTTTTGTACATCAAAGAAATAGCGGAGGCCGCCACCGTAGTTGGGTTTAAGTTGATTGATATCGAAGTCCTGATGAAAAACCTCGCCGGTACCCGCGAAGCCGACGATACCGAAACGTTCGGTAAAGCGGTAACGTAATTCGGTTTGTCCGGCAAGGTAATTACGATCGCGGAAACGGCCGTTGTAATAACCACGCATCATTTCATCGCTACCCATGGAAGGCAACAGGTAAAACGGAGAAGAACTGCCGGTTAAGTTTTGGCTCTGCACGTTAAACCCTAAAACCAGCTTTTTACCCAGACTGAAAAACTGAGCTATCTCCATATTCAGTAAACCACCGTGGTAGCCGCTGCTGGCCCCGATGCCATTCATGTAATTGAAGTAGCTGGTAAACAGCGTTCCCTTTGTAGTGTAGGTGTTGTTGTTCCTGTTATCGAATATTAAAGTTGGCCCAACGTACAGGATGTTGCCTCCGCCTTTGCCCTCAATTGTTGGGTCGGTATTGTAGATGCCGCCAGCCTCTTTATCAGTAAAGCGATAATAATAGCCGCCACCAACAAGGCCCGCATAAATGTGATTGGTCAGCTTTTTCTCGGCTGTGAAAGTAATTCTCAAACGTTTCTGTCCAAGGCGGTCAGCATCTGTGTCGCGGGTGTTGTTGCCAATACCATAAAAATCGAACGGAAAGTTGATATAGTTAATAGCGCCTGTAAAGTGGTAGCGGTTGCCGGGTGTCCAATAACTGCTGCTCAGGTTTAACCGGCTTTGGCCCTTGGTGGTAATGGTTGCGTAGGCAAATATGTTCGAAATGCGTGTGTAAGTGCTTGTTGTATCGGTATAAAAAGAATACAGGCCCGAGCCGCCGACTTCCAAGCCGGTCTCCGGGGCCGAGCTTAACACCGGCAGTAATACAAAGCTTGGCCGTTTGGTGGTATCTTTCTCAAAATACATGCGGCGGATAAATTTAGGCAGCAGGTGTGTTTGCGCAAAAGCCGGGGCAAAAAGCAGGGCGAAAACTATAGTTGTAAGCTGTTTTTTCATGAAGTATAATGCCGTAAAGGTAAATGTTAAGGCATTGTTTCGGCTGATTTTAAATTTAAAATTCAGGTGTGGCCAAAATAGCTACTTTTGCAAAATAATTTAGAGGAATAAAATGAGTATAGCAAAAGGCCCGATTTCTCAGTTTATCGAGAAAAACTACCTGCATTTTAACGCAGCAGCTTTGGTGGATGCAGCCAAAGGTTACGAAACCCACCTTACCGAAGGCGGAAAAATGATGGTTACACTTGCCGGCGCCATGAGCACCGCTGAGTTAGGTATTTCGCTTGCCGAAATGATACGCCAGGGAAAGATTGATATTATCTCTTGTACAGGTGCCAACCTTGAAGAAGATATCATGAACCTTGTAGCACACTCGCACTACAAGCGTGTGCCAAACTACCGTGATCTTAGTCCGCAGGATGAGTGGGACCTGTTAGAGAACCACTATAACCGCGTAACCGATACCTGTATACCAGAGGAAGAAGCGTTCCGCCGTTTGCAAAAACACATCCATAAAATTTGGAAAGATGCCGATAACGCAGGTGAGCGTTATTTTCCGCATGAGTACATGTATAAGATATTGCTAAGCGGCGAGCTGGAGCAATATTATGAAATAGATCCTAAAAACTCATGGATGCTGGCCGCTGCAGAGCGTAACCTGCCGATTGTGGTGCCGGGATGGGAAGATTCAACCATGGGTAACATTTTTGCATCATACGTTATTAAGAACGAGATAAAAGCAACCACCATGAAAAGCGGTATCGAATACATGGCCTGGCTGGCTGACTGGTATGTAAAAAATTCAGAGGGAAAAGGTATAGGTTTCTTCCAGATAGGTGGTGGTATAGCCGGCGATTTCCCTATTTGCGTGGTGCCAATGCTTTACCAGGATATGGAGATGGAAAACATCCCATTCTGGAGCTATTTCTGCCAGATATCCGATTCAACCACCTCTTACGGCTCATACTCAGGCGCTGTTCCCAACGAGAAGATAACATGGGGTAAACTGGATATAGATACGCCTAAATTTATTGTAGAAAGTGATGCTACTATTGTAGCGCCGCTGATCTTTGCCTGGATACTGGGGCAATAATTTAAAAATGATATAAATGCAACAAAGCCCTTAAATTTTTGAGGGCTTTGTTGTTGAATAAGTTTTAAAGTATCAGATTTTCATTCCCTGGTGTTTAAAACAAATTGACAGGAGTTGTTATTTGTATTCGTCGGACTATCCTTTTACAGATAATAAAATTATTCCCCATTAAATAAAACGGGTGCTAACACTAAATTTTTTGATTATAAATCAACTACATAGCAAAAAACCTTTTTTAGCAAATTTTAAGGGGTTTTAAGTCCAATTTAGAACGATTATAAATTATATATTGCTGTCATTAAATTGTCAGCGATAGTGTATAAAGTTATACTTTTGTGCCTGAAAAAGTGGCTAAAACATACATCACAACTACGGTTTAACACTTAAAATAAAAATTATTTAGCATAAATACACTTTATGAGAAATATCTCATTGATTCTTAAACAGTTTACAAGGTCGGTTTTACTGGTTACCGGTTTGGTTGCCGCGGGTTTTAATGCCCATGCGCAGGCAGATGCTGCAAAAGGTGAAGCTATATTTAAAGCCAAGTGTACGGCATGTCACAAAATAGACGTGCGTATGACCGGCCCGGCCTTAGGTCCGCAGCTTACGCAAGAAACTGACGACGCTTACTTAACCAAATGGATACAGAACAGCCAGGCACTTGTTGCAGCTAAAAATCCTAAAGCTGTTAAGATCTTCAACGAATTTAACCAGGTTCCGATGACCTCGTTTGAAGACCTTAGCGATGCTGATGTAGGTAACGTACTGACTTATGTGCGTACTACGTGGAAAACTATGCAGGCTGATACTGCTAAGAAGCCAGCCGGTGGCGAAACAACAGAAGATAAAGGCCCAAGCTCTGTTATCGTTTGGGGTTTACTTGGTGTGATTGCCATTGCATTCATCGTTATCCTTGTTTTAAATAAAGTTATCGGCACACTTGAGCGCTTGTTGCTTAATAAAGGTGGTGTTGCTTTAGTTGATGAAGATGCCGAAGAAGAAAAGGTAAAAGCAGACCGTGCAGCAATTTTCAAAAAGCTGATCAAAAACAAAAAACTGGTATTCTTTATAGTGGTTTGCGGTACTATTGCTTTAGGTAGCTGGCAGTGGGTAACACTTTGGAATACTAACGTTCACCAAGGTTATCAGCCGGTACAGCCAATTAAATACTCGCACGAGTTGCACGCAGGTGTAATGAAAATTGAGTGTCAATATTGTCACGTAGCTGCATTTAAAGGTAAAAATGCTTCGATCCCTTCATTGAACATTTGTATGAACTGTCACAAATCGGTTAAAACCGAATCGCCAGAGATCCACAAGATCTATGACGCATTGGGTTACGATCCAAACACAGCTAAATACGATAGCACTAAAGCTAAACCTATCCAATGGGTTCGTATCCACAACCTGCCGGATCTGGCTTACTTTAACCACTCGCAGCACGTTAAGGTTGGCGGTATCAAATGCCAAACTTGTCACGGTCAGGTTCAGGAGATGAAAGAGGTTTATCAATACTCTCCACTAACCATGAAATGGTGTATCCAGTGCCACAGACGTACAGAGGTTAACGGTAAAGGCAATGCTTACTACGATAGCATACTTGCTGCTCATGACAAGATCAAGAAAGGCGAGAAAGTTACTGCAGCAGTATTGGGCGGTATCGAGTGTGCTAAGTGTCACTATTAATATTATCAAGAACGTACATTACAGTTTATATAACTTAAATGGATAGCAATAAAAAATACTGGAAAGGTTTAGAAGAACTAAACAGAACCCCAGAATTTGTTGAGAAAAATAAACACGAATTTGCTGAGCCTATTCCTATCGAGGAAGTGCTTAGTGGTGGTGGCTTATCAGCAAAAACACCTCGCCGCGATTTCTTAAAAGCTTTAGGTTTTGGTATGGGTGCCGTTACTTTAGCAGCGTGCCAGAAAGTACCTGTACACAAATCGATCCCTTACCTGATCAAACCTGAAGAGGTTACACCAGGTGTGGCTAACTATTATACCTCTACCTTTGAAGGTAATGCCATTTTGGTTAAGACCCGCGAAGGCCGCCCTATTAAAGTAGAAGGTAACCCTAACGACCTGCTTGGTAAAGGTGGTTTAAGTGCACAGGCACAAGCATCAGTACTTGACCTGTATGACACCAACCGCATTCAGGACCCTATGTTAAATGGTTCTACCAGTGGTTGGGCACAAGTTGATGCCTTTGTAAAAAGCGAACTTGCAGCCATTGCAGCAGCAGGTAAAACCATCAGCATTGTATCGGCAACAAAATCAAGCCCGTCTACACAAGCCGTAATCGCTGAGTTTATTACTAAATATCCTACTGCAAAACACGTTGTTTACGATGCGGTATCTTATACCGGTATAATCAAAGCAAACCAAAACAGCTTTGGTAAAGCCGTATTACCACACTACAATTTTGATAAGGCTGACGTTATTGTAAGCTTCGGTGCTGATTTCCTTGGTACTTGGATCTCAGGCGAAGAATTTACCCGCCAGTACGTATCAAACAGAAATGCAAAATCGCTTGAAGAGAAAAAGATGTCGCGTCACATCCAGTTCGAGAGCGGTATGAGCATGACCGGTACCAACGCCGACGTGCGTGTGGCTATCAAACCTTCAGAAGAAGGCCCTGCTTTGGTAAACCTGTACAACGCTATCAGCGGTACTACTTTACCGGGCTCTAAAAAGTTAACAACTGCTAATGCCGATAAAGCTATCGCGCTTGTAGCAAAAGAACTGGCTGCTGCTAAAGGCCGCGCGCTGGTTGTTTGCGGTTCAAACGATGTTGCTACACAGGTATTGGTGAATGCTATCAACTCATTACTGGGTAGCTACGGCACTACTATCGATCTGGATAATCCATCTCGCCAGTACGCCGGTAACGATAGCGCTATTGTTGAATTTATTGCTGCTGCAAAACGCGGTGATGTAGGTGCAGCCATCTTCTTAGATGCCAATCCTGCTTATGATTACCATTCTACAGCTGCCGTTAAGGATGCATTGAAGAAAGTACGTTTAAAAGTATCTTTCTCTGACCATGCCGACGAAACCGCTACGCTTTGTAACGTAGTTGCTCCTAACCACCATTACCTGGAATCATGGGGTGATGATAGTGCTATTGAAGGTTACTACACAGTAGTTCAGCCGGCCATTAACCCGGTATATAATACCCGCCAGGCAGAAACCAGCCTTTTGGTATGGAGCGACAATGCCGCTAAAGATTACTACACCTTTGTACGTAACAACTGGAACACTACTTTATTAGCTATCGGTGGCCTATCCGGCCAGCCTGGATGGGAAACCTTGTTGCAAACTGGTTTTGTTAAAGCGGCACCAAAAGCGGCAGGTACTTACAACTTCAACCTTGATCTTAACGCTGTTGCGCAAACTATACTTAGCCAAAGCGCTAAATTAGGTGAAGGCGTAAGTTTAGCAGGTAAAAAAGTTGAGCTACAGGTTTACCAGAACAATGCAATGCGCGATGGTAAACGCTCAAACAACCCTTGGTTGCAAGAGTTGCCTGATCCGGTATCTAAAGTTACCTGGGACAACTTTGTGGCCATGGCTCCATCAGACGTTAAGAAATTAGGTTTGGATGAGTTTGCAGTAGTTAAAGTAACTGCTAACGGTTACACCGTTGAGTTGCCTGTATTATCTCAACCTGGCCAGGCACCTGATACGATATCTATCGCTGTTGGTTATGGCCGTACAGCTGCAGGTAAAGTAGGTGATAACGTAGGTAAAAACGCTTTCCCTTTCTATAGCTTCTTAAATGGTACTTTCCAAACTACTGCACAAGCTACTATAGAGACAACAGGCGATACCTTCCCGCTTTCGCAAACACAAACACACCACTCTTACGAGGGACGTACTGTAATTCGCGAAACTACTTTTGCTGAGTACAAGAAAAACCCTGAGGCTGGTAAAGGCGAGGAAGAAGGCGAACATAAGAAATACGACCTTTGGGAAAATACCAATAACGACCGGATCCACGCACGCCCTGTTTATGACTGGGTAATGGCTATTGACCTTAACGCTTGTACCGGTTGTGGTGCATGTGTGGTAGCTTGTAGCGCTGAGAACAACGTACCTGTTGTGGGTAAAGAAGAAGTTGGCCGCCGCCGCGAAATGCACTGGATACGTATTGACCGTTACTACAGCTTCGCTGAGAACGGTACTGCTAAGGCAGACGAGCGTACCGGTATGGTTACCAAAGAAAAAGAAATTGCAAAACTGGAAGATTTCAGTAACGTAACTGTTGTTCACCAGCCAATGCTTTGCCAGCACTGTGACCATGCACCTTGCGAAACGGTGTGCCCGGTATTAGCAACTGTACACTCATCAGAAGGTTTAAACCAGATGGCTTACAACCGTTGCGTGGGTACACGTTACTGTGCTAACAACTGCCCATACAAAGTACGTCGCTTTAACTGGTTCAACTACTGGAACGACTCTCGCTTTGATAACTACCTGAACAACGAACACACTCAATTAGTATTGAACCCTGATGTTACTACCCGTTTCCGTGGTGTAATGGAAAAATGTTCAATGTGTGTACAACGTATACAAGCCGGTAAACTGAAAGCTAAAATGGAAAAACGCCCTCTGCAAGACGGCGAAGTTAAAATGGCTTGTCAGCAAACCTGCTCTGCTAACGCGATCATCTTTGGTAACCGTAACGATAAAAACTCTGAAGTGTACAAAGCACTACAAAGTGAAAGAACTTACTACGTACTTGAAGAGCTTAACGTACAGCCGGGTATTGGATACCAGGTAAAAGTTAGAAACACAGGAACTGAATCATTGGCTTAATTTTTACAACGAGATATATCATAACATATGGCTCATCATCATGAATCGATAATCAGGGAACCGTTAATGACAGGCAAGGACATGACCTATGCCCGTATCACTAACGAGATATTATTACCTGTAGAAAATAAACCAAACAAGGCCTGGTGGATCGGCTTCATCGTATCTGCTTTAGGCGCTATGTTATGGGTAGTATCCATCAGCTTAACCTTCTGGTATGGTTTGGGCGAGTGGGGCTTAAATAAAACGGTAGGCTGGGCATGGGACATCACCGGTTTCGTATGGTGGGTAGGTATCGGTCACGCCGGTACGCTTATCTCTGCGGTACTATTGGTATTCAGCCAGAACTGGCGTAACTCCATCAATCGTTCGGCTGAGGCGATGACAATCTTCGCGGTAATTTGTGCTGCTACATACATCGTAGCACACATGGGCCGCCCTTGGTTAGCATACTTCACATTACCACTTCCAAACCAATACGGTTCACTTTGGGTAAACTGGAACTCGGCGCTGATGATGGACGTGTTTGCGATCTCAACTTACTTCTCTGTATCATTATTATTCTGGTACACTGGTTTATTGCCGGATATCGCTTCAATCCGCGATCGTGCTAAAGGTTTACGCCGCCGTATCTACTCGATCCTTTCATTCGGTTGGACAGGTTCATTAAAAACATGGCAGCGTTTTGAGACCGTGTCACTTATTCTGGCAGGTATCTCAACACCACTGGTACTTTCGGTACACACCATTGTATCATTTGACTTTGCTACATCATTGGAACCGGGATGGCACACTACCATCTTCCCACCATACTTCGTTGCGGGTGCAATCTTCTCAGGTTTCGCCATGGTGCAAACTCTGTTATTAGTAACCCGTAAGGTGTTAGGCTTAGAGAACTATATCACCATGTTCCACATTGAGTCAATGAATAAGATCATCTTATTAACCGGTTCAATTGTGGGTGTGGCTTATATCACTGAGTTCTTTATCGCATGGTACTCTGGTGTTGAATATGAGCAATATGCTTTCATCAACCGTGCAACCGGTCCATACTGGTGGGCATACTGGAGCATGATGAGCTGTAACGTAATTTCTCCGCAGCTTTTCTGGTCAAGCAAACTGCGCAGAAACATTCCATTCTCTTGGGCACTTTCAATTGTGGTGAACATCGGTATGTGGTTTGAGCGTTTCGTAATTATCGTAACATCACTTCACCGCGATTACATCCCATCAAGCTGGGCTATGTTCTACCCAACCTGGGTTGACGTAGGCGTGTTCATCGGATCAATCGGTGTATTCTTCACTTTGTTCCTGTTGTTTATCCGAGTATTGCCTTCAGTAGCAATTGCAGAGGTGAAACTGTTATTGAAAACTGCAAGTGAGCAAGCTAAGTTGAAACAAATTAAAGAAGGTCATTTAGAGCCGGCAGAAGTTCAGTACTACAAAGAGTCGTTAACCAAGTATGACAGCGTAGATATGGCTGACTACGAAAAAGTATAAAAATGAGCAAGACTAAAATTATATTGGGCTGTTTTGATGATCCTGATGATATGATGCAGGGTATCACCAACTTACAAAAGAATAGCATACCTATTTATGATGTTTATACCCCAATGCCTATACACGGTATTGAGGCCAAAATGGGTGTAAAAGATTCGCGCCTGGGTTATGCAGCGTTTTGCTTTGGCTGCCTTGGGTTAACGGTTATCACCAGTATTGTTTATTACACGCTGGTAGGCGACTGGCCTCAGAACATTGGCGGTAAACCAAGTTTTGCAATGCCGGATTTTATACCGTTCATGTTTGAGTGGACCATCCTTTTCACAGCTTTCGGTATGACGTTCACCTTTTTTGCGGCAACACACTTGTTCCCGGGCCGTGCCCCACGTGTTATGGACCTGCGCGCAACAGATGACCGCTTTATAATTGCTGTTGATGCAAAAGGTAACATCCCGCATGATGATATCACTAATTTGTTAAAAGACGCAGGCGCTGTAGAAGTGAAGCATAACGAAAGGAAATATGTTAGCTATGAATAAAATTAAAATATTGGGCACAACGGCTTTCGTTATTGCTGCATCGATCGTAATTACATCATGCAAAGATAAACGCAGCACCGGCTGGGAATATGCTCCCAATATGTACGAGCACAAAGCTTACGAGTACGACCAACCTAACGATAATTTTAAGAACGGCCAAACCGCACAAACCCCGCCAGCTGGTACTATACCGGTAGGTTTTAAGCGCTTTGACTATCCGAATAATAAAGATGGTTACGAGAAAGCCAGCCTTGAGGTGAAAAACCCGCTGCCGCTTACTTCAAACAATATCGAGGACGGTAAAAAGCTGTTTACAACATTTTGCTCACCTTGCCATGGTGTTAATGGCCAGGGCGATGGTACGGTAGTGCAGCATGGTTATCCGCCGCCGCCATCGTACTCTAAAGGACAATCATCACGTGGTGGTGCTATGAAAGATCTTACCGATGGTAAAATTTATCATACTATAACTTATGGTGTAAACGCAATGGGTTCATACGCATCTCAGGTTGCACCAGAAGAACGCTGGAAAATTGTGATGTATGTACACCATTTACAAACTTTATAAGATTATTAATTAATGAAGACTCATAATAATTTTGACGAACGTTTTGAATTTGCAGGCAATGCCAAAACTTTAAGTTTGGTTGGCATTGTGCTGGGTGTAATTGGCATTGCGTTCGGTTTCATCTTAGGTGGCGACCATATACAGCGTGTTTATAGTAACCTGTTACTAATGGGCTACTTCTTTGTATGTGTTTGTATCGCAGGCATTTTCTTTAGCGCTTACAACTACGTGGCGCAGGCAGGCTGGTCTGCATCATTGATACGCATACCACAGGCTTTTGCCAAAGTATTACCAATAGCAAGCGTTATCCTTATCCTGATCATCACTGCAGGTTTATTGCATACCCATACAGTGACTGAGCACGGTAAAACAGAAACAGTTCCTTACCTATACGCTCACTGGGCCGCTCACGGTATAACTACTCCCGGAAGCGAAAACTTTGATGCTATCATCTATGGTAAAAAAGGATTCTTAAATATCCCGTTTTTTTATGCGGTATTGATCGTTCTTTTGGGTATATACAGTTTCCTTGGTATTAAAATGGCTAAGTTTTCTGAAGCTGAAGATACTGAAGGCGGTATGGCTAACTATGATAAGATCTTTAAATACGCATGTATCTTCCTGACCATATTCGGCTTCACCTTCCCGATCTTTGCGTTTGGTGTAATCATGTCATTAGAGGCTCACTGGTTCTCTACAATGTTTGGTTGGTACAACTTAGCAGCTATGCACGTAAGCGGTTTAGCGATTATCACCTTAGTGATCATCTACCTTCAAAAACGCGGTAACTTTAGCTGGTTAAACGAGAACCACCTGCATGATATGGGTAAACTGATCTTCGGTTTCTCAATCTTCTGGACATACGTTTGGTTTGCGCAATTCTTCCTTACCTGGTATGCTAACATGCCAGAGGAGTCTGTATACTTCTACAAACGTTGGGAGCCCGAGTATAAATGGTGGTTCTGGTTAAATATCGTAATTAACTTTGTTACGCCGGTTTTAGCATTAATGTCTCGTGATGCAAAACGTATGAGAACCCGTTTAACGTGGGTATGTATCATACTTATTGCCGGTCACTGGTTAGATTATTATCTGATGATCATGCCTGGCACCGTAGAGTCGAATAGAGGTTTCGGTGTTGAAGAGATAGGTATTTTTGCGGGATTTGCAGGTTTATTCATCTTTACAGTATTAACCCAAATTGCTAAGGCGCCTTCATTGGTTCCTAAAAAGCACCCGTTCTTGCAAGAGAGCTTACATCATCACAGATAATATTGTTAAATTTGCAACCCGGATAAAGCATTTTCTAATAACCAATAAAATGGGATTCAAAAATCTATTCAATTCTAAAAAGATACTTTCGCTTTTAGCAGTGTTTATGCTTGCGGGCACAGACATGCTTTTTGCCCAGGGTACCGAGGCTGCAGGTGCAACCGCAACTGATGCCCCTAAGGATAATGGCCTTGCAACAGCAGGTTATTATATCCTGATGTTCCTTGTGGTATGTTTCTTCATCGGCATTATTGGCAAAGTATTCCGTGTGTATGACCTTACTCAGCAGATAAGAGGTAAACAACCTATCAACTGGAACAATGTGATGGGGATATTTTGCCTTGTTTTCCTCGTAGCGGGTTTGTACGGCGTTTACTGGTCTTTCACTGTACAAGGTAGCATGATACTGCCTGCCGCTGCATCAGAGCACGGCGGTGTTTTAGATACCATGTTCTGGACTACAGCCGGTATCACCATGACGGTGTTCATCATTACCCAGATATTACTGTTCACTTTCTTGTTCAGGTATCGTTACAATGCGAAACGTCGTGGCCACTTCCTGCCGCACAATAATACTATTGAAAAGGTTTGGACCATTGCACCTGCCATCGTGTTAACGGTATTGGTTATCTTCGGTTTCTTCACTTGGCAATCTATCATGAACAGTGTTGATGCTAAAGGCCAGCCTGCTTCAATAAACATCGATATCACCGGTCACCAGTTTGCATGGGAGCTTCGCTACTCAGGTAAAGATGGCCGCTTAGGTAAAACCGACTACAAATTGGTTAATGGATCTAACAAATTAGGTATCGATTTTAAAGATAAATATGCTTATGATGATTTGCAGGCTGATACCATGGTCATTCCTGTGAACAAGTCGGTAAGGTTAAATATCCACGCTCAGGATGTTATCCATAGTGTGTACATCCCACAGTTCCGCGTGCAGCTGAACGCTGTGCCGGGCTTACCAACCTACTTCAAATTCAAACCTATCTTTACTACCGCTCAAATGCGCGCTAAATTAGACAGACCAACGTTTGAATATGAAGTGCTTTGTAACAAGATATGTGGTGGTAGCCACTATAACATGAAAAAGGTTGTACGTGTTGTTTCTGAGGCTGAGTACCAGGCCTGGTTAGCACAACAAAAACCATATCTTACAGATAAGCTTAAGCAGCAATTACATTTTGCTGATGCGCCTGCTGCAGATAGCACTAAAGCAAAAGGAAACAGATTAGCGTTAAACAATTAATACATTAGATTAGCGAATATGTCAACATTAGCAGTTCACGATCACAGCGTAGCACATCACGAAGACGATCACGGACACCACCACCATAAAGAAACGTTCATCTCTAAATATATATTTAGTATGGACCACAAGATGATCGCAAAGCAATTCCTGATCACAGGTATTACTATGGCGGTTATCGCGATGATACTTTCGATCCTTTTCAGGATCCAGTTAGCTTATCCGGATAAAGCATTCCCATTAATGGAAACATTATTAGGCCGTTTTGCTCCGGGTGGCCGTTTAGATTCAAACTTTTACCTGGCGCTGGTTACCATACACGGTACCATCATGGTATTCTTTGTACTAACTGCCGGTTTGAGCGGTACTTTCAGTAACCTGCTTATCCCTCTGCAATTAGGTGCCCGCGATATGGCATCACCATTTATGAACATGTTATCATACTGGTTCTTCTTCTTAGCCAGCGCTATCATGCTTTCATCATTCCTTGTTCAAAAAGGCCCTGCCAGCGGTGGCTGGACGATATATCCACCTTTATCTGCTTTGCCTAAAGCAATGCCTGGTTCAGGTATGGGTATGACCTTGTGGTTAACAAGTATGGTGTTCTTTATCGCATCATCATTAATGGGTGGTATTAACTACGTTAGTACAGTATTAAACATGCGTACCAAAGGTATGGACCTTTGGAAAATGCCTTTGACCATCTGGGCGTTTTTCCTTACTGCAGTATTAGGTATCCTATCATTCCCTGTACTTGTTGCGGGTGTGGTTTTGTTAATATTTGACCGCAGCTTTGGTACCAGCTTCTATCTGTCAGAGATCGTGCTGAACGGTACACAGGTACAGCCTTTTGAAGGTGGTAGCCCAATTTTATTCCAGCACTTGTTCTGGTTTCTTGGTCACCCTGAGGTATATATTGTAATTATGCCTGCAATGGGTATTTCATCAGAAGTAATGTCTGTAAACTCACGTAAACCAATATTTGGTTACCATGCGATGGTTTACTCACTTATAGGTATCACCGTACTTTCATTCATCGTATGGGGGCACCACATGTTTGTTACGGGTATGAATCCGTTTCTGGGCGGTGTGTTCATGATCACCACACTGATCATCGCGGTGCCATCAGCAGTAAAAACCTTTAACTGGTTGGCCACCTTATGGAGAGGTAACATCCGATTTACAGCAGCTATGCTGTTCGCTATCGGTATGGTGTCATTCTTTATTTCTGGTGGTATTACCGGTATCTTCTTAGGTAATGCTGCATTGGATATTAACCTGCATGATACTTACTTCGTGGTAGCTCACTTCCACCTGGTAATGGGTTCTGCGGCGATATTTGGTATGCTTGCCGGTGTTTACCACTGGTTCCCTAAAATGTTTGGTCGTATGATGAACGAGCGTTTAGGTTACCTGCACTTCTGGTTTACGTTTATCGGCGCTTACCTGGTGTTCTTCCCAATGCACTTTATGGGCTTGGATGGTGTACCGCGCCGTTACTACGCGTTCACAGAGTTTGAATCAATGAAGCAGTGGTTGTCAGTAAATACATTTATCACCTGGGCTGCTATTATGGCTGCTGTGGCACAATGTGCATTCCTGTTCAACTTCTTTTATTCGATATTCTTTGGTAAGAAAGCAACACAAAACCCATGGGAAGCAAATACGCTTGAGTGGACTGCACCTGTTGAGCACTTCCATGGTAACTGGCCGGGCGAGATCCCTGCAGTTTACCGTTGGCCATATGATTACAGTAAGCCTGGTGCCGAAGAGGATTACATTATGCAAACTGTACCGCTTTCACAAACCATGAGTTCTAACTTGCCGCATGACTTTGAAGATAACCCTACCGGTTTAGAAGAGCATAGCAAGTGGGTAAATACTCAGCAAAGCAACGAACAGGTTAAGTAATTATATCACAGCCTGATCTTTTTAGGGTATCTGTTTAAGTCCTAAGTCTTAAGTGTTAAGTCCTGAGTTGTTAAACAGACTTTTGACTTTCAATTTTGAACTTTGCGACTTTAATAGATACCCTAATTTTTTAGAACATATAAATGGGCATAAAAGCATCCGGAAATACCTTTATTAAAATAAACCTGATAACCATCATCCTGCTATTTGTACTGATACTGGCAGGTGGTGTGGTGCGCAGCACCGGATCAGGCATGGGTTGCCCGGATTGGCCTAAATGTTTTGGTCGTTACATACCGCCAACCAGCATATCAGAATTACCTGCCAACTACAAGCAGGCTTATGTTGATAAGCGCCTGGCCAAGAACCAGCGATTTGCCAAAATGCTTGATGTGTTTGGGTATAGCCAATTAGCTATGCGTATACGCAACGATAAATCGATACTTATACCAGAAGACTTTAACACCGCCCGCACCTGGACGGAGTATATCAACCGGTTAATTGGAGCTATCTCCGGAGTGTTTTTATTATTATGTGCTGTTTACTCCTTTAAGTATCGCAGAACCCAAAAGTTGATCATATTCCTGAGCATATTTAATGTGTTTCTGGTTGGTTTTCAAGCTTGGTTAGGCTCTATAGTGGTATCAACAAATTTAGTAGCCTGGATAGTTACCGTACACATGTTGCTGGCACTGGCAATATTAGCCATTAGCATCAGTACCTATCACATGGCAAAAGTACAGGGCCGTTATAAAGTTACCGTTAAGCCAATGGTTGCGGTGCTTACGCTGATTGTTTTAGCGATAAGCATATTGCAGATAACCTTTGGTACTGAAGTACGCGAAAAGGTTGATGCTGTGGCAACTCACCTCGAAGGCAGTTATCGGGACAGTTGGGTTGCCAAAGCTGGTGATATTTTCACCCAGCACAGAGATGTAGCAGTTATTGTGTTGATATTGAACGTGGTTTTATATGCTTTAATACGCAGAAGTTTTAACAGGCACGCTATACAGCAGCAGTTAATGAGCTTTACTTTTTTAATGATAATGCTGCAAATAATCACCGGTATATTTCTTTCATACTTTGCCTTACCGCCATTTGCGCAGGCAACGCATATTGTACTGGCCAGCTTAATGTTTGGCTCACAGTTTTATTTGTTGCTTAATTTGTTCAGATCAGAAAACGTACAGGGGGCAGGGCAATGAAGGGAAGTGATTTTTCAAAACTGATAAAAACGCGCTTAACCTTTATGGTTACGTTTTCAGCGTCGATATCTTTTATCATAGCCGTAAAAGCCAATGGAGGTAATACATGGGGAGCGCTTTACAGTACCACCATGTGGATGAACTGGGTTAAACTTGTTGTTGGCGGCTTCTTGGTAACATCAGCGGCCAACTGTTTTAATGAAGTTATCGAAGTGCGGTTTGACAGGTTAATGAAGCGCACCATGGACAGGCCAATGCCAGCAGGCCGCATGACAACCGGGCAAGGTTTGGTTTTAGGCATGGGCATGGGCATACTGGGTACCTATTTGTTAGGTTCGCTTAACTTGTTAACGGGGTTGTTATCGGTATTCTCGATAGTTTTATATGCCTTTGCCTATACACCGTTAAAAAGAGTGAACGGTTTCATCGCAGTTTTTGTAGGTGCAATCCCCGGAGCATTACCCGCACTAATAGGGTATGTTGCCGGCCAGCCTCACGGCAGGATAGATCAGATCGCTATTATTTTATTCATGATACAGTTTGTGTGGCAGTTTGTGCACTTCTGGGCCATAGCATGGGTTTTGGATGACGATTACAAATTAGCCGGTTTCCGTTTGCTGCCAACAGCCAAACGTGATAAAACCAGCGCGTTGATCACATTTGTATTTGCAGTGGTGTTGGTGCCTGTAAGTTTATTGCCAACTATTTATGGCTATGGTGGTTACTATGTAGGTGGCGTATCGCTGCTGATGAGTTTGATATTTTTATATCAGGCGTTTAACCTTTTACGCACGCTTGAAGTGAAAGCGGCGCGTACATTGATGTTCGGTTCTTTTTATTATCTGCCCATTGTGCAGTTAATGTTTTTATTTGATTTTATAGCAAAATGATGGCTCAGATACAGCAAGAAGATAAATTAAACCTGGCGCCTAAAAAGTTTAACATGTGGGTATTCATATTCACATCTTTCATGTTTTTTGCGGCGTTAACAAGTGGTTTTATTGTTTACGCGGGTGGTGGTAAACACAGCTTAAATTTTAAAATGCCGCCGATTTTTTTATACAGCACCATTATTATTGCTGCCAGCAGTATTACCATGTTTATGGCATCGCAGGCAGCTAAAAGGCTGCAGTTTGCAAAGCAGCGGCTGTACCTTTGGCTTACTATTGGTTTAGGTACAGCGTTTTTGGTAGTACAGGTTTATGCATGGCTAATTCTGTTACCTTCAATGGGTGTCTATTTCAGCAATCCCAATGCATCACAATCATTCGTATATGTATTTATATGGATGCACCTTTTACACATTTTAGCAGGCTTATTACTCTTAATCAACACACTTATCCGCAGCTACAAGAATGTAGCGCAGGTTAAAAATTTGTTTAGTATGCAGATGTCCTCAATATTTTGGCATTTTGTCGATATTATATGGATTTATCTGTATGTTTTTTTACTTTTGAACCAATATTAAAAACACAATGAGTGCACAAGTATCTTCTATTGATGAATTAAAAACTACGCCGTGGGCTGGTGGTAAATCACCGTTCAATGTTGAGTATGGCAAAATGATGATGTGGTTCTTCCTGTTATCAGATGCATTCACATTCTCATCATTGCTTATCGCATACGGCGCCCTTCGTTTCAGCGCACACACCTGGCCAATGGCCGACCTGATATTCCAGTCTGTACCGGGCATGATAGATCATGGTGCACCGCTTGTGTTTGTGGGTATCATGACATTTATCCTCATCCTTAGCTCTGTAACAATGGTATTGGCTGTAGAGGCCGGTCACCGTATGGCAAAGAAAGAGGTTGTTGGGTGGATGATTGCTACCGTTATCGGTGGTTTTATGTTCCTGGGTTGTCAGGCCTTAGAGTGGAGTCACTTACATCACGAAGGTTTCTGGTGGGGCAGCATTCCGCATGAATTAGGCGAATATTTTAAAGCTAAAAAAGACATATCGGCAGTTAGCACCCAGCAGTTTGCCAACCTGTTCTTCACTATCACAGGTTTCCATGGTTTCCACGTTTTTAGCGGGGTTATCATCAACATCATTATTACCATCAACGTTTTAGCTGGTACCTACGAGAAACGTGGCAGCTATTTAATGATAGAAAAAGTAGGCCTTTACTGGCACTTTGTAGATTTGGTTTGGGTATTCGTATTTACCTTCTTCTATTTAGTTTAATTTTATAATTACAAGATATCATGTCATCACAACATACAGAAGAACTTCACCAAGACGAGCACCACGGTGAAGGAATGACCAAAGGCAGGATCCTCAAAGTAGCCGGTATATTATCAGCTATTACTGCGGTAGAATTCTTTATTGCGCTGTACCTTGTACCGCACGATATTATGCCTTTGCACATCGCTAACCCAATATACATTGTGTTAACGTTATTTAAAGCATTTTACATCGTTGCGTTTTTTATGCACTTAAAGTTTGAGCGCATAGGCTTAATGATCGCCATTATTGTTCCGATCTTGTTCATCATCGGTTTGATATTGGTACTTACCAATGAAAGCCATTACTGGATTGACCTGAGGGGATAATGCGCAAAGCTTCTTTTACGAAAAAGATACTGATCCTGGTAGCCATATTAGCGTTACCGGGATTTTTATATTATTTACTAACTGCAAAAGGCAAAAACCGGTATAAACCGCTGCCATTTTACGGCCCTAAGGAGGTAGCGAAAACCGGCCACAAGTTTCATGGTAAATACATACCTGATACTATTTATCACAAGCTTGCTGACTTTGAGCTTACCGACCAGAACGGTAAAGAAGTTTCTTTTAAGAACTTTGATAAAAAGATATTTATCGCCAATTTCTTTTATACCGGCTGCCCAACAGTTTGCAACACGGTGAACAAGAATGTAAGCGAACTAGTATATGCCTACCGCAAAAACCCTATGGTGTACTTCCTGACTATCACGGTTGATCCTGATAAAGACAAGCCGGCGGTGTTAAAGGATTATGCCAGGCAGTTTGAAGTAACCAATAAGTGGTTGTTCCTAACTGGCGATACAACATCAATTTACGGCTTAGCCCGTAAAGGTTTCCTGGTTGACGCGCTGAAGGTACCCGGTAAAGATGAGTTTATCTACAGCGACAAGCTTATTTTGATAGATGCTGAGAAACGAATTCGCGGATATTACTCCGGCACTACCAACACCGATATCACGAAGCTGAACGATGAGATAAAAGTACAGATAGCAGAGGAACTGCGAAAAGTAGATAAAGCGCTTTATTAAGATAAAAGATATTTGGATAAAGGAGAAAAGATTACTATGATAACAAGTAGGGGTGTCTTTTGTCTTTCATCTTTTCTCGATATATCATCTAAAATGACTGATAAATTTATATTTCGATTTGTAGCCGGTATAACAATTTTTGTAATTGCCGTGGTTGTAGTTTTGAACAGGCATCTAATACCCGGCCCGGCAACGCCACCGGCCTTCACACCTTATTTGCCTCTGATAAATGCTGTGTTGAACGGTACCTGCAGCTTGTTGTTGTTACTTTCGCTTTACTTTATAAAGCAGGGTAATATTGCTTTACACAAGCGTATAAATATCCTCACATTCTGCTTGTCATCTTTATTCCTGGTGTCTTATATTCTGTTTCACTACCTAATGCGTAACGATACCCTGTATGGCGACGCTAATGGAGACGGTGTATTATCAGCTGCTGAGAAGGCAACTGCGGGTACCTCAAGAAGCATTTACCTGGCTATATTAGTGCCGCATATTGTGTTAGCCGCGGGTGTATTACCCCTAATATTGCTAAGCTTTTACCGCGGATTACAAATGCAGGTAGAAAAACATAAGAAATTGGTCCGCTGGACGTTTCCATTATGGCTATTCGTTACAATATCAGGCGTTGTTGTATATTTGATGATAAAACCGTACTACCACTTTTAATTGGTGTGTTATGAAAAAGAAATTGAAGTTCTTATTCGTTTTGTTTGTTTTTGGGTTAATGATAACTGCAACTGTTCCTGTAAAAGCACAATGTGCTATGTGTACGGCAACGGTTGAAACAAACTCTGAGAACGGTGGGGCACAGGCCAAGGGCTTAAACAAAGGTATCATGTACCTGCTGGCCGCACCCTATTTAGCTATAGGTGTTTTGGGCTTTATATGGTACAAAAAATACCGCCGTAAAAATGTTGATCTAACCAACATGCCCAACCAGAAACTTAACTTAAACTAAGCAACCTGCCAACAGCTTTTGAAATGATACAAACCCAAACGCTGACCTTTTTAAAAGAACTGGTAGAAAATAATGATCGTGAGTGGTTTCAGGAGAACAAGGAGCGTTACGAAGCTGCCCGTGAAAATGTTATCGCTTTTACTGCAAAAATACTTGAAGGACTGCACAAAATTGATCCTGCCGTAAGCGCCGATCTTGACCCGAAAAAATGCGTGATGCGGATTTATCGCGATATACGCTTTAGTAAAAATAAACTTCCTTATAAAAATAATTTCGGCGTAAGTTTTCCAACCCAGGGAAGTAAAAATGGCGGGGTAGAATACTACCTGCATATACAGCCGGGTGGCAAGTCGTTTATAGCCGGTGGCTATTGGATGCCAGAAGCTGAACATCTGAAAGCTATCCGCCAGGAGATCGATTACAATGCCGATGATCTTAAAAAGGTCATAGATGACAAAGAGTTTATCAAACTTTTTGGCGAGTTCCGCAAGCAGGATCAATTAAAAACTACACCGAAGGGTTACGATGCAGATAATGAAAATATCGATCTGCTTAAACTTAAAAGTTTTATTGCCTGGCATCCGCTTACCGATAAAGAAATAACATCAAATAAAGCGGTTGATCAAATATTAAAAGCAGTAACCAAGCTTTATCCAATGAACGTATTTCTTCGCAACGCGTTAGCCTGATCTTTTAATCTATTCTAAAATGAAAATCAGACATCTGGTCATTATCTTCTTCGTACTATCAGCAGCCATGCAATCATGTGTGGTCATGTCTCCCAAAAAGCACAAGGCCTTGCTTGCCGAGCGCGATTCTTTAGCCGCCCGTACTACCACCCTGGAAGACCAGGTAGCAAAACTTATGGCCGACACCACAAAGATTCGCCAGGAACTGGCGGCGCTTAAAGCTAATTACACTTCCTTAAATAGTAATTATAACGCGAGTTCATCAAAGGTAACCCAGTTATCATCAGACCTGCAGAAACGCGAAGCCCGCCTAAAAGAGGTTGAAGAGATTTTACGCAAACGCGATGAGGCGACCAATGCGCTTAAGGAAAAATTACAGAAAGCATTGTTAGGTTTCCAGCAAAGTGGCTTAACGGTTGATATACGTAATGGAAAAGTCTATGTATCGTTAACGGATAAATTGCTCTTCCCGTCAGGAAGTATTGTAATTGACGAAAAAGGTAAGCTGGCGTTACAACAATTAGCAGCGGTGCTTAACAAAGAGCCTGATATTAACATAGCAGTAGAAGGCCATACGGATGATAAAAAGATAAAAAACCTTGGTCAGATCAAAGACAACTGGGACCTGAGTGTTTTAAGGGCAACATCTGTAACAAGGTATCTTACCGAAACAGAGAATGTTGATCCACATCGTTTAACTGCTACTGGTAAAAGCGAGTTCCAACCTATAGATACAGCTCAAACACCGGAGGCACTTTCTAAAAACCGCCGCATCGAAATTGTATTATCACCAAAACTGGATGAGTTGTACAACCTCATCAGCAAATAAAATTAAAAGTCCCTAAAGGGGACTTTTTTTGTATGTTAGCTTTTCTATTTAAACGTTACGTTAACACTTATAAAGTTACTTAATTTATGTCCGCAAGTAAGCATACATATTTGCAAATCCACCCGGCAGATAACGTGCTTGTGGCACTAACTGATCTGGAAGCAGGAACCATCATTAACTTTAACGGCGATAGTTTCCCGCTAACAACACGCGTTGCCGCTAAACATAAGTTCACTGTAACTGCCATGCAGCCCGGTGAGGATGTGCACATGTACGGCGTATTGGTCGGCCGAATAAGCAAACCTGTTAAACAAGGGGAGGCTATTACCACTGAAAATTTAGTGCATGCAGCAGACGATTTTAAGTTAGGAAGCCGTAAAACGCAATGGCATACACCGGAAGTTGCCGAAAAGTATCATGACAAAACATTTATGGGCTTTCATCGTGCAGATGGCTCTGTAGGTACTGCTAATTACTGGCTGGTTATCCCATTGGTTTTTTGCGAGAACAGAAATATCAATGTCCTTAGAGATGCGCTATCTGCTAAACTTGGCTTTGCAAAGCCACGTGGGTACGAGACAGAAGTGGATAGCCTGGTGCAAATGTACAAGGCAGGAAAAACTACACAGGAAATTATCCAGGCTAATCTTGACCTGTCGCCGGAAGAAAGTACCGCAGGCAAGCTTTTCGAAAATATCGACGGTATCAAATTCATCAATCATGATATGGGCTGCGGCGGTACGCGCACGGATAGCGTTGCACTATGTGGCCTGCTTGCAGGTTATATTACGCACCCCAACGTTGCCGGTGCTACTGTATTAAGTTTAGGTTGCCAGCATGCTCAGGCTTCTATCCTGCAGGATGAAATAAAAAAGCGCGACGCCAATTTCGGCAAGCCGCTGATAATACTTGAACAGCAAAAGTTAGGCACCGAAAGCAACTTACTGCATGAGGCTTTGAAACAAACCTTTGCCGGTTTGATGGAGGCAAATAAACAAACACGCCAGCCGGCGCCCTTATCTAAACTTTGCATAGGTTTGGAGTGCGGCGGTTCTGATGGCTTTTCGGGTATATCTGCTAACCCCACACTGGGCTATCTTTCTGATATTTTAGTGAGCTTGGGTGGCAGCGTAATATTAGCTGAATTCCCTGAGCTTTGCGGTGTTGAACAGGAAATGAGCGACCGTTGTGTAACAGAGGACGAAGCACAACGCTTTATGGAGCTAATGCGCAGTTATAACGCAAGGGCCGAGGCCGACGGCTCAGGCTTTTATGCAAACCCTTCACCGGGTAATATTCGCGATGGTTTAATTACCGATGCTATTAAATCTGCAGGCGCTGCAAAAAAAGGTGGTTCATCGCCTGTTACAGCTGTTTTAGATTATCCGGAAAAGGTTACCAAACCCGGCTTAAATCTGCTTTGTACACCGGGTAGTGATGTTGAAAGTACTACCGCAGAGGTTGGCGCTGGTGCTAATATTGTATTGTTTACAACCGGTTTGGGTACGCCAACCGGTAACCCCGTAGCGCCGGTTATTAAAATTGCAACAAACACAGCAGTATTTAAACGCATGCCGGATATATTGGACATCAACTGCGGAACCATTATAGAAGGTGAAGAAACAATTGAGCAGGCTGCTACGCGCATGCTCGATTATGTGATAGAGGTTGCCAGCGGTTTAAAGCAACCAAAGGCAGTTAAATTAGGACAGGACGATTTTATACCCTGGAAAAGGGGCGTATCATTATAAACTTAGTTATGTTTAGTTTACAAAATAAAATTGCCGTTATAACCGGCGGTGGCAGCGGTATAGGTAAAGCGATCTCTAAATTATTCGCGAAGCAGGGTGCTACCATTCATATTATAGAATTGAATGCTGCTGCTGCACAGCACACCGTTGAAGAGATCAACGCAGATGGCGGGCAGGCCTTTGCACATACCGCAGATATAAGTAAACAACCGGAAGTTTTGCAGGTTTTTGAGCGCATAGGTGTTATCAATATATTGGTGAACAATGCAGGTATTGCCCATGTGGGTAATCTTGAGGGTACCAGCGAAGCCGACATCGACCGTATTTACAGTGTAAATGTTAAAGGTGCTTACAATGCACTTTATGCAGCTGTGCCGGTAATGAAAGCACACGGCGGCGGTGTTATACTCAACATGGCATCGATTGCATCATTAGTGGGTATAACGGATAGGTTTGCATATTCTATGAGCAAAGGCGCAATCTACGCTATGAGCATGTCTGTGGCGCGTGATTATATGGCCGATAACATCCGCTGTAATTCTATATCACCGGCAAGGGTACACACGCCATTTGTAGATGGTTTTATTGCCAAGAATTATCCTGGTAAAGAAACAGAGATATTTGAAAAATTATCAAAAAGCCAACCTATAGGCCGTATGGGCAAACCGGAAGAAGTTGCGGCACTGGCGCTTTACCTATGTTCAGACGAGGCAGGCTTTATTACCGGCTGCGATTATCCTATCGATGGCGGCTTTATAAAATTGAACAATTGATAATGTACAGAGACGCAGATAAAGCAGGTACTAATAAACTAATGAACCAATAACTACTGAATTACAAATGAAACTTATACGATACGGCGAGGCTGGTAAAGAGAAAACCGGTATCATCCTTAACGATAAAAAATACGATACATCTGGCTTTGGTGAAGATTATAACGAGCAGTTTTTTGAAACCGATGGCTTAGCCCGGCTGCAGAAATATGTTGAAGAAAATAAATCGGGCTTGCAGGAGATAGCTGAAAACGAGCGTTTGGGTAGCCCTATTGCAAGGCCGTCTAAAATAATTTGCATCGGCCTTAATTATAAAGACCACGCAGAGGAAACCAATGCGCCGCTGCCTAAGGAACCTATCATTTTCTTTAAATCTACAACAGCTTTGGTAGGGCCTGATGATGATATCATCATCCCTAAAAATTCAGTAAAAACGGATTGGGAAGTTGAGCTTGCTGTGGTTGTAGGTAAGAAAGCCTCTTATGTTGAGGAGAATGAAGCACTGGAATACGTAGCGGGATATGTGCTGCATAATGATGTTTCTGAACGTGAGTTTCAGTTAGAGCGGAACGGTACATGGGATAAAGGTAAGGGCTGCGATACCTTCGCGCCGATAGGTCCTTTTATGGCCACTACAGAAGAAATTGAAGAAGTGCATAATCTAAAACTATGGCTTAAGGTTAACGACAAAATGATGCAGAACGGCACCACGGCAAACCTTATTTTCAATATTCCCTTCCTTGTATCATACGTTAGCCAGTTCATGACTTTGCTGCCGGGCGATATTATTTCAACCGGTACACCTGCTGGTGTTGGATTAGGGTTTAACCCACCTGTTTATTTAAAGGCCGGTGATGTTGTCGAACTGGGTATTGATGGTTTAGGCACCGCTAAGCAAGTGGTTAAGGCTTATGCTAAAAATTGATAGCCACCAGCACTTTTGGCTGTACGATAAGGCCAGGCACGAATGGATAAATGAGGATATGCACCAATGCCGGCGCGATTTTGTGCCGGCAGATCTTCAACCACTGCTTGAACAGAATGGTATTGCCGGCTGTGTTACCGTACAGGCCGATCAGACCATCACTGAAAACGAATTTATCCTGAATTTTGCTCAGCAAAATAGCTTTATTAAAGGCGTTGTAGGGTGGATTGATCTAAAAGCTGCTGATGTTGAACAGCGATTGGAGCAATACCGGGATATAGAATTGATGAAAGGCTTCCGCCATGTGTTACAGGGCGAAGCCGATGATAGGTACATGCTGCGCGAGGATTTTATGACGGGCATAGGTCTGCTTGATAAATATGGTTTCACTTACGATATACTTATCTTTCCAAAACATCTTAAAATAGCGGCCGAATTTGTAGCTGCGTTCCCTAACCAGCGCTTTGTTGTAGATCATTTGGCCAAACCTTTTATAAAGGCCGGCGATATCGACCAGTGGAAGAAAGATATACAAGTGCTTGCACAGCATCAAAATGTATCATGCAAGGTATCCGGAATGGTAACTGAAGCCGACTGGAACAACTGGAAGGATGAGGATTTTACCCCTTATCTGGATATTGTTTTCAACGCCTTTGGTGCAGAAAGGTTAATGTATGGTTCCGACTGGCCGGTGTGCAATGTGGCAGGCGGTTACCAAAAAGCCTATAAACTTGCCGAGGGTTACGTTAACCAGCTCTCTCAAAACGAGCAGGAACTTTTCTGGGCTAAAAATGCTATACATTTTTATCGCTTAAAGGTTTAGCATTGTAAGGCCACTCGCGCCTGTACCTGGCTTTAATAAAATATACAATAGTGCCTATTGCGATGGCGCTTACTCCTCCCAAAACCATGTGCCAGCCGGTTGATACAAGTATGCCTATCCAGATCAAGATCGCTGCAAAAACAGGCAACGGGAACCAGGGCATTTTGTAAGGAAATTGTGTTTCGCTTTTCCGCCGCCGTAATAAGTATAATCCCAATGCTTGAGCTATGAACTGGACCAGTATCCGCATGGCCAAGATAGCGCTGATCACATCACTTAACTTAAACAGCAAGCTAAAAACAAAGGCAATTGCCCCTAAAACAAGCAACGATATGTAGGGGAAATTTTTTGTAGGGTGTAGCTTGGCAAATACTTTAAAAAATGCACCATCTGCCGCAGCTGCATAAGGTATTCGGCTATAACCTAACGTAGCGGAAAACACTGAAGAAAAGGCTACAAGTAACACCAGGCAAGTAATTATTTTAGCTGCCGTATCTCCGGCAAGTCGCTCCATAAAATCGCTTATCACAAACTGGCTGTCTTTAGCCTGTTGCCATGGTATTACGCTAACAACACTCACATTCATCAGCATATATAGCACAGCAATACCAGCGATGGACAGGAACATACTGCGCGGTATATTGCGTGATGGATCAATGATCTCGCCACCCAAATGGCAAACATTATAATAACCCAGATAGCTGTAAACACTCTTCACACTGGCAAAGCCAATGGCGGCCACAAATCCATAATTCAAGGTAAGCCCATCATTAATATGCTTTATGGGCGTAAGAAAATTTCCGTGCAGCAGCCCGCCTCCAATAATGATAAGCATGGTAATTAAAACGCCTATCCATAATACGGTGCTTATCTTACCTATAGATTCTATTTTACGGTAGAGTAAAATAACAATTGCAATTACAACTGCACCGCTTACCATCTTTAATTCCCACTGGCCCAGCGGCAACAGATATGACAAGTACGAAGCAAAACCAATAGCTGCAGAAGCTATTACCAGTGGCGCCTGTATCATGGTTTGCCATACAAACAAAAAGCTCATTAACCGGCCCGCCTTGTTTTTGCCGTAAGTCTCTTTCAAAAAGTTGTAAGATCCACCGGCCATGGGGAATGCTGCACCGAGCTCACTCCAAACCATGGCGTCAATAAACGATAACACCGCACCGGCCAGCCAGGCATATAAGAACCATGGACCGTTCATCATGTGTATCACCATTGGCAGGGTAATAAATGGCCCGATGCCAACCATGTCGGTCATGTTTATTGCAGTGGCTTGCGTTAGGCCAAGGCGACGGATCAGTGTGTTTTCGGCCATTGCAATTAAGCTGTGCTAATAGTTTACCAGCAAAAATAACTTAAAGCTTTATCGCTTAAAAATTATCTCGTCAGGCGTTTGTAATCACTGGCAGTAAAACTCATTCGTCGATACATTTTGACCATTCATCCCTAATTTTCTCTACGGACTGTATCGTAGCAGCATTTTTATGCGTACGGATGTAACAAGCTTGTTGTTTTAACAATAATTAACATTCAAAATTATCGTGTTTTAGCGTTTAGATTGACATTTACTACCTATTAGATCACCTCACACTACAAATTAAAATGAAGCGAAAAATTACCCTTTTTAGTTTATTGCTGTTATCAATCGCATTTGCAATTTCTTCATGTATGAAGAGTAACACAGTGCCGTTACCTTTGGCGGGCATAGTCACGAATGATGTAATCATTGATGCTACTTCCACGCAAGCCTGGGCAGGCGGTGTATTAACAAGTGAGGAAGCCTCTGTTACGGAATATGGCGTTTGTTATAGCACCAGCAACCAGACGCCAACAGTTGCCGACAATAAAACCGCCGTTAAATTAAAAAGCACATCTTTTATTGCTAACCTGAAAAATCTATCTCTAAATACTACCTATTACATTAGAGCGTATGCAACTAACTCAACCGGAACAGCATATGGCGGTGTTGTACAGCTTAAAACTTCAACCGATATGACAAACGCTTACGGAACAGTATCAACATTTGCAGGCTCATACGAGGGTAATACAGATGGTAATGGCACTGCTGCTTTGTTTAACCATCCGTTTGGCAATGCGCGTGATGCCGCAGGCAACTTATATATAAGCGACTCTTACAATTGCACCATTCGCAAAATTACCGCTGATGGAAACGTGACAACAATTGCAGGCAGCGGCAGTTTAGGAAGTGCCGACGGCACGAGTAAGTCTGCTTCATTTTATTCGCCCGCTGGATTAGCGGTTGACGCATCAGGGAATGTTTTTGTTGCTGATATGGGTAACAATCTGATCCGTAAAATAACCCCGGCGGGTGTTGTAACAACATTTGCAGGCAGCGGGATAGCAGGCTATGCAGATGGAACGGGAACATCGGCAAGTTTTAGTGCGCCTACCGGTTTAGCTATCGGTACCGATGGTTCGCTATATGTTTCAGACGCCAATACCGGGCTTGTGCGTAAGATAACATCTGCCGGTGTTGTGACAACCATAGCAGGTAATCGTACCAATGGCTACAAAAATTCAACAGGCCTCAATGCCAGTTTTAACACCCCGGCTGGTGTAGCTGTAGACGCTGCCGGAAATATCTACGTTGCCGAGCCATCGAACAATGCGATCAGAAAGATAGATTTGAACAATGTGGTAAGTACTTTTGCCGGAGGTTTAGACTCATTGGCGATGCCTTTAGGTAAACCACAAGCCATCTCTATTGATGCCAATAGCAACATGTTTGTGGCTGACGGTAATGGCAGAGTGCTTAAAATTACTAAAGACCATATCTTGACGGTTATAGCAGGAAAATCTGCAACAACCGGCAACACCGATGGCCCGGGAAGTTCGGCAACCTTTAATTACCCTATCGGTATAGTTGTCGACAACAGCGGTAATGTTTACGTAAACGATTTTAATAATAGCCGGATCAGGAAGGTGAAGTAACCTTGTTTATGAAATTTCGCAAAGGGCAGCAAATTGATTTTGCTGCCCTTTTTTTGAAAAGAACTGTATCTTATTTTAATGAGGCGGCTACACGTGAGTACAATCTATCCACCCACCATTTATACATTTTTGCTGATGGATGTAAATTGTCAGTTGTTACATATTCTTTATCGTCGCTCGCGGCTCGCGATAATTCTGTAATGTTGATATAATTCGCTCCGGCAGCTTTGGTAACTTCTTTATTGATAGCATTGTAAGCATCAATTTCTGCGGCAATATTTTCCCGGTTACGTCCATTGGCAAAAGGGGTTACGCCCCAATCAGGTATTGATAATACAAATACATGCTTTTGGTTGCCTTTGGCAAGAAAAATGGCAGAATTAAGAATTTCTGCAAATTCTTTGCGGTAGGTTTCAATATCTTTTTTTTGATATTGGTTGTTAACACCGATCAGCAAAGTCACTAAATCGTACCTGGCATTATCTGTTTGTTGCTTTATACCGTTGATCAACTCGTCGGTACGCCAGCCGTTTTGAGCTATGAGCACCGGTTGCGCCGTAGCAATATGTTTGCTGTTTAATTTAGCTGCTAATTGATAGGGAAATGATTGCGATCGATCAACATAACGCCCAGCAGTATAAGAATCGCCAAGCGCAAGATAGTGAAGGCTATCAGGCTTTTGATTTTGAGCAAAGCCAAAACTTGAACAGATCATCAATGCCACAACTAACAAAAAAGCTTTCATAACGCTAATTGCTTTGTTACCACAGGCACCAACTGGTCTACCCATAAGCCATACATTCTACCTGATGGATGCAGCCCATCGGTTGCTACCAGATCCGGTTGAGAATTGGCTTGCCTTGATATTGGGGTGATGTTCACATAGGCAACGCCCGCTTTATCGGTCTCTTCCCGGTTTATGCCGTTGAAAAGGTTTATGTCGGTAGCAATAGCTGCCGAATTACCGGTGTTTTTACCAAAAGGCGTTACGCCCCAGTCGGGAATGGAAAGCACGATAACGTGTTGTTTATTACCGCTGGCATAGCTTATCGCGGTGGCCAATAACTCCGTAAATTCTTTGCGGTAATCATCTTTGCTGTAATGGCGATATTGATTGTTAACGCCGATCAGTAGCGTTACCAGGTCGTAATCGTGCTTTTGTAAATTTCGTTGTTGTATACCTTGTTTGAGTTCGCCTGTTGTCCAGCCGGTAACGGCAATGATCTCTGGCGATATATTGTTCTCAAACTTTCTGGTTAGCTGGTAAGGGAAAGATTGTTCTTGCGGCACAGCTTCGCCAATGGTATATGAATCTCCCAATGCAAGATAAGTGAACGTTTTTGGCTGTGGCATATTATTATCTATTGAGGAAGCATTGCCCGGTGTTGGATAAGCTGTTACAACCTGCTTTGTACAAGCGGTAGCAAATAATAACACAAGTGTAAGGTATCCTCTCATCCAATTATCTCCATACCAAAAAGTACGGAAATATGGTGTTTAAGGATTTGTTTAACCTCATTTATATCAACCTGGCCGCCAAGTTCTAACTGCATGGATGTTACCGCCTTATCATCAATGCCGCAAGGCACAATGTTCTTGAAATAATCCAGATCGGTATTTACATTAAAAGCAAGGCCGTGCATCGTCACCCATCTACTGCAGCGCACACCCATGGCACAAATTTTACGTGCATGCTCATTATCTGCATCCAGCCAAACGCCTGTGTAGCCCGGATAGCGTCCCCCTTTAAGCCCAAAGTCGGCCATTGTTAAAATTACAGCTTCTTCAAGCGTGCGCAGGTATAAGTGAATGTCGGTGAAAAAGTTATCAAGATCGAGAATAGGATAACTCACTATCTGACCCGGACCGTGATAAGTAATGTCGCCACCGCGGTTAATGGGATAGTAGGCCGCGTTTTTTTCTTTCAAACCCTGTTCATCAAGCAGCAAATGATCTGCCTTACCGCTCTTACCCAATGTATAAACGTGTGGATGCTGTGTAAATATCAGGTAATTAGGCGTAGGGATGTATTCCTCTTCTGCCTCGCCCGCTGCTACCGCTAAAGCTTTGTTGCGTAGCTCTGATTTTAGCTTAACGGTCGCACCAAAGATATCTTCCTGTCTGTCCCAGGCTTGTTTATAATCAGTTAATCCCCAATCCTCAAAAACCACCTTTTTGTTTTTCATTTCTATCTTTTAACGTAACCGATCATGTAATCTTCATATTGCATATAGCCTACCTCGTAATCAAGGTTTACATTACCCTTATGCAGTTTAGCATGCAGCAGATCATGATGTTGAAAAGTAAATGGGTATAGCGTGATATTATCTGCGAAAGATACTTCCTTTTGGCCATAGCATTTGTAGACCGCCTCTTTCGCGCACCAGCATACATAAAGCTGTGCTATTTTGTTCTCATCACTAACAAAAGCCAGTTCCTCGGGCCGCATAAACTTACCCGCAATTCGCTCCACTTTTTCTTTGATCTGCTCAATATCTATCCCCACAGGGCTGGTACGGCTTATCATTACGGCGGCGTAATCAAAAGAATGACTTAGAGAAATATGGTATGGAAGGCTAACGAGATATGGCTTGCCGTGAGCATCAACCTTACAATCTATATATTCTTCTGTTTTAAGCATTTTGCGAAGTAAAACGCGTGTACCTAACCAATGCAGGTAGCGCTTGCTTTTGCTCAATTTGCGGGTGTAGGCTTTTTCCTCGTCATCCAGCTTTAGCTGCTGATAAAGCTCTTCGGCACTTTCCTCTATTTTCCATAGCGCAAACTCTGTGTCGTCATCAATTTGTTGTCGGTACGCTATAGCCATAAGGTAAAATTGCGAAAAAGCTGAGCAATTTCTATCACACTATTTTAAAATTTAGCGCCAATTAACGGCCAGGTGTAACATAACTTAATCAATGATTGTCATACGGGTAATTATCACAATTTACTATGAAATGAAAAGAACCTACATTGCAGCAATCATCTTAATTGCGGTTGCCATAACCGAAGGCTGTGTAAAATTACGGATGAGCGAAAAGTTGCCTCAAACACAAAGGATATCAAATAAACATTAAAACAGGAACTGGGTGAAGGTGACCGCCTTTTACAGCGGTTGAGTGTGCCGCCGTTACAGTAATGTGCGGCGGTTTTTATTTAAACGGCGGGTGCAACTAATAGCTTTTTTAATGGTAATTTAGCGTATGATCTTGTCTGATAAACGCATCCTCGAAGAAATAGAAAAAGGTACTATAATTATTGAACCCTTTAACCGCGATCACCTGGGTACAAACTCTTATGACGTGCACCTTGGTAAACACTTGGCTACTTATAAAGACAGGGTGCTTGATGCCAAGCTACATAACGAGATCATCAACTTTGAGATACCTAAAGAGGGATTTGTATTACAGCCTAATACACTTTACCTGGGCGTTACAATGGAATATACAGAGACGCATAAACATGTACCCTTTTTAGAAGGAAAATCGAGCACGGGCCGATTAGGTATTGACATACATGCCACTGCGGGTAAGGGTGATGTTGGTTTTTGTAATACCTGGACGCTTGAGATATCATGCGCCCAACCGGTTAAGATCTATGCTGGCATGCCTATCGGGCAGTTAATATACTTTGTTGTTGAGGGCGATATTGAAACCATGTACAATACCAAAGGCAACGCCAAATATAACAAACCTACAACCCGGCCTGTTGAAAGTATGATGTGGAAGAATAAATTTTAAATAACCATGCGCTTATGACCTGTAAAAAGCTTATCTGGATTTTTTTGCCAGCGATAATGTTGCTTGGAATAGCAGGTTTTACCGTGGATGATGACATCATAGCTAACCTTACCCGCAGACTTGCGGCCTGGAGCCAAAAGCACCCTATTGAAAAGGCATACCTTCATTTTGATAAACCTTATTATACCGCCGGAGAAGATATATGGTTTAAGGCCTACGTTTTAACAGGGCCAGACAGGCAATTGCAACCGGATAGCGGAATATTGAATGTTGAACTCATAAACGAGGCGGATTCTATAAAACAAGCCCTTAAGATCCAATTACATAATGGGATAGGTTACGGTGATATACCGCTGCCTGATACCATGGAGGAAGGTAACTATCGCCTGCGTGCATATACCGAATATATGCGTAACGCCGGTACGCAATACTTTTTTGATAAGGCAATTGTTATAGGCAATGTTATCACCAATAAGGTTTTCACCAGGGCATCTTTCAGCTATCAGCAAAAGCAAGTTACGGCGACTATAAGGTACACTGACGCAAATGGCGCAGCTTACTCAAATAAGCAGGTAAGCTACACCATGCTATCCACAGGTGTGGCTAATATGAAAGGCAAAGCCGTCACCGATGCAGACGGAAATATCAAAATAAATTTTCCTGCAACAGATGCAGCAAGCCTTGAGAACGTCCGTTTTGTTACAACCATTGCTGGCGTTGGCGAAAACAAAGTTATAAAGAGAATCCCGGTGCATTTTGCCGCCGGTGTTGCTGATGTCCAGTTTTTTCCGGAGGGTGGCAACCTGGTTAATGGCATTAACACCCATATAGCATTTAAAATTATTGGTAACGACGGCTTGGGCGTTGATGCAAAGGGGGTTATCAAGGATAACAGCGGAAAACAGATCGCCGTTATAAGTACCACTCACCTGGGCATGGGTGCATTTACGTTAACACCTCAAGCGGGCCAAACATACAAAGCGGAACTAACGTATGCAGATGGCTCAAAAGCTATTAAGGCTTTGCCTAAAGCCACTGATAATGGTACTGTGCTCAATATAACAAGTACTGATCCGAACCATATTATGGTAAATGTAGCAACCCCAAAGGCGCTCGCAGGTCAGCTAAATTTATTGGCGCAGGCAAACGGGAGGGTTTATTATGCAGCTAAAAGCGAGATAGGAAAATCAAGCTTTAGTGCCGTAATCCCTGCAAGTAAATTTCCATCGGGTATTGTGCAGTTTACGCTTTTCTCCTCAGCTGGTGAGCCGCTTAATCAGCGATTGGTATTTATAAATGGCAATGATAAAATAAACTTAAAAGTTGCTGCAGATAAAAACTATCAACAGGCTCAAAAACCGGTTACGCTTAATGTTGAAGCTACAACAGCTGATGGAAAGCCATCTCTTGGCAGTTTATCAGTAGCAGTTGTAAATGAAAGCAAGGCGCCTATCGATGAAAATAACGAGAATAATATTTTTGCATCGCTTTTGCTTAGCTCTGATCTTAAAGGATATATAGAGCAACCGGCGTATTACTTTAACGAGATCACAGAAAAAACGCGTGCAGATCTTGATGTATTGATGATGACGCAAGGTTACCAACGTTTTGAGTGGCGGGCTATAGCGGCAGGTAATGATACTCAAGATAAGTTTCCTGATGAACGAACATTCACTATTTCGGGCCGGGTAACAACAACATCCGGGCAACCGGTAAAGGGGGGTAAAGTTGAATTGATAAATTTCGGTGATGGTATCTTACAAGTTGATACCGTGACCGATGCAAATGGCCGCTTTGCTTTTAACGATATAATTTACCCCGATAGCATAAAGTTTTTGCTACAAGCCCGTACTGCTAAAAACAAGCGTAATGTGGTAATTACTGTTGACAGTGTTCCCCCGGCACCATCTAATCAATTTAAAAGCCTCCCTGATTTTGTTACTAATGCAGGCCAAAGCATAGCTGCATACGCTCAAAACAGCAGGCAATTTTATTTTGAGCAGATGAAACTGGGATTAGGGAACCATGTGATTTCTCTCAGAGAAGTTCAGGTTCGCGAGAAACGAAATGCACTTAAACACTCTGCAAACCTAAATGGTCCGGGCAGAGCTGACCAGATACTGTTAGCGAAAGATCTGTATCCGGGTTGTATTCAATTAGCTGATTGCTTGCAGGGGCGTTTGCTTGGGGTTATCTTCAGAAATGGTACGGCCTTTTCAACTCGCGGTGGCGGCCCAATGTTGATAGTAGTTGATGGGGTGTACACTGATTCGGACTATATGAACACTATCAATGTTAATGATGTTCAATCAATCGAGGTATTACGAAATATCGGCAACGCGGCTATCTACGGCTCAAGGGCAGGCGGTGGCGTATTAGTTATTACCACCAAACGTGGCGACGAGCCTGTTGATTACCCGAGATACTTTGGCGGCGGTGTAAAGCCTTATGCACCTAAGGGCATATACAAATCCAGGGTTTTCTACTCTCCAAAATACAATGTTAAGCGGGATGTTAAGTTAGCAGACCTGCGTTCAACTATTTTTTGGAAACCAGATCTGGTAACTGTTGATGGCAAAACCAGCTCAAGTTATTTTAACGGTGCACCCGGCAATTACCGGGTTGTGGTAGAAGGGGTGGATTCTGAAGGGCGGATAGGCAGGCAGGTGTTGCGGTATACCGTGCAGTAACCGTTGTAAAATTAAACCTAATTATGCTTAAGGCTTAATTTTGAGTAGATTTGCGTGATATGCCAACCGAAGTACAGGAAGAAACCCTCACGCTTGAAGAGATACTGGCGGGCCTTAAGGAAATGCACCGCCTTATTTTGTGGAATGATGACCATAACACTTTCGATCATGTAATTTATTGCATGATAAAATACCTCGATTACAATGAAAGCCAGGCGGAAAAAATAGCCTGGAAAGTTCATAATGAAGGCAAATGTGCGGTTTTGGAGGGTTCTTTTACCGAGATGGAAATTTACCGTAAGATATTACAGCAGGAAGGCCTGACCGTTTCTGTTGATTGATACGATTACAGCTTTTACAGCCCAATTAATACGAGTCCTGAAAAACGTTGACCACTTAACAATCAACTTTTCCAGGACTGCTCATTGTGATAAGTTGAGCAAACTGTCTAAATCAATTAAAGTCCACTCCATCAATTGAAAGTCCTTTGCAACTTAAGGATAAACCTATGCTGTTATAGCCGTAACTTTCTGTAAGTGATGTTAACTGATCGGAATAAGTATAAAGTGCCCCACCTTTAAATTTTAAACTTTTAACTACTTTTTTGGTGGCAGCATCTGTAATGGTGATGGTGCCATCAAACCTGTTCCTGATCTTTGCAAGTACCTGCATCATCTCTTTACTTAAAGATTTTGCCTCTATTGTGAGATAGGAAATCCCGGGAGCTCGTTTTGAAAAGGTCTTTGGCAATTTCACATTACTTGTGTCAGCAACCGCAGATTTAACTTCCGAAGCCTGTTCTTCATCTATGTTATCTTCGTAGCGGTTTATAGAAATATTTACTGAGTTTATCTCTGCAGTGATGGCTTTCCCTCCATCCATAATGGTCATTACAACTTTATTCTTTTTCTCTTCTGCAGATGCTTCGGTTTGTGCAAAAGTTTGCCGTGCAAAAGTTGATACAGCAAGAGCTATTGTCAGGAAAATTATTTTTTTCATGATTGTGGTGTTAAAAGTTAGCAATAAGCAGTGCAGTTATTCCGTTGCACCTGCCATTAACAATTGTTCTAATATTTCGGTATAACCGCGTTCGCTCGCGAAATTTATAGCACTGCGGCTTTCATTATCCACCGCGTTAGGGTCGGCGCCATTTTCAAGCAGCATTGCTGTAAAATCATTAAACTCGCACTGGGCTGCAACAATTAGCGGCGTTTCGCTAAAGCTATTTCTTGAATTTACCTCAGCGCCACCTTTAATGAGCTTTTTACCCAAATGATGATTGCCCATGCCAGCCGCAAAGTGCAAGGCTGAATTGCCGTTGAGCACATGCTGATTTACATCAGCACCGGCATTTATCAATAGTTCGGTAAGGTGAGTGTTTGAATTGTTCACTGCCAGGATAAGCGGACTAACGCCGTTATTGTTAAGCTCGTTAACATTGAGGCTGCCACTTTTAAGCAGTGATGCAACTACCTCGCTCTGGTTATTGTAAACTGCCTGATGAAGGGGCGTGTTGCCATTATTATCTTTTTGGGCAGTGTCGCTTCCTTCTGTACGTGATAATTGGACAACTAATTCGCGCATGCCGTTGGCCGTTGCATGGTCCAGAATATTGTATCCTCCATTGTCTTTGATATTTACGTTGGCCCCTAATGATATCAGGTACAAAGCCGTTTCAGTTTTACCGGCAAGTACAGCGTAAAATATTGGTGTTTGGCCAAAATTGTTACCTGCATTTAATTCTGCCCCGGCATCTGTAAGCAGCTTTATCAATTCTTTGGCCCCCGCCCGGGCTGCGCAATGTAAAGGAGCTTCACTGATGTTGTTCTGCAGGTTTACATCAGCCCCGGCATCTATCAACATCTTAGCGATGTCTTTTGCACCTTTAATACATACATAATAAAGCGGTGTATTACCAAGCGCGTCGCGTTTATCTACATTAATGCCGCCCTTTTTAAGGAAAGCCTGCACAATGCCTTTCTGAGCATTTTTGCAAGCATTTAAAAACATGTTATCCATATCTGTATGATTCTTACGCCAGTATTTGTTTTACAACGGCTTCGTTGCCATTTTGTATGGCCACGTCCATAACGGTTTGCCCGGCATTATTTACATTTTCTATCGTAGAGGTATCCTTATCCAATATCAGCGAAACAAGTTTCTTCGCCGACATCTGGTCGGGGTTTGAGGCTGCGTACATTAATGCCGTACTGCCTGTGTTATCTACATATGTCGTGTCGGCATCATTGTCAAGCAGTAGCTCGGCAATTGCATACTTGGGCTCATTACCTCGCATGGCAAATGACATTAACGGTGTTCGGCCGAATTGATCAGGTTTGTTGACGTCGGCACCGGCATCAATCAACTCTTCAACTAATGCAGCATTCAGATCAGCAAGATAACCGGCCTTGCAGATCACGTTTAGTGCGGTGTCACCATCATTGGTGATAGCAGCATCCACGTCCAGTCCTTTGTCAATCAAATTGCGGAGAATTTTAACGATGTCTTTTAGGTCTTGGCTTAATCCGCGGCCAAAGTTTGTTATGCCCTTTGCAAGCAAATAATAGGCAGCGGTTTCGCCTATACCGGTGCGGTAATTCACATCTGCACCTGCATCAGTCAATATCTTTACCATCGGCAGCGATGGATACTCGCAAGCAAGCATGAGTGCCGCACGGTTATGCTGGTCTGACAGTTGATCCAAATCGACCTCGGTTTTTACAATACTCTCCAACGCGGCCATATCACGGTTAAGCACGGCCTCATGCATCGTCATGCCCCCGGTTGTGGTGTTTTCATCGTTGCCTGTTAATATGGCGGCTATTTCTTTTACACCGCTGCGCTGGGCGTATGCCAGTGGAGTGCTGCCAAAGATGTCTTTATCGTCAGGGTCTATGCCGCTTTTTTCAATAAGTACTTTAACAATTTTTGTTGCAGCATCTAATGCGCCCGGTATACTTTTACGGTGGACCAATTTATCGCAAATGGAATGCAGCAGATTTTTACCTTCTGCTTCTGTTGCGTCCAATTTCGTTCCAGTGTCTCCAAGAACATCCAGCATGGGGTACATATAAACCAGCCCGGCTTCATAATAAGCAAGTTTACCAGAGTCATTTTTCTTTTTGGAATTAACGCCGGCTTCAAGCAATGCTTGCGTTGTTTCTTTGATCCTTATCGCTTTTTGTTCAAGCTTAAGATCGCTGAGATCAAACTTAGCCGTTGCAAGTGCGTGCAACGGCGTATTGCCGTACTTATCTGTATCGGGTTTTACGCCTTTTTCCCGTAAAAATTTTATCGCTTCGGGATGTGTGAATCTGGCTGCAAGATGATAAAGGTTTTCTTCCTGATCACCTGTGATAGCCAGATCTGGTAACGATTGATAAAGCGCCAGTACATCAATCTTTGCAGCGTCATCCGCAAACATATTGCGATGATAAGTATCTCTTATCAGATTAAATTCTGTACTCATTTTTTAAGTTTTTCTTTAGCTGTGGTCAGTGCTTCGGTAATATTTCTGTACTGTTTGTAAGCTATGGGGGTGGCTGTTTCAACTACAATAGCAAATTCTTTAAGCTGCAACCAGCAATCAGTTTTTAGCCGGATTATCCCATCTGCTACCATCTCCGGAAAGGCGTGTAAATATTGGTCAGTGATAGCAGTTTGATGGTCGTTCAGTTGATTCTGTTTATCCCGCAGGTTTTTATAAAACTCATCAATCAACTGCTTAGATCTTATTGTACCTGCCGGCAAGAACATTTGTGCCTTGTCCAGATAAATAAGCGCTTCGCGGTAGTTGCCCGTCCAATAAAAACACAGGGCAAGATTGTAGTGAGTAGTAGGTTTATCTGTCGGCTCGGCTTTTAGCAGCTGGTAAGCCTCCGCATACTTCGATTGACTAATGAGCTGAACAATGAAGTCAGTTCGCAGTACATGATTAACACCCGGGCTTGTTGTATTTGAACCTAACAGCATAATTTATTTTAAATAGGTAAATAAAATACCTGGTAGCCGCTACTATGTTAAAAGCAACGGTACCAGGGCTTTTAGAAAGGTTAGGCTCAATTATTTAGAAGCTTTTTTGCTGAGAATTTGCGCCAGCCTGGTCGCTGAAGTTGAAGCGGCCTTCAAATAATTTACCTACTATTGGTAGTGGTTTTACGGCTTCATTGTTAGCGGCCACAATACCCAACAGCATGAGTATAAAGGTTGCTAAACCAACTATACCGCTTACAATGTATAAGCCGGGGATTATAGCAATAAGAATAGACATCAAAATACCGAGAGCAAACGATAGAATGATAAGCCCTAAGGATTGGCCCAAATGATAGTTTACTAATTCGCTTTTTTGTTCGCGCTTTTTAAATTCTAAATAAGCAATTATCCAACCGATAATGGTGATGTAGCTTACAATAGCTAATGTTTTGTTTGACATAGTTTTTACTTTTAAGGTTAACAATAAAGATGTTGACCCAAAAGTAGTTAGGTAGCTGTCCGGAGCCAAAAAAACGGTAGCTACAAGGCGTCTACCAGTTAATTTTAAACCGTCTACAAATCATCTACAACAATTTTATAAGTTGTTGTGTTACAGTATTAATTACGGCGAGATAAGGAAGATGTGAAAAGAGCCGTTTCGCTATAGTTAACTACCCGAGCACTTATGTATTTAAAGAAGATCTTCGTCTTTCTCGTGTTTTTCTATCTGTTAGGATATGGAAATACCGGCTTCTCTCAATCTTTGATCATTGACTCTTTAACGCGGGTAGCCAATAGTGTGTCTTATAAAGAAAGGCCTGTTGCCACAGCCGAATTGGCAAGGGCTACATTAGAAAAAGATGCTGACGAAGCTCTAAAAACTGCCCGGCGGGCCTTGCAGCTTTCCAAAGAATTAGATGAAGCCGGACCAAAGGCATTCTGCTATGCTACCATGGCTTACCTGTTGATGCAAAAGGGCCAGGAAAGAAGAGCAGTAATTTACCTGGATAGCGCCAGCCGATGTGCCGCTAAAACTACGGATAAGGAAATGCTGGCCTTTGTATGGCTCCGCAAAGGTTGGCTTGAGTTGGTTAGAGGCAATAATGAGAAAGCGATATCCGGTCTGTTAAGGGCAGATCAATTGTTGGCAAATGCTACTGATAAAAGGGCTTTCAGTTATAAAACGCTCATCAACCATTATATCGCAAGTATCTACGCTTACGGAAGCGATACCGTAAAGCAACACCGCTATGCCATGGCTTGTTTAGCTGCATCAAAAAAGAGCGTTTTTGCAGATGATACCCAAATAGGTTATATGACGCTGGCTCATAGTTTCTTTTCGTCTTTTGAACATAACATGGCCCGGCGCGAACTTTTAGATTCGAGCATGCGCTACTATCGCAGGGCTATGAATTTTTATGAGAAGAATAAGGAGCGGATATTTATTCAAAGCAATGCCTCGTTAACTGCATTGAATATTGCCAACGCCTACTTTAAATATTATCCCTTAAGCTTTAAAGATAGTGCACAACGGTATGTGAATATAGCCTTAGCAATAGGCCGCAAAACCAACGGAAAAGAAATTATCGCCAACTGTTATGGGATACTTAGCGAATACGCGTTAAGGCAAAAAGATTATGTTAAAGCGGAGCAATATCTGATAACAGGCATTGGTGAATTGGCAAGTGCAGCGCCTGGGGTAGATATAACCCGATCGCGGTTGATGCTGGGGCTTGCAAATGTTGCGGAGCAAAAGGGTGATAAACAAAAGGCCCTGGACTACTACAAGCAGTACGTAACCTATTATGGTAAAGTGTTTGACGCCCAAAAATTAAGTATTGTGCAGCAACTTGAAGAGGAATACCACGCAGCCCAGCGAGATAACGAGATAAAACGATTAAAAGAACGCGACAATTACAATAAAAGGCTTAACTGGCTGTATGTAGCCATTGGCTCGGTAAGCATTTTGGTTTTGGGTTTGTTGCTGAGTTCTTACCATTATAAACTAAAAGCATCTCAGCAACAAAAGCAGATAGCCGATAAGCAGAACGAAGAGATACAATTGATTGCCAAACTTAAACAGGCCGAAGCGCAACAATTGATGATGGAGAAACAGGAGGCAGAACTGCAGGCCCATTTGCGGGAAGAGGAGCGCGCCAGGGCCGAAGCGCAACAAGCCCTACTGCAAGACAGAACGGAATGGTTGGAAAAAGAGCTGCTGGCCGGCACTTTAAAAATAGAAGAGAAGAACGCCATATTTGAATTGCTCAAAGAGAAATCGCGCGGGGGAGATGCGCAGCATGTAGCCAGGCAAATAGGCCGTATCATCAATCAAAACTTACGTGCTGATAAAAGCCTTGACGAGCAACAGGGCATCAGCCATATCCATCCGTCGTTTTTTATAGCGCTGCAGCAACGGGCAGATAATTCCCTTACCCGGTTGGATCTTAAGTATTGTGCATATATTTTAATGGGATTGGATAATAAAGAAATAGCAAGCCGCTTAGGTGTTGAACCCAAAAGTATCCGCATGGCTCGCTACCGTTTAAAGCAAAAACTTAAGCTTGGTAAAGATGACAATCTTGACCAGTCAATTTTAGGTTTTCAATACACAGACCATAAGGCAGATTGATTTCTGCTTTTTATCAACAGTCTCGATCTGCTTCACATCCGCTTAAGAATTCTAAGCAAATTCTAATACATTTTGTAACGCCTATGTTACTATTGTTACGATATTTACGTTTCAATCAAAAAAGATAGGTGATGGGAAGATTACTTAAAATAGCAGCAGTTACAGTGCTTACGTTCGGAATATTTTACACTTTTAACGCAGGTTGCGTTGATTTTTTCAAATGGTATTTTACGTTACAATTGTTGCCACAAATAGTTGTTGGATTTGCATTTGGTGGCGTTAGCTGGTTAATGGGGAAGGCTGTAAACCTATTCATATTAAAATGGGTAAATCAGCAACCATCGCTAACGGTATACGGTCTAACGCTATTATCGTCACTTTGGTTAATACATACTATCATTATATTCTCGGCTTTCAGATTTGCTTTTTTTGAGCTTTCATGGGCGTCTGTAAGTGCGATAGTACTTGCGGCCGAACTATCGCTGTTACCTTTAGTGGCTGTGTTTTTCCAGAGCCGGTCTATCCACAAAACAACGATGGGGTATAACGTTTCTGAAGAATTGGTGATAAATTAGATCAGGATATTTCAAAAATAAATAGAGCCTCGCAACGCGGGGCTTTTTTTTGAGTAAGGAATCTGTAATGTTTACTCAATGAAAGCTTCAAAAACAAAAATCGAGATTTCAGTTGTAGCATATTAGTTACTTAAGATGTGTTTTCCTATGTTTGCAGCGCTCTGCAAAAAAAGCTAAATCTATTGCAAATTATAGTCAATAATTAGCGTGAGCCATTGTATAACTTCGATAATTATCTTTGCGATAATAATACCTTAATATCAACATGAATCCTATAAACCAACTTAGTAACCAACTTAATCTATCGCCTATGTGAAAACGCATACTTACCACCTTACGATAGATCAATTATCTGATCATCAATACCATGCTAATATTTCTTTTTAGATAAATCGGTAAGCCCCGATTTTGCATGGCTTAAACTGGACTGAAAAACTTAATTAACTTAAACAACAAATAGTATGAAATTTATTAAACACCCAAAAGGTGTACTTAATAAATGCGGGCTATCTTCCAAGAAGTCTGTATTTATAATGAATTTGACACTTGCTTTAACCGTTCCGGCTGTGTTACCTTCGGTAGCCAGTGCATTTCCACTTACAAAAGCAACCGTAAACGTTGATAAGCTTGTAAACTTTGCCGTAATTAAAGGTAAAGTTGTAGATGAGAACGGCGCACCACTACCAGGTGTATCAATTAGCGTTAAAGGCACTTCTGGTGGTACTGTTACTGATGCAAGCGGTAACTTCACATTAAACGCTCCAGACAACGCAACACTTGTTTTCTCTTTCATAGGTTACCAATCTCAGGAAGTAGCTGTAGGTGGCAGAACTACTATCAGTGTGAAAATGAACCCATCGGCCAAAGGCTTAAATGAGGTTGTTGTAACGGCACTCGGTATATCTAAAGATCAAAAGAAGCTTGGTTACGCAGTATCAACAGTAAATGGTGATGCGCTTAATAAAGCTAAAGAAACTAACGTTGCTTTATCACTTCAAGGCCGCGTGGCCGGCTTAAGCGTTGGTTCATCAAACGGTGGTCCGGGTTCATCTGCGCGCGTGTTATTGCGTGGTTTAACCAGCTTTACAGCCGGCAGCCCTTTATATGTTATAAACGGCGTACCTATGGATAATACGCAAAGAGGCGCTTCTGGTGAGTGGGGTGGAGCTGATTACGGTGATGGTATCTCAAATATCAACCCCGACGATATTGAATCGATGACAGTACTGAAAGGTCAGTCTGCGTCAGCGTTGTATGGTTCACGTGCTGTTAACGGTGTAATTTTGATCACTACAAAATCTGGTAAAAAGAATTCGGCTTTTGGTGTTGAATTCAACACCAATATTCAATTTGATAAACCTGTAGATAATACTGATTTTCAACAAGTATATGGCCAGGGTATATTAAATGCTGCCGGTGTAGCTGCGAAGCCAACTTCACTTAACGAAGCACGTAACTCAGGCAGCTTGGCATGGGGTACAAAAATGGATGGCAGCATGGTGCCGCAAATTGATGGCAAAGACCACCCATACTCTCCGGTTAGCAATTACATTGATTTTTATCGCACTGCTCCTTCGTTTACAAATACTGCTGTTTTTTCGGGCGGTGGTAAAGAAAGTACCTTCAGGTTATCTTTGTCAGATCTTCGTGCCAATTCTATGGTACCCAACAGCTATCTGGACAGGAAAACGTTTAACTTTAACGGAAGCCAACAAGTAACTTCCAAGTTGAATGTTAACGTTGTTGCCAATTATGTTTTAGAAAATTCTAAAAACAGATCTGGCTTAAGTGACGGTCCGGGAAACCCTAATAACGTTCAGTTTTTAGCGCCTAACCAGGATCAGGCTACTTTAGCTCCGGGTGTAACTCCGGATGGTAAGGAGTTAACCTTTACCGATGATAGCTATGTAACCAACCCTTACTTTGCTGCAAATTATTTTCAAAAGAATACTCAAAGAAGCAGGTTAATATCTGCGTTGTCGGCCAAATACGATTTTACAAATTGGCTTTACTTACAAGGCCGTGTAGGGTACGATGTAAGTAATGACAAGCGTATTGATATTGAACCTACGGGTACCGGTTACCGCGGGGATAACGGAACAATGAGACAAGCCAATGCACAAATTACAGAGTTTAACACTGACATTTTGTTAAATGCAAAACACAGCCTTGTTAAAGACCTATTAAACGTTGACTTTACCGCTGGTGGTAACATTCGCAAATCAAATGCTGATGGCACTTTTATTGAAGGACAGGGCGGTTTCATCATACCTTACTTCTATAGCCTTACAAACTTCGGTTCACGTAACTCTGGCCCAAGCACTGATCTAATTACCAATAAGCAAGTTAACTCGGCTTACTATTCAGCAGATTTTTCCATCAAAGACTACTTGGTGTTGAGCACAACCGGTCGTTATGATTATTACAGTACCATTGCTAAATCTGTAGGTCCTGGTATATTCTCACCTTCTGTTTCAGGTAGTTTCATATTCTCTGAGTTGCATAAAATGGATGGTGTTGACCTGGGTAAAGTGCGTTTATCGTTTGCACAAACAAGTAATGATGCCGCTGCTTATTCAAACAGCGTTTACTACAATTTAAATAATGCGATCAATGGCGTACCTACTGCGGGCTTTAGCAGCCAGTTACCAAACCTTTTCTTAAAACCATTTACCTTAAAAGAGGTTGAGGCCGGTTTAGAAATGAAGTTCTGGGGCGATAGATTAGGTTTCGACCTTACGTTGTTCTCTCGTAAAACAAACAACGAGATCATTAACGGAAACTTAGACTGGTCTACAGGTTATACAAACAGGTATATCGGCACCGGTTCTACCCAAAATAAAGGTATAGAGTTTGAGATCCATGGTACACCTGTAAGATCAACATCGGGCTTCAGCTGGACCCCGTCATTTAACTTCACCTATGTTAAAAATAAGATATTGCAAACAGATGGTGTAACAAACGATAACATCAACTTTGGTAGGTTCCGTCCTTCTGCAGCCAACGGTTTAGCTATTACAGCCCTTGTTGCTGGTTTACCTGGTCCGCAGATACTTGCTGCAGATTACAAACGTGATGCATCTGGTAACATCGTTTTTGACAGTAATGGTCTGCCACAAACCGGAAATTTAATTCCTATGGGTTCTACAATCCCTAAAATTTATGGCGGTTTAAATAACACATTTAACTACAAACAATTTAATTTAGGTTTCCTGGTTGATTACCGTTTTGGTAACAAGGTTTTGTCAGCTACTGAGCAAGCCAGTATTTTTAGAGGTTTAAATAAACTTACGTTAAATGGTCGTGAAACCGGTGTTGTTGGTGTAGGCGTTACAGAAAGCGGTACTCCAAACACTGTCAGCGTTCCAGCACAAACATATTACCAGGCATTAGCGCGTAACGTTTACACGGTTGATGTGTTAGACGGTAGCTTTATTAAACTACGCCAAATTACGTTTGGCTATACCTTTAACGCTGCCTTCTTGAGAGGAACACCGTTCAGCAGCATTGGCGTATCAGCAGTTGGTCGTAACCTTTGGACTATTATGAAACATACCAAGAATATCGATCCAGAGTCAGGTTTTTCAAACGATGTTAGATATGCAGGTATCGAAGGTGGCAGTTTACCTTTCGCCAGGACTTATGGTTTAAATGTGAACTTTAAATTCAAAAACTAAACAGAAAATGAAAAAACGATATATTTTCAGTTGCCTCGTAGCGGGTGCTACATTTATGGCCAGCTGTACAAAGAATTTTGAGGCGATAAACACTGACCCCAATAAAACGACCGGTAATTTAATTAACCCAAATTATTTCTTATCGCAGTCGCAGATCACATTTTCGCAAACTGGTTATGACCAACTGCTTTTCCAAAGTGAGTGGATGCAATCTTTGGCCTCAACCTTTAGCTACTACTACAACGGTGATAAGTACGTTTTTGGCGGCGCTGGTTCTGGTTACTTTAGCTACCCCTGGAACAGGACTTATAGCGCATTAACGCTGATTGTTGAAATGCAAGCTCTTATCAAGGACAAGCCTGAGTACACTAATCTTAATGCTTGTGCTACAATTTTGCGGGTAATGGAAGTACAGCGTCTTACCGATTTGTATGGCGATGTACCTTACTCAGAAGCAGGTTTGGCTAAATCAGGTAACTTTACACCTAAATATGATGCACAGCAAGCCATTTACGCAGATATGCTGGCACAATTGGATGCTGCAACTGCGGCTCTTGATGCTTCAAAGGTGGGCCCTACTGCTGATTTATTTTACAAAGGTGATGTTAGCAAATGGAAACGCCTTGGTTACTCGATGATGTTGAAATTGGGTATGCGTTTAGTGAAAGTTGACCCGGCAACCGCAAAAACTTATGCTGAAAAGGCATTCGCGGGTGGTACAATGAGCAGCATTGCAGATGACGCGAAAGTTATGGCTGACCCGGCTAACGCAACAAGCAGTAACTCAGATGTTATGCGTACACCAGACGACTTCAGAGAGGTTAGATGGGGCAAAACGCTTATCGATTATATGAAATCGAAAAACGATCCTCGTATACCAGCAATTGCAGAAATAGCTATTGGTAACGGCCTTGCCGCTAACCAAAATCAAACCGCTGGTGACAACACTGCAAGCCTGCAGCAAGGTATGCCGAATGGATACACCATAAGCAGCATTGCTAATGCTCCCGGTTATCCTGGCGCAACACCTGCCGCAAGTGCAACTGACGCTCCTGCACCTCTTGGTAAATATTCTCGTCCTCGTTTCCAGGTTTATGCTGACAGAGGAAGTGCAAACTATATTTACACTTATGGTGAGTCTGAATTATTATTAGCGGAGGCAGCATCAAGAGGCTGGAATACTGGTGTTGCAGCTACTCACTTTGCAAATGCTTTAACCGCTGATATGAAAACTTTGGCTGGTTACAATGCCACTCCAATTGCTACTGTTAGTGATGCAGCTATTGCAACCTACGTAGCGGCAAACCCACTTAACCCGGCTACTGCTTTACAACAGATTAACCTGGAGTATTGGGTAACAACTTCTGCTACTTTCAACTATAACGAAACGTTTGCAAACTGGAGAAGATCAGGGTTCCCTGTATTAACACCTGTTGTTTTCCCAGGTCAATATATAACTGGTCAGGTACCGCGTAGAATGCCTTATCCAACCAGTCAATTACAACAAAACGGGGCTAATTATAACGCAGCTGTGCAAAGACAGGGTGCGGATAATTTTGCTACCCGTGTTTGGTGGGATAAATAATAAGCCCGATTTTAGTTAATTCGTAAAGAGGCGATGCCTCTTTACGAATTACTTTTTTAAGTTTGATGTAGTGTTGAAGATCCCTAATTATTTAAGCTGCTTAATTCTTTTTGCGGCTACTTGCTTGCCTGGTTCTCTGCCTGCGCAAACACTTTTTAAACTATTACCCCCAACCCAAACAGGCGTTAAGTTCAGTAATGATATTTCAGAAACTGAGTCATTGAACGTACTGTCATATGAATACTTTTATAATGGTGCCGGCGTTGCAGTTGGCGACATTAATAATGATGGTTTGCCTGACCTTTTCTTCACAGGCAACATGAAACCCAATAAGCTTTACCTTAACCTTGGTGGCTTAAAATTTAAAGATATTACCAGCCAGGCCGGTGCCGATTTAGCGGGCCGTAGTAATGGTTGGAAAACAGGTGTTACCATGGCCGATGTTAACGGCGATGGGCTACTGGACATTTACGTTTGCTATTCGGGCAAAAAAGACGATGCTACCCGGGCAAACCAATTATTCATCAATAAAGGAAACAACAAATTTGAGGAACAGGCTGCGGCATACGATCTTGCTGACACAGGCTACAGCACCCAGGCCGTATTTTTCGATTACGATAATGACGGCGATCTGGATATGTTCCTGCTAAATCACAACATAAAAAAAATAGATAACATGGAGCTTGCACGCTTTAAGGAACAAACGGACCTTTTAGCAAGTAACAAACTCTATCGTAACGATAACGGTAAATTTGTAGAAGTATCCAAAAATGCAGGTATTATCCAAAACCCGCTAACGTTTGGTTTAGGGGTAGCCGTATCAGACATTAACAAAGACGGCTGGCTTGATATCTACGTAACTAACGACTACAACGAACCCGATTACATCTATATTAACACACACGATGGCAAATTTGCCGAGCGCTCAAAAGAGATGGTAAGGCACATGTCACATTTCTCTATGGGTGTTGATATCGCCGATTACAACAATGATGGTTTCTCTGATATCTTAACCCTTGATATGCTGCCTGCAGATAATCACAGGCAAAAATCGCTTCAGTTAGAGGAGAATTATGAGGCTTTTGCCTTAATGCAGAGCCAGGGATTATACAACCAATACATGCGTAATATGCTGCAGCTAAATAACGGCGACGGCACGTTCAGTGAAATTGGACAGCTTGCAGGTATTTCAAATACCGATTGGAGCTGGAGCCCGCTTCTTGCCGATTTTGATAATGATGGTTATAAAGACCTTTTTATATCTAACGGCTATTTAAGAGATTACACTAACAAAGACTTTCTGCGCTATTGGGGCGATTATAAGATAAAAAAGGCCATGGCTGGGGAGCCTTTCCTGTTGATGGATCTGGTGAAAGCGATGCCATCAACCCCGGTGCCTGATTATATTTTCCGTAACAACCACGATCTTACTTTCACTAATAAGCAGGTTGAATGGGGTTTAAATCAGCAAAATATTTCTGGTGGTGCTGTGTATGCCGACCTGGATAATGACGGCGACCTGGACCTTGTGGTAAACGCTATTAATCAGCCTGCTGCAATTTATCAGAACACTGCTGCAGATAACTCTAAAACCCATTACATCGCCTTTAAGTTAAAAGGAGCTGGCAAAAACACTGCGGCCATCGGCGCAAAAATTTATGTTTACAGTCCGCTGGGTGAGCAGTACCAGGAACTGATCCCCGGAAGAGGTTATTTGTCTTCGGTATCAACCACCTTGAATTTTGGACTGGGGAATCAGACCAGGATAGATTCGGTAAAGATCATCTGGCCAGATCAAACCGTGCAATATCTCCGCGATGTTAAAGCTGACCAGCAACTTATAGTTGACCATAAGCCAACAGCCATGGCTGCTTTGGAAACACCCGCACCAAAACTATTAAACGAAGTTAAACCAATCATCGATTACAAGGCTGATGAGATAACCGACAACGATTTTAAGCGCCAATTGCTGATGACGTTCATGTATTCCAGAGCTACTCCGGTAATGGCTAAAGCCGATGTTAATGGTGACAAGTTGGAAGATATTTTTGTGAGCGGCGAAAAGGGTAGTCCGGGCAAATTGTTTATTCAGCAACCTGATGGCTCTTATCAGCCGGTTGAATTGATCCGGGGATATTCCGATAATATCGGCAACATAGCTGCTGCAGCCTTCCTTGATGCAAATGGCGATGGTAAGCCTGATCTTTACCTCGCAAAAGGTGGCTATGGGAATTATGAGCCAAATACACCCGATCTGCAGGATGAATTATACCTGAATGAGGGGAACGGCCGTTTTGTGCTTACCAAAACATCTTTACCTGTTATAAATGCTAACAGCAAAAGTTGCGTAGCGCCTTGCGATTTTGACGGCGATGGTGACATGGACATTTTTGTGGGCGGTAGGGTAGTGCCTGGTAAATATCCGCTTGCTCCGCAAAGCTACCTGCTGATTAATGATGGCAAAGGCCATTTTACCGTTGCAGATGTACCGTTTGCAAAATTAGGTATGGTAACTGATGCGCAATGGGTCGACCTTGATAACGATAAACGTAAAGACCTTATACTTTGCGGCGAGATGATGCCGATAAAAGTATTCATTAACACAGCTAAAGGTTTTGAAGATCGCACTGCGGATTATTTCAATACCTCACAGAGTGGATTTTGGTTCAAAATGGCTATTGCAGATGTAAACGGTGATGGTAGGCCAGACCTTATTGCAGGCAACTTAGGTGATAACTCACAGATACATGCTACGGATAAAGAACCTGCTGATCTTTATTATGCTGATTTTGATGAAAACGGCTCTATAGATCCTTTTCTCAATTTTTATAATGGTGGCACCAGCTATCCATTTGTGAGCCGCGACGAGTTGAACGAGCAGATCTATCCGATGCGTCGTAAGTTCAACTCATACAAGGCTTATGCGGACGCAACGATGAAAGACATCCTTTCACCTGAGCAAATGGCCAAAGCACAAAAGCTAACTGCTAATACAATAACTACAACCTTGTTCATCAACAGGGGTGGTAAGTTTAACGCCATGGCCCTGCCAATCGAAGCCCAATTTGCGCCGGTTACGCAGATATTGGTAAACGACTTTAATAAGGACGGCAAAAAGGATTTATTATTATTAGGCAATAAATCCGATAATCGCTTAAAGATAGGTAGCATAGATGCCAATTACGGCGTGTTGTTAAAGGGCGATGGCACGGGTAGATTTATTTACGTTCCGCAGCCATCATCCGGTCTGTCTATAACCGGCGATGTAAAATCAGCCATGGAAACCAGGGGGGCTAATGCCGATTATTTGATCATCGGTACATCAGGTAACCCGCTTCAATTTTTTAAACGATGAGAGGTATTAAACAATACTTGTTTATAGCAGCTGCTTTTATTTCGGGTGCCGCATCTGCGCAAAGCAGCAAAACATACCCCGATTATCTGCAGCCCGATCATGCTGTTAATGCTTTGACCATGGTAATGATACATGATGTGGTTAGTCCGCCGGTGGCTGCGCGTTATTATGCATATAGTATGATGGGCGCTTACAACCTGGTAGAGGCTAATACCCAAAGTATTCCGGCCTTAAAAAGCATCGTTAAAGCATACCAACCTACCGGCGTTTTAGATACGCTGAAAGGCAAGTACGATTACAAAATTGCCTCTTACTACTCTATTCTGGAGATAGGTAAGCAGTTGTTACCATCAGGCGCGCTTTTAGAAGATGATCAGACACAATTTGTGACACTGTTAAAGAAAACTGGTGTTAAACAGGATGTAATAGACAATTCTATCAAAGCCGCTTTAGCAGCCTCAAAAGATGTATTGGCTTTTTCTAAATCTGATAATTACAACAAGTTAAGTGCCCTAAAACGTTATACACCATCAAAAGCTGACGGAAAATGGTATCCAACACCGCCGGGATATTTTGAAGCGGTAGAACCAAACTGGCGTACCATAAGAGTGATGTTGCTCGATTCGGCGAGGCAATGTAAAGCCGCTAAACTCGTGCCTTTCAATAAGGATACAACTTCGGCATTCTATAAACAGGTAATGGAGGTTTACAATCAATCCAAACACCTGAGCGTTGAGCAGATAAACCAGGCCATGTTCTGGGATTGCAACCCGTTTGCTATTACCACATCTGGCCACATGGCTATCGGGTTTAAAAAGATCAGTCCGGGGGGCCATTGGATGCATTTGACGGGGCAGGTTGCCAGGCAGGCTAAGCTAAGTTTCGATCAAACTGTAGCCGCACTTACTGTAGAAGGTGCTACCTTAATGGATGCCTTTATAAGCTGTTGGGATGAAAAATACAACAGCGACCGCATACGCCCTGAAACTTTTATTAACAGGTATATTGATGTAAAATGGCAGCCTGTGCTGCAAACACCACCATTCCCCGAGTTTACCAGTGGTCATGCTGTAGTATCAAATGCATCTGCAGAACTACTTACTTATTTGCTTGGCGATAACTTCAACTTCACAGACAATACTGAAGTGCCTTTTGGTAGCAGCCAGCGTTCGTTCAAGTCGTTTAGGCAGGCAGCCGCAGAAGCATCCATGTCGCGCTTTTACGGGGGCATACACTACATGGAGAGTGTAACGCAGGGCAACGTGCAGGGTAAAGAAGTGGGTAACATTGTGATCAGCAAATTAAAGGCAGCAGGATTACAGCCTTTTGCTAAATAATATCAGGCAGGCTTTAATATAAGGCGCTGCATCTACCTTATTGTCGATAGATAATTAAAAATATGAGAACAATTCGTTTTTTACTTTTCCTTTTGATCTGTCCGTTTCTGTTGCGTGCGCAGGAACACAACATGTCCGCCAATTACATAGCGCCATCAGACCCAGCGGTGCAGGCAAATCTTAAAAAATGGCAGAAATTAAAGTTTGGTCTGTTTATGCATTGGGGTACCTACAGCGAATGGGGTGTAGTAGAAAGCTGGAGCATTTGTCCTGAAGATGAAGGATGGACGCAACGCAAAGGCCCGTACAGCGCTACGTACAATGGTTACAAAGCAGCATATGAGAACCTGCAAACTACCTTTAATCCCACAAAGTTTGCTCCCGAGAAATGGGTAAAAGCCGCCAAAGCTGCCGGGATGAAGTACGTGGTTTTTACAACCAAACACCACGATGGTTTCAGTATGTTTGATACCAAACAAACAGATTATAAGATCTCATCGAGCAAAACACCCTTCTCGTCAAACCCAAGGGCAAACGTTACCAAAGAGATCTTTAACGCCTTTTCTAAGGAAAACTTCATGATAGGGGCGTATTTCTCAAAGCCCGACTGGCATTCTGAAGACTATTGGTGGCCATACTTCCCGCCAAAAGACAGGAACGTTAATTACGACCCTGCCAAACACCCTGATCGCTGGCAGAAATTCAAGGATTTTACTTATAACCAGATAGGCGAGTTGATGACGGATTATGGCAAGGTAGATATTCTGTGGTTAGATGGCGGATGGGTAAGGCCAAAAAGCACTATCGATACCACGGTTGATTGGCAAAAAGCCATCACCTTTAACCAGGATATTGATATGCCACGTATTGCCAAAATGGCGAGGGCTAAACAACCCGGCCTCATAGTGGTAGACCGTACGGTAGCGGGCGAATATGAAAACTACACTACTCCTGAGCAAACAGTTCCAAACAAGCCGCTCGATCATCCTTGGGAGAGCTGCATCACCATGGGTAATTCGTGGAGTTATGTGCCCGGCGATAAATACAAATCGGCAAACGAGATCGTTAATCTTTTAGTAAAGATCGTATCAAGAGGCGGAAACCTATTGATGAACATTGGCCCCGGCCCTGATGGTGATTGGGACCCTACAGCTTATAACCGCCTGGCAGATATAGGTAAGTGGATGGCTATTAACCAGGAAGGTATTTACAATTCCGTACCGGTTGCTCCATATTCAGAAAATAATGTTTTCTATACTAAGGCAGAAAATGGCAAGGCTGTATATGGTTTCTTAACATCGGCATCAGAGAATGTAACATTACCAGCCAGTATCACTATGCATGTCGAGAATCCTAAAGGCGTTAAAAGCGTGAAAATTTTAGGGCTTAGATCAAAAGTAAAATGGGCTAAAAAGGAAGATGCTATTGTTATTGATATACCATCAACCTTGCAAGCTAATAACGGATTAAAGCAAGCGGCAACGTTTAAGATCGCTTACTAATACAGTTACATCTACATACATGAAAAATTCAAGAAAAGGAATTATATTCTTTTTATTATGCCTTGCCGGCGTTGCCGTTAAACCGGTATTTGCACAAGGCGATAGATACGATATTATCCCTTACCCTGCATCATTAACCGCAGGCACAGGTGCGTTTACGATAACGCCGACAACCCGAATAAATGCCGCCCCCGGTAAATTTACTAACGAGGTTGCGCAGCTTAACCAGTTAATTAAACGCGGATTGGGTGTTACCCTTAAACCCGGTGCAGGATCAAAAGCCATAAACATGGTTTATGATGAAACTTTGCCTATCGAGGGTTATCATATGGATATCACGCCGGCCGCGGTGACAATTAAATCGCGCACCCCGGCAGGGATGTTCAGGGCGGTAGAAACCATCAGGCAGTTGTTGCCGATAGGTTTAGAAAATGGCTCATATCACGGTAAAACTTTGAGCTTGCCGGCCGTAAGCATAGCCGACCAGCCCGAGTACGCATGGCGTGGTATGCACCTGGATGTTTCAAGACACTTTTTCTCTATCGGCTACCTGCACAAATTCATCGACCTGATGGCTTTGTATAAAATGAACAAGTTTCATTTGCACTTAACCGACGACCAGGGCTGGCGCGTAGAAATTAAAAAATATCCACTGCTAACCCGGCAAGGCGCATGGCGCACTTTTAACAACCAGGACTCTGCCTGCATGAAAATGGCAAAAGATAACCCTGATTTTGAGATTGATAAATCACATATTATTCAACGCGATGGTAAAACCCTATATGGTGGTTATTACACACAGGCGCAGCTGAAAGAACTGGTTGCTTATGCTGCCTCAAAGCACATCGAGATCATCCCTGAGATTGATATGCCCGGCCACATGATGGCAGCCATCACCTCATACCCGTTCTTAACCTGTAACGGTGAGAATAAGTTTGGTGAGCTGTTCTCTAAGCCTATTTGCCCTTGTAATGAAACAACTTATGAATTTGCCCAGAATGTGTTTGATGAGATCATGCAGATATTCCCATCGCAATACATTCATATTGGAGGCGATGAGGTTGACCGTACTGATTGGGCAAAATCTGCAGAATGTAAAGCGATGATGCAACGCGAAGGCATTAAAGACCTGGCTGGCTTGCACAGTTACTTCATCAACCGGATGGAAAAATATTTCAATTCAAAAGGCAGAAGACTGATAGGTTGGGACGAGGTGATAGAAGGTGGCATTAGTCCGACGGCTACTATCATGTATTGGCGAACCTGGGTACCGGATGCACCTGTTAAGGCAGCCAAAAATGGTAACTCGGTGATCATGACGCCGGGCGAACCGCTGTACTTTGATAACCCTGCCGACCAGTATTCTATTTATAAAGTTTATCACTTTAACCCGATCCCGGCGAAGCTGAATAAGGAAGAAGCGAAAGCTATTATAGGTGCACAAGCAAACATCTGGACAGAAAAAATTCCGTCTGAAAATCGCGCTGATTACATGTTTATGCCACGCATGACTGCACTTGCAGAAAGATTGTGGAACGGCGATGCTAAAAATTACGATGGCTATCTGAAAAGACTTACAGACCAATACAAAAGGATGGATGCTTTAAAGGTGCATTATCGCCTGCCTGATATTCCCGGTATTGTTAGTGAGAACGTTTTTACAAACAATGCCGTGTTAAGCCTTAAAAAACCACTTGCTGAAATGACTATCAGGTACACAACCGATGGTACGCTACCACAAACAAATTCAATGGTTTTGGCGGGCCCGTTAAACATCACTAAAAGCACCAATATCAAATTAGCCGCCTTTATGCCAAACGGCCTCAGAGGCGATATTTATAACATCACTTACAAACAGCAATCATTGGCACCCGCCGTAAAGGCAAATATTACTGCTGGTTTAAAATGCGATTATTACAAGGCGTTTTTCAAGCAAACCTCATTGATCGAGTCTAAGAAACCTGACAGTAGCTTTACCGCTAACAATATCGTTGTGCCGGCTTCTGTGAATGCACCTTCTTTCGCGTTGGTTTATAAAGGATATATTAATGTACCCGAAAGTGGTATCTATACGTTCTATTTAACTTGCGACGATGGTGGTATCTTAAAAATTGCCGACCGCATGGTGGTAGATAATGATGGTCTGCACTCCGCACAGGAAAAGAACGGGCAGGTAGCTTTGGGCAAGGGTTTACAGCCTTTCCTATTAAAGTTTATAGAAGGCGGCGGCGGCTTTGCGCTTAAACTGAAATACAGTTTCAATGGCAGCACGCCGGCAGAGGTGCCATCAACATGGTTTAAAAACTAATATACTCTGGGAAAGATGTTATCTAAAAAGATGAAAAACAAGTTCTTCTTATTCGCTATATTCATTTTATCGCTTCCAAATGTTGCGCAGTCGCAAAATAGGGCAGCAAAGCAAAACTTAACAAAGTATGTAGACCAATACATTGGTACCGGTTTTCACGGCCACGTATTTGTTGGTGCCAATGTGCCATTCGGCGCGGTACAATTGGGGCCAACTAATATTTCAAAAGGTTGGGATTGGTGTTCCGGTTATCATATTTCAGACTCCACCATAATCGGCTTTCAACACACACACCTGAGCGGCACGGGAATAGGTGATCTGGGTGATGTATCAATTATGCCCACTACTGGTCCAGTCATCGTTAATAAAGGTACCCTGGTTGATCCTGCTAATGGCTATTTCTCATTATTTAGCCATAAAGACGAAGTAGTTAAACCCGGCTATTACAGCGTTAAATTAAAGCGCTATGACATCAAAGCAGAACTTACGGCATCAACAAGGGTTGGCTTCCATCAATATACCTTCCCGGCAGGTAAGCAGGCTAACGTAATTATCGATCTTACCGAAGGCATAGCCGACCGGACCACCGATGCCTATATAAAGCAAGTAGATAAATACACTATTGAAGGTTACCGTTTCTCAAGAGGATGGGCGCCGGCACAGCGTATTTATTTTACCGCTGTGTTTTCAAAGCCGATAGCAAAATTTGCCGTTTACGACAGTACCGCACTTAAGCAGGGTGTAACCATTACCGGTAAGAACAGCAGGTGTGCTGTAACTTTTGCTAATAGTAATGCATCGCAAAAGCTTCAGATAAAAGTGGGCATATCGCCGGTGAGCTGTGCAAATGCATCACAAAACATCAAAACGGAGATACCAGATTGGGATTTTAACAAAGTTGCGGCGGATGCTGATATGGCCTGGAATAAGGAATTAGGTAGGGTTACCATAAAGGCCGATTCGTTGGCACAACTTAAAAAATTCTATACAGCACTTTACCATACCATGATAGCGCCATCAACATTCAACGATGTTAACGGCGAATATTGGGGCACGGATAAAAAGGTGCATAAAGATGCGTCATTTAAAAACCTGACTACTTTTTCCCTTTGGGACACTTACCGTTCTGCAAACCCGCTTTACACTATAATGCAGCCTGATAGGGTGCCAGACATGGTAAATACCATGCTTAATATCTACAAGCAGCAAGGCCGTTTACCGGTTTGGCATTTAATGGCTAATGAAACCAACACAATGGTGGGCAATAGCGCAGTGCCGGTAATTGTTGATGCTTACCTTAAAGGCTTTAAGGGTTTTGATGTAAATCTTGCATACGAGGCTGTGAAAGCTACCCAAATGCTGGACCTGCGCGGACTTAAATATGTCAAACGCGAAGGTTTTATCCCGGCGGATAGCTCACGCGAATCTGTTGCTATGGGGCTCGAATATTCCATTAACGATTGGTGCATTGCCCAAATGGCAAAAAAGCTGGGCAAGACCGACGACTACAAATACTTTAGCGGCAGGGCTAAAAATTACCAGAAGTATTTTGACCAGCAAACCCGATTTATGCGCGGCAAGGTAACAGCCGATACCTGGCGCACACCTTTTAGTCCGTTTGAATCAAGGCACGAGAAGGATGACTACACGGAAGGGAACGCCTGGCAATATACCTGGCTGGTACCGCATGATGTTGAAGGCCTGATCAAACTTTTAGGAGGAGAAAAATCTTTCACTAAAAAGCTTGATTCGCTGTTCACAGTTAGCGGTGACCTTGGTGCAGAGCACTCACCTGATATATCCGGACTGATTGGCCAATACGCTCATGGCAACGAGCCGAGCCACCATATCACCTATTTGTATGCCTACGTTGGTCAGCCCTGGAAAACGGCAGATAAGGTGCGCTACATTCTCAACAACTTCTATACAACCAAAGCAGACGGTATCATTGGTAACGAAGATGTTGGCCAAATGTCGGCCTGGTACGTGTTGTCAACGCTGGGCTTTTATCCGGTGAACCCGGTGAACGGTACTTACGTGTTTGGCAGTCCTAATGTTAATAGTGCGGTGATCAATTTGCCATCGGGCAAGCAGTTTACAATAACTGTTAAAAATAACAGCGCTAAAAATAAATACATCAGCAGTGTGCAGCTTAATGGTAAAGCTTACACTAAAAGCTATTTCAAACACGCCGATCTGGTTGCCGGCGGGGATATGGTGATCACGATGACTGATAAACCCGGAGCGTTTGGAACAGCTGTTTCGGATCGGCCTAAATCGATTGTGAACTAAATTTGACTCAAAATAATTCGCTCATAAAAAATAAAAGCCGTACGCTATCAACGTACGGCTTTTGCTTTTACCTATCATCAGTTTTATTTGATGCTGAAATTGTATTTCAGTTTTTTATCGGCAGAGTTGCTGCCTAAAACCAACTGATAATTACCAGGGAACAATTTGAATTTGTGTGCTTTGGTATCCCATTTCTGTAATTCGCTAACAGGTATCTCAACGTTTATAGATTGGGTTTCGCCGCCTTTGGTTGATATGCGTTTAAAGAACTTTAACTCTTTGCGCGGCATGCCGTTGGTTTGCGGGTAAACAATGTATGCTTGTAACACTTCATCGCCATCAACCGGGCCTGTATTTTTAACGTTGGCCGCCATGCTAATGGTTTGATTTGCCTTAAAGGATGTTGCCGGTGCTTTTGTTGTGCTATAAGCAAAGGTGGTATAGCTTAAACCAAAACCAAATGGATACTCAACAGGCTTATCAAAATAGCGGTAGGTGCGGCCCTTCATGTGGTAATCATCATACGCCGGAAGATCTGTTATTGATTTGTAGAAAGTAACCGGTAAGTGACCAGAAGGGTTAACCTTTCCGAACAGGATGTTCGCCAAAGCGGTACCGCCTTGTTCTCCTGGGTACCATGCATATATAATAGCATCGGCATAAGCAGCAATTTTAGAAACATCCACTGCGCTGCCTGCGGTTATTACAGCTACTATTGGGGTTTTAACCCCTTTGCGCAAAGCTTTCATAAAAGCAATTTCACTTGCGGGCAGGTCTAAATTTTTGCGGTCGCCGCCATTATCTGATAAGAAAGCATCTCCGGCCTCGCCTTCCAAAACTGGTGAGAGGCCTAACACAGCAACAGTCAGTTCTGCGTTACCTGCACCCCAAATACCACCGAAGTGCACGGTATCTCGGTAGTCGCAACCCAAGTCGTACTCAACACGCGTTGCCGGGTCAACGGCAGCTGTTATACCTTCAACAAAGTTTACAACTTTACTGCTTACACCGTGATAGCTTCCAAGCATGGCATCAAGATTGGCGGCATTTGGCCCAAGTACCATAATACTGCTGTAATTGTCGCGGTTTAGCGGTAGTATATTCTTATCGTTTTTTAGCAGTACAAAACTTTTTTCGGCTGCCTTAAGGGAAAGCTCTACATGGTTGTTGTTATGGATGCTATCCGCGCGGTAACCGTAGAACGGACTTTTTTCAGGGTCATCGTAGAAACCAAGTTTAAACTGCGTTCTAAGTATCCGTCCTAAAGCGGTATCAATTTCTTTTTCAGTTAGTAGCTTTTGTTTTACAGCTTCTACAATGTCGTTTTGTAAAACGCTTGAACAATCCAGGTCAACGCCCGCTTTTATAGCAGCGGCCGCTGCCTCAACACCGTTAGGAAGAGTTTTGTGGGTAGTGAACACATCATCTAAAGCCCCGCAATCGGTAACTACGTGCCCTTGAAAGCCCCATTCCTTTCTAAGTATGTCACCAATCAGAACTTTGTTAATAGAATTAGGTACACCGTTTACACGGTTGTAAGCCGTCATTACCGATTCAACATTATTATCAACCAATTTATGAAAGGCGTATAAGTAAGTTTCGCGCAGGTCTTTCTCATCTACAATGGCATTGAAATAATCTCTTGTAGCCTCGGGGCCGCTATGAGCCACAAAGTGTTTGGCTGTAGCTGCAGCCTTTAGGTGCAAAGGATCATTACCCTGTATACCCTTAACAAAGGCAACACCTATTTTTGAGGTCAGAAAAGGGTCCTCGCCGAAGGTTTCCTGGCCGCGGCCCCATCTTGGGTCTCTGAAAATATTGATGTTGGGTGTCCAAAAGGTTAAGCCCATGTATTGTAAATGCCTGTTTTTAGCGGTGGAGAGATTGTACTTAGCCCTTGCCTCTGTAGAAATAGTATTTCCTACGGATTGTATAAGGTCCTCATCAAACGTAGCTGCCATGCCGATAGATTGAGGGAATGCCGTAGCATTACCAGCCCTGGCAACACCGTGCAAACCCTCGTTCCACCAGTTATAAGCCGGGATATTTAACCTTGGAACAGCTTTGCTTCTATAGCCTAAAAGGGAGACCTTTTCCTCAAGTGTTAATTCCTTTATCAGTAACTGAACCCTGCTGTCAATGGGCAAAGATGGGTCTTTGTAACCGGTTTGTGCTGCTGCATTGAATGTTATTGCTGGCAGGAGAAACAAGATGTAAAACGATAAAGATAGTGCACCTGATTTTGAAAAAAATATCGACCGAAGCTTCAAAACAATCCGAAACATAATGTTGAATTTTAAAAAGTATTGATAAAGATGCATTTTATTGGATAATCTAACTGATAAAAATGAAATGAACAGGGTACTTTATAAAAAAATTAAAAAGATTTATACGCCATTTCGTTAAAATAAATCGGTTTAGCAATATCCTAAATGTTAAAATTCAATCTAATTGCCTTTTTATTTACGAATTTTATCATAATTTAAGGGTGTTTTAATGCCCCGATTAATATGAAACCAAATTTAATAAAATCTGGTAGCGAAACTGACGCATCTTTCAGCTTTAGGGTTGATCATTTACCCTGCATTAATAACCGTTGGCATTACCATCAGGAATTTGAACTCATCTATTTCAAAAAGGGAAGTGGTACCCAATATATAGGTGACAGTATCACTGAGTTTTCAGATGGCGACATCCTGCTAATCGGCCCCCATTTAGAACATTACTGGCGATTTAAAGAAAAGTACTTTTTAACCGACAACAGCAAACCGGTTGAAGTGTACGTGATACATTTTGAGCGTAACTTTTGCGGTAACACATTTTTTAATTTACCCGAGTGCCATGAGGTTTTCAAATTACTGGAAAGCTCTAAACAAGGAGTCAAAGTCGGCGCTTCGGCTGGGCAGGTGGCGGAGTGTCTTATACAAATGACCAATGCCAGGAGTTATGAGCGACTTGCGTTGCTTATTAAAGCTTTAGGACTCATAGCATACGACCAAACTACAAAAAGTTTGGTAACAAGCGGATTTGGGCAAACTACGGTATACGATGACAAGAGAATAGACCTTATTGTAGATTATATCTCTAAGAACCTTCAAAAAAGTATATCGCTTAACGATCTGTCAGAAGTAGCGGCAATGAACCCCACATCGTTATGCCGTTACTTTAAAGCGAGGATGAATGATAATCTATCTTCTTTTATATGGAAGATGCGGATAGGTTACGCCTGTAAACTGATCCACAAAGAAGATATGAGCATGAAACAGATCGCTCATGAGGCAGGCTTTAGAAATTTGACAAGTTTTCACAAAGCTTTCAAAAAAATTAAAGGTACTACGCCTTTATTATTTCAACAAAAAATTACAAGTTAAAACGTAATAGCCGATCTGTAGTATAACTCATTACATCCCTTTATTTGATAGCTAAAAGGCAGATTTTCAATTTAAAACCTTGGGGAATACTTTTTTTTAGAGTTTTTTAAAAAAAATCAAACAAAAGGCAACAATCGTTGTAAAGTTAGTAACAATTACATCTGACAGTTGATTATTTCGAACTTCAGAAAGTTTTGTTTAACTTTACAGACAAATTATGGCACCAATACGGTACTCTAAACTACTTAAGCCTTTCACCTTTGTTAGCGATCTTGTTATGCTAAATCTTGCTATAACAATATCAAGCTACTTTGTATTCCGGTATTATTCATCGGAAATACAGATGGACAATTTCTTTTTGCTGGCAAACCTCACATGGATCACAATATCTTCTCTAACGAAGAATTATTACATTGATCGCCCGCTTGTATTAAGGCAAAATCTGAGCTCTTTTTTCACTTCGGTGGCTTACCACTTGATGTTAGTGTTAAGTATCATTTATTTCTTTAAGTTTTTCGATATAAGCAGAACCCAGATCATATTTACTTACCTTGTTTTTGTCCCGTTAATGGTTGTTGAACGTTCGTTGATATTTGCGGTGTTAGACAGCATCAGGATGCGTGGATTTAATAACAAGCAAATCCTGATAATTGGTACACCTGATGCTACTGTAAAGCTGAAGAATACATTTTATAATCATCCCGAATACGGTTACGAAATAAACCAGGCATTATTTGAGGACATTTCAAATGACATTGATCTGCCAAGATTATTTGAACGAATTATAGATGGCAAAATTAGAGAGGTGTTTGTTTGTTATAAAGCTTTAGAGCCATCATTTGTTGAACAAATTGTTGATTTTGGGGACCATCACAACGTTGCCATCAAGTTTGTTTCAGACCTTGTGTTAGAAAACAATACAGCGAAGGTTGTTAATTATGGTAATCTGCCTGTGATTCAGTTATCGCATAACCCGGAGATGTCTTTTAAAGTGAAAGCTTTTAAAAGATCTTTTGATGTGTTGTTTTCATTATTTGTAATGATACCAGGCTGTCCGGTATTTATAATGCTGGCAATTGTAACCAAATTTACATCAAAAGGTCCTGTTTTTTACTCACAGGAACGGATAGGTAAAAACGGTAAGCCTTTTAAAATTTATAAATTCAGGAGCATGCGTGTAAACGCGGAAGCTGCAGGCCCTCAGTTGTCAAAAGATAACGATCCACGAATTACGAAATGGGGACGAGTTATACGCAAATCTCGTTTAGATGAGCTACCACAGTTTTGGAATGTACTTAAAGGTGACATGTCTGTGGTTGGTCCACGTCCCGAACGTCAGTACTTTATCGATCAGCTAATTCAGCGGTCTCCAAACTACAAAAAGTTGATGAAGCTAAAACCAGGACTTACCTCAATGGGGCAAGTTAATTATGGCTATGCAGAAAACCTTGATCAGATGTGCGATCGTGTAGACCATGACCTTGTTTACTTAAATAATATGAATTTCAATAACGAGATGTCTGTTATTTTGAAGACAATAAAAGTAATGGCCCAGCTAAAAGGAAAGTAATAGCTTAAGGCTTCAAAATAAAAGGGAATCGATTTATAAATCGATTCCCTTTGTTATTTACTGACATCTCGACATAACTTCCATATCAAACTTTTGCTCAAAACTTAGCGGTAATATTCTAATCGCATTAATCTATAACGGCTCAATTCGGCGAAATTAGTTGCTGATAACCTTACTTAGTTAGCTCCGTTTGATAAAGGATTTTACCTGTCGCATTGATCGCCTTTACGCTGATCTTGCTGTTGTTAATGGCGAAACACATGAAGCCATGGTCTGAAGCCTGGAAACGGCTGTAAGCGATACCTTCTGAAACAGGGGTAAGCTCCGATCCGGCGCCTGAGATGAATTGGTGAGTAACACCCTCAGGCTTCAGGTGCTGCAAGGAATGATCATGGCCCGAGAGGTATACATCCACATTGTACTTTTTAAAAACCGGGCTTAGCTTTTCGCGAACGGTTAAGGTATCATAGTTCTTGATACGCGGACCAACGGTATAATACGGATGATGACCAATGATCATTTTCCACTTAACATCGCCGGCTTTTTTTAACTGTTCATCTATCCACGCCATTTGCTTATCAACATATTCTTTTTTATCAGCATGCAGCATGGGGTCTGTATCTATAAAAAGCATTAAAAGCTTATCATTATTACCCAGTTTGTATTGTTTGGTATAATATAATGCCGGCATATACCAGCGGCGGCTAACCTTACTATAGGTTATCTGCGCTTCGGGTTCGGCGTGGTAATCGTGATTGCCTAATACCGGGTACCAATCGCACTGGAGAGAATGTGCGGTGTAAATATTTTCAAAAGAATAATTCCAAAGCGGATCATGCTCGCTTACAACACCTTTTGGATAAAAGTTATCGCCAACAGATACCACAAAATCATGTGGGTTATTCTTAGCCCACAAGCCCATTTGTTTGGCTACTTCATTTTGGTCGTACTCGCCGTTACGTCCCCAATCGCCAAGGGCGATAAAATGCACATCATACTCATCTTTCAGCGAAGTTGCCGAAAGGTCTTCACTTTCAAAATGAGTAACTTCCCGGTTTTCGGCCAAGGCCACAAGCGGACTAACCAGCGATGCACTTAAAGTTGTTAAGGCAGTGTTTTTAATGAAGTTTCTGCGTTTCATGTCGTATCTGTTGTTATTGCTAAGCTAATATGATGAGATTAATTCTTTTTGCTGAAAACAGGATCCATGCGAAAGTATCCGCCATCAGGGAAACTCACAACATAATCTGATTTAAAATGAGTGCTTTTTTTATAGTAATCTGTTGAGATTAGCTGCGCACCTGAACGCATTGCGGCTTCAAAACTGCTTTTATCATTAGTACGAGCTTCTTCGGTATCGCTATCTGCGCGGGTACGAACGATGTAGCCTTTTTTAACAAGAGACGTTATTTCACTTAGCTGCTTTTTGGCGTTGTTTAATACGCAGATGGCCGCTTCTGGCATGCCCGGCTCCGCGTTGATAAACAATACGCGGCCTTTTAATGATGGATGGCCTTTTACATATTCCAGGTTTTTTGGCGCAGTTTCATCCAAAAGGAATATGAATCTGCCTCTGGCTTGTTTCAATGTTGGCCAATTATTTTTTAATACCGCTTGTTCCAGTGTTTGGTATTTGCCTCGGACGTCGTCAGGGGTTATCAGATGCTTTGGTCCTAAATTATCTAATATCTCCTTATCCAGCTTATCGTAAATAGCAGGCGTAAACTTATCTGGGATAGTAAAGCCCGGCCTTTTCATAGGTTCATCTTTAGCATTCATGGTTATGAAAACGGGCGAGTGGTTAGGATGCGCTTCTGACCATTTTTTTAATTCCTGCAGGCAAAGTGCAAACGTTGCACAATTAGTACGATAGTCTATATCCTGTATATGAAAAACCTTAAAACCCGGCTTATTCATCAGGCCTTCCGTATCATAGGCAGGTTGCCCTGGAGCCATATCAAGCCCTTTAGGATGGGCATACTTACCACCGGCGGTATCTGCATAAACATCAATTTCCAGGTTACGCAAACCCAGGCCAAGCTGTTCCGAAAGGCTAATATGCTCGTAATCTATTTTAGACATGGATATAGAGTCGGCCTTTTGCAATAGTTTAAATAGCTTGGGATCAATGGCTCTTTTATAGCTATTGTGCGACCCTATTATTTGCAAATGGTTTATGGGTGTGTTATCGCCAGGAGCATCGTTAGCAATACCCGGTAAAAGAGTGATTAGAAATATGCTTAGTAGATTTTTCATAATATTATAAAATAGCACAGCCGGTTTAAACCGGCTGTGCTTCTGGTATTTTAGTAACCCTGGTTTTGAACTAAGTTAGGGTTAGTTTTCAATTCTGTTGAAGGTATTGGATACAACCTGCGGGTAGGGTCTGTATTCATCTTCAGGTTATCGTTAGGCAGCGGATACTCTTTCTCAAAAATACCGTACCTGATCAGGTCGTTCCTGCGCCATGCTTCCCATGATAATTCACGTGCGCGTTCGTCAAGCAAGCTGTTCAGGTCTATGCTTTGCGCTGTTTGGGCACCGGCGCGGGCGCGCAGTTTGTTTACCAAAGTAAGCGGTGTTTGTGCATCACCATTGATAACGGTTGGGGTAGCACCACGTAAAATGGCTTCAGCTTTCATCAGGTAAACATCACCTAACCTGAAAACAGGAACGTCGTTACCATTTAAACGGGTTGATTGGATGATCTGCGGATCTGGGTAGTATTTAATAGAACGCACACCTTCAGATTGGCTTGCGATGGTATTACCTAAATCCATTGGCTTGCCCGGAACCAATGTTAGCACCGGATTGATATTGATCTGGGTGGTGGTATTAGGATAATAAACCGGTTGACTGGTAAAACCGCCGTTGCCATCTGGGTAGTATTGCGGCCCTGCTAACCAGGTCTTGGTACGGAAGTCGTTTGGTATATTAAAGCGATTGTAAAACTCCGGCGTAGTGCTCATAGCGATACTTAGGTTTACATTAAAGCCATATGCCTGCGCCAGGTAGAAAAAGAAACCAAAGCGGGTGAACTGGTTACCCGGTATTTGCTGATCATAAGGGATTGCAAAAATTGTTTCGTTTATCTGAGGGCCATTGTTAGGCAGGAAGATATCACGAAACCTTGCATCTAACGAGTAGTTAGTATTACGCTGTACGCTGTCTGCCATGGTTACAACATCCTGGTTGCGGTTGGTACCATTATAAACCGGTGCGTTCAAATACATTTTAGCAAGCAATGCAAATACCATCCCTTTAGTTGGGCGGCCATATTGCATGGTATTGGTTGCAAGGCTGTTGCTTTTTGCAGGTAGTAACGGTAACACCGCTTTTAATTCGCTTTCTATAAAGTCAAAAACTTTAGCTCTCGGCTGGTTAGCAGGCGGGTTAGCAACCGGGAAAGAAGTGATGATAGGTACGTTACCGTAAGTATCCATCATAAAGTAGTAGTACAAAGCACGCATTGCCTTTATCTCTGCGGTGTAAGCAGTTTTTACAGAAGCCGGCGAATTAGCTGCATCAATTACGGTTAACAGACGGTTACAGGTGTTAATACCACTGAAACCCCATTGCCATATGGCTGTAACGGTAGGGTGGTCTGCTGTCCAGGTGTGGTAGTGTAGCTGGCGGTATTGGCCACCATCATCAAAGTTACCATCACGTGCAGGAAGGATAGCCTCGTCGGTAGAAAGTTCCTGCAATCTCCAGTAGTTTACTGCAAAGTTTGATGACAGGTTTGAGTACATAGTACCTGTTAAGGCATTATAATCGGCGGTAGTAGAAGGGAAGTTAGATTTCACATACTGCGATTCTACAGGTACATCTAACTTGGTACAAGAGCTAACGGCAGCTATAACCGCGCATCCTGCTAATAATGAATATATCTTTTTCATGATAATTTATCGTTGGGATTAGTTAAAATGACGCGTTTAAGCCAAATAAGAACGTACGCGTTTTTGGATAATAGTTGTTGTTATCAATACCCGGTGTTAAACCACCAATATTGATCTCCGGATCAATGCCTCTGTATTTGGTGATCACAAACAGGTTGTTACCTGATAGGTATAAACGAACAGATTTGATAGCCGGAATTTTTGGCTTAATGGTGTAACCTAAGGTGGCGTTATCTAAACGCAGGTATGAGCCGCTTTCAAGGAAACGGTCTGATATCAGATAGGCATTGATATCCTTGAATGATTCTCCTAAAGTAAATCTTGGTATGTTTTGCAATTTAGCATCTGCCGGATTGTTTAGATTAGCTAAGGTTGCATTTAATATTTTGTTACCGGTTACGCCTCTTATAAGGAAGTTTAGGTCAAAGGCTTTGTAGGTAAAGGTGTTGGTCCAACCGTAGATTAAGGTTGGCTGTGCATTACCTGCAATACGTTGGTCTGTGGTTAACGGTTGCGTAGCTATGGTGTTGCCAGCAGCATTTTGATAAGTACTTACACCGTTTTTATTTTTACCTACATAGTGCCATAAATAGAATGTACCGATAGGCTGACCAGGCTGTACAATCTGGCTGAAGTTACCTGACTGGCCTTTACCACCCAACTGAGCGGTGTAGAATGATGGCAGGTTGAACTGGCCTTTTGATAAACTTTCAACTACGTTTTTGTTGTGTGACGCGTTGATAGATGTTCTCCAACTGAAAGAGTTTGTTTTAACTGCGGTTGCGCTTAAAACCACCTCGATACCTTTGTTGCTTATCTTACCTGCGTTTGCGGTGATAGTATTGGTGAAATACTGGGTCAACGACACCGGATATTGATCGTAGATAAGGTCAGATGTTTTCTTAATGTAGTAATCTACCGAACCGGTAATGCGGTTTTTAAATAAGCCGAAGTCTAAACCGATGTTGGTGGTAGCGGTACTTTCCCATTTAAGGTCGGGGTTCTCGTTACGCACAGGGCCAATGGCGTTGGTGATGTTTCCGTTTGAAAGGAATTTGCTGCTGGCACCGTTAACGGTTTGTGTACCGTAAATAAGGATTGACGAGAATGCATCAAAACCAACACTGTTACCGGATTTACCATAACCCGCACGAAGTTTTAAGTCGCTGAACGCAGGTAGTTTTTGCATAAAGTCTTCATTGATGATCCTCCAACCAACAGATGCCGCAGGGAACAGACCATAGCGGTGGTTAGCACCAAATGCTGAAGACCCGTCATCACGTAGTGATGCCTGTACAAGGTATTTATCATCAAACTGGTATTGCGCACGGCCATAGTATGATATTAAACGAAGCGTTGATATCGGCGCGTTATCAAAAGCAATCTGTGATACTGATGCCGGGTTTGATAAGAACAAGTTGTTGTAAGTAAGGTTGTCGTTGCTAAAGTTTTGGGTTTGCACACCAAAGCCGTTATTGGTTTTGTTTTGCTGGTAAGAGTAACCTGCCAATAACTTTAATGAGTGACGGCCAAATTCTCTATCGTAGTTAAAATACGACTCGATTATATTATTTGTGTTTAAAATAGCCGAACGACGGGCAACACCGTTAAGGTTTACCGCTAAACCTGATTTACTATTCAGGTAACTATTATAGTTATACTGGTCGCGCTGCTGTGAACCACTAAGGGTGAATTTTAAACCCCTGATAATGTCAACCGAAACGATACCGTTTATCAATGTTTTGTTATCATTTATCTTTATGGTATTGTTATCCAATAACGATAGCGGGTTTAAGGTTCCGCTACCGGTACGGGTGTAGTTTTCCTTATAGCTGCCATCGGGATTAAAAGGGCCTACAGTAGGTAGATAGAACAGCATAGCAGGCAATACGTTGACCTGATAAATATCATCGCTATTTGTGTTACTGTTTGTAAGGTTTAAGTTTAAACGCAGGCGGTTATCAAAAAAGCGCTGATTTACGTAACCTCTGTAAATCGTTCTTTCAAGAGCGGTGCGTTTAAGCACACCTTCATTTTTAAAGTAGTTAACGCTGGCGCCATAATCAGCACTGTTGCTTGCACCGTTGTAGCTTAAGTTGTGGTTTTGCGAATAGCCGTTGCGCTCAACCAGGTTTTGCCAGTTAGTGTTAGAGCCATCATCATCAAGTGGTTTTGCTAAAGGAGCAACGCCGTTATCCGCAAGATATTTACGCAACTCATCTCCGGTAAGCATATTTATCTTCTTAGATACTTCCTGCACAGTAGCATATCCACTGTAGTTTAAATGGCTTTGACCCGATTTAGATTTTTTTGTGGTGATAATGATAACACCATTGGCCGCACGTGAACCGTAAATTGCTGTCGAGGATGCGTCCTTTAACACATCGATTGTTTCAATGTCTGATGGGGCAAGTACATCGATAGAAGCACCAGGCACGCCGTCAATAACGTAGAACGGCTCCTGTGCACCACCGGTTGAGCGGATGGTTGAAGGGCCCCTTAATACCACTGATGGAGCAGCATTAGGGTCGCCGCTTTTTGTGATATTTAAACCTGCTACCTTACCCTGCAGAAGTTCGGCAGGCGTGGTGGTGGCACCTACGTTAAACTCTTCTGATTTTAAAGTAGTGATAGCACCGGTAACATCTTTCTTGCTCGCTGTACCGTAACCAATTACTACAACATCTTTAAGTTGTTTAGCATCCGGAACAAGGTTAGCATTGATGGTTGTGCTTGCGCCTACAATCACATCTTTAGGCAAATACCCTATAAAGCTGAATCTGATGGTTGCGTTAGCGCCCGATACATTAAGTGCGTAATTACCTTTTGCATCGGTAATGACACCTGTGTTGGTGCCAACAACAACGACAGATACGCCGGGAAGCGGCTCGCGGGTTTCGTCTGTTACAGTACCTCTTATCGTTCTGCCGGTTTGCGACATTGCCGGCAACACGCTGATAATGAAGGCACATAGCAAAAGCAAAAAACGCTTTTGGTATATTTTGCCATCATCAAAAAAATGCTGGTAAATTTGTTTCATAATAATTTGTTTGAAGTTTGGGAGTTGTGTTTTTAATTGGTGCAAAGTAACGGCGGTTCTGTTGCCGTAATGTGAATTGAATATTAGCTTATGTTTGCGGTTGAAGCATATGCAGTCATTTTTGCCCGGTTTTGTAAACAGAATAATAATGGTTAGGTAACAATTAATTACAATGCGGTAGTGAGCCTGGTAGATTTAACGATCCTTAACTTGGATTTACTGTTAGGATGATGAGGTTGCGACCCAGGAACAACGTGAAATACAATTTTGAAAATGACTTTAATGAGGTTTTTTTATGTCAGCTGGGTGTTGATGCTGTTTTTGGTGGACGAGTCTCGGTAGGACAAGATGTGCCTGTATTTGTATCAGGGAATGATGGCTTTAAAAGCTTTAGGATACCTGCAATTATAAAACTTCCTAATAATGATCTTATTGGTTTTTGTGAAGGCAGGGTTAACAACGCAGGCGACTTTGGCAATGTAAAGATAGTTAGTAAGATAAGTAAGGATAATGGGTTGCATTGGGGAGCGCTTAATGTTGTAGTATCTAATGATGCACTGCAAGCTAATAATCCCGGCCCGGTTGTAGATAAAAACGATCCTCGCTATCCCAGCGGACGGGTATTTTTGTTCTATAATACCGGCGACAAACCGGAGAATGAAATAAGGAAAGGGCAGGGTTTGCGCGAGGTATGGTATATTACCCCGGTTGATAACGGTTTAACATGGTCAGCTCCGGTAAACATAACAAGTCAAGTGCATAAGCCTAATCAACCGCAGATAAACAGCGCCTACAATTATCCTGAGGACTGGCGGAGCTATGCAAATGGCCCTGGCCACGCAATCCAGCTAACCCAAGGCCGTTTTAAGGGACGCATATATGTCGCGGCAAATCATTCGAGCGGTAAGCCGCAAAAAAATTATGCAGATGGCCGCATCCATGGCTTTTACACAGATGATCACGGTGGAAGTTTTAAGCTAAGCAATGATGTAAATATTTCGGGTGGAAACGAATCTATGGCTGTTGAACTAACCGTTAGCAGATTAATGATCAATGCCCGGAACCAGTTAGGTGATATTAAACAACGAATAGTAGCATTGAGTAACGACGGCGGTAAGACCTGGAACAAAACTTATTTTGATAAACAACTGCCAGATCCCGTTTGCCAGGGGAGCATCATCAATATAGGTCTCACAGGAGACAAAGCTATATTAGCTTTCTGCAATGCAAGAGATATTGTTAATAGGGATAACCTTACTTTGCGTATCAGCAAAGATAGCGGTGGGACGTGGCCAATTGCTTACACCATCGCAAAGGCACCCCAAGGCTACAAAGGTGACTACAGTGCGTACAGTGATCTTGTCAAGTTATCGGATAAATACCTGGGTGTTATTTACGAAAAGGATAATTACAGGGAAATTGTTTTTAAATCGATCAACTGGTCGCTTTCGAAATAAGAAAGTGATATGGCGGCAATGTTTAGTTGTCGCCATATTAATTTCAATTAAAAAATATTACAAAGTTAGTTCAGCTAATCGCTGACACCTAATTTACCTAACCAAATCCCCAAGAAGAACACGATACCACCGCCAACAATTACTTGCAATATGGTTGACCAAAGCGGCGACTTCATGAACTTGTACCTGATCATTGCAATTGCAACCAATTCAAAAGCTACAACTCCGTAAGCAAAGTGTAATGCAGTATTAATATTTTGAATCAGAAACGGCAAAGTATGTAACATCCCTCCAATAGCCGTAGCAACACCGGTAATTACACCTCTTGAAATGGGGCTGCCCCGGCCGGTAACTTTTCCATCGTCAGACAACGCTTCAGCTAACCCCATGCTAATGCCAGCGCCAAGAGATGCAGCAAGCCCAACAAAAAATGCTTTGTGGGCTTGATGTGTCAATCCTGCAGCGGCAAATAGCGGCGCCAGCGTTGACACAGACCCGTCCATCAGGCCTAATAGTGCTGGCTGAACTTTTTGTAATACGTATTGCGCATCACTTTCCCTTTTTCCATTTTTTTTATTTGACATATATCCAAGACTAAGAAAATATACTATTGTTTTAAATACAACATACTGATAATTAGACAAATTATAAACGATACAGCATTGCGAATTCGCTTTTTAATCGTGCCTTCTTCTAACTAAGTGCGTATCCAAACCGAAAGGCTTTCACGCCCCGATCTTGAAGCTTCTGATCTGTAGTTCGAGTACCATTTGGCATAAGCGTTTAAAACCGTCTGCCCAATATTAATTTAATAATTGACCTGTCTGCCTGTTGCGAACCGATGCCATAGCCAAAATTCACCTCCCAATTGGCACTAAAATCGAGGTCGCTTGCAATGAATATTTGATGGTCCTGCTGGCCAAGCCGATTAAAGTGGAATAATGGGCCCGTGCTGCCATAATATTCCAGGCCGAGGGCTATTACCTTAGTTAAATCATAGCTGCCTTTTAAGTTGGGCGAGAAAATGAGGCCCGCATTGCGGTCTGGTCCTCTGAAGCTTTTTTCCATGGTAGGGTTGAAGGATAGATAGACCTTGTCTAATTTTTTGTCGACTATAGGTCTTATCTCCAATGTTTCGGTATTAGGGTCAAAAGCCGAGCGTTGAAAGCCAAACTCAAGCGACAAGCTAACACCAACAGGCCACTTCCAATCAGTTGGCGCAGCAACTCGTGGGCGTATATGAGAACCAACATAGGCCGATCGCCCATCATTGCCAACGGAATTGAAAAAGTAAAAGCCGGTTTCAAACCACGGCGTCCAGCCATGGGTAATTTCTATTGTTTCGTGTTCTACGTGGTTGGTAGGCAGCATCCCATACTCGTTAATGGTTTTACTGCCTTTTAAAGTGTTATTTGAGTGCAGCTCAACCATGGTTCGGCCTTTTTCCACAGTTTCAGACCCATAAACCTGTATTTCGTAATTATCCTGTGCCAATAAAGGGAAGCAATGGCAAGCCAGGATAAGCAGGAAAAATATCTTCTTCATTTTTAAGACCGCTTTACTGAGGCGAACCTATCAGGTAAATCTGATTTTATCTTGAAGAAGGCAGCATGCCTTTAAAACTTTACAGTGAAGGTGTGCCATCCCCGGGAGAAGGAATAGCTTATAGGCAGGCCAAATTGTTGTGCTATATTTTTTACAAGCGCAAGGCCTAAACCTGTACCGTTTGATGCTGTTCCTTTATGGAAACGCTCAAATACCTTATCCGGTGGAATAGGATTATCCGGGCCCGTGTTACTGACGATCAATTCGTTGCTGGTCAGATCTACTTTGACCTCACCACCTGTGGAATTATGTCTTATAGCGTTACTTAGTAAATTGTTAAGTAATATATCTAACAAATACCTGCTTGCTTCAAGCGTTTTGTTTTCAAGTTGTTGATGGATCACTACACCTTTTCCTGCGGCTAATTCATTGAACTGCTGGATCTTTTCGGCAATGCAGGCCTTAAGATCAATCGGCTCTTTATCCGCGATCAACTCATTATCCAGCTTTACCAACAATAATAAGGTTTGGTTAAGCTTTACGGATTTATTGATAGACGTGTAAACATCCTGTATCCGCTGCAACTGATCTGCCGTTAGCTGTTCATCTTGTATCAGCGTATCAAGCTTAGTGGTCACCACGGCAAGGGGCGTCATCAACTCATGCGATGCATTCTCAGAAAATTGTTTCAGGTTCTGATAGTCGGTGCTTATTCTGGCCGCCATTCCGTTTATCGCTTCGTTCAGTTCAGAAAATTCATCTACAACACTGCTTTTCAATTTCAGGTTCTTTTTTTCGATGTCGAAGCCCTTTATTTGACCCAGCGTATTAAAAAAGGGTTGCCATAATCCCTTCAGTAAATACTTATTAGTGATGAATAAAACTGCCAACAGCCCGGCTATGAGCGCTAAGGTGATAATAGTGATGATCTCCACCAAAAACTCGGTACCCTCGCGCGACATGGTGATCGTTACCTTATAATTTTTACTGTTAACCTTAACCAGATCCTCAACTGCACGGCCGGGTTCTACTGTGCGGTCCCAGGAATTATGATAAGTAGTATCAAAAAAACGCCGCTTAATAGCTGATTGATCTGTTGGCGTAAATACAGCGTGGTCCTGGTCGGCATCATAGCGTTGTGGCGGCAGGGTACTGTTGCTGACATATTCCTTAGCTTCGTAAAGTTCCTGTGTCAGGCCTTTATCAAGCTGTTTTTCGGCTACGTAATTAATGGCGATAAAGTATACAACAGCCCCTGCTACCAATACCAGTAAACTGGTAATTATACTGGTTTTTGTATAATGTGCAGCTAATTTCATGAAACAGTGAATTTGTAGCCTATACCGTAAACAGACTTGATGTAATCATTGCAGCCGGTATCAACCATTTTCTTGCGAAGGTTTTTAATGTGCGTATAAATGAAATCGAAATTATCGTGCATATCCATTTCATCGCCCCAAAGGTGTTCTGCTATGGCCGTTTTAGCTATAACCTTGTTCTTGTTAGCAAGAAAGTAAAGCAGCATATCATATTCCTTTTTTGTAAGGATGACCGGCTCGTCGTTGATAATTACCTCTCTCGAATGCAGATCGATGTTGATCTCATTAAAAACCAGTGTACGATTATTGGTATTTAATGATTTGCGCCTGTAAACTGCCATTAACCTTGCCTTAAGTTCTGCCAGGTGAAATGGTTTGGTAAGGTAATCGTCGGCACCTATGTTAAGGCCTTTAAGCTTATCATCTAACGAGTTACGGGCTGATATTACTAAAACGGCCTCACTTCTGTTATTGGTACGCAAGTAATCGAGTATAGCAAAGCCTTCACCATCCGGCAGGCCGATATCCAGCAATACAAAATCATATGTGTAAATGGCGAGTTTTTGGGTAGCTGTGGTCAGGTCTTCACAGCTTTCGCAAAGGTTACCATCAGCGTTAAGATAAGCACTAATATCATCCCGCAGACCGGGTTCGTCTTCTATAACCAGTATTTTCAACGTATTAACAATGTGCGATTAAGATAAGTTATTATTTTGTAGAAATTCTGAAGTTGGTAGCACCTCTTCAGGATTACCACAGAATTCATCCATAATTTTATGTTATGAGCATCATCGAACCTGTTAGAGCGGAGCGGAATCATCCTGGTGAAGTTAAAAAGCATTCGGCAGCCATTAGATTTTGGCATTGGGGAAATACGTTGATCATCAGCGGATCGCTCATAACGGTATTAATTAATTCCACACTGACTGACCGGAAAGGCATCACCACTTTGGTTAAGAATTCCCTGCAAGGTAAAGTTGTTATAATTACTGATGACCAGGCCGGTGCTATAAGCCATAATTTAGAAGACAAAGTTTGGGGCATACATATTTGGTTTGGTTATGCTTTGGCAGCATTGTTCTTGTTTAGGATACTGCTCGAATATTTTCAACTGGCCGATCAAAAGTTTATACCCAAACTGCGTGAAGCATATAAAGCTTATACAAATACCAAGCTTAAACGAGAGCGGACCTTGCATGAGCTAACAGTGAAGATCATCTACGCAGGGTTCTACTTCGTTTTGTTCATTATGGTGATAACGGGCTTGTTCCTGGCGTTTGAAGATCTGTTGTCACCATTTAAAGCTATACGCCATACCGTAAAAGAGGTACATGGTTTTTGCATGTACCTGGTGCTTGCCTTTATTGTGGTGCACCTGGTAGGCGTTTTCCTGGCGGAACGTAAGGATAGCAGCGGCATAGTGTCAGACATGATAAACGGGGGCAAAAGCTTGTCTTAATGCCCCGATATCAATTTCGACATAGCGAACGCGGCCCCCGCGGCCAAAGTGCCTATCACCACAACTTTTAAGGCCCCTGCCAATGGCGGTTGCCCTGTCATTTTGCTTTTAAACCAGCCAAAAACAAACAGGCAAACCAGCGTAACCATGCATGAGTATTGCAAGGCTATATGAGCCTGGTGCACAAAAAAGTATGGTGATAACGGTATAATGCCGCCGATGATGTACGATGCGCCAATTGTTAACGCGCTTTTGGTAGCACGGTTAGCGTTTGGTTCTTCCAGCCCCAACTCATAGCGCATCATAAAGTCCACCCATTTCTTTTTATCCTTTGCCATTTCATCGGCAATTTGCTGTTGCAATTTTTCCGATAGGCCAAACTCTGCAAAAACATCTTTAACCTCCTGGTTTTCCTGGTGTGGCACACGGTCTACCTCTTCGTATTCGCGTTTAAGCTCAGAGCGGTAATGGTCTACATCAGTTTTACCAGCCAGATAACCGCCAAGGCCCATCGCTATTGAGCCTGCCACAATTTCGGCAATACCGGCAGTTACTACCAACGCCGAAGCACTTACAGCACCGCTTAGGCCCGCGGCCAAAGCAAAGGGTACGGTTAAACCATCAGACATACCGATAACAATATCCCTGATGGTTTCAGAACTGGTTACATGTTTTTCTTTGTGCATAATGCCTATTTAAACTTCATGGCTAAGGTTACTATGTTTGAAGTAAGGCCGGTTGACCTTGTGTAATGGCCTGCCCTTATCTCCAGGGCGCTAAAGTGCTGCCAGCCAAACACACCCTTTGGCGGGGCAAGGCGAATATTAGCCCCGATAAAGCTACTGTTTAGTGTAGAAAGGTCATAATCACTGGTGTAAAATGCTGCATTAGGGTCATGCTGCCCATACGGCGCAAAATAACGCGTACCTACCTGGTTGTTATAACGGTAGTACGGACTTACCGAAACAAAAGAAGTTAGTTTAATGGGTACCTCCAGTTCGGCGGTATGTGCCCTTATACCCCAGCTATCCATGTAATACCGGTAAAATGTACGGATGATAAAATGGTCGTCAAGGAAGTAATTAAAGCGGATACCTATCGGTAACTTGTAACGGTCATCGGGAAGATTTTCTGCACGTTCCGAGCCATCGGTGAAGTAGTCGCGCTGATACTTGGTAGCCAATAGGCCATGCTGGTATGACGGTTCTACAATTAGCAAAGCCTGTAACCTGGTGTTGATAACCTGCGATATGGAGAGCGCCATGCTAAAAGAGTTTCGTGGGCGATAATCTACCGAACCGCCACCATTTCGCTCATCTCTTTCTGAACCTGATCCGTAACCGGGTGGCCGCAGTTCAACGGGTAGGATAACTTTCCATCTATCCAGGAAGGCCATACCCTTAAAATCAAATTGAGTATTCTTGTTTTTAGAAAGCCAGGTATAATTGACGCCGCCACCAAATGACTGGTAATCATACTCGTGTGAATATGAAGCAGTAAGACCGAATGCCCGGCCCGTTTTTTCGTTAGAGACCGTCCAGTTTAGAGACGGGTAAATACGGGTATCCTGCATGGATGCAGAAGATATGGTATTGGGATCAATCTTATCTGATGATGCAGAAGTGTAATGATCTACCCCCAACTCAAATAAGAACGAATGCTTTGTATTGCCGTTGCCATACTTGAACATGTGAAGGTCAATGGTATTGGCAAAATCGGTAAGTTTTTCTGTACCTATACCACCGGTTACAGCAGAGTTATTACCATCCTGGTGATAGTATGCCGAAATGATATTGATCTCATCCAGTTGAAGCTTACGCGCCTCATAGTTGGATGTGTCTTTAACAGTTTCCGGTTTGGTTTGCGCGTGCGAGGTTGCAATGCCCAGGTAAAGGGCGGCAATACATAGATATATTTTTTTCATGGCTGCCTGTTTATTTAGTTACAACCACAGCCGCCGCCGCTTTTACCACCGTTTGCACCCGAGCCAGCCTCGCGGTAAAGCTGGAAGCTTTGTTCAAACTTTTGAGATTTACGGGCAGATAACTCCATCTCGGAATCGTTGAGACGATTTTTCTGGTAACCTTTAACGGAAACGCAAGATGGCAGGCAGGCCACGAGGCCCAGGCCAACCAACATTAATTTAAGCAGGGGATATTTATTCATCTTTATTTAATATTGATGTTTTTAGAGGTGAAAACTTTGTTATTATCTGTAACGATGATGCAGGCTACATGCTGTAGCTGATTAATAAGGTGGAGGCCTACCTGCGCGCCCATTACGGTTACCGGGGTAGCCATAGCATCGGCAAACTCTGCACTGGGGCAAATAATGGTTACGCTTTTTATCCCGCTTACGGGTAAGCCGGTTTTAGGGTCAATGGTATGCGAATACCGCTTGCCGTCTATTACCGCGTATTTAGCATAATTGCCTGAGGTGGCAACTGCCATGTTGCTGATATTGACCGAGGAAAATGGCTTGTCGGCTTTATCTGGATCGGCAATGGCGATGGTCCACGGGCGCCCGTTGGGCTGATTGCCCCAGGTGATAAGATCACCGGCTGCATTTACGATCCCGTTGGTTACGCCCGCTTGTTGTAATATTAACTTAGCACGGTCGGCAGCGTAACCTTTGCCAATACCCCCGAACCCTATGCGCATCCCTTTTTCCTTGAGGAAAACGGTTGTGTTTTCAGCATCAAGTTCTATGTTTTGGTAGTTTATTAACTTTACGGAATTGAGAGCCGTTTCCTTATCCGGTAGTGCAGTCATGTTCACATCAAAGTTCCATAGACTTTTGTCAATCGAACCATAGGTGATATCGAAGGCACCTTGTGTAAGCGCTGAGATACGAATAGAGCGCGAAATAAGATCAAATACTTCTTTATCAACCATTAACGGCGCAATACCGGCCATCGCGTTAATCTGGTTGGTTTGGCTTTTTTCATTATAAGTAGTCAGTAACCGCTCAATTCTTGCTATTTCGGCAACCGCCATATCAATACGGCTGTGTGCCCATTCTTCATTATCGCTTACAACGCTTATTTCAAAGCGGTTACCCATCAGCTTTAAAATCCGCTTATGAACAACGGGTGGTTGCATAATATCACCTACCATTGTTGGCGTAAGCTTTAATTTCGTTTACAAATTGCTCAGGGCTTTCATCGGGGTAGCCATCCCAGCTTTTTAAAACCTTACCATTTTCATCGACCAATAAGGTATAAGGGAATTTCCCATCGGCGTTGTAACGGTCGGCAAGCGCCTCGTTAAGCTTCACCTGTTCTTTACCCAGCTGATTTTTCTTTTGTCTTGGGAAATCGGCACGCACCAATATCAGGTTAGCTGCTGCGTAATTGGTGAAGTTTTCAGATTCTAATATCTCCTTGCGTAAACGTATACAAGGGCCGCACCAATCAGATCCCGAAAAATTGACTATAATTAATTTATGCGTTTTTGCTGCTTCTTCAGTAGCTGTTTTAAAATTACCTAACCAAGTTACGGGCTGTAATCCAAGCGCTATCAGCGTAATGAAAATGAACTTCATATATTGTATTTAAAAACCTTGGTTTATGCTTGTACGCATAATCAAGACTTGTCGATACAATGGTACAAGGTGATTCTGTAGTTGAGATGAAATTCTGGTATTTGAGAAATAAATGACAAAATCCAGCTTAAGCGTCAGACGCTCACTGTATTAGCGATAATACATTCATAACACTACCTGATGGAATAAACTCATTAAAAAATCAGTGTTATCAGTTACGCATTAAGCGCTGTGTCCGTACCAAATTATCTACTCCTTGTAATAGTTTTCCCATAAGCTTAGGATTAAGATCGGGATGAGTTTTTATAAAATCTCTTACCATAATTGCCGCTTCCTTACTTTGATAATTGCCAAAGGTGGCGTTGATAAAACCCTGCGGAAAAAAGATATCACCGGTTGCTTGTATTTCCGCTAACATGTTCAAGCTTTCAGGGATGTATTTGATGGAAGTTTTTTGCCTTAACGGATGATGTAAATAGCCTAACGCCGAGAGCACCCATGCTTCTTTGGCCCTGTTTTTTCTGTCCTTTAAAGAGTGAAAAAAGCTGTCTCGTTCCTTTACATTCAGTGACAGGGCCGGCATCAGGAACTCGATTCGTTTTTTACGGTCGGTGTTTGTTATTCTTTCTTCCTGTTGTTTTAATACATTGGTAACGGTATCGCTTTTTAAAGCAATAGTAAAAGCTAATCCTGTATAATCATCTTCGGTTAGCTTTACACCTTTAGGCGGGGTTTGCGTTTTCCAGATGTTATAGATTTCCTTTGCAGCGGCCTTGCTGGTGTAAATGTTTTGAAAGGTGCCAAACAATATCTTTTTGTTATTAGAAACGGATTGACTTTGCATTGCTGACCAAAAAGCTTTTTCTAAACCAACAACGCTGTTGGTTCGCTCTGTTGTGTTTATAAATTCCCAATAAATATTATTAATGTAACCCGTCAGCATGCGCAGGTTGGTCTCTTCTTTCTCGGTTTGTAAACCGTGCCCAAAAAAATCCATCAGTTGCGCAGGAGGGTAGCCCCGGCCGTTCAACATGTTCTCATACAAATTGATGTAGACAGAGGCGCGCTGTACCGGGCTTTGTAAATCAAATAATTGAGTGGGATCCAATGCCTTTTCCACAGGAAATACGCCGTAGCCCATGCCATTAGAATTATAGATAATATATAGCGGTTTGGGTTTGCCATTTGCAAGAGACACCTGGATTTTTTGTGCATTTAAATTCACCGGAATGGTTTGTTGACCGTTGGGATAAACTAAAGTGATATCAAAAGCCTGGGGCCAAATGCGGTTCGGGCCGCTCTCTGGATGCTGGGCAAGTGTTAGCTTACTTATTTTTCCGTTTGAATACCTAACATCAGCCTGGATGACCGGCCGGTCGGTATCATATACCCACACTTTGTTCCATTTGCTCAGGTCGGCTTCGGTATGTTTGCCTAAAATCTCTATCAGGTTTGGCCAGGTTGCATTGCTGTAAGCATACGTCTTTAAATATTCCCTAACGCCCGCCTGGAAATTGGATTTACCCATCAGCAATTCCAACTGGCGCATCATGATAGGAGCCTTGTGATAGATGATATTGCCGTACATTGATCCGGCATCTTGCAGGTTATCTAATTGCTGGCGAATAGGGTTTGCGCCTGCCGTTCGGTCAACGGCGTAGGCTGCGGGATAGTGATCCTGTAAAAATTTAAGGTTAAAGGTGGCAGTACCCATCAGTTTTTCTGTTACCTTATCGGCCATAAAATTGGCAAATACCTCTTTCGTCCACACATCGTTAAACCAGCGCATGGTTACCAGGTCGCCAAACCACATGTGCGCAGTTTCATGCGATATCACGTTCGCTCGTGCAATATGGGCATCCTTAGTGGCGGCATCATCCAGGAAAAGACCTGATGCTTTATATTGTATCTCACCAGGATGCTCCATGCCTCCAAACTGGAAATCGGGAATGGCAACAAAGCCCACTTTTTGAAAAGGATATTTAATTGTGGTCCAATCCTCCAGAAACCTGATAGCCTGGCGGTGTTGCTCAAAAACAGAATCGACGCTTAGTTTAATTTTTTGCTCATCAGTTTCCCGATAAAGAAACTCGGCTTCGCGGCCGTCCAGCATTTTTTTTACTGAAGTGTATTTGCCAGCAGTAAAAGAGAAAAGATAGGTTGGTAGTTTATCAGATTGTTTGAAACGATATTCAACATGGTCCTGATAAGCGCTGGAATCTTTTATATTGCTATTTGCTAATACTTTCCATCCGGGTGGAACATTAAGCCCTAACGTATACCTTGCTTTCAAATCGGGCTGATCAAAACATGGGAAAACGGTGCGGGCATGGTCGGGTACAAAAAGCGCGTATAAATAATCATCGTTGCGATTAAGCGAAGCATCGCCGGGTGTGAAGATAATTTCTATTTGATTTCGGCCTTTCTTTAAGCGTTTAGTGCTGATGATCAGGTGCTCATTCCGTAGATTAATAGGCTCCAAGGTATCGGGCTTGTGAAGATCACGGATGAAATTTACACTTATCTCGTTAACATGGTCGGCTCTCTGCTTAAAATCAAGCTGCAATGGCTGGTCTGCAGTTTTCAGATTAAAATTTATAAGTACCAGCGCCTTAATTGGGTCTGTCTTTTTTTCGGGGATGCGAAAAGTTATTTGGTAAGTTATGCTGTCAATTACCGCCTTTCGGTATTGTGCTAATCTCAAAGGGACCCCTGCCTCAACAGGTAGTTGTTGAGCATAAATAATGCAAGGTAAAGCGATCAGGATAAGAAAAGTAAGCAATCTTCTCATGTGCAATCATGAATATCCGGACGTGAAGATGCCTTTTTTATTTTAATTATAAATAGTTGTGATTATCCTAATTCTATTGAATAAGCAAGCCCTGCTATGATATCATAGCAGGGCTGCACTTTTATAAACCAATAAACCAAAAATTACTTTACTAAAGCCGGGTTGTAAAGTTTTACGTTCTCTTTGCGAAGGCTTTCAACCGGCATCTTGATAACCTTACGGTCATAGGTAAGGAAACCATTAACTTCACCCTCAACATCAGTGGTTTGCGTATACACCGCTGCGGATAATCCAAGCTTAATAAGTTCCTGCAAGCGATCAGTAAATGTTACATAACGCTTTAACAGGTCTTCACCGTTTTTAAATGTCTGGTAGCCCCAGTTTTTATTTGCCTGCCAGTTATGGCCTTCAACCGGCCAGCCCAAGCCGCCAAACTCACCTAAAACCACGGCAGTTGTTTTGCCAAAAATATCAGGCCTCGGCATTGCAGGCTGCGGATAATTGTGCAGGTCTACAATATGGCCGGTTGTATAAAAATTACCACCGCTGGCGCTGTTCACCAATCTCGATGGGTCTTTTTTCATTGTCCACTCACTTATCTCAACTGTTTTAAATTGTCCCCAGGCTTCATTAAAAGGAGTCCATACAACAATAGACGGGTAGTTGTGCAATTCGTCCATGATCGCATTCCATTCTTTGCGATAGTAACCTTCAGATTCGGGAGTGCGATTTTGGTCGGTTGCGCGGTCAATTACTCCGGGGCGGTTCTCCCAGCCATTGCCCAGGTCTCCGCTCGGCATATCCTGCCAAAGCAGCATACCATGCTGGTCGCAATAGGTGTAGTAACGAGCTGGTTCTACCTTGATGTGTTTACGTATCATGTTAAAGCCCATCTCTTTAAGCTTGTCAATATCGTACACCATAGCCTCGTAAGTTGGCGGGGTGTATAAACCATCGGGCCACCAGCCCTGGTCAAGCGGGCCATATTGGAATACAAACTTGTTATTCAGTAACATACGTTGCACGCCATTTGCATCAGCACCAAGCGAAATCTTACGCATAGCGAAGTAACTCTTTACCTGGTCAACCGCTTTGTTGTTGCGGATAACAGCAACCTGCAGATCATACAGGAAAGGGCTTTCCGGCGACCACAATTTAGGGTTGGCGATATTTAACATGGCCGTAGCGCCTGCGTCAACCGTCTGCTCATCAACGCGGGTTTTGCCGTCGTAAGCAGTTATACGCAGTTTGTCGCCTGGTTGTACGCCGGCAATAGCTGCAGATAATGATAAAGTTTTCTGATCTATATCCGGGGTTTGCTTGGTTGACTGGATATGCGTTCTTGCAACACCCTCCAACCAAACGGTTTGCCATATACCGGTTACCGGGGTGTACCAGATACCTTCGGGTTTTTTTACTTGTTTGCCACGTGGCTGCGGGCCGTCATCGGTAGGGTCCCAAACACTCACTATAATTTGTTGATCGCCACTGCCCTTAAGAGCGGCAGTGATATCAAACGTGAAAGGGTCAAACCCCCCTTCATGCTTTCCTACACTTTTGCCGTTAACAAATACTTCGGTACGCCAATCTACCGCACCAAAATGCAGCAATACCTGCTTGCCCTTTACCTGGTTGTTAAGTTTGAATGTTGTTTTGTACCAAAGCATGCTATCCTTGCCAACGGTTTTGCCCACTCCTGATAATGCAGATTCTACTGCAAATGGCACTAAAATCTTACCATCATATTTTGAGGGAGTGTTGGCTTTTGCCACAATGCTGTAGTCCCAAAGGCCGTTAAGATTTTGCCAGTTATTGTCTCTCACTAATTGCGGTCGGGGATATTCCGGAAGCGGTTTTTTAGGGTCTACCTTATCGGCCCAGGGCGTGGTAATGCGGTCTTTAATAGGATGCCAGCTGCTTTGCTGAGCAAATGCGCAAAAGGCAGAACAAAGCAATGCAAAGGTTAACGTAAACTTATTCATTTGTCGGTATCTTGAATTATTCAATTAAGGGGCGTAGTGTGTTTACGCCCCTTAAATTTAAAAAGTAACTTTTACTAACGGAGAGAAGATAAGATCTTCAAGGCCTGCAATTTTTAATCCCACCCGTGCAAAAACATAGTTTTGTGTTGGTGTAAGTGCAGGTATTGCCGTAGTGATGCTAAGGTTTTGCAAACCGGTTATAGCCGATCCTTCAATGGAGGTTTGCACAACGTTATCGCCACCAGACACAAACTGAGTTTTGTTAATGAAGAGGGTTACGCGCTCAATATCACGGGCATTAGCATCAGTAATTACCTTGCTTATATCAAACTTTGCCGTAACAATGTTATTAGCTGCAGTTATCTGGCTGTTATTGATAAGGTAATATGGTGTTACGTTGATATCCAAAGTTTGGTCGCCGCTCACATTAACTGCCAGTGTATCGCGTTGGCTGGTGGTTTGGTTCTCATTCCAACGGAAAGGTCCCTGTCCGTTAGGAATTATCATTTTGTAATTACCGCTGAATAGCAAGGTAGAGTAGGATCCGTCCTGGCCAAATGTGCCAACTATAGCGCCTGTTTTACCAAAACCCGGTTGGTACAGCTGAAATGGCACTTGGTTAAATTCAACATTGATAGGTTCACCGTTATAAACCAACCGCCCTTTTAAAGTAACAGACGGTGCATCATAGGTATCCTTTTTGCATGCTGTTATTGCCCACATTATAGCGAACAATATTATAAAACTGTATTTATATTTCATGATCTTTTCAAGTTATTGATTTGGTTGCTTCACAAGTTTTGGATTTGCTGATAAGATATCGTTACTGATCTGAGAGTAGTAGTTACCCAGCCTAAAGGTATTTGCACCGGTAACCAAACTCGGGCGTACCTCTTTAAATAGCCATTTGCCGTTATTGGTGTTGCCCGGATTGTAGTACTTATATGGCCATAGACCATAAGGCTGTGTGTTTCTTTTTTTCGCCGAACCGATGTTAGACTTCAGATCAGCAACCGTCATTTGTGTTCCGTCCCAAACTATGTGTGCTAAGCGCCACCTTTTCATATCGTACAAAGTATGGCCTTCAAATACCAATTCAACCCTTCTTTCATGCACTATGCGGTCAAATGAAAGTTCGGTCAATGGAGTTGTCAATCCTGCGCGAGAACGTACCTGATTGATGTAGGTAAGCGCCAGGCCGTTGTTTCCTAACTCAAAAGCCGCCTCACAAGCGTTTAACAACACCTCAGCATAACGATATCGAATAAAGGGAACATCGCTGCCTGTACCGCGCCTGCCAGAACCGGTTGACGGATCAAGATACTTACGGATGTAGAAGCCTGTTTGCGTACGTAATTCCTTGCTGTTAGCAGGGCCATCGTTACCAATTACCTGTACACTTGCAGTGGTACCGGGCAGCGCTCTTAGAATAGATGCATCGTTGCTGCTGAACACGCTCCCATCTGCTAATTGATACCCTGCCCAAATATCAAGGGGCTGGGCTTTAAAGGTGCTTCCAGGTGTAATTACAGTGCCTGCAAGACGGGCATCGCGGCCCGCAAAAATATCCTTTTGATCGGTATAGTAGATCGGGTTGCCGCTACCGTCAGTTGTAGCCAATGGGGCATAAGTGTTATCAAGTTTTTCAAAAGCTTCTACCAGGTTCAAAGAAGGGTTTAGCCGACCTGCATCGCTTCCTTCTTCTCTCGAAGAATAAGGCTGATCATTCACAGTAAATGAATGTTTCTTTTGGGTGCCTATCTTGAAGTCTTCTATGAAAATAGATTCTTTGTTCTTTGTGCTTTTGTCGTAGAAAATAGCGGCAAAATTCTCAGAAAGATCGGTTTGTCCCTGGTAAAGGGCATAAGCACCGGCGCTTCCGCTTATGATCTGTTGGGCTGCAGCAAGCGCTTTTGTGTAATAGCCGTTAGCTAACGTATTAGGTATGCCAACCTCGTTGCCGGGTAGTGTAACCTGTGGTGTTGTGGTGCCATATTTTGCAATACTGCCTGCATACAAAGCTGCCCTTGTTTCCATTGCCAGGGCAGCGCCTTTGGTTGCTCTTCCTTTTTCATCAGCATTGGTAGGTAGCACATTTTTAATTGCTTCTGCTTCGCTGATAATGAAATCATATACTTCAGATTCCTTAGCCCTCGGTTTTTGGAGGGTAAGCGGATCCTGTATCTCTTCAGAGGCTTCTGTTACCAACGGAACGCCGCCCATCCTCTTTACCAGCTCAAAATAGAAATTAGCTCTCAGGAAACGGGCTTCTGCCAGAAATCTTGATTTATCTGCATCGCTCAACTTGGTGGATGCCGAAGCTCTTTGAATAAACAGGTTTAATTCGCGGATGTAGGTGTAGTCCCAATTACCCCACTCACCATACCCCCAGCCATTCCGCTGCACAAAAAAGCTGCTGCCGTTTTCAGACGGGAAAGCCTCACTGAAGTCTACAAACGTAGCCCAGCCATCGTCAAGGCTTGAAAAATCAAGCTGACGGCTATATAAGTTCGCCAAGGCAGAGAGTACCAGGACAGGATCTGAGAATAATGTTTCCGTTGGGATCACCTGTTTTGGTGGTACATCTAAAAATTCACTATCCTTTTTGCAGGCGCCAGTAGCGAGTAGCGCTGCAACCATTATTGCTTTATATCTTGTTTTCATTTGAATTTATCTTTAGGATGCCATTAAAAGGTGAGGTTAACACCAAAGTTGAGCACTCTGCTTTGCGGGAATTGCAAGCCGTTATCATCGATGGTCTCAGGATCGAGATTAAATTGCTTCATGTTATCAAACGAGAACATGTTGTAGCCGTTAACATAAACGCGGGCCCTTTTCATGCGCACTTTCTTTAACCATGCTGTTGGTAAGGTATAACCTACCTCAATAGTCCTGGCTCTTAGGTAAGTGAGGTTATGCAACCAGAAAGTTGAATTGGTTACTACCTGCCTGTTACCGTTCTCATCGTTATAAATTACGCCATAATCGGAGTGGCCTTCATTACCGGGGTTAAAACGGGTTGCAGGATATTTGCCGGGAATCCACGGGCTGTTCACATCATATGGATCGCTATGGTGCCAACGGTCTGAGAATATGGTGTTAAAGTTACCATCGTTCTGGAAGGCCCACTTATTTTCATAGTTCTGGAACCAGGTGTATCCTGATGCACCGGAGAAATCAGCCCTTATATCAAAGCTTTTATAAGTAGCTCCAATGGTAAAACCAAAGTTGATGTTAGGTTGCGTGCCATAACCAAAACCAATTGGTCGCTGGTCATATTGATCAATTTTTCCGTCGTTGTTTTGATCTTTGTAGATCAGGTCGCCGGGCAGCAAGGTGCGGTTACCTTTGCCATCAATATTAACTGGGTAATTGTTTATCTGCTCCTGTGAGCTAAACTGACCTGTTACCTGGTAACCCCAGTCGATATTTTTATATCGGTTCACCTGGGAATTTCTGTATTGGTCCCATGAGTTAGCAAACAACGGGTTGTATATATCTACGTTTTTTGCCCTTGTATAACCGATGTTACCACCAATGTTGACTCTCACTTTTCCAATAATGGTATTGTAATTAAGTGCGATTTCCTGCCCGTATTGTGCATCGCTGTTCAGGTTCTCTTGCGGCAAACTGTAACCTGCTTCTGACGGGATCAGTTGATCTATCCTGGCGGCAAGCAGGCCGGTACGTTTACGGTAGAAATAATCGACGCTACCTGTTAAATGGTTGTTAAACAGGGAGAAATCGGCACCAATATCAAAGGTTTTGCTTTTTAGCCATGATACCTGGGTTATCAAGATACCTTTATCACTGGAACCAATGATGTAATTTCCCGGCTGACCAATGTTGCCATTGCCACTTATCACAGCTGCACCAGAGTTATAGTTGTAGCCCGGTAAATAAGCGTATGGGGCAACAATTGATTGGTTAGGATCATTAGGATTTCGGTAATCGCCAAGTACACCGTATGATGCCCTGAACTTCAAGTCGTTCAACACACTGTTATCGCCCAATAAATTTTTAGCGAACTGCTCTTCGGTAATTCTCCATCCAACGGAGCCTCCCGGGAAATAACCAACCCTTTTATCAGGTGCGAAAAGGTACGACGCATCTCTACGGCCAGATAATTCTACAAAATACTTGTTTGCATAATTATAGTTAATACGCGCGATGTAGCCCAACCTTCTGTCAGTATTTTCGCTATCATCATAGGTGTCCATGGTAGGGAAGTAGATCAGCGGCAGATTATTAGATGTTGGTACCGAGTGTACATAGTTCCGCAGGTTTCTAAACTCCAACCTTTCGGCTACAAGTAAACCACTGATAGTATGTTTACCAAAGGTGTTGTTGTAAAGCAATTGCAGTTGAGCAGTTGTATTGATATTTTTGGTTTGTTCGCGCTCACGATACGGGTTGGTACTTCCACCGGCTCTGTTATAGGTATTGGAGGCAGGGTCATACGAGTATGTGTCGTAAGTGTACTCGTGGTTATTCAGCAGGTAATCTGCATAATAATAAGAGTAAACACCTTTTACCGATAAACCCTTAACACCAGGGATCTGGTATTCTGCATTAAAGTTTGTTTGTAAGATACGCCAGTCGCTATGGTAAACACCAGACCTTGCTTTGTTAAGAAATGCGTAGTTAGATTCGTTGTTAGAGATGTTATTTAAGTATAACGGATTATCGTTAGCAAAAGGTCTTTCTGTAGGTTTGTTTCTTAATACAGCAAAGCGGGCTAAGAAATAATCGTCATAACCCGGTACACCCGGATTCTCGCGGGTCTCTATACGGCCGTTAATGTTTACACCAACTTTTAAGCCGCTTGCAACATTAGCGCTTATGTTCGACTGTATGTTTGTACGTTTAAACTCATACTCTTTACCTATTTGGGAATTTTGGTACAGGTTGGTTGCCGATACATAATAGGTTACCCTCTCGTTCCCGCCGTTAAGGTTCAGGTTGATATTAGAGAGCGGGGCATTGTTGTTGCTTTTCAGCACGTAGTCGCGCCAGTCAAAACTTTGGTAACCGCGTTCGGTGCCGGCTTTGTATTTCTCTAATTCTGCCGGTGTAATGGTTGTGCTGCCATTGCTGTTAATTTGCGCTTCTGCCAGGTACCTTGCGTAATCATAAGAATTATTAGTAACTATTGGGAAGCGGGTCCAGTTTTGTAAACCGTAGTTGGCATCCAAGCCAATGCGGGTTTCTCCTGATCCTTTTTTGGTTGTTACTACCACAACACCGTTTGCTGCAAGCACACCATAAATTGCGGCACTTGCATCTTTCAATACCGATATATTTTCGATGTCATTTGGTGCCAGGTTGTTAAACTGACCGGCATCCTGCTGTATACCGTCGATAACATACAAGGGTGCGCCCATGTTACGGATCTGGATATTGGCGCTTGACCCCGGCCGCCCATCCGGCTGCCGGAAAGTAACGCCGGGAAGCTTACCCGCAAGCGTTGTACTCACCGTAGCCCCGCCATGTACCCGCTCTATGTCGCGGTTGGTTACGGAGGCTATGGATCCGGTTACGGTTTCCTTTTTCTGTGTGCCAAAGCCCGTTACCACCACTTCCTGCAGGGAAGAGTTACTTACTTTAAGGCTTACCTTTAAATTTGTTTGGCCGTTAAGCGGTATTTGCTGGGTTACAAAGCCCACATAGGTGAACACCAATACCGAGTTATTAGATGGAACGTTTAAGGTAAAGCCGCCGTTTACATCGGTACTGGTTCCGGCTTGTGAACCCTGTATCCTTACGGCTACGCCCGGAAGCGCAAGGCCGGTAGTATCAGTAACAATGCCCGTAACCTTAGTTTGGGCACTTGCCTTTTGCGCTACCATTAAACAGCCCAGTAGGGTAGTTAATAAAAGCGTTTTATGATACCATTTGCCGAGAGACAATGGCAACAGGGGGTAACCCAGTCGCCTGAGAAGTAAAAGTTTGCTCATATGGTTAAATAATTAAATTGGTTATCGTAACAATAAATGTCCCGGAGACGGGTAAACATTTTTATGTAAAGGAGATGATTTTATTTACCAATAATTAACCAAATCTTCTCAATAGTTGGTTAAAACGTATCATTTTTAGTTCTTAAGAAATAATGGATTGAAATAATTACATTTGTTTATATACACCAATTTGAAACAACTTTTACTCAGCATTCTTTTGTGCCTCAGCTTTGTTGGCAGTAGTAGTGCTCAAAAACACTACTTTAAGCATTACCAGGTTGAGCAAGGCCTATCGCACAATACCGTTTATTGTATTGCGCAGGATAACCGCGGGTTTATATGGTTTGGTACTAAAGACGGCCTTAACCGTTTTGATGGTTATGCCTATAAAACCTTCAGACATGATCCTCGAGATAAAAAAAGCCTTTCTAACAACATCGTACATGCTTTAAGTACGGATGCTGAAGGCAACCTATGGGTAGGTACTGATAATGGCCTTGATAAATTTGATTTTAAAACAGAAGGCTTTGAGCACATCTATCGTGACTCCCGAAAAAGTGTAAGAAAAATCGTTCAGGATACTCACAACAACTGCTGGTTTGTTACAGGTGAAGCACTAATCAGGTTTAATAAAAGTACAGGTGTATCAACCAATTTCCTGACACAGAAGCAATTTGAGGCCACATCAATTGCTGTAAATCATGATGATATATGGGTTGCCACATCCCGCGGAACCCTTGAAAAATTTAACGTAAGTAATGGAACATTCAAAAGTTATGATCTTTTTGATCATTCTTCGGCAGTAGCATCAAATTTTATTGAAAAGATATATGCAGCAGGTTATGATAAATTATTGGTAGGAACTGCCAACCAGGGTGTTAAAGAATTTGATTGCCTAAACGGCAGTTATACCGATATCCTTACGTACAATGCAGATCATACTGAGATATATGTGCGCGATTTTTTTAAAAGCAGCGAGAACGAATACTGGATAGCTACCGAGTCGGGTGTTTTTATTTATGATGCCTTAAGCCATAAATTCACTAATCTTAAAAAGAACTACAACGATCACTACTCGCTATCAGATAACGCGGTTTACAGTTTGTGTCGCGACAGGGAAGGAGGGATGTGGGCCGGTACTTATTTCGGTGGCGTAAATTATTATCCTAAGCAATACTCCACTTTTAATAAGTATTATCCTGGGGCTGATAACAATAGTTTGAAAGGCAACGTAGTGCGTGAGATTTGCAAAGATAAGTTTGGCAACTTCTGGCTGGGTACCGAAGATAATGGCCTAAACAAACTAAGCGCCGACAAAAACACATGGACACATTATTTTCCGGGTGCTGCAAACGGGTTATCTAACAGCAACATACATGGGTTATTAGCAAGTGGTAATAACTTGCTGGTAGGCACCTTTGAACGAGGCTTAAACATTTTTGATATCCCAACGGGCAAGGTTAAACAAATATTTGTGGCGGGTAATGGCGCTAACATGCTTAAAAGCAATTTCGTTATTGGCTTCTGCAGAACAAGCACAGGCATTATACTTGTTGCCACCACCAAAGGCTTGTATCAGTATAATACTGTAAGCAATATTTTTAAACAAGTAGATAAAATCCCCCGGGATAATTTTATTTATTCGGTCGCGGAAGATCATAATGGATTGATTTGGATAGGGACTGTAAGGGATGGGATCTACGTTTATGACCCTCAGAACGATACTGCTACAAAGCTTGCTTATGATTACCCGGTTAAGGATGCGCTACAATCTACAACAGTGAATGGCATTTTTGAAGACAGCGACAGCAATATCTGGTTTGCTACAGAGGGACTGGGGCTATGGAAGTATAACCCCCTAAGCAAGCGTTTTAAATATTACAGTGTAAATACGGGCTTGCCAAGTAATTATGTTTTCAAAATTCTGGAAGACGAACAAAAGCATATTTGGGTGAGTACTACGCGCGGCTTGTTGTCTCTTGATCTGAGAAATGATAACATTAAAATTTACACTCGTGCTAATGGGTTGTTAAGTGATCAATTCAATTATAATTCAGCTTTTAAGGATGATGACGGTACCATGTACTTTGGATGCGTAAAAGGATTGATCAGCTTTAATCCGGCAGAATTCAAGCTTAATAATTTCGTAGCACCGGTTTACATCACGGGTTTCCAGGTGCATAAGAGCGAGATATCCGTTAACGGCCCCGATTCATTGCTAAAGCAATCGATCATTAGCACAAACCACATCAGGTTAAACCATCGTCAATCGTCATTCAGTATAGATTTTGCTGCTTTGAGTTTTGCTGCGCCGGAAATGAGCCAGTACAAATACATAATGCAGGGACTTGACCGAAGCTGGACTTATCTTAAAACTAACCGCAAGGTTTACTTTACTCAACTACCACCGGGGCACTATAAATTTGTTGTTAAGGCGGCAAATAACAACGGAGTGTGGAGTGATAGGGAAACGGTGATCAGCATCGATATTGACCCGCCCTTTTGGGCAAGTATATGGGCTTATATAATCTACGCTTTAGTATGTTTAGCAGGAACATTTTACCTGTTACGCGCTTATCATCGTCGCACACGCGAGCGAAACGAACGCTTCATTAAGCAACTGGAAAACGATAAAGAAAAAGAACTTTATAACGCCAAAATTGAGTTTTTTACTAATGTAGCGCATGAGATACGTACCCCGCTTACCTTAATAAAAGGACCAATGGAAAAGGTAATGAAGAAGGCTGAATTACTGCCCGAGCTTCACAAAAACCTGAAGACCATGGAGCGGAATACTGACCGCTTGCTTGACCTTACCAACCAATTGCTTGATTTCAGGAAAACGGAGACCAGCGGTTTTAGCCTGAGTTTTGTGAAGTGTGATGTTAACAGCTTGCTCACGGGGATATTTCAGCGATTTAATCACATGGCCGAGCAACGTAATGTTAATTATAAACTTAAGCAGCCTTCCAAAACTTTGTATGCTTATATTGATGCGGAAGCCTTTACCAAAATTGTAAGTAATCTTATCAGTAATGCACTTAAATACTGCACATCGGAAGTAGAGATCGAATTATTGCTATACAAGGATAATGATTGTTCGTTTCACATTACTGTACGTAACAATGGCAGTTTAATACCCTATGAATTTTGTGATAAGATATTTGAGCCATTTTTTAGGATGAAAGAATCGGTCAATGAAGTAGGTACGGGTATAGGGCTTTCGTTATCCCGATCATTGGCGGATTTGCATAATGGAAAGCTGTTTTTGAACAAACCTTTAAATGGGTTCAATATATTCACACTTACATTGCCTATTCACCAGGAAAAAGAATTTGATCTGCATAACAATCAGGATGAGTACGAGCATACATTGATGCCAGGACGGAAAGGAAATTTAGATTTTATGAAACCAACGATTCTAATTGTAGACGACAATCCCGAAATACTTGATTTCATTTCAGATGAGCTGAGTGAACAGTACGCTATTGTTACGGCGCTTAATGGTAAAGATGCGCTTGAGATGATCAGTGTAGAAAATATCCAACTGATCATTAGTGATGTGATGATGCCTGTGATGGATGGTTTTGAATTATGTAAGCTGGTTAAAACCAATTTCGATCATAGTCATATACCTATCATATTGCTTACAGCTAAAAATACCCTTCAAAGTAAAATAGAAGGTTTAGAGGTTGGGGCTGATGCCTACATTGAAAAGCCTTTTTCCCCGGCGCATTTGCAAGTGCAGGTAGCTAATTTGCTCATCAACCGGAATAAGATAAAGGATTATTTTGCCAGCACACCCCAGGCCCTTCTTAAGTCCATGGCTTACTCTGCACCTGATGAAAGTTTTTTGGATAGGCTGAACTCGGTAATTGTTAACCATCTGCAAGACCCAGAACTGGATGTGGAGCAAGTTGCCAATATTATGAATATGAGCAAACCAACGCTTTACCGTAAAATAAAAGCTATTTCAAACCTTACTATTAATGAGCTAATAAACATAACCCGTTTAAAGGCCGCTGCCCGCCTGCTGGAAGAAACAGATTATAAAATATATGAAGTTGCCACAATGGTTGGTTACAGTTCGCAGTCACACTTAGGGCGTAACTTTCTAAAACAGTTTGGCGCCACCCCCAGCGAATATCAGCAAGCTAAAAGAGTGGTAGCTAAAAATAATGTCATTAGCAGTTAGATTACATATCACACCGGCGATCAGTTAGGCACATTGTTTAATTCGGCGCCTGATTTAATGACTGATTGATTTATTTCCCTTATGCGTTTGGTGTCCATTTTTTCAACCTTACGGTCATAGGTCAAAACACCGTTTACTTCATGCTCAACATCTGTGGTTTGTGTGTAAATAGCTACGCTTAACCCTTTATATTTCAGCAGTTGTTCTACACGATTTAGCAGGAAAACATAGCGGTCGGTCAACGCTGATTGAGTTGGCTCATAGTCATACGCATTGTTTTCCACCGGCCACATATGCTCACGAACAAATAAGCCCACACCACCAAATTCTCCCAGAGATGCTGCGCGTTTCGCATCTGGTACCGATGCGCCATATGGCCCAACATAGATATGCGTATCTACGTAATCGCCATTGCCCGGATCGCCGTATGGTTTCTGATAGTCTGGATTATTGTTAAAGCCTGAGTTGCCGTTCACTAACCTGGATGGGTCGTACTGCTTTGTCCATGCAGTTATATTTTTCACATCAAAAGCACCCCAGTTCTCATTAAAGGGCACCCAGGTAATGATAGAGGGCGAATTGTAATGTTCATCAATTATGGCTTTCCATTCTTTGCGGAAAACCTTGCGGTTAACCATGGTATCCTCGTTTTGATACCATATTGCAGGCATATCCTGCCAAACCAGGAGCCCCAATTTGTCGGCCCAATAATAGAAACGCTGCGGCTCTGTTTTCATATGCTTACGTATGAGATTGTAACCTGCTTTTTTGGTAAATTCAATATCAAACTTTAAAGCATCCTCGGTTGGTGCCGTAAGCACGCCATCTGGCCAGTAACCCTGATCAAGCAAGCCAAGCTGCATCATGAATTTACCATTTATAAACGGGCGTACAATGCCGTTCAACTTAGCCAGTTTAATATCACGCATACCAAAATAACTGCTTACTTCATCAGCAATACTGCCATCACTGTTGCGCAGTGTTATCTTAAGATCATACAAAAAAGGGTGATCAGGCGACCATAGTTCCGGTTTTTCGATCGGTAGATTAAAGTAGCTTCCTGCAGCAGCTTTAACTTGAGCTATTTCTTTTGTTCCGTTTAATGCAGTAGCTGTTACACTGCCTGCAGCACCTGAAGTTACAAGCACCTTTAAACGTTTGCCATCAACATCGGGTAAGAGCTTAATGGCTTTGATGTGATTATGCGCAACCGGCTCCAGCCAAACGGTTTGCCATATGCCGGAACTGAAAGTGTAGTCTCCTCTCGGACCGTTTTTGCCGGAAGGCGCTCTACCATCATTAGCGTCATGAGCAGCTACAACGATGACATTTTTCCCTTTCTGTAGGTATGGTGTGATATTTAAGCTGAAACCGTCGTACCCCCCTGAGTGGGTTCTTGCTTTTTTACCATTTATAAATACGGTAGCGTCGTGGTCTACCGCGCCGAAATTTAATATTACATCTTTTCCTTTCCATGCAGCTGGCACCTTAAAAGCACGACGGTACCACATATTTATCTCCTGCTTCTTTTGTATGCCGGATAAGTAGGACTCCGGGCAATAAGGCACCAAGATGTTTTGCTTAATATCTTTAAATTCCGCGGGCTTTTGCGGGTTGAGTGCATTTGGTACCGACCTGCCGCCCTGATAATCCCATTTTCCATTGAGATTCATCCATTCAATCCGTTGCATTTGCGGGCGCGGATATTCATTTAAAGGTACAGCTGCTGTCTTTGCATCGTTTGTCCAGGGTGTTGGTAATTGTGCTTCCTGCGCAAAAACGTTAAAGGAGTATGAAGTAAAATAGGCAGCTATGGCAAATAATATGATTTTTTTGATTTTCGAGATCATCATATAGGCGGTTAGATGGGCAATATACAGCTTTTGTATTATGAGCTAAACAGATGTTAAGGGACCACTCATCTGTGCCGTTGGAAACTTGTTTTCAAAGATGCGCTGCCACTGTTATCTGATAGAACGCATAAAATCATTCACGTTTGTCAGCAATTACGGGTAACTCCCACTATCCCATGCGTGCAATTAAATGCTGAAACTTAATGACCAGCAAGCGATCACTAATAATCGCCGACGGCTATTTTGCTTAATTAGGCCGAAAAAAATGGCCAGCTAATAATAAACCAATACATGCTATCAACTATTTTAACTGTTAAAATTTGCTGACCGCAGTAATTATCAGTATAAGAATTACTCATCCAAAAATTCGATGTCTTGGGGATTCAATCCAGGCAATCCTTTACAAGAGCCGCTGCTTTAAATTATGATCGCGTAAAATCACGCATTTTTAAAATATTTCTTGCGTGTTAAAATTTGACTTCTTAGTTTTAGTAAAACCTAATACGCCTACATGAAATTTAACTCCCGATACAATAACCCAGAGTTTGTTTCTTATGAATTACTAACCGCACTTGGCGCCAAGGTATCAGCAGAGGAAGTAAATGAAGAACTGGAAATACACCCTGATTATCCTAATTTATTAGCTATAAACGATGTTCTTAATAATTTTGGTGCTGAAGCCGGGGCGTATAGAATACAACCTGATGATCTGCCTGAAGTTCCTTGCCCATTTATAGCACACACCACAAAGCCGGGCTATGAGTTTATGCTGGTAAAAAAGGTAGTCGATGGCATGCTTACTGTAGTAAGTGACAACCATGGCAGCCATAAAATGAACTTAAAGGAATTTAATGACATTTTTGATGGTGTTGTACTGGTACCTGAACATACCGGTGAAACACACAAAACGCAATCTAAAAGCGCATTCCATTTTAACCAGATAAGCGGAAATGTCATTGCGGTGCTAATTTGTGTTCTAATAACAGGAGGCATATTTCTACTTGTAAATAATATCAACATCTGGCAGTCAGGCGCTTTGCTTATTGTAAAAACGGCTGGTTTGGCTGTTTCAATTTTGCTATTGGTACAAAGCATCGATAAAAATAACCCTCTCGTACAAACCTTGTGCGGGGGCGGTGGTAAAACAAATTGTAACGCCATTTTATCGTCGAAGGCGGCTAATGTAGTTAAGGGTTTAAGCTGGAGTGATGTTGGCTTCTTTTACTTTGCCGGTACCTGGTTAGCGTTGCTATTTTCAGGTAACAACTTAGCTAATCTGCAGTTGCTTGCCGTATTGAATATTTTGAGCTTACCTTATACTTTTTACTCTATATACTACCAGGCCAGGGTTGCCAAACAATGGTGCCTGTTTTGCTGCATTACACAAGCTTTGTTGTGGCTGGAGTTCGGCTCGTTTATAACATTGTTCAATCAGCCTTTTAATATGCCTGCTGCAAGCGGATTTGTCATTATAGCTTTGTGTTTAGCGTTCCCGGTTATTGGCTGGCTACTGCTTAAGCCGCTACTGCTACAAAACCAGCAGGGAACCATCATCAGAGAGCAGCTTCGAAAGTTTAAATACAACCAGGAAGTTTTTAGCAACCTGTTAAAAGAGCAACCAAAATATGCGCTGCCGCATACCGATTGGAGTATTGTTTTAGGCAATGTGGAGGCGGACAACATCATCACAATGGTAAGCAATCCATATTGCCCACCCTGTGCTAACACACACAGCGTGCTTGATAAATGGCTTGATAGTAATTTGGGTCTTCAAGTGAGGTTGGTTTTTACTGCCAGTAATTACGATGGCGATATAAAAACGCCGGTTACACGACACTTTATGGCGCTTGCCGACCAAAAAGACGAAGCGGCAGTTAAACTTGCACTACATGATTGGTATGAGCAAAAGCAAAAAGATTATACCTCTTGGGAAAAAGCCCACCCGGTAACACTTAATAAAGACTTGTTTTATAAACTGGAAAAGCAGCGTGCCTGGTGCGATATGGCAGATATAAAAGCCACGCCCACCATTTTGGTAAACGGACACCGCTTACCTGATGCTTACCGTATACAGGATATCAAATATCTGCTGGCACAGCAATAAAGAAACTTCTCGCGAAAGTAAAGAAGCATGCACTTTTCAATGAATGCAGCCTAAGTTGCCGGGGCGTGGTTTCGGCAAAGATAACTAAATTATAATTTTTTGTTTTATGTCTAAATTTATGAAACTCTCGAGAGTAGAGATGAAAAATGTTATGGGTGGAGTGGCACAATGTACTTTAACTGTTTCTGGCCCAAACTACAGTAATCCGCAAACTATCGCTACGAGCGCAAGTAATTCAAGTGAGGCAAATGATCGCTGTGTGGCTTTAATTATGGATCCTGGTAATGGGGTTTATCACTGTGGCTACAGCTGTGGTGGTGGCAATCCGTCATAATTTTAAAAGGAGAGGGAGTGTAGTTTCCCTCTCCTTAATCTTTTTAACAACTCTAAATGAAAAGATACTTTTTATTATTCCTTTTACTACAGCTAACAGTAGTATCCGTGTGGAGTAAGCCCGTTAAAACTGCTGCAAACTCCAATTATGTTACCATTCTATTTAGTTTATCTAAACAAGAAACCATTTCATTTCAATACTATGATAGTTTGTTCAACTTTCATACGCTTGTATTTGATAATGAATCATCTAAAGATAGTGTAATAACCAAAAAAATATATTCCGCTCATCCGATTTCTTGGTCATATGGTATTTTAAACGACGATTTAAAAGGCGACTGGAAAATCATGTACTATGTGTTTCTTGCACAGCCCGGCGACAGCCTATACCTGTCTTATAAAAACAAACCCTTTTTAAACACCAGTCGTTGTAAACCTAACAACATAATTGCTGAAAAACCGGTATCTTATTACAGTAATGTAAAGCCGCATGCTGCTAAACCAGGCAATCAATCAAAAAATGATGCCTGGCTTTCTTTTCTTCAATATTTTAATGAAAAATATGAAGAAGAACTCAAGGAAATTAGTGCTGATGTTATTTCACGCGGGCTTAATGAAACTAATGATGAAAATCGCCGATTGATCTGTCGGATTCATTATTATAAAAAGCTTTTTGACTGGTTATGGCAAGGGGACGGAACGTTTTTCCCACCTGCAGCAACTTTATTAGGAAGCCGATTAACTGAAATAAAAGATATCATTAACGATAAAAATCTATTTATTACAAACGAATTATTGGATGTCATTGATGGTTATGTCAGGCTGAAGCTTATTAAGCAAAACAAGGATTTTTCAAACGGAATAAATATTTATAACGCCGCAGCTAACGAAGATCTCGGTAAATATAAATCCGGTTATTTAAATGTGTGTCTTAAAAAAAGTCCTGTAAAAACTGGAGCTGCATATAGCGCTATTTTGCAGGATTATCGGCAGCGCTATGTAAACACAGCCTACATTGGCGCGTTAGACAGCCTCGCACACAACGCCCTTAAATATTTTCCTTTAAATAACAAGCTACTTTCATCGAATGGAGTAATCATCGACTTTAAAAAAGTGATTGATGAACCTGCACGATATACCTTTATTGATTTTTGGGCGAGTTGGTGTTTACCTTGCCGGCAGCAATTACCCCTTTTACACAAAATAAAGCAGAAATTAGGCAAATATCCAATAAAATTTATTTCCGTAAACCTGGACGAAAAACCGGAGGCCTGGAAAGAAGCGTCTAAAAAAGATGCCCTTTATCTCGCAGAAAACAATTTTTATTTGCTACCTCATCTAAAAAAAGAATTAGTAAGTAAATTAAAAATGAACTTGATACCAAGATATATCGTGTTGAAAGGCTCCCAAATATTAGCTGCTGATTTTTACCAACCGGTTGAGCCGGCGTTTGAAAAAGAATTAATTATGCTTTTAAACTTCAACCATTAATACTTTATCACCAGCTATGCCATTCCCCTTTTACAAACAACCTGATCAAATGGATTGCGGCCCTACCTGCCTGCGCATGGTGGCAAAGCATTTCGGCCGTAATTTTAAGATCCAAACGCTCAGGCAGCTTTGCGAGATCAACCGCGAGGGGGTATCGCTTCTGGGCATTAGTGATGCGGCAGAAAAGATAGGTTTTCGCTCTTTGGGGGCAAAGCTAAACCTGCGCGATTTAAAAGAAGCGGAATTACCCTGCATACTGCACTGGCGGCAGAACCATTTTGTGGTACTTTATAAAATAAAGAAAAACAAATACTACATAGCCGACCCGGGAAGCGGCCTTGTTACCTTAAGCGAGGCAGGTTTCAGCAAAAACTGGATCTCAGATGTTGAAGCTAACGAAGGTATCGCCCTGCTGCTGGCACCAACCCCTTATTTTTACGAGCAGGAAGATGAAAAGAATACTTCCGTTACCTGGAGTTTCCTGCTACGGTACCTGGTTGCTTACAGGCAATTGATCATACAACTTTTGTTCGGCTTGGGTATCGGCAGTTTGCTGCAGCTGATAACGCCATTCTTAACACAGTCGGTGGTAGATGTTGGTATCAATACACGCAACCTCAATTTTGTATATATTGTTATCATTGCCCAGGCGATGCTCATTATAGGCAGGGTAAGTGTAGAGTTTATCCGCTCGTGGATACTACTGCACATCAGCACACGGGTTAATATCTCTATCCTTACGGATTTCCTTATCAAACTCATGAAACTGCCCATCAGCTTTTTTGATACCAAAATGACGGGCGATATCATGCAGCGCATGAACGATCAGCGGCGCATCGAAAGCTTTCTTACCGGCTCAACGCTTACCACGCTGTTTTCCATGTTCAACCTGGTCATTTTCTCCGTGGTGCTGGCCTATTACAACGTTGTAATATTTTTTGTTTACCTGGTAAGCAGTGCGCTTTACATCGGTTGGATAATGGCATTTTTAAAGCGCCGCAGGGAGCTTAATTACAAAAGTTTCGAGATATCCGCCAAAAATCAAAGCAGCGTTGTGCAGCTTGTAAGCGGCATGCAGGAGATTAAATTAAATAACTGCGAACAGCAAAAGCGCTGGGAGTGGGAACATCTGCAAGCGCGCCTTTTTAAGTTTAATGTTAAAAGTTTAGCTTTAAGCCAATACCAGCAAGGCGGGTCTACATTTATCAATGAGGCTACCAATCTGGCCATCACCTTTCTAAGTGCTAAAGCTGTAATAGATGGCCAGCTTACTTTAGGTGCTATGATGGCTGTACAATATATCATCGGTCAGCTTAATGCGCCGGTACAACAATTTTTAACATTTATCCAGAACTTTCAGGATGCACGTATCAGCCTGGAACGCCTTAACGAGATACATGAAATGGCCGACGAAGAGCCAATCGAACGGGAGTTTAATCATAGCCTACCGCAAAATTTAAGTATCAGCCTTAATAACCTTACTTTCAGATACCCGGGGGCGGGTAATGAACCCGTTTTGCAAAATATAAGCCTGGAGATACCGCAAGGCAAAACCACGGCAATTGTTGGCATGAGCGGTAGTGGGAAAACTACCGTCCTGAAGATTTTATTGCGTTTTTACGAACCTAACGCCGGAGAAATAAAAGTTGGCGGACAGCTATTGAGTAATATTGGCTTTAAGCGTTGGCGTAACGCATGTGGTGTAGTAATGCAGGACGGCTTCATCTTCTCAGACACCATTGAGCGCAATATTGCTGTAGGCGATGATCATCCTGATAAGGCTAAACTTGCTCACGCTATCAATGTAGCCAACATCCAGGATCTGATAGAAGGCTTGCCCCTGGGGCTCAAAACAAAAATAGGCGCTGAGGGGAATGGCATAAGCCAGGGCCAGCGGCAGCGGTTGCTGATTGCCCGGGCCGTTTACAAAGACCCGGAATATCTTTTCTTCGATGAAGCCACCAACGCGCTGGATGCTAACAACGAGAAGGTGATCATGAACAATATGCAATCTTTTTTCACCGGCCGTACGGTGGTGATTGTGGCGCACAGGTTAAGTACAGTTAATAATGCTGACAACATTATTGTGCTGGAACAAGGCGCCATTATAGAACAAGGTAGCCATAAGCAATTAACTGCGCTTAAAGGCAAGTATTATGAACTGGTAAAAAATCAATTGGAGTTAGGTGCCTGATAAGTTTAATATGCCATTAAATAACGACATAGCAACATCCGCGCGTCATAGCGACGATATGCAGGATATCATCACAACGGTGCCATCATGGGTACTGCGATGGGGTACAACCGTGTTTTTCTGCACCTTAGTTTTGATCTTAAGCCTATCTGCACTTATCCGATACCCGGAAATCGTTAAAGCGAAGCTCAGCATCACGTCGCCGAATGTGGCAAAACCCGTGATACCCAAAATTACCGGCAGGTTAAGTAAATTACTTGTACAAAATAACCAGACTGTAAAAGCCGGCCAACCACTTGCCTATCTTGAAAGCACGGCAGATCATGCTCAGGTATTGCAACTCATAACTTCATTAACGCAGCTGCGGCAACAGTTTACATCAGGAAACATTATTGCTGCTGATCTTTATGCGGCTAAACATTTCGATCAGCTTGGCGAATTACAGGGCGCGTTTCAAACCTTCAGTCAGTCCTTGTTGTCTTACAATACTGCCGTGCAAAGCGGCTTTCTGCTTAAAAAGCGGAATTACCTGCTCAACGACATTACCAGCCTTAATAAACAGGCCGAGCAATTAAACAGCGAACGCACTCTGCAACAACGCGATCTCGCGCTGGCTGAAGAAGACTATAAAGTACACCGCAAATTGGCTGATCAAAAGGTTGAAACACCTTCAGAGTTAAGGCAGCAGGAAAGCAAATATCTCGCCCGAAAATCGCCTTTGATACAAACTGATGCAGCTATCATAGCTGCCAAGACCAATTTATTGGCCAAGCAAAAAGAGATATTAGAACTGGATAACCAGGTTTCCGAGGAGAAGGCCAAATTTTCGCAGGCACTGAACAGCCTCATTAGCCAGGCCGAAGACTGGAAAAATAAATACGTGTTAACCGCTTCTGAACAAGGAAAGATCTCTTTCGCCGGCAATATCCAACAAAATCAAATGGTGTCGCCATCTGCAGATGTATTTTACATTAATACCGGTAACGAGAAATATTTCGGTGAGATGAATATCCCGCAAGATAACCTGGGGAAGGTTAGGCAAGGACAGCAGGTTTTGGTGAAACTACGCAGCTACCGCTTTGAGGAATACGGCATGCTTAGGGGGCGTATAAGTTATATTGCTGATGTGCCTTACAAAGACAGCGTTTTTATTTCGAAGGTAAGCTTCGAAGCCAAAAGCTCCGATATGAAAAAGCCTATACAGCTAAAACAGGGTATGGTTGCCGATGCCGATATTATCACAGAAGATGCCACACTTCTGCAAAGGCTTACAAGAAATATTGTAAGGGCAATGAACTCTCAGTAAAGGCCAGCGCTTCAACATTATTATTAGATGCGCAGTTGTAGAGGTTAGCTCTTGATATATAATAGTCTTGGGCATGTTGTTTTAGCACGTCAGCGAGTACATCTGCAGCTTTTTTACGATAAGCACTAACCGGCCAGGTTGTCATTTTAATGGCTTTTAGATTAGGGAACTGGCTTACCGAAGAACCCATGAATACGGTACATCACTTTCCGGTATTTACTAACTGCAGCAGCATATTATGTCGTTTACTTTGATCTTTACATTCAGCGACTTTTGATGTTTACTAACGATCTTGTTTGTGATTGGCTTAATAAACAGTGATTGTAACTTGTGACTAAGCCTTATAAGAAATTAGATCTAAGTGCTGCGATCCTTAACCTAAAAAATTATCTCAAGTTTTGAACTTGCCGTCCCATCTAATGTAAAAAGCTTAAATTTGAAATTGTTTATTACGAAACTACTTAGATTTCGTTATCAATGTCACTTCGTTCGAATCTTGTTTTAGTCATTTTGTTCTCGGTCATTTTTTGCGCCTTAAAAGGGCGTGGACAGGGCCTGCAATTCAATTCTAACGATAGCCTCATGAGCAGGCGTACTTCCTATACCGTGTTTAGGGAAGCTCCCACCTTTCATGATAGCTTTGAAATGGCGTTTGATCTGTCCCTTTGGGATAACGATCACCTGGGGTATGTATTTAACATTACAGATACAAAAAATAATTCCTATAGCTTAACCTACATCTATAATCATAATGGTTCGCCCACTCTGAATTTTAATATTGATAGCAAAAGCAATAAAATAGAGATACCGCTTGATATCGATCTGCTTAAGCGGCGCAAGTGGATGAAGGTTAAGGTGATTGTTGATCTTCTGAAAAATAGCGTCGGCATTATTATCAACGGCAAATCTTATCAGGCAAAGGGTTTCGGGTTCGATAAAAGTATTACGCCCAAAATAACTTTCGGGCTAAATTCACACTACTCAGATGTGCCTAAAATGGCAATCAAAGATCTTACGGTAACCAGCGGTGGTGATCTTTATCATTTTCCGCTTGATGAGTGGAAGGGAAATATTGTACATACTGATGAAGGCGACCCTTTGGGTTTTGTTGATCATCCTAACTGGCTTATTAATGGATCTTTCTTTTGGGCATTAAAGTTTAAGCGGAATTTTAAAGAAGTAGCAGGGCTTAATTTTAACGATGCCACGCAACAATTACTAATGTTCAAAAGCGATTCTGTAGTGCGCTACAATCTACAATTGGATGCCATAGATGCTAAACCATACGCCAACCCCAACCCGATAAAGCTGTTCCTGGGTAAAAGTTTTTTAAATGCAGATCAAGGCAAGTTGTACGAATATGAAGTGCAGCCGCGAGATACCGCCAGTAGTATTGTATCGCTTAATTTAAATACGCTTACATGGGAACGCATTGGTAAAGCCACCACTAAAGAGCAACGGCACCATCATAATATGTTCTTTGATAATACGGGCAGCAATTTTTACATTTTTGGCGGTTATGGGTCTTTCTCTTACCACAATGATTTTCTGGCGTATAATAAAGCGGCCGACACATGGGAAACCTTAAGTTTTAAAGGCGACACCATTTTGCCAAGATTTTTCTCTGGCAGCAGCAAGGCTAACAATAAAAACGAGGTTTACATTTTTGGCGGCTATGGAAACCAATCTGGAAACCAGATTGTTGGGGGGCGGCACTTTTATGACCTTTACAAGGTTGATCTCAATAACCGAACCATCAAAAAGCTTTGGGAGATCGATCCTTCAGGAGAGTCCTTTGTGTCAGCCAACAATCTTATCGTTTCAAAAGATGGCAAGTATTTTTACGCCCTTTGCTATCCGCACGAGAAACCTAAGACAGCACTGCGTTTATATAAATTTGCTATAAAGGATGGGGCGTACGAAGTTGTAAGTGGTGTTATTCCGGTAACATCAGAGCGCATTGAGAGTGATTTTAATTTGTTCTACGATGCCAAGCAGGACGAGTTTATTTGCACTGCACAGGAATTTACCTCGCCCGACCAATCCTCCATCCGAATTTATACCCTAACCGCCCCGCCAATAAAACAGAGCGTGTATCTGGCATCTTTAAAGCCCGAAAACAGTGGCATGAGAAGCCAATACAAATACATCATCTTCGGTGCACTATTGTTGCTGATAGGCTTTTCAGGTATCTATTTAGTCAGAAAAAGGAGGCATGGTAAAGTACCGCTAAAAGGCGAAGATGATATTTTACCTTCTTATAGAATTAATGCAAAAGACGCTGAGAAAAGGCCTGATAGCGTATACCTTTTTGGTGAGTTTACGGCTTACGATAAAGTTGGGAAAGATATTACGTATTTATTCAGTCCTAAAATCAAACAGCTTTTTATCTTACTGCTATTGAACAGTAAGGATGGACAAGGGGTCGTCTCTAAAAAGATATCAGCCACACTTTGGCCTGATAAGGAAATAACCAAAACCAAAAATATCCGCGGTGTAACCATTAATCACCTGCGCAATATTATTGCAGATATCAATGGCCTGGACCTAACATTTGTTAATGATACCTACTGCTTTTTATTGAGTAACGGCTTCCGATGCGACTATTTTACGTTAGTAGGTGAGCTTGATCGTTTGCAACGCGGCGAAATATCAGCAGAGCAGTTAGTTGAAGAACAGTTTGGGTTATTTGCCCGCGGATCTTTATTGCGTGATGTTCCTGAGAACTGGCTGGATGATTTTAAACAAAAGTTTGAGGAACAGTTGCTCAGCGTTGTCATTCCCGAAGTGAAGCGTATATATGAAACCGGCCATTACAAACAGGCTCTTGAACTTGCGCGTATTGCGCTCAATATGGATCCATTCAACGATGTTGCCATTAAGTACAAATTAAAGGCGGTACGCAGAATAAAAGGGGTGGAGCAGGCACGTAAAACTTACGATGATTTTGCGGCGGATTACGAGCGATCATTAGGCGGCCTATACGCCATCCCGTTTGATAAGATCTGTAAATAATGTCTTCGTGCTTTACTGATTAATTTTCCGGTTAAAATTACTGTGGTTAACAAAAAATATAGGTTATTAACCCTTTTGTTAACCCATCTCTTAATACACCACAGTTTATACTTGTTCACCGGTTAACCAATTACAGGCCGTAACCAGGGCTTGCCTGCCGGCACTTATAAACCAATTTTAACCAATTAATCTATGGATGAAAACTCTACCAATTATGGTGTACGCCATTGCGCACGCTATGTTGCAAAACTGAAGGGGAGTATGGCATGTGGCCTGCTGTCGTTTTGGCTTTTGCTGCTGTGCATTAACGTAAATGCACAAACTATACCGGTTACAGGTGTAGTGTCAGACCAGTCGGGTGTTCTGCCCGGTGTGTCTGTTGCCATTAAAGGAACTACAACAGGTGCTGTTACGGATGTTAACGGCAAATATACCCTCAATGTAACCGGCGGCCAAAAGCTTGTATTCAGTTTTTTGGGCTATGCTACACAAGAGATTGTTTACAGTGGCCAAAAGCAATTGAATGTAAAGCTTGCAACAAATGCTTCAACTCTAAATGAAGTTGTTGTTGTAGGTTATGGTACGCAACGCAAAGCCACGCTTACCGGGTCGGTAGCCAGTGTTACCGGAAGCGAGATCACCACAACTAAAAACGAGAACGTATTAAACTCTTTAACCGGTAAAGTTGCAGGCTTAAGGGTAACACAAAATTCAGCCGAACCCGGCTCATTCGATAACTCTTTCAGTATACGTGGTTTCGGCGACCCGCTTGTGGTGATTGATGGTGTTCCCCGCGATAACATTACTCGCCTGGATCCGAATGACATTGAAAGTGTATCAGTGTTGAAAGATGCCTCTGCGGCTATTTATGGTGTTCGTGCGGCAAATGGTGTGATATTGGTAACTACCAAACGAGGTAAAAAAGGAACGCTTGAACTTAATTACTCCGGTACTTACGGCTTACAGGTACCATCCGGCTTGCCTAAACCCGTTGGCGCATTAGATTTTATGACGCTGGTTAACGAACAGCTATTGCACAACGTTAACGGCGGCCAGGTAAAATATTCCCAGGCAGATTTTGATGCCTTCCGTAACGGTACCCGCACAAGTACAGATTGGTACTCGCCGGTTATCAAAAACAGTGTACCGCAATCGCAGCACAACTTAAATGCAATGGGTGGCAGCGACAATACCAACTACTTTGTAAGTATGGGAATTACCCAACAGGATGGTTTTTTGCGCAGCAACGATCTTAACTACAAACGTTACAACCTGCGCTCTAACTTAACTACCCGCATCACCAAAAACTTAAGTGTTGATGTAAACATTAATGGAACGCTTGATGAGAAAAATCAGCCATATCAGGATGCATGGTGGATCATCCGCTCGTTTTGGCGCCAGGTACCAACGCAGCCAATCTACGCTAACAACAATCCGGCTTATTTGAACATTGGCGAGGTTGATGGCAGTAACCCGGTGGCCCTTGCAGATGCAGATGTGAACGGTTATCGTAAGTACACTAACCGCTGGCTGCAATCGCAGGTATCTGCAACATGGCAAATACCTTATGTGCAGGGCTTAAGTGCTAAAGGTTTGTTTGCTTATGATTACTATCACTCTAACAATAAGCTTTACCAAAAAACTTATAATCAGTACAGCTACGACGCCAACAGCGATACATACAGGCCTACGACCTACCAGTCGCCGGCAACTATTCGTAATGAGTCGTTTGAGCGCCCGGGCACTCTAATGCAGTTATCTTTAAATTATGATCATACGTTTGGCGATCACAGCTTTACTGGTTTGTTGCTGTATGAAGAGAACCACCGCCAGCAGGACAACTTTTATGCACAGCGTGAGCTATCCCTGCCTGTAGACCAAATATTTGCCGGTAATGCACAAAACCAGATAGGTTCTGCCAACATCGGCGACATCTACGACTATGTGAACAAGTCGGTAGTTGGGCGTATCAATTACAACTACAAATCCAAATACCTTGCAGAGGTCAGCTTTCGCCAGGACGGCTCATCGCGTTTCTCGCCAACAAAACGCTGGGGCTTTTTCCCGGCAGCATCCGTAGGCTGGCGTATAACCCAGGAAGATTTCTGGAAAAATAGTGGTCTCTCGTTTATCAATGACCTGAAACTAAGGGCGGCTTACGGTAAAGTAGGCGACGACTCGGCGTTGGCCTACCAGTTTCTTACTGGCTACCGTTATCCCGCCAATGGTTCTAACAACCAACTGCCGCCAGGCTCCGTGTTTGATGGCACGTTTGTGAACGCCGTTGAAAACCTGGGTATAGCTAACCAAAACCTTACCTGGTTCAACGCCGAAACCTACAACATCGGTTTGGATGCCGAAGCCTGGAATGGATTAATAGGTGCAACCTTTAACGTTTTCAGGCGCGATAGGTCAGGCTTGTTAGGTACGCAGATCTTAAATTTGCCAAGTGTGGTAGGTGCAACCCTGCCACAGGAAAACCTGAACAGCGACCGCACCCAGGGTTTTGAGATCGAGTTGAGCCACCGCAATCATATCGGTGCATTCAATTACAACATCCGGGGTAATGTTGCCTATGCACGCACGCAAAATCGCACCGTTGTACAGGCGCGTTTCGGCAACTCACAGCTTAATTGGCACAATAACCAGAACAACCGTTGGAACAATATTTACTGGGGCTACGGCGCGGGAGGCCGCTATACCAACTACCAGGATATCTTGAACAACAATCAATTCGTATCACGCAACGCGGTGGTAGGGGATTATATTTACCAGGATTGGAACGGCGACGGACAGATCACCGGCGATGACGTACACCCAATAGCTTACAACAGCGCTCCACTAACAAACTTCGGTTTAACCATTGGTGGCTCTTATAAAGGGTTCGATTTTAACATGGTTTGGCAGGGTGCTACCGGTGTTACGGTATCATACCAGGAACAATTAAACATTCCACTATGGGGAGGGGGCAGCGCATTAGCAATGTTTATGGACAGATATCACCCCACAGACCCCAATGCCGATCCGTACAACCCTAACACGGTATGGACGCCGGGCAACTATGCTTTAACAGGAACCACTGCCGATGTTAATTCGATGTTCAACATCCAGGATGCATCTTTTGTAAGGTTAAAATCTGCTGAAATAGGTTACAGCCTATCTCCCGGCGCGATCAAAAAGATCGGTATCAAAGGCGCGCGGATCTTTGTTAACGGTTATAACGTGCTGACGTTTACAGGTGTCAAGTACCTTGACCCTGAGCACCCATCATCAACCTATGGTTACCTGTACCCGCTTAATAAGACCTTCTCATTAGGTGTTAATGTTAAGCTTTAAACTTTACCAACATGAAAAAAACGATATACACCGTACTTTGCTTTTTAATATGCTGGACCACGGCATGTAAAAAGCTTGATGTACCGCCAATAAATATTATACAGGATAAAGACGTATTAAGCAACGCTGGTGGCGTGCAAGCTTACATGGCCCGCCTTTACGCACAATTACCCATTGAGGACTTCAGATATTCACCCGAGAGAGGTTTAAATTTCTTTTGGATCATCAGTCCTTTCCCTGCCGTTACCGGCGAGGCGCTTAGCCGCGACCAGCGTGGTGCCATGCAGGAAAATGTAAACGAATCGCCATGGGCGGATTGCTACAGGCTGGTACGAGATGTAAATTACTTCTTAGAGAATATAGACCAGTACAGCAGTAATTTTAGCGAGGCCCAAGTTAACTCATGGAAAGGTGAGGCACGCTTCATACGTGGCGCAACTTACTTCGCCCTGGTTAAACGTTACGGTGGTGTGCCTTTGGTTGATAAGGTTTTGCAATACCCAACCAGCGATCTGGCAGGGTTAAACATGCCCCGCGCTTCCGAAGAAGCAACTTATGATTTCATTGCTGCCGATTTGGATTACGCTTATCAGAATATGAGCGAAACCAATCAGGCCGGCCGGGCAAATAAATATACTGCTGCAGGCTTTAAATCAAGGGTAATGTTGTTTGCAGGTTCTATTGCCAAGTACAACAATATTACTTTGATTGATGGTGGCGCCCGCATATGTGGTATCTCATCATCAAAAGCGGTTACTTACTTCAAAGCCGCTTACGATGCTGCCAAACTGCTTGATGGAAAATACAGCCTTTATAAGAAAACATGGGCAGCAGGCGACAAAGAAGCACAATATCAAAACTTTGTTAACTTGTTTTTTGATGCCAGCAGCCCGGAGAATGTTTTTGTAAAACAATATCACTACCCTGAGTCGGTGCATGGTTATGATGCCTACAATGTTCCGCGCCAGCTGATGGGTGCAAACGGTTACTCCGCAGAGGTTAATCCAACGCTTGATTATGTTGAACTTTTTGATGGCTTGCCTAAAAACAGCGACGGTACATTAAAAACTACCACTGCCGGTAAGTACGATCTGTACACCAACACCATGGACCTGTTTGCGAACGCTGAGCCGCGTTTAAGGGCAACCGTTATTTTACCCGGCGACCAATTTAAGGGTCAAAGTATCGAGATCCGCCGTGGTATCTATACCGGCAGTTCTGCGGGTGGTATCAGTCCATTATTACCGGCCGGTTCAACAGCAAATTATCCAACTACTAACATTGTTCAATCTTCAAACGCAAACCAAACGCCGTACAAACTATCCGATGGCACAACCATGAACCCTGCAGGCCTTAGCGGTATATTCACAGGCGATGGTACATGTGCTATCTCGGGCTTTTCTATCCGCAAATGGTTGGTGCCGGATAAACCTACATCAGAAGTTTTGGAGAACCGTTCTGACCAAACCTGGATAGAAATGCGTTATGCCGAAGTGCTTTTGAACTATGCGGAAGCTGCTTGGGAGCTAAACAGCCTTGGGCAAAGCGGCACTTATTTATCTGACGCGATGAACGCCATTAACCAGATACGTGAACGCGCCGGCGCAACACCGCTTACAGGTGCGGGCGATCTGCTAACTGTTGACACTATAAGGAAAGAAAGAAGGAAAGAACTTGGTTTTGAAAACAAAATATGGTGGGATATGCGCAGATGGAGAACTGCCGATAAAGAGCAAAATGCAACATTGTACCGTGTGCTGATGCCGTTTTACTCTGCCAATGATAAGAAGTACTTCTTTGATGCCCGTACTGATGAGCGCAATGTAAGATACACTTTCGATGTGCGCTGGTACTATGAGCAAATCCCTAACGGAGAGATACAAAAAAGCCAGAAGTTAGTTCAAAACCCAGGTTATTAATTTAAAGTCCATGAAAAAGAGATTATATTCCATAGCTGCATGCGCCATAGCTTTATTAGCTGCATCGTGTAGTAAATTAGATAATTACGAGGATCCTAAGGAGACCTTAAAGGGCAGCGTGATAGATGCCGGTACGGGTAAAACCGTACAGACCGAACAAGGCAGTGGTACGCGTATTAAACTGCTTGAGATAAGCTGGAGCGATAACCCTACGCCATTTTATATTGCCTCGATGCAAGATGGTACATACAACTATACCAAGCTTTTTAAAGGCACCAATAAAATAAGTGCGGAGGGGCCATTTGTGCCTTTGGTACAAACGGACAATACCGGCGCTACGGTTGTTGATAAAAGCCAAACGGTTGAAATAAATGGTACGAAGACCGTAGACTTTCAGGTTGAGCCTTTTCTGCGTATAGAGTGGGTGGGCGAACCAACCGTAAACTCAGACGGAACCATTACGGCAAGCTATAAGATAACCCGTGGTACTAACGATCCTAACTTTCAGCAAAATGTAACTGATCTGCGGTTATTTGTTAACTCAAATAAATATGTTGGTAACAATAACTTTGATGATCGTTATTCTACGCAGGTAAACTTCAATGGATCAGATGCTAACGCAACTTTAGGCCAAACGGTTACCATCACCACAAAGGGTGGCCCGCTGCCTAAAACACGCCAATATTTCATTCGCGTAGGTGCCCGTATCGATTATGGCCTTAAATACTACAACTACTCTGATGTAAAAACGGTAACCGTACCTTAATCTGCCTGTTAATACCAGCCCTGCGCGGTGCGCGCAAGGCTGGTTTACAACTATCTTTAACTATGAAAAAACTACTATTTACCTGTTCGTTGGCGGCGATGGTCGTTGGTGTTTCGGCACAAACAAAACAGTCGGTTGCTGCTAAACAGAAAACAGCTTTTCAAACCAGCAGCCCCTGGATGCCGGAAATCGATGTGCGGTCTGATATTGCCATTGTTTACGGCGTTAACGACAGAAAAGGAATGACCTTTGAGCAACGTGTACAATCGTGGCGAGACCATGGCTACCAAACGCAATTTATGACCGGTATTGCCTGGGGCAGTTACGAAGATTACTTTTTGGGCAGGTGGGATGGCATCAACCATCTCGGCGTTGGCCAGGTAACGCAAAAGGGCGATACCATCTTCCACGGCAAAAATATGCCTTACGTGGTGCCTGTAAAATCATTCATCGAGTATATGAAAACCGCCGTGGTTAAACGCGTGATAGATGCAGGCATTACAACCATATTTTTAGAAGAGCCTGAATTTTGGGCCCGTGCAGGTTACAGCGCACCTTTTAAAGAAGAATGGCAAAAATACTATGGTTTCCCATGGAAGCCACAGCATGAATCGGCGGAGAATACTTATCTGTCAAGTAAGTTGAAGTACTATTTGTATTATGAGGCTATCAAGGAAGTCTCTAACTATGCGAAAGCGTATGGTAAAAGTAAAGGCAAAGCTATCAAAGTATTTATTGCCACACATTCGTTGGTCAATTACTCGTCGTGGCAAATTGTTAGTCCGGAAGCAAGTTTAGCCTCGCTGCCGGGTATCGATGGTTACATCGCCCAGGTTTGGACGGGTACCTCCCGCGAACCAACTTATTTCAATGGTGAGAAAAAAGAACGGGTGTTTGAGAATGCTTTTCTGGAGTACGGCTCAATGGTATCTATGACAGCACCAACCGGTCGCAAAATGTATTTTTTAACAGATCCGATAGAAGACTGGCCGCGCGACTGGGCCGATTACAAGAAGAACTATCAGGCAACTTTCACAGCTAAACTGCTGTACCCTATGGTTGCCGATTACGAGGTGATGCCATGGCCGGAACGTATCTACACCCATCCGTACAAAGTTGCCAACAGCGATGAGAAAGTGCTGATACCACAGTATTACTCCACGCAAATGCAAATAATGGTAAATGCGCTCAACAGTATGCCACTATCAGCCAACAAGGTAACCGGCGTAAATGGCATTGGTGTGCTCATGAGCAATTCGCTAATGTTCCAGCGCTTCCCAACACATAACGGTTTCGAGGATCCGCAATTTTCAAACTTCTATGGGCAAACACTTCCGCTCCTTAAAAGGGGGGTGCCGGTACAAACCGTGCACATGGAAAACCTGAACTATGCTGCTACATTGAAGAATATCAAAGTATTAGTAGTTAGCTATTCGAACATGAAACCTAACTCGCCCGATGTGCACCGGGCATTGGCCAAATGGGTTAAACAGGGTGGCATATTGATTTATACCGGAAAGGATGATGACCCTTATCAATCAGTAATGGAATGGTGGGATACTAAAGGCAACAGCTTTAAGTCGCCTTCAGAACACTTGTTCAAACTTTTGGGCATTACACTGGCTAATGGTAAAGAAAAATATGAGGTAGGTAGAGGTACTGTTTATGTGCTTCGCCAAAATCCTAAGGAGTATGCCATGCAAAGCAACGGCGACAGCCACTTTGTAGAAACGGTTAAACAAGCTTATGAAGCGGACGCCAAAGCCGGTAAGTTGGAATTTAAAAATAGCCTTTACCTGGCGCGTGGCGCCTACGACGTGATTTCGGTATTGGATGAAAATGCGGACGCCAAACCTTATATCATTAAAGGGCCCGTAATAGATCTGTTCGACCCGCAACTGCCTGTGTTGGCGCAAAAGGTGATCAACCCGGGCGAGCAATCATTACTTTATAACGTAAACCGTGTAACCGTTAAAAACAAACCGCAGGTTTTAGCCGCTGCCGCCCGTGCCTATGATGAAAAGGTGCAGGGAAATACCTATTCATTCGTTGTAAAAAGTCCCGTTAAAACGCTTAACAGCATGCGGGTGCTTTTGCCTGCCAAACCAAAGTCTACCAAAGTGGCAGATGCTAAAGGGCAGCAAATTATGGATGTAAAAACATCGTGGGACGAATCATCAAAAACTGTTTACCTGGGCTTTGCAAACAGCCCAGATGGAATAAAAGTGACCTTGAGTTGGTAAACTTTGGGGGTTGGTTTAAGGAAGGCTGCTCACTACCATACACGGTGCATAGCGTGTATGCGTAGCGCAGCTTATTATCGCCCTGTTTTACCTTTTAACATATATCAAATTGAAAATTTAGATTCTTTTTAATGCAGTTGAATGGCCACTTGGAGGCTGATTATTGTATGAACATCAGAGCGGTTCTCTATTTTTACGAATAAACACATATCTACTTATGAAAAAAACATACATGCTATTACTTACCGGCTTTTTGATAGCAGCGGCGAGCTGCAGTAAAGGCAATGAAGGTGTAAAGACGGAAACAACCAAACCAGGGAATAGCACAACAACGGACAGCCCTACATTTACCACCACAGATGCAACAACGGCGTATACGGCTTTTAACCGGTATTATTACAACCCAACCAAAAAGCTGTATTACGCCAACACGTTGCAAACCAATTTGGGTGCCATTTGGACACAGGCTATTTATTGGGATATGGCCATGAACGTTTATGAGCGTACAAAAGACCAATCGCAGATGGCGATGGTTAACGATATGTACCAGGGCGGTTTTAACGAATATGACGGTTATAATTGGGGCAACACCACTACCTGGTTTATTTATGACGACATGATGTGGTGGGTAATGGCCCTTGCCCGTGCAAATCAATTAACGGGCAATGCTACCTACCTGCAAAAGGCAATCGCCGGGTTTGACAGGGTATGGAATGGCTCTTACGATCCCGTTGATGGCGGTATGTTTTGGGATTTTAAGCACAGCGGTAAAAACGCATGCATAAATTTCCCAACTGTGATAGCTGCAATGCGGTTGTACAAAATTACAGGTAACAAAACCTATTACGACAAAGCCTTATCTGTTTACCAGTGGGCAAAAACTAACTTGGTAAATTCAGACGGACGGGTTGCTGATCATAAAATAGGTAACAACGCGCCTGGGTATGAAGATTACACCTACAACCAGGGCACTGCCATTGGTGCGGCGATAGCTTTGTATAATGAAACTAAGAATTCTGCCTACCTTAACGATGCAAAGTTGATAGCGGATTATACAAAAAATAAAATGTGCACCAACAACATACTGCCTGCCGAAGGTGACTTCAACGAACAGGGTGTATTGAAGGCGATCTTTGCGCAGTATATCATGCAACTCATAAAAGATGCAGGGCAAACCCAGTATTTAAGCTGGATACGGCAGAACGTTGATGCCGGCTGGAACAACCGCGATAAACAGCGCGACCTTTGCTGGCGCAATTATGCCTTGCCGGCACCCACAGGCGTTATGCAATCTTACGAGAGCAGCAGTATAGTAACGTTTATGCAACTATGTCCGCCTGAATAATAGCAACGATGATTTTAACAGCGTAGCGCCAGTACTTACTGTATTGACCGCACCCTATCAGGAAGAGCTTTTACGACTCTTGAAAATCGTGCTATAAAACAAAAAAGCCCTCAGAACTTAATCTGAAGGCTTTCTTTTCGTGGGAGCAACAGGATTCGAACCCTATTTGCAATATGCTTATTTTCAGTTATTTAAATCTATCGCATGACGCTGGTACTCTTATGGGTACTCTGCTAATCAGACAGCCTGAATTATTGCTAAGATAGACTTTTAGATAAAAGAATCCAATCAAAAGCACAATTTCTTTTATTGCCCAAGAGGAACTTCGTTCTCAACATGGAGATGTTAGCAAAAGAGTAATCTTTGTATAGTATAATGCATATTTTTGTTAAATGACAACAGATATCCTGTCTCTGATCAATCAATATAAAGCTCTTCACTTAGAGGATGTTATAGACTATGAAAAATTTAACCTGATCGCGATTGATCACCATTCTACGCGTATCGAGGGATCAACACTTACGGAAGTGGAAGCACAGGTCCTAATTAACGAAGGGCGTACACCGAAAGGAAAACCTTTGGAAGAAAGCCTGATGGTCAGAGATCATCATACTGCTTTGCTCTTCACACTTGAGGCTGCTAAAAAAGGGGATGCAATCAGTGTGGATTTGATACAAAAGATAAATGCAGAGGTGATGAAAAGTACAGGAAAAATTTACAACACAATGTTCGGTACCCTTGATTCCACCAAAGGCCTGTTTCGAAAAGGCAATGTGTCAGCTGGTAACACATACTTTCCAAATTATGACAAGGTTGAAAACTTGACCTCGGAACTTGTAAAATTAGTTCACAACATGATGGTGCAAGATATTTCGATAGAAGAACAACTTAATCTTTCATTCGATGCGCATTATCACCTGGTTGCAATACATCCTTTCTACGATGGAAATGGCAGGACATCCAGATTGCTAATGAACTTTATTCAGGCTAAATATCGTCTTCCTTTGGCAATAGTGCACAGTGAAAACAAAGCTGCATATATCGAGGCAATTGTCAAGACTAAGGAGACGGAGGATCCGGAGCATTTCAGAATATTTATGCGTAGTGAATATATCTCATTGTTACTAAGTGAAATTGACAAGTATCAGGAGATGATTAAGCCTTCAAAAGGTAGGGGTTTCAGTTTTCTGATTTGATCTTAAGGCATTCCGGCGTTCATTTTACCGCCTGCTCTCAACCGTGTAAACAAAACTATCAGCTTTATAATATCCAAGGTTATATTCTATTGGCCGCTCTCCCTGGTCAAACACAAAGCGTTTTCTAAAGAGTACAGGCTCACCAGGCTCGATCTGAAGTTTCTCTGCTATGACTTCCTCAGCCGCATGTGCGCTAATCTCTTCCTTCGACAAACTTGCTATAGTAGAGTAATCCAATTCCAGCAACTCATATAATGGGCGTTTAAAATCCTCATCACCAGTAAGCCCTATTCGCGGATGAAAATAAGATATAAAGTAGACAAAAGGGCCATCGCTCTTGCCACGAACGCGCTCCATTTTCAACACTTTTTTGTCGGCCTTGATCTCAAAGAAATTGGCCAGCGTTTCATCGGGAAATACCCAGGTAACATGCAGTTCAAAATTTTTGATGTTGATTCCACGCAATTTCATCTCTTGCGAGAAACTAAGCCAATTGTTGGATTTGGAGCTTACGGTTGATTGGTTGACCTTTGTGCCGGCACGTTTCTTACGTATTAATAAACCTTCATATACCAACTTGTTGATAGCCTGCCGCAATGTTGTTCTCGAAATAGCTAAAAGCTTAGATAACTCCACTTCGTTAGGTAATAATTTACCATTCTGAAATTCCTCCTGACTAATCAAATTTCGTAATAACTCTTCTGCTTGAATATGAAGGGGAATAGGGCTCTTGTGATCGATTGCGTATTTCATAGTGCTTAGAACTACAATAATAGGCATTTAAATAAATTGACACAAATGTATGTACATATTGTAAATTATACACACTTAAATTGCAAATAAATGAGTTCAAGCGCCTGAAATTTTTGTCAAAATAAATTTGGATTAGAAGTTATAGTTTATATGTTTGTACATTATAAACCAACAATTATACAAATAGATACTGCATAATCACTCTATGTGACTGTTTAGTCATATCAGCTCGGTGATATGTACATACATTACTACAAAAATGAATTCTGATTCACTTGAACTTTTACAGCAAACGTCGATATACCCCGAGGTACGAAAAACTCAACAATTCCTTATGCCGGCGTATTTAAGCGATAAGCCTTCGGAGAAAAGTCAATATGAGATCTATCCTGCAGAGCATTTAGGCGATGGTAAAATATTCAGCGGATTTAGTGCACTGGCCGATTATATCATTGACCATAAAATTGTGGTGATAGATGGATTTGGTGGAGTTTTTTGGGATCGTATCCAATTAGGGCTTCAGCAGTGTTTTGATGAAAAGCAGTTAAGCGTCAACTGGATATCTGCTTCCGATTTCCTGAAGAACTCAAAAGAGGTTGATAAACTGGTTGCACCTTTTCTTGGTGAAGATAACGCTGTATGGGGCACAAAAGCAAAACTTGAATTAGTTGATTTATTTGAGCCTGCTATCACAAAGCAAACGCCGGAAAACGATTTTCCTATCAATATCATGATTGGGACCGGCGCTGCTTTAGCAGGTTGGGATGCTCCGCTGATTTATGTAGACCTGCCAAAAAACGAAATTCAGTTCAGGATGCGTGCAGGTAGTATAACCAACCTGGGAAGCGGGGAGATAGCGGAACCTTTTAAAATGTACAAACGCTTTTACTTTGTTGATTGGGTTTTACTCAATCAGCATAAAAAAGCCATTCTAAATCGTATTGAGGTAGTAGCCGATGCACAGTGGCCGGAAACCATCAACTGGATGTTTACTAAAGACCTTAAAATAGGTCTTGATAAAATTAGCCGCTCGGTGTTAAGAGTGCGTCCCTGGTTTGAACCGGGGGCATGGGGCGGGCAGTGGATAAAAAACCACATCAGTGGTCTGAATAAGAATGTAGTGAACCTTGCGTGGTCATTTGAATTGATCGTACCGGAGAACGGATTGGTTTTCGAAAGCAACGGTAACTTACTGGAAGTATCATTTGATACGATCATGTTTACTAACAACGAAAATGTGTTAGGTAAACACGCAGCCAAATTCGGAGATGAATTCCCCATCCGTTTCGATTTTCTGGACACTTATAATGGCGGCAATCTTTCGATACAATGCCATCCGAAACTGGAGTACATACAAGAAAATTTTGGAGAGAATATTACGCAGGATGAGACATACTACATCCTTGATTGCAACAACGACGCAAGCGTTTATCTTGGATTTCAGGGTACGATTGACCCTGTAGCCTTCAAATCAGCGCTCGAACACAGTCAAGTTACGAGCGAGGCTATCGATATAGAAGAGTATGTACAAGTTCATAAAGCTAACAAACATGACCTGTTCCTGATACCTAATGGCACAGTCCATAGCGCCGGAGCCGGAAATCTGGTATTAGAGATAAGTGCGACTCCCTATATTTTTACATTTAAAATGTATGATTGGGTTCGCCTTGATCTGGACGGAAAGCCACGACCTATTAACATTGACCACGCATTTAAGAACCTCGATTTTTCCCGTAAAGGTAATAACGTACAAGAGGAACTGATCTCAAAACCACAGATAATTGAAAGCGAACCTGGTTACCAGCTAATACACCTGCCAACTCATAAAGATCATTTTTATGATGTGCACCGCCTGGAATTTGATCACTCAGTAAATGTTAAAACAGATAGTACCTGCCACGTAATGATGCTGGTAGAAGGGCAAACCGTATTACTGCAAACCGCTGATGGTACTCAAAGGCAATTTGCTTATGCTGAAACGTTTGTTGTGCCTGCTGCCGCAGATTCATACACGCTGACCAACACAGGCGGTGGCCAGGCTAAAGTGGTAAAAGCATTTTTGAAATAATGGCCATGGAAAAGACAATGCAACATAGAAAAGCTAACACCGGTAGTTTATATCTCTACCTTATTTGCCTGGTAGCAGCCCTTGGGGGTTTTCTTTTTGGCTTTGACACCGCGGTAATATCAGGTACGGTAAGCCTCGTGAAAAAAGATTTTTCACTGGATGCAGTCAGCGAGGGATGGTTTGTGAGTTGTGCACTGCTTGGCTGTATTGCAGGCGTAAGTTTCTCTGGAAAACTGAGTGATAAATACGGGCGCAAACCAGTTCTGATCATTTCTGCCATCATGTTTCTGGCTTCGGCTTTAGGTTGCATGTGGTCTGGTTCATTCACGGCGCTTATTATTTTCCGTTTGATCGGTGGTTTAGGTATTGGTGTAGCCTCAATGGTATCGCCCTTATATATTTCAGAATTTTCGCCATCGCGTTACCGTGGTATGATGGTATCCCTCTATCAATTGGCATTGACGATCGGTATCGTGGTGGCTTATTTTACCAATGCGTATCTGGCAGCACATACGCATGATAATTACGCTGGGGTGGGGATGCGAACCATTTTTTCAGCGGAGGTGTGGCGCGCCATGCTTGGCTTGGGTGCGTTGCCGGCGGGAATATTCCTGCTCTCGTTATTCGCAGTACCAGAATCGCCGAGATGGCTATTGCTCAAAGGGCAGGAGCAAAAGGCAAAACAGATACTTATCAAGATAGACGGCGAAGAAGCTGCAACCGATGAGATAAAGTCATTTAAAAGCCAGAACGGTAACGATGATACATCTCTTAAAGAGCTTTTTAAACCTGTATATCGCAAGGCATTATGGATCGGCTTATTGCTCCCATTTCTTTCACAGGTATGTGGTATCAATGCGGTGATCTATTACGGCCCTCGCATTTTAGAACAGGCGGGCTTCACCCTTAACAGTGCCCTGGGGGGGCAGGTAACAATAGGCCTGGTAAATGTTGTATTTACTTTTGTAGCCATTTTTACCATTGATATCTGGGGCCGCAGGCCACTACTTTACGCAGGTGTAGGGGGTGCGGTAACCGCGCTACTGATCATCGGTGTGCTATTTGCCTTAAACATTACTTCAGGGCCATGGATACTGATATTCATCCTCATGTTCATTGCCTGTTTTGCCTTTTCGTTTGGCCCGGTATGCTGGGTTATCGTAAGTGAAATATTTCCGAATGCAGTGCGTGGTAAGGCAATGTCATTGGCAACGCTGTCATTGTGGGTAGGCAATTTCCTGGTTGGACAGCTGACCCCGCTGATGCTTGAAGGTCTCGGATCATCATGGACGTTCTGGTTGTTCGCCATCTGTTGTTCTCCAGCACTGTGGCTTACTTGGCGGTTGATCCCCGAGACGAAAGGCCGCTCGCTTGAAAATATCGAAAAATACTGGAAGGACAATCACTATCAAGATAGCTCCAATGATTCCTTACCTCTTGCTACTAACCATAAATAACCAAACCAAACTAACCCAATAATTATGAGATTGAAACTATTACAAAATGTAAAACTCAAATGGCTATACAGCAGACCGATACTTATACTGTTATGTACAGCAGCAGGGGCAAGTGGTCCAGTGCAAGCCGCCTCTGTTGCTACAAATTTATACAGCACGGTTTTCCATTTTGATAAAACGGTAACAGGTCGCGTAACCGACGAAAATAATCAGCCATTACCAGGCGTAAATGTCAGTATAGCAGGTACAACGGTAGGTACCACTACCGATGTAAACGGACGTTACCGACTTAATATTCCGGATGCTTACGCGGGCCGTAGTTTAACCTATTCTTTTATAGGTTATACAACACAAACAAATGCCATTGGCGATCGAAACGAGATCAATGTAAGCCTTAAGCCTAATAATACCAGCCTTAATGAGGTAGTGGTTGTGGGTTATGGTACGCAAAAACGTATTAACGTTACCGGGGCTGTAGGCACCATCAGTTCAAAGGACATTGAGAATAAGCCTGTACTTAACACCTATCAGGCATTGCAAGGCGAGTCTCCTAACTTAATCATCCAGCAAACAAACCTCAATCCTGGTAGCGACGTAACGGTCAACATCCGCGGTGTGGGTACACTTGGAGACAACACTCCGCTTGTAGTTATCGACGGTATTGTTGGTGGTAATTTAAACACGCTTAATCCAAATGATATTGCCAGTGTATCCGTACTTAAGGATGCCGGTTCTGCAGCCATCTACGGTTCTCGTGCGGCAAACGGGGTGATATTGGTAACTACTAAAGCCGGAAAGATAGATTCAAAACCAACTGTTAATTATAACGGTAGTTTTGGTTTTCAGGATGCAAAAGTGCTTGTTCATAAGGTTGACGCATGGGATAACGCTTATTACAAAAACCAATCGCTTGTTAATTCGGGTTTACCGCCTGCTTATACGCCTGAGCAGATACAAGCGCTTAAGGATGCGGGTAACGGTACCTGGGATATTGAACATCTGTTGAAGAAGGCACCTTTGCAATCTCACAATGTAAGTTTTAGCGGAGGTGGTCAAAATAATTCGTATTACGTATCGGCGGGTTACCAGGACCAGGGCAGCAATCTGATCGGTAATGGGGGCACGGGTGCCAATTTTGGTTACCAAAAATACAATCTGAGGTTGAACCAAACATCTATAGTTGGGAAATTCAGGTCTAATATTATTTTAAACTACACCAAAACCAGGAATAAAACTAATAGTGTTGGCGACAACAATATTTTTGCTGATGCCAATCGTGTTCCGCACAACTACAACTGGAAAGATGAGAATGGTAATTACCTTACCAATCCGGTTGCTTCACAGTATAACGAATATGGTGTATTAGAAAAAGGCGGCTATAACCAGGCCGATAATGACGAGATCTTTGGTGCTTTCAATGGTCAGTTGAGCATTACCAAGGATTTAAAACTGATAGGAGAATTTGGGGGTACCATTCAAAACAACGGTACATTCTTCCGCCGTACACAGGTTAATTATTTACCCGCAGGTGTATATGGTAATGATTTGACCGTTTTGGATGGTAACAGTAAATCATTATTGACCAATACTAAAATATCTACTGAATACACCAAAAAGATAAACGATCACAACTTTAAGATACAATTAGGAGTTTCCAGTGAAACATACAGCCAGCGTGGTTTTCAACTTCAAAAAACACTGACCGATCCTCTGTTGGGTACGCCAACCACCGGCACAATCGTAGATACGCAAAATTCTACTAACAGTATCGCGGTAAACTCGTCCAGCCTGCTTTCTGCATTTGGCCGTTTAAATTATGCTTACAAAGACCGATACCTATTTGAAGCGCTGTTCCGCGAAGATGCTTCGTCTAAATTTGCGGCAGGCAACAGAGCCAGTTTCTTTCCGTCAGTAAGCGCGGGCTGGATAGTTACACAAGAATCCTTTATGGAGCCTTTAAGGAATTCACTGAGTACATTAAAGCTGAGGGCTTCTTATGGCACCGTGGGCAACCAGAATGTTAATAATTACCAGTATCAAACCACTTACTTTAATTACCCTAACGCTTATGGTTACGGCAACAACATAGTTGGCGGTGCGGGTACTAATATTGCAAACCGTGACATCACCTGGGAGAAAGCTGCAAAATTAAACATTGGCTTGGATGCAGGCCTTTTCAATGATAAACTGACTGCTACCTTTGACTATTTCCGGGAGATCCGCAGCAACATTCTGGCACCCCGTGCGGATGTGCCTTTTATATTTGGAGCAGGCTCTCCGGATTACAACGTAGCAAAAGTACGTAATACCGGCTGGGAAGCCTCAGTTACTTACAATTTGCGCGGCAGAGATGTTAGCCAAAGTTTTAGTGTAAACGTTGCAGATAACAAAAACACCCTATTAAAGTTAACCGGCAGCGCAACTGAGACAATTTATAACCAAGACGTATTTCAATTGATACGCAGGGTTGGAGAGCCGATTACTCAATATTACGGTTATCAAACAAATGGCTTTTTCCAAAACCAGCAGGATATTGACAACTCTCCTAAAATAGCCGGTAACAGCGTGCAACCCGGTGACTTAAAGTTTAAAGACCGTAATGGTGACGGAATCATTGATGAGAAGGATAAAACGATTTTAGGTAACCCATTCCCGCGCTATACCTTCGGTTTCACGTACCGCATCGCTTACAAAGGCTTTGACTTGTCCATATTCATTCAAGGTGTAGGTAAACGCGATGCATTTCTTCGCGGGGAGTTGGTTGAGCCATTCCATTATGGCTATGGCGCTACAGTTTATGATCACCAAACCGATATCTGGTCCCCGAGTAATCCAAACGCACGTTATCCAATATTGGCAAATATTGGTTCGCCGTCAAATACCAACAACTGGCGCACCGGTTCAGACCTTTATAAGTACGATGCTGCTTACGCCCGCTTGAAGAACGTCAATATAGGATACAGTTTTAGTCAGGCGATAACAAAGAAGCTGGGCATCCAGCGTCTTCGCCTGTCGCTTATAGGCCAAAACCTGGCAACGCTTAGTAAATTGAAGTTCATCGATCCGGAAACATCAGAGTTCGGCAACAACCTAAATCCTGCCTCAGCATCAAACAGTGCAAGACAATATCCTTTACCGGTATTCTATGGGGCAGGCCTTGATATAACTTTCTAAGAACAGATAATAATTAAAATATATGAAAATGAAATTTTTTAAAAAGCTTTTGATCGTATCTGTTGCGGTTGTAGCGGCATCAGGTTGTAAAAAACTTGATATTGCACCAACAGACCGGTTTTCTGATCTTACTTTTTGGCAGGTTGATGCCAATGTTTACAACGCACTTAATAATAATTACAGCCTGATATACAACAGCGGGCTGTACTTTGATGCCGAAGCGCTGTCTGATAATGCCTATTCACCATCAGGCGACTTGAATGTTATTGCCAGCGGCAACGCTACATCACAAACAGGCAAGTTTGCGGGTGATTGGAATAACTATTATTCGGCTATCAAATCCTGCAACATATTCCTGGCAAACATTGATAAAAATACTACGCTACCTGCTGCCACCAAGGCAAGATTGATAGCAGAAACCCGTTTTATCCGGGCATTTGAGCATTTCAATCTCACCAAGTGGTATGGTGATGTTCCAATCGTGGACAAAGATATATCACCGGAAGAAGCACAAACCATATCCCGCTCGCCAAAAACAGCGGTGGTGAAATTTGTTGTGGATGAACTGGAAGCGATCGTGAATGATCTGCCATCAAGTACCAATTTACCTGCAAATGAAAATGGCCGTATCACTAAAGGTGCTGCACTTGCTTTAGAAGCAAGGGTGTTATTATACCAAGGCGACCGCATGACTGATGTAGTGAACATTTGCGAGAAATTGATGAACGATCAGGGTACTTATGGTTCATATAGCTTGGAGAGCAGCTACAGTGCACTTTTTAGCGACCCTAACGTGAATAAAAACACCAAAGAAAGCATCTTATCATTACAGTATGTTCCCACACTACGTACATGGCAGAACTTTTGGGATTTTGCACCACGTACTGTCGGCGGCCGCGTAAGCAGCATGGCACCTACTCAGGAACTGGTGGACGATTACATTATGCTGAATGGTAAAGGTGTCAAAGAAGCAGGCTCAGGTTACAATGAAAATAACCCTTACATAAATCGAGACCCGCGCTTAACCGCAACCATCGTTTATGACCGCTACACTTGGGTCAACGCAAATAATACAACTAAAACCATTTACATTAAACCCGGTACCGACCCTGTACAGCCAGGGTTGGACGAATACAGCGCCGGATCGCAGGCCGCATCGGCAACGGCTTATTACTGGAGAAAGTACTATGACCCAAGCGCATTGGCAAACTTCGTATCAGGTAATAACCTGCATTTGATAAGATATGCCGAGATATTGCTTGATTATGCCGAAGCCAAACAAAGCGTTGGCCAGATGGATGCAACCGTATGGAATAAAACCATAGGTGCTTTACGCCAGCGTGCTGGCTTTACCGATGCAGGTGCTGTCACTTACCCGGGCAACACTAACATGACCAATATTATCCGCCGCGAGCGCCGCGTGGAGTTGGCCATGGAAGGTATCCGTGCAGACGACATAAGAAGGTGGAAAGTTGCTGAAACCGTTATGAATGGGTACATACATGGCGCCAAATTCTCGAACGATCAAAGTACAGATAACGGTTACATTAGAACGCAGCTTCGCAAATTTAACGCTAACCGCGATTATTTATGGGCTATTCCTGCACACGATGCTGACCTGAACAAAAACCTTGGTCAAAACCCCGGTTATACCAATTAGACCTAATTAAAACAATATTGATCATGAGAAAGCTAATGATGCTTGCAGCCATGTTGCTGCTTGCGGTGACATTCACCACTTCTTGTAAAAAAGACAACAAACCACTGAGCTTAAATCTTAATCCGGTAGGTACACTGGCTACCCCAAATGATAATGCAGACGTAAAACTCGAACCAAATACTGCTGCGAGTGTGCTTTTTAAATGGGATGCACCGGATAACAATGACGGAGGCCTTATCCTTTACGAGGTTGCGTTTGACAAAGAGGGGGGCGATTTCAGCAAACCGGTAACCAGGATTTTATCTGATGGTGCTGGCGTACAAACACAGTTGACCATCAGTCATAAAGATCTTAATAAAATAGCCAACGCTGCCGGCATTGCCTCTTTAAGCGCGGGTAAGCTTAAGTGGACAGTGATAGCATCAAAAGGAACAAATGCCAGGCCAGGATCAGCATCGCGTACGTTGCAATTGGAGAGACCCGCGGGCTTTGCCGAAAACCCTGTTGATCTGTATATCACAGGTTCTGCCACAGAAGGTGGGACCGATATAAGCAAAGCTGTCAAACTTAAAAAGACCGAAGATGGTGTATTTGAAGTGTACACATCACTAAAGGCAGGAGATTATTATCTGACTGATAAGAATAGCGATGGTGGGAAAAAGTATTACATAGAAAATGGCATCATAAAGGAGGGCGCTGCAACCGTTAGTGTTTCCGGAGAAGCCAAAACTTATCGTCTGAATTATGATTTTACTTCCGCCACTACAAAATCAATGCAGGTACAGTCGATAGGTTTATATATGTCTGCATATGGCACGGAGATAGGAACCCTTAATTATATTGGTAATGGTGTATTTGAAGCGCCAAAAATTGCGGTGGAATTTTACCAGTTCTCATGGGGACGCGATGAACGGTATAAGTTTATACTGCACACAGCCGCCGGTAATGAATATCAAGGTAGTACAAATGCTAATAACGTTGCACCTGCAGGCCAGCCTGCATCCTACTTTTACCTGGTACCGGTTACAAACGCACAGTGGGATAACACCTACAAGTTTGACCCTTCTGCAGATAGAAAAAATGTGAAGGTTGATGTTATGCTACAACCAACAGCTTATACTCACAAAGTAACTGTCCTTTAACATCACACAGCCCCACATACAGAATGGGGCTGTTTAAGCTATCGTTATGAAAAAATTACTCTTAGGATTAACCGCTGCAATCGCTGTTTTGGTTACCTCATGCGGCAAGGATAAAGACATCAATCCCGGCACAGGTGGAGGTGGCACAAAACCGCCCGTAGATCCGCCCGTAACAGCTGTTGATTACCTGTCTTTGGCGAAAGAGACCAGAAATTTTATTTCCAATAATCTACTTACGTCAAACTTCAGCTACCGGGCCAACACGACCACCCACGCTAACAACTGTTATGAGTGGTATAACGTAAGCCAGATATATGCTGATGCCGCACTCATCGCAGCGGGCGATGCTTCGCAAGCTACCTACATGAACAGGACTTTCCAGTTCATGGAGAACTTTTGGGATAAAACTGATCTGCGTGGGGGCTACTTTGCCTCAGTAAATCTTAACGGCACCGGCGCGGCCGGTGATAAGTTTGTTGATGATAATGGTCTTACCGGCATGGTGTATCTTGAAGCTTATGAAGTTACCAATGGTGCTGATAAGCCGGCCTATCTTGCAAAAGCCAAAGCATGTGCCGACTGGTTGATAAACAGCGGCTTGTGGGATAGTACATATGGCGGGGGATTCTGGTGGAATACATCAAAACCCGATAAACCAACACAATCAAATGGCGTTGCCATGCAGCTTTTTGCGAAACTGTATATTCTTACCGGCGAGACCATTTACCGCGACTGGGCGTCGAAAGTGAATGATTGGTTAGTGATGAACATGTTTGATTCGGCAAGCGGGCTATACATCTGGAAAGTTGATGGCGGTGGTGCAGGCACTAAACATTATGAAAAATTCACTTATGATAATGCCATCATGCTGGAGGCTGACATTCTTTTTGGACAGGCGATAAAAGATCCGTCCTATCTGGCAAAAGCGCAGGCTATAGGCAATGCAATGAATGCTGTGCTGTGGAACGCACAGTATAAGGGGTACATTTTCAACACCGACCCGACTCAGACCCGCGTCAATCCGGCATGGTGTGGTTGGGGTTCCCAGGGAATGATAAGATTGTACGAACAGGATAAAAACGAAAAATGGCTTACCTACGCCCGTAACAACATTGATGCTTTGAATAAAGCTAACCGCAATGCCGATACCAAGGCCTATTATTATTTTGCAGGTTTTTCAGGGAATGATCGTTCACCGGAAATTGAAGGTGTTGATCAGGCCTGGATGCAACGTATACAAGCCATGATGTCAAAATACCCTAACAAATAAGAAGGAGCTTTTGCTCTGATAATCTAATTTACATGAGACTTAATTATTTCGCTATAGCTGCCTTCGCTGCATTTGTATTGGCCGGTTGCAGTACCAAGCGCGAGAGTATTTTAAAATATGTTGACCCAAATATTGGTACAGCTCATAGCCGCTGGTTTTTTTATACACCTGCCGCAGTGCCTTATGGTATGGCAAAGCTTGCACCATCAACAAACGGGAGCTATGGCAACCCTTCAGGTTGGGAGGCGGTTGGTTACGATACCCGCCAAAACTCCATTGAAGGTTTTGTTCATTTTCATGAATGGCAAGTTGGGGGCGTAAGCTACATGCCTACTACCGGGAGTATCATAACCAAACCAGGTGATCTTGAAAGAAAAACACCTGGTTACCGCTCCGGTTTTGACAGGAAGAATCAGGTGGCAGAACCTGGTTACTATCGTGTACTTTTAGACGATTACCACATCACAGCTGAATTAACAGCTACTAAGCGCGTGGGTTTTCAGCGATATACTTTTCCTAAAAATGATCAGTCACACATTATCCTGGATATCGGAAATAAACAAGGTGAAAGTGACATAGTGACCAATGCCAATATTAAAATGCTTGATGACACGCACTTCGAAGGCTTTGTTAGTACCTATCCAAAATATGTAAAGATCTATGATCCGGAAGGGAAGGTGAATATGTATTTCTATGGTGAGCTGAGCAAAAAGCCTGTAAGCGTAACCGCTTTTACGGCGGAGCAGATATTTGACAAAAAAAATAATGCCGAAGGCAAGGGCGCTGGGCTGGTCTTAAATTATCAGACAACAGATAACGAAACCATCGAGGTGAAAACTGGCCTTTCATATACATCAAACGCCAATGCTAAAGCTAATTTCATGGCCGAGGCTAAAAACCTGAGCTTTGACCAAGCTAAAGAACAGGCGCAGCAAACATGGCAGGAGCAACTCGGTAAAATCCATGTTGAAGACAGCAACCTTCAAAACAAAACAAAATTCTACACCGGTCTTTTTCATGCGTTGTTGGGCCGTGGTATCGCCAGCGATATCAATGGTGACTATCCTAAACATGGTGGCCAAACAGGCCGTTTACCATCACAGGATAATAATAGCTTAAAAGCGGAATTCATCAACTCTGATGCAATCTGGGGCGGGTTCTGGAATATTACCCAATTGTGGTCACTGTCATATCCGGAGTGGTATGGAAGTTTTGTGAATACTGAACTTCAATTGTATAAAGATAAAGGCTGGTTCGGCGATGGTATCGCTAACAGCGAATATGTATCAGGCGTGGGTACCAACTTTGTAGGGCTTGCGGTAGCTGGTGCATATAACGTTGGTATCCGCAACTATAATGTAGACCTGGCTTATGAAGCGGTTAAGGCTAATGAGCTGAATTACAAGAACCGTGCGGTAGGCGCTGGCAAATTAGATATCAAAGCTTTTTTAAAGTACGGATATGTGCCTTACTTTGACCAAACCGGTCGTGATTTTGTGACCGATTCAACCGGGTCAAATTTTGCCGGTTCACATACTTTAGAATATAGCTATAGTGCTTTTGCAGCTGCACAAATGGCCAAAGCCATGGGTAAAACTGCAGATTATCAGAAATTTATCAAACTGTCAAATGGCTGGCGTTATATCTTCAATCCACAAAATAAGCTGATGCAGCCTAAACGCGCCAACGGCAGCTTCATCGAAAAGTTTGATCCTTACCAGCCATGGCGCGGTTTCCAGGAAGGCAACGCTGTACAATACACGTTTTATGTACCGCAAAACCCAGCTGCACTGATTACTGCTATAGGTAAGACTAATTTCAACAAACGCCTCGATAGCATTTTTGCCGTTTCAGAAAAACAGGGCTTCGGCGGTGGTAAAACTATCGACGCATTTGCGGGTATCAATTCCATCTATAATCATGGTAACCAACCTAATCTTCACATTAGCTGGCTTTTTAATTTTTCAGGCAAACCATGGCTTACCCAGAAATGGACAAGGGCGATAGGACAGGAGTTCTACGGTACAGAACCTGTGCATGGTTACGGGTACGGTCAGGACGAAGATCAGGGCCAATTGGGATCATGGTACGTCATAAACGCACTTGGCCTGTTTGACGTAAAGGGTTTTACTGATCTGAGGCCGGTAATTGAACTGGGCAGCCCGCTTTTTGCAAAAGCAAGTATCACACTGGGTAATGGTAAGAAGCTCATCATCGAAACGCAAAATAACTCAAAAGAGAATGTGTATGTTCAGTCGGTCACATTCAATGGCAGAACATTGGATAACTGTTGGCTATACCTCGATGAATTAATGAAAGGTGGCGAATTGAAATTTGTGATGGGGAGCAAGCCAAATCTATCCTGGGGCACTAAGTTTCCGCCGCCGTCGGCTCAATAATATTGGTATGAAAAATCTATTGGTACGAATATCAGCGGTGTTGTGTTTTTTGCCCTCCATCGTGTTTGCTCAAGTAAAAGCCGAGGAATATAAACAACGAGCCGAGGCCATATATCAATTGGTGTGGAACCGATACCGGGTAAACAAATACCCGGGTCTTTTTTCCGAAAATTATCCGACAGGAAAAAGCGACTCGCTCAATTATTTTCAGGGCGAAGCCGTGAAAGTAAAGGAAGTCAGCTTTTTGTGGCCTTTTAGCGGCGTATTTACAGCCACCAACATCCTGATGAGATGCCCTGGGCTCAAAGCTAAATATAAACCTTATCAGGATACTTTAGTTATCGGGGTTGAACAATATCGCGATCCATTGCGTAAGCCTCCAGGCTACCAGGCTTACCCCGTTGAATTTGAAAAAGCTGATCGTTACTATGATGACAATGGCCTGGTGGGTATTGACTACATGGAATCTTACTTTAACACGCGTAACCCTTTATATCTACAACGTGCCAAAGAAGTTTTTAAATTTATTTTAAGCGGATGGAACAGCGATGTTGGTGGCGGCGTCGCCTGGTTAGAAGGGCATAATGATCAGAAACCTGCCTGTAGTAATGGCATGGCTACGTTAACAGCTTTAAAGATATATGAAGGCTGCAAGGAGCCGTACTATCTTGAGCAGGGTAAGCGCTTCTACAATTGGATGTATTCAACCCTACGCGATTCTACTACCGGGATTATAGCTAATGACGTGAAGCTTGACGGCAAACAAAATCGGACTTTTTGGACATACAATACAGGGTCCCTAATAGAGGCTGCAGTTTTAATATACAAATTTACCGGTGAAGCAAAGTATCTTATGCAAGCCAGACAGTTAGCTGCAAGCAGTAACAAGTATTTCAGCAACTTGCCGCACGACAGAAATTTGCAGATGCATATTGATGTTCCCTGGTTTTTAACAGTGCTATTCAGAGGTTATGAAGCACTTTACAAAATTGATAAGGATTACCGATACATCTCAGCTATTGAGCATGATCTCAACTATGCGTGGCAAAACTCCCGGGATAAATACGGCTTTATAACTAAGACCTGGTTGCCTGAAAAAAGCCAATTGGAAAAGCCGAAATGGTTGCTTGACGAAGCTTGTATCGCGGAGCTTTATGCAAGGTTGTATCTTATCAAAAGGTAGATATTGATTTTATAAGGTTTGTGTTGATTGCCAATGCAGGAATAAGATCAAGATATAGTCATACCCGAAAATCACTCATTTAAACCTTTCAATATCTTTTCGGAAATACCTGAACAAATTTATTAGACTTGGTCGAATCTGCCTACTTCTCCGCAATGGCTTAATTATCGTTATTTGATGTTTCTGAATATTAAGAGGCAACCGATAAAGTAATCGAATAATTTGATCTGTTTTGATTGAATTTGAAAGAAGTATATCTAATGTAATAAAAACGACTTATAATCAAAAGTTCATTTAAGGGTTCGATCCCTCGCGGAATCGAACCTAATAAATATCCGACAAATCAATCTTGGTGGCTGTCGTCTTAAAACACTTATTGAATAATGATAGCATCAGTAAAATAACAATCAATGTTAAACTGTGCTTTAAGCAATTAATTTGATTGTAAATATTCTATAAAAGATTTGGTTTTCCTTCCCAATAACCGCTCCAGATCTCCTGATTGATGATCAAACTCGCCTTCTTCGATTGCAACCACCCAACTGGTCAGGAAATCAGCAACTTTGCGAGGCGTTCCTTTAGCAACAAATTTGTCTATATATTCTTCTTTTGAGATAGTTGAAAAGGAAACAGGCTTGTGGAATGTTTCGCCAAATACGTGTGCTATATCCTCAAACGAAATCAATTCACTGCCACCTAACGAATAGGTTTTATTTTCATGTCCGGCGGTGGAAAGTATCTCCGCATGAGCTTCTGCAAGTTCATCTCTTGTTGCAGGTGCCATTTTTCCATTAGATGCCGGGATTTCAATTCCATCTTCAAGCGGATGCGCACCATAATATAGAGATAAGACGTCAGTAAAAGGCGGATGATAAACAATAGTGTAATTAAGTCCTGACGATCTAAGCAGATGCTCGGTAAACAGGTCTGATTCCGTGATCTCCGGCATTATCCTTCGTGAACCTTCTTTGCGCATAATAGCCATGTATACTATATGCTTTACACCTGCCTGGCGAGCGGCAGTAATAACATTATAATGCTGAGTAAACCTATCAGAAAAGGCGACCGCACTCGTAAGCATTATTTTGTTGATACCTTTAAAGGCGTTTAAAAGTGATTCGTAGTTGAGGTAATCACCTATACGCATCTCAACGTTTTGTTCAATCAAACCGTCATTCACGTCTATTTTACGGGATAGCCCGATAATGTCACTCGGAGGTACACCCTTTTTTAATAGATGGCTTACTGTAAGTTTTCCAATTTCTCCGGTAATACCGGTAACCAATATCTTTAACATAGCGTTAATGGATTAAGTTATATTACCAAGTCTGTTATGGGAGTGGTTATTCCCGCAAACTTGTAGGGTCTTTTAAGGTCATTTTGGCTATTTCGTCTTTGCGTTTAAAAGCAACGCCCGTATGCTTTTGCATATATTTTATCAATTCTGTTGCAGCCCTAACCATTTGCGGCGTGCCGCTTACACGATCGTGGAAAGTTACCGAGAGCATTCTGCGGCGGGTTGCTGCTTCTTCATAAAGCTGGTCAAACTCCATTTTTATTTGAGTAAGATATTGATCAGGGGAGAAGTTCTTCAGTTCGATCATACCCAGGTCGTTGTTACGAACGGTGTATGGAACAACTGCGAAATCTTTGTTATTAACGTTAATAATAAAAGGCTCATCTCTGCTCAGGTCGTCGATATGGTAAATACAACCAAGTTCCTGCAATATCTTCAGCGTGTTTTGGCTGCGGCGCAAAAAGTTTGCGTTATAGCCAACCGCGGTTTTTCCTGTTACTTTTTTAATAGCGTCCAGGCCGTCTTTAATAAATTTCTTTTCTTCTTCATAAGACATGTCATATTCATCTTTCCAGGTCATGCCATGGCCAGATGCTTCGTGCCCGCGGTCTACAATCTCTTTTGCCAATGCCGGATTTTTTAGAACGGCCGAGCCAACCATGTGGGTTGTTACTTTTATACCCAGTCTATCCCAATTGTCAAGCATACGTGGGATACCTTCTTTGTATCCATATTCATACCAGGTAGCTGCCGGCAGATCCTTAAATCCCGGTTTCATGTTAGGCGGAAAAGGGCTTGGGGCATTATCGGGCTGGCCGCCAGCCTCAAACAACATCGTAGCAGAAACAACAAGCCGTGATCCGTCTGCCCACTTAGATGGTTTGGGGTCAAAAGATGTTTTGTTGATCGGTTGGGCTGTCGTTTTATTTACGCCAAGTATGCCTGCCATCGATAGCAGGCCGGTTTGCTTTATAAAATCTCTTCTATCAGACATAATGATTTTTATTGTTAAGTGATAAGCTGCCTTTAATCAGGCAGCGTTATCCGGTTTATCAATTAATAAAGGCCTTGATTAAATTTTGAGATGGCGGCTTTTGGATCGTTGAAGTAGTCGGCGTGTTGGCGGCCTGCTTCACCAACAAAAATTTCATACTGGTCTTTAATGATACCGTTATAAATTTCTTCAGCAGCTACTTCCGGCGGTAAACCGTGCTGCTCGCCACCCATATCCTTGGTAGCGTCTGTATTGATCAGTGAAGGCATAACCTCGAAAACTTTGATATTGGTATCTGATGATAACGTTAAGCGCAAAGACACCGAGTGTGAATGAAGGGCTGTTTTAGCATCTGAATAAGTTGGTAAAACCACCAGCGGATGGAAGGCTACATTAGAAGTAATATTTACAATGCCCGCTTCGGGTTGTTTCTTTAAGAGCGGTAACAAAGCTTCTGTTAGGCGAACAGGTGCAAAATAGTTGGTTTCAAATTCTTGCCTTGCCTTATCAAATGCGTTTGCACCTTCGCCGAGTTTATAAACAAATCCCACGCCGGCGTTATTGATAAGCACGCTTAGATCACCATATTCACTTTCCAGTTTGGCAACAAGGCCATTTACAGATTCCGTGCTGGTCACATCTCCCACAATGTAATTGACACCTAATTCATTTGCTGCCTTCTCTAATTTTTGAGCATCACGGCCTGTAATGATCACTTTATTGCCTTTTTCGCTCAATAGTTTTGCCGTCGCATATCCAATGCCCGAACCGCCACCGGTTACCAATACTGTTTTCTTTGTGATTTCCATGACTTGTATGGTTTTAAAATTATAGTTAAATTTGCTTGCTTTTTGCAAGTAAACAAAGATAGAATTATTTACTTGCAATCTGCAAGTGTAATTTATAATTGTAGTGTCATGAAAGAAATTATCCACAGATCAGACTGTCCGATATCTTTTTCCCTGGATTATTTGGGCGATAAATGGACTTTATTAATACTAAGGGATCTGATGTTTACAGAGAAATCCACTTATGGCGAATTTTTGACTTCACAGGAAAAAATAGCTACCAATATCTTGGCCGACAGATTAAGAGTACTGGAGACCAATGGCTTTATAACATCAAATGTGTCGCCAGAAAAGAAGAACAAGTTTATTTATAGCCTCACAGAAAAAGGAATTGACCTGGTACCTGTTATAGCTGAATTTATGATCTGGGGATCAAAATATGATTCTTACGAAGTCAAGGACATTGTTAAAAAACTGGAAAAGGATAAAGAGGATACTTTAAAGGAGATCCGTCAAAGATTATTATCTCGCATTAGAGCCAACGCTTCCACGTGATTTGTGATACACAGCCATAAAAGTTAGCTCTTAGATATATGATAATCTTGAGCGTAGCGCTTTAACATGTTAGCAAGTACGTCCGCAGCTTTTTTGCGATAAGTATTAGCCGGCCAGGTTATGGTAGCATCCCTACTCGTCTCTCCGGTTATTTTAATGGCTTTCAGATCAGGAAACTGGCTTACCGAAGAACCCATGAGCACGGTACACCATTTTCCGGTATTTACCAATTGCAAAAGCATATTAATATCATTTACTTCCATCCTTACATTTAGCGAAACCTGATGCTTACTAACCATCTTGTTAAAAAAATCGCGAATACTGTAACCTGTCGATGGCAATATCAATGGCAACGTTTCAAGTTTTTTTAAGCTTAAATGTTGGTTTTTAGCGCAGGGATGATCCTGATGTACTATCAACGCCAGACATGATGAAAAAAGCTTTTCAGATATATAAGTCGCGCTTTGCTGAACAGGAAGAAAAGAAAGCATCAGATCAATGTTTCCGTCCGCCAATTTTATCAAAAGCTCCTTTGTTGTTCCGAAGCCGATCTCTAAAGTTACACCGGGTATCTTTTCACTAAAATCGACAATAGCTTTTGTAAGCACATGTATCAATCCGTAGGTAACGCCTATTGTCAAGGTTCCGGTTTGCAGGTTCATCAGATCCTTTAGAATGTTTCGACCATCCTCCGCATCTTTAGCAGTTCTTTGCGCATACGGTAAAAATAAATGCCCCCCTTCCGTTAGCCTCACACGTTTACCGATGCGATCAAACAGCAAAATCCCTAACTCATCTTCTAATTGCTTTATTTGCTGCGAAAGCGTGCTTTGGCTGATAAACAATTGGTTAGCTGCTTCAGTGAAGTTATGTAGTTCAGCAGCTTTTATGAAGTATTTCAATTGTCGCAGTTCCATCAGAAAAAATGTTTTACTAAAATAAGCTTAAATCGGTTTTATCTATATAGGCAATAGAAAAAAAGCGTTTAGACGATTAATAAAAAGCATGGAAATTTGAATTATAATCAAAAAAAGCTCCATGGAAATTAAACAAACCCCGGAAAACGCTTTATCTCATTCTACAGTAAAAGCAATTATCAATGCACCTATCGAAAAAATTAACATTGCCGATTGGTTGCTAAACCTGCCCGACGCTGAATATCAAAAATGTTCGGTAAACCATATTGCGGCTGGCGCAACCACTACCTACGACGGCCAACCGATGTCCATAAATGTCGAAATGATTGGAGACGCGCTCGTAATTCAGCATTACGTGGCTACAGAATACCGCGCTGATTATTGCCGCATGCTTTCTTTATCTGATGTGATCGGTAAAAATGGTCGCAGCAAAGTGCAGGTGTTATGGGAACTAAAAGCTACGGCAATAGACGAAAACTCAAGTGAGTACACCAACGAGATCCACGCCACCGCAACTCCGGAGTTTTTTAGCTTTACTAAAGAACACGGTATCTCCCTCGCCGAAGCCGCCGCCGCCCGCCAGGCAGCTTCTGATATTCACAACCACGAAGAAACGCCACTATTTGCCAAAAGCATTGAGCATAAAGCTTTAACCGGCACTTATAAAATAAATAATTATATAGCATGGAAAACCATTTAATCAGGTTGATTAATTTGCCTGCAGGCAAACCAAAGGTAACGGACTTTTCGCTGGAATATGAGCAACTACCTTCTATAGCAGACGGTGAGTTACTGCTTAAAACGCTTTATATTTCCGTTGACCCTTACTTGCGCGCAAAAATGTCTGGAGGTCACCAGCCCCCTTTAAACGCCGGTGACGTGATGTACTCACGTGCGATAGCCGAAATAGTAGAATCCCGAAACCAAAATTTCAAAAAAAGCGATCACGTAATCGGCTTTCTGGAGTGGAAAGACTACGTGATCTCTAACGGTAACGGCCTAAGTAAAATTACCAAAGATGCAACATCACTAAGCGTATACCTTGGAGTATTAGGATCAACAGGATTATCGGCTTATTTTGCGCTAAGAGATATTGGCAAGCCTAAAGCGGGAGAAACTATGGTTGTTTCAGGCGCAGCCGGTGCCGTTGGCAGTATAGCAGGGCAAATAGGTAAACAGCTGGGGTGCCGGGTTGTTGGTGTTGTGGGCTCTGATGAAAAAGCCAGTTTTATAAAGAACAAGTTGGGATTTGACGAAGCGATCAATTATCGTAGTACTAATAATATTCAAAAGGCTGTAAACAGCCTTTGCCCAAATGGTGTAGATGTTTATTTCGATAATGTGGGTGGCATAATTTCAGATGGAGTAATTATAAACATGAATGACTATGGCCGGGTAGTGGTATGTGGCTCTATTGCCAGTTATAACGATACCGAAGTTGACCTTGGGCCTCGACTTTTACCGCTGATCGTCTATAAAAAGCTATTGGTGCAGGGCTTTTTAATAGCCGATTATACAAAGGAATTTGCCAAAGGCATATCCAGCTTACAAACTTGGTTAAATGAAGACAAGATCCATTATGCAGAAACTATTTTAGAAGGTTTGAATCGTTTGCCCGAGGCGTTTGTAGGGCTGTTCGATGGCAAAAACGAAGGGAAAATGGTAGTGAAGGTTGCTTAAAAAACAAAACACTAAAATAAGTTGACAATTATCAACAAATATAGTTGACTTTTATCAACTTAATATTATATTTGCTTTATGAAAAGAGAAATAGAGCAGATAAGGAGTTTTAATCGTTTCTATACCAATCATCTTGGCTTACTTAACGAACATATTTTAAATGGCCCGTATTCGTTAGCGGAGGCCCGAATCTTATTCGAGATAGGCTTGCACCAACCGGTTACTGCCCAGCAATTGACATCATTACTTGGGCTTGACAAAGGTTACCTCAGCAAAATAATTAAGATGTTCACGAGTGATAGGGTTATCGTACGTACATCATCTGAAGAAGATTCCAGAGTTTACGAGATTAGCCTTACCAGTGAGGGGTCAAAGATTTTGAGTGAGCTTCAGGGTAAGTCAGATCAGCAAATAGCTGATTTTTTAAAGAGGCTTTCGGGGGATGAGGTGGACATGCTGGTCAACTCAATGAAAACGGTGGAGAATTTGTTATCTGCCGATTACAGCAATAAGATACTATCCCACCAGGTTAATTATCGCGAAGGTTTAAAACCAGGCGATGTGGGTTATCTCATCTACTTACATGGCGTATTGTATGCCCGCGAATCAGGCTATTCACAAGAGTTTGAAGGCTACGTTGTTAAAACTTTTTATGAGTTTTTAGAACATTATGATACCGGTAAAGACAAAATATGGCTGGCTACCTATAATGAGCAGATCATCGGCTGTATAGCAATTTTGGCTAAACCAAATAACGAAGCCCAACTAAGGTGGTTTTTGGTTCATCCGGTTTTCAGGGGTACAGGGGTTGGTAAACATCTACTTTCTACGGCACTTACATATTGCCGCCAGCAGCAGTTCAACAACGTTTACTTGCTTACTACAGATGTACAGCAAAGAGCTATTGCCATGTACATGAAGGCGGGCTTTATGCCCTCGGCATCGGTTGAGCAAAAGCAGTGGGGCAAAACGCTGCACGAAGAACGTTACGATCTTGACCTATCTGAAAATAAAAATAAAGTTGCTTGAATGATGATTAAAACTCCTTCCTAATACAGGGGACAAAATGCACTTTGATAATCTGGTTTATCAAAGTGCATAAAGCTTTAGGTTATCTTATCAATCCGTTTAGAACAGCAGCGTTTAATCCCACGGATTGATAATGTTTGCGCGCAATTTCAAGAATGGTAAAGCCATCGTCATAGGCTAACATATTACCATCTTTTATCTTATCGATGTAGATAAACCCTCCTGTCACCACAAATAAAATCATGGCAGGTTCTGTGTCGATAGCTTCAACAACAAGTGTATGTGCTTCACCGGCTGGTTCGTAAATAAAAGTTCCTGGTTTTGCCTTCCAATCGTGTTCAAGATAATGCCAATTACCTCTAAGCGTGTAACCAATTACGGAAGTCGAATGAAAGTGTGGCGGCATTTGCGCGCCGGGTTCTGCTTTTAATATTACTACAAAGCCACCATTGCTCAAATTAAACTGGCATGGTTGAAAGGCAACCCCCGGCCCGAATGGGATCCAAAGGCGCTCGTCGTCTAAATTCGTGTTTACCGTATAATCGGTTAGTTGGCGCTGTCCCGGCAGCAAACCGTCTGTAAAAAAGCTAAAATGTTGAACTGGCATAATGTATTCAGTTATGTTACTTGTTGTCAATTTTATTAATTGCTGCAACTATCTGCTGGCTTATATTTCTTCCACCTATTTGCACAAATCGGATTACGCCCTGAGGGTCAATTACCATTGAGGTTGGAAATGAATTTATCTTGTAAAGATCACCAACGGCATCAGCATTTTGAAGATGGGTGTAATTAAAAGGATGAACTGTCAAAAAGCGTTTAATTTCCTTTGCATCATTGCGGCCTAACGCTAAGAACACAACCGAAGCGTTTTTATAACTTTTTGCCAACTCGTTTAACTCAGGCATTTCCTGTATACAAGCCGGGCAGGTGGTAAACCAAAAGTTGAGAACCACGGTTTTTCCTTTAAGGCCATTAAGCTTCCACTTTTTGCCGGCCAGATCTGTTAAGATAAAATCTGGTGCAGGCTTGTTTATCAAAGCATCTAGACTTGCCTTCTCCTCTGCTTGCTTTTGTAGAAATTCGTCTGTCATTGGTGAAACTGCTATTACGTCGGGGGCAGAGTCGTCGTGTTTCATAAGATAGCCACGGCTTCCCCAAGCTTTGTTGACGCTGTCCAATCTGTCAGCGGTGACAATCTTACCGTCTGGAAGTTTATATTTTGATTGGTTGCTTTGCTGCGCACAAGCGGAAAGCGAGATCACTAACAGCAATGTAGCGCTTAAGTATTTTTTCATAATTTTTTTCTGCCAAAGTTAGCGGCTGCCTCCTGGACGAATGTTAAAAACAAAAGGCTTAGTGTTAACGAGTGTTAACTGCTTTGAATGATGCTTGTGATAAACGTTATCTTTGTTTTTAGTGAAGCAGAGATTTCGACTTACTTTTATAATAGCCACTATTACAGTGATATGTATAGTGCTTTTCCAGATATACTGGCTTTATTACAATTTTGATAATGCGCAGCGCAGCTTCCGTATAACGGCTGTGCATGCGCTTGAAAAAAGTATAGACCGGTATCAATCGCTGCAAGTGGAGTTACCTACCTCGCTCAACTATAAAAAGCCATCGCTTACCGTGTTCATGCGTACCAAACCAAGTGTGGAAGCATTTGACCTGGATACACCAAAGCGCAAAAAGGTTTTTGATGCCGAATTTCACACGGTTGCAATAGACAAGCAGCACGAACCTTACGTAAGAGCACTTATTGCAAGATTATTGACCCAGCAAGAGCATAAGCCGCTTGATTTAGAAGCATTAAAAAGCATTTATGTAAAAGAGCTCTGTAAAGATGATATTGTTATGCCGGTAACTTTAAGCTTGCGCAAAAATCCATTAAATGTTTCACCCGATGAGGTTGCCACCAGAATTGATTTTTATAAGTCGCCGGTAGTGATAGCAGCCAGGCTTGATAGCAGTGGTTGGATGCTGAGGCACAACCTTCTACCGGCTGTGGTATCGTTAATATTGATCTTACTTGCTGCCGGTAGCCTTTGGTACATAGGCGTAATTATAAAGCGACAATTAAAACTCGACAGGCTTAAGAACGACTTTATCAGCAATATTACCCATGAGCTGAGAACGCCGTTGACCATCCTACGCTCATCTAACGAAGCCATTGCCAAATTTGCTGTTGCCACTAAACCTGAGCGGCTGGCGCGATATACCAGCATCAACTCAGACATTATTGATAAATTAGAAAGCGAAGTAGACCGAATAATGGATATAAGCATTATAGATAGCAGATCCGGAACAGCGAGAACAGAAAAGGTTGACCTGCATGAATTGCTTAAAAATGTAATACAACGGTTTGAATTGATCGGCGGTAACCGGGTCGATTTAAATCTTCCTGATAGGCAAGTTATGGTAAATACCGATCCGTACAAGATAGAAACGATCCTGAACAACTTGTTAGATAATGCTAACAAGTATGCAGGTGATAAATCAACGATAACAGTGGGTGTTGTTATCAATTCTGCTAATTGGCAACTAATTGTAAATGATAATGGACAAGGTATCAGCCGTGAAGACTTGCCCTATATTTTTGATAAATACTATCGGGCAGATAACGGCGACCTGCATGATGTAAAAGGCTACGGTTTGGGCTTAAGCCATGTTAGGGCTTTGGTAGAATCCTTGAAGGGGAATATTACTGTAAAAAGTGATATTGGCCAGGGCACAAAATTCATCATAAACTTCCCGGTATCATGATCAAACCCTCGATTTTATTAATAGAAGATGAGCCGATCTTAGCGTCAATTGTTAAAGAGTCGTTGGAGAGCCGTGGATTTGAAGTTGCCGTAGCCGGTAACGGCGTTGAGGGGTGGAGCCTTTTTAATTCGCTTAAACCCGCTTTGTGTATAGTTGATGTAATGCTCCCGAAAAAAGACGGCTTCACTTTAGTAAGAGATATCAGAACAGTAGACAAGCATATTCCCCTGATCTTTTTAACCGCAAGAACACAAACAGAAGATGTGTTGAAAGGATTGGAGCTTGGCGCCGACGATTACATGAAAAAGCCATTTAGCATGGAGGAGCTGATATTGCGCATAAAGGCGTTATTGAGACGAACCGAAAGCGAGGAAGGTAGCATTGAAGACATATCTGTTTATCAATTGGGAGACCTGCAATTTAACTATCAGCGATTGTTGCTTAAAAGCCCCGATGATACTGCTTATTTATCTCAGCGTGAGGCTGACCTTTTGTTGCTGCTGCTGCAGAATAAAAACAAGTTGCTCGATCGTAAGTCTGCATTGTTAAAGCTTTGGGGAGAAGACAACCGCTTTAATGCCCGTAGCATGGATGTTTACATAATCCGATTACGGAAATTTTTGAAAAGCGAACCTTCAATTTCAATAAAAAGCATTCGGGCGCAGGGCTATAAACTGATTGAAGCTTGAAATATTTGCTATCGCTTATCTAACCAGTTCAGGAACGTGGTCGCCTTGTCCTTGCCTACCAAAAGCTTTTCCTCTGTAGAAAAAATCAATTTTACAAGTAGCTTTCTTGCGAAGTAGTGCTCCACTTCCTTTATCGCCTTAAAGGAGACCAGATATCGCCGGTTGATCCTGAAAAAAAGTTTTGGATCAAGTTGGCCGCTCGTTTCCTCCAAAGATCCATCGATCGCATATTGTTCACCAGTATTTGTGACGATCGTTGTTGTCTCGTTTCTCACAAATATGTAAGCGATGTTGTCTGTAGGTACCGGTTGGTATTTGCCGTGGTGATATACCAGGAAGCTCTGTTTCCACTCAGGTTCGTGTAATTGCAAAAGCTTGGCTATCAGCGCCGCATCCGGTTGCTGCGCTTTCTGATACAATCCAAGCTTATCCAATTTATCAAAGGCAGCCTGTATGGCATCAGGTGAAAATGGCTTTAGAATGTAATCCACACCATTTGCCCGGAATGCGTCCAGTGCATACTCGTTAAATGCAGTGCAGAAAATAACGGGACAGGTAATCTCAACTTGTTTAAATATTTCGAACGACAGCCCGTCCGCAAGCTGGATATCCATAAATATAAGGGCAGGTTGTGGTTGCTGTTGTAAATGGGCTACAGCGGAAGACACCTTTTGCAAAGGGCCTTGCAACATACTGCCAGGCCGGATGGTTTGTATCATCCGCATCAATGCTTTCCCGGTTTTTACCTCATCTTCAATCACCAATATATCCATCGTACGGAAGTTTAACTGTAAAGTTTTGTCCATCACTTTCCACCTCTATCAGTCGGCCTGTCAAATGCTGAAATCTTTGCGTAATGTTATCCAAGCCTAATTTGGTAGATGGTTCGGGAACCTGTTTTGGCTGTAAGTTGTTGCTGATAAGTATGCCGTTTTGGTATGAATATATCTTGATCACCAAAGGTTCATCTAACGAAACCACATTATGTTTAATAGCGTTCTCCACTAATAACTGCAACGTAAAGCCAGGGATAGGCTGGGCCAATGCTTGCTCGCTCAACTTTATTTCTATAGCAATGCCATCCTCAAACCTGGCCTTCAGTAGATAAAAATAAGCATCAAGCACTTTTAGCTCCTGCGCTACCTTAACCTCATCAGCATTGCGTGCCTCAAGGCTAAAGCGATAGAAATCTGCCAGCTTCAAAATGAATTCACCCGAATGCTCATCTTTTATATCCACCATTGATTTGAGCGTATTGAGGCTGTTGAATAAAAAGTGCGGATTAACCTGTTGTTTCAATAATTCATAACCTGTTCTAAGGTGTTCAGCCTTTGTACGTTCCAATTCCAAGCCTATCAGATGGTTGGTATAGCTTTGGTAAAGCAGGTAGATAAACATGTAGATGGTGAGATTTATGAGTATTCCCCTGAATTGGTACATCAGCATCATTGAAGTAAGCTGTAATTGATTGATGATCCATACTTCTGCAAATACCAGTCCGGCCATCACAACAACACCGATGATCAAACTTCTGATCAACCTGATACCAAAAAAGCGCGTAGTGATCTTATCACTCGAGAATTTGGGTAAAGTGTATAAATTATAATACCACACATACAGCGAATAGATAAAGGCGATACTGCAATCTATAAGCACCTCGCCCATGCTTATCTGCAAGCGGAGTATCTTGGGCAAAGAAGCGAGTACACCCATAAATACCGATGATATCCAGATCATGCGAGGTGAAACCCGAAACACGCTTGAACTGGCTTGCTGTATGTACCGTTGCAGGATCATGGTTGTATTAATGGCTGCTGTGCAAGGATAAAACGAATGCGGTCGCCATTACCAACGGTATCCTTAATGGCAATAAGTTGTTTGCCTGCAAGCTTTTGATATGATAAACGGTCATCTCCGTCAGCTTTCGTTAAACGCTCAACAGAGATAAGATCGCCAGGTATACGTGCGCCAAACCAATGCGGATCTTCCTGCTGATGCCAGGTCACTAAAGTAAGAGAGAAAGGGGATGACGCCGAAATTCCATGTTTCTGCAGCGCAGCCTCAGCTCCCTTATCACCATAAAGTACGGTATTGGTGTTGTCCTTAGTATTATAAAACGAAGATAATAGGCGTTGATGAAGATCAGAAATACTGAATGTGCCGGGCAATGATGCTTTTTTATTGATCAGTTCTGCAGGCGGGGTAGTTTGCTCACAACTTGTAAAAAGGGAAACTGAAATTATTGCTAACAAATAATATGGCGTTCTCATTAGTTCTTGATTGGAAAGGTAAATACAAAATCATTGTTTTTCATCGGTTGATGACAATTGGTACATTCTGTAGTGAACATGGCGGTTTTACCGTAAGGTACCAGCTTGGGTGTTTTGAACCGGGCAAAGCCCCAGCCATTGGTCGACTTGTATTTTTTACTATCCTTTATCATGAACTCTACTTGTTTGAACGCACCCGCGGATATATTTCCCTTACCATCGTCCAATTTATCCCAAGCTGCTTTTGCGAAGATGGTACCGTCTGGCCAGGGATTATTCTTGCCATTTTTTACCGCTTTGACAGCGACATCGTTGCCATAGATGACCCGCATAGTGCCGTTATCAAACCTGTCTGAGGTACTTATCACCTGCCAGTTTTTATAATCAGGAATGTAGGTGATCCCATTGAGTGAAACAGGTAAATCATTTTGCTTCTCACTGTTGATGGTTCGTAGTTGCTTGTCGCGGTCATGAAGTTTTGCCGTATCGTTAGTGATACTATGAAGCTGGCCAAGCAAATAAGCTTTTAATTTTGATAATTCTTTTTCAGATACCTTAGAATCAGGATGCACTATCTGATAACTTTTTATAGGCATCGCTCCGGCTTCTATCTGGTTAACGGCTTCCCATAACTTGGCCTTTCTGTCGGCTGGAGCCAGTTTATCCCAGTGCGAAAAGTTCAAGCCTTTACGGCCTTCTCGTACATCTGCTGCAACCTGCCAGTAAACCGGTTGTATCTTATCATACCACCGCACGTTGGTCTCGTTAGAATGACAGTCGTAACAGGCGCGAACAAATACATCTTTAACTTCTTTTGGCGCATCAAGATCTCCTGTAAGAAGAGGATGGTCTATCTTGGGCCGGAAGAATTGGAGGCCGAGCAATATAACAGTTAAGCCTGCCCCGACAGTTAAGAAAAACTTTTTCATCATAGGTAGTTATTTATTAGTAATTGATGCAAATAAGCGTTCAGTCACTTTATCGATGAAACAAAAAGCAGTGAAAGCGGCAAATTTAAGGTTGAACCGGACAAGTTTTGCGATAACGTCTATACTAATCTACGTAGTTTTTAGATGTGTCAATTAATGGGTAAAGTTCTAATGAAGCTAAATAACACTCAAAAACGTCTCGTTTGGACTTCGAATGAAACTTATCTGTTTTAAAGCACAATCAAACTTATTTCCCTACGGGCTACTAATAACGCCGGTTTCTTACAAGAGATCGGCGTTTTTTGTTGATGGTGCGCGTAATAGGTAAAATTTTGGTGAAACTGAATGACACGGAAACATGCTGAAATAAGACTTTAAAAAAGTCCGGAATTCCCTCATCAAACAACTCGTCTCCACAACTTTGCAGCAAAAGCTTTTCTTAAATATAATGTTAAAACCAAACTTACCTGTCATCAAAATGGGTAAATTTTTTCATTAACATTAAAAAAAGAAAAAGTAAAAAGATTATCGAATTAAATATTGAAGTTAATGTAGATGTAAACTATAAATTTTTACGAAGATGTCGTCTCTTATTTTCAGGGATTTTGGTCGCTGATTAAAGCCTTTTTAACATCATTGTTATGCTGGTTGTTTTTAGAGCAAGTTATTTATTCGGCGAAATCGTTTATAAATACTAATCTTATTAACCAAATAAACTTCAAAACTCTTTTTAAAACTTAACAAAAAGTTAACCTCTCATTTCCTGATACAATTTTAATGTAGATTAAATTTGCGCCGGTTATGGAACTGATTGCATCTGATACGCCCCCATTTAATATTGAGAAGTTTGAAGAGGTGTTTAAAGCGCATTATGCTGCCCTTTTCCGATACGCGAGATCGATTGTGAAAGATGACGACCAGGCGAAAGATGTTCTGTCTGACATGTTTCTCAACCTTTGGTTGCAAAAGGACAAACTCCATATCCAAAATATAAAAGCATATCTCTTCCGTTCTGCGCGTAACGCTGCACTCAAAGCGCTGAATACAAATAACACAGATGCACTAACAGAAGAATGCTGGGATATTTCTGAAGAATCTTTTAATCCGCTGGAAAGAATTGTTGCCAAAGAAGCCATCAAAGCAGTTGAGCAAATAATGAACGAGCTACCACCGTTACGTAAAGAGATCATTCACCTTCGCTTGTGCGGCCTAAAGAATCACGAGATTGCAAAGGCGCTTGATATCAGTGAGAAAAAGGTAGAATACAACATGCGCGAGGCCATTGAACAACTAAGCTTTTACATGAACAACCGCAATTTTGACAAAGCTACGATTGCTGGTGGCCTGTTAGCTATTAACATAATCTTCACACTTCTTTAACAATTTCTTTTGGTGGGCTACCGATGATTCTTACTCTTTAATAGAAAGCATCAATAGCATAAACTAAAAGATATGTCTACTAACAGAAGAGACTTTATAAAAGCGCTCGGCCTATCGGGCGTGGCCTTAACCGCGCCAGCAATTGCCGGTGCAAACACACAGGTATTAACCGCTGAAAGTACTGATATCACCAACCTTACGCTTAAAGGCAAGGTGCAAAGCAACGGGCAAGGTATAAGCGGCGTTCCCGTTACTGATGGTATCAACATTACACTTACCGATAAAAATGGTAACTACAGTTTGTTGAGTAACAAAACTGTACAGTTTGTTTATATCACTATCCCGGCTGGCTATGCTATACCACATAACAAAGGCATTGCGCAGTTTTTTAAAGCCATTGATACCAAGCAGAATTCGTTTACCGCAAACTTCCAGTTAGAGCGCCTGGAGCGGGACGAAAAAGACCATGTGTTTGTGGTTTGGGCAGATCCGCAGATCATCTCTAAAAAAGATGGTGAAGCTTTGATAAGCCGTTCTGCGCCCGATCTGCGCGATCTTGCTGCAAATTATCCTGCCGGGACATTGATACACGCAATTGGCTGTGGCGACCTGGTTTGGGACCATTTCGAGTTATACGACGATTATCGGCAGGCGGTAAATATTACGGGTGTTCCGTTCTTCAGCATCATAGGTAACCATGATATGGATTTGGATGCCCGAAGCGATGATTACTCGGCATCTACCTTTAAGAAAAATTTCGGCCCTACTTACTATTCCTTTAACCGCGGTAAGGTCCATTACATCATGATGGATGATGTGTTCTTCATCGGTACGGCAAAGCGCTACATCGGTTATTTTACCGAACAGCAGTTGCAATGGCTGGAGCAGGATCTTAAACATGTACCGCACGGCAGTACCATTATCGTATCGTCTCATATCCCAACCAATACGGGTGTTAAGCGTCGTGCTAATCTTAAAGAAGATGAGTTAGGTGGCGTAGTATCTAACCGGGAACAATTGTACAAGATACTTGCACCGTATAAAGTGCATATCATGTCGGGCCATACACACATGAACGAGAAATGGGAAGAGGGGAATATTATGGAGCACGTACACGGTACCGTGTGCGGTGCGTGGTGGACGGGCCCTATATGCAGTGATGGCACTCCAGAAGGTTATGCTGTTTACGAAATACAGGGCAGCGAGGTAAGCTGGTTCTATAAATCGACTGGTAAACCTAAAGATTACCAATTAAGGATATATCCGAGAGGTTTCCTTAAAACAGCAGCTGATGAAGTTGTAGCCAATGTTTGGAACTGGGACAAACAATGGAAAATTGAATGGTTTGAGGATGGTAAAGCAAAAGGCATTATGGAACAACGCACGGATTTTGACCCGTGGACGGTAGAACTTTACGCCGGACCGCAACTACCTAAAAAGCATAAATGGGTTGATCCTACCTTAACCGATCACCTTTTCTTCGCAAAGCCATCGGCGGGGGCAAAAGCTATTAAGGTTGTAGCTACCGACAGGTTTGGCAAACAATACTCGCAAGAGATCCAACTATAATTTTTTCTACTTCAGGTGTAGGGTTGCCTGTAATGGGCGGCCCTTTTTTATTTCAGGTGGCTCTTAACAATTTATTCATAAACGCTTAACTATTTCTTTTGGTGAAAGCAGCGCATCCGCAACTCTTAATATAAAAGATCGCCGGATGAATTGGGAACTATTGATACGCTACCTCAACAACGAAACCACAGTGCATGAAAATGAAACCGTGCAAGCCTGGTTAAACGAGCAGAGCGAAAATAAGCTGATACTTAAGCAGCTGCAAAACAAGCAAACGCAATTATCAGAGCCGGTGAAAGAGGATGTGGTGCAGGCGGAGTGGACAAAACTTGTGGAAAGGATATTTGAACAGCCTGCCGCTAAAACGCGCAGCATTAACAAATTATACACACTCACCGGCATAGCAGCCACCGTATTGCTGGCTTGCTTCATGGGCTGGTTTGCCATGAATAATAAAGGCGCCAAACCGGCGGCTCCAGTGTTGGTAAAATCAATATCCGAACGGCGTGAAGTTATCCTGCCGGATGGCTCTAAGGTTTTTATGGCGCCAAACTCAAACCTTGAAATAAGCGGCGATTTCAATGCTCAAAACAGACAAGTAAAACTTACCGGCGAAGCTTTTTTTAATGTGAAGCATAATGCAAAAAAACCATTCGTCATCACTACCACAAACCAAACAAAGGTGAATGTGCTGGGCACATCATTCAATGTATATAGCCGGGCAGGGTTGGCAGAAGAAGTAAAAGTTGCTACCGGCTTAGTTGGTGTGGTATCAGATAACAAGACAACTTTCTTAAAAGCCGGTGAACAGTTATCACAAGATGTTATTAAACACGATAGCGTTAAAAGCCGCACAGATATGCGCGATGCGCAGAGCCTGCTGAACGGCACACTGTACTTCAGTAAAAGCAGCATTAACCAGGTAGCGGATAAGCTGGAGCGCTACTATAACATCAACATACAGGTTGCCCCATCAGCAGCTAAACGAGCTGCATTTACAGGAGAAATGAAAGACTACGGCATCACTAAAGTGCTTGATGGTATCGGCTTCGCTACGGGTACCAAATACAAATTCATCAATCCGCAAACAATCCTATTATTCTAACTAAACACATATGTATCGTAAATTTTTACTTAAAGTGTGGCTCGGGTTACTTGTCACGGGTATAACGGTGGTTTCTGCGCTTGCGCAAAATACTAAGCTTACCTTCCCGGGGAAGCAAGTGACCATTTCTTCAATGATCGACCGGTTGCAAACTGTGTACAAGCTCAAAGTATCTTACGATGCCGAGCTTAACACTTCAAAAACGATCAAACTGTCATCAACAACCTTAAGCCTGCAAGATTTGCTCAGCGAGGTTGAGAAGCAGGCAGGTGTAATCCTTAAAAACATGGGGAGTAACCTCATCATTAGATCGCTTGATGTAGTTAATGTTAACGGTACGGTTTACTCGGCAGATGACAACTTACCGTTACCGGGCGTAACCATTACCGGCGCTGGTAAACAGGTACTGGGTATTTCAAATGTTAACGGAAACTTCAATATCAAAGTGACCAGCGGCAGTAACATTACATTTAGTGCGGTTGGCTTTCAGCAGCAGGTGATGGCTTTTACAAAGTTTACTAAAGACGCCAAGGTATCAATGCCGGTTGCCAGTAACGCCCTTAACGAGGTTGTGGTAACGGCTCTTGGCATTAAGCGCGAGGAAAAGGCTTTGGGCTATGCGGTAACAAAGGTAAAAGGCGAGCAGCTAACACAAGCTTTATCAAACAACTGGACTGACGCCTTATCGGGCAAAGTAGCCGGTTTAGACCTCATACGTTCAAACGGAGGGCCGGGCGGATCAAACAAGATCATATTGCGTGGTGAGAGCAATCTTACAGGTGAGAACGATGCTTTGATAGTTGTTGATGGTGTTGTGATAAACCACGGTAGTGGCCGCCGTACGGCCAGTGGCAGCAATGCATACCTCGACTCAGAATCGCCGGTTGACTTTGGCAGCGGCTTAAATGATATTAATCCCGAGGACATTGAAGATGTAACCGTACTAAAAGGCCCCGGTGCCGCGGCACTTTATGGCCAACGCGGTGCAAACGGTGCCATTATTATAACGACCAAACATGGCCGTATCCGCAAAGGTATTGGGGTAACCATCAATTCTAACACAGCGTTTGAGCAAATATCGCGTTGGCCGGATTATCAGTATGAGTACGGACAGGGATCGGGCGGTGAAAGTTACTATTCATTTGGTGCAACAGCAGATGGTGCCAGCACGCGCAGTACAAGCTCTGCCTGGGGGCCAAAGTTTGATGGACAGTCATTCTATCAATACGACCCGGCAACCCATACCGGCGGGACAACACGTACACCATGGATTGCTTACCCCAACGCTCGTAAAAACTTTTTTGAGACCGGTAAAACGTTCACCAACAGCGTAACGCTCGATGGCGGTACAGACAAAACATCAGTGCGTTTCTCGGCAACTAATTTGCACAATACCTGGATCATTCCAAACACAGGTTATGACAGAAAATCGATTGCGCTATCGGCAGATCAAAAGGTGTCAAATAAACTTCAGATCTCGGCTAAGGTAAATTATACCAACAAAAGCAGTGATAACCTGCCATCAACCGGCTATAATAACCAGTCGTTGATGTACTGGAATATGTTCTGGGTGCCTAACGGTAATCTGGATTGGCTAAAGGATTACTGGCTTCCGGGCAAAGAAAATATCAACCAAAGCTACCCTTTCAGCAGTTTTCCGGATAATCCGTACCTGATCGTGAATCAAATGCTCAACAAATCAAACCGTAACGATCTAATCGGGAACATCCAGGCTACTTATAACTTCACCAAGGACTTTAGCTTGATGGTGCGCACGGCGTTAACATCCTCGGTTGATAAGCGATCGCAACAAAGGCCTTATGATACTGAGAAATTCCGCAAAGGGATGTATCGCACGCAAGACATTACATCGCAAGAGGTAAATAACGATTTCTTGCTGCGCTACAATAAAAAGATAACAAAGGATTTTACAGCGTCTGTATCGGCAGGCGGTAGTATGTTATACAACCGCTATGACCGTACCGAACTGCGTGCCGACTCGTTACTTTTCCCCGGGGTATTCAATCTGGCTAACCGCGCCGGCGTACTTGTTGCTATCCCAACCTTAGGCAAGTACAAAATAAACAGCTTTTATGGTTTGGCAACGTTCGGTTACAAGGACTACCTATTTATGGACGTAACCGCACGTAACGACTGGACCTCCGTACTTGCAACGCCAATCTCAACCAATAACTCATCTTTCTTTTATCCATCGGTAAACGTAAGTGGTGTGCTTTCTGAGATCCTAAAGCTTCCGAAAGCTATCTCATTTGCTAAAGTAAGGGCATCATATGCAAGTGTGGGCAGTGGTCTACAAGAACCATATCTTACATCCTTCAGCTACACATCAAACCCAATATTTCCGGGCGGTTTGGCTAACCCAACAATGGTAGCTAATCCCAACCTTGTAGCACTGCGTACCAATAGTATTGAGTTAGGTCTTGATGTGAGATTGTTTGATAACCGTTTAGGCCTTGATGTCGCCTTGTATAAAAGCAATACCAATAACCAGATATTGCACAACAGTATATCATGGGAGTCCGGTTACGATGAGGCAATCATAAACGCTGGCGAAGTACAAAATAAAGGTATAGAGATCCAGGCTAATGGCGCACCTATAAAAAGCAAAAGCGGCTTCAACTGGAATGTTACTTACACGTTCTCGTCTAACCAGAACAAAGTACTATCGTTAACCAACGGTCTGCCATTGATATTGCAAAGTGGCCCTGCCAACCGCGGCTCGTTAAGTGCCAAGGCAGGTGGTAACATGAATGCTTTGTACGGACGCGGATACGAGCGCGCACCGGATGGGCAGATCATCTACCATAACGGTTATCCGCAGCTTACCGATAGTGTTAAATACATTGGCAGCGCCACACCAAAATGGCGCATGAGCATTGGTAACCAATTCAGATACAAGCAATTTAGCGCAAGCTTTTTGTTTGACGGGCAATACGGTGCAGTTGGCTATTCATTAACGTCAGCCATACTTGCAGAGCAGGGCAAAACTAAAAACACTTTACCTGGCCGCTATAATGGTATCATTGGTAAGGGTGTGGTACGTAATGCTGATGGAACATTTAGTAAAAACACCACCATTGCCGAAAACGTAGTGACCTACTACAACGCACACTATGGCCGTGATAACGTGGAAGGCGCAACATATTCAACGGATTACATTAAGCTGCGCGAGGCGAGGTTTGATTACACACTATCGCCAAAACTTACCAGCAAACTGGGCTTACAACGGGCTACTGTAGGTATTTATGGCCGCGACCTTTTTGTGATAACCAAATGGCCGGCATTTGACCCTGAATTTGGCACCCTTACAGACAACGGCATAGCACGTGGTTTCGAGCTTGGCCAATTCCCGTCAACCCGTACCTATGGCTTTAACTTAACTGTAGCCTTTTAATCATCTAAGATCATGAAAACGAAATTACCTATAATAATTACGGCACTTGCAGCAATCCTTGCCCTAACAGAGTGCACCAAAGGGTTTAAGGCTATTAACGTTAACCCAAATGCAGTTGACCACGCACTACCGCAGGCACTTTTGGCCCCTGCCGTTACTGATATTGTAGCATCAAACATGAACCGTAGCCAACGCATACAGAACGAGCTGATGCAGGTTACAGTGAACATGGGCGATGGAGAGGGAAAGATATTCCGTTATGACATCCGAACCTCGGAAGCAGATTATCTATATCGTAAATGGTACATCAACCTAACAAACATCAACGACGTTTATACAGGTGGCGTAGAAACTAATAATACAACCTACCAGGCTATTGCCTTGATATGCCGTTCGTGGTTGTTCTCCATGCTTACAGATACTTACGGCGATGTGCCTTTTTACGATGCCAACCAAGGTAAGGAAGGCAACTTTACCCCAAAGTTTGATAAGCAAAAGGATATTTACACTGAAATATTTAAACAGCTTGAACAGGCCAATACATTACTTAAGACCGGACCGGATGTAGCGTCGTCAAGCGACCCGCTATATGGCGGCAAGGCGGCAAGCTGGCGCAAGTTTGGCAATTCGCTTTACCTGCGTTTGTTGTTGCGTTTATCCGGCAAGGCCGAAATGAATACTCCGGCCAAAATTACAGAAATGGTAGATACGAACCCTGCCAACTACCCCATCATGACCAGCAATGCCGAGTCGGCGATATTGCGATGGAGCGGCACCGCGCCTTACGTTTCGCCATTTGCCACTTGGCGCCCTGCGGATTGGTACACACCAAAGTTAGGAAGCTTCTTTGTTGACAATTTGAACGAATGGAGCGATCCGCGCATTGGCCGGTGGGCTACAGTTGTTGAAGGAGAATACGCCGGCATCCCGAGCGGCTACCTGCCCGGGCAGCCGCCTGCAGCCAAATCAACCTTGCTTACGTCTTTGCAAATAGAGCCTTTGCTGGGTAATGTCATGAATTATTCTGAATTGCAGTTTGCCCTCGCAGAGGCTGCAGCAAAGGGTTGGGTGTCATCAAAATCGGCACAAAGCTATTATGAAACCGGTGTTACTAATGCTATAACACTGTGGAACGTTACCGTTCCAACAGGTTACCTGGGCTTCGCTAAGGTGAAGTGGGATGACAGCTATACGCTTGACCAAAAGATGGAGCTCATTCACAAGCAAAAGTATTATGCAATGTTCTTCACCGATTTGGAACAATGGTTTGAATACCGTAGAACAGGCCACCCCGTGTTGCCGAAAGGCCCGGGTTTAGAGAATAATGGCGTAATGCCGGCCAGATTAAATTACCCTGTATATATACAAAATACCAACACCAACAATTATAAAGCAGCCGTTGCAGAACAAGGGCCTGATAATACTAACACACTGGTTTGGTGGCAAAGGCCGTAACGTTAAGAACGATCAAATTAATAATATCAATGAAAACAAGATTTATATACATAGCAATTTGCCTTGCCACTATATTGCTTGGCGCGTGCAAAAAGCACGATTATGCAGCAGGCGAGTTAAGCCCGATAATAGCCGTTGCCGACTTAAGGGCCATTTATAAAGGTAGTGATGTTACGCTTACAAAGGAGAACATGCTTGGGGCAACCAACATCATCGGTACGGTCATCAGCATGCCCGACTCCGGCAATGCGCCTAAAGGGTTGGTTGTGATGCAGAACTTTCGCCGCGGAATGCTGAGGGGCATAGCCATTGAGTTGGGCGCCGCGTCAACGAATTACCACAGCGGCGATTCGTTAATGCTGAAAGTAGAGGGCGCTACGCTTAAACGCGTTGATGGTTTACTGCAGATAAGCGGATTAGCCGAAACTGCCATCACGAAGATATCGGAGAAGAATCCGGTCACGATTCAATCGTCAGCAAGCTATGCCATTAAAACCAATCCTGATCAGTTTGAAAGCACCTTGGTAAGAATCAAAACGGCAACAGTTTCTCCAACACCTACTCCGGATGATACCTTTTCAGGCGACCGTTACCTGGTTAACGGCGCAGATAGCATCCTGATGCATACCGAAGCTACAGCAGCTTTAGCTGCCAGCAAACTACCTGCAAGTGCATCAGTAGCAGGCTTGCTATTGGTGGGTAAAAGCAGTCGTGGCGGTACCGGCTTCCAACTGTGGCCGCGCGGCATTTCTGATATCACCGACATCATTAAACCAGCCGATCCGAACGCCAGTTTGGGCATGCTGCCTGTCATCATCACCGGTTATATCAATGACACCAAAGGTGCTGATGGTAATTATGAATACTTCCAGTTTAGGGCAACCCGTAATATCGATTTCAGCAAAACGCCAATGGCAGTGGTAACCTGTACCAACTCCGGTACGGCAGAGCCTAACAAAGGTGATGCGCCGGGATCTGGCTGGGCAACGGGCGGCGGCCGTACCTATAAATTTAACCTTACTGAAGGCACCGTTACAAAAGGCGAGTTCTTTTATGTTGGAGGCAGCAACAAACGTATCAATGGCCCTAATACAACTGATATCAGCGGGGCTAAATGGATACGCTCGATAGCATATGTTACTAATGTGGGCGATGGTTTCGGCAGCGCAAGCTCCGGTTTGTTGCCTAATAGTGGTAATGCAGGTGGTATAGCCATATTCGACGGTATAAACGTTACGGAAACCTCGGTTCCTGTAGATGCCATTTTATTTGGAGGAAGCGGTATAACAACCATTTACAATGCAACTACCAACAAAGGTTATCGCGTGCCGGAGAGCGACCATTACAACCCGATAAGTGGAAGTCAGCCATTCTTTTTGCAGGGAACGAACACCTACATCATCCCTCACTCAACGCCTGCAGACCAGGGCTTTTTTGTAAAACTCGGTGGCGCATTTGATGCCAAGAATAAGACCTGGATAACACCAAGGGGCTATAAATTCTATCAACTGCAATCAACATCTGCATTGTCAGAGATCGAGAGCGGAGCAGATGTGAACATGATGAGTAATTAAATATTTGCCTGTTAATAGGTTGTTATTCGCTCTCAATTTACTTTAAACGCCGGTTTCTTATAGGAGATCGGCGTTTTTTCTTTGATAGGGAGCTATAGGTAAAAATTTGCTGAAACCGAATAACGTCAATTAAAGCTGAAATAGGGCATAAGCTAAGTAAAGCAAGCCATGTTTTGATATAACAAAACGGCTTGCAGGATAACCCGGAGCCATGAGGATTTCACTTCGTTCGACCTTTAAATATAAGTTGTTTTCGATTTGTGGCGTAAGATCCTTTAATAATTGAAATTGATCGATCGTAATCTTAGACATCGTGGTAAACCAAACCTACGGACAAGCTACGGCACTGTTAATAAAGGACAAAACCAGTTTTTATTAAGTGTTTGATCTAATGAGCAAAGCTTAATTTTTATGACCAATTACAAGGAGAACATACTGCTAACATGGACTATTACTCATAAGAAGCTTAATAATCAAATTGCCTTGTGCGTGAATGATGGAATGGCAATTTTTGATTTCAACTCGCTCTCTCAATTCATAACCTAACTTAACCACTACTTTTTTACTAGCTTCTACATTTCACAAACATCTGTTGAATCACCTGAACTAAGTATTCAATTAGTTCATTATCTAAATATTTCAGCCCCAAATTCTGTGTAGGAAAGTTTGCAAAGACCTTTCTATTTTTGATAACGATAACGGTCGGTAAACCGTAGCCGATAGTCATTTATTTTTTTCTTTCACCGGACTAAAGCTCGATGTTTAGCCGGGAGTCGGAAAGAGGAGAAACAGGCTTTGGTTTACGTATTTTTTCGATCGATGATCAAGGCAATTCAATGGTATAAAAATCAAAAAAAGGAGAGAGAAAAGTGAATGTGGAAATGATCACCAGGGAAGACCTCGAACGCTTCAAGGAAGAGCTGTTCGGGATGATCAAAGAGTTAACCGGCAAGCCGCAATTCGGCGAGCAGAAATGGCTGAAAAGCTACCAGGTGAAGAACCTGTTGAAGATATCGAACGGCACCCTGCAGAACCTGCGTGTGAACGGTACGCTGGCCTACAGTAAGATCGGCGGCATCATCTATTACAAGTACGAGGACATTGTCAAGGTCCTGGAGGGGCAGAAGAACAAGAACCCTTTTGCGCCTCACCCGCTCAGCAAGTAAGCTATTATGAATAGGCTATCACAAAGTGATAGCCCGGTTCGGGCATTTGTCATCCGCGTTCAGGAGCAAGCCATGTTTTCGCTACGCTTAAACGGGCTTGCTCCTGCGGAGGACCCAGGATGCCATGAGCAGATTTGTAGAAATAACACTTTGTTGGAGGGCAGGATCATGGGAAGACCATCGTTGAGGGAAGAAAAAAGGAAGGTCCAGGTCAATATCCGGCTGACAGATCCGGAGCATGAAAAGCTTAAAAGCTACGCCGAAGGCGCGGGGATCACCCCCGCTAACTGGATAAGACAAAAAGTATTTGCAGGCAGATTTCCGGTGATGAAAACATCACCGTTGAACGCAGCATTTTACCGGGAGTTGCAGCGCATCGGCGTGAACTTGAACCAGGCGGTGAAACAAATGCATCAGTTGAGATCCGGTACGATAGAGCCTGCTGTGCTGACCGAGCTTTTAAGCCTCCAGAAAGAGATCATCAGGGCGCTTTTACCATGACCGCCGACCAGGTAAAAGGCAAAGGGTTCAGGTGTGCATTGTTGTACAACTTAGAGAAAGTAAATAAGGGAGTCGCTACTGTTTTGGACAGCTCGTTTTCGGAGATGAAAGTGCATCAGGTGATGCGCGAGATCGCGATGGTCAAAGCCTTGCGGCCAAACCTGCAGAAATACTTTTACCACACCTCGATCAACTTTCCGCCGGAGGAAAAATTAACCGGTGAGGAGAAAAAAAATATTGCGCTGGAATACCTGGCGGAGATGGGTTTCGCGTCTAATCAGTACGCGGTGTTCGAGCACTTTGACGCAGAACATCCGCATGTACATCTGCTGGTTAACCGGATCGCTTACGACGGTAGCGTAGTGAGCGATTCCAGGGATTACGCAAGGAGCGAAGCGGTGCTGAGAAAGCTGGAAAAGAAGCATGGTCTAAGGCAGGTTGCCTCCAGCAGGCAGGCGCAGGAACGGGCAGTGACGAAGAACGAACTGGAGATGATGCAGCGGACCGGGGAGCCATCTGTGAAAGTTAAGCTGCAGGTCATTATCAAGGACACGTTGAAATACTTTTCAAACGATAGCAAAGCAGATACAAAAGACTTTATCGAAGCCCTCGAACGCAAAGGCGTCAGCCTGCTTTTCAACCAGGCATCAACGGGCTTTGTGAGCGGTATTTCCTATACCTACGATGGGATGATCTTTAAAGGCGCGGCATTGGGCAATGCCTATAAATGGAGTAGTATCAGATCAATGATAGCATATGAACAGGAAAGAGATGGCACAAGCATTCGCCAGGCAAACGATCGGGCAAGAAGAAGCATTGAAACACGCACGAGAGGACAGGCAGACCGATTCTCAGGAAGAGGTCAAAGCTTTGCTGAAACAAATGCAGGAGATGCAGCTGACCGCAAGACGAAGATACGGGGAGGAACTGACCTTACACGTCCGTTCGCTGCAGGAGCAGCTAGACAAGCTGGAGCTGAGGGCGTACGAGATAGAAGCATGTCTAAGCCGGCTAACGGCACCCTTAGAGCTAGTCAAAGAACAGCAAAAGTTTGGGAGCCGCTGGCTCATCAGGCTGTACCTTATCGCGATCTTGGCCGGGTGCTGCTCTGCACTGATCGTGATGATCTTCCTGCGATAGCTAAAGACGTTACTGATGCTGCATATCTTAAAAGAAAGAAGAAGCGAAAAGGGTTAAGAATGTAGCGATTGTGATAATAAAAGATCGCAGCATAACAACCGTTATTGTTGGCTGCGGCAGGATACTGCATTGCACCACGCGCTTTGCGCTATGTCTTCATTCCACATCCAGCCTCGCTCTACCGCGACAAGCGGGTTACCCGCTTGTCGCAAATTCTATAAATAAGTTCGAGACATTGTTTCCGAAATAGCAGGAATAAGTTAATTTGCATTAGGGAAAGATCGCAAATAGTCGACGGGCTTTTGAGCAACATGGACAATATCCATGAACTTGGGAGGCAAAGGGCTTTTGAATTAGGAAACCCTTTCTATTCCAAGCAGGAGGAAGATGGTGACTATTATCTAAAAGAATTGCCCACAGACGAAAGTACCTTGTCGAGGTAACAATAGTGACCGATAACTATGATATGCCTATCAAGGTCGAAGACAAGATCATAAAAGAGTTGAGTTCATAATGGATATACCTGAATTGATCTTTGTTGTTGGTCCCAACGCAGCCGGTAAGTCAAGTTTTATTCGAACGAGACTTGATGCACTTAAAGATTTCGAGGTCATCATGACAGACGTTTACAAGGGCCGGACAAAATCTGTATTTAAGCAGACCCTTGGACTAAGAAAAAACATTATCCTTCAGACTGTATTTAACGATGGATCTTTCAAAGACCTGGTTGACGAAGCCAGGAGTAACGGGTATTACACTTCACTTCTCGTGCTTTTTCTTGATACGCCTCAGCAATCTTTGGACCGTGTTGCCTTTCGCAGTATTGAGCAGAATGGTCTCACGATAAGTAGTAGCAACATTAAGATCAATTTCAATGAAAGTTTCAAGAATATTGCTTCCTGTTATTTTTTATTTCGATCAATCAGATTTCATTTATACCGGTATCACCGGAAAGAATGCTTTGATTATGAGTTTCAGTAAAATGAAGCTAATTCTTTATAACGAAAACCAATTATAATACCGGCAGAAATTTGGTGATTACGGCTTTATACACAAACGAGTAAGTGAAGAGTTTATCAGCCTCATCAAGTCAAATCATTCTTATAAAGCTTTAGAAACAGTGTCTAATATAAATTAGAAACAACCTATAAAGAAAAGAATGAATTCTAGTGTACGGATCCTTGATCACGACTTTTAAATTAGACGTAGCATTTATGATTTTTCAAGTTTGCGTTTAAGTATGGACATGTCTTCGCTTATCTTTCTCTCTAAAACCCTGGCATAGATCTGAGTCGTCGATATCTTGGTATGCCCTAAGATTTTACTTACCGTTTCAATAGGTACGCCATTGGATAGCGTAACGGTAGTGGCAAAAGTATGCCTCGCAACGTGGTAGGTCATATTTTTTGAGACACCGCAGATCTTCGCGATTTCCTTGAGGTAGGCATTCATCTTTTGATTCGATATCAGAGGGAATACTTTTCCACTTACTTGTGCTCTGTAGTTGCTTTTGTATTTTTTTATCAATGCCAATGCTTTAGGCAGCAGAGGAGTATTTACGGGTACAAGGGTTTTTTGTCTGAAAGTGCGCAGCCACGGCTCTCCATCTAATCCGGTCACAATATTTTCGGGGGTTAGGCCAACCATATCGATAAAGGCTAATCCGGTGTAGCAGGAAAAGATAAACATATCACGAACTGTGTTAAGCCTTTCAATTTCAAATTCTTTTTCTTCTACGCGCTGCAATTCCCATTCGTTTAAAAATTCTTTGTCTACAGCTTTCTTACGCATTTTGAAGCCTTTAAAGGGCTCTCCGTCTACCCAGCGAAGACTCGATCCGAGATTGACCATTTTTTTGAGCCTGATCAAATGTTTAAGCACACCATTAGTATCCATTTTCTTTTGGTGATCCTTGGGCCGGTGGTTATAGAGGAACAGTTCAAAGTCTGCGATGAATTTGTAATTAAGCTCGGATAACTTAAAATCGTCCTGATGATATGTCTGCTTTATAAATTTATTGATATACCGCTGGGTCACGAAGTAATGGCTCATTGTTCCTTTTGATAGAAGGGTAGATGCTTGATCATTGTGATATTTCACCAGTTCGCTAAGCATTGGGGTGTTTTGCTCCTCTTTTAATCCGAGGAAAGCACATTTGAGTTTTTCTGCTGTGATTGCAGCGTCTGTCAGCTCTAATTTACGATAGTGATCTTTCATTGTCCATCTAACGTCCTCTAAATATTTGTTGATGTCTCTGCCTTGCTTGGTGCTTTTTTTGCCTGATCCATTGAGTTTATCCCAATGGTCTATATCTACGACAAACCCCTTAAGTGCAATGTAGATCTTCTCCGCATCTATAACGATGCCCATAAACACCGGCGCTCTGCCATCTTTAGCGCGTTCAGCGCGCATTTTAAAGTGAATTCCAAATTTTCCTGAATACTCCATCTTACATAAATTTTGATACATACTGATTTTACTTAGGTTTTAGCTGCAGTTTAATGCATAAAAACCGTATCAAACAAGCCTTGAAAGCAACAAATTTTATTGGTTTAAATAATTGTAAATCAATTATTTGTGAGCTTTTAGAGTACCAAAAATATCAAATTAATTTTGGTACTCTCCTGGGTACTCTAAAAGTTATTACGAAATGCGAAGATTTGAACTGATGGGAAATAAAAAACCCCGTAAATCATATTGTTTACGGGGTTTTGTGTCTGTTTGACTCTCTTTTCGTGGGAGCAACAGGATTCGAACCTGTGACCCTCTGCTTGTAAGGCAGATGCTCTGAACCAGCTGAGCTATGCTCCCTTGTGTTTTCTCCGGTAAGCTTTCGTTTACTTGAGGTCCCTTGCGTTTGGGAATGCAAATATAGAGTTTACTTTTAATGCTCCAAAAGATAAATTTAAAATATTTTTAAAAATTCCCTAAGTTGCAGATATGCAAAGGATTATTTTTTATCACATGGCTATCCCATGCCCGCCCCTTGGGTCTTCAGGCAATATTTCCATTTCAGGGTAGTCAATATAGTCGGCATACCATTGTATGGCCCCAACCACATCTAAGGCGTCTTCGGCATTTATATTAATGGTTTCAAATGCATATAACTTGTTATGTGCATAGCCATATAACTGTATCTCGTTTTCGTCTGGCGTAAACCGGTCTTCACTTAAACAATACACTCTTATTTTTAAACTGGTGTCTCTCGAGTGTATCACATCCCTGCATGGGTTGTTTGGGTCTGTTGCCAATAAATACACATTGTAATCCATATTTACTCTAACATCGTTATTCCTAATAAGTTTCTTAAATAAGCAATCAAAGTTATCCGCACTTTTTCTACACAGTGGGAAGCTTGTTCTACAACTGATGGGCATGTTAAACGGCAAAAAGTCATTTAAAGCGGTTTATTAGCCATTTTAAACGTTAGGCATACAGTTTGTTTTAAATGATCTACCCTTCTCAAAGGGAGTTTTTCATAGGTAGATGTAGGGCCGAAGGACTGCGAGAGTCTTCCGGCCTTTTTTATTTAATAAACTTCCGGGAAATGCTTTGATGCGGAGTTTTTAATCCAAAAAGAAATTTGAATAGCTTTTGAGTTAATTCTCTACACTTTGAGACTAAATTTCTACGATTTAAAGTTGATCTTTTAAGAAAACCTGCTTTTTAAGCAAAACGGCGCTTATTATGTTGTCGGCACAAGGTTTGTACTTGTAATGGTACCCTTCTCAAAGGGAGTTTTTCATAGGTAGATGTAGGGCCGTAAGACTGCGAGAGTCTTCCGGCCTTTTTTTATTTCATGCCTGCAATTCCTACTCTTTTTTGCTATAACAACTCCGCTTTGCTATAAAGCAAGTTATCCTCCAAACTACACAGAACAATCAAGCGTAATTCCACTTAAAGATATATAAACTAAAACAAATTATTTATGAAAACAGACATCAACCCAATCACCGGTAATGTGAATATGGCCCGCAGGTCGTTTTTACGTTATGCAGGCGCAGGCGTTGCTACTGCAGCGGTGGTAGGCGTAACTGCCTGCCACAAGGACCGTATAGTTGTTGACCCGGGCGGCAGCTCTGATATCGGCAGCGGCGACATCGGCATCTTAAATTATGCTTATGCGCTTGAACAATTAGAAGCAGCATTTTACACACAAGTAGTTAGCAGCCCTTACAGCGGTATGTCAAGCGTGGAATTAACTTACATGACAGATATACGCGACCATGAGATAGTGCACCGCGAATTTTTTAAAGCCGCATTAGGTGCTAAGGCGATCATGTCTTTAACTCCTGATTTCAGCAAAATTGATTTCGGAAGCAGACAACAAGTTTTGGCTACAGCTAAAGCATTCGAAGATTTGGGTGTACAAGCTTATGATGGCGCAGGTTACCTTATTAAAGATGCTAATTACCTGTTAATTGCCGGTAAGATCGTATCTGTTGAGGCAAGACACGCAGCATTAATATCTAACCTGATATCTTTCGGTTCATTTGTACCGGATGATCAGATAGATTCTAATGGTTTAAACAAATCTGCCACCATAGCGCAGGTATTACCAACTGCTAATGCCTTCCTTAAAACCAAGGTAACAGCACAAGCATTTAATTATAACGGTTAATCAATATCGCCATGAATATATTTGATATAGTACAAGAAATAGAAAAGGTTGACCCAGAGGTTTACGATCGTTTAAACCCGCGCCGTGCAGCCATTAAAAATATAACCAGCTTTGGTTCAAAAGTAGCAGTTGCTGCATTACCGTTTGCTTTAGGAACCATGTTCAAAAGAGCCTATGGTCAATCATCTTCGAGTGTAGTTGATGTTCTTAATTACGCATTAACTCTTGAGCATCTTGAAGCAGCATTTTACACCCAGGGTTTAGCAACATCTAACTTGGTGCCGGCTGCAAACTCAACCTATTTGGGTTTGATAAAAAGAGATGAAGTTGCCCACGTAAAATTTTTACAAACGGTGATCAGTTCGCTTAATGCAACACCTGTTAGCGCTGCCACGTATGATTTTACCGGCGGAAACAACAAAGGTAATGGTCCTTTCAAAGATGTATTTAGCAACTATGCTACTTTCCTTGCTGTTGCGCAAGTATTTGAAGATACAGGTGTAAGAGCGTACAAAGGCCAGGCAGGAAATCTTTTAGGTAACCAAACGGTATTAACTGCAGCATTATCGATCCACGCGGTTGAGGCACGTCACGCATCTGCAATAAGGCAATTACGCTTTAATTTAAACCAATCATCAACTACTAAGCCTTACATCGTAAGTACAGCTTCATTAGGTAATGATACCGGTGTTGCTGCTGCCAACGGTAATTATGCCGGAGAAGAAAACGTAACGCAAGGTGGTGTAAATTTGGTTACAGCTCTTAATGTATCTGCAGCGGTTGCTACAGCATCTTTTGATGAGCCATTAACAAAAGACCAGGTTCTGGCATTGGTTGCTGGTTCATTCATTGTATCTTAGTACCATACTGATACAGCGAAAAAATAAGGCCCTGCATAATTGCAGGGCCTTTGTTGTTTGTAATCAACTATAATTATTGTCTTGCCGGGCGGCCGCCGCCACGCTGTTCTTGTTGCTGGCGTTGTTGCTCTTGCTGCTGCCTTTGTTGTTGTTGCTGCTGGCGCTGTTGTTCTTGTTGTTGACGTTGCTGCTCTTGCTGTTGCTGGCGTTGTTGCATTTGTTGCTGGCGCTGTTGCTCTTGCTGCTGGCGTTGCTGATCTTGTTGTTGCTGACGTTGCTGCTGCATTTGCTGCTGGCGCTGTTGTTCCTGTTGCTGGCGTTGCTGATCTTGCATTTGCTGGCGTTGTTGCTGCATTTGCTGCTGACGCTGTTGTTCTTGTTGCTGGCGCTGTTGCATTTGTTGTTGCCTAACCTGTTCTTGCTGTTGGCGTTGCTGGTCTTGCACTTGCTGGCGTTGTTGCTGCATTTGCTGCTGGCGCTGTTGTTCTTGCTGTTGGCGCTGTTGCATTTGCTGTTGCCTAACCTGATCCTGCTGCTGACGTTGCTGCTCCTGCTGCTGTTGCCTTTGCTGATCCTGCACTTGCTGGCGTTGCTGTTCTTGTTGCTGACGCTGCATCTGCATTTGTTGTTGCCTAACCTGGTTTTGCTGCTGGCGTTGTTGCTCTTGTTGTTGCCTTTGCTGATCTTGCATTTGCTGGCGTTGTTGCATTTGTTGCTGGCGCTGATCTGATGATTGCTGATCACGTGCACCACGCGCTTGCTGCATTTGCTGCTGGCGTTGCTGCTCTACCTGTTGGCGCTGATCTGCTGTTTGCTGATCACGTGCGCCGCGAGCCTGCTGCATTTGTTGTTGACGTTGCTGATCGGCTTGCTGGCCGTTGTTGCGTTGGTCGTTGCGGTTCAAATCAGGCCTGCTGTTGCGGTTGCCGAGATTGTCAACATTAGGGCGGTTATTGTCTACCCGCACCAAGCGGCTATCCGGGTTGGTACTGCGGGCGGTTTGTGCCAGCCTCGAAGCATTTGCAGGGTTGTAGCCACGTCCGTTAGCTACCGCGATCCTTTGTCCGGGATTTTGGCGTCTGTAAGCTTCCGCATCAACAACGCGAGTAGGGCGTGCATTTTCGTCTCTCCTTATTACCGGCCTGTAAATATTAATATTGTTGTTGTTAATAGTGGTACGCGACGGCCTATTAATGTTGGTGATATTGTAAACACGTACCGGGCGCTGTGTAATACGCTGAATGTCATCACGACGTGGCCCACTTATATAAGTTACGTTGTTATAAACATTAGTGTTGCGAATATAAGTGGTGCGATTTATAATGGTTGACACACGGTATGACGGCACATAATAACTGTAAATATCAGGTGATGTTATATAACGCTGCGGTGCAAATACCCAATAAAAATCAGGTACAGAATAGCCACCGAATGATACGTTGATATCAATACCCGGTTGCATTGGTGCCCAGCCATAATAGCCACCACCATCTCTCCAGCTTACCCAGGCAGGTGCCCATTCGTTACCCGGGATCCATTCCCAGCCGTAATAATTATCAAACCTCCAACGGCCGTAGTGGAATGCTGCCCAACCCCAGGGATAATCAGATACCCAGGTGTTACCATACTCGGTCATTGCCCAGTAACCATTGGTGGCGTACGGGCGAAAGTTTTGGTCAACGTCTGGAACCCAAACATTGCCGTATTGCTGGTCATATACCCAGGTGCCGTATGGCGAAAGTTCGTCATAAAATTCCTGGTCAGATACATATCCCTGTGCAAATATCTTGTTGGGCGCTGATAACATCAGCATGAATGCCACCAAGGCTATTCCCCATATTTTACTTAATTTTTTCATGCTCGCTTCTATTGGGTTTAGTGTGGTTTTATAATACAGACTAGCCAATAACACAAACGTTTAACGGTGTAAATGTTTTCTGTGATGTGCCTTAAGCTTAAAACTTACAGTGTTATTTATGTTGGCACCTACGTTCTCAAATAAAAAATAGATAATTTTGGCTTTAAACATTTTAATTATGAGCGTAGTAAACATCCCTCGTTTGGATCTTAACACCTATATAAACGGCACTGAAGAGCAGCGCAAAGCTTTTTCTAATGCTATTGGTAAGGCTTTCAATGAAACCGGCTTTGTTACCATCACTAATCATGGTTTAAGTAAGGAACTGATAGACGACCTTTACAAACAGGTTAAAGCGCTTTTTGCCTTGCCAGGGGATGTGAAGATGAAGTACGAGATCCCCGGGCTTGCGGGGCAGCGTGGTTATACCGGCAAAAACAAAGAAACGGCTAAGGGTTTTAAAATACCCGATCTGAAGGAGTTTTGGCAGATAGGCCAAACTGTTGCCGATGATGCGCCTGAAAAGGAGCTTTACCCTGATAACGTGCAGGTTGCCGAACTGCCTGAGTTTAACACCGTAACGCTGGAGGTTTACAAGAAGCTTGAAGGGGCCGGTATTCACCTTTTGCGCGCCATTGCAGTTTATCTGGGGCTGGGTGAAAATTACTTTGATGATAAAGTGCACAATGGTAATTCAATACTCCGTACGCTGCATTATTTCCCTATAGAGAACCCGGATGCACTGCCTGACGATGCGGTGCGTGCCGGCGCTCACGAGGATATTAACCTGATCACCCTGCTGATTGGTGCCAGCGCGGATGGACTTGAACTGCTAACCCGCGACAACACCTGGTTCCCGGTTAAGGCGCATGGCGAAGACCTGGTGGTTAACGTAGGGGATATGCTGCAGAGGCTAACCAACAATAAGTTAAAATCAACCACACACAGGGTGGTTAACCCGCCGCGCGAGGAAATGAAGAACTCGCGTTTCTCAGTGCCGTTCTTTTTACACCCTAAATCAACTATGGACCTTGCCAGCCTGCCATCAACCATTGATGCTGAGCATCCGAAATTATACACAGATATCACTGCAGGCGAATATCTGGATGAGCGCCTGAGAGAAATAGGGCTTAAGAAGTAAGAAGTTAAGAGTCAAAGCCCCGCAATGCGGGGCTTTGATTTTGGTTAGCATTCAGTCGAAGGCGTTCACGTTCACGGATATGAACGCCATGAACACCGTGAACGCTCGTGAACGCTGACAAGAAAATGTCAGTGCAGGAAACCGGGGTTTTTTAAGTCCAAAGTCCCTTAGTTTGGCCTCAAAGAGGCTTAGTATGCCCTTAGTTTAGTACTACTTTCTCGTGTTGGTAGGGGATTTCGATGTTATTGAAGCCGTTTTTCTTCAGCGTTTCGGCGAAATGTTGCTGAATATCGTACTCGCCGTGAACAAGAAATATCTTCTTAACCTTTGCCGGATCCTGGCAGCTGATGAAGTGCAGCAGGTCTTCGTAATCGCCGTGCGCGCTCATGCTTCTTATAGATCGCACTTCTGCATTAACCCGGTATTGGTCGCCAAAAATATATACCTCTTTATCACCACGGGCCAGCCTGCCGCCAAGCGATCCCGGCTCAGCATAGCCAACCATCAGTATGGTATTCTTCTGATTGTTGATGTTATTTTTAATATGATGTTTCACGCGCCCGGCCTCGGCCATGCCCGATGATGAAATGATAACGCAAGGCCGCGGGTCATCATTTAAGGCAATGGATTCTTCGGTAGATTCAATAAATCTTAAGCCCTTAAACCCAAACGGATCAGCATCAACCCGCAGCACCTTTTTTACGGCGCTGTTGTATTCTTCGGGATGGTCCTTTAATATCTGCGTAGCTTTTTCAGATAGCGGACTATCCACATAATAAGGCACATCCGGCAGTTCGCCGCGTAACTCCAACGCGTTAAGGGCATAAAGTAGTTCCTGTGTGCGGCCAACGCTAGACGCCGGGATGATCACTTTGCCTTTTTTATCTACACACGTGTGTTTTATCACCTCAAGCAATGCATCTTCAACCGGGCCAACATCTTTATGTAAGCTATCGCCATAGGTACTTTCCAGTAAAATATAGTCGGCTTGCTGAAAAGGCTGGGGGCTTTTCAAGATCATATCGCCGTACCGGCCAACATCACCACTAAAGGTTACCTGCGTTGTCTTACCATCTTCAGTTACGGTTACGTGTACGGCAGCACTGCCCAAAATATGGCCGGCATCCGTAAACTTAAACCGCAGGTTTTTGCTGATAGCGTATTCCTGGTGATAATCTACTATTTTAAACAGGCGCATGGCTGCCATGGCATCTTCTTCGGTGTAAAGAGCCTCAAGCAAAGGTTGTCCGCGCTTTTTACGCTGTTTGTTGCTGTACTCAATATCCTGCATCTGTATCTTGGCCGAATCAAGCAGCAATATACGTGCAAGGTCCATTGTGGCCGATGTGCAGAATATATTACCCTCAAAACCCTCACTAACCAGGCGGGGTATTAAACCGCAATGGTCAATATGTGCGTGAGAGAGGATAAGGTGATCTACTTTTTTAGGGTTAAAACCAAAGTGTTCGTTCATATCCTCGGTATGTTCACCAAGGCTCTGGAACATGCCGCAGTCCAATAAAACCGTAGTACCATCATTTAAACGAAGAAGATGCTTGCTGCCGGTAACGTTGCGGGCAGCGCCGTGAAAGGTTATTTCCATTTATAATTGATTGTAACAGTAACCAAAAATGGCGAAAGAAGTTTATTATTAAAATAACTAAACATTTAGTTGTATAATTAATTTATTAGTTATAACTTGGTCTTAAGTACTTACAAACATTGCACAATACATGGAAATTAAAGAGTTAACCCGGGCCGAAGAACAAATTATGCAGGTGCTGTGGCAGCTGGATAAAGGCTTTGTAAAAGACGTATTAGACGTTTTGCCTGAGCCTAAACCCGCGTACAACACGGTATCAACCATCATCAGGATATTAGAAACAAAGGGGTTTGTTGGCCATAATGCCTTTGGCAAAAGCCACGAGTATTATCCGTTGATAAGCAAAGACCAATACAAAGATTTTGCAGCCGAAAAGCTTTTAAGCGGCTACTTTGATAATTCGGTAAACAGGATACTATCATTTTTTGCCAAGAAAGAGAAGATGAACTTAAAAGAGGCTGATGAGATCATGAAACTGATTGAAAAACTTAAAGAGAAATAGTTATGAGCTGGTGGCATTATTTATTACTGGTAAATATTTACCTGTGCCTGTTCTTCTGTTTTTACGGCTTGCTGTTACGCCGCGAAACTTTTTTCCAGTTGAACAGGGTGTACCTGGTAGGGACGGCAATATTGTCGTTCTTTATTCCGCTGATACACAGCGATTGGGTGCAAAACCTGTTTATTACCAGGCAGGTGCAGTATTCAATTTATGGTGCCACCGCCGTTACCATTGCCGATATCACCCCCATTAAAGATAACCCGCTTACCATTGGCGAAGTGTTAGGGGTGCTGTATGGCATTGGTGTATTGCTGCTTATTGCCAGGTTACTGATACAGCTTGTTATGCTGCGGAAGGTGATCAATGATCCTTCGCCAAAAGTATCATACTCGTTCTTTAACAAAATTAAGGTAGGGCAGGAGATAGACGGGCATGAAGTGATACATAACCATGAATTGGTGCATGCCCGCCAGTTCCACTCGGCAGATGTGCTGATCATCGAGGCGGTTATGATCATCAACTGGTTTAATCCCATCGTTTACCTGTACCGCAATGCCATTAAGCATGTGCACGAGTTTATTGCCGATAAACATACGCTTGACGCCGGAACCAACAAGGCCGATTACGCCATGCTGTTGCTAAGCCAAACTTTTGAAGCGCCTGCGCACGGTATGGTTAATCCGTTCTTTAACCATAGTTTACTTAAACAACGAATTATTATGCTACAGAAAAACAGATCGCAGCGTATTAAGCTCATTAAGTATGGCTTATCTGCACCATTATTTGTGCTGATGCTGATATTATCGTCGGCAACCATCAGCGATAGCAAAACTGTTGAAACCATCAATGCAAAGGCCGAGGCTGTATTAGAAACATCTGCTAAAGATGTAATAAACGGTAACACCAAAGAAAGCAATTCATTAATGGATAGCTTTGCGCCTGGCGATACTGCCAGCGATGAAGCAACGCTTGATACAGTACCAAAGGCAAAAGTGAACGCTGTAAACGCAGATTTTCCCGGGGGTTACGGTGCCTTTATGAAATTTTTAGCAAGCAACGTTAAATACCCTGCGGAGGCAAAAAGTAAAAATAAGCAGGGCCGTTCAGTTATCACATTCATGGTAAATGCGGATGGTTCCCTGTCAGATTTTAAGGTTGCCAAAGCCGTTGGTTATGGCATGGATGAAGAAGCCGTAAGGGTCTTGAAAATGTCGCCTAAATGGCAACCGGCTACCCGCAATGGCAAAGCTATAAGATCGCAATATAGTGTGCCGGTGAGCTTTTCTTTAGACGGCAACAGGATGAGTAACGTTAAACCTCAGGGAGTGTTTACTGACGATGCAGTATTTACCGCCGTTGAGCATGCACCATCATTTCCTGGGGGCGATAAGGCATTTGGTCAGTTCTTAGGTAAAACTGTTAAATATCCAAAGGAAGCGAGAGAGAACAATATACAGGGCCGGGTAATTGCAACATTTATTGTAGAGCAGGATGGTTCGTTATCAAATATCAGGATTGTAAGGGGTATTGGAGGTGGCGCAGACGAAGAGGCCGTTCGGATGTTGGCTTTATCCCCAAAATGGATAGCAGGAACGCAAAATGGACACAAGGTGCGCGTACAATATAGCGTGCCGATAAATTTTTCACTTGTCCCAGATGATGATGGTGATGAAAAGAAAATTGGAGCGGTGCCTAATATGCAACCAACAAAATCGCTATTGCTTGTTGATAGCAATAAAAACTGGATATCAATAAAAGGCAATAATCATCCTTTGTACGTAGTGGATGGTAAAAGGGTAAGTACTATAGATAAGATCAATCCAAAAGATATTAAGTCTGTCACGATACTAAAAGACCAGTCAGCTACTGCAATTTATGGTACAGATGGAAGAAGTGGTGTTGTACTGGTGACCACAAAGGCCAAAGACAAGTTTAAAATCAAATAGTAAAGTTAGTTCAATAGTTAAACCATATCACAGGTAGATGGCCGGAGCTGTTAGCACAGCCCGGCTTTTCTTTTACTGGGGTGCTCCCTGCGATTTGGCTTCCTGCTGCTCACGCAGGTTGCGCATAATTTTGGTAAAACCGCGGTGATTGTTATAGTCATCATACAGCGGGAACATCAGGCCCGTGCCCCAAAACCTTGAACGGTCTTTGCGCATATGGTAGCGCTCGTCAATAGCGCGGCCATCCTTTATGGCAAATTCCATCTCTTTACGCGGTGCATTGTGAGCGCGGTCTTCGGGCGTGAAAAATATATCGGCACTATGGCCAATTATTTCTTTTTCGGTGAAGCCCATTAGTTTCTCTGCACCTTTATTCCAGCTGTTAACGTCGCCGTTCTTATCTGTGGTAATTACCGCATAATCTTCAAGGCTATCCAGCACTTTGTGAAAGAAGTCTTCACTCATCCTAAAGTAACTGTCCTCAAAAACATCTTCACCGGTAACATCAGGGCTGTAAGAATGGAAGTCGACCTCGAAGCTAATGCCCTCTACGCCGCACGCAAACTGTATTGGTTCACGCGTTATGCGGTAATAGGTTTCAAAGCCATCAGGTAAGGCGTTCAGCTCAGGTTTTTCGCGTACCGGTTTAAGCGTAATAATTCCTTCACCTTCACCTTTGGCCAGGTCTTCATTGCTGGCCAGCATGTACACATAACCTTTTTCAATAAGGTCGCCAACCAGTTGCGGAGTTAAAGGGATCTTCATGGGCTTGCTATAACAATAATTAAGTGCTTATACCGCAGTAGGCTTGCGAAGCACCTTTAATACGATCATGATAATTGCAATAACCAGCAATAAGTGTATAATGCTGCCGATGGCGGTAAAGAAAAAACCTATAGCCCAGCATATAACCAGGATAACAGCGATGGTGTAAAGTAATGAGTTCATAAGTGATTAATTACGTTACCTATTAAAGCATTAAGGTTTTAAAATGTTTTACCACGCGGTGATAGTCAAATAAAAAGCCCTCTCCGTGTAAGGGGAGAGGGCTTAAAAACTTTGTTTGCGTATATGATGCTACCTTACAGTTTTAACCATTTTTTGCGTACCGCTAATTGCTTAGGGCTTGCATTTTCAATTTCGGTTATGCTGTACTTGTAGGCATTGTTGCGCTGCAGGGTAACCGGGATAACCATGCGCTGGCCATCGCGGGTAACGGTAACATTTACTTTATCGCCTACTTTTTTACCTTTAAGGATGGCGCCCATGTCTGTTACCGGAGTATCATCAACTGCGGTTATCTCATCGTTAACATTCAGACCATCAACCCAGCCCGCACCGCCGCGCAGAACGGTAGTGATGATCTTGCGCGAATTAGTAAATACACCCAACGATGGTTCCTGCGTATCGGCAAGGTTATCTACCAGCTTATAACCGGCATAATTAAGGTATTTGTTGTAGTCGATCGCATCTAAACCGTTGATGTATTTAGCATAAAAATCATCCAGTTTTTTACCTGCAAATTTTTCGAAGCCTGCTTTAAATTCGGCATCGGTGTAACCACGTTTTTTGCCTTTGTAGTAAGTATCGTACATGTACTTCATTACATTATCAAGCGAGTACTTTCCGTTGCTGTCATTAATGATCTCCAGGTCTAACAGCATGCCTACAACTGCACCTTTGTCGTAGTAAGAGATGCCGGTGTTGTAAGAGTTCTCGTTAGGGCGGTAGCCTTTTATCCAGGCATCAAAGCTCGATTCGGCAAGTGGCTGTACGCGCGTGCCCGGCTGGTTCTCAACAGTATTGACGTCACCGGTCATGTCGTTTAGATAATCCTGCGGTGTAGAAATATCGGCATGGCGCAATATCAGGTTCTGATAGTATGCGGTGAAGCCTTCAGCTATCCAAAGGTTGGTGGTGTAGTTTTCGTTATCATAATCAAACGGACCTAAGGCAATAGGGCGCAGGCGTTTTACATTCCACAGGTGAAAATGCTCATGCGCAACAAGGCTCAGGAAACCACGGTAGCCGCCCGGAGACGTGTACTGATCGCGTGAAGCGCCTAATACAGTTGAGCTTAAGTGTTCTAAACCACCGCCGTTACGTTGTTTATTATGGACTATAAAAGTGTAGTGCTTGTTAGGGTTTTCGCCAAATACGGCAACTTCTGCGCGTATCACTTTAGCCATATCAACTTTAAGACGTTCCTTATCATAGTTACCGCCACCATACATGGCAACTTCGTAATGCGTACCATCAACATCAAAATCAAAAACATCCTGCGTACCTATTTCAATAGGCGAATCATATAGGATATCATAGTTAGGTGCAGTGCGGGTAAATATATCGCCGTTAACAGGCTCTAAACTGGTTGAAACCTTGTTCCAGTCTTTGTAAGGTTTGATGTGTACCGTAGAAGGGCTGCTCACCATGCCTTTAGGATACAGGAATATGCCTGTTGTTGAAAGGAATGCGTGTGAAGCATCTATGAAGCTGGTACGTACCGAAAGCTCAAAAGCGTAAACCTTGTACTTAACCGTTACCGAGCTGATGCCGGTGGTGTTTATTTTCCAGGTGTTCTTGTTGATCTTGGTAGCTAAAAGGGCTTTGCCTTTGGTGTTGGCACTAAGCGATTCGATGTTTTTTGCAAATTCGCGTACCAGGTACGAGCCTGGAGCCCAAACAGGCATTTTCACTTCCAGCGACGGCTGCGCAAGGCCGGTAAGCGTCATCTCAATATCTGCGTAATGGGCTTGTGCTTCAGGAAAAGTTACGTTGTAAGATATTTTCACAGGAGCGGGCACAGCGGCAAAAGCAGAGGTCATAAATAATGTAATTAAGCAAGCAATTGCTGATGAGTACAAGTTTTTCATGCTGCAAGGTAAAAAAATAATATTCTTTAATAAACCGTCAAAAACCTGTTACGTTGTAAAATGGTTGATACAAGCAACCAAATTGAGAATGAACAGGTTAATATTGCAAAACAACTGCCCGGTAATTGAGTTGTGAGTATCGGGCTTTGATCAAACAATTAAACTAAATATTGCAGCGGTACTGCACAAATGAAAACACGTTATATCATCTATATTGTATTGGCGCTGCTGGTGGCGTTCCTGGTTTATAATAAATTCTTTAGCAAGCATGCCAAAGAGACTAAAACTGCTACCGCCGGGAAGGGAAAGAAAAAGAACGGCCCTGTGGCCGTTAACGTGATGATCGTGCATGATACCACCGTAGTAAACCAGATAGATATTACCGGTACCGTTGATGCCAACGAAAAGGTTAACCTGGTTAGTCAAACCGCAGGCGCAGTCACCGGCATTTACTTTAAAGAGGGCCAGCGCGTAAGCAAAGGCCAGTTGCTGGTTAAAGTTTACAACCAGGACCTGCAGGCATCGTTAGCCCAGGTGCAAGCGCAATTAGCGCTTGCAAAGGATATTAACCGCCGCAATGAGATATTGGTACAGAAAGAAGCCATAAGCAAAGAGGAATATGAAACATCTAAATCATCTTATGCTGCTTACCAGGCGCAGGTAGCGAACATTCGCGCACAAATTAGCCGTACAGAAGTACGAGCTCCATTCTCAGGTGTTATCGGTTTAAGAAGTATCAGTCCGGGTGGTTACCTGTCTCCAAATACACCAATTGCAACATTGGTGAACATTGACCCGGCGAAGGTGACCTTCTCTGTTCCGGAGCGTTACCTGCCTTTGATTAAAGTTGGCAGCAAGGTTAACTTTACCATCGAAAGTTCGCAGGATGTGTTTGGTGCAACGGTTTATGCTATTGAGCCAGCTCTGGATGCGGTATCGCGTACTATTACCGTACGTGCCAAAGCGCCGAATGCCAAAAATCTGCTTACCGCGGGTGCATTTGCTAAGATAAACTTAACGCTCGACCAGATACCAAAAACCATTATGGTACCTACCGAGGCCGTTATCCCCGACTTGAAAAGCAGCAAGGTTTACGTGTACCACGATGGGAAAGCCCTTGCCAAAGATGTAAAGACCGACCTGCGTACCGATACCAAGATTCAAATCGTTGACGGCTTAAAATCAGGCGATAGCGTGGTGGTATCGGGCCTGATACAAATACGCCCTAAGGCGCCATTAAAAGTTCTTAAAGTTATCAAATAGGCACAGGTATGAGTTTATCTTCCATAAGTATAAAACGGCCCGTACTTGCAACAGTAATGTCTGTTGTGATTGTCGTATTTGGTGTTATAGGCTACAAGTTTTTGGGCGTGCGCGATTTCCCTTCTGTGGACCCGCCGATCATTTCTGTATCTACAAGTTACTCCGGTGCCAACGCAGACGTTATCGAATCGCAGATAACCGAGCCACTGGAGAAAGCGATCAATGGTGTGCCGGGTATTCGTAACATCTCCTCGACGAGTTCGGTAGGGCAAAGCAATATCACTGTTGAGTTTAACCTGGATGCCGACCTGGAAACCGCCGCCAACGACGTTCGCGACAAGGTAGGTCAGGCACAGCGCCAGCTGCCTCAAGACATTAACGCTCCGCCGGTAGTCACCAAAGCCGATGCCAACGCCGACCAAATCATAACGCTTACCGTAAGCAGTAATACCCGCAACATTATGCAGGTAGATGATTACGCGGAAAACGTATTGCAGGAAGGTTTACAAACCATCCCGGGCGTAAGCTCCATCAATATACAGGGGCAGCGCCAATACGCCATGCGCCTGTGGGTTGATCCTGATAAACTTTCGGCATTGGGCTTAACCGCAACTGATATAGGTGCAGCACTAAGCAAAGAGAACGTAGAATTACCGGCCGGTAAAATTGAAGGTAATAATACCGAGCTAACCATCCGCGCATTAGGTAAACTAACGGACGAAAAGGATTTTAACAACCTCATCATCCGTGCAGATAGCAACCGGGTTGTGCGCTTTAAAGATATCGGCTATGCTGTTTTAGGTTCAGCTAACGAGGAAACAGCCTTTAAGGAATCAGGCATACCGCAGGTGGGGTTGGCCGTGGTGCCGCAGCCGGGTGCCAACTACGTGCAAATTGCCAAGGATTTTTACAGGCGCCTTAAACAGATAGAAAAAGACCTTCCGCCGGATATTACCGTTAAGGTGGCATTGGATAATACCAAGTTTATCAATAACTCTATCGAGGAAGTAAAAGAAACGCTTATCATATCCTTTGTACTGGTAGTGATCATCATTTACCTGTTTTTCCGCGATTGGTTGATCGCATTTCGCCCGCTGATAGATATACCGGTTTCATTGATCGGTGCATTCTTTATCATGTACGTATGCGGGTTCTCCATCAATATATTAACGCTGTTGGGGATCGTACTGGCAACGGGTTTAGTGGTGGATGATGGTATTGTGGTAACCGAAAACATCTATAAAAAAGTAGAAGAAGGGATGAATATCCGCAAGGCTGCTTTTGAAGGCTCGGCAGAGATCTTGTTCGCGGTTATTTCTACATCGGTAACCCTGGCCGCGGTGTTCCTGCCCATCATGTTTTTGCAGGGCTTTACCGGCAGGCTGTTCCGCGAATTTGCGGTTGTAGTAGCCGGTTCGGTATTGATCTCAGCTTTTGTGTCGTTATCGTTAACGCCGATGCTTAACGTAAAGCTGATCCGTAAAAATCAAAAGAAATCTAAATTCTATATCGCTACCGAGCCTTTCTTCGAGAAGATGACCAGCGGCTATACCGAATCGTTGGTGAAGTTCATGAAACGCAGGTGGGTGTCATTCGTGATATTGGGTGCATCGTTACTGGTTACCGGTATTCTGGTAAAGATAACGCCATCTGAATTGGCCCCGCTTGATGATAGAAGCTTACTTCGTTACTCCGTTACCGGATCAGAAGGTGCAACTTACGAGTACATGACCAAGTACATGGATAAGGTTGCCAACCTGGTGACCGATTCTATGCCCGAGGCGAATGTGAATATCGAGATTGTATCACCATCATTTGGTGGTGGTTCGGCCAACACCGGTTTTGGCAGGGTAGGTTTGGTACCGCCCGATCAGCGCGAGCGTACCCAGCAGCAACTGGCCGACTGGCTGAACAAGAAACTTGCCCGCATGCCCGATGCACGCGCCATTGTGGTACAAGAGCAAACCATAAGCGGTGGTGGTAGCGGCGCACGTACCTCATTGCCGGTGCAATTTGTTATCCAGAACCAGGATTTTGAAAAACTGCGGAAGGTATTGCCTGAGTTTTTTGCCGAAGTATCTAAAAGCCCGGTATTCCAGGGTACGGATGTAAACCTGAAATTTACCAAACCGGAACTGCGTGTAACTACCGACCGTGACAGGGCAAGGGACTTAGGGGTTTCGGTTGCCGACATTGCACAAACGCTTCAATTATATTATAGTGCAGGCCGTTTAGATTACTTTTTGATCAACGGTAAACAATACCAGGTAATAGCACAGGTAGATCGCGCCAACCGCGACCAGCCGCTTGATCTGAAATCTGTTTACGTACGCAGCACCAAGGGCGACCTGGTACAGTTGGACAACGTGGTGAAGGTGACGGAAAGCGCTACGCCGCCATCCATCTATCACTTTAACCGCTTTAAATCAGCAACAGTGCAGGCAGGTTTGTCGCCGGGGCATACCGTTGGTGATGGTATTGAGGAAATGAACCGCATTGCCAAAGGTTTACTGGACGAAACCTTTAGTACAGACCTTGCCGGCCCATCACGTGACTATGCCGAAGGTTCATCAAATATCCTCTTTGCATTCGGGTTTGCGTTGTTACTTATTTACCTGGTATTAGCCGCACAATTTGAAAGCTTTATGGATCCATTCATCGTGATGCTTACCGTGCCGCTCGCTATTGCAGGTGCCTTTATATCGCTTTGGCTGTTTGATCAAACGTTCAATATCTTTAGCCAGATAGGTATCATTACCCTGGTTGGCTTGGTTACCAAAAACGGTATTTTGATAGTTGAGTTTGCCAACCAGCGCATGGAGCACGGCCTAAGCAAATATGAGGCTGTGGTTGAAGCTGCAACATCGCGCCTTCGCCCAATTTTGATGACCAGTTTGGCGGTGGTTTTAGGTTCGGTACCAATTGCGCTGGCTTTGGGTGCCGGTGCAAAAAGCCGTACATCATTAGGTATTGTAATTATTGGCGGTATGTTGTTCTCCCTGGTGTTAACACTTTACGTTATCCCAACCATGTACATGGTATTTGCATCAAAAACCCGCCGCGACCCTGATGCCGAACCAGTGGATGAAACCGAACCAAAAGCACCTTTATTGATAGATAAACTTTAAGCAATATGATGATCAAAAAAACACTTTGCTTTTTGGTTTGCCTTATTGCTTTGGCAACCGGTCTGCGTGCCCAAACGGCTACCAATCCTGCTGCGCCGCATTTATCTTTGAGGGATGCCATTGAGGTTGCCCTCAAGAATAACTATAACATTAAATTATCGCAGAATAATTCAACTATCGCCGGCAACAATGTTACGTTGGGCAATGCCGGTTTTTTACCGGTTGTAACCGGCGATGCAGCCTTAAATGCAAGCAGGCAGCAAATACAGCAAACCCGTAACGATAGAACGGTCAATAACCTAAGGGCTAACAACAGCAATAACAGCTATGGCGTAAACCTTAACTGGACTATTTTTGATGGTTTTAACATGTTTGCTAATTACGACATGCTTAAGCAGATGGATAAGCTTGGTGCTATACGTTTGCAGGATACCATACAAACAACGGTTGCAAACGTTATAACCACATACTATAACCTGGTAGCGCAAAACGTGCAGATACAGGCTTTAAAAGGGGCAATTGCTATCTCGCGTACGCAGTTAAGATATGCTAATGATAAGTTTGCAGTTGGTCGTATATCGCGGCTTGATGTTTACACTGCCCAAATAGCGCTTAACACAGATACCGCTACGCTGCTTTCGCAGATACAAACCTATAAAACCACGCAGGTGCAATTGAACCAATTGCTGGTGCGCAACCTGCAAACCGATTTTACAGTTGATAGTACTTTAACGGTAAGCAATCAGTTGGTGCTGGGCGATGTGATCGCGAAGGCGCAGAACCAGAACCCGGCCATACTGGCATCAAAGATAAACAAGCGCCTTGCCGAGATCAACCTGAGGCAGGTTCGCTCAACCAGGTATCCTGTGGTAGGTGTTACCTCAGGCTATACGTTTACCAATAGTCGTACCCCGGCAGGCTTTACCTTAAGCCAGAATGCGCACGGTTTAGCTTATGGGCTTACTGCATCCATCAATATATTTGACGGCTTTAACCAGTGGCGACGCGAGCGTAATGCCAAACTACAGATAGATAATGCGGAGATCAGTCAGAAAAAAACGCAGCAGGATATAGAGGCACAGATCAGCAACTTTTTTATTGCCTACGTATCGGGATTGGACCTTATTAAACTGAGCCAATCAAATGTTGATCTTACTAAAAAAAACCTGGAGATATCCCTGGAGAAATATCGCCTGGGTAACATTACTCCGTTGGAGATCAGAGAAGCGCAACGTAACTACCTCAATGCGCAGTCTGTTTACTCAAATGCCCTGTACCAATCCAAAATGGCCGAGGTTACTCTACAGCAGATAACTAACAGTATTAATATTAGGTAATTTATCGAAAATGTATATTTTTGAAAAATGCCATCTCAATACCATACCTGTTTGCTTATTGATGATAACTACATCGATAACTTTGTTACGCGAAAAATTTTGGAGAGTGGCCATTTTGCCGAAAATATAATTGTAATACAATCTGCCCCTGAGGCATTAAGCGCGCTTGCCGATGGTACTGTAAAGCCTGATGTGATATTTTTAGATATCCGTATGCCGCAGATGAGCGGTTTTGAGTTTCTAAAAGCTTACGAACAACTGGCTATTGATAAAGAACATACTAAAATATTTATGCTCTCATCATCGCTTGATCCAACCGATATGAACAACTCACTGAGCAATAGATATGTTACCCAGTATGTTCATAAACCTTTAACGCACGAGGCGCTGGAAGAACTTAGTACATGATTTTAGTAGCAGATAGCGGATCTTCAAAAACAGACTGGCTGCTGGCCACACCGGCCGATGGCAATAAGGCATTTAAATGTGCCGGTTTAAACCCATACTTTTTAACAGAAAAAGAGATCACCAGGATCATCCAGGAACAGCTGCCTGATATGGTTGCTTACGCCGGTGATGTAACGGAGATCTATTTCTTTGGTGCAGGCTGCTCAAGTCCGGACAGGCATGAGATAGTCACAAACGCCATCAGTACACTTTTCCCCGAAGCGTATGTGAGTGTAGACAGCGACCTGCTTGCCTCTGCTTACGCCACCTGCGGCCACGAAAAAGGTTTTTGCTGTGTGCTGGGCACCGGCTCAAATATTTCTTTTTTTGATGGTGAGGATATACATGACGGGCAGCATGGCCTGGGTTATGTGTTGGGCGACGAAGGCAGCGGCACCTGGTTTGGTAAAGCCCTGCTTACCGATTACCTGTATGAGCTTATGCCGGCTGATATTGCCGTTAATTTTGGCAAAGCCTTTAACCCAACCAAGGAAGCCGTTATTGAGAATGTTTACCGCAAGCCAAGGGGTAATGCCTACCTGGCTGCCTTCTCAAAATTTTTAAGCGAGATACGTTCAACGGATTACGGCCAAAATATCTTGCGCGCCGGCTTGCAGGAGTTTGTGGATACCAATATCAAACAATCGTACCCGCAATACGATAGATTCAAATGCCATTTTGTAGGCTCCATAGCCTATGTTTTTGCCGACGAACTCAAAAGTATCTGCCGAGACAATGGTGTGCATGTAGGCAAGATCATCCGGCAGCCAATAAACGACCTGCAGGAGTTTATCCTTAAAAGGGATGCTGCGAATCAATCATTATTGTAACTAATTCGCCAGGCAACATGCTTAATTGATCCTCTGTGTACGAGTTTACTTTCAGGTATTTCTTCATAGCGCACAGTTGATCCATTGAGTACCTTCCATCGTATCTTTTGAGCGAGTCTGCCGCAAAGAAATATATAAACAATTTTTTCTCTTTACCGCTTTCTATGTACTCATGCCATGCGTCTGCTCTGCCATTGATCTTAATATCCCCAACAGAATCAGGCGCTATAGTTACCCAATCAGCAGTATAGAAAGCAACGTTATTTTCCGTGTGAACATTAGTAGCATTTGAATACAAGACGGTTATAAGCAATGGAGATTTATTTTCGACAGATAGCATTGCATTCTGGTAATCCATAACACAACCATGCATTATGATGCTGATGACAACCAAGGCAAAAATTGACTTCCAGCTATTTGGCGTCACGGCTATTTCTTTTAATTCTTATCAGCAAAAATATCATTCCTAATACGGCTAACGCGCTTCCGGTTTTAGGCAGGTAATCGCCGTGCTCTGTATAAAATGTTAAGCTATTATTAAGGTTAATATCTTGCTTAAGCGCGGTACGTACCCACCATTTGCTTTGCTGTACAATATCTCCACGCCCATTGATAAAAGCCGAGATACCGGTGTTTGCAGATTGGCAAACCCAGCGGCGGTTTTCAATAGCCCGCAATTTGGCATAATCCAGATGCTGGTCTTTCCCCGAGGTATTGCCCCACCAGCCATCATTGGTGATAACTGCAATAAATTGTGAACCCTGCCTAACAGACTTTGCCACCCACTCGCCCCATAACGATTCATAACAAATAACGGGCGTTGCACCTATGCCGCTTTGCGAATATAATACACTTGGCTCGCTTTGCATACCGTAAGCGCCTGTTGCCCCGCCCAAATGCTCAAACACTGGTTTAATGAATGACAAGGCATTACCAAAAGGTAAAGACTCCGCACCGGGCACCAATCGGGATTTGTGGTAAAACTGAACCTTATCAGAGTTTTCAATATTGATGGCGGCGCTAAACCTATCGTAAAATGCACTTCCATCTTCAAGTGGTGATGCAGTGCCGGTAGCGCGGTTTACATAGAACTTATGTGTTTCGCCACCAGTGATGACATTGCCGTTTTTAAACCGCTCTAAAAAGCGTTTAACCTGTAAGTATGGCTGTTCTGTACGGATGCGGTCCTCATCCATGTCTTTTACAATAGCGGTCTCCGGCCATATAAAATATTCGGTGTTGCGCTGACCAATCGAGTCGCAAAGCTTTGTTAAAATATTTATCTGCTCAGCAGACGGCACTGTACCTTCTTTTTCATACGGATCAATATTAGGCTGAGCGACAACAATGTTTGATGGATTTGGTACTTCCTGGTATTGGTAGTAAGTATACAACGAAAAACTCAACGGAAGAATAAACACCAATACCAAAGACACGATCAGTTTTAACCTTATTGTTTTAGCCTGCGACTCCCGCAAGCCAATATAGATCAGGAACACCAGGATGTTGATCGCCCAGATCCAGATGGTACCGCCGTACACTCCGGTATATTCATACCACTGTGCCCACTGATGGGTGGTAGCAAGTCCGTTGCCAAGCGTCATCCACGGGAAGTTTAGGTCCCAGCTTTGGTGCAGGTATTCGTAACCTATCCAGAAGCAGACCAAACCAACCAGGCTGATAGTACGGTTAGCTTTAAGGCGTAGCCGGTAATACAGCCAGCAAGCCGTCGCCATTAACACCGGGCCAAGGCTGTAAGGTATTAACGTAATAGGTATTGCTGTTACAGGCCCAATTATTTTTAAGGCATTGTAAACCCAGTAAATACACAGCACATTCCACACAAAAAAGCCCAGGAAAGCGATGTGGAAGATCTTTTTTCCTTTGCTTTTAACATCAGATTTGATGATGTTCTCCACCGCCACCAGCATAGGCACAAAGCCTATCAAAAGCATAATAGTGGTGTAATGCGTAGGCGGCCAGGCCACCCAAAGCAGCAACCCGGAGAATATGGATAGGAGTATGTTTTTTTTCATAGAGTGACTATGTAATTAAGCGATGTCATTTCGAACGATAGTGAGAAATCTTCTACGCGGGACATTTATGGTGAAGAAGATTTCTCCTCACTGTCGTTCGTTCGAAATGACACCTTTTTATATTGTGTTGATGCTATCGCCACGTCGCTGTCGCTCCTCGCAATGGCGTTTGTTTTTTTAAACCTTCTCCTTTGGAGAGGGTTGGGTGAGGCTTATTCCTCCTCATTCCCATACTTCTTTTTCTTCTTCCCCTCAGCTTCCTCGGCGCCGGCAATGCAGATCACAAACTCGCCCTTAATGGGGTGTGTTTCAAAATGCTGCTTTACCTCTGCAACCGTGCCGCGCACAGTCTCCTCGAACATCTTGGTCAGCTCGCGCGAAACAGAAAGCTGCCTATCCAGGCCAAAATAGGTGGCCATTTCTTCAAGTGTTTTCAATAAACGATGCGGCGACTCGTACAGGATGATGGTGCGCTCTTCCTGCGCCAGAAATTTGTAGCGGGTTTGGCGGCCTTTTTTCAGCGGCAAAAATCCCTCGAAACAAAACTTATCTGTAGGGAAGCCTGAGTTAACCAATGCGGGCACAAAAGCAGTTGCGCCCGGCAGGCATTCTACAGCAATGTTAAACTTCAAAGCCTCCCGCACCAGGAAGAAACCCGGATCGGATATTGCCGGCGTACCCGCATCAGATATCAGTGCGATATTTTGCCCCATCAGCAAAAACTTGATGATCTCATTACTGCTTTGATGCTCGTTGTGCTGGTGGTGCGCAAATACTTTGTTCTGGATATCAAAATGCTTTAACATCGGTGCAGAAGTACGCGTATCCTCGGCCAGTATCAGATCGGCGTCTTTCAATACCCGTATAGCCCTGAAGGTCATATCTTCCAGGTTACCGATAGGGGTAGGCACTAAGTAAAGTTTTCCTGTTTTGGGTTGGTCCATTTTTTACAGTTTGCAATTTCCGGTTTGCAGTTTGCAGCAGCGGTTACAAAATAATAGCAAACTGCCCGCTGCAAACGGCAAACTCTTATATTTGCCTTTTAATCTAAAAAAGATGCTGCAAGTTAGTTATATCCGCGAAAACAGGGATAAAGTTTTAGAACGTTTGGCTGTTAAAAATTTTAAACAGCCGGAGCTGGTTGATGAGATAATTGCTTTGGACGAAAAACGCCGCCAAACACAAAATCAATCGGACAACGTATCATCGCAGGCTAACGCAGCAGCCAAACAAATTGGCGAACTGATGCGCAACGGCAAAAAAGATGAAGCCGAAACCGTTAAAGCCAATACCGGTAAATGGAAAGAGGAGATCAAACAACTGGGCGACCAGTTAGCTGCCTTTGAGACCGAATTACAGGATAAATTGATTCTTTTGCCAAACCTTCCGCATGCATCCGTACCTAAAGGTGTATCTGCTGATGATAATGAAGTAGTTTTAGAGAACGGCAACAAGCCCGAGCTGCCTGCCAATGCCTTACCGCACTGGGAACTGGCTGCAAAATATAATTTGATTGATTTTGAACTCGGCGTAAAAATAACCGGTGCAGGCTTCCCCGTGTATAAGAACAAAGGTGCAAAACTGCAACGCGCGCTGATCAATTTCTTTATTGATGAAGCCGAAAAAGCAGGCTACAGCGAAGTTGGCGTACCATTGGTAGTCAACGAAGCTTCGGGTTTTGGCACAGGCCAGTTGCCTGATAAAGAGGGGCAGATGTACTTTGTGAATGAGGATGAGTTGTATTTGATCCCTACGGCCGAAGTACCTATTACCAACCTTTACCGCGATGTGATCTTAAAAGGCGAAGAATTGCCGGTAAAGAATTGCGGCCATACGCCATGTTTCCGCCGTGAAGCAGGTTCTTATGGTGCACACGTGCGCGGGTTAAACCGCCTGCACCAGTTTGATAAGGTGGAAGTTGTACAAATAGTGCATCCGGATAAGTCATACGAGGTATTGGAAGATATGAGTTTGCATGTACAAGGCCTGTTGCAAAAGCTTGGCTTGCCATACCGTGTGTTACGCCTTTGCGGTGGCGATATGGGTTTCACAAGCGCCCTAACTTACGATATGGAGACCTGGAGCGCTGCACAGCAACGCTGGTTAGAGGTATCATCAGTATCAAATTTTGAGACCTACCAGGCTAACCGCTTAAAGCTGCGTTTCCGTAACGCGGAGGGTAAAACGCAATTAGCACATACGCTTAATGGCAGTGCTTTGGCATTACCGCGCATTGTGGCAACACTGTTAGAGAATAATCAAACAGAGAAAGGCATCAAAATACCTGAAGCCCTGGTGCCATATACCAAATTTGAGTGGATCGATTGATCCGCAAATGATATGTTAAGTCCCGGTCAAAAGCCGGGACTTTTTTGTTTACGCACAGCGGCCAAAAACATTTTTATATTTACTTCCTAAATGCGGGTGCTTAACATTAAAAAAGCTTTTATAAAACGGGGGATAGCTGTTGTTGCTTTATTCCTGCTTACCAACTTGCTTTTCCTTTTTGCAGATCATCCTGCCGCGGTAGAGAAATATTATTCTAAAAGCACTTACCGGATGATATGCCATGTGCTGCACCCGGTTTTAAACTTGTTCCCGTTTAGTGTTGGAGATATTGTTTATGGTGCTGTGGTAGTAGTGCTGATCTGGGCTGTTATCAGGTTTTTTAAGCATTGCTTTAAAAGGCGCTGGGCAATGGCGGGGCTGCTTGCACTTAAAGTTGTAATTGGGGTGCAAACAGGCATCCTGGTATTTTACTTGTTTTGGGGATTGAATTATTTCCGTCCATCCGCCGCTGAGCGGTTAAACCTGCGCGATAGCACCTACACCACCGCAGAACTCCAAAGGGTTACAACAATTCTCATTGATAGCGCTAACATTGCACGCAGCCGCGTTAGCACCGCCGACCTGCATTTACCAAATGATACTATTTACAACAGGGCCAGGCAGGCGATCATTAGGCTTTCAAAAACTTCGGATGAATTTGAAACTTATAGTCCGAGGGTTAAGCCATCGCTGCTTACCGGCTTTATGAATTATTTGGGCACATCCGGTTATTATAACCCCTTTACCAGCGAGGCGCAGATGAACTACGAAATGCCGGTGTTTAACCGCCCGTTTGTTGCCTGTCATGAGATGTCGCACCAAATGGGTTACGGGCCGGAGGATGAGGCTAATTTCGTAGGCTATCTTGCCGCCGTCGGCGCTAAAGACAGGCTGCTCAGGTATTCGGCATATAACCTTGCCGTTGGCGAATTCATGCGTACTATGCGCTACACCGATACCACAATTTATAAGCAGCTGAAAGATAAAATATCGCCGCAGGTTAAAGCCGACTTTAAAGCCGAACGTGAATATTGGCTATCCTACCAAACTAAAATAAATGCCGTCAGCGGTATTTTTTACGACAACTTTTTGAAGGCGAACAACCAGCCCGAGGGTTTGGCACGCTATAACCGCATGGTGTTATTGCTGATGGCGCAGTATAAGAGAGAGCACTTAGCAACCATCCTATAACCATCGGGAAGATATTAGCGATCAGGTGAGAAAGGCGCAAAAAAAATGCGTTCCGTATCTCACCCCGGAACGCACTGCAACATCATCTCTCAAATAATGTTGATCAACTAAACCTCAGATAACATGTGTTTACCCAAGTTCTTTATAGCTTCGCCATTTAATGGCTGCTGATAATCAGGTTATTGCGATATGGCTTTAACAAATATTGTACCTCAATATTATCAAATTCATAAGTGTCAAAGTTACACAATGAACGGCAGGCCGAAAAGCATATTATGAGAATGACGGATATTATTGCAAGAATGTTACAGAAACATTGATTAAGGCAGAAACTGAAAGCATTTAAGTTTTAATAGATCAAAGATTTAGATCAGGATTTTTTCTTTCGATAAATTTAGGGCATAGTAAAAAGATGCTCACTTATGAGTGAGGATTTTAAGTAGAATGACGTTTTTCCAGTACAGGCATATAGCAAAATTTTCAATTTGATCTTCTTAAAGAAAATTAATTAGATTAGTTGAACTAAATTTTATCTTTTGAAACCCCTGTATTTTATATTATTGATCTGCTTTAGTACCATCTGTAAAGCACAAACCACTCCTTTTGGTGAAGTTGATGTTGCCGACCTTCAATTAACCGGCTGCAGTTTTGAAAAAAATGCCGATGCTGAAATTCTATTTGATGTTGCCAAGGTTACTTCTAACGATTGGACGGGCGTGACGATGGTGCGGCATCAGCGGATTAAAATCTTCAATGAACGCGGCCTACCTGCTGCTACTATTAAACTTAATTACTTTACTGATATAGCCTTGGGCATTGTTAAAGATATTGAGGCTGCTACCTATAACTTGGTAGATGGCAAAGTGGAAAAAACGGTTCTTGATAAGAAGCAGATCTATCAGCAAAAAGTATCAAAGGGAGTTCGGCAATATGTAGTAGTTTTTCCGCGTGTTAAAGCAGGCTCTGTTATTGAGTATAAATTTAAATGGCTAAGCAGCATTGAGTATAATTATCCTGTATGGAAATTCCAAAACAAACTTCCAACAAAGTATTCTGAGTACGATGCTGCGTTTAAAAGTTTGAGGGCATTGGGCTTACTTAAAAACATAAACCGGCCGCTTAGCCTGGATACTGTTTACTCAGAAAAGTATCCGCGCCATGTTTGGGTAATGAAAGATGTACCGAGTTACACCCTGGAGCCCTATATGCATTCGGTAGAAGATAATCTGCAATACATTGCGTTTCGCAGGCCAAATGCATTTTACACCTGGAACGCAGTGGTAAGGGCAATGATGAACGATGAAGATTTTGGCAAGCAGTTAGATGAGCCGCTTGAGGGCGAAGCCGAAATATATAAACGGGCCAATGAATTTAAAACAGATATCGCTAAAATAGAATACATTTTTAATACGGTTAAGAACACCATTAAATGGAATAAATCTACAAGCTGGTATACAGACGAGGGTATTAAAAAGGCGTGGTTAAAGAAAACCGGCAACTCGGCAGAGGTCAATCTCATACTTTACCATTTGTTAAAAGGCGGGGGGCTATCACCAACGCTCGCCATTGCGGGAGACAGGGAAATTGCTGAGATAAGATTGGATGATCCGGGTTATGACAGGCTCGAAAAAACCCTTGTGCAAGTGCCGTTAGACAGCACCCAATTTTTAACGCTGGACGCGTCGCAAAAATACAACAGGTATAATTTTACTCCGATAGAATTTCTGGAGCAGAACATGCTTACCATCAACCCTAAAAACGGCTTTAATGATATAGTGAAACTTAGAAATCAGTACCAATGGCTGGAAGTGACTTTTGTTGACGCTGCTATAAAGGATGACGGCAAATTAACCGGTACCACACAATTGAGCAGTTCATTTTATCGCAAGGTTAATAAAATGGAGCAGTACGACCGGGGTGGAGAAAAAGAATATCTGGACGATCTAAAAGCGGGTAACACAAAGTTATCTATTACAGATTATAAACGGTACGGAATGGATGTGGATACACTACCCCTAAGAGAGGAATTTAAATTTGACGTGGAAGCGGCAGTAACGGATGGCGACTATATATATTTCAACCCTAATTCATTTACCGGGTTAGCACTTAACCCGTTTTTAAACGAGGTAAGAGTATCTGATATTGACTTTATATACCTTAATCGCTATAACATCAGTGGCCACTATAAGTTACCGGGTGGGTATAAAATTGATGCGTTACCTAAACAATTTACACTTGCAATGGCCGATAATAGCATTATTTTTAAACGGCTTATAGGGGAAATAAATGGGGATATAGCAGTACATTATCTCATCAATTTCAATAAAACAAAGTTTTCGCATGATGAGTACGAGGCATTGTACAGCTTCTACAAGAAAATGTTTGAATTGTTAAATGAACAAATAGTTCTTAAAAAAGTTACTAAGACGTAAATTAGGGGCTTTAACAGAAAAGGAAATGAAAAAGCTGGTCTTAGCTATCGTAATTATTTTTACCGGTATGCGCCTTAATGCGCAAAGTATCTCCTTTTCTGATCTTACCAATCTAACCAACCTTTCAGATGGGCAAGCCCATACATACTTATCGTTGGGTGGAATATTTAAATTGGATTACATGAAAGAGGAAAACGGAAAAAAAATTGAGTATTTCCGGTCAAAATCTGCAAAAGTGGCTCCGCAGAGCATTACCATAGGGGTGAACGAAATACAGGCAAACGGTACCATCCTGCGCACGGTTCTGTATACCACACAAGACCCGGAAAATATTGTCAACCTTATTGCGCAGGCCAAACGTGCCAAGCTGATCATGAAGTTCCAGGGGATGGACCGCGACAATAACATTTATAAGTTCGATAATGAGTTCTACAACATTACCATGCTCATTAGCACCAATAACAACAAAGGCTCAGTAGAGGTAAAACAGAAGGAATTTATTGGCTACTAAAAAAGCCCTGCCAAAAATGGCAAGGCTTCAAACTAAACTAACACACTGTTATTTACCTATTAAAGCCGGATCGAATATTTTCCTGTCAATTTCCTGGTTGGCCTTTATATCATGATAAACTTCGGTTTGTAAAAGTTTATCATTGATGTAAAATTTGCAAAGCGTTTCGCTCCAGGCACCGTCAACCATCTTGTGTTCTTCAAAGGTAGCTTCGGTTTTAGTAATGCCTTCATATTTAAAATAACGTACGGCAACCAGTTTCTCTTTATCTATCCATAGCTGGTTTACTTTTTCACCGTCTTTTGCGGCACCTATCACGTACACGTCTTTTCCGTTCCATTTCGTTTCATGAAATTTATTCAGATCGAACTGCAACTCCTTAAAATGGTCAAAAACATTATCTATCGGCTTAAAATACATCCCCCCTAAAAAGAATATCAGCTCGTTCTCGTCCTTTGCAGACCGTACCACCTTGTTGTTACGGAACACATATGATGAATCTCCACGGTAAATAACGCCATTACCGCTATTATCGCCGCCAAAATCGATCCGCAGCATATCCGGGTAAACAATGCGCTCATACCAGGTATCGGTTTTGATCAGCGTATCGTTACGGTAGCGGCCTGTGGTTTGGGTAAACGTTAATGACGTATGCCATTTGTTGTAATAGCGTGTATACATCTTCTTGATCACCTGCGCCGAAGTAAGCTGCCTGGGTGAGGTAAACCCCCACACCGATAGCAGCGTAATGATGGAAGTGATAATAGATACTAAATGCTTCATTATTTATATTGAGGGGTATATCGATCAATTTAAGCGGTTAATTCTTCGTAAGCAGCGGTTAAGCTGCGCTCTATCCCATCGCCCTGCCAATCGGTTACGCCGGGGATAGCTTTTGCAGCCAATACCTGTTCTTTAGTTTTGCCGGCCTTTATTTCGCTGCCAACAAAATCAACCAAACGCTCCATGTAGTTTTGCATGGCTTTAAGATCGGCCATCGTACCTACCACTTTATCCGGGTCAAAAGCATGGCCGAAAACAAAAATGGTGTCCTTACTGAACTGCTTTTGTGCGGCTTCTAAAGCCAGCGGCCAGTTTTTGCATGATGCACCTGCCGAGCGGTCTACATACGGGTATTTGCGGTTGAATACCTGGTCGCCGCAATGCACAATGTTGGCGTTCTCAAAATGGATAAAACTATCGCCGTTGGTGTGGCCGGGTCCAAAGTAATGGGCAGTAATGCGCTCGTCGCCTACTTTAATTTTCCAATTGTTGGTGTAGGTGGTATCAGGATAAAGCTGTTTATCATCTGATCCCTGCTTTAGCGATGCTGCTTTTTGGTTGGTTAACGAGTTAGCATGTGCTGCCACATTTTTAACCAAACCTTTAAAGGCAATATTGCCGCTGGTGTGGTCGCCGTGATGGTGTGTGTTAATGAGCCATTGAAAAGGTTGCGAAGATTTTTTCTTGAGCTCGGCGATCAAATGACCTGCCTGTTCCGGAAACTCGGCATCCACACACACGATGCCTTCTTTGTTCACCATCCAGATGATGGTGCCACCCTGTTCCGTAAAAATGCCCACATTATTGCGCAGCGGTGTAAGTTTATACTCCGGCGCAGCCAGCATAGCCGCCAGGCTTCTGTTACCCAATAAAGATAGTGATCCTGCGGTTAAAGCTGTATTTATTAAGAATTTACGGCGTTGCATATTGATAATAAATTAGTTAAAGGTAAATGATATTTTTTGAGTTGATTAAATGTAAGGATTAAGATTGGATTAGAATAGCGGATGGTGGGTGCTTATTGTGAGTGGGTGAATAATAGTTTATCACAAGTATTGCGGCATTGCCTGCGGCCCGCGCTTTTCGCTCATACGGCCACAGGCATTAGGCGCATGCCGGTATCCGCTGCAATCGCTAATGCGGTCTTCTGTTAAAATTCGATTGGTAGAATGAAGAGACCGCTATGTGGTTTTTATTTTTTACTTCACTACTTTTACCCCCTGCATGAACACCCCGCAAACCGATAACAAAACCCAATGGCTGTATTTATTTATAGGGCTGGCTGTTCTGTTAAATTTCACCGGTTTGTTCATTCCTATTTTGGCGCCCGACGGTACCCTTTACGCTGTTATTGCCAAAACCATGGCGCAGCGAAATGATTTTGTGAACCTCATCGTCCACAATGCCGATTGGCTGGATAAACCGCATTTTCCTTTCTGGGTGGCGGCATTATCGTTCAAAATATTCGGCATCAGTACATGGGCCTACAAATTGCCAGGTATACTGTTTATGCTGATGGGCGGGTATTATACTTACCTGCTGGCTAAACTGCTTTACAATAAAGAAGTTGCGCTTTGGAGTGTGCTCATACTGCTTACATCGCAACATATCATTCTATCTAACAACGATGTACGCGCCGAGCCATACCTTACCGGTTTGATCATAGCGGCAGTTTATCATTTTTACCTGGCTTACCTGCGTGGTAACCACTGGCAGCTCCTGTGGGGCGCGATTTTTACCGCCTGCGCCATCATGACCAAGGGCATGTTCGCACTGGTTCCCATAGGCGGGGCAATAGTAGGGCACCTGGCCATTACCAGGCAATGGAAACAATTATTTCACTGGCGTTGGTTATTAGCTGCCGTGTTGATAGGCATATTTATCCTGCCGGAGATCTATTGCCTGTATGAACAATTTGATGCCCACCCCGAGAAGGTTGTTTTTGGCCGTACGCATGTGTCCGGCATCAAATTCTTTTTCTGGGACAGCCAGTTCGGGCGTTTCTTTAATACCGGGCCTATCAAAGGAAAGGGCGATCCATCGTTTTTTATCCATACAACGCTGTGGGCTTTTTTGCCGTGGTCGCTAATTCTGTTTGCGGCGATTTGGCATTTTGTCAAAACCGGTATCAAAAACGTGCAGCAGCGCGAGTGGCTTTGTATTAGTGGCAGCTTACTTACGTTTTTATTGTTCTCTGCCTCAAAATTTCAGTTGCCGCATTACCTTAATATTGTGTTCCCATTCTTTGCCATTATTACGGCACAATACTTTATTGGCCTGCAAAACGAGCGGACAATTAAAACGATACGCGCGGTTCAAACAGGCCTGGTGCTGGTATTGCTGCTGGCTATTGCCGCTTTGCAATATTATTTTAAGCCTGATGAATTTGAGTGGGACGATGCGGTGACACTTGTGGTATGGCTGGCGCTGCTTGCCATCCTGCCGACAAAGTTCGCAGCAACAGATTACCGCCAAACGGCTTTCCGTACGCTTATCGCAGCTTTTGTAGTGAACCTGTATCTTAACCTGGCTTTTTATCCATCGTTACTTAAATACCAGGCCGGGAGCGAGGCTGCCGTTTGGATAAATGAACATAACACGCAGAAACTGCCGTTAGTACAAAGCTGGGAAGACGCCAATTATCCAATGGAATTCTACATAGAACAGCCGCTTACCATCGTAAATGAAGACGGCAGCGGTAAGCTGCCTGCAACGCCATTCATGTTCTACGGCCCGGCTACAGTTGTAGCATCGCTGCAGGCAAAAGGCTACCATATTGAGAAGCAGGCGAATTTTGAGCGTTATTGGGTATCCCGATTAAAGCCTAAGTTTATCAATCATGCTACTCGTGCTGAACTGCTTATCCCCATGGAAGTGGTTATTGTTAAGTAGACTACACTTCGCCGCCCATGTAAGGGTCGCTGATGCCCGGCCTGCCGGTTTCTACCCGGCCTGCATAACGTTTTTCAAAATCATTAAAGCCTTTTACACGGATAGTAAAATCATACCAGCCCTGCTGCTTGCTTAGGTCTAACTTGATGGTTTGCGGTGCAAAGCTTTCCTGCTGAATAGTTAATTGTTTGCTGCCGGTTTTGTAAGCATTGTCACTCGCCTCTACAGTCAATGGTGTTTTGGTGCCTGCCAGGGAGAAGGTAAGCAACACATTGCCGTCTTTTTGGTAAGCGAAATGTGTTACAACCCCGGGATCTTTAGCGCTACCTTTAAACTCACGGTAAAAGCCGTTAGGGCCGTACGTGCGCAAGTGGTACTGGTTGTTTTCAAAGTCGGTAAGCGGCCATTGATCGGTCAGCGTATCGCCTGCTTTTGTAGCGTAGCTCCAGGTACGTATGGCTTCTTTGTTACCGGGCTCGTTTAAACTTGCATACAGTCCCGGCGCGTAAACATTAAATGGTGCGCCAAGTGCAGCATCGCCAAAGGCTTCCTTACCAGCTTTAAAGCTGATCTCAAATGCAGTTTTATCCTCGTTTAATCTGCCATCAGCGTATAACTCATACGGTAATGCACATGACGGCCTGGTACCTTTTTCCTGTTTGGCCATGTGAGGGGCAGTACGCGGATCTGCTTTTACAGCTTTGATATCGGCATCGCTCAACAGGCTGAAAGTTGGCAGCGCCTTAAATTGCGCTTTGTGGATACCTTCAACAAATTCATCCTTTTTTAATGACCTGGGCTGAACGATCTTTTCGCCATCGTAAGGGCGGAACGCAGAAGTAAGATCGCCACAAACGGTACGCCGCCATTCGCTTACGTTGGTCTCTTTTATTTTTTTACCCGTTTTGTGCTTAATAAATTTCTCTAAAAACTGCAGGTTTGATGTGTGGTCAAACACCTCAGAGTTTACATAACCGCCCCGGCTCCACGGCGAGGCTATGATCATTGGCACCCTGTAGCCTAAACCAATAGGGCTTTCGCGTTTATATTTATTTGGAAAACCGTTTCTGTCCAATTCCTGCTCAAGGGTTACAAATTCCACCCTGGTATCTATCCCATCTGATACCTTGCCGGTTCCTTCTTTGTGTGAGTGTGGCGCAGTAAAGGGCGGAACATGATCAAAATATCCATCGTTTTCATCATAAGTAAGTATGAAGATGGTCTTCTTCCATACCTCGGGGTTTTTGGTGAGAATATCCAATACTTCTGACAGGTACCATGCCCCGTACCAGGGCGCACCGGGATGGTCTGAGAAATTTTCGGGGGCGGTTATCCATGATACCATGGGTAATTGCCCGGTGTTAACGTCATGACGGAACTGATGCAGCACATCTCCCTTTGGCACCTGCATCTTGCGCTGTGTGCCATTATCATCGTAGGTAAGCGTTGTCAGTTTGTGATAATCAGGATCAACCCGGTTGGTGCTAAACGCACGCATATGCAGGTTTTGGTCGCGTTTGCTAAGTTTCTCAAAAGCACCGGGTTCTAATATCTGCTTGTGATCTTCAATATCTTTCCATTCGCGTTTAAGCCCGGTAAGCTGTTTGGTGAGTGCTTTTTTTGAAGTATCGCCTTCCGGCAGGGAGCCTATCTTTTCTTCTAATGTCTTTATTTCTTGAGGCAGTGCCGTTTGCCTTTTCTTAACATAGGCAATGTGCTCTTTGTGCAGGCGTACGTTGTACTGCTTAAAAAACTCCAGGTTGTTATCGGTAAAATTACCCAGCCATGAATCTTCCTCGCCTTCAAAACCAACGCCTATGGATAGCTCATTCTGGTAGCATTTCCACGATATGCCTGCATCTTCCAGCCTTTCCGGGAAAGTGGTCCAGTTAGCTGCTTCAAAGTCCGAATCTTCATTCCATACATTGGCCCGTGAACCTTCTTTCTGATCGGCACGAATAGTGCCTGTCCACAGGAAGCTGCGGTTTGGTGTGGTGCCCGTTAGGGATGAACAAAAATGCTGGTCGCATATGGTAAAGGCATCTGCGAGGGCATAGTTAAATGGCAGGTCCTCGCGGGTATGGAAACCAAGTGTAAGCGGCATATCCTTATACTCCGGGTTGCCAGATTGTTTTTCGATGAGCCACTTATCAAACTTACCATCATTACGCGCATTTACCTGGTTGCTCCAGCTGTGCGGTAACGAGTTCATCCAGGTAGCTTTAGTGTCTTTAATATCTAACCTGAAAGGGGCAAAGGTTTCGCCTTTCGCGTTGCTTTGCAACCAAACCGGGTTTTTATTTGGCAGGTCGATAACCCTCGGGTCGTTAAAACCTCGTACGCCGCGCAGGGAACCAAAGCAATGATCGAACGACCGGTTCTCCTGCATCAATATCACTACATGTTCTGCATCCATCCAGGTGCTGCCCGGCGCAGGGTTAATGGCTAATGCTTTTTGAATAGAGGCCGGTAAAACGTTGCTGAGGCCGGCAGCACCTGCAAGCAGTGCTGCCTTTTTAAGAAAATCTCTGCGGGTATCTGACATGGCTGCTAAGATAAAAATCCCTTATTAAACGAATGTATTATACTATTTATGGTTGTGTTATCATTTTATAAATACCTTTTTATACAACCTTAGCTTTGTGCCTTCCGGCGTTTCAATATCTTTTTCGTAGTGTAATCCGCAGCGCTCTATCAGTTTTTGCGAGCGAATATTTTTATCAGTTGTAGTGGCATACAATACGTCAAATGGATAATTATCAATAATAGCCATACAGCTTTCGTAGCCTAAACCTTTGCCTGCATATTGAGGCATAAATGCGAAACCAATATCCGGGTGATCAAGATACGCGCGTTTGAATAAGCCACATAAACCAACCGGCGTTTCATCCTCTTTTAAAGCTACTAAGATCGGGCCGTAGCCAAGTTTACTATAAAAATTAGTGTGCAGCATTTTGATGTAATTCTCTGCATCGTGTAAGGTGTGAATATTGCGGTCGCCAATGAATTGTATCCAGGTGGGCGTATTCAGTAATTCAAAAACAAAGGGTGCGTCTTCCGGCCCAAATCGGCGTAAAGTAAGATTTGCAGTAACTATCATCGAAACCAATATAGGGAAAACAATAAATTCGCAAGACTTCATTATTTTGAAACTCAAATTGCTTTTACAGCAAACATTTACTTACTTGTAAAACCAATCTCAAAAACCGCCTATGAAACGTTATTGCCTTGCGCTTGATCTTAAACATGATCCGGAACTGATAGCCGAGTATGAAGAATATCACAAAGCGATATGGCCGGAGATCCGCGAAAGCATCATAACTGCCGGGATCACTAATATGGAAATTTACCGGTATGGCAACAGGTTAACCATGATAATGGAGGTAACGGATGATTTTAGTTTTGATGCCAAAGGTGCCGCCGATGCTGCCAATGCCAAAGTGCAGGAGTGGGAAACTTTGATGTGGAAGTACCAGCAGGCCTTGCCCGGCGCACCCGATGGGGCTAAATGGATGCTGATGGATAAAATTTTTCAACTATAAATTATGAGAAAGCTTTTACTGACCGCAATTGGCGTTGTATGCATGCTGGCAACCTTCGCCCAGGCCGGATACGTGCCTGCTAAAGAAAACCTGGCGCAGCGTCAAAAATTTCAGGATATGAAGTTTGGGATGTTTATCCATTGGGGGATATACAGCATCCTGGGCGATGGCGAGTGGGTGATGCATAACCGCAAGATCCCGTATAATAACTATAAACGCCTGGCCGATTTTTTTAACCCACAGGAGTTTAATGCCAAAGAGTGGGTGCAGGTTGCTAAAAAGGCAGGTATGAAATATATCACCATCACCTCGCGCCACCACGATGGCTTTAGCATGTTCGGCACAAAATTCTCTAAATACAACATTGTTGATGCCACGCCTTACCATAAGGACCCATTGATGGAGCTTGCAAAGGAATGCCAGAAAGAAGGTATTGAGTTGCACTTTTATTATTCACTGCTTGACTGGGGCAGGCCCGATTATGCTTTCGGAAGCGAAATAGTTGACGGCAAACCTGTAAAAGGCGATTGGGATAGCTACATCAAATTCATGAAAGATCAGCTAACCGAACTGATCACTAAATATCCGGGCGTTAAGGGCATTTGGTTTGATGGCGATTGGGAACGCCGTAAGGTTAACTGGCATTATGATGAAATTTATGCCCTGATACATAAACTTAACCCGGCTATTATGATAGGCAATAACCACCACCTGGCGCCTAAGCCCGGTGAGGATTTTCAGATGTTTGAAAAAGACCTGCCCGGCCAAAACCACACCGGCTTTAGCGCCGATGCCACCATTGGTAATTTGCCCTTAGAAACCTGCGAAACCATTAATGGCAGTTGGGGCTTTGATATTAAAGACAATAATTACAAAACCACTAAACAGCTTATCAGGTACCTGGTTGGGGCTGCAGGGCGCAACGCTAACTTTTTGCTGAATATAGGCCCTATGCCTAACGGCAAGATACAACCCGAGTTTACCGACACGCTTGCTGCCGTAGGCCGGTGGGTAAACAAAAACGGCGAAAGCATTTACGGCACCCGTGGCACATACATCGATCCCCAACCCTGGGGTGTGGTTACGGCAAAGGGCAAAACCATGTACGCCCATGTGATGGATAAGCCTGCCGAGGCTTATGTATTTATTCCCGGTGTAAAAGAAAAGGTAAGCAAAGTTGCCTTGCTTGGTAACGGATCGTCGTTAAAATTTAAGCAGCAACAGGAGGGAATTTTTATTTACACCGATGGCGTTGCCTGGGATGATGCTGATACGGTGATGAAATTGACCGTGCAGTAACGTTAAGTAGTGCTTCATTGTTAGTTACAAAACGATCTCCGAATATCAAGGACGGCTTGTCCTCTGTAGAGATTGCTTCGTGCCTCGCAATTACGCGCGGGTGAGGGGTAGTGCCGTCAGCTACCTCACTTCCGCTTCCTCAACCGTTTCCCTCAGATCATAAAGCAGCCATTGTTTTTTGGCGATGGATGGCGCCTTTTGCCTTAACAGGTTGATAAAATCATTTACGCCAACCGGTTCGTTACCATTGCCATGGATCAATACAATGCTGCCGGCCTGCGGTTGCTGCCCTTTAGCCAGCCATGCATCAGTGCCAACGGGTATCAGCCCGAAGCCTGTGATCTTGTAAACCAATTGTTGATCGGAAACCAATCCCGGGAAACGGAAGAATACCGATGGCATCAGTCCGTTTGTGAGCATCAGCTTTTCGGTCTCTAATACTTCATAATTAATATCTGTTCCGGGCTCCAGTAAAAAATTGGTTTTTAGCGGTGACGACGGGCTTACACGATGAGTAAAAGAATGATTAACCCAGGTAATGTTTATTTGCCGCTTAGCCTGCAGCTCTTTTAACCAGTTGAGGTCTGCCAGATGGTGTTTCATCCACAGCCCGCTTACGGATAATGCGATAGGGACCGGCCGCTCCACCTGCCTGAACCCGTTGATGATATCTGTAAAAATCCGTCTATCCAAAGGCCTGTGCGATGGGCAAAGGTCGGCGGTAAGGCTGATGCCCGTTTCCTGCGGCATTCCACGCTCAATGCCGGCATCTTGTATCATTACGGATTGGCTTTCGGCTTTGGCCAGGGCTTTTACATAGGGCATATCACTAAACTTCTCTCTCAGCTGAGCTAACGAAGCCGGTTTTATCTGGTAAAAGCCTGCATCAGCAATTTTGGTAACAAGCGTTTGCGGATTCACCATTAAATAGTAAGACCTGCCGGCGTTCTCAAAGCTGCGCAACACTATCCAATCCTGCGGATAAAGGTGTGCCCAGGCATAGTAAGGCTTGTAATTGGTAATCTTAGTATAATTGGCCTGCCCGTAAGCATTAAAAGCAAAGCATATAATTGCAATAATGATAAAGTGTTTGATCGGTCGCATACGGTGTGAAAAAAGCAAAAAACGCAATTTTGTTTGAATTAGCATGCTGACATTTTTTTGTCAGCGTTCACAAGTGTTCACGGCGTTCATGGCGTGAACGTGAACACCCGTCGGTAACACAATCTATTCAATAGTTTTATTGTTAATAAAGTAATAATGATATTTGTCCGGCATCTACTAACATAAAACTAACACATGACACGCCTCTCAGTAAACATCAATAAAATAGCAACATTACGTAACTCCCGCGGCGGTAACAACCCCGATCTGATACAGGTTGCAAAAGATTGTGAAGGCTTTGGCGCCCAAGGCATCACCGTACACCCCCGCCCCGACGAGCGCCACATACGCTACAATGACGTTTACGAACTGAAAAAGATCGTCACTACCGAATTTAACATAGAAGGCAACTGCCAGGAACAAAAGTTTGTTGACCTGGTGCTTGCCGTTAAGCCTGAGCAGGTTACCCTTGTACCCGATGCCTTAGGCCAGATCACATCAAACCACGGCTGGGATACTATCAAAAACCAGGATTATCTGAAAGAGATCATTTCGGTATTTAAAAAAGAAAGCATACGTGTGTCAATCTTTGTTGATCCCATAGTAGAGATGGTTGAAGCAGCCGCTACTACAGGTACCGACCGCATAGAGTTATATACCGAGGCATATGCGCATGGTTATGCACAGAACAAAGAACAGGCGATTGCCCCGTACGTTAAAGCTGCAGAAGCTGCCCAAAAAGCAGGCTTAGGCATCAATGCCGGCCACGACCTTGATCTGGAGAACCTGAAATATTTCTCAGATAATATACCGGCGCTGGACGAGGTGAGTATAGGCCACGCGCTCATCAGCGATGCGTTGTATTATGGCTTAGAGAACACTATACAAATGTACCTGCGCCAGCTGGTTTAACGTATAATAGTTACATGCCCTGACAATGGCTTGCCCTTTTTAAGGTCGATAATGTAATAGTAAACGCCTGCAGCTAACTGCTTGCCGTTGTAGTTTCCGTCAAATGGTATCGTGTAACCGCGTGACTCAAATACCGCTTGGCCATTTCTATTAAACACTTTTACGGTATTAATAATGTTGATATCCATATTTGCCAGCATCCATGTATCATTTATTCCATCCCCATTTGGGGTAAATGCATTTGGTAATAAACCTGTGGATTTTAGTAGCTTTATTGTGACTTTCGTACGTGCACTTTCGCAGCTGCCATAAGTTAAACCTACCCAATAGCTACGCGTTTCTGATACATTCACCGAAAACTTACCCCCTTGTTGCTCATCTATTGGTGTGGCGGCAGTGTCAGAATCGTATAACCTGTATATAGCAGTAGTGTATGGGTTTTCCACCGCTAAAATAGTATTGCCTTTGTAATTAATTTCTTTGTCATTTATCACCGGTGCCGGTACCTGTGCATTAGATTCTTCAATACGATAGGTGAAAACACCTGAAGAGTTGCACGCAATCTCGGCAGCATTGAGCGGATCTTTATCAAGCACTTCGAGGCTGTAATAACCGGGAGCCAAATCTGTAAGCGAACTTTTTGTTTGGGGGGCAATTGCATTTCCACTTGCATCCTTCCATATATAAATATAGCTGCCCCGCCCTCCGCTAACAACTGGCGCGTCTATACTTCCTTTACCCACTCCGCAATAAATATCATGTTTGGCCCCAAATATAACATCCATTGCAGGGATAGGGTCAATAATAACTTCTTGAATTGGGCTGCTGGTTTCGCAACCGGTGTAATCAGTAGCAAAAAGTTTATACCTTCCGGCCGGCAGGTTTGTTACCTTTTTATCAAACCCAACGTTTTGGCCAAGTTGATTAACCCAACGGTAAGCTATGGGTTGTGAGGCCGCGTTAGACGTGTTTAAAACAATAGAACCGGTTCCGAATGCTTGGCAGGATTTAATAGACGTATACGGAAAAGCCGAAAAATTTACCGGCGGTAAATAGGCGATACTAAACGGGATAGCTTTTGTACACGCCGCGTTAGCGATGGTTAACTCATATTCTCCGGCCGGCACATTTAAGAGGTTGGCAGATGAACTCAGGATATCCGTACTGTTTTTTCTGCGCCAGGTAAAAGAGGTAGCATCCGGCGATGAAAGGCCGGTTATCTGCCCCATCGCGCAGGCCGTTTGCGAGCGCACGATTACATTAGTGGTGTTTAAGCTTACACCATTTATGCTGCTTATTTCTATAAAGTCTGTTGCTACCGGCGAGCAGGCACCACTGGTAACCGTGAGTTTATATTTACCGGGGCCAACTCCCATCAAATCTAAATCGCCGCCAACAAGTTGGTCCTGTTCATTGGTCCATTTATAGGTTAAAGTACCGTTCCCGGTGGCGGTTATGCCGGTAATGGCGCCATTATAATTATCGCAGGTGGCTTTTTGAATTTGCTTGTTGGTTGTGTTAATTACCGGAGCGTCAGCATTAACAATAATTACAGGGCCATATTGGCTTTCGCATCCCGACGGCGTCGTTGCTATCATGGTGTATTTGCCTGGGCCAACACCGCTTAGGTCCGCAGTGTTGCCAACTATAACTAAATTCTGATCTACCCATCGGTATGTAATTGGCTTTGAGTCTATAGTATAAGCAAATATGCCTTTTATTGCCCCACCGCTGCCGCAAGATGGATTAATCAAATTTTTAGACCAGTCAATGATCTGTGGCCTTGAATCGCCAATTGTTAAAAATTCAGATTCAACCGTGCAGTATTTACCAACTATTAATTTGTATCTACCCGGCGGCACGCCCTCGAGAATTAAATTTGTAGATACAACATTTCCCTGCTGGTCAACCCATTTCAGGTCCTGTGTATTGTTTACAACTATACCTGATATCTTGCCGCTTACCCCGCAATCAAAGTAAGTTATATTGATATGAGATACATCAATTTCCGGCTTGGTGAAATTTGTAGATCTTTTACCTATATGGGCATTGGCAATAATACTTTGAGCATATGGCTGGCTAAAGGTGTATGTCCAGTTTCCGGCGGCATCAGCGTTTGTTGAACCTATGTAGGTTTGCGGAGAACAGTTAACACAATCGTCGCTGGTAAAAACGTCAACCAAAGACATAGGCTCCGTTTTGCCGCTAATAAATTGAGATGTGGCCTTCGTGACTACTATTTTAGGTAAAGTTGGGTCATAACTAAGATAATCCTTATAACCTATACATTTAAAAGAATTGCGTAACAATAAAAGATTTTGAACATTGCTGGCGAGTATGCCATCATAAGCATAGCTGATCTTATTTGCCATGGCAGGGTCAATATCTCCAACTGTAATATCTGCTGCAACGTCATTAAAATACAAAGCATACCCATCTCCGGGGTGCGCTCTTCGCATGTTTAAGGGTTGCGTAGCGGTACGATCGGTACCAAACCAGTTATGTTTTATCAGGATTTTCCCGCCGATATGGGTAAATACAATACCCCCAAACTGGCCAAAGTGCGAGATCAAGTTACCTTGTATGTTGATAAGGGCATTGGGGAAAGGTGATGAAGGGTTGGCCGGACTGCCAATCAATTGCAGATAGGTACCATCTCCCGAATGAAGAGTCGTTTTGCCATCCGCCATCACCGCAAAATTATTATCTATTACATTTACGACGTATTGGCTGCTGTTGGTATTATCAAACTCTATCCCTATCCCCGAAAAGAATATATTTCCCTGTCCGGTTTTACCAACATCTACAAAGTTTGATTTTTTGATCGATATACCGCCGGAACAAACCGACTCGTAGCTATAAGGCAATACCCCGAAAATGTTGCCCGCAAGAACAATATGGTTGGATGATTCTATACCTATCGCGGTATATTTATAACCGTTCACTATATTCCCTCGACCGGCTTCGCCAAAGGTGAAGTATGAACAATTTTTTATACTGATACCTGTTTTTACCGCACCATCCGGGTCTGAAAGACATGGGTTGGTGCTATCCGAAAAAAATACCCCGTAAATTGAAATGTTATTAGCGCCGTCAGCCGTCAAAACGGTAAGAGCGGTTTGGCTTCGTAAACTTCTTAGCGTAATTTTTGAATCACTAAGGCCGATCTTTGGGCCCGGTTGCGTAGTGCCATCTATTTCAACGTTTGAAGAAATCTGCGGTAGTTGCGTATTTACAGTGATCGTCCTGCCGCCTTCGGTTAAATCCGGCAGGTTAAAATAAATATAATCCTTAACCGTGCTGCCGTTAGCAGCGGCAAGGGTTAAAGCTTCACGCAGGGTGCCTGGGCCGCTATCGGCATTGCTGGTAACAGTGAAAGTATCTGCGCGAGCTACAGTTGAAAAGGTGATTATACAGAGAAATAAAATAAATATCCGCGCGTACATAAAATTCAGGTGCATAAAGTTAAGGATTATTCATGTAACTACATTGTCACTATGATAATACTTCATTGTTATTGAGGCGGTAAAATCCTACCTTTGCGGTAAATTTTAAAGGCATACCTTTTTCAATGAAGTTGAACATAAATTACCAGGAAAAATTCCAGGAAAGGCACATCGCACCTAACCAGGGCGACACCGAAAAAATGTTAAAAACCATTGGTGTTAACTCGCTCGACGAGCTGATCGATCAGACCGTTCCGGCGCAGATAAGGCTTAAAAATCCGCTGAATTTACCTGCTGCAAAAAGTGAGTTTGATTACCTGAATACGCTGAAACAAACAGCTTCAAAAAACAAGGTATTTAAATCGTACATCGGCCAGGGTTATTATGATGTAATTGTGCCGGGTGTTATCCAGCGCAACATTCTTGAAAACCCCGGATGGTATACCCAATACACGCCTTACCAGGCAGAAATAGCGCAGGGCCGTTTACAGGCTTTGTTAAATTTCCAAACCATGGTTATTGACCTTACCGGGATGGAAATTGCCAATGCTTCGTTACTTGATGAAGGTACTGCAGCTGCTGAGGCCATGTTTATGCAGTACAGCCTTCGCAAAAACCAAAAAGCCAACGTGTTTTTTGTAAGCGAGGAATTGTTCCCGCAAACTATTGATATCCTTAAAACCCGCAGCGAGCCTTACGGTATCAAAATACAGGTAGGCGACCACCGTAATGTTGAACTTACCGAAGAGATGTTTGGTGCTATCGTTCAATATCCGGCTGGTAACGGTGAGGTTTATAACTATAAAGATTTTGCTTCGGCGTTGCACGAGAAGAACATCAAACTTACCGTAGTTGCCGACCTGATGAGCCTGGTGCTATTAACGCCTCCGGGCGAGTGGGGTGCCGATATCGTAGTAGGTACATCACAACGCTTTGGCGTGCCGATGGGCTTTGGTGGCCCGCACGCTGCCTTCTTCGCTACTAAAGAAGAATACAAACGCTCTATTCCGGGCCGTATCATTGGAGTAACCATAGATAGCGCAGGTAACTACGCTTTGCGTATGGCTTTGCAAACCCGTGAGCAGCACATCCGCCGTGATAAAGCTACTTCAAACATTTGTACGGCACAGGCGCTATTGGCCATCATGGCCGGTATGTATGCTGTGTACCATGGCTCGCAAGGTTTGAAACTAATTGCAGAGCGTATTCACGGTTTATCTGTACTGTTGGCTAAATCACTGGCCGAATTGGGTTATGAACAGCAAAACAAAGCTTACTTTGATACCCTTAAATTTGATCTGGGCGAGTTAGTTGGCCCTGTACATTCAGAGGCTTTAAATAACGAGGCAAATCTTCATTATAATGGTTCGGTTGTAACCATTTCTTTGGATGAGACTACTTCAGTTAGTGATATCGAGACCATCGTACGTTTCTTTGCCAAAGTAAAAGGCAAAACCCTGCACGATGCTAATTTTGATTCACACAAACAAAATATAGAAGGTGTTATCCCGTCAGAACTGCAACGTACTTCTGATTACTTAACACATGCATTGTTTAACACGCACCACTCAGAGCATGAGATGCTGCGTTACATCAAATCATTAGAAGCAAAAGATCTGTCGCTTTGCCACTCTATGATCGCTTTGGGCTCATGTACCATGAAGCTCAACGCAACCACCGAGATGGTACCTGTTACCTGGGCAGAGTTCAGCAAAATGCACCCCTTTGCACCAACCGACCAGGTAGGCGGCTACATGCAGGTGTTTGATGAGCTTAACAAATGGCTGAGCGAGATCACCGGGTTTGCATCTATGAGCTTGCAGCCAAACGCAGGTGCGCAAGGCGAGTACGCTGGCTTAATGGTTATCCGAGCTTACCATATGGATAGGGGCGAAGGTCACCGTAATGTGGCTTTGATCCCTGCATCGGCACACGGTACTAACCCGGCTTCTGCGGCAATGGCAGGCATGAAGATAGTGGTTGTTAAATGTGATGATAACGGTAACATTGATGTTGCCGACCTAAAGGCTAAAGCTGAACAGCACACCAATGATCTATCGTGCTTAATGGTTACCTACCCATCCACACATGGTGTATTTGAGGAGTCGATCATTGAAATATGCGAGGTCATTCACCAGCATGGCGGCCAGGTTTATATGGATGGCGCTAACATGAATGCACAGGTAGGCTTAACCAGCCCAGCCACTATTGGTGCTGATGTTTGCCACCTTAATCTGCACAAAACCTTCTGTATACCACACGGTGGCGGTGGCCCCGGTATGGGTCCTATTGGTGTGGCAAAACACCTGGTTCCGTACCTGCCTGGCCATGCGGTTGTTGATATTGATAACGGTAAAGCTATCCACGCGGTATCGGCTGCGCCATGGGGTTCAGCATCTATCCTGTTGATCTCTCATGCCTACATAGCGATGATGGGCGGCGACGGATTAACCAATGCTACCCGCTACGCTATCCTAAACGCTAATTATATTAAAACACGTTTGCAACACCACTACCCTGTGCTTTACACAGGCGCTAACGGCCGTTGTGCGCACGAGATGATCCTTGATTGCCGCTCATTTAAGTCGTTCGGTATCGAGGTTACAGATATTGCAAAACGCTTGATGGATTATGGCTTCCACGCGCCAACGGTATCGTTCCCGGTTGCGGGTACGGTAATGGTTGAGCCAACCGAATCTGAGCCTAAGCATGAGCTTGACCGTTTCTGTGATGCCATGATTTCTATCCGTCATGAAATTGACGATGTAGAAAAAGGTCTATCAGACAAAACAGATAATCCGCTTAAAAATGCACCTCACACTGCCGCAGTAATTACCGGCAACGAGTGGGAACATCCATACACGCGCCAAAAAGCAGCTTACCCGCTTCCTTACGTGGCACAGTTTAAATTCTGGCCTTCAGTTGGCAGGGTGAACGATACTTACGGCGATCGTACGCTAATCTGCTCATGCCCGCCGCTTACTGACTACGAATTTGAAGAAAGCGAAGTAACTACACCGGAATACGGAACGTGATGAACTTCCGCAAGTTTGCTTTATAAAATTTGCAGATGATCGATACATAAAAGCCTCCCATTTGCGGAGGCTTTTTCGGTTTTAGTGAAGTATATAACTTTAAAAGCCGTATTTCTTAAGATAAAGGGTAGAACACCTGTTCCAATGAAGTAAATTTTGCCGTATGTTTAAGAATGAAATTTTTTTAACTTTACAACCATTTGGAGTAGAACCTTTTTAAGATAGTTACGTATAACAAAGATATGAGCCCTAATAACGACCGGACCGTGAGTGTTTTATTGGTTGATGATGATGAAATAAACAACTTTATCTCTATTAAATTGATAAAGAAAGCTTTGACCAATACCAGTATTATGGCCTGCCTTAACGGTAAATTTGCGATAGATCAGTTGCTGGAGATACAACATAAGAATCCTGCGGATATGCCCGATTATATCCTGCTGGATATAAATATGCCGATAATGAACGGCTGGGAATTTCTGGATGAGTACAAGCGTTTAAATATAGATCCGCTGGGCAAAAGCAAGATCTACATCATTTCTTCTTCGGTATTCAGTAACGATATCAACAAGGCACGCTCATATCCGCTTGTGAAGGATTTTGTTTCTAAACCATTGAACGTTGAGAAAATAAAGGAGCTTTTTGGTGTAGCCGTTCAATAAGGCATTACTGTAAATTGCTCACCGTTGTAATTAACAGTGCCAATTGGGAAAGTGCGGGCATGATAAAATAAACAGATATCCCCATCTGCCGCCGCTTTTTTTCCATATTCTATACGCAGGTCGGCAGACCGCTGGCCATCATAATCATATTTAGCCACAAACTTTCTAAGCAGCTGCTCGGGCTCCGGTAGTTCATCTCCGCCAAAGAATACTTTTTTGCCATCAAATTCCATCCAGAAAACCTGGTGAAATTTGCTGTGCCCGGCGGATAGCTCATAGCGTATGCCGGGTTTGTATTCGCCATTGCCGTCTACAAAATCAATAGTGGCTTGTTGTTGCAGTGCCTCAAATATTTCCTTGTGGTATGAGCTTGATTTACCGCTTAGTCCAAACTCAAATTCTTGTTTTTGTATCACGTGGCGTGCTTGCGGGAAACTAACTTCAAGTTTACCATTGCGCTCAACCACCAAACCGCCGGAGTGATCATAATGCAAATGCGACATTAATACAAGCGTTACATCCTCAGGTTCATAACCGGCGTTGCGTATGTTTTGGTGTAATATCAGTTCGTCGCGGGTATCTTTGTAGCCCAAACCGGCGTCTAAGATGATCAGGTCGTCTTGTGTTTTTATCAGAAATGGGTTCACATGGATAAACAAAGAGCCCGGCCTGTCCTTGCGGTTATCTATCTCCGGGTTAAAGGGGATAAATTTTTTCGTACTATCAACCGAATAAGAGCCTTCACTCAGTGCTAAAAGTTTCATAGGATATTTCTTTGTGCAAATATACGTTTCAACGGCTAAGGAGTTAGGTCTGCGCGGCTTAAATGACAATTAAGTGTAACGTAATGCATTTTGATGCGTCTGTTTAATAGATGCCTTAAAAAGATAAACCACAGTAATTGCCTGCGGTATATTTTGACTCACCCGGTATACGCTGCGCTGGACCACCCTCTCTACTGCAAGCAGCAAAGAGGGTAAAGGGAAATAAGATTTTAACAACGAGCGCCAGCAATGTCGGGGGGAGTTAATGTAAAAGCGTTTGTTCATTCATTATCACAATCTCATAAAATTTTTTTCACAAATAATTTGGATGTACGAAAACTATCGTACATATTTGTACGAAGAATTTCGTAAATAGGATTGAGATGGATTTGAAACCGACAGAAAGCGAACTTGAGATATTGCAGATCATTTGGAGAAGAGGGCAGTGCAGTGTGCGCGATGTACATAATGAACTGGCAGCAAACAAGGAGGTTGGCTACACCACCACACTTAAGCTAATGCAAATTATGCACGATAAAGGCTTGGTTGAGCGCGACACGACATCTAAAACGCATTTGTATAAAGCGCTGATTTCACGCGAACAGGCACAACAAGGCGCACTGGACAAGATCCTGTCAACCGTCTTCAAAGGTTCCACTGCCGACCTGGTGATACAAGCGCTTGGCCAGCACCGGGCCTCAAAAGACGAGATAGATGCTATCAAGAACTTCCTCGATGGGTTTGAGGGGGAGAAGTAGAGATTAGTTAAACGGAGATTGGAGATTAGTGTAAGGAAGGATTTGAAGTTTAGATTTTAGGATTTAGAGTTTAGAATTTCCTCATTAGAATTTAGATTATAGAATTTAAGATAATGCAAAACATACTTTATAACATCAGTCAGGTTTTAGGCATCAGCATAGTGCATTCGCTATGGCAGGGCTTATTAGTGTATTTCCTGTTAAAACTTACCATAATGGTGTTTAACACAAGGCTTAACCCGGCTGAAAAATATTTAGTGTCAGTAGCTGCTTTGTTTGCTATAAGTATGTGGTTTGCTGTTACCCTCATCAACGAGGTGCAGGCGTATAATTGGCTCAATAAGCCTACAACGCTGGCTAATATGCCTTTGCTGAAGGAACTGCCTAAATCTTTTAGAAATGTAAATGAGGATACGCTACGTTACTATTACAACATCCAGGATTATATGCCCTACATCACAGCTGTTTATGTTGTGGGCCTGTTGCTAAATATATTTAAAGTGGTGTTTGCGCACCGTCGTATTAAAGCCGTCAAACGCAGCATGAGCCTGGGCGTACAGCTGCAATCGCAGATAAGCAAATTTGCGGCAAAATTTGAAATTACCAAAAAAGTAAAGGTTGGCTTTAGCGCATTGGTTGATGTGCCCTGCATTGCAGGCTACTTAAAACCGGTGATAATGCTGCCCGTAACACTTTCTACATACCTGGAAGCCGACGAGATTGAGGCTATCCTTTTACACGAGCTTGCACACATTAAACGTAACGACTACCTGGTAAACCTGCTGCAGCAAGTTATCACCACGTTGTTGTTCTTTAATCCCTGTGTATTGTTGATCAACAAAATAATTGGCGAAGAACGCGAGAACGCATGTGACGACATGGTAGTAAACGCAACCGCTACGCCGGTTATATACGCAAAAGCTTTGTTTAAGCTTGAACAAAGCCGCCAAAACCAGTTACAGTTAGCGCTGGCGGTAACAGGTAAAAAGTACCATTTGTTAAACCGAATTGAACGTATCATGAAAACTAAAAAACAAATTCCAAGCATTAGGCCAACACTGGTTGCCATACTTATATTAACCTTAAGTGTTTGCAGTTTCGCACTTTTAAAACCAGAGATCGCACAGGGAAAAATGTCTGTTAAGGCTATTATGCCTGCAATAAAAAGCATCATCACAGCTGATACAGTACCAACAAAAGTAGGGGCGGCTACTAAGCCTGCTAAAGCCGGACGCGCCGACAAATCTGCTAAAGCAAAAGCCCCCGGCACTTTAAAATATAGGAACGATACTTACATTGACGGGGTGCGCTATAATGGCTTTAAAGATGCAGAGCTCGACAGGCTTAGCAAAGAAGTAGAGAAACATGGCAATGCTATTGGTAAATTTTATGAGAACGCAGATTTTAAAAGCACAACCGCCGAAATGGAAAAGATGGGCAAGGAGATGAGTGCTTATTATGAGAGCGATGCCATTAAACAAGCTACCAAAGCCCAGGAACTTGCCGCTGCAGATTATGAGAAATCATGGGCGGTAAAAGGTAAGGATATGGAAAAGCTGGGCAAGCAAATGGGCGAGATGGGCGACAAAATGGGTAAATATTACAACTCAAAAGAGTTTAAAGAACTTAACGCCCGCATAGCCAAAAAATACAACATTGACCCGGAAGCATCACATAATTTTAGCGACCGCGAAGACCCTAATTACCGTAAATATCAGCAGGAATTAGATCAAAACATCCCTGCCGATGTTAAGGGCTTGAATAAGCAGATGAAGGATCTGGGTACGCAGATGCGTGATATCTCGGGCAATCCCGACCTGATTAGACAGCAAAATGCTTTGCGCGATGCCGGCGAAAACATGCGTAAGACTTTTGCCAGCAAGGATATGAAAGCCGTACAAGCTAAAATGCAAAGATTGAGCGAGCAAATGCGCGCTTACCAAACCAACCCGCAAATGCGTGAAGAGCAGCAAGCCCTGCAAGCGGCATCCAAGAAAATGCGTGATTACATGGCCACACCGGCGTTTAAAAAGAAACTTGCAGAGTACCGTGCAGCGCACCCTGATTATGGCTGGACAGACCGCGACCTGAAGGAAGAAGTTAAGGAAGCTCCTGAATCCAAAGAGCAACCAGAGGCCCAGGAGCAACCTGAACCTGTAGAGCAGAATTAGTGATTAGAGATTGGTCAATCCGAGATTAAAGCTTTACCGGTTACTGATCACCATTCACCAACTAATCCCAATAAAATTAGTAATTTAGTATCCTCATAAAAGGGGATACTTTTTTTATGCTTCAAAGGCTAACCATTCAAAACTACGCGCTGATAGATAACCTGGAGATCAATTTTGATAAGGGTTTGAACATTTTAACGGGTGAGACCGGTGCGGGCAAATCCATTATACTGGGTGCATTGTCGCTGATATTGGGTCAGCGAGCGGAGAGCCGTTATTTCTTCAATCAGCAAAAAAAATGTGTGATAGAGGGTGCGTTCAAAATAGAAGGTTTTCATTTGTCAGATTTTTTTGAGGATAATGACCTCGATCACGAGAGCGAAACGGTATTGCGTCGAGAGATCTCTGCCGATGGCAAATCCCGTGCTTTTGTGAACGATACTCCTGTTAACCTTAATACCCTAAAACAGCTTGGCGAAAAGCTGATAGATATTCACTCGCAACATGCAACGCGTGAGATCAACGATCCTGATTTTCAATTATTGGTTGTTGATGGTGTTGCCGGTCATGAGAGCGTGTTGGGCGATTATCGAAAAAAATACCGTGCCTATAAAAAATCGTTAAGCCAATTACAGCAACTGATAGAGGATAATGATAAAGCCAAAGCCGACCTTGATTACTACCAGTTTCAGTTTGATGAACTGGAGAAAGCCGGACTTGCCGCCGATGAGCAGGAAGGCCTTGAAAAAGAACTGGCTACCCTGAACAACGCGGAGGAGATTAAACGTAACCTGCTTAGCGCGCATTACCTGATGCATGAGGGAGAAACATCTGCCATTATTCAATTACGCGAGTCGAGCCAACAGCTTGGGGGCATCGAAAGATACAACACTGAGGTAGAGGCTTTGAATGAACGACTGAAAAGTGCGCTTATAGAACTCAAAGACATTGCTGCCGAGATTGAAATTATAGAGCAGAAAACCTTTACTGATGAGGCCCGCGCCGAAGAGGTAAACACGCGTTTGAGTTTGATTTACAATCTGCAAAAGAAACATCGCGTAAGCACCAACCAGGAGCTTTTGAATATCCAAAACGACCTTTTTGACAAGATCCAGCAAGCCGTGTTTGGCGACGAGGCCGTAGAAAAACTCCAACAACAAATAGATGCTGCTAACCAGGAGCTGCAACAATTAGCGGAAACGCTATCTGCCAACCGCAGAATTGCGATCCCGGTTATACAGGATAAAGTATTGGCTACCCTTGCCGAAATGGGTATGGGGAACTCGGCATTACATATAGAACAATCTGCAGTTGAACTCAGTCCGAACGGTATTGATTCTATTCGCTTTATGTTCTCTGCCAACAAGGGCCATGCGCTTGCAGATATGAGTAAGGTAGCATCGGGCGGTGAATTAAGCCGCTTAATGCTGAGCATCAAATCCATCATTGCAGAATACACGGCATTGCCTACCATCATCTTTGATGAAATAGATACAGGCGTTAGCGGCGAAGTAGCCAACAAAGTTGGTTTGGTGATGGAGCGCCTGTCGCAAAACCTGCAGGTGATCACTATCACCCACCTGCCGCAAATAGCAGGCAAGGGTAGCAGCCACTACTTTGTGTATAAAGATAATAGTTCTGATGTGACCCAAACCCGACTTAAGAAACTCAACAATGAAGAGCGCATAACCGAAATAGCCAAAATGCTAAGCGGTGACAACCCGGGCGAAAGCGCGTTGCAGAATGCGAGGGAGTTGCTGACGCAGTAATGCTTTCTTGTCATTCTGAGCGATCGAGAAGAATCTATTGTATGCATGTATATCTGCGAAAGAATGCTTCACTGCGTTCAGCATGACAAGTATTAAACTGCAAACTAATTTTATAACTTTACAGCTTCAAACCAAACTTAAAATAGATGGCTTATAATTTATTAAAGGGTAAAAAGGGTATCATATTTGGCGCGCTTAACGAGCAGTCGATCGCCTGGAAAGTAGCACAACGCTGCCACGAAGAAGGCGCGGAAATAGTGTTAACAAACTCTCCGCTGGCTTTACGCATGGGCGAATTAAATAAACTTGCGGAAGAATGCAATGCGCCGGTTATCCCTGCTGATGTTACCAGCACCGAAGATATAAACAACCTGTTCACTAAATCTTTAGAACATTTTGGTGGCGGTGTAGATTTTATCCTGCACTCTATAGGCATGAGCGTAAACGTACGCAAGGGTTTGCCTTACGCTGAAAACAACTATGAGTTTACCCACAAAGGCCTTGATATATCAGCATTAAGCTTTCACCGTGTGCTGCAAACAGCCATGAAAATGGATGCCATCAACGAGTGGGGATCTGTACTGGCGCTCACTTACATAGCAGCCCAGCGCGTATTCCCTGATTATAATGATATGGCCGATAATAAAGCTTACCTGGAAAGCATCGCCCGCAATTTTGGTTACCAGTATGGTGTTAAAAAGCACGTGCGTATCAATACCGTGTCGCAATCACCAACCCGTACTACCGCAGGTAGCGGCGTAAAGGGTTTTGATGGCTTTATTAATTATGCTGAGAAAATGAGCCCGCTTGGTAATGCTGATGCAAACCAATGTGCTGATTACTGCGTAACTTTATTCAGCGACTTAACCCGCATGGTTACCATGCAGAATTTGTTCCATGATGGCGGTTTCTCCTTCACCGGGGTTACACAGGCTGTAATAGAACAAATGGAAAAATAATTAGAACTCCCATATAAAAAGGAAAGCCCTTGCCATTTGGCAAGGGCTTTCCTTTTTATAGATATTGACTTAATCGTTTGAGTCGATCAACACGACTTTAACTGTCATAGCGCCAGGATTGCTGATAGGAGGGTTTGCACCGTCATAAGCTTGTGCTAACAGTTGTAACTGACCCGGCTGATGACTGTAGCTATATGCTACCCCACCAAAAGTTTCAGGAATTTGCTCGTAAGTGCTCTCTCCATCTACAGATATGCTTACCAAAACACCGCCTTTAAGATGTATTTGATTGTCAAGCTCAGGAATATTTAAATTAGCATACCAGCTAACACCGTCTGAAGTTTGTTTCCAATCGGTTGATTTTAGGTCAAAAACACGGGTAAGCGTGTTATTAGATACCACGGTTTCTTTTTTACATGATGATGCCGTAACTGTCAGAATAGCTACGCAAATAATAGATAGTAGTTTTTTCATAAATGTTTGTTGTTAATCCGTTAAGAAAACGGTTTTTGTAAGTGTTAATTGTTTTAATTGCCACTATAAATTCTATAATGGTTTGATTTGCGATTTTGTTTTATCACCGTATGAATAATTTTTTCTAAAAAGGTTTAATTAACTAAATATTTAGTTTAAATTAGTTTTATGTTCAAACGGTTTTTGTTTTTAATGGCGTTAGTTCCGGCATGCTGCTTCGGTCAGATCAATATCAGCGGGGCGATAAGCGATGCAATTTCAAACAAGCCTTTGCCCTCAGCCAGCGTTTTTTTGAGTAATGCTACAATAGGTGATAGATCTGATGCTGACGGCCGGTTTAAGTTAAAACGCGTACCACCCGGTAAGTACGAGTTGGTAGTCACTATAGTAGGGTTCGAGCAATACCATCAAAACATAATTGTAGAAAATAAGGATATTGACCTGCCCGGGGTAAAGCTGATCTCGAAAACCCTCTTACTCAAAGAGGTTATTGTAATGCCTAATAAAGATTGGGAAATGTATTACGCTATTTTTAAAAAGGAATTTTTAGGCGAATCGGCCATAGCAAAGCAATGCAAGATCAAGAATCCGGATGTGATAGATCTTGCTTATGACAAGAAAACGAGAACACTTTCTGCATCCTCGTCTGATTTTATTGAAATAGAAAATAAAGCGCTCGGTTACAAAATGAAATATCTGCTGACTAAGTTTGTAAAAGACAATAGCAAAGGATGGTTGTATTTTGAGGGATCTGCATTGTATGAACTTTCAAATGGCAGCGAACGTCAGCAGCGTAAGTGGATGAGGGCCCGCAAGGATGCTTACGAAGGATCTACCATGCATTTTCTTCGTTCGGTAATTAGCAATACCGTAGCCGAGAACGGTTTTATTGCGATGCGTTTGATCAGAAAACCAAATCCTGCGTATAGGCCGGGGTCGCTTGTTGACAGATACTTACAAACTTTAGTTAACGCCCCTCTAAAAGCAAATGATTATACCAGCTTAACAGATAGAAAAGGAACCTTTGCCATTAAATTTGATAATTGCCTTTATGTAATGTATGCTAAGCGTAAGGATATTTCAAATGGCGTTTATAAAGCGCTTGATATGCCAAATTATCAAACAAGTATTGCATCATTTGGTGATGATTACCCTTTGTTTGATTACAACGGCATAATTGAGAACCCTGCCACGGTGACTTTTGAAGGATATTGGGGAACGGCCCGCGTTGCAGAAATGCTACCGGTGGATTACAAACCTTGAAAATATGAAATCTAATTTACAGAAGCTGATCAAAAAAAAGTTAGGACTTTTTATTTTGTTTTTACTGCCCTTAGTTAGCTTTGCTCAGTCAGTACTTCAAGGATCTGTGATAAACGAAGTAGATGGTAAGCCTCTGCCTGATGCCAGCGTATTTCTCAATAATACCACACTCGGGTCTAAAACTAATGCAGAAGGGAAATTTAGGATATCGGGCATTCCATCAGGGCAGTATGAATTAATAGTGAGCCTTATTGGTTTTAAAAGTTATAACCAAGTTGTCACTATAGACAGAAATACTGAAATCAACGGTGTTAAAATGACCCCTACAGTTACTTTGATGAACGAAGTGACAGTTAGCGGCAGCGATAAATACCGATCACGAAAACTGCGGATGTTCAAAGAACAGTTTTTGGGTGCATCTGGGTTTTCTAACGATTGCGAAATATCGAACCCCGAAATTTTAGTATTAAAATTCCAAAATCATCAACAGGTACTTACAGGTTATTCAAATGATTTTCTTGAGATAGAAAATAAAGCTACCGGTTATAAAATAAAGTATCTGCTTAATAATTTTAAGTTAGACAAGATAGCTTTAAACATAAGCTACGAAGGTTACGCTTTCTTTGAAGAACTTAAGGGTGATCCTAAACAAAAGGAATTATGGGAAAAGCACAGGCGTGCTATTTATTACGGTTCGCCTACTCATTTTTTACGTGTTGTGACCGCCGGTAAAGCTGATTCTGATTTTGTTGTAAGGCCATTTTGTATAAAAAAGATAGATACATTGGATAATCCTGTTTACAAAAGTATGCTCGACATTAGATTGGGTAATTCAGCTAAATACTATATGTTAAGATATGATACACTAACAACATCCAAATACGTCCATCCAACCAGTAATAGAGGCGTTTATGCTATTAGTTATCCTTACGATTTAGATGTTTTTTATTTCCCACCTGGTGTTCCACACAGTTTGGATGCTTACCATGAGCATGGTAATCGTGGGCAGATTGGAAGTTTTGATTTTATTAATAGTAACATTTTCTTTGACTACAACGGTAGGATTTTAAATCCTGACGGTGTATCATTACGATATAGATGGGGACGTGATAGAGTTGCTGAATTACTGCCATTAGGTTATAATCCGCCTTTACGTGAGCAAACGGCTAAAAGATAAGTTGTTGTTGTTTTAATAATAAAAAAGTCCGTCCAAATTAAATTCAGACGGACTTTTTATGCAAAGTTATTGATTAAATGTGCAGTTACTTCTGCTCTTCTTCTTTTGGCTCTTTGTTTTCGCCTTTTTGGTCTATCACTTTTATTTCGTTGGCTTCTTTATCATAGTCAACTAATAACGTGTCACCTTCGTGCATTTCGCCTTTAAGTATCTCTTCGGCAATTGGGTCTTCCAAGTATTTCTGGATGGCGCGTTTAAGCGGCCTCGCACCAAATTGCGAATCATAACCTTTCTCGGCTATAAACTCTTTGGCCTCTACAGTAAGTTCAATTTTATAACCCAAGCTGTTAACACGGCCAAAAAGGGCAGCCAACTCGATGTCAATTATCTTAAAGATCTCGTCTTTGCCTAAAGAGTTGAATACGATAACGTCGTCAATACGGTTAAGGAACTCAGGAGCAAAGGCGCGTTTTAAAGCGTTTTCAATAACTCCACGAGAGTGTGCATCTGCCTGTGTAGTTTTAGCAGCCGTTGTGAAACCAACACCCTGACCAAAATCTTTTAACTGGCGTGCGCCGATATTAGATGTCATGATGATGATCGTATTCCTGAAATCAACCTTGCGGCCTAAAGAGTCGGTCAACTGTCCTTCATCCAATACTTGAAGCAAGATGTTGAATACATCCGGGTGAGCTTTCTCGATCTCATCCAGCAATACAACTGCGTACGGTTTGCGGCGTACTTTTTCAGTAAGTTGTCCGCCTTCTTCATAACCTACGTAACCAGGAGGCGCTCCCACTAAACGTGATACAGCGAATTTCTCCATGTACTCGCTCATGTCTATCTGAATCAACGCATCCTCGGTATCAAACATAAAACGTGCAAGCTCTTTTGCCAGTTCAGTTTTACCAACACCGGTTGGGCCTAAGAAAATGAATGAACCTATTGGTTTCTTAGGGTCTTTAAGACCTGCGCGTGTACGTTGTATAGCGCGGGTAAGTTTTTTAATAGCATCATCCTGGCCAATGATCTTACCACTAATGGTAGTGTTCATGGCAAGTAACTTGGCGCTATCAGCCTGACCAACACGTTGTACCGGTATACCGGTCATCATGCTTACAACTTCGGCAACGTTATCTTCGGTTACGGTGTAACGTTTTGCTTTGGTTTCAGCTTCCCATGCAGCTTTGGCCTGGTCAAGCTCTTCAAGCAAGTGCTTTTCGGTATCACGCAGTTTTGCTGCTTCTTCATATTTCTGGCTGCGAACAACTTTGTTCTTCTCAATCTTGATCTGCTCTATCTTAGCTTCAATATCCAGAATGTTCTGTGGAACATGGATGTTCGTTAAGTGAACGCGTGATCCTGCTTCGTCTAAAGCATCAATAGCTTTGTCCGGTAAAAAGCGGTCTGTGATGTAGCGGGTGGTTAAGCTAACACAAGCGTTTATAGCTTCGTCAGTGTATGTTACACCGTGGTGCTCTTCGTATTTCTCTTTGATACGGTTAAGTATCTCAACAGTTTCATCCGGTGTAGCAGGCTCTACCATCACCTTTTGGAAACGGCGGTCTAATGCACCATCTTTCTCAATGTACTGGCGATACTCGTCTAACGTAGTGGCACCGATGCATTGGATCTCACCACGCGCCAAAGCCGGTTTAAACATGTTAGATGCATCTAACGAGCCCGAAGCTCCACCAGCACCAACAATGGTATGGATCTCATCAATGAACAGAATAACATCCGGAGATTTTTCTAATTCATTCATCACCGCTTTCATACGCTCCTCAAATTGCCCGCGATATTTAGTACCGGCAACCAGGGATGCAAGGTCAAGCGTAACTACGCGTTTGTTAAACAACACACGTGATACCTTACGTTGCACAATGCGTAGTGCCAAACCTTCGGCAATGGCAGATTTACCAACACCAGGTTCACCTATCAAAATAGGGTTGTTCTTTTTACGGCGCGATAAGATCTGAGATACACGCTCTATCTCTTTCTCACGACCAACAATAGGGTCCAAACGGCCTTCTTCGGCAGCTTTGGTCAGGTCGCGGCCAAAGTTGTCTAATACAGGTGTTTTTGATTTGATATCTGATACCTTTTTTGGTTGAGTAAATGAGTCGTCTTCTTTAAAGTCGTCGTCACCACCGGTTGATGAACCAGGCATCTCATCAGTAATATCGTTTTTGCTCGATTCTACTTCGCTCTTAAACACTTCGTAGTTTACGTTAAACTGCATTAATATCTGAGAGGCGATGTTGTCTTCGTCGCGAAGGATAGATAGCAGCAAGTGCTCCGTACCTATCACATCACTCTTAAATATTTTAGCTTCAAGGTAAGTTATCTTTAAAACCTTTTCTGCCTGTTTGGTTAACGGGATACTGCCTATATGTACATTTGTGCCAATTGTTCCTTTTACAGCATCCTCAACAGCACGGCGTAGTTTAGCGGTATCAACGGTTAGCCCTTTCAATAGTTTAATAGCCACACCGTCTCCATCACGGATAAGGCCAAGCAAAAGATGTTCTGTTCCAATATAATCGTGCCCAAGGCGTAGAGCCTCCTCGCGGCTGTATTGTATCACATCTTTAACCCGTGGCGAAAATTTAGCTTCCATATATACCTTTCTGATTATGATCGTCTTTTATCCAAATTGATTGTTATTCAGATAAGCCGATTTTGTTAAGTCTCATCAACAATATTGCCAACTTTTGATATGGCATTCAAACAGACAATTGAATGATAAATACCTTTAAAAGAAGACTTAATTATATGCCTTATTGTTTTGCAAAACCGCAAAAAACCGGCTCAACCTTAGTAACAAACGAATGAACTACTTACTATTTGATGTTGCATCGCTTGAATGGTTTAAGATAAATACCAATTTTATCCTGAATAGCATCTGAGCGGGCAATTAGTCATATCACCATATGACAATACGGCATAGTATCAAATTTGCTTACAGCTATGCCTTATTAGCAAACCAAACGATTTACATTGAAAGATACAAATTATAAGATGAATTTGGGGTGAAAAATGTAAACACGGTGTTAATAAAGTACTTTTTTAAAGCGGCCTGCCTTTAACGTAGACCGGGTTAGCACTCTTTAGCCTTTCTTTTAGAAACTCAACATCCCTTATGTATAAAGTGTTATGTTCCCTTTTTCGCTCGCTTGATTTCAGTACTCGTGTGAGCGGGTCGTAATCCATTACCTTAAAGCCCAACGCGATCAATTGATCATGTATATTGTCATCGTTAAAACCATAACTTACACCGGCACCATTAAGCTCTATAATGATTGCTTTTAAGCCAGGGGAACTTAGCGTATTCATTCCACCCTTTAAAACTTCGGTCTCAAAGCCCTCAACGTCGATTTTTATTAATAGGGGAACAATGGAAGTTAAAACTCCATCAAGTGTTTCAACATTTACATCAATTACATCAGTATCATTATCAGTGGCTACATGATTGCCTGTATCGTAGCTCCGCGTAAATTTTAAGATGTCCTTTTTGCTGCCAAGCCCGATATTTAAAGCTGTTACCAGTTTACTGATCTGGTTTAGCTGGATGTTTTCTTTTAGATGGTGAAAAGTTTGCGGTACGGGTTCTACCGCTATGGTTTTTGCGCCTATTTCGGCAGAAGCCAATATCGTATAACTGCCGATATTGGCACCCACATCCATAAACATGTCATGGGGCCTAAGCATATGAAGGAGGAAGGCCATATCTTCAAATTCATGAAGCCCGCAGTAAATATTCCCCGTAGCCCCTGTTAGGCCTTTCCAAACCCATAACTTGCTGTTTTTTGTGAATTTGTAAACAACAGGTTTACTGGATATTCTTGATGATAGCTGCCACTTTATAAAGCCGGCAAATGCTTTAAACCTGTGGTTTTTTGCAAATGGATGGTTTAGTATGAATTTGATGGTGCGCAGCATTATAATATCGGCTAAACACGCCTTTGCTTTTTGTGCTGAAAGATACAAATAACCATAATGTTAAAATGAATTTCTCCACCATTCCACATTTCAAATCATATATTTGCTCTCCCTAAGTAGAAATCTAAAATTTTATGGCTGACGAAAAAATAATTTTTTCAATGGCAGGCGTGAGTAAGGTTTACCCGCCGCAAAAAACAGTTCTTAAAAATATATATCTGTCGTTTTTTTACGGCGCCAAAATTGGTGTTATCGGTTTAAACGGCTCTGGTAAATCGTCGTTGTTAAAGATCATCGCCGGTATTGATAAAACTAACATAGGCGAAGTAGTATTCTCGCCAGGCTACAGCGTAGGTTACCTAAGTCAGGAGCCCGAGCTTGATCCTGAGAAAACTGTACGTGAAATTGTTGAAGAGGGCGTTGCAGAGACAACTGCTTTACTGAAAGAGTACGAGGAAATAAACGAAAAATTTGGCCTGGAAGAGTATTACAGTGATGCCGACAAAATGGATAAGCTGATGAACCGCCAGGGCGAACTGCAGGATAAAATTGATGCCACCAATGCCTGGGAATTAGATACCAAGCTTGAGCGTGCAATGGATGCGTTACGCTGCCCTGAGCCTGATACAAAGATCTCGGTACTATCCGGTGGTGAGCGCCGCCGCGTAGCTTTATGCCGTTTGTTGCTGCAAGAGCCGGATGTTTTATTGTTAGATGAGCCTACCAACCACTTAGATGCCGAATCAATAGATTGGTTGGAGCAACACCTGCAGCAATATAAAGGCACTGTTATAGCCGTAACGCACGACCGTTATTTTCTTGATAACGTTGCCGGCTGGATCCTTGAACTCGATCGTGGCGAGGGTATCCCGTGGAAAGGAAACTATTCCTCATGGTTAGACCAAAAAGCTAAACGCCTTGCCGCTGAAGAGAAGAGCGAAAGCAAGCGCCAAAAAACTTTGGAACGTGAGCTGGAATGGGTGCGCATGGGTGCTAAAGGCCGCCATGCAAAATCAAAGGCACGTTTATCAAATTATGAAAAGTTGGCATCCGAAGAAACTAAAGAACGCGAAGAAAAACTGGAGTTGTTCATCCCTCCGGGCCCGCGTTTAGGCAACATTGTGATAGAAGCAAACAACGTTACCAAAGCCTACGGTGATAAAGTATTGTTCGAGAACCTGAGCTTCTCGCTGCCACCTGCGGGTATAGTAGGCATCATTGGCCCTAACGGTGCCGGTAAAACTACTTTGTTCCGCCTGATAACCGGGCAAGACCAGCCGGACGCCGGTACTTTCCGCGTTGGAGATACAGTGGCTTTAGGTTATGTTGACCAGATGCACGATGACCTTGACCCTAATAAATCTGTTTGGGAAAATGTAACCGGCGGTACCGATAATATCATGGTTGGTAACCGCCCGTTGAATTCTCGCGCTTATGTATCGAAATTTAATTTTAACGGGGCCGATCAACAAAAAAAAGTTGGCGTATTATCGGGTGGTGAGCGTAACCGCGTTCACCTGGCAATTACGTTAACCAAGGGATCAAACGTGTTGCTGCTGGATGAGCCTACAAACGATATTGACGTAAATACTTTGCGCTCGTTAGAAGAAGCACTTGAAAACTTTGGCGGTTGCGCCGTGATCATTAGCCACGACCGCTGGTTCCTTGACCGCGTGTGTACACACATACTTGCCTTTGAAGGTAACTCACAGGTTTACTTTTTTGAAGGTAACTACAGCGACTACGAAGAAAACCACCGTAAACGCGTTGGTGACGTAACCCCTAAAAGAATAAAGTATAAAAAGTTGACAGCTTAGTTATTGAGATTCAAGAATCAAGAGCCAAGAATCAAGACAAAAGATAAGCCCGGTTGCTGAGAAAGCAGACGGGCTTCTTTCTTTAGTAGCTTATTAACAACAAAGCCCCGCGATTGCGAGGCTTTGTTTGGTTTATAGTCGGTTAGGACATTTTTAGTTTCTTTTGGATATCGGCCACGTACCCTTTGAATTTCTTATCAGTATCAATCAAATCTTCAACTGTTTGGCAGGCATAAATCACGGTAGAGTGGTCGCGACCGCCGAAGAAATGGCCGATAGACTTCAATGAGCTTTTGGTATGTGCCTTAGCCAGGTACATCGATATCTGACGTGCCTGTACGATCTCGCGTTTACGGGTTTGTGACTTAACCATCTCAATAGGCACTTCAAAGTATTCGCAAACCAGGCTCTGGATATATTCCATTGAAATTTCCTTGGCAGAATTTTTTACAAAATTCTTAAGCATTTGCTTAGCCAGGTTTAAGTCTATCTCTTTGCGGTTAAGTGTTGATTGCGCCAGTAGTGATACCATTGCTCCCTCCAGTTCGCGCACGTTATTATCAATGTTATGTGCAACGTATTCAACCACCTCGTTAGAAAGCTCTATGCCATCCTGGTAGATCTTATTCTTAAGGATAGCCATGCGGGTTTCCAGGTCAGGAACCTGCAGATCGGCAGATAGGCCCCATTTGAAGCGCGATAATAAGCGCTCCTCTAAACCAGCAAGATCTTTAGGGGCTTTGTCTGAAGTGATGATCAGTTGTTTGCCGCTTTGGTGAAGGTGGTTAAAGATATGGAAAAAGAAGTCCTGCGTTTTCTCTTTACCGGCAAAGTTGTGTACGTCATCCATGATCAATACATCAATTGCCTGGTAAAAATTCACAAAATCATTAATGTTGTTATGTTTAAGGGCATCAACAAACTGCTGGGTAAATTTCTCACAGCTTACATATAACACCAATTTATCCGGCAGGGTGCGTTTAATTTCGTTACCAATAGCTTGCGCTAAGTGGGTTTTACCCAAACCAACACCGCCATAGATCATTAGCGGGTTAAATGATGTACCGCCTGGTTTTGCTGCTACGGCATAACCTGCCGAACGCGCCAAACGATTACAATCGCCTTCTACAAAGCTTTCGAAGGTGTAATTGCGGTTAAGCTGCGGATCAACATTAAGTTTTTTAAGGCCCGGTATTACAAACGGGTTCTTAATATCTTTATTTATCGAAATAGGTATCGGCATAGACTGATTCTTAGCTTCGGCACCATTTCCATTTGAGGGCATATTAGTAGTGTACGGCTTTGGAGATGAAGACTGCTCTACAACAATGTTGTATTCTAATCTTCCTTCATCGCCCAGTTGCTTTTTAATGGTTTTGCGCAACAAGCCTACATAGTGCTCCTCAAGCCATTCATAAAAGAATAAACTTGGTACCTGTATAGTTAGAACGCTTCCTTCCATCCTTAAAGCTTTGATTGGCTCAAACCAGGTTTTAAAGCTTTGTGCCGGTATGTTATCTTTTATGATCTGAAGGCAACTATTCCAAACGTTAGTACAAGTTTTTTCCATAATGAAGTATCAGTAATTTCTTGATTTCCAGTGTCCCAACCTTTGAGCTTTTGGGCTCAGTACGGAACATCGAATATTCAAAAAAAAGGCGGATTAAAAAATTAAAATTGAACTTTTTTAAGAAATAAATATTTGAAAAAAATGCCTTTTTTAAGCTAAAAACGAATATTTTATTTTATATTTCGCATGCAGGCAGGCAAAAGACCCCTTCACTTTATCCTATCGCATTTTTACGAGTTTCAACAACTATTTGTTGTTAAATGTTGTGGGTTTTTGAAGATAAATTTCGTCAATTATTAGTTGATGTATTATCTTAAAAAGCAAATAATCAACTGTTAATATTCCCCAAAGATGTTGCGCAATTCATCGGCAATTTCGCCAAGTGTGGCATAGCTTTCTACTGCGGTTAATATGTATGGCATCAGGTTTTCGGTACCCTTAGCGGCAAGGCTTAAGTTTTTTAAAGCGTCCTTAACTTCGTTATTATTGCGCTCCTTTTTTAACATCTCAAGTTTTTGGGTTTGCTGTATCCTGATAGAATCGTCAATGCGGAATACCGGCGGTGCAACTTCTTCCTGCTGTGTAAATTTGTTAACACCAACCAATACGCGGTCGCCGCTTTCAATGTCATTTTGGTATTCGTAGGCAGCAGCAGCTATTTCCTGCTGAATATAATCCTGCTCTATAGCTTTTACAGATCCACCCATCGCATCTATCTTATCTATATATACATATGCGGCTGCTTCCAACTCATTGGTTAGTGCTTCCACAAAGTAAGAACCGGCCAGCGGATCCACGGTATCTGTAACCCCGCTTTCAAATGCTATGATCTGCTGCGTGCGAAGGGCTATTTTTGCGGCAGCCTCTGTTGGTAAAGACAATGCCTCGTCGTAACCATTGGTATGCAGCGATTGGGTACCACCCAGCACTGCAGCAAGCGCCTGGTTGCTTACACGAACAATGTTATTCATAGGCTGTTGTGCCGTAAGTGTTGAGCCACCTGTTTGGGTATGAAAACGCAGTTTTTGCGCACCTGCATCAGTAGCACCCAGTTCTTTGGTAATATTGGCCCACATCCTGCGTGCCGCACGGAATTTGGCTATCTCCTCAAAAAAGTTGTTATGGCAGTTAAAGAAGAATGAAAGCCGTTTGGCAAACACGTTTATATCCAATCCTTTATCCAGGGCAGCCTTTAAATAAGTTTTACCATTGGCTAACGTAAAGGCAAGTTCCTGTACAGCGGTTGAGCCAGCTTCGCGAATGTGGTAGCCGGATATAGATATGGTATTCCATTTAGGTACTTCCTTACTGCAATATTCAAAAATATCGGTTATCAGGCGCATGGATGGCTCTGGCGGATAGATATAGGTACCGCGCGCAGCGTACTCCTTTAATATATCGTTTTGAATAGTGCCCGATATCTGCTTGATATCTGCCCCCTGCCTCTTTGCCAATGCGATATACATCGCTAACAATATAGATGCAGTTGCATTAATGGTCATAGAGGTAGTGATATCCTTAAGCTGTATGCCATCGAACAATATCTCCATATCCTTTAAAGAATCTATCGCTACGCCTACTTTTCCTACTTCACCTTCGGATAGGGCATGGTCGCTATCATAACCTATCTGCGTTGGCAGGTCAAAGGCCACTGATAGGCCCATGGTTCCCTGGCTAAGCAGATAGTGGTAGCGCTTGTTTGATTCTTCGGCTGTTGAAAAACCGGCATACTGACGCATGGTCCACGGCTTGCCACGGTACATATCTTTCTGGATGCCGCGCGTGTACGGGAACTGCCCGGGCAATTCATCCATACCCGATGGCTCGGTATAAACTTCTTTGAATTGAATGCCCGACGTGGTAGTAAACTTTTTATCTGCCATGATACGTTAAAATATATTATCCATATCCTTACGTACTATGGCGGTAGCCAACTCATATGGGCTATTCTCCAATTTAGAAAGATGGTTTAGAACGGCTTTGCCCAGATCAAGCCCGGTTGCACCTGCCGGGAGGCTTTGCGTGGCATTGGTAACCAGGTTTATAGTATCATCTTTAATACGCCTAACGGCGCCCCATGCCTGTGTGCTTACATATATCTGCTGGGTAACGTTGTGCTGATATTCTGTACGTACCTCATTTAATATGATATTGTATAACTCAACTGCACTGTATCCGTTACCGTTTAAACGAACCAGCATGTTTGCAGGGTCTACTCTATCTATGAACAATACCAGGCGCTCATACGCCTGCAAGCGTAAGGGCAGCGTTTGGTTACTAATTGCTTTCCTTAGCTCCAAAGCCTGTAAATTCTGTGATTTGTCCAGATAGGGTTTTAAAAGATAAAACGCTATATAGACCACGCCGATGCCGGCAACGGTGTACTTTAAAATATCGAATAAATAACTGTATGCGGCCATGTTGTTTCTGTTAGGCAGAGGTCATAAATAATAGGTGCGAACAAAAATCCGTATTTTAGATTTATATTTGTATAGTTTAATAAAAAATAAGATGAGTGTTACCGCTGAAACTTTAACCGCCCCTGTAACTTTTACTGAAGGTGCCGTAAAAGAACTTTATAAACTGAAAGAACAACAAGAAATTGCCGACGACTTTGGCCTGCGTGTAGGTGTTGAAGGCGGAGGCTGCTCGGGGATGAATTATGTTTTGGGCTTCGATCAGAAAAAAGATGGCGACCAGGAATATTATATCGAGGGCATAAAAGTATTTATGCATAAAGCGCATGGCCTTTACCTTGCCGGTATGCAAATTGATTTTCAGGATGGCCTTAACGCTCGTGGCTTTACCTTTAACAATCCTAATGCGGCAAGCACTTGCGGTTGCGGTACATCATTCTCCGTATAAATAAAAGATCTTGATAAACAAAGGCGCCTTGTGGGCGCCTTTGTTGTTTTTACATGTTCTGTGCTTTAATATCTTCTATGGTTTTCTTTATCCAATAACCGGTGTTATCAGAACCAACGGAGTTGAATCTGATGATGCCTTCTTTATCTATCACAACAGTTGTAGGATAAAGGTTCACTTTATACTTATCGCCATAGTACCTGGCGTCAGCAATATGCTGAAAATCAAAAGGCATCTTTTTTAAGAAATCTTTTATCTCCCAGCGCTTATCGAGGCTGAGGCCAACAAATATTATGTTGGGATCTGCGCTATATTCAGCCACAACTTTGTTTAGCTCCGGCATCTCGTCCCGGCAAGCCGGGCAATTGATGAACCAGAAATTTAGTACTACTATTTTACCCTTAAGTGCTTTTATATCTATTTTTTTACCATCAATAGTGCTTTCTTTGAAAGGCTCCATGGGTTCTCCATTCACAAACCCCTCTGATGTGCGAGGTAACCGGGTAGGCACGTAACGATAGGGTTCCTCTGCTTTTAAAACCGTGTTAGATGTTGTTGCCTGTTGTTCTTGCGCGGTTTCAGATTGCTGTGACGCAAAACTTTTTTTGTATTCGGCAAGCCTTTTTCTCCCCGCCTCATCAAGCCAGGTAAGCACAAAAGCGGTGGTATCTTTTTTAACCTTATTTGTACGGCCGTCCTTTACATGCGTGATAGTTTGCCTTACTGAATAATTGCCGCTTGCCAGTTGTTCTTTCCAATAATTATAAGGTAGTATTTTACCTGTCGAGTCCTTAACAATTGTTTGTTCGTTTAGATCAACATTAGATCGGATAATCTTTTGTGCTCGGCTTGCCAAAGTCAGGCAGCTTAATAAAAATAGTAGTTTTAGAGTTTTCATGATGCGGGCTTGGTATCATTAAAACTAAAACTTTTTGGCCTATTATGATAATTTTAAGTAAATAAGTTAAAGGCATGTAACAAAGCACCGTAGGCGATAGTCAAAACTGCATAATTCCTATATTTATAGCATGGCAGTAAAAACCAGCCTGAAAGAAAATATTTCCATTGCACTGCAATCCATCGGCGGCAACCGTTTGCGAACTTCTTTAACGGCGCTGATCATTGCTATCGGTATTATGGCCCTGGTAGGAATATTAACGGCCATTGAAGGTATTAAACAGTTCACCAATGATGCCTTTGCCGGTTTAGGTGCCAACTCATTTACGGTACAAAATCGCGGTTCGGGTATTAGTTTTGGTAACGGTGGCCATCGTAAAATGTACCCGGCTATTACCTATGCACAAGCTGAAAAGTTCCTCGATATTTATAAACTACCTGCACGCACCAGTGTAGATCTTAGCGTAACCGGTACTGCCGTAGCAAAATATAACAGTGTAAAATCAAACCCCAATATTTCGGTTACCGGTAGTAACGATAATTACTTGGCTATAAAAGGCCATAAGCTGGCATTTGGCCGCAATTTTTCATTATCAGAGTTAGAACACGGAGCTAATGTTGTTATTGTAGGTGACGAAGTTAAAGCCAAACTTTTTAAGGATGAGGATCCGATAAACAAGTATATCCTATTAGGCAGCAATAAATTGAGGATCATTGGCGTAGTGGCGCCTAAAGGAAGCAATAGTTTTGGCGGCGATAAATTTTGCATTGTGCCATTGCAAAAAGCAAGGCAAATGGTAGATACATCAAGAAAAGTATCATACGCTATCACCGTAAGTGTAAACAGCCCTGATGTGTTAGATGCCAGTATAGGAGAAGCCACTTCGCTTATGCGGAACATTCGTGGTGTGAGAATTGGGCAGGACGACAATTTTGAGATCTCGCGCAGCGATTCTATTCAGCAGGAATTGTCAGGCCAACTCGCGGGCATGACCATCGCAGGATTTGCGATCGGTATCATAACCTTGTTAGGCGCAGCAATTGGCTTAATGAATATCATGTTGGTGTCTGTTACCGAGCGTACTCGGGAGATCGGCTTGAGGAAGTCGATAGGGGCCACGCCGTCGGTTATACGCAAGCAGTTTTTAATAGAAGCAATAGTAATTTGCCTGATGGGCGGCGTAGGCGGTATAATTTTAGGTATGGCCGCAGGCAACCTCATTGCAGTAAATATCAGCGGTAGTTTTGTGGTGCCATGGTTCTGGCTATTTTCAGCAATTGCATTATGCACTATTATTGGTCTTTCTTCAGGGTTTTATCCTGCAAAGAAAGCATCACGGCTTGACCCGGTTGAGGCTTTAAGATATGAGTAATAAAAAAGAAAGCCGCTTAACAAAGCGGCTTTCTTTTTTATTCTGCAAAAACAGTCTTATAACAGACTGTTTTTCAATGGGTGCTCTGTGAAAAGTTTTTTAAGATAAGCAGTGCCTAATGCTTTTTCAAAGGCCGCGGCATGGCGAGGGTGGTGCATATCACTTGATATAAAATCTACTAAATGTGCATCAACCATTTCTTCTGCCTTTTTTTGCACATGTTTGCCGTAATAACCGGTGAGGGATATAGTATTCAATTGCAAATCGCACCCCCAGCTTTTTATCGTTTGCATTTGCTCGATGCTCATGTAGCCATACCTTTCAGGGTGGGCCAGGATAGGTTTGTACCCCATATCCTTCATTTTTTGGATAACCGGAATAACATTTGGCGGCTGATTGATAAACGACAATTCAAAAAGTACGTAATTATCGCCCATGGTCATCACCCGTCGTTCTGAGATACGTTTCTCAAAAGTTTCATCAAAATAATGTTCAGCAGCGGCTTGCACTTCAATATCAATGTTCTGTGCTTTTAACTCAGCCTTTAGCGTTTCAAGAGCAGCATTGATATTTTCAGGCTCATTACGATAATAGTCTATCATAATATGGGGCGTGGCTATTATTTTTTTAATACCAAACGCCATCATTGTTTTGATCAGAACAATTGATTCCTGCGGATTTTGAGCTCCATCGTCAACTCCCGGCAAAACATGCGAATGCATGTCTACCATTATTCCACTGTAGTTTAAATTTGGATTTTGCGCGGTTACTTCCTTAGTCTTCTTTTTAAATAATCCAAACATCTTTTATCTGTCAGCGTACTGCTCTTTATAATAGTCCTGGTAGTGGCCGCTGGTCACATCATCAAGCCACTTTTGGTTAGCAAGATACCATTCTACGGTTTTTTCCAATCCTTCCTCAAAAGTTATGGATGGTTCCCAGCCCAATTCATTTTTTAGTTTGGTTGCATCTATAGCATATCTCAGGTCGTGGCCTGCCCGGTCTGTCACATAGGTGATCAGTTTTGCTGACTCACCTTGTTCGCGGCCTAATTTGCGGTCCAGTATATTACATAACAGGTGAATAAGATCAATGTTTTTCCACTCGTTATGGCCGCCTATGTTGTACGTAGTACCTGCCGCTGCTTTGTGAAATATCACATCAATAGCACGGGCATGGTCTTCAACCCAAAGCCAGTCACGTACGTTCTCCCCTTTACCATAAACCGGTACAGGTTTGTTCTGCGTAATGTTATGAATGGCCAACGGTATCAATTTTTCAGGGAAGTGATACGAGCCATAATTATTTGAGCAATTAGATATAACGGTATTTAAACCGTAAGTATCATGGTAAGCACGCACAAAATGGTCTGATCCGGCTTTAGAAGCCGAGTACGGGGAATGTGGATCATAAGCAGTATCTTCCCTGAACATATCAGTTTCACCCAGCGTGCCGTACACCTCATCTGTAGATACATGGTAAAAACGCTTGTTCTCGTAGTTGCCTTTCCAGAGGTTTTTGGCTGCGTTAAGCAGGTTAACGGTACCAACAACGTTGGTCATCACAAACTCAAGTGGGTTGGTGATAGAACGGTCAACGTGAGACTCGGCTGCCAGGTGTATCACAGCATCAGGCTTTTCCTGCTCAAATAAAGAATTTATAAAAGCAATGTCTACAATATCACCTTTAACAAACCGGTAATTGGGCAAATGTTCGATATCCTTTAAATTGGCAAGGTTACCGGCATAAGTTAACTTATCAAGATTGATGATCTGATAATCCGGGTAGTTGGTAACAAACCGGCGTACAACATGTGAGCCTATAAAACCGGCACCACCAGTGATGATGATTTTTTTTGCAGGTGTATTCATCTTACTTATAACGGATTGGCTGCAATATATTGTTCCCAAGCCCAGGCAGATGACATCATCGTATCAAGGTCAAGGTTGGCTTTCCAGTTTAGCTTTTGGGCAGATTTGGTAACGTCTCCCCATACTTTTTCAATATCACCTTCGCGCCTTGCGCCTATCTGGTAATTAAGCTCAACACCGGTTGATGCTTCAAAGGCTTTGATAACTTCTAATACGGTTGAGCCGGTGCCGGTGCCAATGTTAAATACATCGTATCCTTTAAAATCCGGTTGCTCCATTAGTTTAATAGCTGCCACGTGTGCTTTGGCAAGATCTACCACATGTATGTAATCGCGTATACAGCTGCCATCGGGCGTATTATAGTCGTTGCCAAAAACCGTGATCTTTTCACGTTTGCCTATCGCCGTCTGGGTAATAAATGGCACCAGGTTTTGTGGTACGCCTATAGGAAGTTCGCCTATTAATGCCGTTTCATGAGCGCCAACCGGGTTAAAATAACGCAAAGCCGTTATATTAAATGTACTTCCCGATTTCACAACATCTTTTAATATCTCCTCTGCAATTTGTTTGGTATTACCGTATGGAGATTCGGCTGCTTTAACAGGTGCATCTTCTGTAACCGGTAAAACATCGGGCTGGCCATACACAGTACAGCTTGATGAAAATACAAAGTTTAGTTTTTTACCTTCGTAAACCCTTAACAGGTTTATTAACGAGTAAAAGTTGTTGTAATAATATTTCAGAGGATTTTGTACCGATTCGCCAACTGCTTTTGATGCAGCAAAGTGAATGATGCCGGTAATGTCTGCTTCATCAGCAGCGAGTTGTTTTACCGCTGCTTCGTCACACAAATTAAGTTGGTAAAATTTAGGTGTAAAACCTATAATTTTAGCCAACTGGTCAAGTATCTTAATGTCTGAGTTAGAAAGGTCATCAACAATAACCGGATCATAACCGGCATTAACCAACTCTACAACGGTGTGCGAGCCAATAAAGCCCAATCCCCCGGTAACTAATATTTTCATATGTAAAGGCGTGTTTAGGGAGCGGTAAATGTACAGCTAATTATTTACTGTTTAACGCTATTTGCCTACTTATTGTAATAGGTAAAATCCTTATGTTTTATCTCGTGTTCAGGCAAAGACTTAAAATAATTGTAAGTGATCTTCAAACCTTCCGCACGGGATACCTTTGGCTCCCAGCCTAAAATTGCTCTTGCTTTGGTAATATCCGGTCTGCGTTGCTTTGGGTCATCGGTTGGCAAGGGCAGGCTTATCAACTCCTGGTTTGTACCGGTAAGTTTAATGATCTCTTCCCCAAATTCCTTTATGGTTATCTCATCCGGGTTACCGATATTCATGGGCTGTGCATAGTCGCTGAACAGCAATCGGTAGATACCCTCTATCAGGTCATCAACATAACAGAACGAACGGGTTTGCGAACCATCGCCGAACATGGTTAACGGCTCGCCACGCAAAGCCTGGCCGATAAAGGCAGGTAAAACACGGCCATCATTAAGGCGCATACGCGGGCCGTAGGTATTAAAGATGCGCACAATGCGGGTTTCCAAACCATGGAAGGTATGGTAAGCCATGGTGATGGATTCCTGGAAACGTTTTGCCTCATCATACACACCACGCGGACCAACCGTATTTACGTTACCCCAGTATTCTTCTGGCTGGGGGTTAACGGTTGGGTCGCCATAGATCTCTGATGTTGAAGCAATAAGCATACGTGCATTTTTAGCACGAGCCAAACCCAGCAGGTTGTGCGTACCCAATGAACCTACCTTTAAAGTTTGGATCGGAATCTTTAAATAATCGATAGGGCTGGCCGGCGATGCAAAATGCAGGATGTAATGCAGTTCGCCCGGCACATGCACAAATTTGGAAACATCGTGGTTGTAGAACTCAAAGTTCTCGAGTTTGAACAGATGCTCAATGTTGCGCAGGTCGCCGGTTATCAAATTATCCATGCCAATAACATGGAAATTCTCTTTTATAAATCTATCGCAAAGATGCGAGCCGAGAAACCCGGCTGCACCTGTTATCAGTACTCTTTTACGTTCGGCCATTAGCTTATAATTTTACGTCCGATACTGTTGTAATAAAATCCAAGGTCGATCATTTTTTGCAGGTCGTATAGGTTACGGCCGTCAAATATTACCTTGCTTGGTAGTAATTCAACCAATTTGTTAAAATCAGGTGTGCGGAACACAGACCACTCAGTAACAATCAGTAACGCATCGGCACCATGTAGTGCTTCATATTGGTCCTGTGCATAATTAATTTTATCACCAAGCAGTGCTTTCACATTTTTCATACCCTCAGGGTCATAAACTGTTACCGTTGCACCACCTGCAAGTAATTCATCAATAATGTATAAAGCCGGTGCTTCACGGATATCATCTGTTTCGGGTTTAAAGGCAAGGCCCCACATTGCAAAGTGTTTACCTTTAATGTCACCGTTATAGTATTTCTTCAGTTTTTGAACCAATACCTTTTTCTGTATCTCGTTAACCTTCATCACCGAGTTAAGGATCTTAAACTCGTACTGATTTTCTTCTGACGATTTTGCCAAGGCCTGTACATCCTTAGGGAAACAGCTACCTCCGTAACCGATACCCGAGAACAGGAAGCGGTTGCCAATACGGTTATCTGACCCTATGCCCCGGCGTACCATATCTACATCCGCTCCAACAACTTCGCACAGGTTGGCAATCTCGTTCATGAAAGAGATCTTAGTAGCAAGGAATGAGTTTGCTGCGTATTTGGTAAGTTCTGAAGAACGCTCATCCATAAAAATTACCGGGTTACCCTGGCGTACATATGGTGCATAAAGTTCGCCCATTAATTTGCGGGCACGTTCATCGGTAGTGCCTACAACCACGCGGTCGGGCTTCATAAAGTCATCAACGGCTACACCTTCGCGTAAAAATTCAGGGTTTGATACCACTGCACACTCTATGTTGGTGTTTTCCTTGATAGCCGCTTTAACCTTATCTGCGGTACCTACAGGTACGGTTGATTTAGTAACAATAACTTTGTAGTCGGTAACCAGTTTGGCAATATCTTTTGCAGCACCAAGCACGTAGCTCAGGTCGGCAGAGCCATCACCACCCGGAGGGGTTGGCAATGCCAGGAAAATAATTTCTGCATCGGCAATCGCATCAGCTAATACGCTGGTGAAAAGCAAGCGCTTTTGGCTGATGTTACGATGGAAAAGCAATTCTAAACCCGGTTCGTAAATCGGAACCTTTCCGTCCTGCATCATCTTAACTTTTTGTTCGTTAATATCAACGCACGTAACCTGGTTGCCGGTTTCGGCTAAACACGTACCGGTTACAAGACCAACATAGCCTGTACCTACTACAGCAATTTTCATAGCTTATGATTTGTTATTTGTTACTTTTATACCCGACGAAGATAGTACTATTACCATAAAAAATGCTTTTCATTTACAACATCGGCATTCATTTATTCTACCTAACGGCAGCTTTGTTTTCTCTTTATAAAAATAAAGCCAAACTATGGATAAATGGGCGAAAACATCAGCAAATAAAGTCTTTAGAATCGAGCATTTGGTTTCATTTTGCCTCATTGGGCGAGTTTGAACAGGGAAGGCCGGTTTTAGAGGCCGTAAAGAAGCAATACCCGCTTCATAACATTGTTGTTACCTTTTTTTCACCTTCCGGCTATGAGCCGCGAAAGAACACGCCACTTGCTGATGTTGTGTATTATTTACCCCTTGATACGGCGGCCAATGCCCAACATTTCATCAGCACAATAAGGCCACAGATGGCCGTTTTTACCAAATACGAATATTGGCATCACTTTTTTAACGAGTTACACAAACAGCATATACCGTTGTATATCATCTCGGGCATATTCAGACCGGGGCAGGTTTTTTTTAAGTGGTATGGTGGCTTGCATCGTAAAATGTTAAAAATGGTTACCTGGTTTTTTCTGCAGGATGCACAATCCAAGCAGCTTTTACATGATATAGGAATAACTAATGTAAGCATAAGCGGCGACACCCGCTTTGACAGGGTTTGGGCTAACGCAGGTAATCCAAAAAACTTACCGGAGATAGCGCAATTCAAAAATGGCCAAAAGCTTTTTATAGCAGGCAGCACCTGGCCGCAAGACGAAGAACTGATAGCCGAATTTATTAAACAACACCCTGATTGGAAATTTATAATAGCCCCACACGAAACAAGCGAAGAAAAGATAAAGAGTTTAACAAACCTATTGCCGACAGAAACGACTATAAAGTTTTCGGAGATCTCAAATCTCAAATCTAACATCTCAAATCTGGTAATAGATAACATCGGTATGCTATCTTCACTTTATCAATATGCAGATATAGCTTATATAGGCGGCGGCTTTGGGGAAGGCATTCATAACACCTTAGAGGCAGCGGCCTTTGGAATGCCGGTGATATTCGGCCCAAAGTATCATAAATTTAAAGAAGCACGAGACCTGGTAGAGTTGGGTGCAGGTTTTACCATTAATTCTCAGGATGAATTAAATCAAATCGCTGACAAACTCATGGGCGATGAGCAAGCCCGCCATGCAGCAGTTGTTATTGCTAAAGATTATGTGCAGCAAAATATTGGCGCCACAGAAACAATAGTCAACTACATTAAAGCGCAACACTGATAGCATTTATTGATTTCACTAACATTTTCTTTAATATTGCCCGCCTATGGGTTTTCTTCATATTGATGGCTTAGGTAAGGCGCATTATCATGAGTACGGCACAGGTAGCAAACCTATGCTGGCGTTTCATGGTTACGGCATGACGGGGAGACAATTCCATGTGCTCGAAAAATCAATTCTAAACGATTTCCATGTGTATGGTTTTGATCACTTCTTTCATGGTGAGAGTGCCTTAACCGGTTGGAGCGAACAACAGATCCTCACCGGTATGCCACGCCACTTGGTGAAGGCTTATGTTAAAGAATGGTTTAAACTACATGGCAGGCAGCGTTTCTCCGTGATGGGCTATTCCATCGGTGCAAACATTGCGCTTATACTGGTAGAAGAATATCCCGGCCTTATAGATGAAGTGATACTGATGGCGCCCGACGGCCTTGCCGTTTATAAAGGTTTTGAGATATTGATGCACAAGCCCTGGGGCCGGTACATGTTTAAGGTTGTCACCAAAAGCAAATGGCTTGCACCCTCGCTGCTAAAAAACCTAAAACGGGTGAACTTTATCGATGATAGCCTTTATACAATAGCTTATAACGAGATAGACACCGAAAAGAAACGGCTGGATGTTTACTATACGCTTAATCTTATTCGCCTGCTTAAGCCGGATGTGCAGAAAATAGCCGAACTAATTAATCAGCATGATATTAAATGCACGCTGATATTTGGAAAGCATGATAATTTGTTCCCAAAGAAAGCGGCGTTACCTTTTATAAGCAGTTTACAAAACGCCCATGTGCATGAGGTAGATATGGGCCACTGGTTGGTTACCAAACAACTGGACGAATATTTAGTTAATTTACCACAATGATCCCAGCCCGTAGAGTAAACCTTTTTAGTAACTGGTTCGCCAAATACATGCGCTACCGCATGCGTAAAGCTTTTAACCGGTTAGAGGTAATGCCATTTACCCCAAAACCAGGGCACTCTATACTACTATTATGTAACCATTTTAGCTGGTGGGACGGGCTTTGGGGTAATTTTTTATCATACTGGCACCTGCACCGCAAGTTGTACATTATGATGCAGGAAGATCACCTGCAAAAACGGATGCTGCTGAACCTATTTGGTGGTTTTTCCATCAACCGGCAATCGCGCGAGATGATCAAGTCTCTGCAATATGCAGCAGGCCTGCTGGCAACCCCCGAAAACCTGGTAGTAGTATTCCCGCAGGGCGAGCTGGTATCAAACCATACCACGGAGATCAAGGTTGAACGTGGCATTGAGTTGCTGCTGCGGAATATAAAAGGCCCCTGCCAAATTGTTTACAATTGCGCATTGATAGATTATTTTGAAAGTCTTAAACCATCCGTATATTTCCATTTATTTGATTGTGGCGTAGCCGGCGAGGTGAGTTTTGGCGAGTTGTCTGAAAAGATAAATACCTTTCATAAACAAGCACTTGCCGCACAGGTAAATGTAGAGCATTAAGGGCCTATGATATATCCGCAAAAGAATAAATTGATCAAGTGGTTTTTCCATAACTACATCATGCGGATAGTGGCTCAAAATTTTGAGCAGGTAAAATTCAACGATATTCCGGTCGACAGATCAAAGTCCGTGTTGTTGATAGCCAACCATTTTAGCTGGTGGGATGGATTTTTGATGTATTATATTAACCACCAACTTTTAAAAAAGCAGTTTCATGTAATGGTGCTGGAAGAAACGGTGAAAAAGATCGGCTTTTTTAAATACCTGGGGGCGTTCTCTGTAAGCAAGGGCTCGAGGGATGCCATAAAAAGTATAAATTATGCTGCCGAACTATTAAAGGATTCGGATAGTCTTGTCCTCATTTTTCCGCAGGGCGAGTTGCACTCTAACTTTGCGGATGATATAGCGTTTGAAAAAGGCATTACCCGGATAGCAGAAAGATCGGGCGCAAAGCATCAAACCATTTTTTCAGCAACATTTGTGGAGAACTTGCAGTACAAAAAGCCAACTGCCAGCGTTTATTTAAAAACAATAGCCGAACAAAAATCCGGCGCTGACGTAATAGAGTTACAGCAAGCTTATCAGGAACATTACAATGATGCCCTGGCGCAGCAAACCAAATTAACTGTATAAAGTGATCATAGCCCTTTACGTGACTTTCTTTTTCTTGATCATTAGGTTTACAGTAACGCTGTTCAACTTCGTATCAAACCCCAAACTGCCGCGTATAAGTCGTCATTACCAGGATAAAGTTTCTATCTTAATTCCTGCACGTAACGAGGCAGAAGATATATTAACCTTGCTTCATTCTATTGACCAGCAAAACTACCAGAATTACGAGGTGATCGTGTTAGATGATAACTCTACCGATGATACCTTTTCTATTTGCGATACTTTCGCAGCAACGCATCCAAAATTTAAGGTAGTAAAAGGCCAACCGCTTGAAGAAGGATGGTTGGGTAAAAACTACGCGTGTTTTCAATTAGCGCAATTAGCCACGGGCAAGTACCTCATGTTTTTAGATGCTGATGAAAAAGTGTACAATGGTTTGCTTAATAGCGCTATCCACCGCATGAACCTTCGCAGCTTAAGCTTACTGAGTTTATTCACCAACCAGGAAATGCGCAGCACGGGCGAAAAGGTGGCTGTACCATTAATGCATTATATATTACTGAATTTATTGCCGCTTAGATTGGTTTACCTTGTTCGCAGCGCAGCGCTATCTGCAGCAAGCGGGCAGTTTATGATGTTTGATGCATCGGTGTACCGCGAATACCAGTGGCACCAGTTGGTGAAAAACAAAGTGGTGGAAGATGTGGAGATCATGAAGCTGGTAAAATCATCCAAACTAAATGGTGAAGCGCTGCTGGCAAACGGTATGATCAGTTGCCGTATGTACAAAAGTTATAACAAGGCTTTAAATGGCTTTGGTAAAAACTTTCTGGCGGCTTTTAATTATAACATTATAGGCTTTTCGTTATACCTGCTTATTATTATAGGTGGGCCTGTGATGGTAATAGCCACCGGTAAGCCCGGTTTAATATCTATGGCGGTAACATTGATCTTATCAGCCCGGTTGATGATCTCGCTATTAGCCGGACAAAGCGCCTGGCGCAATTTTTTATGGCATCCGCTGCAAATGCTGGCTTTGCTGCACATTGGCGTAACATCAATACAGCAACGCCTTACTAAAACAACCGTATGGAAAGGCAGAAAGATATCGTAAAACCGGCTAAAGTTGCCATTATTGTTATCGTCTTGTTTCATGTAGTGGGGCTGGTAGGTTTTGCCATTCCGGCATTCCAGCCGCTTTTTAAACAATTAGTACCGTATCACTTATTATTGATGCTGGTGGTGATTGTTTTATCTCACAAATGGCTTGATGGTAAATTTCTGTTCTTCGTGCTTTTGATTGCAGCCCTTGGCTTTACCGCCGAGTGGGTAGGCGTGCATAAACATTGGCTTTTCGGCGATTACAATTATGGTAAAACTTTAGGATTTAAGCTCTTAGATATCCCATTGTTGATAGGCGTAAATTGGTTTTTGTTAATTTACAGCGCAGGCGTAGCCATGCAACACAGCCGCTTAAGAAACCCCCTTGTCAGGATAATTATTGGCGCGGCTTTATTGGTCTTGCTTGATGTGTTGATAGAGCCAGTCGCTATCAAATTTGATTATTGGAGTTGGGAAACTGCCACAATACCCCTTAAAAATTATGGATGCTGGTTTGGTGTAAGTGTTTTGCTGTTAAGCTTGTTTGAATCGTTCGGCTTTAAAAAACAGAATTTTGCTGCGCTTGTGCTGCTTATAACTCAGTTCCTGTTTTTTGGATTGTTAAATTTGATCGGTTAAATATCCCGTATGTCATGGTGGTCCTGTCGAACCATTTGCTGCATTGGTCTTCAACAAACTCAATCGGCTTTAACCCACACCAAAGAAATATCTAACACTATTTTAAGAAATTAACGTTTAAGGTTTAGCGTTTACAATTTAGCATTAGTATTTTTGCACAAATGGGCTCTTACAACTTACAGGTTACGATAGATCAGGACTCGGGCTTTTGCTTTGGGGTGGTGTACGCTATTGACATGGCCGAAGAAATTTTGGCAGAAGATGGGTATCTGTATTGCCTGGGCGATATTGTACACAATGATGAAGAAGTTGAGCGCTTAAAAGCACAGGGGCTTAAGATTATCGGTCATGAAGATCTAAAAAACCTGCGCAACGAGAAGGTTCTGATCCGTGCACATGGCGAGGCCCCTGAAACTTACCGCACTGCTTTAGAAAATAACATTACGCTGATTGATGCCTCATGCCCTGTGGTTTTAAAATTGCAAAACCGCATCAAATCATCTTACGATAATAAAGAGAACATCCTCATTTTTGGTAAACACGGCCATGCCGAGGTTATTGGTCTGCAAGGCCAAACCAACGGAGATGCACTGGTTTTCCAGGATATAAGCGAGTTGGACGATGCCGAATTACCTGCAAGTTTTACGCTGTATAGCCAAACTACTAAAAGCATGGATAAATTTTACAGCGTAAAAGACGAATTGCTTAACCGTGGTTATGAGGTAAAAGCTAATGATACCATTTGCCGCCAGGTAAGTAACCGCGATAAAGACCTGCCGCTATTTGCCACTAAGTTTGATAAGGTAGTTTTTGTATCGGGTAAAAAATCATCTAACGGCAAAGTGCTGTACGAGGTATGCAAAAAGCATAACCCCAATACCTATTTCGTTTCTTCTATTGAGGAGTTAAACCCTAATATGTTTTCACCTAATGACAAGGTAGGTATTGCCGGCGCTACATCTACACCAATGTGGCTAATGCAAAAGGTGAAGGCCGAATTGGAAAAATATTAATATGAGGAAATTGCCGGCACTGATACTTATCATATTCTCTGCCTGCGAATCCGGGCCGAAAGGCGATCTTTACAAAGTAACGGATCCTTCGGGTAACCTTGAGGGGTATGTGAATGCCAAACATGATACCGTTATACCACTCGGCAAATACCAGCTTTGCTTTACCGATACTTTTAAATATCTCGCATTTGTAATTAAAGGATCTGAAATGCTTGCCATTGACCGCAATGAGAAGGTGTTGTTTAAGCCTTTCCCTTTTGATAATGGCCCGGATTATGAGAGTGAAGGTTTTTACCGCGCTATTGACGACAGTAAAAGGATAGGGTATGCCGATACTGCCGGCAATATCGTTATCAAACCACAATTCGGCTGCGCATTCCCTTTTGAAAAGGGCTTGGCTAAAGTAAGTTATGACTGTAAAACAATTGAACTTGGTGAGGGCCATTCGGTTTGGGAAAGTGATAAATGGTTCTATATTAATAAACAAGGCAAGCGCGTGAAATAACGGAACAGCTTTTGCCTTTACTCTTACAAAAACTGACTTTGCAAAAATCACCTACATATACCGGTCTATTAGTAGCCCTTTTGGTGCTGGGATGTTGGGCTGCATCAATTATTCTGCTGATGCAATGGCAGGTTGATTTCAGCAACCCTGTGCTTTACCTGTTTATCTTGTTGCAGATGCATCTTTACACGGGGCTATTTATTACTGCGCATGATGCCATGCATGGTTCAATAGCGCCCAAGCCATGGATAAATAAGGCAGTAGGGTTTATCAGTACATTTCTTTATGCATCTTTTTGGTACCCCAAGCTGTATAATAAACACCATTTACATCACAGCCATGTACATACCCATGATGACCCTGATTATCACGATGGTAACTTTTTTAGATGGTATGTACAGTTCATACGTAATTATTTGTCGATATGGCAGATAGTTATCATGGCCGTAGTTTTTAATGTTTTAAAACTTGGGCTTCCGCAGGCTAATCTGCTGCTGTTTTGGGTAGTGCCATCTTTGTTGAGTACCCTGCAACTTTTTTATTTTGGTACTTATTTGCCTCACAAAGGCGAACACGATAACAAGCACCAATCGCGCAGTTTACCTCGCAACCATTTGTTAGCCTTTTTTACCTGCTATTTTTTTGGCTATCATTATGAGCATCATGAGTCGCCCTGGCTGCCCTGGTGGAAGTTATGGAAAGCACCGGAACCACCAAAACACAATTAATTGTTTGTATAATCGGTTGCAATTTTTTCCCTGTTTGGTGCTATCATCATTTTGCAATAATAAGCGCCGCCACAACTGGTTAGGGCTTTTTTCTGTACATTTGCAGCCTATATCATTATGGCAAAAAAGGGAGTTTTACTGGTTAATTTAGGTACACCTGATAGTCCGTCAACAGCGGATGTACGTAAATATCTTGATGAGTTTTTGATGGATCCACGGGTTATTGATGTTAACCCGGTACTGCGCACTTTTTTGGTTAAAACCATCATCGTTCCGTTCAGGGCGCCTAAGTCGGCCAAATTATACCAGGCCATCTGGGATAAGGAAACCGGCTCTCCACTATTGCATTACAGTCTGTTACAACAAAAAATGCTGCAGGAACGCCTCGGTGATAACTACGTGGTTGAGCTGGCCATGCGCTATCAAAGTCCATCTATTGATTCCGCATTGGCAAGGCTGAAAGAAGCTTTGATAGGCGATATCCTTGTTATTCCGTTGTTTCCGCAGTATGCGTCTGCCAGTACCGGATCGGTGCATGAAAAAGTGATGCGAATTGTGAAGGATTGGCAAACTGTTCCGCAGATCACTTTCATCAACTCGTTCCATAATGATGACTTGATGATCGAAACCTTTGCAGATAATGCCCGTCGCCATAACCCGGATAATTATGATCATATATTGTTCAGCTTCCATGGCTTGCCTCAACGCCAGCTCAAAAAGTGCGACCATACCGGTAGCTACTGCCTGCAAAAAGCCGGATGCTGCGATACTTTAAACGATACCAACAAGTTGTGTTATTCTGCACAATCACACGATACTGCCAGGTTGATCGCTGAAAAAATGAACCTGCCTAAAGAAAAATACACAGTTTGCTTTCAATCTCGCCTGGGCAGCGACCCATGGGTACAGCCTTACACCAGCGAAGTCGTAGAACATCTGGCTAAAGAAGGTAAAAAGCGACTACTGGTATTTTGCCCTGCCTTTGTAAGTGATTGCCTCGAAACGGTTTTCGAAGTTACTCACGAATACGGCGACGAATTTAAAGCCCTGGGCGGCGAACATGTACAATTGGTAGAAAGCCTTAACGCCGAACCGAAGTGGATTGATGCCTTGGAAAGAATGGTGAAGGAAAACTAATCGAGAGGGAATCAGGACTTTTAGAGTCACGAGTCAAGATTGGAGAATAGTCTGTAATTGCGAGTAGCAATTGTACCATTTGGCGAGTAGTTAATGGCGTGTTGTTATTTTTGTTAACTTGTCTTAACCAATCACAACGTCAATGAGAAAATTAATTACCTTAATTATTCTTACAATTTTTTTCTTTTCAGCATTTGCCCAAACAGACAAAGAGGATATCAAGAAAACAATCAACACGCTTTTCGATGGTATGCGCAAAGGTGACAGCACCATGTTGCGGTCAGCATTTCATAAGGATATGGTGCTACAAAGCGTCGCCAACAAAAAAGATGGTACCACAGTATTGATCACTGAAAAAGGCGACGACTTTGTGAAGCAAGTAGGTACACCGCACAAAGATGTTTACGACGAACGTATTACTTGGGGCGATATGAAAATTGATGGCGCTTTAGCCAGCGTTTGGACACCTTATAAATTTTATCTCGGTAGCCAGTTTAGCCATTGCGGCGTTAATTTTTTCCAGTTGATGAAAACATCGCAAGGCTGGAAGATCATTTACATTGTGGATACTCGCCGTAAGGATAACTGCCCGGAGTAAAAAGTTTACACCAGATCTGCCACAATTTTAGCAGACAGTAGGCACAGCGGTATACCACCACCAGGATGTACACTTCCACCGCAGAAATACAGCCCCTTAATTTTGGATGATTTGTTTGCGTGCCTTAAAAAAGCTGCAAATTGGTTGTTTGAGCTGGTGCCGTAAATGGAGCCTTTGTATGATGAGGTTTTTAGCTCGATGCTTCTTGGGTCAAGGATGCTTTCGTTTTCTATAAGCTTACTGATGTCTTCTTTTAGCAATCGTGAAAGTTTGGCCTGAATGTTAGTTCGCGCTTCGGCTATCAGTTTATCCCATTCCTGCCCGCTGTTGGCAGGTACATTTATCATCACAAACCAGTTCTCACTGTTGGTTGGCGCATCATCCCGTTTTAATTTTGATGAGATGTTAAGGTAAACCGTAGGGTCATGATAAATGCTTTGCTTTTGCCAGATGTGTTCAAATTCGGCCTTGTAATCTGCGCTGAAGAATATATTATGCAGATCAAGCTCAGAAAATTGCTTTTTTACACCCCAATAAAATATCAAAGCCGAACTACTGCGTTCCTGTTCGAGCGTTTTTTTAGGATGCAGATTTGGACGGTCTGCTAACAGCTTTTTGTAGGTGAACCAGACATCCATGTTTGATATGACTACATCAGCCTCTACAACTTTCTCTTTTGTCCGTACGCCTCTGATCTTTTCTCCCTCAATAATTATTTCATCAACCGCAGTGTTGTAAGTGAATTTTACGCCTAATTGTATTGCAAGTCTAACAAGGCTTTGGGTTATGGCGTACATGCCACCCTCCGGGAACCATGCGCCAAAATGATGCTCCAGATGAGGGATAACATTTAGCGTGGCAGGTGCATGGTACGGGTTTGAGCCATTGTAAGTAGCATACCGGTCAAAAAACTGCACGATGCGCGCATCTTTAAAGGCATTGGTATTGGCTTTATGCATGGTGCGCATGGCATCTATCTGCGGCAGCCTGAATATTGACCTAATAGTATCCCAGCGAAGATAGGTCTGCAAGCGATGCAGCGACCGCTCTAAAAAAACATGGTTGGTGATCTCGTAAATATCCCGGCTGTTGGCCAAATGTTTAACCACCGCTTGGGCAGAATCGGCGGTTTTATTTGCTATCTCCTCAGAAAACTTTTCGGTATCGGCATACGCATGCAGTCGCGTACCATCTTCGTAGAAGTAATTGCAGACTACATTAAGCTTTTGGTAATTGAAATATTGGCGAGGATCTCTACCTGCAAGTTGAAATAACTCGTCAACATACTGCGGCATGGTGAACAGGCTGGGCCCGGCATCAAAGCGGTAACCGTTCTGCTCAAACTGAGATAACTTGCCACCAGCGTAGCTGTTGGCCTCAAAAATCTCAACCTCGTAACCTTTAACAGCTAAACGGATAGCCGTAGCGATACCCGCCACACCTGCACCTATAATAACGGCTTTTTGTTGAGGCATGCGGCAAAGATAAGGTAAAGGTTCGCTCTGATAAACAAAAAATGTCATTGCGAGCGAAGCGCGGCAATCTCACAGGATTGTCTTGGAGACTTGCCTCCGGGATTGCCGCGTTTCCGGGTATTCATCGGAATCCTCGCAATAACATTGATTATTTATTAATCATACCAGTGCATGACTATGCATGCACCCCTTCAGCAATTTCTTCAATTGCTTTGGCGTTAAAGGCATCCAGGTCGTCTGGCGTGCGGCTGGTTACCAAACCGTTATCGGTTACAACTTTTTCATCTACCCAATCCGCGCCTGCGTTTTTAAGGTCGGTTTGTAGCGATGGATATGAGGTCATGCGACGGCCTTTCAGTTCACCTGTTTCTATCAATAATTGCGGCCCGTGGCAGATAGCGGCCAACGGTTTACCGGCATCTAAAAATGCTTTGGCAAATGCTACTGCTTCCTTGTTCTGGCGCAACTTGTCGGGGTTTAAAACACCACCCGGCAAAACCAGTGCGTCGTAATCATCGGGGCTGGCGTTGCTCAATTCTTTATCAACGTCTACCTCTATCCCCCAATCGGTATGGTTCCATGCTTTAATTTTTCCGCTTTTTGGCGAAATAATGTGTACGGTGGCACCCGCAGCTTCTAATGCTTCTTTTGGGCTGGTTAATTCAACCTGCTCAAATCCTTCTTCTGTAAGTATTGCTACTTTTTTATTGCTTAAATCAGCCATAATAATATTTGTTTTTAATAGGTTATTTACTATTAACTACAAGTGAATATTTCTATGGTTTTAAGAAAATTGAGATTGATGGTTTGTAATTTGGAATGTAAAGATCAGATTCTTCGCTATCGCTAAGAATGACAAGGAATAAAAAAAGGACAGCCAACCGGCTATCCCTTTTTTATTTAAATACGAAGGTTTAATCTCTAACCTTCAATCGCAAATCTCTAAACGGCTACGCTTTGGCCGATCAAATTCTTTGATGCAAGGTATTCTGCAATTTGTACGGCGTTGGTGGCAGCACCTTTACGCAGGTTATCTGATACTATCCAGCAGTTTAAAGTATTTGGCTGCGTTTCGTCGCGGCGAAGGCGGCCTACAAACACTTCATCCTTATCATGCGCATCAAGCGGCATTGGATATTTAAGGTTGGCAATATCATCAACCACCACAACACCAGGTGCGTTGGCTAATACTTCGCGAACTTCGCTCAAGTCGTATTCGTGAGCAAATTCAATATTCACTGATTCTGAGTGGCCACCCATAACCGGGATACGCACAGTAGTTGCTGTAACCGCAATGCTGTCGTCGCCCATTATTTTTTTGGTCTCCAGTATCATTTTCATCTCCTCTTTGGTGTAACCATTCTCGGTAAACACGTCTATCTGAGGGATAACATTAAGGTCGATAGTATAAGGGTAAACCTTAGGCCCATCAACACCATTACGCTCATTAAATAATTGGTCAACCGCTTTAACGCCTGTGCCGGTTACAGACTGGTAGGTTGATACCACAACGCGCTTGATTTTATAACGGTCGTGCAGTGGTTTCAATGCCACTACCATTTGTATGGTTGAACAATTTGGGTTGGCTATGATCTTATCTTCGGCAGTTAAAACATCAGCGTTAACTTCAGGCACAACCAGCTTCTTGGTTGGGTCCATACGCCATGCAGATGAATTATCTATTACAGTTATACCTGCATCAGCAAATAAAGGGGCCTGCTCCAATGAAGTGCTTCCGCCGGCGCTAAAAATAGCAACATCGGGCTTTTGCTTAATCGCATCCTCGGCAGAAACAATCTTGTATTGCTTACCCTTAAAAGTGATCTCTTTACCAATACTTTTAGCGGATGCAACGGGAATTAATTCTGTAACGGGGAAGTTGCGTTCATCAAGAACCTGCAACATTTTAGTGCCTACCAGGCCGGTAGCACCAACTACTGCGACTTTCATTGTTTGTTTACGTATAAATTGTTTATTAAATATTCCAAATATGCGGTTTTTTTCGCTAACCAGCTAATAAAAAAGTCTACTGTTTTAGTATAATTATCTATCAGGGCGTTTGTAAACATTAAGATAGGTTGGCCGTTTATAATGCATAAAACTCTGCCTTTAATTTCAATTTCCTACATTTGCTGCAAACTGTGTTTGAATGACCGAAAAGATATTCGTGATCGGCGCCAACGGCCAAATAGGCACCGAACTGGTAGCTGCTTTAAGAGCAATTCATGGTGCAGAAAATGTAATTGCATCAGATATCAATAGCCCTAATTATGCTTTGCGCAATACCGGCCCGTTTGAGTATGCAAACGTGCTGGATAAAGATAACCTGCATCACCTGTTTGATAAACATAAACCAACGCAAGTTTATTTGCTTGCGGCAATACTATCTGCCGTTGGCGAGCAGAAGCCTAAAATGGCCTGGGATTTAAATATGACCGGCCTTTTGCATGTGCTTGATTTTGCCGTTGAGTTTAAAGTGCAGAAGGTTTTTTGGCCAAGCTCTATCGCAGTATTTGGCCCACATTCTCCGCAGTACAACACACCGCAATATTGCGTAATGGACCCTAACACGGTTTATGGTTTCAGTAAACTTGCAGGTGAACGCTGGTGCGAGTATTATTTTGAAAAATATGGATTAGATGTACGCAGCTTACGTTATCCGGGCCTTATTGGCTGGCGGGCTAACCCGGGCGGTGGTACAACAGATTATGCCGTGCATATTTTCCATGAGGCATTAAAGCATAAAAAATATCAAGGTTTTTTATCGGCGCAAACGGCTTTGCCGATGATGTATATGGATGATGCCATTCGCGCCACGCTTACTTTGATGGATGCGCCGGCAGAGAATATCACAATCCGCTCAAGCTATAACCTGGCAGGTATAAGTTTCACACCCGAGGAAATTGCTTCTGAAATAAAGAAACTAATGCCTGAATTTGAAATGAGTTATGCTGATAACGACCCGCGCCAGGCCATAGCCGATAGCTGGCCGAAATCGATAGATGATAGCCAGGCACAACAGGACTGGGGCTGGCAGTTACAATACGATCTTGCGAAGATGACGGAAGATATGCTAACTAATTTAAAAAACGTAATTTAGAGCCCCTGATCCCTTAAGGGGATAAGAGGTTTTAATGGTATAACAATAAAAAAAAGTCCAGCTACCCCTTTAGGGTGCTGGGGGGCAAAATGGGAAGAGCATTCGAATTCCGGAAAGAGAGAAAATTTAAGCGCTGGGCCAAAATGGCGGTGCAGTTTACCCGACTGGGTAAGGAGATAGTGATGGCTGTTAAAGCGGGTGGCGGCGACCCTACTACCAACTCGCGCCTGCGCACCGCGGTGCAAAATGCTAAGGCTGTTAATATGCCTAAAGATAGGGTAGAGGCCGCTATTAAGCGTGCCACAAGCCGCGATGAGAAGGATTATGATGAGTTGGTTTACGAAGGTTACGCGCAACACGGTGTAGCTATTTTGGTAGAGACCGCCACTGATAATACAAACCGTACCGTAGCCAATGTGCGCAGTTACTTTACAAAATACGGAGGTACCTTAGGTAAAACAGGTTCATTGGATTTTGTATTTGCGCGTAAATCTGTTTTCAGGTTTGATCCCGGAGAACGTGATCTGGAAGAACTGGAATTTGAACTAATTGATGCTGGTTTGGAAGATCTTTTTGTTGAGGCCGATGAGGAAGGAAATGATGTTGCCGTTATCCATACCGCTTTTGAAGATTTTGGTAAAATGCAGAAGACTTTGGAAGAAATGGGTATCGAAACCAAATCTGCCAAACTGGAACGCATCCCGCTTTCAACAACTAATGTTACAGAAGAACAAGCTGCCGATGTATTGAAGATTGTTGACCGTTTAGAGGAAGACGACGACGTGCAGGCGGTTTATCATAACATGGCGGAGTAATTCGCCGATTTGAAAATTTGAAGATGTGACGATTTGAAAATTACTCGCATCTTCAAATTTTCAAATTAAGTAATTTTCAAATCTAACATTATGCCTTTACTATCAACACGCAAGCAGGAGAAAAAGGTTAAATTAACCTTTGCCAATGGTTTACTTTTTGTGGAGAAAGAAGATGGTAAGCAACAAGCTTTCCCGCTGGAGTGGTTCCCAAAGCTTTTAAATGCTACCGATGAGGAGCGTGCCGACTGGAGCCAAACCGATAAAGGCATTCGCTTTAACCAACTGGATACTGACGTATCTTTATAAAAGAATCAAGAGATAGGGAGTCAAGAGCCAAGATTAAAATGTCTTGACTCTTGATTCTTGTTTCTTATATCTGCTAACTATGACTTTCGAAGAGTTTTTTAGAAAAAAGAAGATAGACCTGATGGCCATGCAGTTAGCAGAGCCCGGACTTTTCTCTGAATTTAAAGAACATTACGAAGTAATGGGCGAAAAGAGTTTCGACCATACCAAGAAATACTGGTTCAATAAATTGCGTTTGCAATATCGCCTGGCACCCGAAGTGAAAGAGGAAAAAGTGGTAATTGAAAACCGCCTGGCCGAACAAACCATTGTTGAATCTCTCACCGAACCAGCTGCTGCCAATGTTGGTTTTAAACCGCGCTTTAAAGCAGGTGCTGCTACTGCTAAGCCTGTTGAAGCTATAACTGAACCAACGGCTGAACATAAAACGTTAACTGACACTACGGCACAATCAAATACAGAGGGAGCTGAGCCAGCCGCTAAACCTGCCGGATTTAAGCCGCGTTTTAATGCCAAAACTATAGCGCCTAAAGCAGGTGAACCTGCTAACGAAGATAAGCCGGAGATTGACGCATCTGCCGAAATATCTGCGACACCAAAGCCCGCAGGCTTTAAACCGCGGTTCAACGCTGCAAAGATGGCACCTAAGGCAGAAGAGCAGGTTGCAGAAACCAAGCCGGTAGAAGATAAACCCATCCACACACCAGCTCCGGATGATCCACCTGCCGAAGCGTCCCCTGTACCAAAACCTGCCGGTTTTAAACCAAGATTTAACGCGGCGAAAATGGCACCCAAAAAAGAAGATACCTTTGAACAGGAGGTTCCTATGGAAATAAAGGCAGATGACCTTGATTCTGTTAGCGAGAGAACCAAGGAAGCTGATAATGAAGACATCGAAATTAAACCAGCCGCAGAGGTTGGGCCTAAAATGGGTTTTAAACCACGATTCAATCCAAAAAATACAAAACCTCAGCCACCAAAAACCGAGGAATGAACTATGAATACGGAAGATCTTTTTAACCAGGACAGAGGAAGCAGTGAGAAAAAAGAGCAGAAGCAAAGCCCACTGGTAAGCCTTGAACGCGATATTAAATTTTTTAATGATTCTATAAAGGAGGTTGCCATTGATATTATGGTCGAGGGCTTATCTGCCACCCCGATATTTGTAGCTCATCAACACGAAGTTAAACTGGGTGAGGTGATCCTTGACCGCAACGAACTGAACACCGAATGGAGTATACACGCCTCAACAATTGAAGAGTTTGTAGACCGCGGCATTATCAAGCCCGAACTGAAAGAACGTTTTTTAAGCAGTTATAAAAATCCCAATGATTTTATGTGCCTGTTTGTGATTGTGCCTGAGGGGGCAAACTTTGTTTATTATCCGTATATAAAAGGCTGAAATGTTGTAATCTTATAAGGTTGGAATGTTAGTTTTATAATATATAATCTAATAACTTTACAACCTTTAAACGTTCCAACATTACAACAATTCAACCATGCCAGACAGAAAGATCCTCATATTAAATAGTCAGCAGATACAGCAAAAGATAGATCGCATTGCTTACCAGGTGCTGGAGGATAATTTTGATGAAGAAGAGGTAATTATTGCCGGCATCCTTCCACGAGGTAACCATGTTGCCGAACGTTTAAAGGCAGTGCTGGACAACATTGCGCCGTTTAAAACTCAATTGCTTAGCATAGAGCTGGATAAGCAAAGCAGCCAGTTGCATGCAAATACTAATTTTAAGGTAGAAGACTGCGCTAACAAAGTTATCATCCTGGTTGATGATGTTTTGAACAGCGGTAAAACACTTGCTTATGGTTTCGGCGTTTTTTTAGATGTGCCATTAAAGAAGCTGCGTACCGTGGTTTTGGTAGACCGTAACCATAAAAACTTCCCTGTAACAACAGACTATGCCGGCATGGCGCTCTCAACCGTAATCAAACAACATATTGACGTTGTGATCAATGTTGAAGGCGAGGAAGACGCGGTTTATTTGATGTGATATTCTCTATTTATTTGTAGCCAGCAAATACATAATATTTTCAGGCGTAAGATCTGCGAAGCTTTCCGCTACTACTGACGCTTTGCTATAATGCGGTTCGCGTTCGGCAAGTTTAGTTTCTATCAATTCAACAAGTTCCTGTCCCTTTTTGCCCTGCAGAACCGGCCGGGGTGTTTTAGCATTCTCTAAACGCGAAGCCAGCATTTTAGGTGTCAGCTTCATGTAAACGGTTTGGCCCCTGGCATTCATCCAATCCATATTGTTAAAAAAGCAGGGTAACCCGCCACCGGTTGATACAACGGCATTTTCCGGATAAATGGTTTCCTTAAGTATTTTCGATTCCTGCTTACGGAAAGCTTCTTCGCCATGTTCGGTAAAATAATCAGAGATGCGAGTGCCGGTCTGTTCTTCAAACTTATGGTCAAGATCAATAAAATCGTACTCCAAAGCTGCAGATAATTTACGGCCCATAGTGGTTTTGCCGCAACCCATAAATCCAACTAAAAATATAAGGCCCATCTATTTTGATAAATAATTTTTAACCAGATCGTCATACATCGGCATGTTGTGGTAATGCCACTTGTTTACAACAGTGCCGTTTTTCAACAACATGATGCCGGGGTTACTTCTCACCATGGTTTTTAGCGGCACGCCATCAGCGTAAAACAGTTCGCTAACCAATTTGTGTTCTTTGGCAAACTGCTGCGCTTGTTCCGGTGCGTTAGCGGTAAGGAATATTACCCTTGTGTTGTAGTTTTGTATCAGGTTTGCGGCTAAGGCGTTTGCTTTTGCAACTGCGTCCTGGTCCGTTTTTGAAAGATCGTAGGCTACAATAACCAAGCTATAGAACGGAGTGCTTAACAATTCCTGATTGTAATTATTACCCTGCGCATCCTGAATGTTCAGGTCCCTTATCTTGGGCTCAAAACCTTTCTTCACCAGCCTGCTCTCCGGGGTGCCTTGTACCTGCCAATTAGTATCTTTCCAGATACCGCTTTTGATGTACTCTTTGTCAGTGATCTTTTTAGAGTCTTTCGTTTTTTTATTTACAAGTGTGTAGGTAATTTCAAACTCATCCGGCTTAGCACCTGGCGGCGTTTTCATCTCCTCTAAAATATTTGCCCCAACTTTATAAGGAAGAAAATCTACAACCGGTAAAAAATTATAGGTATACAAGCCAAAGCCCAATGCCAATACCGTTGCGGCAACAATTGCCCGGTCTCCCGACTTGGCGCTAAGTAAAGGTTTAATAGTTTTACGGTTGCGAAATAGCACCAGTACCAGCAACAGCAACACCATGTCTTTGGCGAAAGATTCCCAAGGTGTTAACGGTATAGCATCGCCAAAGCATCCGCAGGTTTGTACAACTTTGAAAAAGGCGGAATAAAAAGTAAGGAATCCAAAAAAGATGATCAGCAGCAACAGCCCCCAAACTACCTTAATAGCCCGCGCGCCTGTCAGCAAAGCAAAACCCAATATCATTTCAAGGGCGCAAAGCACAATGGCCATGCTTAATGCGAGATTGTTTAACGCTGTGAGATGGAATACCTCAAAGTATTCCTCAAGCTTATAAGAAAAACCAAGCGGGTCGTTTGCCTTTATCAACCCCGAGAAGATAAAAAGCAAGCCAACAGCGATCCTGCAAAACCAAATTAATCCGTTTTTCATTTAACCCCTAATTTTATTAACGCAAACACGGAGTAATTTAGCATGTCCTGATAGTTAGCCTTTACACCTTCAGATGCCAGTGTTTGTCCCTGGTTGTCTTCTATTTGTTTTACGCGCAGCAGCTTCATCAAGATCAGATCGGTAAGCGAGCTGATGCGCATTTCGCGCCATGCTTCGCCGTAATCGTGGTTTTTTGCGAACATCAGGTTGCGGGTTTCCTGCACCTTACTGTCAAATATCGCTTCTACCTCATCAGGATTCAGCTCTAAAGGAGTTTCCGGCCCGCAATCCAGTTGCATCATGGCTATCACACAATAGTTTACAATGCCTATATATTCACCGGTAATATCATCGCCAACTTTTGATACCTGTTTTTCTTCGAGCGTACGGATGCGTTGCGCCTTAATAAATATCTGGTCGGTGATAGATTGTAACCTTAAAATACGCCAGGCGGTACCGTAATCGCGGGTTTTTTTAATAAAAAGACTGCGGCAAACGTTAATAACTGCGTCAAATTCTTCTGCTGTATTGCTCAAGAGGTTGTAATGTTTTAAAGTTGGGTTTAATTAACGAGAATCGATTTCAACAACGAATCCTCGCAAGAATTTTCTTTGTCGTGTCAGCAGAATTTTCGAAAACAGATCGAAATTCGCCAAAATAGTAGAATTGGCCATCGGTGAATCTTATCAAGAAAAGATTAAAGGATATTCTTTTCACATATTTAAATTTATAAGATGGAATTATTTTTCTCCTTAAAAATTTTTCAATGACAAAGTTTTCCTCATCCCATTTTACGCTGCTAAATGAATACCAAATTAAGTTAACAATCGTAAGCATTCCTAACAGAAACAACCAAAAAATTGAAGAAGACACCAGAAAATAGTTAACGATTATCAAAAGCATTGAAAAAATCATTATACCTGCTTGATTATATTTTATAAGACTTGAGCCTAAAATTCGATACTGATTAGTCATTTTTGATTTATTGGAATCTTTCTTATTTGGCTGAAATGTTTTTGATCTGTGAATTAATAGGAACATTTTATTAAAGTGGATAACTTTACAACTTTGTAACCTTACAACATTTTAACGGTTAAAATTCAACAAAACATTGGCTAAAGATACATTTTTTCAGAAAAAGACGACCATAAATGCCGGCGGCAAATTGATTGATATGACCTTGCCAAAGGTGATGGGCATTATCAATACCACGCCCGATTCTTTTTTTGCCGATAGTCGTAAGACTGAGACTGATGCCATTTTACAGCAAGCGGGGAACATGTTGAGCGAAGGGGCCGACTTTTTAGATATAGGCGCTTATTCGTCCCGACCGGGTGCTGCGGATATATCCATACAGGAAGAAACTGATAGACTATTACCGGCTGTTGAAGCCATCGTTAAAGAATTTCCGGCAGCGGTTATTTCTATAGATACTTTTAGGGCTAACGTAGCGGAAACGGCTATCAAAGCAGGGGCGCATATCATTAATGATATTAGCGGGGGCAGTTTAGATGAGAATATGTTTGCAACCGTTGCAAGTTTACAGGTGCCTTATATATTGATGCACATGAAAGGTAATCCTCAAAATATGCAAGCTTTAGCCGAATACGACGATGTGTTTGCCGAGGTGTACGATTACTTTGTTAAAAAAATATACGCGCTTAAGCAATTAGGTGTGCATGATATCATCATCGATCCGGGATTCGGTTTTGCAAAGAAGCCGGAACATAGTTATGCTTTGATGAACAGGATGCAGGAGTTTGAACGCTTGCAATTACCATTATTGGCGGGTATCTCCAGAAAGAAAATGATCTACGGCTTATTAGGCGCTACGGCTGCAGAAGCGCTGAACGGAACGACTGCACTTAACACCGTAGCGCTAATGAAAGGAGCCAACATACTACGGGTACACGATGTAAAGGCGGCGCTTGAGGCTATTACCATATTCAAAGCCACAACCCTGGGCTACAATTCATAATTAAGCTTGTATGAGAAGATACTTTGTTTTCGGTTTATTGATTGGGCTTTTTGCTGGTTTGCATGAAGCCAACGCTCAAAAAGTTGAGATTGTAAAGGACGAATATATTTTTACCGATGCGCCTTTTAAGGCTTGCCACGCATCTACCATTGTAAAGCTGGGAAACGGGAAATTATTAGCCGCGTGGTTTGGCGGAACCCAGGAAAGTAATCCGGATGTTTGTATATGGACGGCCGAAAACGACGGAACAAAATGGTCATCTCCCGTGAAAGTAGCTGATGGCATACAGCCGGATGGTAAAAGATATGCTTGCTGGAACCCGGTTCTATTTAAAGCAGCCAGCGGTACCCTTTACCTTCACTATAAAATAGGCCTCAACCCACGTGAGTGGTGGGCGGTGTATAAAACATCGAATGATGATGGCAAAACGTGGTCGGCGGCAACAGCTTTGCCAAAAGGTTTTTTTGGGCCTATCAAAAATAAGCCGGAGCAATTGGCTAACGGAGATGTCCTTTACCCATCAAGTACAGAAAGCCCGGATGAGAAAACCTGGCAGATACATTTGGAAAGATCTGATGCCGCTTTAAAAAAATGGGAGAAGATCAATATTGATTGTGATACATTTCAGCTTATCCAGCCATCCATTTTAAGGTACTCTAAACAAAAATTGCAGTTGTTATCGCGCAGCAAACAAAATGTTATCGTACAAAACTGGTCTAATGATGACGGTAAAACCTGGAGCAAATCTACCTCAACGGCTCTGCCCAACCCAAACTCCGGCAGTGATGCCGTAACCGTAAAAGGTTACCAATTGCTGGTATACAACCCGCTTACAGCCGGCAAAAACTGGTGGGAGGGACGATCTATTCTTAAATTAGCTGTCTCTAAAGACGGCGAACACTGGAAAGACCTGTACACTTTTGAACAACACGACAAAGGGGAATACAGCTATCCCGCCATTATTGCTGATAAAACAGGCAACGTTTACGTAACCTATACGCACGACAGGAGCCGCATAAAATTTGTGCAGCTACGATTTATAAAATAACATTATTTTATGCGTGTATACTCCCAGCTCGGCCCGTCCGCAGCGGATGTACCGATGATAAATGTATTTTCCTTAATGCTGAAGACGTCAGCGTAATCCGGATTAGTCAAGACTATTTTGCCAAACTTTGTGCCTTCTTGTTCACCGGTAAAGCTAAGCGTGTAGGTCCCTTGTTTTTCAACCTTATTATTAAGGTATTTAGTGTAGGTTTTGTCAGATCTGAAAATGTACCTGTCTCCGTTGCCGGGATTGTAACTTTGTGGTTGTATCCAACCTGTCATATAGGTTTTAAGTTCCCAGGTACCAACCACTTCGCCGGGTGTTGATTTAATAGCGTTGTCTTTTTTACATGCTGAAAGAGTAATGATCAGTGCCAGGATGAACAGATAATTTTTCATATAAAGTTTAGTTTATATCATTACGCATCCATTAGCATTAACGCAACACCAAAATTTAATTATTGATGATTGGAGAATTTGTAAGCTCCAGGATAGAGTCTACATACTCGCGGGTGTTGGCTAAGCGCGGTACTTTATGCTGCCCGCCTATTTTGCCTCGGTTTTTCATCCAGTTAAAGAAGGTGTTTGGCTGCACTGAACGAACCAGCGGCCTGCGTAAAGCCATATCTTTAAAACGCTTGGCATCATAATCAGAGTTTACTTTGCGAAGTGTTTCATCCAGCAGGTCAACAAAGCGTTCAAATTCTGCCGGGTGTTTTTCAAACTCGATCAGCCATTCGTGCGCGCCACACTCATTATCGCTGAAATAAACCGGCGCCGCAGTATAATCACGTATGATAGCACCTGTTTTAGAGCAGGCCTCGGCAAGGGCTCGTTCTGCATTGTCAATGATCACCTCTTCGCCAAAGGCATTGATAAAATGCTTGGTACGACCGGTTATCTGTATCCTGAAGGGCGAAAGCGATGTAAATTTAATAGTGTCGCCGATCATGTATCGCCACAAGCCGGCATTGGTGCTGATGATGAGCGCATAGTTTTTATTGAGTTGAACCTCATCGAGCGTAAGCGTTTGCGGGTTCTCATCGCGCAGGTTCTCTAACGGTAAAAACTCGTAGAAGATACCATAATCAAGCATCAAAAGCATATCGCCCGGTTTTTCAAGGTCCTGTATGCCAAAGAAACCTTCAGATGCATTATAGGTTTCCAGGTAATACATATCAGTTTTCGGGATCAGCTTCCTGAACTGTTCGCGGTAAGGTGTAAATGCAACAGCGCCGTGGAAGTAAAGCTCCAGGTTTGGCCAAACTTCTAACAAATTGCTTTTACCGGTTATTTCAAGGATGCGTTTAAAGAGCAACAAATTCCAGGTGGGTACGCCGCTGATGCTGGTTACATTTACATCTTTGGTGGCGTAAGCCATCTTTTCTATCTTTTCCTCAAAATTTTCTAAAAGGGCAATATCCAGGTGTGGGGTACGATAAAACTCTGCCCACAAAGGGAGGTTTTTCATGATCACTGCCGATAGGTCGCCAAAAAAAGTATCGGTATTTAACTGCCCCACCTGGTGGCTCCCGCCAAGCGTTAAACTCTTCCCCGTAAAAATGCGCGCGTTTGGGCGGTTGTTAAAGTAAAGCGTAAGCATATCCTTCCCTCCTTTAAAGTGGCACTCCTCCAGCGACTCTTCACTTACCGGGATAAACTTGCTACGATCATTTGTGGTGCCCGATGATTTTGCGAACCACCGTATCTCTGATGGCCAAAGCACGTTTTGTTCACCTTTTAGCATCCGCTCTATGTAGGGCTTTAGGCTATCATAAGTTTGAATAGGTACCCGTTCTTTAAACTGGGCAAGGTTCTCAATACTTTTATAGCCATATTTTTTACCCCATTCTGTATTTTCTGCACCGGCAACCAGTTGCTCAAACCATTCTTCCTGTACTTCATTGGGGTATTTCATAAAAAGCTCTATCTGGTGGATACGCTTTTTCATGAACCAGGTAAATACAGAATTAAAAATGGTCATACTGTTGGCTTATGGTTCATGGTTGATAGTTCATGGCTGCTAAAGTGTTACCATGAACAATGATCTATTGGTTATGAACTTCTCAAATATATAAGTTACTGAGGAAATACTTTTCTTTTAAGCACAAAGTTTGCACCCAGGTAAACTTTACGCACCAATTCGTTTTCGGCCAACACCTCCGGCACGCCTGATTCCAATATCTTACCCTCAAACAGCAGATATGCACGGTCGGTTATGCTTAGGGTTTCCTGCACGTTGTGGTCGGTTATGAGAATGCCGATGTTGCGGTGCTTAAGCTTGGCAACCATGGATTGGATCTCTTCAACAGCAATAGGGTCTACACCGGCAAAGGGCTCATCCAGTAAAATAAAGTTAGGTTCTGCAGCAAGGGCGCGGGCAATTTCAGTTCTGCGGCGCTCGCCGCCTGATAGCAGGTCACCGCGGTTTTTGCGCACTTTATGCAAGCTGAACTCGTCTATCAACTCTTCCAATTTATCGCGCTGTTTTTCTTTGCTCATTTTGCCCATCTCCAGCACGGCTTTGATGTTATCCTCAACAGAAAGCTTACGGAAAACAGATGCCTCCTGGGCCAGGTAACCAATACCTTTTTGGGCACGGCGATACATCGGGTCGGTGGTTATTTCTTCATCTTCGAGAAAGATCTTACCCTCGTTAGGTTTTATCAAACCTACTATCATGTAAAAGGAAGTAGTTTTGCCGGCACCGTTAGGCCCAAGCAAACCCACAATTTCGCCCTGCGACACGTTGAACGTTACATCGTTTACAACGGTACGCTGCTTATATTTTTTTATTAAATGCTCGGCACGTAATATCATATGTTGAGAATTCAAAATTCAAAAGTAAAAATTCAAAATATACAGGCCTTATTTAGGCAGACTTTGAACTTTTTAATTTCGACTTTTTACTTAAACCTAATTCCTTTTATGTTCAGTTGTATACTGCGTTGTTCGCGCCATACGTTTTCTTCAATGGTATAACAAATATCAAACGGAACGCCGTTTTTCAATTCGGGCAAAAGTTCGCCATGATTAAATGCTATACAGCTAAAACTTGGTGAACCCGGCTGCATCACAAACATTTTAATGTGCTTGGCGCCAACCAAACCGGCAGCACCGCTAACATACACATTTCTGGTCATGAAAACCGGCGCCATGTTCTCAGGCCCGAAAGGTGCAAACTGGTTCAATATCCTGAAAAATTTGGGCTCTATTTCTGCCAGATCGATCTCTGCATCAATACTGATCTGCTGCACCAAAAGTTCATCCGGAATGGTAGAACTTACAACCTGCTCAAATTTTTCGATAAAGGCAGGAACATTTTCCGGCTCCATAGTTAACCCGGCGGCATATTTGTGCCCGCCAAACTGGATGAGCAGGTCGCTGCAACCGCAAAGTGCCTCATAGAGGTCGTAACCCAAAACCGACCTCGCCGAGCCTGCGACATGCCCGTTTGAGCGGGTGAGCACCACGGTAGGGCGGTAGTACTTTTCAGTAAGCCTTGATGCCACAATGCCAATTACACCCTTGTGCCAGTTATCATTAAAAACCACAGTTGATTTACGGGCGATCAGAACATCATCATTATCAATAATGCTTAAAGCCTCATCGGTAATTTGCTGGTCGTGGCCTTTGCGCTCTACGTTGCGCAAGTTTATCAGGTCGCCTTTTTCGCGGGCGTCATCTTCATGGCAGGCAATCAGTAGTTGCACAGCATGCTTGGCATCATCAATACGGCCAGCCGCATTAATGCGTGGCCCCAACTGGAAAACTACATCAGAGATATTGTAGTCCTTTGATTTACCTGCCACCTCCATCAGCATCTTAACGCCTACGCACGGGGCTGCATTTATCTTAGCCAAACCTAAATGCGCCAATACGCGGTTTTCGCCGGTTACATGTACGATGTCGCAGGCAACGCTTATGGCAACCAAGTCCAGGTATTCCGCTACTTCTTCAAATGGTATATTATGTATTTCGGCGTAGGCCTGCACCAGCTTAAACCCAATGCCGCAGCCAGAAAGTTCCTTGTAAGGATAATCGCATTGCGGCCGTTTCGGGTCTAATGTGGCAACAGCATCCGGAAGCTCATCGCCAGGCAAGTGGTGATCACAAATAATAAAATCAACGCCCAAAGTGTTGGCATAAGCAATTTTATCAACCGACTTGATGCCGCAATCCAAGGCAATGATAAGGCTAAACCCGTTTTCGGCTGCGTAATCAATACCCTGCGTGGATATGCCGTAACCTTCTTTATACCGGTCGGGGATGTAATATGCTATCTGGCTGTAACGTTTGCTGAAAAAGCTATATACCAATGCAACGGCCGTTGTGCCGTCGACATCGTAATCACCATAAATCAAAATCTTTTGATTTTGGGCGATGGCCTCATCAATTCGGGCTATGGCTTTTTCCATGTCTGCCATCAGGAATGGATCGTGCAGATGAAGCTCGCTTGGGCGAAAGAAATAACGGGCTTCTTCAAAACTGGTAACGCCGCGCTGTACAAGTATATTGGCAAGTATGGTGCTGATGTTAAGATCCGCGGCTAAATTTTTCGCCGTTTCGGCATCTGCTGCATCTTTCAACACCCATCTTTTGTTCATACTTATATCAATGTTTAAAAGGTATAAAGATAGCTAATGGTTGATTAACGCGGATGTGGTAGCGAAATTTTAAGCGCCTGTAAATAAAATGCATTGAACTTACCTGCCGCTGAGCGACTGATATTTGGTGCCGTTTGCAGGGTCTACCGCGTTGAGGATATTCATGGCTGCAATTTTATCCGGTGGTGCCGCACCGCTAAAAATGGAAACCAATTCGTTATTCTTGGCCGTAAAGAAAGCCAAGGGGAAGTATGACCCTAAGCGTTTTCGGTCTACTTCGGTGAGCACCGGCAGTATCGAGCTGATGTATTTGCGGGCCTTGCCAACGTTATCAGCCATCATATCCAAACCATTGCGGTGATAGTTATAGATAAACTCGCGCAGGTTATTGTAGATCTTATTGTTGAGGTTCTCAACCAGCCAGTAGCGGTTAACGTTGCTGTTATCAAATCCCTTCCATCCGCGATAAGATGAAGTTTGTGCGTTTATGGCAACCGTTTGTGCATTTAAAAAGTAAGGTGTACCTCCAAATTTGCCAAACGAATCATAATCCATGCCTACAATAATGTAAGCGTAGAATGCCATTACAGAACTTAGATTGCTTTGAAAATTCTGGTCGGTGTAATCAATAGTTTGGCCGTCGGTATAAGTGAAATCTACGTCCTTATCATTTATGTTAAGCAGGGTAGTAGTGTAGGTAGCGTTATAAACCGGTCTTGATGATTGTACTTGCAACTCTCCGCTAAAGCTGCTGCTGCCATCCCAATTGGTGATGTTTAATACAAAGTTGCAATCTATACGCTCGTTGGGCGCAATATCATCAGCGCTCCATTTGCGTCCGTTTAAAAAATCGCGCATAGCACGCTCCAAGGTTTGGAAGATGCGAGTATTAGTTACCTGTATTTTTGGAGCAACAACCTTTACACGTGCGTTTAAGTCCTGGGCGTTTGCCTTTGTAAAGCAAAACAGGGCAAGCAATGTAAAGGTTAAAAGTCTCTTCATTTATTTAGTAGATCTACAACCGCTAAGCATATGTCGTTTGCTACCTCTGCTTTACTTTTAAGCTCAAAGGTAGTTTTGTTAAGCTGGCGGTCTATCAAAGTTACCTTATTGGTATCACTCTTAAAACCCGCGCCACTGTCATTTAACGAGTTTAACACAATTAGGTCCAGGTTTTTCTTTTTCAGCTTATCGATGGCGTGCTGTTCCTCGTTGTTGGTCTCCAGTGCAAAACCAACCAAAACCTGGTCATCACGTTTTTGCTGGCCGAGCGTTTTAAGGATATCCGTTGTTTTCTTAAGCTCGATATTAAAATGATCTTCGGTCTTTTTTATCTTTTGCTGCGCCACATGTGCCGGTGTGTAATCTGCCACGGCCGCACACATGATGCAGGCGTTGGCACTATCGAAGTTCTCCAGGCAGGCATCAAGCATCTCGGCAGCGCTGGTTACATCAATGCGTTTAATGCTTTTATACTCGCTTTTTTGCGCGGTTGGCCCGGCTACTAAAATAACATCAGCCCCCTGTGATGCCAGCTCGTCAGCTAAAGCAAAGCCCATTTTTCCTGAAGAATGATTGCCAATAAAACGTACAGGATCAATCGCTTCATAAGTAGGGCCCGCTGTAACCAATACCTTTTTGTTTACCAGCGGAAGCTTTTTTCTGATATCGGCCTCTAAAAAAGCAACTATCTCTTCAGGCTCAGCCATGCGGCCTTCTCCGTACAAGCCGCTTGCCAATTCGCCGCTTCCTGGCGGTATCAATATATTCCCGAACGATTGCAGTTGTGCAATGTTATCTCGCGTAGCGGTATGCTTCCACATATCAAGGTCCATTGCAGGGGCAAAATATACCGGGCATTTAGCTGATAGATATACAGCAGTAAGGAGGTTGTCAACCAAGCCATTGGCCATCTTAGCCATCGTGTTGGCACTTGCCGGCGCAATGATCATGGCATTACCCCAAAGACCGAGATCCACATGGTTATCCCATTCACCGGTTTCGGGGTCAAAGTATTGGGTGTGTACAGGGTTTTTTGATAGGGTAGATAAGGTAAGAGGGGTAATAAAGTTAGTACTGTCCGGGGTCATCACAACCTTTACATTGGCGCCGGCCTTAATAAGCAGCCGCACCAACGTAGCGGCCTTGTAAGCCGCAATGCTGCCACTAACTCCCAATAAAATGTTTTTACCTTCTAACATCATTTAAAGTAAAAATTAAAAAGTCAAAATTCAAAAGAAGGTAAACCTTGCAATTTGAATTTTGACTTTTAAACTTTTGAATTAGCCTGCGGCTTATAATTCTTTAGCTTCTTTAGCCGGGTTACGGTAGTAGATCTTGTTATCTAAAAACTCCTGCACAGCTACCAATGTTGGTTTAGGCATTTTTTCGTAGTGTTTAGATATTTCTATCTGCTCGCGGTTCTCAAACACCTCTTCAAGGTTATCGTTTGATGAAGCAAATTCAGACAGCTTTTGGTGTAACTCTTCTTTAATGTTATTTGATATTTGGTTAGCACGTTTAGCCATGATCACCAAAGATTCATAGATGTTGTCTGTCTTAACATCCAGCTCACGCAGGTCGCGGGTTACTGTGCTGCTTGCTACAGCCGGTTTGTTTGTGTTATTAGCGCTCATATCTTTTATATTGCTATTAATATATTAGTTCTTATGGTATTTTTTGGAATGTTCTGTCTTTAATTGATGGCGGGGTGGTCTTTGTAGTATCCTTGCTCATCATTTTCTCTGCAAACTTTCTGTCTACGGCAGCCTGGGCAAGCACACGCTTGTTACGCTCAATGCCATAGCGGCTATCTCTAATATAGTCGTTCGCGCTTTTTAGGAATTTGCTGTTAGGGTACTTTTCAGTAAACTGTTCTGCATAATCTATAGCCTGCTGGTAGCGCTCTTGCTGTTTTATCTCATAGCTGATACCGGCATATTTGTATTGCGCTTGTATTGTTAAGTATTCAAGCTCTTCTGCATATTTGGTATCAGGGAATTCGCGCAGTGTATTATTAAATGCAATAACGGCCGACAGGTAATCGCCTATAGTCAAATAAAGTTTTGCATTGGCGTAAGCCTTTTGCTCCAATTTATCGCGCAGGTTCTGTATCAGTTTACCGGCTTCAGTTACACGGTCGCTTTTAGGATACAGGTTAATAAACAATTGTAAAGCCTCAATAGCTTTCTCCGTATTCTCCTGGTCTAATGAATAAATAGGCGAATCGAGGTAAAAACAGTAAGCAGCGATGAAGCGGCACTCCTCAGCACGAGGGCTTGACGGGTATGAATCAGCAAAGTTTTTAAAGTGATACCTGGCTGATGTATAATCCTTAAGCCTGTAGTTTGTATAAGCGTAATAATAAAAAAGATCCTCAGCCTCGGTACGGCCACGGTAACGCGGGGCAAGGTCTTCAAATAAACCAAGCGCTTTAGCGTAGTCCTTTTTGTTGTAATACTTAATGGCCTCCTGATATTTCTTAGCGTTATCATTACTTGCCTTAAGTTTATCGTACTGGCTTTTACAACCAGCCGCCAACACACTAACAGCTATAATACCGACTAAGAATATACGGGTCAGTTTTTTAAACATTTTGCAAAGATAAGTTATTAGTACAGAATGGGCAATTATTTATTTAGGCTACTAAGATAGTTGGTTACTTACATACTATATATATGTATACCCCGCATTTAACATCTTTTAACGTTGCCCCAGCATTTGTATGATTGCCGCCTCAAATTATTCTTCCTTATATTATATACATAGACTACCGCGAACTGTGTTTTCCAGGGTTGCCTGTATCAGTGCAGCTATATAGTTATATATATATGGGCGTTCCCGCTGACTGACGGGCCGCGCTATCCGCTCATACGCCTGCAGGCCTTAACCACCGGCCGGTATACGCTATTATCGCTAACGCAGCGTCCGTAGCCAATAACCATTAAAAACGCTTTAAATTCCATCTACTACATATCGCACCTTGAATCTTATGATTAAAGGATTATATGATTTTTAAAGCAGCTAAAAGATTGTGAAGATACATATATAGCTATGGCCATTTTAAAGGAGCTATCCTTTGGAGAGGGTATAGGGCGACGCTGCATCGGGCAATAGCGTTATATATGGAGCTTAGATAACTTTTTGTTGCTCATCATCAGCGTGTTAAAGGTACACTAACGCTAAGTCGGTAAAAATGTTTGCAAAAATGAAAACCTTGCGTACCTTTGCAGCCCGCAAACGATCAAGGTAACTATCGGGAAGCGGGACGTTCTCTGAAAAGAAAAACAAACTTTAAAAATTTGAAAATAAAGTTTGCAAACCAACAAAAAAGCTGCTACCTTTGCAGCCCGCAAGAACGAGAGTGATGGCGGTTGTTTTTTGAAGGTAATGGATGTAAAGGGGGTATAAGATAAGCTTTAAAAAAAGTTGAAAATAGTACTTGACACGAATGGTAAAAAGTTCGCATCTTTGCAGCCCGCGAAAGAGGGAAAAGACCTCGAGTAGGGTTGAAAAACGGAGCAAAATTATTTTAAAATAATATTTGCGAAAGAGAAAAAAGGTTGTACCTTTGCAGCCGCTTCGGAAACGAATGAAAACGAAGAAAGGAGAAAGCCACAAGGGTTTTCTAAGAATAAAAGATTGAAATGTTGAGGCCGCAACGGCTGAAAATATAGAAAGCGGATCCGTGAGGTGAAGCGATAAGTTCTTAAAGGTAATAGAAAAGATAAAGAATGCAGCGTAACAGCGGAAGAACGAACCCAAGGTTTCGGAAGCTGAGATGAAAGTAGATAGGGATAATGTAAGAGAATAATATTTTTACAGATTTCTATTGATTGAGTTAATAGGGTCTGGATACAAACAACACATTTTACAATGGAGAGTTTGATCCTGGCTCAGGATGAACGCTAGCGGCAGGCCTAATACATG
>NZ_VOEI01000006.1 GCF_007846095.1 Mucilaginibacter achroorhodeus
ACGGTATTTGCTCAGATAATTCCGCTTTAACGTAAGGTCATTATTAATGTTCCGCATAACAATATTGCTTTATTCTTTAAAGCTAATTCTGTTACCGAATTAATTGACCTTTACAATTGCGAGCGATAGCGTGGCAATCTCGTCGCATGCAGATCTTTAACGCGAGGAGATTGCCACGTCGCTGGCGCTCCTCGCAATTACATGAATTTTTTGATAGTATTAAAAATAGCTCAAGGCAGCAAACCGCCGGCCTTCTGCTCGCTTACAGCCGGGTTAAAGTAAGCAGTAATGGCTTTAGCTTGTTTTAGATTTACTACTTCCTGTAGTTCGGTCTCATTGGCTTCACGTATTTTCTTTACGGACTTAAAGTATTTTAAAAGCTTTTCTGCAGTTGTTTTGCCTATGCCCGGTATAATCTCCAGTTCGGTAGCGAGTGTTCCTTTATCACGTTTTTTGCGGTGGGCAGTTATGCCAAAGCGGTGTGCCTCATCGCGCAGTTGCTGAATGATCTTTAAAGTTTCTGATTTCTTGTCCAGGTACATCGGGTATTGGTCGCCCGGGTAGTAAAGCTCCTCCAGTCTCTTGGCAATGCCAATAACGGTTACCTGTTTCTCTATCCCTAAAAGTCTCAAGCTCTTTAATGCCGATGAAAGCTGGCCTTTACCACCATCAATAATGATGAGTTGGGGTAAGCCGGTATCTTCGTCTAACGTGCGGCGATAGCGGCGGAAAACGGCTTCTTCCATAGTGGCAAAGTCGTTTGGCCCCTCCACGGTTTTTACGTTGAAGAAACGGTAATCCTTTTTAGAAGGCTTGCCATCTTTGAAAACAACAATCGCCGATACGGGATACTTACCCTGGAAGTTGGAGTTATCAAAACACTCGATGTGGCGCGGCAACTGGTTCATGCGCAGGTCTTTCATCATCTGCGTTAACAAACGTTCCGTGCGAATCTCGGGGTTCAGTTTTTCATACTGGTCGATCTTCTCTTTTTTAAAGAATTGAACGTTCTTTTGAGACAGATCAAGCAACTTCTTTTTCTCGCCCAGTTTGGGAACGGTAAATTTGATTCGGGTATCCTCTAAATCGATGTCGAACGGTACGATGATCTCTTTTGAGGTACTGTTGTAACGCGTTCTAAATTCGCTGATGGCTATTTCCAGTAACTCTTCATCGCTTTCATCAAGGCGTTTCTTAAGCTCAATGGTTTGCGTTTGAATGATGGTGCCATTCATCACTTTTAGGTAGTTCACAAAGGCATATTTCTCTTCTGATGCAATGCTGAAGACATCAACATCTGTAATAGAGGAGTTTACTACGGTTGATTTACTTTGGTAATTCTCCAAAAGCTCAGCTTTACGTTTAAGGCGGTGGGCCAGTTCAAAATTCAGATCGGCAACTGCTTCGTCAAGGTCACGTTTCAGGTTACGGACCACGTTGCCTATTTTACCATTTAAAACGTCGGTAATCTCAGCAATTCCGCGGTTGTAGTCTTCTTCTGATTGATAGTTCTGGCAAGGCCCTTTACAGTTGCCCAACTGGTACTCCAGGCAAACCTTAAACTTGCCTTTATCGATATTCTCTCGGGTTAAGGCAAGGCTGCAGGTACGCAGGGGATAAGTTTCTTTAATGAGCCCCAAAATAGTATGCATCATGCTTACCGAAGCATATGGTCCCAAATATTTAGAACCGTCTTTAATGATGCGGCGTGTCCAGAAAATGCGTGGGAAGTTCTCGTTCTTGATAATGATCCAGGGATAGGTCTTATCATCCTTCAGCATCACGTTATAGCGCGGCTGATGTTTCTTGATCATGGCATTTTCCAGCAACCATGCATCCACTTCCGTATCAACGATAGTAAAAGTGATCTTACGGATCTTAGACACCAGCACACGTGTCTTGGCATTTATCTGCGTATCCTTATTAAAATAAGACCCCACACGGTTACGCAGGTCTTTAGCCTTGCCGATGTATATCAACTCGTTATCGGTATCCCAATACTGATATACACCCGGCTTATGCGGTATATTTTTTAAAGCTTCTCGGTAATCGAATTTTTCCATTGGCCCCCTAACCCCCTAAAGGGGGAATAAAGTTGAACCCTTCCCAATAACCCCCTTCAGGGGGTAGGGGGGCTAAAAATCTAACTTCTGGTCTACCTCTGTTTGCCCGGTTTGTTGCTGGCTGTAGGCGTTACAATCAAGCGTTATTGATAAACCGGATTTTGGCGGAACAAAGTCGACGTTCTTTTTAATGCCCAGTTCAGGGTTGGCATACACCCGTTTCATGTACAATGCAAATATAGGCAGTGCAGTATTGGCACCCTCGCCCAACCGGGTCGACCGGAAGTGGATATCGCGGTCCTCGCAGCCTGTCCAAACACCGGTAACTAATTGAGGGGTTATACCTATGAACCAACCGTCTGAGTTATCATTAGTTGTACCTGTTTTACCACCGATGGGGTTAGTGAGTTTATACGTTCCGCGTAAGCGCCATCCGGTACCTTCTTCAATGACCCCCTTAAGCATGTAAGTCATTACGTAGGCGGTCTGCTCGTTCATGGCTTGTACCACGCGTGGCGAATTATTGTAAAGCACGTTTCCGTTCTTATCCTCAATACGTAGAAGATAGGTGGGCTCTGTCCAAACACCCTGGTTAGAGAATACCGAGTAAGCTCCGGTCATGTCAAACACCGATGCATCAAACGTTCCTAAACAGATCGACGGATAGGGCGGTACATTGCTGGTAATGCCCATCTTTTTGATCAGATCTGCAACCGGCTGCGGTTTCACCTCGTTCATCACATAGGCGGTAACCCAGTTTTGCGAACGCGCCAAAGCTTTGCGAAGGGTGATCACGCCGGGAACAGTCTCGCTCGGCGATGAACGCGGCGACCATGGCGTGCCGTAACCGGTAATAGTTATTGGTTCGTTAGCAACCTGCATACATGGAGAGAAACCATTTTCAACAGCCACCGCGTAAGTAAAAGGTTTGGCGGTTGAGCCCACCTGGCGAGTACCCATTTTAACCTGGTCGTACTTAAAGTGTTCAAAATTGGTGCCGCCAACCCAAGCTTTTATGTAGCCGGTGGTTGGGTCCATACTCATCATGGCGTTACGCAGCATCATTTTACAATACACAATAGAGTCGATCGGCTTCATTATTGTATCAATATCACCTCGCCAGGTAAACAGGTTCATTTTGGCGGGTGTGTTGAACTCTTCTTTGATCTCCTCGTCAGACTTGTTCAGTTGCTTGGCCGCTATGTAACGGTCTGATCGTTTCATGCCTTTATCCAGCAATGATTTAAAAGTTGGTATGGTTTTCCATAAGCTTATACCGCGCCAGTGTGCATTAAATTGCGCCTGTAAGTTGCGCATATATTCCTTTTGCGCTTCTTCGGCATACTTTTGCATGGTGGCGTTAATGGTCACATAGATCTTTAAACCGTCGCGGTCAAGATCATAAGGTGTAACACCATCCGGTTTAAAAATGGCTTTATCAACCAGTATTTTTTGAATTTCCTTTTTAAGCACAGCACGGAAGTATGGCGCTATACCATCATTATGATTGATAGGATTAAACTTTAAACCCAAAGGCTTCGCTTTTAATTCATCTGCCTGGCCCTGACTTATTTTTTCTTCCTCTGCCATACGGCGAAGCACAAAGTTTCGGCGTTTAAGTGCATTATCCGGATGGTTGATAGGCGAGTAGATGCCCGGCCCGTTGATCATGCCTATTAACAAAGCAGCCTGGTCTTCGGTAAGCTGATCCGGCGTGGTATTAAAATAGGTACGCGCTGCCGAGCTGATACCATAGGTATTGTAAGCACCAAAGTCTACCGTGTTCAGGTAAAGCGTTAAGATCTCTTCTTTGGTATAATTACGCTCCAGCTTAACAGCGGTTATCCATTCCTGCAGTTTTTGTACTATACGCTTAAACGGGTTACGTGAACGTTCTGAGAACAGGTTAAGCGCCAGCTGCTGGGTGATGGTACTGCCACCTTGTTTTTTACCTACCAGGTTATACAGTACAATAGTAAACGTACGCTGAAAATCTATACCGGAGTGCTCAAAAAAGCGCGAGTCCTCTGTAGCAACCAAGGCATTTATTACGTTGGGCGATATCTGTTTGTATGTTACGCTTGTGCGGTTCTTGATATAATATTTACCTAATATCTCCTTATCAGAAGAAATCACTTCTGATGCCTGGTCGCTTTTAGGGTTCTCCAACTCGCGGAATGATGGCAGCGGACCAAACACCTGGAAGGCTATCAGCAATAAGGCTATTACAAACAAGCTAAAGCCTATGATAAATAAGCGCCAGATGGCCCAGTTATATCCTCTGATGTCTTGCTGTGTAAGTTTATTTTTTGTGGGTTTCATTTAGTAATTCTCCTGATAGTACTGGTAGTAACTATCTAACGCAATTTTGTCTGCTAATTTATCCAGATTTTCTTGTGTTATGATAAAAAAGCTGTATTTGTCCTTAGGTACCTTCATAATATCAGGCATCAGCGGGATAATGTTACGGGCATAATCTTTAACATTGTTTAAGCTGGAGAACCTGCCAACGTATATCAGCTGGTTATCGGCGCCAACGGCCTTAAGTTGATGTTTGATGGTATTACCTTCAAAGTTGACCCTGTTAAATTGCCCAATTCCAAAACGCGAAGATGCGAGGTTAGTTGTACCCGAGCTAACATTTACTACAAAATAATAGTTTGTGCTATCACGCTTACTAAATATTGATGTGTTGTATTTTGGTTTCGTTACAGTTGGTGTGGCCGGCTCCGGTTTAGCTACAACTCCCTGTTCTGCAGGTTTTTCAGCCACAGGTTGCTCAGCAGGTTTGGCTATAGGCTTTAATTCTGTTTTGGTTATTTCAGATGCCTTTTCTTTAATTACGGGCTCTGGCGTAATTACAGCGAGCTCCTCCGGTTTGCGTACATCAGGCACTACCTCTATCTTTTCGGCAGGTACACGGTACTCTGTTTTTTGCTGATAAACTATTGGTAGGGTAAATAAAGGGTCGGCAACGTCGCGGTCGCTCAACACCACTTTACGCTGGGCCAGTTCAGTTTGATTGGCGGCAATATAAGCCAAGTGCTGGTTAACCAAAGGCGTTATCAGCTTATCATTGGGGTAGCGCGTTGCAATTTGCTGCAGATCGTTTGCAAATGGAGTAAGCGGCTCCTTATGCGCGGCAGCAAAAGCACGCAGGTAATAAACCTGGGCTGCATAACGGTTATTTGGATATTGCGCCAGCAAAGCATCCGCAGAGGTTATCATATCGGCATATTTCCTGGCTGCATACAGATCATACACCTTATTATAGAGCATGGCAAAACCGTTATCTTCATCTGCTACATGGCGGGCGTATTCGGGATCGAGGATGGTTTTGGCAAAAGGTGTTTGCGGATAGTTTTTTACCAGCAGATCTTTATACCTGTTTGCGGATGGTTCATCCCTGGTATCGGTATAAAGCCTGTACAAATTGTAATAAATAGCAGGTGTGTTGTCATTCGCCGGGAAACGGCTTAACACTTTCTCAAATGCAATGATGGCCTCTTTCTTGTCATCTAAAATATCACGGTAAAAATTAGCGATATCCATGTAAGCATCCAGGATGATCCTGTTTGACCGGGCCATCAACTCCGGATTAAGCGGCAGTTCCTGTAATATCTGCTGTTTGTAATTGGTAGCAGCAATATTACCCGCATTGCCCGGACTTGCAGGATCATTAGCCACTATATCAGCATCAGTGTTAACGGGCGTTACGGTGTTGTTCTGCGTGATGTTGCTGCTTGCACGGTTTGCCCTGCGCCAGTTATCCTCCAGTTTACGGTTGCCCCAAACTCTTTTAAAATTGCTAAAACCCTGGCTCACCGCATTGGCATTATTAAAATAGAACGCAGTACCCGTTGGCGTGCTTTCCACAGGTGGCTCATTAACGTTTATTGTATTGCGGGCCTGTGCACTTGTAGCAATGTTAGCCTGGCGCGCTTGCTTTAAAGCCTGAGCCTCCACCATTTTATCGATACGCTGCGTGCGCGCGGTTTCATCAAGCTTGGCCAGCATTTGTAGCGTATCCTGGTGAGCTATAGCTTGCAGTGCATCGGCTAACACCTGCAGGTTATCGGCCTTTTTAGCGATCGTGATGTAACGCGGGTAGTTAGGCGGCAGGTTAGCCAGCGTGCTATCGTAATATATTTTAGCACGTACGTAGTCGGCTTTGTCTTTAAAATAGATATCGGCACTGCGCAAGTAGGATAGGCCTCTTTGTGTTTGGTTCCTGGTACTCACCTTTACCGATTGCGCATAGCTTTTAAGGGCGTCGTCTACATTACCATCAGCATATTGCAGTTCGCCTATCTGATAATAGATCTGATCCGCAAAATCGTTGTTGTTTTGGTTCTTCAAAAGTGAGCGCAGCCTTGCGGTGCGGGTAAGTTTTACACCGGTTTGCCCTTCCTCAATACGTATGCGGTTAAGGTTGGCGTTAAAGGCCATACCAAACAAAGCATTACTTTTTGCCACGCGATTATAGCTTTCAATAGCTTCTGCCGGTTTATGGTTTAACTCCTGCAACTGGCCTAAAATGTAGGTCCAGCGTAAGCGCTGGCGGCTGTTGTTGGCATATTCTATGGCAAGCTTGGCCATGGCTTCAGCATCGCTGTATTCCTGCACGTTAATGTCATACTGCAATTTGCTGGCGTAAACATCGGCGGTGATGTTCTTTTTAGGATTAACGTTTCGTAACGCAATATCTAAAGCTGTTTTGGCATCGTTTGGTTGTCTGATATATAAAAGCGCACGCGCCTTATAAACCAATGCTTCCTGCCGAAGATCGGGCTGTTGTGTGCCATAAGAGCGGATAACGTAATTGGCGTACTCAATCGCGTCAAAATAATTGCCATCTAAAAAATTTGCTTTACACAAAAGCATATAGGCGTCGCCCAAATAATGGCTTTGCTCTTTAACACTGATGATGGTATTGGCGCGTTTCTTTACGGCATCCAGGTCGGGGTCGGGCTGGTCCATGCCGGCCGTGGTATCCTGGTAAACGCTCAGGAGTTCGCTGTAGTCGTCAACATAAGCCTGCGCATAAGCTTCCTGCTTGGCGCGCAATATCTCGTTAGCATTAAAAAGGATATTGTATTTGGCCGTGAGGTTTTGGAGGCCACGGTTAACAGCGCTTTGTTTTTCGAGCGAGCATGCGGCAATTGCAAGCACTACCGCAAATGCTGCAGACCTTATAAAACGAGATGTGTATAACGTAGAATTTTCCCTCAAGTGTTAGCGGTTCATTAAAGGTTGCCCGGCCAAAGTAAATGCCTCGCTAAAATAACAAACATTATGCAAAGGTTTAATAAATTTGCCTGATGGAAGAAAACGAAATAAAGGATAACAGTAGAGGCGGAGGACAGGTTAACGCTTATGCAAAATACACCGGGCTTGCCGTACAAATGATAGTGGTTATAGGCGTATTTACCTTTGTAGGTTATAAGATAGATGAGTCTGCTGCGCACCAAACTAAATGGGTTACCGCTACGCTGGCACTGGCAGGCGTTTTTGTTTCGTTGTACCTGGTTATTAGAGCGGTAAGGAATTGAAAGCGCAAAAAATTTTACTCCAATTTGTGCTGTTTGTGGCGGTGCTTGCTGCTATTCCGGCGTTCCTTGGCGGGGCCTGGCTGGTACCAAAATTCTGGGTGCTTTTCTTCTTTATTACTGCCTTTACCTTTATAGTAATTGGTTCAATATTGGCCGTACAGCGTATAAAACCCAATTTATATGCCCAAACCTTCCTGGCAACTACCATTGTAAAGATGCTCGGATGTATGGCTTTTGCGTTGATTTTTGTGTCAAAAATACACATCGATCACACCATTTTTTTGATCGATTTTGCTTATTTATATTTCTTAAATACTGCCTTTGAAGTTTACGTTTTGTTGTGTAACTTGCGCAACCAAAATTGAAAGTAAAAAACACTCATTCAATGTATTTAAGCCATATTTTGAATTCAAAAAAAATAGCTTTAAGCCTCATTTTAGGCGTTTTTTTAACGTTTATCTCTTGTAAAACTTTTGCTATACAGCATGAAGAACATGCCGTGGCTGCCGAAGAAACAAACACCGAAAAAGAGTTTAGCCCAAGTGAGGTAATACTTGAACACATTGCCGATTCGCACAGCTGGCACTTATGGGGCCATACCACCGTGCCTTTGCCGGTTATTCTTTATACTGACCAGGGCATCGAGATGTTTTCATCTGCTCACTTTGAGCACGGCCATGCCGACTATCCTGGTAAATATTACACCTACCGTTTAGTTAAAGATAAAATTGCCATTGTTGGCCCGGGCGAGGAGCTTACTGCAGGTGCCAACATGCTTAACATGCATAAAAAACTGATCGACCTTTCTATCACCAAAAACGTGGTGAGTATGTGGATCTCTTTAGTGTTGTTGTTAATTATATTCCTTAGTGTTTCTGCAGCTTATAAGAAACGCGCAGGTAAGGCGCCTAAAGGTTTGCAATCTTTTATGGAGCCTATCATCCTGTTTGTGCGTGATGATATAGCCCGCCCTAACATTGGTTACAAATATCAGCGCTTTATGCCTTTGTTGTTAACCGTGTTCTTCTTTATATGGATCAATAACTTAATTGGTTTGGTCCCGTTCTTTCCGGGTGGTTCAAACTTAACGGGTAACATCGCGGTAACGTTTGTACTATCTGTTATCACGCTTATCATCGTTAACGTAAATGGTAATAAATACTACTGGAAACACATTTTTGCACCAGACGTACCGGTTTGGTTGTACCCTATCATGTGGCCGGTAGAGTTGGTAGGTATTATCTCTAAGCCTTTTGCGTTAATGATCCGTTTGTTTGCTAACATCACAGCAGGTCACATTATCGTATTGAGCTTGATATCATTGATATTTGTGTTCAAAAGCGTTGCCATTGCTCCGGTATCAGTTGCGTTTGTGGTGTTCATGGATGTGTTAGAGTTGCTGGTTGCTGCATTGCAGGCCTTCATCTTTACGCTGTTAACAGCGCTGTTCATAGGTACTGCCATTGAAGAGCATCACCATTAATAATTGTAAATAACTATATAACATATATTCACTTTAAATTTAAAACAATGATTGGAAGTATTGCTGCATTAGGTGCAGGTTTAGCAGTAATCGGTGCTGGTATCGGTATCGGTCAGGTAGGTGGTAAAGCGATGGAAGGTATCTCTCGCCAGCCTGAAGCTGCTTCAAAAATCCAAACTGCGATGATCATTGCTGCCGCTCTTATCGAGGGTGCTGCTCTGTTCGGTGTGGTTGTATCATTCCTGGGCTTACGTTAATCCGCCGCCCGGAAACAAATTTTAACCGTACTTGCAGCGGTTGGCAGCAGGTACGGTTATTATAATTGACATTAAAACTCATATATAAAACAAAACATGGAATTAGTAACTCCTGAGATTGGTTTAGTTTTTTGGACCACCGTATCGTTCTTAGTGCTGTTTTTCCTGCTTGGCAAGTTTGCATGGAAACCTATCATGGGCGCTATTGATGATCGTGAGCGTTCTATAGAAGATGCTTTGCTTAAAGCCGAAGCTGCTAAAGAAGAAATGAGCCGCCTTACTAACGAGAACGAGGTATTGTTAAAACAAGCCCGTGCCGAGCGCGACCTTATCCTTTCTGAAGCCAAGAAAATTAAAGATCAAATTGTAGCTGATGCTAAAGAGGCTGCCCATAAAGAAGGCGCACGCCAGATTGAGCTTGCACGTGTTGAGATAAACAACCAGAAAGCTATTGCAATGGCTGATGTAAAAAATCAGGTAGCACAACTTTCAATACAGGTTGCTGAAAAGATATTACAAAACCAATTGCAAGACCAGCAAAAGCAGGACGAGCTTGTATCACAACTGCTAAAAGAAGTGAAATTATAATTAGAGATTAGTGACCAGAGGTTAGAGATTAGGTAACTAATCACCAATTAATGCTCACCACTCACTACTAAAATACTATGTCAGAAGTAACCATAGGAATCAGGTACGCCAAATCGCTTATTGAGCTTGCACAGGAGCAAAATGTTGTTGATGTGATCAAAGCCGATATGGATACTTTTCTTCAAACACTTAAAGCATCATCTGAACTTAAGGCAGTACTGAGCAATCCAATTGTTCCGCAACTGAAAAAGGTACAGATTCTTGATGCCATATTTGGGGGTAAAGTAAACAGCATTACCATCAGCTTTTTTAAACTGATGGTGAACAAAGGCCGTGGCGAAGTGCTTTATGCAACAGCTAAAGAATACATTAACCTGTATAACGTAGCTAAGCACATTACTAAAGCTACTGTTGTATCTGCTACCCCGTTGTCTGCGGCTAACAAACAGGTTATTACTGATGAGTTGCAGAAAGCTATTGGCGGCACCATACAGCTTAAAACCAAAGTGGATGCAGCTTTAATAGGTGGTTTTGTACTAACCGTTGGCGACAGGCAACTGGATACCAGCGTACAAAGCGCCCTAAATCAATTAAGAAAAGATTTTGCCGCTAAGGCACTATAATAACAGAAAAATAAACTCTAAATAAATTTAAAATGGTAGAGGTAAGACCAGACGAAGTATCAGCTATCCTGCGTCAGCAATTAGCCGGCTTTAAGTCAGAATCTGAATTAGAAGAAGTGGGTACCGTACTCCAGGTGGGTGATGGTATTGCACGCGTTTACGGTTTAAGCAAAGTTCAGTCAGGTGAGCTGGTTGAGTTTGGTAACAGTTTACAAGGTATCGTACTTAACCTTGAAGAAGATAATGTGGGTGTGGTATTGTTAGGTAAATCAGACGATATTAAAGAAGGTGATACCGTTAAACGTACAAACCGTATTGCATCTATCAACGTAGGCGAAGGCATGCTTGGCCGTGTTGTAGATACTTTAGGTACTCCAATTGATGGTAAAGGCCCAATCGCCGGTCAAACTTACGAAATGCCTCTGGAGCGTAAAGCACCGGGCGTTATCTACCGCCAGCCGGTTACCGAGCCGTTACAAACCGGTATCAAAGCTATCGATGCGATGATCCCAATCGGCCGTGGCCAGCGCGAGTTGGTTATCGGCGACCGCCAAACAGGTAAAACTGCGGTGTGTATCGATACCATCATCAACCAAAAAGAATTTTATGACGCAGGTAAACCTGTGATCTGTATATATGTTGCCTGTGGCCAGAAAGCTTCTACCGTAGCTAACATCGTGCGTACATTAGAAGAGAACGGTGCAATGCCTTACTCTATCGTAGTTGCAGCAAACGCTTCAGACTCTGCTACCATGCAGTTCTTTGCTCCGTTTGCAGGTGCAGCTATTGGTGAGTACTTCCGCGATACAGGTCGCCCTGCTTTAATCATCTATGATGACCTTTCTAAACAGGCTGTTGCTTACCGCGAGGTATCATTGTTACTACGCCGCCCACCGGGCCGTGAGGCTTATCCTGGTGACGTATTCTACCTTCACAGCCGCTTGTTAGAGCGTGCCGCTAAGATCAACTCTAACGACAGTATCGCTCAGCAAATGAACGATCTGCCAGAGTCTATCAAGGGCATTGTTAAAGGTGGTGGTTCATTAACGGCATTGCCTATCATTGAAACACAAGCAGGTGACGTATCTGCGTATATCCCAACCAACGTAATTTCTATTACCGATGGTCAGATATTCCTGGAGTCTAACTTGTTCCTTGCAGGTATCCGCCCGGCCATCAACGTAGGTATCTCGGTATCACGTGTGGGTGGTAACGCGCAGATCAAATCAATGAAGAAAGTAGCAGGTACCTTAAAGCTTGACCAGGCACAATACCGCGAGTTAGAGGCATTCTCTAAATTCGGTTCAGACCTTGACGCTTCAACCAAATCTGTAATTGATAAGGGTGCACGTAACGTAGAGATCCTTAAACAGGGCCAGTTCTCTCCGGTATCAGTAGAAAAGCAGGTTGCCATCATCTACATTGGTACCAAGAACTTAATGCGTAACGTACCGGTTAACAAGATCCGTAAGTTTGAAGAAGAATTTACCAACCAATTAGAGGTGCGCCACCCGGAGGTGCTTGCAGCCCTTAAAGCAGGTAAGTTTGACGATCAGCTAACCGGCGTGTTAGAAACCGTAGCTAAAGAAATATCAGCGAATTACTAATTAGTACTTAGTAGCAAGTATGAGGTATCAAGACACTGTTTTGATACCTCATACACTACATAAATTTTGAAAGTAGGGAAGCAAGAGAGGCCAAGATCCTGATACTTGATACCCGATACTTGATACTCAAAACAACGAATGGCTAATTTAAAAGAAGTAAGAAACAGGATAGCGTCTGTAAACTCAACGCAGCAGATCACCAAGGCCATGAAAATGGTTTCGGCGGCTAAGTTGCGCAGGGCTACTGATGCCATTGTACAATTGCGCCCATACGCCAGCAAATTGAAAGACCTGTTGGCTAACCTTTCTGCAAGTTTAGAAGATGGTGCATCACCTTACCTGCAGGAGCGTGAGCCGGTACGCGTATTGGTGATAGTAGTAACCTCAAACCGTGGTTTGGCTGGTGCATTTAATACCAATGCCATTAAGGCTGCCAATAATCTTATCAACGATAAATACAGTGCCCAAATGAAAGCGGGTAACGTATCTATCGTAGCCATTGGTAAAAAAGGCCATGATTTTTATACCCGCCGCAAATACAATGTGGTAGGTAACCATAACGACCTTTACCTTGATCTTAACTTCATTAACGCATCAAAAATTACCGATGAGATAATGAAGGGTTTTGTTAATGGCCAGTATGACCGAGTTGAGCTGGTTTACAACCATTTTAAAAACGCAGCAACGCAGTTTTTGATAACCGAGCAATTGCTGCCGGTGCCAAAACCTGAAAAGAACGAGAAAGAAGCTTTTGCTTCTAAAAAGGAAGCAACTCCGGAAAGCCAGGTTGATTACATTCTTGAACCATCAAAAGAGGAGATAGTAGAGCAACTGATCCCTAAAAACATTAAGATCCAGTTATACCGTGCGGTATTAGACTCAAACGCATCTGAACATGGTGCCCGCATGACCGCTATGGACAAAGCAACCGAGAACGCCGGCGACTTGTTGAAAGCCCTTAAACTTTCTTACAACCAGGCGCGCCAGGCGGCTATTACTACAGAATTAACCGAGATAGTAAGCGGTGCAGCAGCATTAAGCGGCTCATAAGCCCACTACTATCACATAACAACGAAAGCTTCCATATTTGGAGGCTTTTGTTGTTTATAGCTGTCTCGTCCAATTTTATTTGCACTTTCACCTTTGAAACCAGATCCAATAAGGATTGTTAATAGCTTTTTAAACGCTCACATAACCATGACCATTCTTGAAAATGAATACCTAAGGGCAACTATAGATGCCAAGGGTGCACAATTAACCTCGCTTGTAAACAAACAAACCGGAGTAGAACATATGTGGCAGGCCGACCCTGATGTTTGGGCTTACCATGCGCCAAACCTTTTTCCTATTGTAGGTGGTTTGTTAAATAACGAGCTGCATGTAGATGGTAAAACCTATAAAATGAACAGGCATGGCTTTGCCCGCCAATCTGAATTTTTAGTATTGGAGGGCGATAGTGAGCACGCAGGCTTCTCTCTTCCATATTCAGATCATACACTTGAGGTTTATCCTTACAAATTTGATTTTCAGGTCTTGTACACATTAATAGATAATGCCTTACGCATTACCTATAAATTGATCAACAGGGATACGCAAACGGTATATTTTTCAGTAGGTGGACATCCAGCCTTTAATGTGCCATTTAATACGGGCGAAGCATACGAAGACTACTATCTTGAGTTTGAAACGCCGGAAGATCTGCATGCCCATTTGTTAAACGCCGACGGCCAATTCACCGGCGAAACAACGCCTGTTGCCCTTGACGGTAAAAAACTGCATTTAAAGCGCGAACTTTTTGCCAACGATGCACTGGTTTTTAAAGGTCTTAAATCAAGGTTGGTGACCATTAAAAGTACCAGGCATGATAAAACTTTGGCTGTTGAATTCCCACATTTTAATTATCTGGGCGTATGGTCAAAACCCGGTGCTGATTTTGTTTGTATTGAACCGTGGCTGGGCTGCGCCGACTCTGCTGATGGAGTTAAAGACATTAAGGAAAAAGAGGCAATACAGAAGGTTGCCGTAGGCCACGTATTTGAATCAGCATACTTTATTAGCATTTAATTGCATTTTTTTAATGCTCATTAAAACTTTTTGTGTGTTTAGATACTTATCAGTTTAAAATTACTCATTACAATATTTTAAGCTATGAAAACAAAATTTTATCTATTCGCCATCGCAATGTTGTTAACAACATTCACCTTTAGCGCAAATGCGGGTACTATCAACACTGAAAAGATGTACAAAGAAGCAGCTGCTAACATGACCAAAGAACAACGTATTGCACGTTGCGAGGAAATTAAAGAGCGCGTTGAAGAAATTAAAGCGATGGACAAATCGCAGTTAACTAAAGCTGACAAAAAAGAATTAAAAGGTGAGCTTAAAGAATTAAAGAAAGAAGCACAAGCAATGGGTAGCGGTGGTATCTATCTTTCAATAGGTGCTATCATCATCATCATTTTAGTTTTGATCCTGATCTTATAATCAGCACAAAACACGATAAAAAAAGGCATCCATTCGGATGCCTTTTTTTTTTACCTATTTTTTCATGAGTTCATCCAGCACGGGATGATCGATGGTGCTTATCTGCTTATGTCCGCTATTGAGTTCATCAAAAATTACTACTTCATTAGTTCCTCTTTTTAACCATGCAGCAGGTACAAATAATGTTTGCTGTGGGCCAATATTCCAATATTTACCCAGGTTATGGCCGTTGATAAAGGCCACCCCTTTACCAAAGCCGTGCATATCCAAATAAGTGTCTACAACACCTTTAAGTGAGAACGTGCTGCGGTACAAGGCCGGATATTGCTCACCTTCATTTTGGGCGGGCACATACTTAAACCCTGCAGGTGTAGTTAACGGGAATTTATACATCTTCCAACCCAGTAGTTCTTTATCAGCAAGCGTAACCTTTTCGGTGATTCCCTGACGGTTATCTGTTAAGAATGGCCCGTAGTTAATCCGGCCATTGTTCTCTACCAATATGTCAAGTACGCTGTTAGCCGTCACTCCATCTAATTGAACTGAATCTTGTGCCAAACGACGGTCTAATACAGCAACACGTTTACCGTTCAGATAAACCGTAGCGTAATCGCGCATTTCTTTGATTTTAAGCAGTCCACCGGTTGCATTGGCCAACGTAGTGCGGTAAAGCACCAAACCATAACCTTGATCAAGGTCTTCAAAGCTCATAGGCTTTTCGCTTTCAACAGGAGTACCGAGGTTGTTAAATAAATTTGCTACGCCTGTTACTTTAGTCACTTCTAAAGCATAGGTACGGCGGCGCTTTTGCGGCACATCCGGCAAGGTTTGCCCGGCAGGCAAATGTTTGGCGATAACTTCTCTTAACTTATAAAATTTGGGCGTAGGGTCACCTGCCTCGTTAAGGGGCGCATCATAATCATAGCTCGATGTTTGCGGCGAGTAAGGTTCTTTTCGGTTCATGTTTGCGCCATTCATAAAATCGCGCGTGGTGCCGCCATGGAACATGTACATGTTGATAGAGATGCCCGCTGACAATACTTCGTCAAGCTTTTTGGCATCCTCATCAGCATTGCTGCGGCTGTGTGCTTTACCCCAGCTATCAAACCAACCCGGGTACCATTCTGCAATGTAATATGGCCCTTTACCGTCATGGTATTTATTGATCAGTTCTTTAACCTTTGCAGGATTGTCCTCGCCGTTAACTGCTGGTAAAAAGCCGGGCAGGTAGCCTGCCGGCATCTGGCCCGGGCCATCACAGGTAAACAACAAACCATCAAAACCGGCATCTCTGAAGATCTTTTCGTTCTGGGCCAGGTATTCCTTGTCGTTACTGTAAGAACCGTATTCGTTCTCTATCTGCACCATCAGGATGTTACCGCCATGGTTAACCTGCAGCGGCGCAAGTTGCTTACCTATTTCCATCATGTAGTTGCGGTAAGCGTTTATAAAGGCAGGGTCTTTACTGCGTACCTTCATGTTGCGGTCTTTAAGCAACCACCATGGGTAACCACCAAACTCCCACTCAGCACATACATAAGGGCTGGGTCGCAGCACTACATATAAGCCTTCCTCTTTTGCGGCACGTACGAAGCCGGCTATATCATTCTCGCCTTCAAAATTGTATTTGCCCTGCGCCGGCCCATGAGCGTTCCAAAATACATAGGTACCTATGGTATTAAGCCCCATAGCCTTGGCCATTTTCATGCGCTCATGCCAATATTCTTTAGGGATACGCGTGTAATGCATCTCGCCGGATATCATTTGAAAAGGCTTACCATCGAGCAGAAAATCTTTATCGCCTAAAGCGAAAGTATGCGTTGCAGTTTGGGCAAGGATAATGGTGTTGCAGGCCATTGCAAGCAGGCAACACGCAAGTATACGTTTTAGCATATGATGTTTGTGGTTTAAAACAAGTCTAACTGTCCGTTCATGTCAATATCATCGGGGTTGGTTATCTCCAGGTCAACCTTTTTCTTTGGTTGTTCCGCAGCAGGTTTTTCAGCCGTTTTAGTTTCCTCTTCTACAACGTTATCAATGGGGTCAGATTGTGTATCTGCAGGTTCTGCATCAGCAACTTTCTTTTCGTCAGGGGTAATTACAATTTCAGTATCCTCTACAGAATCCGGTGCCGGGTCGGGTACATCTTCCTCATCGTCGTGCTCGGCTATCAGTTCCACAGTTTTTACCTGGTGTACCGATAAACGGTTACCCATGGCCTTCATGCCTTTCACATCTATCAGATCGGCCAGGTTCAGCTCCACTGTTTCCTCAATAGCGGTTTTGCCCTTAAGCTGATTTACTTTTACAACAGGCTGCGATGCACCGGAGATGATGACAAGCTTAGATCCGCTTTCATCACTAATAATGCTGGTTTGCTTACCAATAGCTACGTTCTCGAATACAAAGCGTTTAATCATGTAGTTCTTTGATTTTCCTTCAAAGTGCACCACCGAGAAAACCTTGGCCGGGTCATACTTCTCGATAAGGATCATCTTATCATCAAAGTGATTATTAAGATCAAAGCTGGTAAGTTCATAAACACCATTAGGCATTACGGTCAGTATGCGGTCATCGCCATCAAACTCACCCAGGTACTTACCACGTCCATCAGCGTTAAGGCGTTTCAGGATATCATCATACCATATCTTTCGTCCGGCCAGTGTAGATATGCCTTTGCTCTTGAGCGTTATCTTCTTGATAGGATACTTGGTGACGATGTTACCCATCGATCCGCGGCCCTTGATAGCGATAAGCGCAAAATCTTCGTCAAATTGTAACTTTTTAAGCTTTGAGTGTGGTTTCAATTGTATGTTCACCACTTCCGCCTCGCCGTTTGGATTGGCGGTGAAATAAAGCATTTTAGAGCCTTTGGTGCCTTTGGTAAGGTCATATTCCTTATCGCGTGTTATGCCGGTTACAGAGAAACGCTTAATGTAAGCAATACCGCTTTGCCCGTCTTTATAGATCATGTTATAAACGGTGCGCTCATCATTTTTCTTAAACACAGCTACGTGTTCGATATCCTTACCCACAAAAACCTTGTCCTGTACTTTGGTTACAATAAAGCGGCCATCGTTACGGAAAACGATGATATCATCAATATCAGAGCATTCGCCAACCAGTTCCACGTTCTCATCTTTCTTTAAACCAGAGCCGATGAAACCGTCAACCTTATTTACATACAGCTTAACGTTGGCTAAAGCCACTTGCGAGGCTTCTACACGGTCAAAGGTGCGCAGTTCGGTTTTACGTTCGCGGCCTTTACCATATTTCTCTTTTAGTTTTTCAAACCATGCAATGGTGTAATCCACTAGGTTTTTTAGGTGATGTTTAACCGTTTTGATCTCCGCTTCCAGCCCTTTGATCTGCTCGTCCGTTTTCTTAACGTCAAAGCGGGTAATGCTGCTCATCGGCTTATCAATAAGCTTTTTATAATCCTCAGGTGTAATTGCGCGATAAAATTGCGCAAAGAATGGCTCAAACAAGCGGTTTAACACGCTTAACACCATCTCAAAGTCTGATGCGCTTTCATAATCAGGATGCTTATACATGCCTTCCTGAATAAATATTTTGAGCAATGAGCTGAAGAAGATCTTTTCCATCAGCTCTTTCAGCCGTATCTCTAATTCCTGCTTTAGCAGATCTTTGGTAAAGTGGGTGCTCTCGGTAAGCATATCATTCACGCTCATGAAGCGTGGTTTATCATCCTGTATCACACAGGTGTTTGGCGATATGGATACCTCGCAATCGGTAAATGCGTAAAGTGCATCAATGGTAACATCAGGCGAAATACCTGGTGCCAGGTGCACAACTATCTCTACATCTTTGGCAGTGTTATCTTCTATCTTTTTGATCTTGATCTTGCCTTTGTCGTTTGCAGATATAACACTGTCTATCAAACCACCGGTAGTGGTGCTAAACGGTATCTCGGTAATGGCAAGTGTCTTTTTATCGCGCTCTACAATTTTTGCGCGGACCCGCACCTTACCGCCACGCTGCCCGTCGTTGTATGCCGACACATCAGCCATACCACCTGTCGGGAAATCCGGCACCAGATTAGGGCGCTCGCCGCGTAATACACCTATGGATGCATCCAGTAGTTCAATAAAATTATGCGGCAAAATTTTGGTAGCCAAGCCTACGGCAATACCCTCAGCACCTTGCGCTAATAACAATGGGAATTTTACAGGTAAGGTAATTGGCTCGCGGTTACGGCCATCATAACTGGCCTGCCAAACGGTAGTATCGGGGTTAAATACCACATCCAGCGCAAATTTGGATAATCTGGCCTCTATGTAACGTGGTGCCGCTGCCGAGTCGCCGGTTATCGGGTCGCCCCAGTTACCCTGGCAGTCTATCAGCAGGTTTTTTTGGCCTATCTGTACCATGGCATCTCCGATGGAAGCATCGCCATGCGGATGGTACTTCATGGTGTTACCAATAACGTTGGCCGCTTTATTGAAACGTCCGTCGTCCATCTCTTTTAGCGAGTGCAAAATACGGCGCTGCACAGGCTTTAAGCCATCGTTGATATGCGGCACGGCGCGGTCAAGGATTACATAAGAAGCATAATCCAGGAACCAGTTCTCGTATAACCCGTTGAGTGAGGTTACGTTATGAAGTACGTTTTCTTCGTTATTTTCGGGAGTATCAGTATTGCTTATATCTTCGCTCATTTATACAGCTAAAATTAATGCGGATGGGTAAAGATAAGAGAATGTAAAGATATGTGACTGTCAATAAATGTAGATTTTATACACAAATTGACTAATTTTAATGCGGTGACAAGCATTATTAAGACAATTTCAACTGCCAGCATTACAAGTAAGATCTTAAAATATAAGTATGACCGATGAACAGATATTTGCTTTAATAGACGCTGAATTTGCATCCCCAACTTTGGGCGTAACAGAGCAGTATTTAGAAATTCACGAACCCGTTTATGAAAACGAAATAATTAAAATAGCGCGGGTAAATCGTGATAAAGAAAATGTAACCATTGCTTACTTACCGGTAAAAAACGAAAGCTTTTTTTTCGCAGTCTATGCAGATGAAAAAGAAATTTTCAATATCAGCACCGAATCGCGCAATACAATATGTTTAAGAGCCGTATCTGAAGAAATGTTTCCAGAAGAAATGCAATCTTATTTGGGGATAATTCCAACCTCTTCAGTAAAAAGAGGTGCATTTTACCCCAATGGAAAAAGACAATATAAAATGAATTGTATTGAGTATGAGCCAAACCCTGAACCGGATGAGTTCGAGGACAAGCTCCTCAAACTTCTAATATCTTTAGAAAACGATAAAATCGGATTGTTGAGTCTTTCAGATCGAGTTGATGTATTTATTCAGGCCACTCTGGATTTTCATGCTGGTAATCAATTGTTAGGCGGTGCATTTATCAATTTGGAATGTATAAAATTAATGGCTGAATTAAATTTACAAATCAGTTTAGATGTTACCGCTTGGGGGTAATAAATTTAAGTAATTGAAATCTTGTATCTCTTTAATCTCTTAACTTCTTCAATTCCCTTAACATCGCCCCGTAATCCATCCTTCTATTTGCTGCGCTGATGGTTGCTGCTATGCGGTTGGCCCGGGTTAGCTCTGTTTTAGCATCATTTATCCACTTGAAAAAGTAGCCCTGATGTGATTTGGATAAACTATCAAAATAGGCAAGGGCTTCGGGCGGTTCAAACTCAAAACATTCTTGTAATTCAGCAGGCATCTCCAGTTTAAAATCCTTGTCGTGTTCCAACCTCAAGCGCAACATGGCACCGCGCTCCTTACGTATGGCTTTGCGTACCTCTGCCTTAAGCGCCAGGATAAAATTACCCTTTCCTGCAGGCAGCATTGACATACCCGAAACAGGATACTCGTCCAGATAACCACGTACCCGCATAGCCCTTTTATTACCAGGTAATATTTCTTGGGCGATGTGGGAAGGTATGATGACGAAGGTCCATCCGGTTTTGTCGCCGTTCTCTCCATACTGCTGTATTACGGTTGTGTAATCAATCATCATCTCAAATATAAATTTTCGGCGCGGGATGTTAAATGTTTGTTAAATAAGCCATTTTAACATTTAGGAGTGTAACGAAACGTAAGTTGACCACATCTTATAGATAAACAAGCAAGAATTAAAACCAAAACTTTTATACCATGAAAACTTTAAGAAACCTAACCGCAGTAGTAGCTTTAATGATTACATGTAGCTTTGCAAAAGCCGACGAACCGGCCGTAAATTTAACCCGTGTACACGCTATTAATACTTACCTGGATGCCATGACCCGCGGCAAAATCGAAGGCCTTAACCAGGTTGTTGATGCTTCGGCTAAATTTAGCATACTAAGAGGCAAATCAATTGTGAGTTTCGATAAAAAACAAATGACCGACTTTTTAAAGGAGCAGAAAAATGTTGAGCAAACCTGCACAACCAATACCGAAGTGGTTGAAAGTAACAGCCACATAGCCGTTGTGAAAGTGGATATGAAATACAACGGTTTTACACGCAGTAATTATGTAACCATTGCCAACACCGGTAACGGCTGGAAGATAACAAACGTGTACAGCGTTTTTAGTTGATTTTTATTTAGTGTTTGAGTGTGAGATGAGCCCCTTTATGGGGCTTTTCTGTTTTAATAAAGAACGCTAAAACAACTTAAAAGTGTTATTGCAACGAGCCCCGATGGCTATCGGGACGACGCGGCAATCTCAAAAGCCTGTCCTATGAGATTGCTTTGTACCTCGCAATGACGCTTGTTGTTTTTACCTAACTAACGGACTTAACACTGCCTGCCATTTATCATAACCTTTACTGTTTAAATGCAACATGTCGCTTTCAAACAAACTGGTATCCGGTTGCTGGGTTGTAGGGTCAAGGATAACGGATGCCACATCTACGTAATGGCTTTTGCGTTTACCTTTTATGAAATTCTTAATAAGCGTGTTAGCCCTGCTAACCTCAGCGAAGTACTTGGCCCGGCTTGGACTTGGCTTTATAGACATGTAATAGATCTCTGCATTTGGCAGGTTCTGTTTGATCATTGCCCATAGCTGGTAAAACTGGCGTGCAGTAAATTCGCCGCTTTTACCTGCAGCAATGTCGTTCTCCCCGGCGTAAATAAATATTTTACGCGGCTGATAGGGATACATAATATAGGGTGTATAGTAATCTACCAATTGCTCAATGGTGCAGCCGCCTACACCACGGCGGATTATGGTTTTGCCTGCAAAGCGTTGCTCCAGATCAGTCCATTTACGTATCGATGAACTGCCAATGAACAAAATACCATTCTTCGGCGGAAACTTTAGGCTGTCCTGGTGTTTGAAATCGCGGATCTCATTATCAAACGGAAAACCTTTTTGCGCGTATGCGCCTAAGCCTGCAAAGGCCAGAACAAATAACAGAATTAACTTTTTCATAGCTATGGTTGTTGTATCAGGCGGTCTTCAAAAAACATGAAGGGCAAAAAGCTTTGTACGCCGTTCACTTCCCACACGGGGCCGTCAATGCAATATAACAATATCCTGAACGGTTGGTGTTGCCTTTTCTCACATTCGGCCATTACCTGCAGGCAGGCACCGCAAGATGTTATGGGCTTGGTGAGTTCAAATTCGTTAGTATGGGCAGTAACAGCCATGGCTACAATAGGGTCATCTGCATGAGATGTTCCCCAATGGAACAGCGCCACCCGCTCGGCACAAAGCCCTGATGGGTAGGCTGCGTTTTCCTGGTTGCTGGCATGTAAAACGGTGCCGCTTTGCAGCAGCACCGCAACACCAACTCTGAATTTTGAATAGGGTGAGTGTGAAGTTTCTAAAGCCTTCACCGCTTCTTCGCAAAGTAATTTATCAGGTATGTTTAAATCACCGATCGAGTCGTATTCGTTAAAATCTATTTTTATTTCGTGGTTTGTCATTGAGCCTCTCCCAACCCTCTCCAAAGGAGAGGGCTTTGTTTTATTGGTAACAAAAATCCCCCGCTCTTTTAAGAATGGGGGATACAAGATAAGTGTTATTTATTAAACTTTCAACTTTACCAAACCAGGCTCAATCCATTCAAATAAATGATGGTATTTACCATTAGATAACTTCGCTCTCATCACTACTTGATAAGCTGGTAGGAGTTGTTGGTCTTTACGTACAAATAATTTCCTCTTGTTGATTTCATCAGTATCAATTCAATAGTTGCAATATGGCCTGGTTGTTCAGATAATACAATTTTCATTGCCTCATGTATGTCATTGAATAATCCTAAGTTATTTTTACACCGCTACAGCTAATTCCACATCGTCCGATTTCTCGGCAACCAGCGGGTTAACGCTTTCGTCGTCTTTCTCCACGCGCAGGTTATTTACAATGTGCTGTTGGCGGGTTGGGGTGTTTTTACCCATAAAGTATTCAAGCAATGCTTTGATGTCGGCATTTTTAAGGATCACCGGATCAAGGCGCATGTCTTTACCGATGAACAGACCAAACTCCTCCGGCGATATCTCGCCCAAGCCTTTAAATCGGGTTATCTCGGGCTTGTTGCCCAGTTTGGCAATGGCGTTGCGTCGCTCTTCGTCGCTGTAACAATAAATAGTTTCCTTTTTATTACGTACGCGGAATAATGGCGTTTGCAGGATGGAAACATGCCCCGCCTTTACCAGGTCAGGGAAAAATTGCAGGAAGAAGGTCATCAGCAGTAAGCGGATGTGCATACCATCCACATCGGCATCAGTTGCTATAACAATGTTGTTGTAACGTAATACATCAATGCCATCCTCAATATTCAAGGCGTGCTGTAACAGGTTGAATTCCTCGTTCTCGTAAACCACCTTTTTGGTTAAGCCAAAGCAATTGAGCGGCTTGCCTTTTAGGCTGAATACCGCTTGCGTCATTACATCGCGCGATTTGGTGATTGATCCGCTGGCCGAATCACCCTCGGTGATAAACAGCGTTGTTTCCTGCTTACGCTCGTGGTTGTCATCAAAATGCAGTTTGCAATCCCTCAGTTTACGGTTGTGTAATGATGCTTTTTTGGCGCGATCGTTAGCAAGTTTTTTAATACCGGCAATATCTTTACGTTCGCGTTCTGATTGCAATATCCGTTTTAGCAATGCATCTGCTGTTGCAGGATTCTTGTGCAGATAATTATCGAGTTCTTTTTTTAGAAAGTCGTTGATAAAACCGCGCACCGATGGTCCATCCGGGCCAACGTTTTGCGAGCCCAACTTGGTTTTGGTCTGCGATTCAAAAACCGGTTCCTGTACCTTAACTGCAATTGCGGCCACTATCGATGCGCGGATGTCGGCTGCATCAAACTCTTTCTTGTAGAATTCCCTGATGGTTTTAACCACCGCCTCGCGAAAGGCCGCCTGGTGCGTACCACCCTGGGTGGTGTGCTGGCCGTTCACAAATGAATAATATTCTTCGCCGTATGATTGGCCGTGCGTCATGGCTATCTCAATATCCTCACCCTTAAGGTGGATGATCGGATAGCGCAGGTTTTCGGCGTCAGCATTGCGGGTAAGCAGGTCATAAAGGCCGCGTTCCGAAAAATATTTTTGGTTGTTAAAGTTGATGGTAAGCCCCGAGTTAAGGAAAACGTAGTTCCATATCATATTCTCCACAAACTCCGGGATAAAGCGGTAGTTGCGAAAAATGCTGTTATCGGGCATAAAGTTTATGGCAGTACCGTTGCGCTGGGTGGTATCTTTTTCCGGATCCTCGCGAACCAGCTCACCTTTCTCAAACTCAGCAATTTTAGTGCGTCCATCGCGGTAACTCTGAACAATAAAGTTAGTAGAAAGTGCATTAACAGCTTTAGTACCTACACCATTTAAACCAACCGATTTCTGGAATGCTTTACTATCGTATTTACCACCGGTGTTGATCTTAGATACACAATCTATCACCTTGCCCAATGGTATACCACGGCCATAATCGCGTACAGAGACTTTGTGATCGCTCATATTGATTTCGATGGTCCTGCCCGATCCCATCACAAACTCATCGATAGAGTTATCCACTATCTCTTTCAGCAAAACATATACCCCATCATCATAAGCAGAGCCATCGCCAAGCTTACCAATGTACATGCCCGGCCTTAAACGGATATGTTCTTTCCAGTCGAGCGAACGGATACTATCGTCGTTATAATTTACATTCTCTGCCATAATAAAATTGGAAGGCGCATAATGCGCTATTTGCAAAAATAAGATACGAATACTTAAATCGCATCTAAATATCTTAACATATTAACACCAGGAAAATCAGGGCTTAAATTTGATACAGTTGCTGGCTTTGTCAATGTTCTTAAAAAACTCGGGCCCACGCTGGTTAGAGAAACAAACCACCATAATGCTGCCGGTATGATCTTTTTGCAACGTTAATAATAAAGCATAACGGTAATGTTTGGTCAACGCTTCGTCGGGTAAGTTTATCATGTAAGAGCGCCCGGCATCGCCATTGTAACGCGCTACCATGTTAGCCGGAATACTGCGTGAAAGAATGGGATTATCGCCGGCAAAAGCTGTAGCCTGCGCCTTACCCATAGCTATGTATAAAGAGTCGGGGTTATCCGGCCTGTCAGCATAGCTAACGGTGGTTTTTTCGTAAGCAGCCCAGTTTTCTTTAAGCGAACGCACCCTAAACCATATCTCAAACTCTTTACCTGGTAATTCCATGGCGTAGTCAAACGATACATCCTCGTTGTTAGGCGCTTTTAGCTCTTTGAAGCCTTGCGGAAAAGTGAATGAAACGTTGGCATCAGCGGCCAATTGCTGAAAAGCTTTTAATTGTGCACTACCTTGCTGGCGCTGCGGAGGAGTCACTTGTTTTTGTGCCCTTGCAGAAGCATAATGCGTTTTACGAGCTTGTGAAAAAACATAAGCTTTAAACGCAAACATCAATATACCCGTAAGTAATATTTGTTTAAATTGCTTCACAATAGTTTAATAAGGCGCGGTAGCTTCAGCTATCTAAGTAAAGGCTTTTTGCTATAATTTGCAATAAATATAAAATATAAATTTAAAAAATAAACGCATAGGTAATAATGAGTATCCAACCACGGCTTAACCGCTTTGACCTCAGCATGATTGTAATTAGCCTGGTGATTGGTATGGGCATATTTGGCAGCCCAAGCGATGTAGCTGTAAAGGCCGGTAACGCATGGATATTTTTCGGGGCCTGGATATTTGGCGGGTTGGTGACCTTATGCGGCGCACTTACTTTTGCGGAGATAGGCGCACGCTACCCAACTACCGGTGGTTTTTATAAGGTATTTTCGTATTGTTATCACCCGGCATTTGCGTTCATGATCAACTGGGTTCTGGTTATAAGTAATGCATCATCTGTGGCAGCCGTCGCTTTGCTGGGCGCCGAATATATTAATCCTATCCTGTTGCCTGCCAGTTTGCAAAACCAGGTTGGTACAAAGCTTACCACTATTTTAACAGTACTTGTGTTATACGTTATAAACTTTTTGGGCATAAAGATGAGTGCACGCGCACAAAACGTGCTTACCATATTCAAGGTTGTTGCTGTTTTGGTGCTTTGCACCGCTATTTTTAAAAGTGACGCTACCGCTCCGGTAGTTGCAGCAGCTCCTGCGCAGGGCGGCAACATGATAACTGCATTTGGCCTTAGCCTGGTGGCGGTATTTTTTACTTACGGAGGGTACCAGCAAACCATCAATTTTGGTGGCGATATCATTAATGCAAAAACTAACATCCCAAAAGCCATTGTATTTGGCATCAGTACGGTCATAGCATTATACCTGGCTATCAATTATGCTTATTATGCTGTTTTAGGCATTGGCGGGCTGCAACAAACGCACACACTGGCAGCTAAGCTGGCAGGGGTAATATTCGGGCCAACTGGATACAAGATCACATCTATACTGATGTTTGTTTCCGTGCTTGGGTATGTAAATGTGAATATCCTGGCCAATCCGCGCGTTTACTACGCCATGGCCGAAGACGGCATACTACCGCAGATTTTTAAGCGTGTAAATCCCAAGACACAGGTACAGGAATTTGGGATGACGGTGTTTGTAGCTGCGGCATTAATCATCCTTTTCTTTGTAGATTCATTTAGCCAGATGCTTAAGTATGTGATGTTCTTTGATACCATCGGGCTTTCGCTTTGCGCCTTAACCATCTTCATTTTACGCAAGCGTACAAAAGACCTCGATACTAGCGGCATTTACACCATCAAATGGTTTCCGCTTATCCCGGTGATCTTTATATTGGCTTATTGGTTTGTCACCATCAATATCTTCATCACGTTTAAAGAAAATCCATTCGCAGCTTTCTGGTGCCTCGCTGCCTATGCCCTGGGGCTGGGCATTTATTACCTGGGCGCTCGCAAACCAAAAACCATTCAACCTGAGTAAATAATGGACATTTCTTATATCCTAAACGAACTTGGCGAAGAGCGCGACCAATACTTTAATGCCGTAGCGCCGCCAATTATCCAAAGCAGTAATTTTACCTTTAAAACGGTTGCCGGTTTTAGGGAAGCGCTTACAGATGAATTTGAGGCAACGCTGTACTCACGTGGGCAAAACCCCACTTTGAACATCCTGCGAAAAAAGCTGGCTGCACTTGATGGTGCCGAAGATGCTTTAGTGTTCGGCAGCGGTATTGCGGCTATCACTGTGCCCATACTTGCCCTGCTTAAACACGGCGACCATATTGTATCTATAGAAAATCCTTACAGCTGGACCATCAAACTCTTTAACAACTTCCTCAGCAAATACGGCATCAGCACTACCTTTGTTGATGGTACCGATACGGCAAATATCGAGCAAGCTATACAGCCCAACACCAGGCTGATCTATCTGGAAAGCCCCAATACTTTTAGTTATGATCTGCAGGATCTTACTGCCGTTGCAGCTATCGCAAAGCAACGCAATATCATCACCATGATAGATAATAGCTATTGTACACCATTATATCAACAGCCCATAAAGTTGGGGATCGATCTGGTAGCGCAATCGGCAACCAAATATATTGGCGGGCACTCTGACGTGGTGGCGGGCGTGCTAACAGGTAGCAAAGCATTGATCAAACGGATATTCGATCATGAGTTTTTAAATACCGGTGCTGCGCTTTCACCACATTCGGCATGGCTGCTTATCAGGGGATTGCGTACACTGCCGTTGCGCCTGGAGCGCAGTTTTGAAACAACTAAAAAGATTATTACCTGGTTAAAGCAACACCCCCGAGTAGACCAGGTACTTTGGCCGTTTGATGAAGAATTTGCGCAACGCGAGCTTGCCGAACAGCAAATGCAAGGTTGCGGGGGCTTATTCAGCTTTACGCTCAAGGGTGCTTCGATAGAAAAGATCGAAGCATTTTGTAACAGCCTCAAACATGTATTAATGGCGGTATCCTGGGGAGGGCACGAGAGTTTAATTATACCTGCTGTTGCGGGGGTAAGCATAAAGGATTATGATAAGCAGAACCCGCGCCATCAGCTGATACGAATGTATGTTGGTTTGGAAGAACCGGATTATCTGATAAAAGACCTTGAACAAGCACTCAAATCAGCTTTTTAAATTTTTTTAAAAAGTATTTTGCTTAATGTTTACACATTTACTAAGTTTGCACTGATGAAGTTATTAAACCCATCATATGATATAGCGTATTCGTCCTTGAGAAAGGGCAACAATTTTAGTTTATTGGTTGTAAATCCTCACTTTTAAGTGAGGATTTTTTTTGACCTGATTTTTTTAAGATATTCAACACAAATAAACCCCATTATGGCAAGATTAAATTTATTAGAAGAAACCCGGTACGAGAAGCTGCCGGTTACGGTCTACTCGGACCAGAAGGCAGCCTCGATTGCAGTTGCGCAACGCATAGCCGATCTTATCCGTAGCAAACAGGCAGCAGGCCAAAAAGCCGTATTAGGTTTGGCTACCGGTGTTACCCCGATTAGGGTATATGCTGAATTGGTGCGTTTGCACAAAGAGGAAGGGTTATCTTTTAAAAATGTGATCACTTTTAACCTTGACGAATACTACCCTATGAAGCCGGATGCTGATCAAAGCTACGTTACCTTCATGAACGAAAACCTATTCGATCACATCGATGTAGATAAAGCCAATGTACACATCCCTGATGGTACGCTTGCTCCGGATGATGTTGCTGCTTTTTGTTTGGCTTACGAGCATAAGATAGAAGAACTTGGTGGTTTAGACCTGCAAATATTAGGTATAGGCCGTACCGGTCACATCGGTTTCAACGAGCCAGGTTCGGCACCAAACTCCGGTACCCGTTTGGTTACTTTGGATGATCTTACCCGCCGTGATGCTGCCCGCGACTTTGGTGGTAAAGAGAATGTGCCTACCAAAGCTATAACCATGGGTGTGGGCACCATCTTTAAGGCACGCGAAATTATCCTGATGGCTTGGAGCGCTAAAAAAGCGCCAATCATTCGCCAGGCAGTTGAGGGGGAGATATCAAGCGAGGTGCCGGCAACTTTCCTGCAATTATCAGATCACGTAGAATTTGTATTGGATGTTGATGCAGCTTCGCAGCTTACTCGTTTTGATACACCTTGGTTGGTTAAAGATTGCGTTTGGGACGAGAGGTTGATCAAAAAGGCCGTTATATGGCTTTCTGGCGCCGTGAACAAACCTATCCTTAAACTGGAGGAAGAAGATTATAATAACAACGGTATGGCGCAGCTGGCCGTAGATAAGGGCCCTGTTTACCAGATAAACATCGATATATTTAACCAGATACAACACACCATTACCGGATGGCCGGGTGGTAAGCCGGGTGCAGATGACAGCCAGCGCCCTGAACGTGCTGAACCTGCACGCAAAAGGTCTATCGTATTCTCTCCGCACCCTGATGATGATGTGATATCAATGGGTGGCACCTTTATACGCCTGGTAGATCAGGGACACGATGTGCACGTGGCCTACCAAACATCAGGCAACACAGCAGTTTGGGACGATGATGTTTTGCGCTTTGTTGAGTTTGCTATCGACTTTAAAGAGAGCGTAGGCGAAGATGTTTCAGCAATGAAAAAAACATACGCCGAGATGCGCGAGTTTATGACAAGCAAAAAACCAAACCAGATAGATACACCTGAGATACGCGATGTAAAAGGCTTTATCCGCAAAACGGAAGCTATTGCCGGTGCCCGCTACGCAGGTTTGCCTGATAGTAATATCCATTTCCAGGCTTTGCCTTTTTATGAAACCGGTAAAACACAAAAAAACTCGGTTGGCGAAGAAGATATCAGGCTTACAATGGAGCTGTTGCAAAAAATAAAACCACATCAGGTTTTTGCTGCCGGCGACTTTGCCGATCCGCATGGTACGCACGTGGTTTGTTTCAATATCATCATTGAATCGTTACGCCGCCTGCGCGAAACCGAAGATTGGGTAAAGGATTGCTGGGTTTGGATGTACCGCGGCGCATGGCAGGAATTCCCAACCTATGAGATCGAGATGGCTGTCCCCCTTTCACCTGCCGAGGTTATCCGTAAACGCAACGCCATCTTTAAGCACCAATCGCAAAAAGACCGCCCTGTATTCCCTGGTGATGATGCACGCGAGTTTTGGGTACGTGCAGAAGACCGTAACCGCGAAACTGCACAATCATACGATAAATTAGGTATGGCAGAGTATGCAGCCATGGAAGCTTTTGTAAGATATCACTATTAATAAGAACATTATGCTTATAAACAGCAAGAGCCGCATTTGCGGCTCTTGCTGTTTATATACCTCGTATTAAAGCGAAGGCTAATACTTATTTTTTCACTGCTGCCTGTGCTTTTTCAGCAGCTTCTAAATGGTGCTGCAAAATAGGTACATGCTTGGCTGCAAAAGCCTTGATCTCTGCATCTTTACCATCAGTGGCTTCCTTTTTAAATTCTTCTACATCTTCTTTGTGGTCTTTCACCATGTAGTCGATGTATTTTTTATCAAAGTCGGCACCACTCAATTTAGCCATCTCGTCCACATCTTTTTGTTTATCGTTTGATAAAATGGCAGGCAGCGTGATCACTTTGGTACCTGCTAACGCTTTAAGCTCATCATTAGCTTTTGAGTGATCGGAAACCATCATGGCACCAAATTCCTTTACTTGTGCTGATGATGCCTTTTGCTGTGCAAGTTTACCGAGGGTAACTTCAAGCATACCTCCGTTAGCGGCATTAACCATAAATTTCGCATCATCTTTTAGCTCAGTAGAATCTTTTGATTCCAGTTCTTTCTTGTTGCTGTCTATGGCAGCATCGGTGCTGTTGCTCATTACACTTTTTGAGCTATCCGTGTCTGCTGTGCCATTGCTTCCGTTACCGCTACATGCTGCAGCAGTTACTATAATGGTTCCTAATAGTAATTTTGTGATATTTTTCATGATAGATTTTTTACTTATTAGTTAACCAATAATTATGCCATCAATGCTTTTTTTATGTAGGGAGAAAGTTTTGCATAATTTAGCTCAACGTCAGCAAATACGATCTAAAATCCCGGCTCCCCGCTCTTAAATTATAGTACTGGATTGGCAGCGTATTCCCTCCATAACTCTTCTACAGTTTTACCTGTCAGTTGCTTAAAAGTATTTTCGCTGTAGGTGTGTTTGCGCATAATATCGTCAAGCTTTTTTATAGTGCCTTTCTTCACGTGTTTTTCTATCCAGGTAAAGAAACGAGCGGTTATACGGTAGCTGTTATCAAAATTTTGAGTGGGTTTGTAATCGGGTAGTTTCCAACCGGCCGCCTGGTTAGCAATGCCGTACTCGTTACGCACATAATCCGCAATGCCTTCTGTGATCCACCATGGGCCGTTTGTATTGCCATAATCTTGCACTATGTGCATCACTTCGTGGGTAACTACATCAATATCATTAGGATGTTTAGTCATGTAAGAAGCACTAAAAACCACGCGGCCGTTATCCGTAGCGGCAACGCCGTGGTAGGCGGTGTCAATAAAAAAGTTTACCGTCTTAAGACTATTCTTGTTATATTCTTTAACAATGCCCGGATAAACCTCAAAAAATGTAGTGATCAATTTTTGACGTAAAGCCTTATCAAAATTACCATCGTTGCCGGATACGATCAGCATATAGCCATTCTTTTTTAAGGTATCGATACTATCAGCGAAGCTCGTTATCGCTAACAAGCCAAGTATTAGTGTTAAAGCGTATTTTTTCATGCAGCAAATGTAATTTAAACCTTTACAAATATGCTTTAACGGTGTAAAAAGGGTGATACATTGAAACAGACACTTTAAATTCATAAAGGTGCTTGTCAAGCGGCGATATTGTACGTAAATTAACAGTGAAGAAAATATTCTGGTTTATAGAAAGCAAAATGAAAAGCAACACAGAAGTTGTACAACTTTTCTCGGGTGGAAAATTTGATGAGGTTGAGGATCATCTCGCCGAAAATGTAGAATGGCAGATCTACGAAGAGAAGATGACTATCACCGGGAAAGCTGAAGTACTTAAGTTCTGCAGATCGGTAGCTGAGTATTTTAAAACCATCACCACCAAGTTTGAGATGTTTGGCCTTGTGAACGGCGGAGATAAGATCTCGATCTACGGTCGTGCCGAATTTATCCGCGAAGGAAAAACAGTTAACCTGGTTCATTCATGTGACGTTTATGAATTTGGGGGAGATGGAAAGATCCTCAAAATTTACTCATACTGTAACTCTCAACTAACAGAGCAATAAATCTTTATCAATTTGTGGAACAAATAAACTTGCATTTATATAAGCGCTTATATAAATTGCATTATGAATTTGTATCAGAATTTAGGTTACCTGGTTTTGGGCAGTCGCTTACGGCGTTTAAGCGAGGCTTTTTTAAGTGAAATAAACCGCATTTATCAGAGCGAAGGCATTGAGTTTGATGCCAGTTGGTTCCCGGTTTTTTATCTATTGTCACAGAATGATTCGCTGTCGATAAAAGAACTGAGCGATAAAACCGAGGTATCGCACCCGGCGGCAAGTCAACTCATTACCAACCTCAAAAATCGCAACCTGGTGGAGACCACCGCCGACCCCGACGATGCCCGCCGCCAGCTGGTACAATTTACAGAAAAAGGTAAAGCCCTGCTGCAACAGATCCTACCTATATGGGATGCCATCAGCGCCAGCATGGCCGAGCTTGCAGCCAGTGATACACAGATAGAACACCTGCTGCCTGCCATCACCGCCATGGAAGATACATTTCGCGCTTACAACCTTTCCGGCCACGTAGGCGATAAACTTAAAGCCGCCATCTCCAATGAAAACATTTAATTACGGCATAGATCATTTAAGTGTTGGCCTCTGCCTTGATATTGCTGCGGGGAGGGTAAAGGGAATAATCAGTGAGGATGCTAAAATCCGCATTGAAACATCCTGGCGCGAGGTGGAAAAGATAGCTCATGGTACAGAAGCTGTATATGGAATAAATACTGGTTTTGGTCCGCTGTGTGATACGCGCATCTCTGAGCTGGATACCAGTTTGTTGCAAAGTAACATTTTAAAAAGCCATAGCGTAGGCGTAGGGAACCCAATTCCCGAAGAGACCGCTAAACTGATGCTCATTACCAAAGTACACGCTTTGGCCCAGGGCTTTTCCGGTATTGCCTTGCAAACTTTGGAGCGCATTATCTGGCATATCGAAAATGATGTGATACCGGTTGTGCCGGAGAAAGGTTCGGTTGGTGCGTCAGGCGATCTGGCACCATTGTCACATCTTTTTCTGCCTTTGATCGGTTTGGGAGAGGTGCTGGTTGACGGAAATCGTAAACCGGCTGATGTGGTTTTAAAAGATAATGGCTTGCAGCCGTTAACGCTTGGGCCTAAAGAAGGATTAGCACTGATCAACGGCACGCAATTCATACTTGCTTTTGCAGTAAAAGGCGTAGAGCGCTTAAAGAATATATTGGACACGGCTGATATCATTGGTGCAGTATCGTTAGAGGGCTTGATGGGGTCGGCTAAGCCGTTTGATGAGCGCCTGCATGCTATTCGCCCGTATAAGGGTACCAAACATGTGGCTAAACGCCTGGCTGCTATGCTGCAAGGGTCAGAAATTGGCAACTCACATGCAGACTGTGACCGTGTGCAGGACCCATACTCCTTACGTTGCATGCCGCAGGTGCATGGTGCATCGCGCAATGCCTGGATGCATTTAAAGGAAATGACGGAAATTGAACTGAATTCCGTTACCGATAACCCAATTGTTTTTAATGCCGACGATACCATCAGCGGTGGCAACTTCCACGGGCAACCCATGGCTATTCCTCTGGATTACGCAGCCATCGCGGCAGCAGAATTAGGCAACATTGCCGACCGTCGTTGTTACTTGATGAGTGAAGGACGATACGGTTTACCCAAATTATTGACCAGTGATGCCGGCTTAAATTCCGGCTTGATGATCCCGCAATATACTACTGCGGCCTTGGTAACCGAGAACAAAACGCTTTGCTTCCCTGCGAGCGCCGATAGCGTACCGACTTCGCTTGGACAGGAAGACCATGTTTCCATGGGTTCCATAAGTGGGCGAAAGCTACATCAGATCATCGATAACATAGAATATATACAGGCCATAGAGTTGCTGTATGCAACACAAGCTTTAGAGTTTCGCAGGCCGTTGCAATCAACCAATATGATAGAGGCGTGCTATCGATTAGTGCGCGAACATGTGCCAGCGATAAAAGAGGACAGGATCTTTGCTACGGATATTAATGCCCTGCATAAACTCATTACAAGCGGGCAGTTTTTATCCTTGGCTAACCAAACCGCCCAAAACCATAAACTTAATTTAAATGACGATGACGAGTTCGGAATTTATTGATACACACGCCAACCATCCGCATTACAAGGCGCCGATAGGTAACCGTTTGCATGCTAAAAGCTGGCAAACAGAGGCGCCTTTACGTATGCTTTTGAATAACCTGGATAAACAGGTGGCCGAAAACCCGGATGAACTGGTGGTTTATGGCGGTATAGGCCAAGCAGCACGTAACCCCGAATCGTTGCGAAAGATCATAGAGATATTGCTGGAGTTGGATGAGCACCATTCATTGTTGGTACAATCGGGAAAGCCGGTAGGTATTGTACGCACGCACCCGCAGGCGCCACGTGTGCTGATAGCCAACAGTAACCTGGTGCCGGCATGGTCTACCTGGGAGCATTTTAATAAACTGCGCGCTGAGGGCTTGATGATGTTCGGCCAAATGACTGCGGGCAGCTGGATCTATATAGGAACGCAAGGTATATTGCAAGGCACTTATGAAACCTTTGTTGAAGCCGGTCGCCAGCATTTTAATGGTGATCTGCGTGGTAAACTAATTGTTAGCGCGGGCTTGGGCGGTATGGGTGGCGCACAGCCATTGGCAGCTACCATGGCAGGCGCAGTTTTCCTGGGTGCCGATGTAGATGAAAGCCGCATTCAGAAACGTATTGAAAGTAAGTATATCGACCGACTTACCCATTCATACGATGAAGCTATTGCCTTGGTAAAAGCGGCCATGGCAAAGGGCGAGCCGCTTTCAGTAGGCCTGGTTAGCGATGCCGGCGATATGATTGAGAAATTGATAGCTGATGGTTTAGTGCCGGATATGCTTACCGACCAAACCTCGGCGCATGACCCGATAAATGGTTACGTGCCGAACGGTTTGCGTTTGGACGAAGCAGTTGATCTCCGTAAAGCAGATCCCGAACAATATAAATTGTTGTCGCTAAAAAGCATGGCCCGCCATGTTGGGCTGATGCTGGAATTGCAAAAAAGAGGTGCCATCACTTTCGATTATGGTAATAACCTGCGCGAGTTTGCCCGCCAGGGCGGTGAACCTGATGCTTTTAATTTCCCGGGGTTCACGCCCGCATTCATTCGCCCGCTATTTTGCGAAGGTAAAGGACCGTTCCGCTGGGTGGCATTATCCGGCGATCCCGAAGATATTTATACGACAGATAGAGCTTTGATGGAAGCTTTCCCTGAGAATACTGCGCTAATCAATTGGATAGAGAAAGCGCAAAAGCAAGTGGCATTTCAGGGCTTACCTGCGCGCATTTGCTGGCTCGGTATGGGCGAGAGGGAAAAAGCGGGCCTGATATTCAACGACCTCGTGGCAACCGGAAAAGTAAAGGCACCGATAGTTATCGGCAGGGACCATCTGGATTGTGGCTCTGTGGCTTCACCCAACAGGGAAACGGAGGCAATGAAAGATGGCACGGACGCAGTATCAGACTGGCCGCTGCTTAACCTGATGGCCAACACTTCTGGTGGGGCAACATGGGTTTCATTCCATCATGGTGGGGGCGTGGGGATAGGTTATTCGCAACACGCAGGTATGGTGGTGGTGGCCGATGGCACTCCACGCGCCGCAGAATGCCTTAAACGTGTGCTACATAACGATCCGGCAATGGGTATCTTCCGCCACACTGATGCAGGTTATGATAAAGCTGCTGAATGGGGTGAAAGGTTTGGATTGAAGGTGTGGTGATTTGAGTCATTGGGGCGTTAAGTCATTGAGTCATTAATAAAAAACGATAGAAACAAACGCGTCATTGCCATCGCTACTTGCAATGAGGTAAGTAAATAATACATGAAACTAACCGGCCCATTCACACAAATATTACCGCTTGATGGCTTGCCGCTCAAAGGTAGGCTTGACGATGAGCAACTAAACATCATCCATAACGGCGGAGTATTAACTGAGAACGGAATTATATTAGCCATTGGCGATTTTGACGAACTGCGAAAAGCCAACCCATCGGCACAAATTGAGGAAACTATTGGGCCGCAGGTTTTGTTGCCCGGCTTTGTAGATTGCCATACGCATATTTGTTTTGCTGGTAACCGCGCTAAGGATTACAGCATGCGCATTGCAGGTAAAACTTACCTGGAGATAGCCAATGCCGGGGGCGGCATTTGGGATACGGTTACCCAAACACGTAACGCGACCAAAAAGGAACTGACCGAAACTCTCATACAACGTGCTAACCGGCACCTTGCTGAAGGTGTAACTACCATAGAGGTGAAAAGTGGTTATGGATTATCTTTACAGGAAGAGTTGAAACAGCTGCATGCAATTAAAGCGGCATCTGCACAAACTAAAGCTAAATTGATACCCGCCTGCCTGGCTGCACACATGGTGCCTAAAGATTTTAGTGGTTCGCAAGAGGAATATTTGATTTTGATCCTGAATGAGCTTTTGCCTAAAATAAAAGATGAACAATTAACTAACAGGGTTGATATATTTATCGAACAAAGCGCCATTAGTGCCGATAACGCGTTGAATTATTTAACTAAAGCCAAAGCATTGGGGTTTGATGTTACCGTTCACGCAGATCAGTTTACCATGGGCGGTAGTAAGGTAGCGGTTGAGGTTGGTGCTGTTTCTGCCGATCACCTGGAAGCATCCGGCGAAGCCGAAATAAAATTACTGGCGGAGAGTGATACGGTGGCCGTGGCCTTGCCTGGTGCATCGTTAGGCTTAGGCATGAATTATCCGCCTGCCCGCAAGTTGCTTGATGCAGGTGCCTGCCTCGCTATTGCCAGCGACTGGAACCCAGGCTCGGCACCCATGGGCGACCTGCTGATGCAGGCTGCCGTGATGAGCGCCGCAGAAAAGCTATCCGCTGCAGAAGTATTCGCAGGGTTAACTTACCGTGCAGCAGCGGCGCTAAAAATAAACAACCGTGGTATATTATCGCCTGGTATGGTGGCAGATATGCAATCATACCCATGCGCCGATTACCGGGAGATCTTATATTACCAGGGAAAGATGAAGCCGGTGGCAGTGTGGACTGGCGGAAATAAAGCGTAGGGCTTGTGCGATTCCTTCCCTCGGGAAGGTGTAGGAAGGGGTTATTACGGTTTGCAAATGCAGGAACCCCTCCCCGCCATAACACAGCCCGGCGCACCCCTCCCAAGGGAGGGAATTAAAGAATGACCTAATGAAATCATAATATGAAGAAATTAATTGAATGCGTACCCAACTTTAGCGAAGGGGTAAATATGGGCATCATTAAACAGATAACCGATGAGGTTGAATCTGTTGATGGTGTACGTTTGTTAAATGTTGACCCAGGCAAGGCTACCAACCGTACGGTGGTAACTTTTGTTGGCGAACCCGAGCAGGTGATAGAGGCCGCTTTTAGGGCCATTAAGAAAGCTGGTGAGCTAATTGATATGAGCAAGCAAAAAGGGGAGCATCCACGTATGGGTGCAACTGATGTTTGCCCGCTGATACCTATTGCCAATATCAGCATGGAAGAAACGGCTGAGTATGCCGTGAAATTGGCCAAACGTGTTGGCGAGCAGTTACAAATACCTGCTTATTTGTATGAATACGCACAACCCAATAAAAGCCGCAGCAATTTATCTATCATCCGTGCGGGGGAATACGAGAGTTTCTTCAAGAAGATCAAACAGCCCGAATGGGCGCCTGATTTTGGCCCGGCAGAAAATGATGTGAAGCGCGGTGCTACGGTAATTGGTGCGCGCGATTTTTTGGTTGCATATAACGTTAACTTAAACACTACCTCAACCCGTAGGGCAAACGCAATAGCCTTTGATGTTCGCGAGGCTGGCCGCACCATGCGTGAGGGCGACCCGGTAACAGGTAATATCGTCACCGACGAGAACGGTAAACCCAAAAGCATCCCCGGTTCGCTTAAAAGTGTAAAGGCGATTGGCTGGTATATTGAAGAATACGGTATTGCGCAGATCTCTATGAACCTGACCAATATTGAGGTTACGCCTGTGCACATGGCCTTTGACGAGGTTTGCAAGAAAGCTAACGAGCGAGGCATCCGTGTTACAGGCAGCGAACTGGTAGGTTTAATACCGCTCAAGGCGATGCTTGAGGCAGGTAAATATTTTCTGCGTAAGCAAAAAAGATCGGTAGGCGTCAGCGAAAGCGAGCTGGTCAAAATCGCCATTAAATCAATGGGGCTGGATGAGTTGGGGCCATTCAAACCGCAAGAGAGGATCATCGAATACCTTTTGAAAGATCAGGCCGACAGTAAATTGATCGGCTTGAGTTTAACCGGTTTCGCTGATGAAACTGCAAGTGAAAGCCCGGCCCCTGGTGGTGGTTCCATATCGGCTTACCTGGGTGTATTGGGGGCATCATTAGCTACCATGGTAGCTAATCTTTCATCTCACAAAAAAGGATGGGACAGCCGATGGGAAGAGTTTAGCAACTGGGCAGAGCAGGGGCAACGCTATAAAGATGAATTGCTGGGCCTGGTAGATAAGGATACAGCTGCTTTTAACCAGATCATGGAAGCTTTCTCGCTACCTAAATCAACCGACGATGAAAAAGCTGCACGTACAGCCTCCATTCAGTCTGCAACAAAGTATGCCATTGAAGTTCCCTTTAAAGTGATGGAGGTTGCAGTAGAAAGTTTCGGCCTTATTAAAGCAATGGTTGAGGGTGGAAATCCAAATTCTGTTACGGATGCAGGTGTGGCTGCCTTATGTGCGCGGTCTGCAGTGTTAGGTGCTTTTATGAATGTGAAAATTAACGCATCAGGTTATAATGACAAGGCTTATGTTGCCAAAGTTTTGAGTAAGGGAGCTGAACTGGAAAATGCCGCTGTAGAAGCAGAAAAAGAAATTATCAAAATGGTGAATAATAAAATAGCCTGACACAAATCGGGCTGCCTGATTATTGCTTTTCTAACTTGATATTCGCCTTTATAACGGAATCTTTTTGGGCGCCGCTGAGTTTGTAATTGTATTTGAACAATGCGCTTTCAAAATCGCCATAGGATGGATTAGGGATTACAATATACCTGCTTCCGAATTCTTTTCTCAGTCGCTCGGTGGCAGCCGTACGTTCTGCTTCCGGGCGTTTGTCATCGTAAACCTTGTCAAAATCCGGCAGGTTATCTCCGCACAGTAAAACTATATCGCATTTAGCTGCAACCTGCTGGCGGCGCGCTTCCTTGCTTGATGGGCCGTTTTTTAGAAAGATATGTGCGGCATCGGTATACGGAAGGCCATATTTCTGCAGGTTTTTTGTAGTGCCTTCCCGTTCGCTTTCGTCGCGATTGGTGATGTAGTACACCTGAACACCTTTTGATGCCGCATATTTAAAAAATGCAGGCGCGCCTGGTACGGTATCAGCATCAGCCTTTGCCGTCCAGGTTTTCCAGGTATCTAATGTGTATTCCTGGTTATTCAAAGCGCGCATGGCGTCGTATGGACTGTTATCTAACAAAGTTTCGTCTATATCTGTTACAACGGCCATGGGTTTGTTATTGCCCGAAGACTTAGCCAGTGCTTCATCTAATCTTAATTTAGCCAAATTATAGGCCTGGAAACAAAGTGCTTTATATTCTGCAGCGCGCTGCTGCCACAAAGAGGCCCACACCTTGCCGCCATTGGCTAATGAAATACCTTGTTGCGTTTGTTTTGGTGGAGAGCAGGCAGCTAATAAAATTGCACTTGCGCACACCAGACCGATACTTTTTTTCATAACGAAAGCTTGTAGCCCTTACAGTAATTCGGGCTTTATTTTATCCGTAAATTCTTTCACAAACTTATTCAATTTGGGATGAATAACAACGGTACAGTATGGCTTTAATGGATTTGTAATGTAATAGTTTTGATTGTGATTATCGGCTTGGTAAAACTCAGATGCCGGGCTTATTTCTGTAAGGATAGGTTTATCAAAAAGCTGTTCATCGGCAAGGCGTTTCATCATGGCCTCAGCCGCGCGCTTTTGCCTGTCATCATGATAAAAGATCACACTGCGGTACTGTGTGCCGATATCGCCACCCTGGCGGTTAAGGCTTGTCGGGTTGTGAGTTTTAAAGAAAAACAGCAAGAGTTCGTCCAGTGAAACAATATCGCCATCAAATTCCACTTGTACTACCTCAGCATGGCCGGTGTTGCCATTCGAAATCTCCATATAGGTAGGATACTTCACCGTACCACCCATATAGCCCGATTTGACCGAAACGACGCCTTTAACACTTTGGAAAATTGCCTCGGTGCACCAGAAGCAGCCACTGCCGAAGGTGATATTTTGAATGTTCATGTTAATCATAAACAGTCATAACGCTGGCGCTGCTAAATAATGATGGGTGCTACTCAATATCTTCGTAAGGCAAGTGACTTAAATCTGCCAACTTTTGAGGAAGATTTCTGAAAAGCTCAATGGGTGGAGTTATTGCTTTCGGTTTGAAGTTTGTAAAAGGAATTTTGTAGCAAAAATTGTCTGACGATGTGAGATAAACGTTGTCATATTCTTTATCATCCACCAGGTAGAACATACAAACTTTACCCTCTAAATCCTCCTGATCAATTCCCTCATTTTTGCTGACGGTTGACCAACCATGAATTTCGGCTTTCCACTTGATGTCTACCGGATAAGCTAAATAATTTACAGCAAAACAAAATGTAGTTAGATCGATATTGTATGGAAAGGTTACTGTATACTCTGATCCAAATAATGAGTAAACTCTTGGCAGCGCAGCATAATCCTCTTGATTATACTGATTACAAAAGTCCTTTAAAGCCTTTTTTACTTCATCCAAAGTAGCATTGCTTATCAGTATTATTTTATCATTTGAAATTACAAGAGATGGTTTTCCTGTTAAAGGACGCTTGCTAACACCTGTTTTGCTTTTTGATTTTCTGATAAGAAAATAGAGTACGATAAGAATGATGATTGCGACTTTCATACATTAGGTTTGCCTCTAAGATAATAAACCTCTGGAGAAACCGCTACTCCGTTAGCACTGTAAATTTAAAATCTAAAGGCTCAAAGTTGCGCACCAGTTCGTCAATAAACAACTGTCCCCATTTTACGTAGCTCAAACCAAAATTTTCGTTACGTTCCTGCAGACTGTTTTTTGGAAATAGGTCTTCTTTTATATGTTCTATTTGCTCAAGACGAGTTTGATAATTGCGCTTTTCGGCTTTTACGAGTTTCTTCTGAAAATTGCCAATGGCATGTTTCAGTCTTGCTTGTATGGCCGCTGCCGATGGGGGCAGGGTAGGGTCTATCTTATGCGAGGCCAGTTTTATTTTTTCAAACGTACGCTCAAACTCGCGCCATTCCTCGTTAAGGCTCAGGTCATGGTTACTGTGTTTCTTCACCCAATCGTTTTTGATCTCGTCGGTGCTTTTAAACAACAGTGTAGGAGAGAGCTCCATGCTTTTAATTTTGGCAGCAGTTTCCTTGCGGATAACCAACCCGGAGTTGCGGAGGATCAGCACCGGAAAATCGACTCCATAGAAATCAAAGTTCGATTTTAACTCCAGCCAGTAAACCACCTCGGCACCACCGCCAATATAGGCTGCATTAGGCAGTATGCACTCCTGGTATAAAGGGCGCATTACCACGTTGGGGCTAAAGCGCTCCGGCGCTGCTTGTAATTCCTGCTTAAGCTCATCTTCGGTAAAGGTGATGTCGGTATTCATCACCGCGTAGCGGCCGTTTTCGAACACGATGCGTTCTCGAAGCTGATCCTTAAGGTAAAAGAAATTTATCTCGCGTGGATTAACCTGTATATGCACGCCCAGTTGCTGCAGTTTGATGTTGGCGGCGCTGATATTTTTAAAGCTGTTCTGCTCTATAATGTCGCGCTCAATTATTGGTGCAAATTCGGCTTTAAGCCTGCGGTCGTCGGCATCGATTATTACCAGCCCATAACGCGCAAACAAAGCATTTACCAAGTAGCGGGTAGCATCAGCAAGCTTATCAAATTTGGTGTAGGCGGTTTCCACCATCTCGCCCAATTCAGATGAGTGCCCGTCAATACCTAAAACACCCTTGTATTGATTAATGGCCTGGCGCATGGTATCGGGGTTGATGCGGCCGGTTGCGCCGGCAGCCTCATACCACCAATGCACTTTTTTGCCACCGATGTTGGTGTAATTGATCTCGGCAAAATCATGGTCCTCAGAAGCCATCCAATATACAGGCACAAAGTCTTTGTCAGGGAAAGCTTCTTTAAGCTGGCTGCAAAGCTTTATGGCCGTTACAATCTTGTAAATAAAGTAAAGCGGGCCGGTAAATATATTGAGCTGGTGACCGGTAGTAATTGTAAAGGTGTTATCGTTTTTAAGAAGTCCGATCTGGGCTTTAACATGCTCCTGTGATTCTAACTGACGGAAATCGGCACCTTTACCGAAGTATTGTTCAGTTAAAACCTCGGCAAGTAAGGTGCGGTTTGCAGTAACCTTTTTGTTATCGAAAAACTCAGCAAAGCCCTGTAGCGTTGGCCTGTAACCATAAAATGAACGTAACTCCGGGACATCTTCCAGGTAATCGATCACCGTTTGGGAGAATAACCCCGTGTCTTTATAGTCAATACAGGCAGCTTCCATTTATCGTCAATTTGGCGGCAACATTGTAAATGCATGGCTTAAATCAACTCACCCGGTCATCGCTATCGCTCGACCACCCTCTCTTCGCTGCGCGTAAAGAGGGATTTCGTTTCTTACCCTCTTTGCTGAGCAGAGAGGGTCGACCAGCGTAGTGTAGTCGGGGTGAGTCTAATGCCAGGCAACAAAGCGTTACCCTATTCAAAGTTAATCGTCGAAATTAGATTTTAATATCTGAATACCAACAAGGCGCCGCTGCAAACGGTTTTATTTTACAATTTGTCCATAAAGGTCAAAGTCCTCGGCACTGTTTATCTTTACATTAACAAAAGTACCAGGTGCTGCGTAATTCACGCTGGCATCTATCAATACCTCATTATCAACCTCGGGCGAATCATACTCTGTCCGGCCAACAAAATAGCCGCCGTCTTTCTTGTCGATCAACACCTTGTAGGTGTTGCCTATCTTCTCCTGGTTTTTCTCGTAAGAGATACCTTGCTGGATTTCCATAATTGCATCAGCGCGTTCCTGTTTTACTTCCTCAGGTACGTCATCAACCAAAGTGTGGGCATGGGTTTTTTCCTCGTGCGAGTAAGTGAAACAACCCAAGCGGTCGAAGCGGGTATCCTCAACCCATTGCGCCATTTCTTCAAAATCCTGCTGGGTTTCGCCGGGATAGCCTGTAATTAATGTGGTACGCATAGCAATGTTAGGCACCCGGTCGCGGATCTCGTTCACTACATCAATAGTTTTTTGCTTGGTCAGCCCACGGCGCATCGATTTCAGCATGTTATCTGTGATATGCTGCAACGGCATATCCAGGTATTTACAGATATTGTCGCGCTCGTTCATTACTTCCAGTACTTCCATCGGGAAACCTGCGGGATAGGCGTATTGCAATCTTATCCATTCTACACCGTTTACATCGCTCAGTCTGCGTAATAACTCATCCAGGTTACGTTTGCCGTATAGGTCTAAGCCGTAATAAGTCAGATCTTGTGCAATCAATATCAGTTCTTTGGTGCCATTGGCAACCAGGCTCTCCGCATTTTTAACTAATTGGTCTATTGGCGTGCTCACATGTTTACCACGCATTAGCGGGATAGCGCAGAATGAACATGGGCGGTTACAACCCTCGGCAATTTTAAAATATGCAAAGTGCGAAGGAGTGGTCAACAAACGCTCGCCAATCAATTCGTGGCGATAATCAGCGCCGATGTTTTGTAAGATATTCTGTAGATCGTTAGTGCCAAAATAGGCATCAACGTTGGTAATTTCAGCTTCCAGCTCGGGTTTGTAGCGCTCGCTAAGGCAACCGGTAACTATCACTTTTCCAACTTTGCCCTGCTCTTTAAGTTCGCTGTATTGTAAGATGGTATCGATAGATTCCTGCTTGGCATTATCAATAAAACCACAGGTATTGATCACCACAATGTCGTTCTGCCCAACTTTATCAGCTTCATGCACCACATCAAAGGCGTTGCCCTTAAGCTGGCCCATCAGTACTTCACTGTCGTAAATATTTTTAGAGCAACCCAGGGTAACCACGTTTACACGTGGCTTAGCTGTTGGCTTTAGTTGCTTACTTATTTCTTTAGTCCTCATTGTATCTCACTATGTCATTGCGAGCGATAGCGTGGCAATCTCCTCGCGTTAATGATCTGCAAGCGACGAGATTGCTTCGTCGTACCTCCTCGCAATGACAAATCCTTATTTACTTAATTAAACAGACTATTCACAAATTCCTGCCTGTCGAATAACTGCAGGTGATCAATACCTTCACCAACGCCGATGTATTTAACCGGGATCTTGAACTGTTCTGATATGCCTATTACCACGCCACCTTTTGCGGTACCGTCAAGCTTGGTTAAAGCCAGGGCGTTAACTGCGGTAGCTTCTGTGAATTGTTTACATTGTTCAACGGCGTTTTGGCCGGTTGAGGCATCGAGAACTAATAAGATCTCATGCGGAGCACCTGGGATAACCTTCTGCATCACGTTTTTGATCTTGGTTAGCTCATTCATCAGGCCCACCTTATTATGTAAACGACCAGCAGTATCAATAATTGCCACATCATCACCATTGGCTACTGCCGAGCGCAGGGTATCAAAAGCTACAGAAGCAGGGTCGCTGCCCATGGCCTGTGCTACAACCTTAACGCCAACGCGCTCACCCCAAAGTTTTATTTGGTCAACTGCTGCCGCCCGAAAGGTATCTGCCGCCCCCAATACAACCTGGTTACCCGCTTGCTTTAGTTTGTGAGCAAGTTTGCCAATGGTAGTAGTTTTGCCAACACCATTTACCCCAACCACCATAATTACATAGGGCTTATGGTCGCCGTATTCAAGGGTGCGAAAATCATTGCTGTTGTTTTCGGCAAGTAGCTTTTGTATCTCGTCCTTAAGGAGGGTATTCAGCTCAGATGTACTTACATACTTATCGCGCGCAACGCGGGCCTGTATACGCTCAATGATCTTTAAGGTAGTAGTAACGCCTACATCTGATGTTACCAGTACTTCCTCCAGATCATCCAGCACATCATCATCTACTGTTGAGCGGCCTGCGACAGCTTTTGTTATTTTAGAAAAGAAACTGTCTTTAGTTTTCTCGAGGCCGGCATCCAGTACCTGCTTCTCTTCCTGCGTGGTTTCTTTCTTTTTAAAAAAATCAAATAATCCCATAGGTGATCAGAATTTACAGAATTTTAGGATCTCAGAATTTACTCTATCTATCAGAACTTGAAGAGCTAAAGCATTCAGTAAATTCTTTAATTCTGTAAATTCTGGTTCCAGACGAACTTATAACAAAAAAAGCCCTCTCGTTGTAAACAAGACGGCTTTTATATTTTTATCAAAAGTGATTACAGTTTACCTGCAATAGCATCTTTAATGTTATCGTTTGGAACGATCTGCTCTTTGAATGAATAAGCACCGGTACGTGGCGACTTAACCATTGTAATAACTTTTGAAAATTCTTTTCCTTTACCTGTTTTCAGGGTTGCAACTACTTTCTTTGCCATGTTATTATGTTTTTACGTTGTAGTGTAATCGAAATAGTAAACCTATTAACGGTTAAACTTCAACCAAATTACTTAATTTCTTTGTGAACTGTTACTTTACGCAATACAGGGTTGAATTTTTTCAACTCTAAACGCTCAGTTGTATTTTTTTTGTTCTTGGTGGTAATATAGCGAGACATACCTGGCATGCCGCTGGTTTTGTGCTCTGTGCACTCTAAAATTACCTGAACTCTGTTACCTTTCTTAGCCATCTTGATGTATTTTTTATCTGCTACAGGTCTCGGTGAACATCACTGCTCTCCCAATCGCTGGCTGCAATTATATTGAACCTTTTTTTACAAACTTGTTGATACAAGCGGTTATACCGTTTTTGCTGATTGTTTTAATAGCAGAAGTAGATACTTTTAAAGTGATCCATTTATCTTCTTCAGGTATATAAAACTTCTTAAGTTTTAAGTTAGGATAAAATTTACGTTTGGTCTTAACGTTTGAGTTAGAAACGTTGTGGCCATTCATGTAACCTTTTCCTGTTAAATCACAAATTCTTGACATGACAAATATTTTTTATTTACCCTTCTTCTAAAAAGAGTTTGCAAATATCAGGCTTTTAAGTGAAAAAGGCAATAGTGTAAACAAAATATTTAAAAATATTATCAACATCAATTACGGCTTGGCTTTACCTGGTTTGTACTTTTCTGTAAAGCGTAACAATTTCATCTGCTACCAATTGCGGATCATCTAAAAAACACAGCGGTGGGTATTTTTAGCCAGAATGTATTTCCGGTTAGGGCGTTCGGTGGCAAACAATCTTAAGCAATTTTTCCAGGCCTGGTTATCCGAACTGTTGAATGGCGGTACATCTGACCCGATAACCGTTATCGGCATTTTTGCTTTTGGCGCAGCTTCGGCGGCTCTTAAGCCCGTCTCTGCGTAACTTTTAAGCAGGTAGTACACGCCTGGCAGTTCTCTTTTAAAGGAGTCCATTTTTGTGGCGTATGAGGTCAAAACCTCTTGAGATTTTTGAGGCGTTACATAACAAGGTGTACTGGTATCTATAAAAATTGCTCCTCTTATTAAACCGGGATGCCGTGCCGAAAATACCATCGTATAACTCCCGCCAAGCGAATGCGTCACCATAAATAACCTCTTATCAAAACCTAACTTCTTCAATCCAACCTCAAGCCCTTCTATGTCGTTTATAACACCAACTTTATTGGTGTCCAGTCCGCTTTTACCAAAGCCGGGGCGGTCATACGTTATTAAAGTTGCATTTAGATCTTTATGAAGCATTGCTGTGATGCCGTCCCAAACAGTCGCACCATCACAACCGCCCGATTCAAATAGGATAGGAAGTCCCTTGCCTTTAATGATATGAAAATGCAGGCTATACGTCCCGGTATTTACCATAGTATCTAAAACCTGAGCTTGGGCCTTCACAAAACCGGCACAAACAAATGCGTAAATGCAGATTAAAATGGTTTTTAATTTCATATATAATAAGATGCGTCTTGTAAAAACGGGTTACATATTTTTTATCTTTCCTAAAAACAGCGCAAACGTTTGCTTTAAGTTTATCTATGTAAATGGCATCCCGCGAAAACAAAAATCTCGCCCAGATACTTCTGTTTATGAGGATTTGATTTGCGTTTGTCATCAAAATATCCTCATATTAGCGTCAGTAAAACCTTTTAGCAAAAAGACAAGTGCTGAAATAAGCTTTTTAAAATTTTTTAAAAAGCTTATAATATGAATTAGCTTTTTTCTTAAAAATAACTAATTTACGCACACCATTATAACCACATTATGCAAGTTAAATCATTTGAAGAGTACCAGCAGGCCTGGCGAAAAAGCGTTGAGCAGCCTGAGCAATTTTGGGAAGAAATAGCCGGCAATTTTCAATGGCGCAAAAAATGGGATAAAGTTTTAGAATGGAACTTTAAAGAACCAAAAGTGGAATGGTTTAAAGGAGCCAAACTCAACATTACCGAGAACTGCCTTGACCGCCACCTGGAGAAGAACGGCGACGTGCCTGCCATTATCTGGGAACCTAATGACCCTACCGAAGATCATCGCGTATTGACTTACCGGCAGTTACATGATAAGGTGTGCCAGTTTGCAAATGTGCTTAAAAATAACGGGGCCAAACGCGGCGACCGCATTTGTATATATATGCCAATGGTTCCGGAACTCGCTATTGCCGTTTTGGCTTGCGCCCGTATAGGTGCCATCCATTCAGTAGTTTTTGGTGGCTTCTCGGCACAGTCCATTGCAGACCGTATAAAGGATGCAGATTGCAATATCATCGTAACCGCAGATGGAAGTTATCGTGGAACCAAAGAAGTTCCGTTAAAATCAACCATTGATGACGCGCTGGTACAGTGTCCTTCTGTTAAGCGTGTGATAGTGCTCACCCGCAGCCACACCCCTGTATCAATGATCAAAGGCCGGGATGTTTGGTGGGAAGACGAGGTGAAAAAAGTTGAAACGCAAGGCAACCCTGAGTGCCCGGTTGAAGAAATGGACGCGGAAGATATGCTGTTCATTCTATATACTTCAGGTTCAACCGGTAAGCCAAAAGGCGTGGTGCATACATGCGGAGGCTACATGGTTTACACAGGTTACACCTTCAGCAACGCATTCCAGTATCAGCCCGGAGAGGTCTACTTCTGTACAGCTGATATTGGCTGGATAACCGGCCACTCTTATATAGTATATGGTCCGCTTAGCCAGGGCGCTACTACGCTGATGTTTGAGGGTATCCCAACCTGGCCAAATGCCGGTCGGTTTTGGGATATTGTAGAAAAATATAAAGTAAATATACTATACACCGCGCCTACGGCCATCCGCTCGTTGATGAGTTTTGGTGATGAGGTAGTTGCAGGCAAAGATCTGAGTTCCTTAACCAAATTAGGGTCTGTAGGTGAGCCTATCAATGAAGAAGCATGGCACTGGTTCGATGAAAAGATCGGTCATGGCAAATGCCCAATTGTTGATACCTGGTGGCAAACCGAAACCGGCGGTTTTATGATATCGCCTATTGCAGGTGTTACGCCAACCAAGCCCGGCTACGCAACCTTGCCACTACCTGGTGTGCAACCAATTTTGGTTGACGAGAACGGTAAAGAGATTGAAGATAACGGCGTAAGCGGCAACCTTTGTATCAAATTCCCGTGGCCTGGCATGCTGCGCACCACTTATGGCGACCACGAGCGTTGCCGCCAAACGTATTTTGCAACTTATGAAAACCTGTACTTCACCGGCGACGGCTGTCTGCGCGATGAGGATGGTTACTACCGCATAACCGGCCGTGTGGATGACGTACTGAATGTATCCGGCCACCGCATTGGTACTGCCGAGGTAGAGAACGCCATTAATATGCACAGCACCGTAGTAGAAAGTGCCGTGGTAGGTTACCCGCACGATATTAAAGGCCAAGGTGTTTACGCTTTTGTGGTAAGCCCCGGCAAACACGGCGATGAGGAGATAACCCGCAAGGATATCATCATGACCGTATCGCGCATCATAGGCCCAATTGCCAAGCCCGATAAGATCCAGTTTGTAAGCGGCCTGCCAAAAACACGCTCGGGCAAGATCATGCGTCGTATTTTGAGGAAGATAGCCGAAGGCGATACCTCTAACCTGGGGGATACCTCAACGTTGCTTGATCCGGCTGTGGTAGATGAGATAAAGGCGGGGGCGTTGTAAGAGATATCTAACATGTCATTGCGAGAAGCGCAGCGACGTGGCAATCTCCTCGCGTTTAGGATTTGCTTGCGACGAGATTGCTTCTCCGCCATTCGGCGGATCGCAATGACATATCTATTATTTGCCATTCTCCAAACCAAACACCTGCCCGCCTGTTCTTCTTATACATCTAAATTAAGGAGAAACACACAATGGACAAATTGGAATTAAAAGGCGGATGGAACGAGTTGAAAGGTAAGATCAAACAAGCTTATGCAGATCTTACTGATGACGACCTTAAATGGGAAGAAGGTAAAGATGATGAAACCCTTGGCCGTCTCCAGCAAAAAACCGGTAAAACCCGCGAAGGATTAATAGACTGGTTAAAGAGTTTATAATTTAATAATGTAAAGGCCGCAAGGCCTTTATTTTTTTGATTAAATTAGAGCCGTGAGGAATATTTGAAAGTTTTAATTGACGCATCAGGATTTATTGTTACCTGATGTTGCAAACTTTAACTATAACCTCAATTAATCATTTCTACTTATTTCAAAAACTATGAAATTTACAACTAAAGACGGAACCGAGATCTATTACAAAGACTGGGGTAAAGGGCAACCAATTGTTTTTCACCATGGCTGGCCATTATCAAGCGATGACTGGGATGCACAAATGATGTTCTTCTCTCAGAAAGGTTACAGGGTAATTGCACATGACCGCAGGGGGCATGGCCGATCAACCCAAACAGCTACAGGTAACGATATGGAAACATATGTAAATGATGCTGCCGAACTTTATGATTTTCTTGAGCTGAAAGATGCTATACACGTAGGCCATTCAACCGGCGGCGGCGAAGTGATCAAATATGTAGCTAAATATGGAAAAGGTATTGTAACCAAAGCAGTATTGATAAGCGCTGTGACTCCCTTAATGCTGCAAACCGAAGCTAACCCGGATGGTGTCCCTTTGTCTGTTTTTGATGAGATACGCCAGGGCACGGCTTTTAACCGGCCGCAATACTTTGAAGATTTTACCATTCCATTCTATGGTTACAACCGTGAGGGGGCTAAAACTTCTGAAGGTATACGTAAAAACTGGTGGAGACAGGGTATGATGGGAAGCGTGCTTGCCCACCATGATGGTATAAAGGCTTTCTCTGAAACCGACTTTACCGAAGATCTGAAAAGTGTTGACATACCAGTACTGGTATTACATGGCGAAGATGACCAAATAGTCCCTATCGATAACTCGGCAAAAAAAGCCATTAAACTTTTAAAGAACGGCAAGCTCATAACTTATCCGGGCTTTCCGCATGGTATGCCAACAATTGAGGCAGCTACAATCAATGCTGATATTTTGGACTTTGTAAATTCTTGATATTGTAGAAGTTAATATAAGATTTGCTTTGAGTTTTATTTGCTTTTATTATACGGTATTTGTAGCTTCAAGCAAAATAAAACCCACAAAGCATGAAAAATCTAAAAAAACTTACAAGAGAAGAGATGAAAAACGTTTCTGGAGGTAAATTTCACACTGTAATTTACACTTGTAATGATGGTAGTACTATTGAAATGCAGTCTCCTGCATGCGACACTGCTTCGCATGTTTGTGATTCTAATGGCGGAGTTAAGTTCTGTAATGGTTAAAAAGCAAACCGAGCTATTTAGTTAGCTTACTTATTGTAAATCCAGAATATCATTAAAAGCCATCTCAACCGAGATGGTTTTTTTGTGCAACGAACTCTTTATTTCCATGTCATTTGGTTTAGCTAAACTATTAACATGAGAATCCAAATCCTTATCTTCTCGTTTTTTGTGCTGCCGTTTTTCGGTTTCGCACAAAAAGACCTCCCCGAACTATCGAAATCACAGAACTCGAAAATTATAGATCGCATTGCGGCTGATAAGACTATAAATGCCGAACAAACTGCCAAACTATTGGCTGGTTACAACCAATACCCAGCGCTAAACAAAACAGGTTGTAATTACAAGTTTTACTACCAGGATACTATATTGGGGGCAATACCTTTGCGGGTTTACGTGCCTGCGAATTATAAAAACACACAACGCTCTGCCTGTGTGTTTCAGTTACATGGTGCGGTATCGGTAAGCAAGTTCAACCTTATTGATAGCCTGGCTGATGCAGATGAGGGTATACTTGCCGATCCGCTGAAGGCTAATAACTACATAGTGATACAGCCGCTGGCAGATAAATCCAAAGGTTTTACTTGGGGTGGCATATTTCGTAAAGGGGGCGGGCCGTATCAATTCAATCTTACTTATCAGAGGCTGGCCAACATTGTGGCGGCGCTTAAACAGGTGTTAAATATTGATGATAATCGTGTTTATGCTTTTGGCCACTCAGATGGTGCCGATGGTGCAATAGGTTTAGGTGTTTATGAGCCGAGCCAGTTTGCGGCGGTGGTGGCTTACAACACTATGTTTAAGAACCTTTTTGCGCATGATTATTATATCCGGAATATTCAAAACCGATCGCTTTACGAGGTGCATTCAGATAGGGATGCTTTAAGAAGAATAGACGTCAACCGACAGATCATAGATTCGATTAAGACGTTCGACAACCGCATTAGCTATAAAGAATATCAAGGGTACGAGCATTGGGATAAGCATTTGGCAATTGACGCGCCCAATGCCGACAAGTTTATGAAGGCAAATATCCGTGACGCTTATCAACACACCATCTTTTTAGAGACTACGCAAAATAGTCCCTACAATTCTTGCGATTGGCTAACTGTTTTAAAGGCAGATACCATTAGCCCAAGCACTAATTGGTATAAGCCATTTGAAATTACTTATCGTTATTTTGTTGAAAGACAGGGCGTGTGGTACACCGATAATTACTATCAGCCTCTTAAAAGCGCCGTTGTAAAAGCTTCTTACACAAACAACGTCTTTACGCTGCAAACATCCTGTGCAGCGGAGGTAGCTCTAAAGATAAGCCCGAAGATGGTTGATTTGACTAAACCGATTAAGGTTATTATCAACGGCAAAGAAGTCTACAACAAGGCGGTTGCAGCTGATAAAAAATACATCGTTAATAATTTCAAAAGCAATTTTGACCGTGATGCGATATGGGTAAATCAGCTTAATTTCAAGGTGGAGTAATTTCTCTATATTGGCGCCAGCATGCCGCAAACACAGGCCGCGGGCCAACCTTCAAAACCTAAGATCGTATACGTTGATAATATAAAGGTAGCGCTCACAGTGCTGGTAATTTTACATCACGCCTTTATAACCTATGGCGCACCGGGTGGCTGGTATTATGCAGAGAAAACAGCAAAGGCTGCTGCCGTAATACCCATGACCTTGTTTGTAGCCGTAAACCAATCCTTCTTTATGGGTTGTTTCTTTTTGCTGTCGGCATTGTTTGTACCGGCATCATATTATAAAAAAGGTGTGCTGCGCTTTTTGAGCGATAGGTTGTTGCGCTTTGGTGTTCCATTAGTTTTCTATGCGTTCATTTTATTCCCCATCATGAATTTTATGGTGTATCGGTATGCCGGTAAGCATCCAATAACATTTATGCAATTTTTAACCGGATATGATGGCTGGATCCAATTTGGTGTGCTTTGGTTTGTATGGGCATTGCTGTTATTCAATATAGTATACGTGCTTGTGGTTAAATTAGCAGGTGATAAGTCGCTGGTATTTAAAGCACCTTCCGTACCAATGATGCTGTTATTTGCAGGAGTGCTTTCCATAATAACCTTTTTGGTGCGTATTATTTTTCCGATAGGATGGACATTACAGCCTTTTGGTTTCCAATTGGGGCATTTTTCGCAATACATTTTACTCTTTGTAGTTGGCCTCATTGCGGCAAACAATAACTGGCTGGCGCAAGCGGAATATAAACAGGGGAAATTGATGGCATGGTTTGCTGTGGCAACTATCTTTATTGGGTTTCCTGCAATGTATGCCATCAAAGTGACGTTGAACAATCCGACAGAATGGTTTAACGGGGGCTTGCATTTAGAGGCTGCAATGTATGCTTTTTGGGAGCAGTTTACAGGGGTGGCGATAATTGTTGCATTGCTTTTTATCTGCAAGCATACATGGAATACGCAATCTAAATTTATGAGGAGTTTGTCGCGCTCCGCATTTGCTGTTTATATTTTGCATCCCTTTGTATTGATTTCATTGTCAATGCTTTTGATCAATTGGCAGGTCGACCCTGTTTATAAGCTTTTAGTACTTGCGCCGCTTGGCATTATCATCAGCTTTTCACTGGGCGGCTTGGTGGTGCGCATCCCTGGTGTTAACCGCATTATTTAAAATACAGCTGTTTTGTAGCTTGTATTATCGCTATTTTTGTGGCGATGAAAAGCAAGCAACCTAATATACTGGTAGTAAACGATGATGGTATAACCGCGCCGGGCATAAAAGCCCTGATGCACGCCATGAAAGATCTTGGTCGCGTGGTAGTGGTAGCGCCGGATAGTCCGCAATCGGGCATGGGGCATGCTATCACCATTGGTAAACCACTTCGCCTGGATAAGATAGAACTTTACGATGGTATTGAGACTTACCGCTGCAGCGGTACCCCGGTGGATTGTGTGAAGCTTGCCGTCAACTCGGTTTTTAAAGGTCAGCGCCCCGACCTATGTGTATCGGGCATTAATCATGGGCTCAACAATTCAATAAACGTGCTTTACTCGGGTACTATGTCGGCAGCGGTCGAGGGCGCTATTGAGAGCATACCGTCTATCGGCTTTTCTTTGGATGATTATACCATGCAGGCAGATTTTGAGCCATGCATAAAATTTGTTAAGGAAATAGCTTCCCAAGTTTTAGCGCACGGGTTACCTATCGGTACGGTGCTTAACGTTAACTTTCCGCAGGGCGCTCAAATAAAAGGCATAAAAGTTTGCAGGCAGGCTAACGCCAAGTGGGCCGAGGAGTTTGATGAGCGTAAAGACCCGCACGGCCGACCTTATTATTGGCTTACCGGTGTTTTTCAAAACAACGATAATGGTGAAGACACTGATGTATGGGCTTTAGATCATAATTATGCAAGCGTAGTGCCTGTACAATTCGATATGACCGCCCACCATGCAATACCTGTATTAAACAGCTGGAAATTTAATGTTTAACCGCAACAGCACTTTACTGGGAATTGGCCTGGCTGCATTGCCGCCACTTGTGTTATGGCTCATTTTTGTAATATTTTTAAGGAATGAAGCCATTATTATGGATAAACCTGCAATCCCTTACCTGATAGCCATAGGCTTAAACCTGGTTATGCTGCGTTATTTTGCCCGTAAACATTTCGATCTAACCTCGCGCGGAATTATGATGACCACTTTTGTGTGCATGTTGTTAATTGCCATATTCAAATTTCATTAAGTATGAAGTACTACCTGGTAGCCGGAGAGGCTTCGGGCGATCTGCACGGGGCAAACTTGATGAAAGCATTGAAGGAGCGCGATGCTGATGCAGATTTTAGATACTTTGGCGGTGACCTGATGCAGGCCGAAGGTGGCACCCTGGCAAAACACTACGCGGATATGGCTTTTATGGGTTTTGTAGAAGTGCTGTTTAACCTGAAAACGATCCTCAAAAACCTGCGCACCTGTAAGCAAGATATACTGCAATATCAGCCAGATGTTCTCGTACTAATAGATTTTCCGGGTTTTAATTTGAAGATAGCGGAGTTTGCAAAGCAAAATAATTTACTGGTTTGTTATTACATCTCACCAAAAGTGTGGGCCTGGAATCAAAAGCGTGTCTTGAAAATCAAACGCATTGTAGACCATCTGTTCTGTATTTTACCATTCGAAGTGCAGTTTTATAAGGAGTGGGGAATGGATATAGACTACGTAGGTAACCCGCTGCTTGATGCTGTTGATGCATTTACCCCTGATCCTGACTTTAGAGAGAAGCATAATCTCCAAAATAAAAAGATCATTGCCTTCCTTCCCGGTAGCAGGAAACAGGAGATCAGTCGCTTACTGCCTGATATGGTAGCTTCTGCCCGAAGGTTTCCGGATTTTATGTTGGTTGTTGCAGGTGCGCCTTCCTTTAATGCTGATTACTATACGCAATATCTAAACGGTGCCGACGTGCCCGTTATATTCGATAGCACTTATGATATTCTCTGCAATGCCGAAGCTGCGCTGGTAGCATCCGGAACTGCTACTTTAGAAACCGCTTTGTTTAACGTGCCACAGGTGGTTTTATATAAAGGAAATGCTTTAACCATTGGCATAGCGCGCATGCTGGTAAAGATTAAATTTATATCACTTGTAAACCTTATTATGGATAAACTGGTGGTGAAAGAGTTAATACAGGAGGATTGTAATCCAAAGGTTATCGCTACAGAGCTGGATAAATTACTGAACGATAATACTTACCGGACCGAAATGCTACGTAATTACGATCTTCTTGATGAGCGGATGGGCCTGCCCGGCGCATCTGCTAAAACTGCTTCGCTTATTTTGAAGTATGCTTCAAAAAAATAAGGCTCCGCTATCTGGTAGCCGAGCCTTAAGTCTCTCAAAGGTGAAATGTTTAAAATAGAATAGATGATATATGGTAGATCAGGCAGCTGACAACTGTTGTTGCGCAGCCTTCTGTTTGTTGCTTGAGAATTGATTACGCTCTCTGAAAGCCTTTAGGTCTTCCATCAACAAGTTCTTTAACTCATTATCATAACGCGCAACTAATTTGCTGGTAGCTTGTTTGTAGGTTTTCATAGGTGAATATTTTGTTGTGAGTGTTTTTGTTTTAGTTTTAGTGTAGATGTTTTAAATCATTAAGCTGCTTTTTTTGATTTGATCGCTTTTAGATCACTCATCAAAATGTTCATTAGCTCTTTATCGAAACGGTTAACTAATTTGCTTGTTGCTGTTTTTTGAGTTTTCATAGTTCAAGTATTTTTATATTCAGTTATAGTTATTTGTCTTTGTTTTTGTCTTCTTCTTCGTCCTGGTTCTCAGTCAAATTATCGTGCCTGCGTTTTGCCTCTCTGTGTTGCCTTTCCACTTGCTCCTCGTCGCGGCTGTCTGAGGTTTTCTCCGGCTCTCCTGGGTTGTCCCATTCCTTTTCGTCGCCGTTTTTCTCAATAATGTTATCGATAGCCATAGTAACGTTGTTTGATATATGCTGTTCCAATTGAATGCCAAAAATTCCAAATCGGAGAAAAAAAATTGCGAGAAGTGAAAAATATCTAAGTGAACGTTGATATTAGATAATTTGAGTGGATTTTAAACCGTTTCAGAAATGGGTTTTTAGTATTAGCAATACCACGTGATCAAAAATGTACTCTCAACATTAAAAAAATGATGCAAATCAATTATAAATGTGTTCGGTTTTGAATAATCAAGTGTAGGGTTGTATTGTAATCTTCTGTTATAGGGGAAGTATTTACGACCAAACGCTATTATTTTGAAATTTTTTGGTTATTTATGATTTAAACTGATCAATTATGCAGCTTTAGCACGTAAAATGATGTAAAAATTAGCAAATCAATCACTTTATTAAACATTTATTACTATTTATTGGTTAAATTAATGTTAATAACAAGTTATCTCAGCTTTTATATGATAAATTTTAAGTTTTTATTGAAAAAATTATGATTATTTTGATGAATGTTAATATATTTGCTTCATCGTTGCGAGAGCGATAAAATAATTAGGTTGCAAATCAAAAGGTTACAATTTAATTACAAAATTTATTTTCTGATTTAAAAAGATAGTGTTACTTTTACACTATTAAAATTTAATAAAAAGTCTTCTCATAATTTAGGTTTATAATTGGTTAGTAAAGGCCCCTGCCCATCAGGGGCTTTACTTTTTTATAAACTTTTCATAGTCGTTGTCTGTTATTTAGTCCAGTATCTTTCGCAGTGATGCATCACGATGTATATTTGATTATCTTAAACCAAAATTCACCTCCATTGGAAAATACTCACTCGGTTTTAGTGCTGTGCCTTGGGCTTGTGTTCAGCGTATCATTATTGGTTCTGCTGGCCAACAGATTGAAGATTGCCTACCCTATTTTTTTAACCCTTGCGGGCTTATTGATCAGCTTTATTCCCGCTGTTCCTATCATACATATCGATTCTGATCTTGTATTCCTGGTGATACTGCCGCCTATATTGTATGATGCTGCGCAAAATATGTCGTTAAAGGCGTTATGGCGTTGGCGCCGTATCATCAGTGGTATGTCTATAGGTTTCGTACTTTTCACAGCAATTGCCGTAGCGTTTGTAAGCCATTGGCTTATTCCGGGCTTTACTATGGAGCAGGGATTTTTGTTAGGGGCTATTATATCTCCGCCCGACGCCGCAGCCGCCACGGCTATTTTGCAATACGTAAAGCTGCCTAAAGGCATGGTCTCCATATTAGAAGGTGAAAGTTTGCTGAATGATGCTACTAGCTTAACCATATTCAGGTTTGCTTTGGCGGCAATTTTAACCAATCACTTTACGTGGGGGGCAGCAGCAGGTGGTTTTATACTGGTAGTTATGTCGGGTATCTTCATCGGGCTTTTGTTCGGATTGATATTTTACGCCATATATAAATGGCTGCCCACAACTGTTGATCTGGACATAGCCATTTCCTTGGTTATACCTTATATCATTTATATTACTGCAGAGGCGGTTCACTCATCAGGTGTATTAGCAGTTGTTAGCGGGGGCTTGTTTATCGCCTACCAAAATCACTTTGTTTTTTCGCATAGCAGCAGGCTGCGGTCGGGGGCGCTATGGTCGTCAATTGTATTTATATTGAATGCTGTTGTTTTCTTTTTGATAGGATTGCAACTGCCGGACATAGCAAAAGGCATTGGCTCTGTTGATATGGGTACTGCGCTCGTAATTGCATTGGTAATATCTTTAGTGGTGATAGTTGCCAGGATGGTTGCCGGTATATTTACTGGGGTATTTACACGTTTTATGGGCCGCTACATTACAGTTGCACAAAGCAATCCGGGCTGGCGTAATCCCTTGATCGTTGGGTGGGTAGGTATGCGTGGTGTAGTATCATTAGCATCGGCACTATCAATTCCTTTGCTGCTTGAAAACGGAAAGGCGTTTCCGCATCGCAACTTAATACTGTTCATCACCTTTGTTACCATCGTTGTAACCCTGGTGGGGCAGGGGTTGGTACTCCCGTGGGTGATAAGGATAGTGAAACCCGATAAAGGTATAGACCAAAGACCAGACGACCAGCAGATAGTAGAGATTGAATTAAAATTAATGAATACCGCCGTGGCAGAAATGGACGAAAAATACGCCGACCAAATGCAAAGCAACCCATTGCTATTGCACAAGTACGAATTTGTTAAAAATAAGATTGATCTGCTGGAGTGTTCTGTAAAAGGTGACGGAGAAAGAGAGTGGGCCAACAAACTGGTTAAGGAATATAGACGAATTATGACAGCCGTTACCGAAAAGGAGAGGAGTAAACTCCATTACTTCCGCAAAAAAGAAGGCTTTGATGATGATGTGATCCGCCTGATAGAGAACCGCCTTGACCTGGAAGAGGAGAATATGAAAGATAATATTGAGTAAACGGATATCTACACTAAAAATTCTTTTCCATTTTACTTACATAATGATATATTTGCAGCCCACACGGGGGATTAGCTCAGCTGGCTAGAGCGCTTGCATGGCATGCAAGAGGTCATCGGTTCGACTCCGATATTCTCCACTAATTTTAAATCGCCTCTGCAAGGGCGATTTTTTTATGGAATATTTTTGCTACATCATTTATTCTGAAAGGCTGGACAAATACTACGTTGGTCATACGGAGGACCTGAATACCAGGTTGAAGCAGCACAATTTGGGTATTTCAACATTTACATCAAAGGCGGATGATTGGATATTAGTTTATTCAGAAGCATTTTCTTCAAGAGAAGATGCCCGTAGCCGCGAATTTGAAATTAAGAAGAAGAAAAGCAGAAAATATATCGAATGGCTCATCGCAGCGAAATGAGCGCTTGCTTGCCCCGAAAGCGTTCGGGGAAGAGGTCATCGGTTCGACTCCGATATTCTCCACCAATTTTAAATCGCCTCTGCAAGGGCGATTTTTTTATGGAATATTTTTGCTACATCATTTATTCTGAAAGGCTGGACAAATACTACGTTGGTCATACAGAGAATCTGAATACCAGGTTGAAGCAGCACAATCGGGAGTTTCAACATTTACATCAAAGGCGGATGATTGGATATTAGTATATTCAGAAGCATTTTCTTCAAGAGACGATGCCCGTAGCCGCGAACTTGGAATCAAAAGAAGAAAAGCAGAAAATATATCGAATGGCTCATTGCAGCAAAATGAGCGCTTGCTTGCCCCGAAAGCGTTCGGGGAAGAGGTCATCGGTTCGACTCCGATATTCTCCACTAATTTCTAATCGCCTCGCAAGGGCAATTTTTTTCTTTTAAGCCAACCATGTACTCGACAAATATTTTTTAACCTCACACTTAACCTACATTAAGTGTAAGCAGTGCAGCAGAATGTACCTTTGTATCAACAAATAACAATTACAATGGCACAAACAGTATTGCATAAAGCAGCAACCCGTGGTTTTGCAGACCATGGTTGGTTAAAAAGTCATCATACATTTAGTTTCGCTAACTATTACAATCCCGAAAGGATAAATTTTGGCGCCCTGAGAGTTTTGAATGATGATAGTGTTGACGGTGGCAGAGGTTTTGGCGAACACCCGCATGATAATATGGAGATCATATCCATACCATTGGAGGGCGACTTGGAGCATCGCGACAGCATGGATAACGTTGCTGTGATCAAAAACGGGGATATACAAGTGATGAGCGCCGGCACCGGCATTTATCATAGTGAGTACAATAAAGCAGCTAACAGCCAGGTAAAGTTTTTGCAGATATGGGTGTTCCCTAATAAGCGTAATGTAGAACCACGGTATGATCAGCTTACCTTGCAGGCTGAGGATCGCCATAATAAATTACAGCAGGTATTATCACCTAACCCGGATGATGCAGGGGTATGGATCCACCAGGATGCCTGGTTTAACCTCGGCGAATTTGATAAAGGCATAACAACAGAATATAAAATGCACAAACCGGGACAGGGCGTTTACGTTTTTGTTTTAAAGGGGGATGTTAACGTAAACAATGTGCTACTGAACACCCGCGATGGTTTAGGGATCTGGGATACTGATCAGTTTTCGATCACTGCTGAAACCGACGCTGAGTTTTTGTTAATGGAAGTACCAATGGAATTTTGATGATGAAAAAGTGTGAGATATTGGTGGTATGCCGCCATCCGGATATTCTGGCGACAGTTGTAAGGCTGATCAACAATAACCCGGAGTGGCATGCCACAGGCTGCCAGAGTGATGACGAAGCTGTTAAAGCTTTTATGCTAACCAAACATAATGTGGTATTAATTGGCGCAGGTGTTGAAGCCGAATCTGAAGCAAAATTGCGGGAGGAGTTTATTGCGCTAAACCCAAAAGTAAAGGTCGTTCAGCATTTTGGGGGTGGTAGCGGTTTGCTATCTGCAGAAATATATGGTGCCTTACAAAAATAAGATAAGCGGATCTATCTTATAAACGTTTCAACAAAATCACCGGTGCGGCCAAATGCAATTTGTTTGCTCTGTGCCCCTTCTATAATCTCGGAAAGCCTTTTCAGAAGTTTTTGCCCTGAATTCCTGACAATATAAGAGGGCAGGCCATATTGTGGCTTTGTTGCAAGATCAAAAAATTCCCAGGGATGAAAATATAGGTTAAGGTAGCCGTCTTTTTTTAAGGTTGAAGAACAAAGGCTTTTAAGGAGCCACATGGGCAGGTTATGAAAGCTCAACCAAAATAATGGTATGCGTAACAACGGCGAAACGGAAGCCGGTAGTTGCAATACTCCACTTTTATAAAAGTATGTGCGAGGCTGATCAAAATTATTATAACGCCCCGGTAGCCAGGTAGGATTTAATGATGAGTTGTAAACGTAACCTGCTTTAGATATTTCTTCCTCATCAACCGGCATCATGCGCGGCATCCTGAATCCTGTAACCGCGTCGGCGGTAATTTCCTGTAATCTTAGTCGCGACCGCAAAAGATCTTCGGTAGCAAAAGCGGAATGGTAATATCCGTGAGAAGCCACCTCGTGCCCATCTGCTATTATTTGCTTTATCACATCCGGCTTGTGGTCAGCGTAATTAGCCGTGCAGTAGAAGGTGGCTTTGATGTTATATTTTTTCAATAATGCCAGGACCGCGGCATTGCCAATTGTTGAAACAGCTAATTGTTCATCAAAATTTATTTCCTTGCCAAGCTCAATAGGCAGATCAAACTCTTCAAGATCAAAACCAAGTAAGATCATCAGTTAAGCGGGAAATCCAATTCTTGACGTGCCGCTGTGACTATATTTGTTGACCGAATAATGTAGCTTGGTCGGTTCTTAGATTGCGCAAATATTTTACCCACATAAATGCCGATGACGCTGAGCAGGAACAATTGCATGCCACCCAAAAACTCAATAGAAGCGATAAGAGAGGCCCAGCCGGGTACTGCATACCCCTCAAAGTAACTGATCAATATATATGGAAAATATAAAATAGCTAATGCTGCAAAACCAAGCCCAATGCCGGCTGATACATACAATGGGCGCGGACTAAAGGCCATAATATTACCAATGGCGAATTTGAGCAGCTTAAAAAACGAATAACTCGCGTTGCCCATGTGCCTTTTAGATGGCGTGTATGGGAAGCCTATCTGTTTAAAACCAACCCATTTTACAATCCCTCTAAAGAATATCTCAGATTCATCAAGTTCTTTTAGTTGCTTAACAACCTTTGTGTCTATTAAACGATAGTCGGCAATACCATTTTCTAATTTAACGTCAGAAAGGGCGTTAATAACCTTATAAAAAAGTTTAGATGTTATGCGCTGGTAAATCTGTGCATGCTTGTTCGCTGTTTCGCGGTAAGTATAAACTACATCAAAACCATCTTCCCAATAATTCAGCATTTTTTTGATAAGCTGGGGCGGATGCTGCATATCTGCATCAATGGTTATTACTGCATCACCTTTGGCAAGGGCAAGCCCAGCCTTCAGGGCATAATCCTTACCAAAATTTCTTGAAAGCTCAACATAATAAACATTGCTTTGCAGGCGAGCATTAAGCTTGATCTCGTTTAGCGTGTTATCCTCGCTGCCATCATCTACAAATATCAGTTCGTAACTGTAATCAAGTGGCTTAAATAGATCTATAATATGGTTAGTAAGTTCACTAATATTGCCTTCCTCGTTATGTGCAGGCACAACTACAGATATTAATTTGCGGGTGGGCATTGGTTTATTCGATAGGGGTGATTAATACTTTATTAAACATTACGCTAATTACCAAGCAAGTGATACAGCTATTTTAAAATTTGTAACATTTAAGTTACTAATATAGATAAAATTTTAATCACCTATTATTTCTCACGTAATCCTTACGATGCGGTTACAATTCTGTCTTCGGCTTCAAAATTACGTGTTAGCATTTCGCAGATTATTTTAAGCCAGATAATAAGGCAGGGTAGCGATTTTAGGCGGTAAGGGTTTACATAATTCATGGTCAAAAACTCCGGGAAGATGTCTGAGGTAGAAAAGCTCGTTAAAATTATAGCAAGCACCAGTAAGAAGATCTCAAATTTGGTTACTGGCCGCTTCAGGTTCATAAACCAGATACCTACACCGGTTAAAGCAATAACATAAGTTGGTGATTCCGCTGAACTGCTGAATATTACTGTAAATATCAATACCGAGGCGAGTAGCAATAAACGGTAACCGGTATAACGATAAGCGCTGATCCGACAGTAAGGCAGCAGGAAAAGTAAAAGTGCGGGAGCTATCACTGCCAGGTTGTTGAGTTTATTGATTTTAAATACTCTTGCTATCATCCCAAGTACAGAGATATTCTGCATCTCTGAAGACATGTTTTCCGTGTTTTTCGCCACAAGGTCATAGTACCAATCGCGGTAGGTTTGCATAATAAATGTAGGAGATGATATCGCCATCGGCAGCACAAACAACACTGCCGACCAAAATATCAGGCTGATTATAAGTTTCAGTTTGTGATCAGAGAAAAAGAAAAAAGCCAGGCCTACGATGCCATAAAGTTTAGTCATGGTACCTAACATGATCATGAGTGCTGCCCAAAAATCTTGTTTGGTGTTGATGAAGTAAAAGGTGAAAATAATAAATGCAGCTATACTGGGGTTGAATTGAAAGTAAAGCGATGATCCCACTAATTCGTTAGTGCAAAGCAACAATATATAGTCAGACAGGTTACTTTTGATCGGAAGTTTTTTGATAGCCAGGAACAGAAACAAAGCGTTAAAGAACACCCAAAGCACAACCCCAATACTATCAGGCAACAAGGCAAATGGGGCTATTAGCAGCGAAAATACCGGGCCGTAATGATTACGGTCATAATAGTATTCTGGTTGTTGAACGTATAGATTTAGCTGTTGCGTTACGTTCAGAAAATTATGCTTAAATATAAGGTAGTTATTAAGCGATTGATGCGAACAAACAGTTTTAATAACAAGGAAAAGGCTAATGCTAAACCAGAGGAAATATATAGCGTTACGTGCTGCGGTTGCACGGTTCAAACTAAACGTCATTTGAGAGTTAGGTTTTCGGCAAAGATAGCTAATCCTCTAATTGTAACAAATTAATTACACGTGGGGTGCATGCAGAGCTTTAATGCTGAACAATAGTCATTTCCGGAAAGATAACTTCTTTTAACAAGCCAAGTTCTCTGCTTAGTTTGCCAAATTCATAACGGCACTGTTTATAAAATTCCGGATAAACATTAACAAGTTCCGTGTTATTGACGATGGTTCCCAGCATGATACACTTTGAAAGATTATGCTGACCTGCCACATCCATAAATGCCCTTGTATTATCAATGATATGGATGTAGTCTTTTTCTAAAAGATTGATCTTTATGCGAAGAGCGTAAAAGGCAGTCTTCATATAATCTGTAAAAGTTTCCGGGCTTTGCCTGTAAAGCGCCTTATAAAGCTGGTAGCTCTCTGCAAGTTCAACGGTGCGGCCATGCCTGTAGTAGCAGTCCGCTTTTATCAGGCCGATAATAAATGAGTAGCCATGTTGTGCTGATACCTTAGGATTTTTGTAATTTTTCTCCAACGTACTGATATAGCGCAGTGTTTTAAGTGGCTTTTGAAAGATGATAAGCGTGTAAGCGCCTAAAAGGAACAGCATATCATGCGAAGCAGTATTGGTAAAATAGTTACCCTCTTTTGGTGGATTAAAGTAAAACCTTGTCAGCTCCTGTCCAACATCACGTTTTATTTCGCCTGTCTTCAGAAAACTGTAGATAGCATCCAGGCATTTAACAGGATTTATAGCAAAGCGGTTAAAGCTTTCTGATGGTAGGGCTTTGAGCTTTATAATGCATTCTTCCAGTTCGTTCATGTCGAACCTTAAAATAGCCGTAAGCGCTAAGGCAGTATGTATAAGCGCTTTTTTGCGGTTACTCAAATTAAATTTAAGCAAGCCTTGCAAGGTTCGTTTATATTTTAGGCTGATGAATTCGAGCCCGAAGAAGTAGTTGAAAAGCTCCGGACTGCAGTCTTGTCTGAAGAAGGATCTTAACGATTCGCTTTGCCCTTGGGTGGCGCATTGTTCAGAGAACATATCACCCATAAAGTTGATTAGGTCTGCCTTTTCAGTTAAGCTTAATTTGGCGTGCGTAAGCAGATCAAAATTACAATGCTGCCCGGCTTTAAATGCATAAAGCACACACCACTGTAGTACTGGCACTTTTTGGGCGTTAGTTTCAAACAGGTTGTTTATCTGTGCTATAAGGCTCTCGTCAAAAATAGAATTGTTATTATATAGCAATGACTTGGCCAGGGCATGATTCTGGAAATACTGGTTAGTAAATTCGATAAATGAATTATAGTGTAAGCCTGTACTTTTATTGATCTCACGCAGGTATCCAATACTCAGTAGTTCATGATACGCCTGGTAATAAAGCTTAATTAAACCATTAACCTTTGCGCGCGGTACCGTAAAGTTACCGCTGGCAATGTCCATTTCATCAGCAAGGCCTTGTATAAGCAGCATTTTTTCTGCCGAGCTTTGGCCCATATAAATTTTATTAAGTATAAATGTTGAAACAAGCTCATACATGCATACCTGACTGATGTTATTAAGGCAAAAGTTTTGTGAGTTTTGTTTATAGTAAAATTGAAAATAAAGAGGATGGCTAAATTGAAGGGCTATATCTGTAGAAATATTATTAGTGTTTCCCTGGTTTATTTTTGATGCCAGTTGCCTCACTTCGCCGGTATCAAATAAGGGAACGTTCAGCGCGCTGTTTTCATCGCCTATGAACCTGATAAACCAGTTTTCATCGTTAAGGTTAAACTCGTGCCTGTTGTTTATCCAAGTGAATGAGCGCATCGTAACAATGAGTTTGAACCAGGATGAACCCTGGTACAATGCTAAAATATCCAATAATTGCGCCTGCAGTAATTTATATTGTTCTGGTTTGTAAACATGCTCATCAAAAGCGTCTATGATCAGGTAAAAATTGCCGCCCTTTCCGCGCTGTTGGTTTAGCATTGCGGCAACATCGTCGTTAGCAGTATAGCCAAGTAAGGCAAGCAGCCAGTGGTTAATATCCTGTCCGCTTAAAAAGGCGTTCATCAATGCGCTGGTACTAAAAAACAGTACAACATCCTGATTGTTGCCTGCTCCGTTGTTTAACAAGCGTTCTTCTATCCAATGGCAAAGTGCTATGGTTTTACCGTGCCCGGCTGGTGCCGCAAGCACCGTAGCAGAATAATGGTTATTTACAAAATCGTCCAGATGGTCTGATACAATGCGCCTTGTAATGGTTTGACCATACGGGATGCCCGATTTATTGCGAAGTACTTGTAATGTAAAATTGGTGATCTTTTGGGCGTTTAGGTTTAAGCTGTCCCAATCAGGTGTGGTGTATTGTGTGGTTTTATTGGGTGTAACTTCCTGGCTGTGGCAAAAATCCTCCCAACCTTTAAATCCGCAATATTTTGCCATCACGTCAATTGTGAAAATAGATGGCTTAAACTTGCTGTAAGCAAATCCAAATACACGCTTAAGCGTAGTTTCGCTTACGCTTTGTTTGGTATGCCTAATAATGTCAGCTGCTATAATGCGGCAATCATGCGGGGTAATATTACTTAATCCCGATGTTGCGATAACAGCTCGCTTCAATAGTTCGTAGTATTGTGGTAAAAATGACGTCATAAGCTAAGAGTAAGATGGACGTTAACATGTTTTTATGCAATAACCAGTTTTATACACTCGCGTACAGTCAGTTCTTCAGAAACATCTCCGGCACTTATTCTTCTACCGGTATTATAATCTAAGGCAATTTGATGCAACCGTTGCTCAAGCAGGCGGCAGCGCTCAGCGCTGTTATAGCCAACTTTTGTTAACGGTGTATTAGCCAGCAAGTTGTAGGGGTATTGGGCTGGCATGCCACCCGTGTTCAATATATCAAATTTAATCTGATTTGTTATAAATATGATATCCATCTACGCTTTTCCGATTAAATTATTAAAACTTTTCAGAATAATTGGTTTGTACGTAAATATAGTTAAACAAGTTATACAAAAAGGATGGCAATAATATCGAAGAAAATGAATTGCTGAATACTATAATCTGTAATGATATATTTTCGCTTAAATTGATATAATATTTCTAATAGATTAAAAATTAACTCTAAAAGGTTGGATTTTAACAGTAGAGCTGCCGAGAAAAACTGTAAATCACGTAATTCTACGTGGTTTCTAAATGGAAAGATCAACCAGTTGATGTTTTAAAGCGAACATAACCAGTCCGGCAATGGTTTGGCAACCAATTTTGTTCATTAGAGAGTTGCGATGACCTTCAATAGTGCGGACGCTAAGGAACAGCTTATCAGCTATTTCCGTATTGTTGCGATCTTTACATATTAATTCCAGCACCTGAAGTTCGCGGCGGGTAAGCTTAGCCGGTAACTGATTCATGCTTTTAGTTAAAACAGCGCGTTGCAGATTGGTATTTTTAAGGGCATGCTTTACTTCAGCATTGAAATAGAAACCATTTTTATTGACAGCTTCGATCGTGTAAATGAGTTCTGAAGCTTCACAATTCTTAAGCAGATACGACGCAGCGCCGCTGTTGATCATCTGGGTTATCAGCATTTCATTGGCGTGACCAGTAAGGACTACCACTTTTATCGCCGGATAATTTGCCTGTAAATATTTATTGAGCTCTATACCGTTCATATCCGGCATATCCAAGTCAACAATAGCTACGTCAATATTTTCGGCAATTGCTTCTAAAGCGCTTATAAAATCATTACCACCTTGATATTCACCGGCCAGATTAAAGGTATCGACCGAATTTATTAAAACGGCCAAACTTTGCCTGAACAGGTTTTGGTCATCAATTACAGCAATATTTATCCGCCTGTTCATTGGGGTTAAACAGTTTTAGGAGATGGGATAGGGTAACTTATCTCAATGTTAAATCCTTGGTTATCAAATAGCGGAATATTGTAACTTGCGTTGATGTTGAGCAGTCGGCTTTCAATGTTCTGCATACCCATCCCTTTCTTAAATATCTCAGGGCTTACCGTTAAGCCCTTGCCATTATCCGCATAGTCTAATAGCAGGATATTGTCTCTTCTTTTGACCGTTATAACAGCAGCACTTGCGCCAGAATGTTTGATGGTGTTGTTAAGCAATTCCTCTAAAACCCTGTAAAGTGCTGTTGCTGTGTTGATGGGTAACTCAGAAAGTTCCTGTTCAGCTTCGTTTATAAAATCAATGTTTAGTTTGCCGGATTGACTGATCATGGTGCAATGCTCTGCAACAGCTGCTGACAGACCGTAATAGCGTAGGGTAGTAGGCGACAAGTTATGTGAGATGTTTCTCACATCTTTAACTATCTTATCAATGATGGTTTTGCTTGATCTGGAAAACTCTTTAAAGCTATCGTCATCTTTTCCGGTAGGTTTAAACATCTCTATAAGCAATCTCAGGCCCGATATGGTTGAGCCTACATCGTCATGCAGGTCTTGCCCTATGCGTTTGCGCTCAGCTTCCTGCATCTCAATGGTGGCACGCAGCAACTCTTTCTGGTGCTCTATTTGCGCCTGTTGAAATTCCTGGCGTTGCCTAAGCAGTTTGTTTTGATTTCGGACTGAATAAATGATAAAGGCGGAGACGAAAATGAACACGCCCACCATGGCAAAAATGATCAGGACGGCTGTGTTGTCGTTATTTGTGATCTGCATTTGCTAAAACCTATTGCAAATAAAACATATTCTATGATTAATATAGTATCATGAAATGTCCATACTATATCGGTAAATATGTTTCGTTCTAAAAAAAAGTTAAAAAAAATAAAAATGATGAACCCAACTGCGTAATACATCAAAAGCCCGGCGTTAATCCAATTAAAATTATCGTCTGTCCATTTTTTTTCGTCCGCGCCTTTTTTGATCACATACCCCATACAAAACGCTACTATTATAAATGCGCAAATTGGCCGCGAGTAGGTGTTAAACTCTATTTTATTTTGAATGAAGAAATAATTAATAACACAAAAAATATCGAAGATGGCTACCATAAAATACATATATGGCCGCCATCGCTTATCATAGACATAGCTGAAGATAAGTGTAATGAAAGTAAATTCAAGTATAGTATAGAAATGGAATAAGCCCACTGTGTGATAGTGATGAGCCATCATGATAAGGGAAATCAAATTCAACAAACTGCCTGCAATGGTAAAAAACAGAAGAAGTTTAAATGGTGCGGGTAAACAAAGATAATTTCTTAAGCCAATAAAGATGGGTATAAGCGCGCTGATTGGTACAATATACGTGGAATAAAAGTCGAACATAAAAAGGGGATGTGCAAGGCCTAAAGATAATTAAAGCTATATACATCATCCCCTTAAAATCAAAAAACTGTCGGCAAAAAGATAATTATCAAAGTAGCTGATAGTCTCGATTAGCCTGATTATTCTACTGGAGGTTCTTCCGTACAATAAGGTGGGCAAGATTTGCTCATGTCGTAAGTGTTGCTTTGACTTCCATCACCACCTTCAACCTCGGTACCGGATCCGGGCTGTCCCTGAGGCATGATAATACGACGGACTTCTTTGCCATCCACTACCGGAATAAAAATAAGTTTTGCAGAGGTTGGATCGTCGGCGATCTCAAGACCGATGTGCACTCGTACAGCCTCTGCATCAGGATTAAACTGTACAATGTTAGTAAAACTTGCAATGGGGATAAGGAATGACCGGATGTCAAAGTCAGGCTCCTGGTCGGCAAGGAATGCTTTCCAATTAGCGATCATTTGGTCGGCTTCAATAACAGGGATGCTTCCTTCAGGGAAAAAAGATTCACTCATTTGTTTTGGTGTTTTAGATTAATAAATAATGAATTGATGTTTTAAGCGTTGACTTGTTAAATCTGTGCAATTACATCAGTTAGCTTTGGCTCCCGCCAATGCAATCATTGGAATAAGTGTTTTTTCTCTGAGCAGCTAAAATAATGAACAAAATGGATAGAGCACTTTTTTTGTGAATAAAATGGTAAAGCTGACCATTAAATGAACAAAGTGCTTTAAGGTTATTCGGTTTTCAAGAGCGTAATTAGGATCAAGATCAAACCTAACACTCTATGCATGAAAACCTCTACCTACTTTAGCAGATTTGTAGCCGTTCTGCTACTACTGCTTTGTACTACTCTCAATGTAATTGCGCAGCGCAACTTTGCTACAACACAGCAAAGCGGCCGCAACGATATTTTGTGTCTCGGTTGTGTTGTTGACAACGCCGCACTTGCCGTTGACGGCAACCTGCAAACCAACTCGGTAATCAGGGTTGGGGTAGGTGTAGCCGCATCAACCTACCAGGAACTTATATTTCCCGGTGCAGCCAAGGTTGCCGCTAACACGCCTGTAACAGTTAAACTGGGCACAGGCGATAATTTGCTGGACCTTACGGTGCTGGGGCGCATAACTATTCGCGCTTACAATGGCAATACACCTGTGGGCGGAGCTATCGCTGCTAATACCCTGTTAACAGCTTTAAGCAACAACAACCAGTTACAGCTTAGCATTACACCAACAGCAACTTACGACAGGATACGCATTACGCTCGGTGGTGGCCTGGTTGGCGCACTAAGCAGCATTTACGTTTACGAGGCCTTTTACAACGGGCCGGCAAACGTTGCCTGTAACAACGCGTTCGACGAATTGCATGGGATATCGGCAGGGTTGCTTAACCTTGGTGTTGATGTGGGGGGCGTTGCCAACCCACAAAATGCTATTGATGGTAACATCAATACGGCATCAACCCTTAATGCAGGCATAGCTGCAGTAGGGGCTTACGCACAGCAAACCGTTATTTACGAACGATTATCAACCATAGGCGATTCAGTTCGCCTTACTATGGCGTTGCCGCCTGCGCTGATAGATGCCGGTGTGCTGGCCAATATTTCCATATCAACCTACAACGGCAATACCTACAATAATGATGCTGTTGTTTTTAATTCAGCGTTGATCAACCTCCGTTTGCTCGATCTGGTGAACGGTCGCCGCAGGTTTACCGTAACCTATGCGCCTGCAAAGGCATTTGACAGGGTACAATTGCGCCTTGGCGGCGGGATTGCCAATGTGCTATCAAGCCTGAACCTATTTGAGGCTGAAAAGCTGATACCACGACCTGTGATCAGATTCAACAATGTAGTCACTGATAACGCGAATGTTTGTGCCGGCAGCCCGGTATCATTAACGGCTGTTGCAGTGCCTAATACTGTGTTTAAATGGTATACCCAGCCAACCGGCGGTACCGCAGTGTTCACAGGTACAACATTTTCACCAGGTGTGCTTGCTGCTACAACAAGCTACTACGTTTCGGCCATGCGCAACGGATGTACCGATGAATCTGAGCGCACAAAGGTAACCGTGACTGTTAATCCAGTACCGGCTGCACCCGTTGTCGCTAATAATAACTTGTCTGTTTGTCCCGGTGGAACGGTCACTTTTACCGCTACCCCGGTTACGGGCGTATCCATAAAATGGTATGCAACGGCTACCAGCACCACGGTATTAGCAACAGGTAACAGCTTTACTACACCTGCAATAAACGCCACAACAACTTACTTTGCAGAGGCTACCACAGGTGGCGCTTGCCCAAGCCCAACACGTACGCAAGTTACTGCCACGCTAAGTGCGCTACCTGCAGTGCCAACGCTAACGGCCAACAATGTAACTATCTGTACCGGCGATGTGGCTATACTTTCAATAGCTACGCGTGTGGCGGGGCAAACTTACAACTGGTATACCGTAGCAACAGGCGGCACACCTGTTTACACAGGTATTAATTTTACAACACCTGCTTTAACTGCAAATGCAGTTTATTATGCCGCGGCTGTAAGTGCAACTGGCTGCGAAAGCGGCACCCGTGTGCAGGCAAACGTTACAATATCGCCCAAACCGGCTAACCCAACACTGGCTGCAAGCAACCAAACTATTACGGCTGGCCAAACTGCAACCGTCAGTGTAACCAATGCCCAAACAGGAGTTACTTACAGGTGGTATACATCTGCCAACGCAGCCACCCCTGTATTTACCGGCAATACTTACACCACGCCTGCTTTATTTACCAATACAACCTATTATGTGGCTGCATTTAACGCAGCGGGTTGCGAATCAGCAGCGCGAACATCCATCACCATCAACGTAAACATCAATAATAATTCGCCATGTTCGTTTGCAAACGTGCAAACAAGTAATACTAACGGCCTCTGCGTTGGCTGTTTTGTTGAAAATGGCGCACTTGCTACAGATGCAGATACAACCACTGCTTCAACTTTGCACGTAATAGCGGGTTTATTGGGCGGTTACCAGGAACAAAACCTCGTGTTCCAACAACCGGGCCTCGCGGGCGATACTGTGAAGCTTGTTTTCCGCTCACCCGTCGGTTTGGCAGATGTAAGTTTGCTTGGCCAGATCTCGGTGGCGTTATACAATGGTGCTACACAGGTAGGCAGGTACACGCTTGATAATAATTTACTTACACTGCGCTTATTAGGTCCGGGTAACCGTTACGGTGTTTTCATCCCTGCAACCGGTAATTACGACAGGGTGCAGATCCGCTTAAATGCGGGTGTTGCAGGTTTGCTTACCGCGCTTGATGTTTATTATGCTGTACAGCAGTTCCCTAAACCGGTATTTGGTAATGGCTCGCCGCAAATATGCAGCGGTAGTCCGGCAACGCTAACTGTTACGGCGCCTACTACCGGTACCATCAGCTGGTTTGCCAACCCAACCGGAGGCACTGCGCTTAAAACAGGTCTATCTTATACCACCGCTAACCTAACTGCTACTACTACTTACTATGTGGAGTATAGCCGCGGTACCTGCGTTAGCCCGGTGCGTTATCCTATAACAGTTACTGTAAACAATCCCCCTTCTAAACCAACAGTTGTACCACCAACCACAACCATTACCGCCGGCCAAACTGCTACATTTAAGGCTACCGGTGCTACAGGTACGGTTATCAAATGGTACGAGGCGGCAACCGGCGGCACACCGGTGTTCACGGGTGCAACGTTCACTACACCTGCACTTTCGGCAAACAAAACATATTATGCCGAAGCAGTATTAGGCGATTGCCCATCACCAGACCGTACACCGGCATCGGTTACGGTAACACCGGTTGTGGTGCCTAATGTAACGGTAGTACCGCCAACCCAAGCGGTAGATCCGGGTACATCGGCAACTTTGGTGGCATCATCAACCACACCTAACGTTACCTTTAACTGGTACACGCAGCCAACCGGCGGTACAATCGTATATACCGGCGCAACATTTAACACGCCCTCGGTATTTGCACCAACTACTTACTATGCAGAAGCCGTTACGCAAGCCGGCGTGAGATCTGCAACAAGGGCACCGGGTGCAATTACGCTTAACTCAACGTCTACCAACCCTGTGCCTTGTGGTGCGGCAATTGCACAAACCAATACAGTTGGTGGCGGCCTGCTGTGTGCGCTATGTGGTATATCAAACGCAAACGGTGCCGTTGATAACGACCGTAACACATTTTCTCAATTAAATGTACCTATCGGAGTTTTGGGCGGCTATGCCGATCAGACCTTGAGGTTTGCCAATATTGGCCGTTCAGGCGATAGCATTATTGTGGAAATGGGTATCCCGGGCAGCCTTGCAAGCGTAGGCGTACTATCGCAAATAAGTTTAGCTACATACAATGGCGCTACCTTTAATAATGATAGAACAGCTCTTAACGGTGCATTACTGACCATCACTTTATTAAACAACACCAGCCGTTTCCGCGTGGCATTTAAAGCTACCGGAGATTTCGACAGGGTAGAGGTAAGGTTGAACTCCGGCGTTGCCGGCGTTTTAACCGCATTAAATATTTATGATGCGGCACAATCGGTTGCTGCGCCAACGGTAACAGCTGCAAGTGTTACCGCCTGCGCCGGAACGCAAGCAACGCTAAGCGCAACCGCCCCAAGCCACGTTACCATTAAATGGTATACAACTGCAACAGGCGGTACGCCGGTGGCAACAGGTGCAACTTTTAACACACCTGTACTTACATCAAATGTTACTTATTATGCAGAAGCAAGTCGCACAGCAGACGGTTGTGCTCAGGCCGTTCGTACTCCGGTAGTGGTTACCGTAACGCCAGCCCCTAATGCGCCGGTGGTAGCTGCGCCAACGGTAACTGTCTGCTCAGGTCAGCCTGCAACATTTACTGCTACCGCAGTAAACGGTGTAACCTTTGCGTGGTACGCTACGCCAACGGGTGGTACACCTTTAGCAACAGGTAACAGCTTTACTACCGGCCCGCTTACCGCTAATACCACATATTACGTAGAAGCACAGGCTGCGGGAGGATGCGGTAGTTCGGCACGTACGCAGGTTACAGCTAATGTAACTGCTACCCCATTGGTACCAACCGTGCAGCAAAGCACCGTACAAACCTGTTCAGGTTCTACAGCTACGCTGACTGCAAGCTCAACCCAGCCGGGCGTTACCTTTAACTGGTATACTACTGCCACAGGTGGAACACCAGTAGCTACCGGCGCCACATTTGTAACGCCTGAGCTTACTGCCAGCAGATCTTATTTTGTGGAGGCTGCTTCAGGCACTTGCGTTAGCGCAACCAGGGCTGAGGTTAAGGTTAATGTTAACCCTACACCGGCTGATCCAACAGTTACGGTTACTTCTGCCGGCGGACAGATCTCATCAGGCCAAACCGCTACACTTACAGCTTCATCAACCACTGCGGGTGCTGCTTTTAAATGGTATACCTCCGCAACAGGTGGTACCGCAATATTTACCGGGGCAACCTTCACTACCCCCGTATTAACATCCAATACTACATACTATGTAGAGGCAGTGTTAACGGCAACAGGTTGTACCAGTGCATCGCGCACGCCGGTAACTGTTACGGTAAGTCCGATATTCTCAACATCATGTGATTTCGCATCAACTCAGTTAACAGATGTAAACGGCGGATTGCTGTGTGTTGGATGTTCAATAACTAATCCTAATAACTCCATTGATACCGACACTACAAACTTTGCCCGCCTAAACATGCCGGTGGCGGTGCTTGGCTCGTACGTGGCCCAGCAACTGATCTTCAGCGATGGCGGCCTGGCAGATGATAGTGTTACAGTTAAGATAGCTATCCCTGCTACTATTGCTTCGGCAACGGTGCTTAATCAATTGCAGATAGCATCTTATAACGGTGGTACCTATAACGGCGACAGGATAAACCTGAGCAGCAGCCTTATTGGTTTGCGTGTCCTTGCCGGTGGCCGTACCGCTATCATCAGTTTTGCGCCAAAAGCTGCCTTTGATCGCATCGAAATAAGGTTGAACAGCGCAGTGGCAGCCGTGTTTAACACAGCTGATATTTACTACGCAAGCAAACAGGTTGATGCCCCTGTAGTAAATCTATCAACTGTAAATATTTGCTCGGGTTCAACAGCAACATTTACTGTTAACAACCCTAAGGCAGGCGTTACTTACACCTGGTACACCAGTGCGACCGGCAACACAGTAGCAGGTACGGGTGTAAGCTTTACCACACCGGTACTTAACGCTACAACAACCTATTATGTAGGCAGCAGCCGCACATCAAACGGTTGTGCTAACCCTAACCGTGTAGCGGTAACTGCAAATGTAACGCCATCACCGGTTAACCCAACGCTTAACCAAACTGCAGCAACTATCTGCGCCGGCGAAACCGTAACCTTTACCGTTACAAACGCAGGTACAGGTACAGTACGCTGGTATAATGCTGCCACAAATGGCACGCTTTTATTCACCGGCGCAAGCTACACCGTAACGCCGCTTGCCAACAGTACTTATTATGCTGAATTAAGCAACGGAACCTGTACAAGCCCATCGCGCACAACAGCTACCGTTTCTGTAAACCCGCGCCCGGCTAAACCCGGTGTGGATGCAGCTAACGTACAGGTTTGTACCGGCGGTACTGCAACGCTAAGCGTAACCAACCCAGATGCAGGTGTTACTTACAACTGGTACACCACTGCAACTGCAGGCACTATTGTTTACACAGGTGCAACTGTTACCACTGCGCCGATCAGCCAAAACACAACTTTCTATGTTGAAGCCGTGAACAACGCTGGCGGTTGTGTCAACAACGGTGGCCGCACTGAAGTAGCTGTTACTGTAACCGGAGTTATAGATGCACCTACGCTTAATGCAAACAATACAACAGTTTGTAGCGGCGGATCTGTTACCATCAGCGTTAACAACCCGGTAGCCGGTCAGCAATATAATTTCTATACAGATGCAACTTCGGCCACGCCGGTATTTACAGGTACTAGCTATACGCTTAACAATGTAACTGCAAACGTATCGCTGTTTGTTGAGGCGGTGAGAGGAACCTGTACAAGTGCAACCCGCACCCGTGCAGATATCACTGTTACACCTGCACCAAATCCGCCGCAGGTACAGGCACCGGCAGGTGGTTTGGTAGCCTGCGATGGCAGCGACTTCACCATCAGCATTGCTAACCCGCAAGCCGATCTGGTTTACAGATGGTACAGCGCTGCGACAGGTGGCACACTGCTTTACACAGGTACCGAGTACACAGTAAATATTTCTGCAACAACAACCTATTATGTTGAAGCTGCAAGCGCAGGCAACTGTAACCCATCAACCCGTACACTGGTTACGGTTACCGTTAGTCCGCTGCCTCCGGATCCAACCGTTACAGCAACAAATGTTGCTGTGTGCCTCGGCAGCAGCGCTACGCTAAGTGTGGCTGCTGCACAAAATGGTATCACTTACAAATGGTACAGCTCGCCGGCACAAACTACCGTATTGTTTACGGGGCCAACCTATGTAACAGATGCTATTACAGCAACTACCAATTTCTACGTAGCTGCGTTTAACAGCAACGGTTGCAGCAGCAGCAACCTGGCCATGGTACAAGTAACTACAAGGCCGGCACCTGCGCCACCGGTTATAGCTAACGATGTGCCGGTAGCAACCTGTGCAGGTATCAGTGCGGTGCTGAACGTTACCAATGCGCAGCCGAACTTTACCTATAAATTCTATACCGTTGCTACCGGAGGCACTGCCGTATTCACCGGTACTAATTACACTACGCCGGTATTAAATGCCAATACTACTTATTATGTAGAAGCACTCAATGAAGATGGCTGCCCTTCAGCCACACGTACACAGGTAACGGTTACCGTTAATCAGGGCCCGGCTGCACCGGTGGCATCTGCAAACGGTACCGAAATATGCCCTAATACCAGCACCACCATTACTGCAACATCAGAAGCAGGCACCACTTTAAAATGGTACGCTGATGCAACCGGTGGAACGGCGCTGTTCACAGGTGCTAACTTCACTACGCCGGTATTAACCAATACCACAACCTACTATGTAGAGGCCGTAAGTACACCTACAGGTTGCGTATCTGCAACACGTGCAGCGGTTACCGTTAAGGTGTTAGGCCCGCTGCCTGCACCGGTGGTAACCGTACAAACCACTACCACATCAAGCGTAACCTTTACTTACAGCGCCGTACCTGGTGCAGTAGGCTACGAGTTAAGCCTGGACAATGGTGCTACTTACATAGCACCAAGCTCTGGCGCTAATGGTTTAACGCACACTGTTGGCGGGCTAAACCCTAACCAATCGGTTACCATTGTGGTACGTGCACTGGGTGCAAGTGCCTGTCAATTAAGTGCAAACTCCAACGCGGTTACCGGCACCAGCTCTAATCCGTTTGGCGACGGCATATTTATACCAAACGCCTTTACACCAAATGGCGACGGTAATAACGATGTGCTGTATGTGTACGGTACCAACATCAAGAGCTTAACCTTTGCGGTGTATGATCAGTGGGGCGAACAACAGTTCCGCACTACCAACAAGGCTGCAGGTTGGGATGGCACCTATAAAGGCCGTGCGCAACCGGTTGGCGTTTACGTGTACTACGCAGATGTAACGCTTAACAGCGGGCAGGTAGTCAGGAAAAAAGGTACCGTAACACTAATCAGATAACCTCTCTAAATCTATTCACATGAAAAATAAGATAATAGTAATGATAGCGGTGCTGCTCCAGATAGGAGCAGCCAACCGCCTCTTTGCACAGATAGATCCGCATTTTTCCCAGTATTATGCCTATCCCATGTACCTTAACCCGGCTTTAACAGGGGTTTTTAACGGAGATACGCGTATAACCGGGAATTTCAAGAACCAATATGCATCCATCAACAATGCCTACCAAACAGGTGCCGTTTCTGCCGATTTTCGCCCTACCGACAGGGTTGGTGTTGGGGTTAATATCCTCAACCAGGCTGCGGGTGACATCGGTTATAATTACTTTTCGGCCTATGGCTCGTTCTCTTACAACATCGCTGTATCAAACGATGGTTACAAGAAGGTAAGCTTTGGCGTGCAGGCTGGTGTTATCAATCGCTTTTTTGATGCAAACAAAGCGCAATACGGAAGCCAGTTTAACCCTGCCAGTGGTTTTGACCCATCACTACCAAGCAACGAGAACTTCCTTAATACCAATGCCACCGTGTTTGATGCCGGCGCAGGTGCTTTCTACTATGATGGCGACCCATCGCACAATGCCAATTTCTTCGGCGGGTTCAGTGTATCGCACCTGGCCCGTTCAAAAGATCCCATTGCCATGGCATCAAATACCAGTACAGCACAGCGTTTACCGATGCGCTACACTGCCCACGCAGGTATCCGCTTAAAGATAAACGAGAGTTTTGATCTGGTGCCACATGCTGTTTACATGAAACAACAAAAAGCAGAAGAAAAAGCAGCGGGTGCCTATAGCGAATTTAAGGTTGATGCTGATAAGGGTCTTATACTGGGTGCCATGTACCGCTTTAAAGATGCTGCGATAGCTAACGTAGGTTACCATTTTAATAATATGATCATCGGCGCGAGCTATGATTTCAATACCACGCAAACCCGTTCGGCTTTTGGCCAGGGTGGTATCGAGTTATCTATCAGCTACGTGTTCCGCAGACGCATACAGGAGCCGGAACCTATTTGCCCAAGGTTATAATCTTATCGCTTATGAAAAAACTATTAACCATATTATTATTAATTGCGGCAATAGCACCTGTACATGCCCAGTACAGCAAGGATAACCCGCGTGCGCTTGCCGATAAAGCTTTTAACAATAAGGACTATTACGAAGCTGCTTACTATTACCGCAAGGCAGCCGAAGGCATGAGCCTCATTACGCAGCAATCAATCCCATATAGCGGTGGCGGAAAAACCGCTAAAGCAAAGGATGGCAAGGTTAGCGACAAAACCTACATCGCCTATCAACTGGGCGAATCGTACCGTGGATATGAAAATTACCTGGAAGCCGAACCGTGGTATTACCGTGTATTACAAGAAGGCGACGAAGCAAAATTTCCATTGAGCCGCCTGTGGTATGGTGTATGCCTGCGTGCCAACCAGCATTTTGATGAAGCCATAAAACAGCTTACCGATTTTAATACCAGCTACAAAGGCGATGCAAAGTACCGCGCCATTGCCGATAAAGAGATCACCAATTGCCGGTTTGCAAAGGAGCAATATAAATATCCATTACTGATAGATGTTGCAAAACGCAAAGGCCCATGGTTCTCTGATGGATCTGACTACGCCATGTACTTGAAAGATGGCATGAGCTACTTCACTTCATCGAGATTTGCTAAGGATGAGAAAACGCATGTGAACAGGCTTTACATGCTTAGGAATGACGGCAGCGGGCAGCCACAGCAGGTGCAGTTTAAAGATGATGGCAGTATGAAAAGCAAAGAGCTTGAATATGGCACGCCAGTCTTTACACCCGATGGGCAGCATATCTATTTCACACGCTGGTTTAAGGTGGGCAGCAAATCAACCTATGCTATTTATACCAGTCGCAAAGGTAGCGATGGTGTTTGGGGTGCGCCTGAAAAATTAAATGCTAATGTTAATGCCGATGGCTTTAACTCTATACAACCTTACATCACTACCGATGGTAAACAAATGTACTTTGTATCTACCAAGCCCGGGGGCTACGGTGGCGACGATATCTGGGTAGCCGACCTGAGCGGCGACGGAAGTCCGGTTAATTCTAAAAACCTGGGCTCAACCGTAAATACCAGCCAAAATGAGCAGGCGCCGTATTACGATGTGCAGAACAAACGCCTGGTGTACAGCTCAAAAGGCTTTACCGGCTTAGGCGGTTTCGATTTTTTTGAAACGATGAATGACAATGGCAGTTGGAGTACTCCGGTAAACATGGGCTACCCAATGAACTCTGCCAAAGACGATCTCTATTACGTACCCGACCCTGCGAATGCCAACAAATTTTACATCAGCTCTGACAGGGAATCTGACTGCTGTTTAAACCTGTTTGAGGCTTATGACAAGCGCCACACACTAAGCGGCCTTGTGGTTGATTGCGATACCCGTAAGGCACTTGCCGGTGTTAAGGTAAGCTTTGTCGATTCGTTAAGTAAGCAAACTATCAAATCGCTGGTAACAGATAAAACGGCACGCTACAGCTTTAATGTAAAAACCAGCAGGCCTTATAACCTGGTGCTTGAGAAAGAGGGATACTTCACTAAAGTACTACCGGTGCCGGCAGCTGGCCGCGAAATGCAGGGCGATACCTTGTTCAACCCTGATATATGCCTGCAAGCCTTCAAAAAAGATAAACCTATTTTGATCAACAATGTGCTTTATGATTATGATAAAGCCACCCTTCGCCCGGAATCAAAAACGGTATTGAACGAACTGGTAACCATTATGAAGGATAATCCTAAAATAAAGGTAGAACTGGCTGCCCATACCGACTCTAAAGGCAGCGACAAATACAATATGGCACTATCGCAGCGCCGGGCACAAGCTTGTGTAGACTACATCATTAGCATGGGCGTTGCCGAAGACCGTATTTATGCCAAAGGATACGGCGAGCGCCGCCCCATTGCACCTAACACACTACCAAACGGCAAGGATAACCCTGCCGGCAGACAGCTTAACAGACGTACTGAATTTACTGTGATTAAAGTAGAATAGAAAAAGTAAAGGAGAAGTAAAGCCATGAAAACGAACGCCATTTTTTCAACCAGACCAACCCTTAAAACTAAGGGATTTTCAACGCACCACATTGACATTTTTAACCTGATCCTGCTGGGTAAAACAAATCGCGAAATTAACCAGGTATTAGGTTACACCAAACGGTCGCACGCGGTGGTAGACCATTCGCGCAAGGTAATGTATAAAATACTTGCGCTTGAGGAACTGGGCCGCAAAGACCACCATGACAGGGTTGTTTACCCCCGTAATTACCAGTTTTGGTGGAAAAAGCTGTTGGATAAACACATGGAGACATTGCTGTCTGTAGCAATTGCTCCTGGGTTTTATGACGACAGGGAGTAGTAAGAGGACTCTTTAGTGTGAAGCAACCCCGCGAAGGCGGGGTTGCTTGTTTATGCATGCAGCATGGTTAAAATATCGTGCAAATGATCTACCGTTAACGGCTTAACCACAAAGTCTGTTACTAACTCAATTTGTTTTGCTTTGCGGTAATCGTCCTGGTCTATTGATGAGCTTACAATGTAAACCGTAATCTTTTTATTTAAGCCGGGTAACACCGCTGCAAATTCATCCAGGAATTGCCAGCCATCTAACACCGGCATATTCAGATCAAGCAATATCAGGTCTGGCAACTCCCCGTTGTTGTTCATGTTCTCGATAATAAAATCGAGTGCCGCTTTCCCGTTATGGAAAAAGATAGTTTTATCGGCAATGTCTGCTTTGGCAATAATCCGCTTTACTGAAAAGGTGTATATTTCATCATCATCAACTACACACGCAACATTTATTTTTTTCATCAAAATATTATTTTAAAGGTTGATCCGGATCCCGGTATACTTTCTACTTCAATTTTTCCGCCTTGTGATTCTACCTGTGTTTTAACCAGGAACAGGCCAACACCATGCGCATCCTTACGGTCGTGGAAGGTTTTGTACAAGCCGAATATCTTTTGGCCGTGCAGCTTAAGGTCTATGCCAACGCCGTTATCAACGCATTCCAAAACGGTTTCAAGTTTATCGTTTTTATAGGTTTTTATAGTGATAAGCAGCGGCCTTTGCGTATCACGATATTTAATAGCATTAGAAATAAGGTTAGTTAAAATACTCTCCAGGTAAATGCGTGGGAAGCTTATCATTTCTACATCTAACTGTAATTCAATCTTCGCATTATTAAAGTTAAGGTCGGATTGAAAGATATCCAGCACCTTCTTCAACTCTATGCCTATGTTAAGCACCTCCCGCTGTATCACCGTATCTTTGATGCGTATCGCTTCAGACAGATGTTCAAGCGTATCATTAAGAGCTGCGCTTACATTGCTCATCTTATCAAAAAGTTCCTTGTTGTTTGCATCAAGGTTGTCCGTATCCACTAAAGATGAGATGAGCGCCATATTGCTGGCGTGGTTACGGATATTGTGCGAAAGGATGTGTGTAAAGTTTTTAAGCTGCTGATTATTTAAAGAGGTTAGCTCAAGTGATTTGTTGAGTGCAAATTCCGTTTGTTTATAACGGTCTATATCCATAAATATACCACGTAGCTTTACCACATTGCCATTCTCATCTAACAGAGGTTCCCCGGTCGATCGAACCCAAATAACATTACCCCTGGCGGTCTTCATTTGCAGCTCGTGGTCCCAGCGTGTGTTGTTTTCTATTGCTTCACGCAAAGCATTTTGAGCCTTGGTAAGGTTACTGCCGAAAAAATAGTCGGTAAGTTCAAGTTTATCCAGATCGATATTATGCGGTATCTCGAAAATATCATATACAGTGTTGCTCCAGGTGCGCTTATCGGTTGTAAGGTCTGTTTCCCAGCCCCCAACACGACTTATGCGGCCAGCCTCTGATAGCAAAAATTCGCTGGCAGCAAGTTTTTCTTCTACCTCGCGGCGCTTTTCAATTTCATCTTCCAAGTCTTTTACCGTGCGTATGTTAACTGCCAGTGGGATGATGCGGTTAAGTGCATAAACAGAAAATATAGAAACAAGGCCTGTAATAAACCTTACCAAGGCGCTAAAACGATAGGCCGGCCACCAAAAAATACCTGCATCAATTAAGTGCGTGGTGCCGCATAATAATATGAAGGCAACAAATAGCAAAAATATTTTGTGGAACGGGAGGTCCTTACGTTTGCGAACGAGCTTTAATAACAGGATAGGTATCGCAAAATATGCCGCCCATATACTCAGATCAGAAACAATATATAGCCATCCGTGAAAATCTGTCCAGTTGCCGCAATGCCAGCGGGCAGGAAAATCAGCAGTGCTAAACAATTTGCTAAAAAAATCATCTATCTGCTGGCTAAAAGAAGCTTTGGTAGCCGTATGAGCATGCGTTTTTTCGCAATAAACGCCACAGGTTGCTACACTGTCTGTAAATCGGTTAATGTAGATCACAGGTTAAGAGATAATCTTTAAATATATGTGTAAATCATATAGTTGTAATAAAAATTATTTCAATTTAAGTGAGAATTTGAGTAGTTAAACAATGGTTAATAATCTGTTAAGCTATACTTAACTGCAGGATTTTTGAACATAAAAAAGCCCCCTGCAAAGCAGGAGGCTCCAATTTTATCTTAAATGTTTAACCGTTGTACGACCTTACTTTTTCAGCAGCCATATCAACCTTATCTGCAGCAAACTCTTTGGCTTTATCAAACCATTCAGGTGCTTTTTCTCTTAGGTCATCCAATACAGAGCGGCCATCCTCGTCTCTTTTTTTCATTAGGTAGTTAACGCCTAAACCTACCGCTGCGCCAATCGCTATAAATCTTATTAAGCCCATGATGTTTTTTGTTTAAGTAAATGATATTAAAGAAATTACAACTATAGTGCCAAAGCAAATAGAGGCAGCACCGGCAGGGCAGTAAAAAACTTGTTAAATAGTTAAATAAACATAATTTTATAGCGTGTAAACCTACCATGTTTTTGAACAAAACGGGAAATTAAATCAACACGTATTTATATTGTAAAAGCGTTTGGTGCCTGTAGTATAGAGGTTTACAACATGCGGTGTTGGCGGCCTGGTTTTTGCAAATATTTACACAAACAATAGTAAGTAAATTAAGATACCACATTAGTTATGATCACTTCATTAGTAACCGGCGGTGCCGGCTTTATCGGTTCGCACGTGGCAAGGCATTGTTTAGCACTTGGCCATAAAGTTATAGTACTTGATGACCTTAGCGGAGGTTTTGAAGACCATATACCGGCAGGAGTAGAGTTTGTTGAAGGCTCAATCAATGATGTAGCCTTATTAGAAAGCCTTTTTGAGAAGCACAGATTTGATTATGTGTACCATCTGGCAGCTTATGCAGCCGAGGGCTTATCGCACTTTATCCGCAGGTTTAATTATAACAATAACCTTATTGGCTCGGTCAATCTCATCAACCTTTCGGTATTATATAAAGTAAAATGTTTTGTATTTACCTCATCAATTGCTGTATACGGCGCAGGCCAGTTGCCAATGCTGGAAAGCATGGTGCCACAGCCGGAAGATCCTTATGGTGTAGCTAAATATGCCGTTGAGATGGACCTTAAGGCAGCACACCACATGTTTGGTTTAAATTATGTGATCTTCCGCCCGCATAACGTTTATGGTGAGAACCAGAACATTGGTGATAAATACCGTAACGTGATAGGTATCTTCATGAACCAAATAATGCAGGAAAAGCCAATGACCATTTTTGGCGATGGCGAACAAACCCGCGCATTTAGTTATATTGATGATGTTGCACCGCATATTGCCAATTGCGTAAATGTACCTGCATCCTACAATGAGGTATTTAACGTTGGCGCTGATAAGCCTTACACGGTAAATGAGTTGGTGCAGGTTGTGGCTGATGAATTAGGTGTTGAACCCAAAGTTACCCACCTTGAAGCCCGTAAAGAAGTGATGCACGCGCATAGCGACCACGCAAAAGCTGCCGGAGTATTTGGTGCAAATAAAAATGTAAGCCTAAAAGAGGGTATAGCTAAAATGGCTGCCTGGGCAAAGGTAGTAGGCTCACGCGCCAGTGCCGAATTTGAGAACATTGAAATTGAGGAAAACCTGCCGCAAGGTTGGAGCAAAAAAGAAAAGGCAATAAATTCTTAATAGCTATCTGTTTTTCAACAAACATTTATATTTTTGCGACAAATAATTTTGTAATGGCACAATCAACTCAAAACGCAAATTCAGAGAAACATTATATAGCTTTAATTATTGCTGTAGCTATTGGTTTGGTAGGTGTTTTCATCCGCTTTGCCGATTTTAAACTTGCATCTGCAGTTGGTAATATACTTATGGTAGTTGGTACTATCTTCGTACTAAGAGCCGTATTCGCTATAATGAAGTAAATTTATCGTCTTTAAATATTAAAAGCGCTACCGAAAACGGTGGCGCTTTTTTGTTTTAAAACCCAGTGCCATTGCGAGTGGTAGCGCGGTAATCTGAGCAGCATTAAGCACAATTGAGCAGATAATCGACAAGCTATAACTGACAAGGTTTACAAACTCTCGTCAAACTCAACTATCCACTCGATGCCATACTTATCCCTGAACATGCCGGCATAAGTGCCCCATGGGGTAACGCCAATATCGCCTTCCACCTCACCGCCTGCTGATAGTCCGCTAAAGATCTTATCAGCCTCATCGCGGCTTTCGGTGCTCACCACAATTTTTGAACGGTTCTCGCTTTCATTTACAGGGCCCATAAATTCGGGCACATCATTAGCGATCAATACGTTTTGCTTGCCGATTGGCAGGGCAATGTGCATTATCTTGTTCTCGTCCTTTTCGTCTATCTTGAATTCTTCGCTTGCCAGATCCTTAAACCGAACAATCTTGCTGAATTCGCCTCCGAAAACGGACCTGTAAAAGTTGAATGCTTCTTCGGCATTGCCGTTAAAGTTTATCCATGGGTTAATTGCTCTCATTTAAATGATTTATTTAATTGGTGGGTACTATCAATAAAAGTAAGCTTTATTCTTTAGCATTTTTAGGCCGGTATTTAGATTCGTTGAGTATTTTTTGTGCGTTGCGGTCGGCCATTAGCTGGGGTAGTGTAACGTCAGGATGTTTATCCATGTAGGCCCTCACAATTTGCCATCCCGTCCAAACGCCCAATTTGGGTGCCGATTCATTATTGTCACCCAGTCCCGGGGTAAATGGTGCTTCCGTTAAATATTTCTGTATTTTCTGATAATCGGTTTCGTAAAGCAGGTTTTCTTCTAAAAAATACCCCCAAATATTTCCCTTGAAATCGTCGCACCATTTCAATTGCTTATTAGTATAACCAATCTTAGTTGAGTCTGGTACGTTAGGGAGCGTTTGGTCCATAAAGTACAGGATTTTGCCATTGTAGATCATTTTCGCCAGCAGCGAGTTGTCAGCGTCGTTCTCGGGGAACATATCTTCACGTGCAATTCCTTCCACCACCCGCGGTGTAATATTGTCCGGTGTAAACCTGCGTGATATATAATGCGGGAAGTTTTGCGTTAATGCCGGGTAAAATCTGGAGTCGGCTCCTAAAAAAAGATCCAGGCCTATGCCAAAATAACCATCACCTATGGTAGTTTGCGCCTGAAAGCCCGAGAAGTAAGCGTACACCTTTGGCAGGTTCTTTTTGGGGAAGTAATATTTTATCCGCTTAAAAGCGTCTGTAAGTTCAGCGTTTTGTTTATCCATATTTGGGTAGGCTGCGTCAACGTCATGCTTAAGGTCCAGGTAGGCCTTCCCTGCAAATACCTGTCTTAAAACCGAAAAGTAAGCCGTGTCTTGTGCACTACCGGCTTTAAGCACCCTTTCAATAAAATCCTGGTAGAATTTACCGTATTTGGTATAAAGTACACCCGCCTGCTGGTCCATAGGTTTCGTGCGCATTTGGTCGAAATCTTTATCAAAGCGCTCTATCTTAACCGTTACTGGTATGTTGCTAACGTCTATATCTTTACGGCGTTTGCATGCACTAAGGGCGAGGCAAAGAGCAAAACTTGCATAAATGACGGTTGTTTTACAGGAATAAGGCATCGTTATTGACGTTTTAGCAAAAATAATTTTTTTATTTGTACGCGGCCCACGCACGCGCAGTTATATCCAAACTATGAAATTAGCATTAGCACAGTTGAACTACCATATTGGTAATTTTGAATCGAATACCGGTAAGATCATAAATACTATTAAACAGGCTAAGCAAAACGGTGCCGACCTGGTGGTTTTTTCTGAACTGTGTGTTTGTGGTTACCCTGCGCGCGACTTTTTAGAATTTAAAGAGTTTATTGAACTATGCGATGCAGCTGCCCAAAATATTGCCGCTGAGTGCAAAGATATAGCCTGCATAATTGGCCTGCCAACGCCCAATCATAATCCCGAAGGGAAGGATCTTAACAATTCGGCGTACTTTATTGAAAATGGTGAAGTAAAAGCTGTGGTGAACAAAGCGCTATTGCCTAATTACGATATTTTCGATGAATACCGCTACTTTGAGCCCTCAACATCTTTTAAGTGTATTGATTTTAAGGGTAAGCGTATAGCACTTACCATTTGCGAGGACCTTTGGAATACTATTGAGAATCCACTTTACATTACCCGGCCGATGGATGAGCTGATCAAACAAAACCCGGATGTGATGATCAATATTGCTGCATCACCGTTTGCCTACAACCACGACGAAGAGCGTATTGCCATTTTAAGCGATAACGCCCGCCGCTATAATTTGCCGCTGTTTTACGTTAATCATGTGGGTGCACAAACAGAACTGATATTTGACGGCGGCTCGCTGGTGTTTAACCGTGCAGGCGAAGCTGTTGATGAGATGCCTTACTTTGTTGAGCATTTGGCTTATTATGATCTGGACGATGAAGGTGATATCACCTTTGAGCATCAAACTACTTTAAAAGCTAATAGAGATAGCGACATACAGCAGATACATGATGGCCTGGTGTTAGGCATTAAGGATTATTTTCAAAAATCCGGTTTCAAGCAAGCTATCCTGGGCTTATCCGGCGGGATAGATTCTGCAGTGGTTTGTGCCCTGGCAGCAGAAGCTTTAGGGGCCGACAATGTGATGGCGGTAATGCTGCCTTCCAAATTCTCTACCGACCACTCTCTCAAAGATGCTGAAGACCTGGTGAATAACCTAGGTTGCAGATCTGAAGTGATCGCTATTGCCAAAATCACTGATGCCTTTGAGGAAGCCTTGCATCCGCAGTTTAAAAGTCTGCCGTTTAACATAGCCGAAGAAAATATTCAATCGCGCAGCCGCGCCATTCTGCTAATGGCCATGACCAATAAGTTTGGTTATATATTGCTTAATACATCTAATAAAAGTGAGGTGGCAGTTGGTTATGGTACCTTGTATGGCGATATGTGCGGTGGTATATCAGTTATTGGCGATGTTTTTAAAACGCAGGTTTTCCAACTAGCGCGCTATATTAATCGCGAAAGAGAGATCATTCCGGAGAATACGATCATCAAACCGCCTTCTGCAGAGTTAAGGCCCGATCAAAAGGATACAGATTCATTACCGGAGTATGATATACTGGACGCCATACTGTCGCAGTATGTTGAACATCGTTGCTCATCAGCAGAGATCATCAAACAAGGGTTTGATGAGGCAACTGTGCGTAAAGTGCTGCGTTTGGTGAATATTGCCGAACATAAACGTTACCAAACACCACCAATTTTAAGGGTATCGCCAAAGGCGTTTGGCATGGGCAGGCGCATGCCGATAGTAGGGAAATATCTAACCTAAAATATTTTTTCTATAAAGCATAAATTGGTTAAACCTTTGCATTACTTTCAGTCTAATAGACTATAAATTTTATTGACGTCATGAAAAAATATATCTACCTGGTGTTGGTAGTAGCATTTGTATCAACACTATCTGCCTGCAGCAGCTACAACTATTACACTGCAGCAGCCAACAAAACCAATTTAAGCGGTTACCGTACATTTGCACTTACAGGGCCTATGCAATCGCCAAACAAGCAGTGGCGCCCTTTAAATGAAATAGGTAACGGCCGCATACAGGAAGCAACCAAAGAGGCATTGATTGCCAAGGGCTTGGTTCCGCAACAACAAAACCCTGATCTTTTGGTACGCTATGCAACGGTTACCGGCCGCGGCACAAAATGGGAAACCTATTATCCTTACTACGGTGGTGGTTGGGGCTGGGGTTATGGCTGGGGCTGGGGTGGCTTCTATCGCCCATGGGGCTGGGGAGGTTACTACGGCGGTTTATACGGGCCGGGCTACACCCAAAAAGTTCAATATAAAGAAGGCACAATTATCATTGACCTGATAGATGCCCGTACACAACAAATTGTATGGCGTGGTTACGGCGTAGGGGAATTACAAAATCCTAAGAGGACGATGAATGATATACCGAAGGTGGTAGACGGTATTATCAAACAATTGAATTTGACCCCGCCAATGAGAAGGTCTTAATAAATACATAAAAAAAGGGAGCGCTAACGATAGCGCTCCTTTTTTATTTGTATTCGTTTTTCGACTTAGTCTTGTATTTTTTAATAATGTGGAATGGCAATATATTTCCCACTATGGGAAAATTTTTACCCAATGCGAGGTCGGTTAAAAAGAGCATTGTTTTAAATAGTTGCTTGAGTGCTTAATAAAGCTTAATAGCTGATAACTGTTATACATAAGGCAAATTTTGCGCCATTGCTAAAACTTCATGAAAAAGGTATAAATTTAAGCCGCTAAATACCCGCGCTTATTTTGAAAAAGTACCTGGCCCTTATAGCCATTATTGTTTTAACGGCATGTACAGCTAATGTTATGGGGCAAAAATTGCCTTTGCCCATCACTAACACACAAAAACTTAACGCTATATCAGTTCAGGCTAAGCAAAACTTTACAGCAAGTTACGCTAAAGCCGTATCGCTGGCTAAACGAAATGGCTGGCCGGTAAAAAGAATTAACAAAGCCGGCAACCTGGTGATACTGCAAGGGCTTGATGGGCGCGGATTTCCTATATTTTTATCAACCCACAACAATACTATCGCTGCGGCAACAACCGGTACTAATACGGTACAGCCGGGTGGTTCGCTTAATCTCAACCTGTCTGGCAGCGGCAGTTTTTTAAATGGTAAGCTGGGTATTTGGGATGGTGGCAGCGTTTATGCCGGTCATCGCGAGTTTGCTGGTAAAACCATTACCTTAAACAATTCATCTGCCGGTGTTGCAGATCACTCTACACACGTAGCTGGTACCATGCTGGCGAAAGGTGTATATGCGCCTGCTAAAGGTATGGCCTTTGATGCTTCCACTTTATTGTCATGGGATTTTGATAACGATGTTTCAGAAATGAGTGGTGCGGCCGCAGGGCTGTTATTATCAAACCACTCTTATGGTGACGTAGGAGGCTGGGATTATAACAGTACCGACCAACGCTGGGAATGGTACGGTTTGCCCGGCGATAACGAAGACTATTTGTTTGGCTTTTATGACTCCCGTACCCGCGACTGGGACCAGATAGCGTATAATGCGCCGTATTATTTAATAGTTGAATCAGCAGGTAACTCACGTACCAGCAACGGCCCTGCTGTAGGTACAAACTATTATGGCTATAAAAGCCGTACCGATCCCACCTTCGAGAACAAGGGGCCTCGCCCATCAACCATCAGCAGTAATGATGGTTATGATATCATCACCACAACAGGTACTGCTAAAAATATCTTAACGGTCGGTTCGGTTGGACAACTGCCAAACGGACCAGGCAGCAGACAGGATATATCCATATCAGCTTTTAGTAGCTGGGGCCCAACGGATGATGGGCGTGTTAAACCGGATATTGTTGGCTGCGGCGAACAGATACTTTCAACCGGAACAAGTAATCCCAGTTTTTATTACTACTCGTCTGGTACATCAATGGCGGCGCCTAACGTAACCGGTTCTCTTTATTTGTTGCAGGAGTATTACGCTCAAAAAAACGGTGGTGCTTTCATGCGCGCAGCAACTCTTAAGGGGTTAGCTTGCCATACTGCATTTGATGCAGGGAATGTTGGTCCCGATTATGTTTATGGATGGGGGTTGCTGGACATGAAAGCTGCAGCGCAAGCCATAACAGATAGTAAGTTTAAAAGCCTTATAAACGAAGAAGTGCTGGCTCAAGGACAAACCCGCACGCTTGAAGTTACTGCTTCGGGTGTTGGTCCGCTTGAAGTTTCTATATCATGGACTGATCCGGAAGGTACACCAACTGCAGACGGCGTGATCAACAACCGTACACCTAAATTGGTGAATGACCTTGACATTCGCGTAAGCGACGGCCAAACCACCTATTCACCTTGGGTGCTTACGCCGGATAACCCTTCGGCAGCAGCTACCACGGGTGATAACATTAGAGATAATATTGAACAGGTTAACATTGCTGATGCTATTCCCGGGAAAAAATACACCATAACCATAACACACAAAGGAACGTTAAAATCGGGCAGCCAGGCTTATGCTCTAATAGCCACAGGCATTGGAGGCAGCCCGTATTGTGCATCGGCACCGCTATCAAGTGCTGATTCTAAGATTAATAACTTTACCCTTGCCAACATCAATAAAACCGCCACTGCCGGTTGTACAAGTTATACTGATAACACCAACTTAACGGCGCAACTGGAAGTGGGCAAAACTTATCCGTTCAGCATCACATTAGGTACGTGCGGCGGTAATTTTAATAAAATAGCCAAGATATTTATAGACTGGAACGGCAATGGCGTATTTGATACCAATGAAACGGTAGCAACTTCAACTGTTATAAACGGAACTGCAAGCTTCTCAGGAAATATTGCCGTGCCTATTTCGGCGTTGATAGGGAATACCACACTTTTACGAATAGTTTTAAGCGAAACCAACGATGCTTCAACGATAACCCCATGTGGTAATTATGCTAAGGGCGAAACCCAGGATTATCTTGTACAGATCTTAAAACCATCTGTTGACGCAGGTGCAACAGCCATTGTAAATAGCCTTGAAGGTGTTACCTGTGCATCATCCGTGGCCGTAAAGGTAAGGCTTAAGAACTTCGGCAGCACCACCATAACCAATATCCCGGTAACGGCAAGGGTTACTGCACCTAATGGCGCCGTTACTAATTTTAGCGAAACTTACACGGGCACGCTTGATCCGGATGAAGAGGAAGACTTTACTTTTAGCGGTAAATTTAATACCCGTCCCGGCAGCGATTACACGGTTACAGCAACCACTAACGTTCCGGGTGATCCATTGTCATCAAATAATTCGGTAACCGGGACTATTGAAGTTGGTACACCTCCGTCTGTGGATGGATCCAATCTGCAGGCTTACTATTGTATCAACACAAAATCTTATGAGTTGAGCGGCGGTGGTGATGGGCAAATATTTTGGTATGCCGCAGCAACCAGTACACTACCATTAGGCACCGGCTCACCTGCTACTATTACCACAGCACCCTTAAATAACACTTTCTATGCAGGGTTAAATGATTTTAGTGCAAAGATTGGACTAATAACTAAAAGTGCCGGCCCGGCGGGTGGTTACAATCAATTTTCGCCGGGTGTAAGGTTTACCACGCAGGCACCTATGGTTATTGAGAGTGCACGGTTATACATAGGTACATCGGGCAAGATCACCTTTACTGCAACAAATGATAATGGCGAAGTGGTTTCAACAACAACCATAAATGTTGCGAAAACCCGTACAACTACTATCGCTCCTAATTTGCCTGCGGTTGAATTAGCCGATGATCCGCTTGACCAGGGAAGAGTTTACACATTAAATTTAGTACTGCCTGCAGCAGGCAATTACACCATAACGCCAAGTTATTTGAACGGTGCTTCACTTTATAGAAATAAGGGTACAGGTATCAGCTATCCGTTTACTGCCGGCAACATTGTCAAGCTAACAGGGAATAATGCAACATCAAGTGCACCTGAAACCGATACAGCTTATTACAAGGGCATGTATTATTATTTTTATGATATACAGCTTCGCAGTCCCGGCTGTGCATCAACACAGCGATCCCCGGTTACGGTTGCAAAGCCGGTAATAACTCAAAATGGTGATGATCTGCAGGTAAACCTTACCGGTGAATTGCAATGGTTTTTAAATGGCGAAACAATAGCAGGCGCTACTAATCAAAAGTATACGCCACTTAAGGGGGGTATTTATACTGTTCAGTTAACGCTTGGTACAGGTTGCGTTGCCCAGTCTGATGGGTTTGATTTCCGGCTGGTGGCTAAAAATCCTGATAAGTCTGAAATAGGATTAACGGTTTTTCCGGTTCCGGCTGATGATTACGTCAATGTGGTTTTTAACACAACGCAAGGAGGCGATCTTCGGTTGTCATTGATAAACAGCGCCGGGCAAACGGTATATCAAAGCAATAGGAAAATAACAACAGGTAATTTTAATGCCGATATCAATACATCAGCACTTGTACCTGGCACCTACGTGGTAAACATTAAACTTGGGGATAAACAATATTCGCGCAAGATAGTGGTACTCCATTAACAAAAGAGCCGCCTGTTTGGGCGGCTCTTTTGTTAAAATAGCTTTTTTAGAAAGTATATTTAACGCCAAGCCCGGGTGCTACATCAAAGAATGGCCCGGTAGCTAATTCTACACGTGGATTAAGATCAAGGCTAATAGCTATCGGTGCTTGTTCAATCTTATACTCCAAGCCCAGTACGCCATCTGCGCCTAAAAGGATATGGCTATCGTTATACACTTGGTCATCACCGCCAAAACGTTTGTAAACGCCGCTGCCCACGCTGCCCAGGTGCGCACCAAAGCCGTAGTAAAATTTTAAACCTGCCGTGTTAAAAGCCTGTTGGTGCAATTCATACAAACCGGAAAACACAACGCCATGGCTACGTATACCAATAACGCCTTCAATTGCTGTGCCCTCATTCAAAAAATATTTTACAGATGGCCCATTCTCATAGCCGCCAAATTTTAGGCCGACAGCAGTTTTATAATCCTGGGCTTTTACAGAACTTGTAATCAGCACAAATGAGCAAAGTGCTATTAAGGAAAGTAAGATCTTTTTCATATTAAGATGCAAGTAGTGGTTAGTTTATATATCATCTCATAACGGCTAAAAGCTTTATTTATGCTAATTTGGAGTGCAAAACTTCTGTCGCTGTACTTATACCGCTGAGAATAAAGCTTAAAAAGTGAAAAAAGCCATGGGCTTTAAAGCTACAATAACATAAATTGCCCAAAAGCTATCAAAGATGAATTTGAGAAATACAATAGTATATATAAGTCTGCTTTTGATAGGCACAACAGGTGCCGTACTGGCGCAACCATCCATAACATCTTATAAAAATGGCGTTGCGGTTTGTGCTTATCCCGATGCGTCAAAAGCAGGGGTAGAGGTACTGAAAAAAGGTGGTAATGCGGTTGACGCAGCTGTAGCTGTACAGTTTGCTTTGGCTGTAACGCACCCGCAGGCGGGCAACATTGGTGGTGGTGGCTTTATGGTCTATCGTTCTGGCAAAGGTGAGATCAATACGCTTGATTTTAGGGAAATGGCGCCTGCAAAAGCTACGGAGAAAATGTACCAGGATGCTAACGGCAACATCATACCTGATCTGAGTTTGTACACGCACAAAGCATCGGGAGTGCCGGGTTCTGTAGACGGGTTATACGAGGCGCATAAAAAATATGGTAAGCTTAAATGGGCCGATCTGGTGCAACCCGCAGTAGACCTTGCCTTAAGGGGTTTTACAATTACCAAGAGGTTGGCATCAGACCTTAACCGTGCTGCGGATGAATTTACCAAGCTTAATCCCGGCAAAAGCTATTTGATTAAGCAAGGCGGTTGGCAACAGGGCGATATTTTGGTTCAGGCGGATCTGGGGCGTACACTGGAACAAATAAGAGACAGGGGGCGTGCCGGTTTTTATGAAGGTAAAACTGCCGATCTTATCATCGCAGAAATGCAAAAAGGTGCCGGGCTTTTTACCAGGAATGATCTAAAAAATTATCATTCGGTTTGGCGCAAACCTATAACAAGCAATTACAAACAATATCGGGTTATTACTATGCCGCCGCCATCAAGCGGAGGGATAGCTTTGGTGCAGTTGCTTCATTCGGTAGAAAAATACCCGCTACGCAGGTGGGGTTTTAACGCTGATAGTACCGTTAGGTTGATAGTGGAGGCCGAGAGGCGTGTTTATGCCGACCGGTCTAAATACCTGGGCGACCCCGATTTTTATAAAGTGCCCGTGGATAGCCTTATCAACCCCAGATACATTGACGCAAGGATGAAGAATTTTAGCTGGGATGCTGCCACGCCAAGCACGGCCATACAGCCGGGTAGTTTTATAGGTTACGAGAGCGACCAAACTACACATTACTCTATTGTTGATAAGGATGGTAACGCAGTATCTATCACTACAACGCTTAACGATACTTTTGGCTCTCACATTTTTGTTGCCGGTGCCGGCTTTTTGCTGAACAATGAAATGGACGACTTTAGCTCTAAACCCGGTGTGCCTAACATGTATGGGTTAATAGGCGGCAAGGCTAACAGTATACAGCCCGGAAAGCGCATGTTATCGAGCATGACACCTACCATTGTAGAAAAAAACGGTAAGTTATTTATGGTTGTAGGCACGCCGGGCGGCTCTACTATCATCACGTCAGTTTTTCAGACTATATTGAATGTACTTGAGTTTAACCAGACCATGCAGCAGGCGGTTTCATCAAAACGTTTCCACCACCAGTGGTTCCCTGATGATGTGCAGTCAGAGGACGGTGCGTTCACTGAAGCGACAAAAGCAAAGCTGCAGGAAAAAGGTTATAAGCTTAGTCGCCGTGGTGCCATAGGCCGGGTTGATGCCATATTGGCTACCCCGCACGGATACGAGGGCGGCGCCGATCCGCGAGGAGATGATACTACGGTTGGGTATTAAGGGTAAAGTGAAAATTTAAAAGTAAAAATTCAAAATAGTGTTGCTTGGGTGAAGGCAGTGGGTTTGATTATTTTACTATTAACCATTAACTAATATCTATGAACTACATAGTATTCATTTAAAATATTAAGTTTGTGCACTATGCGAAGCAATGTAAAACAGCAGGAAACCATTGACTATTTCCTGAAAATAGTTTGGCAAACCGTTGCTAACCGGTATAACCAAACAGTTACCGAGTTTGGTTTTACACAATCTATAGGTTACCTGCTCATTAATATTGATGAGGAGGGCACCACTGTTTCGCAAGCTGCAGCATTGCTGGGCTTAAAATCAACAAGTTTGTCGCGCATGCTTAATCAGTTAGAACAAGCCGGCCTAATTTACCGGGCATCTAACCAGGGGGATAAACGTTCGGTTAAAATTTACCTTACAGACTTAGGTAAAGAGAAAAGGCAGATAGCAAAAAACGTTGTTAAGCAATTTAATAATTATCTTAATGCGCATATCAGCGAGGCCGACCGGGCTTATCTGACCGAAATGCTGCGGAAAATAAACCAGCTTACGCTTAATTACAAACCCTGATATTGCGGCTGCATCCCTCAAGAGTGTTAAAAAGTGTTAACCTGCATTTTTTGCGATATAAAACGATAACTTTGTCGTTATAAATTACATGAATAGGGCGCTGTTGATATTGTTGCTGTTTGCCGCTTGTTTTGCATCATGCAAAAAAGGTTTTGATGCTGTTGCAGAAGAAAGATCGCAGGCTGTAATAGATGATGGTATCATCCAGGATTACATTAACAGCAATAACTTACGCAGCCAGGTTGTACAGGTAGACAGCATTGACGTGCCAACGGGTATATATTGTATAGTATCGGCCCCCGGCACTGGTAATGACCTGTATACCAACTCAACCCGCATAACTGTAAATTATACCGCCAAGATCTTAACAACCGGTAAGATATTTGGCCAAAGCAATAATTTTAAACCCACTTTTGCCTTAGGTGAAACACTAAGGGCATGGAAGTTATCCATCCCGCTAATTAAAAAGGGTGGTAAAATACGTATCCTCTCGCCCTCGCGTTATGCTTACGGCCCATACGCCCAGGATAGCCTTGGACTGCCGAAGAATTCGGTATGCGATTTTGAGGTTGAACTTTTAGATGTAACGAACTGATTTTAATGAAACAAAGAATTTTTACCTTTTTAGTACTTGCCCTTGCTGGTTTAACCGCTTGTAAAAAGAATGATAATAATCTGCCTGATATACAGCAGTATGATGACCAGCAGATACAAGCTTATATATCTGCCAATGCATTAACCGGGTTCACCAAAGACCAGACGCTGATAGGCGATGGTGCAACGGGTTTGTATTACAAATTAATTAGCCCTGCTACCCCGGGCAGCGGCCCCGATTCGCTAAAATATCAAGACCAGGTGTCTGTTGTTTATACCTTAAAATCGATGGATGGCAAGTATGTAAGTACTGATACAATAGCCAACCATTACAACGGTTTTTTGGGCTACATGACAAGCGTGAATACTACTACGGGATTTTATTTTCCCGTGGGTGCGCAGTTAGCTGTTCATAACCTTTTAAAGTATCCGGGGGCTAACATTCAGGTTCTTATACCCTCGCGCCTTGCTTATGGCGTACGAGGGTATGGTGTAGGAAGTATTACTGCAAGTGGCCGTATAGCAGGTAATCAAAGCCTTGACATGTATGTGCATGTAATAAAAGATCAGGCTGCTTATGATGACCAGGTGATAAAAAATTATTTTACAGCAAATAATTTAACCGGCTACACAAAAGACCCGTTAGGTTTCTATTACAAAGTTGTTACCCAGGGTTCAGGTTCTGTTGGGGAGATCACGCAATACTCTAATGTAAGCGCAACTTACGTTGGAAGTTTATTGAACGGTACCAACTTTGATCAGTCATCCCAAACTACCGCTACAACATTAACACCTTATAGCTTAATTGATGGATTCAAAACCGCTATACTTAAGTATGGAAGCACAGGCACATCTTTGTCTCTGTTTATCCCCTCTGCATTAGGTTACGGTACAGCTCAGCAAAGTGCAGGTATACCTGCTAACTCAGTACTACACTTTGAAGTGCAGATAGCATCGGTTACACAACCATAATTATTTACTTAGCGCAGCTTTAAATGCCTTTAGGCAGCGTTCGCGTGCAAAAGTATGATCTACAATGGGTTTTGGATATTTGCTGAAGTCGGCATATTCCGGAACCCATTTTTTTATGTACTCCATTTTAGGATCAAATTTTTTAGCCTGGCTTTCCGGGTTAAATATCCTGAAGTATGGTGCAGCGTCGGTACCGCTGCCTGCAGCCCATTGCCAGCCGCCAACGTTACTGGCCATTTCGTAATCCAGCAATTTGCTGGCAAAATAGCGTTCGCCCCAGCGCCAGTCAATCAGTAGATCTTTGCTTAAAAAACTTGCCGTAACCATGCGCACGCGGTTATGCATGTAGCCAGTGGCATTAAGCTGGCGCATACCGGCATCAACCAATGGATATCCGGTTTTGCCTTCGCACCAGGCCTTAAATTGCTTTTCGTCGTTTTCCCAGCGGATACGGTCATACTCAGGCCTAAAGGCATGGTTCATCGTTTGAGGAAAATGATAAAGTATCGTGGAGTAAAACTCCCGCCATATCAGCTCATTTAACCAGGTTTTGTCGTGCGCCTTATTGGCATCAGTAGCACACTGGCGTATGCTCACTGTACCAAAGCGCAAGTGCATCCCCACGCGCGATGTAGCTTGCAATGCCGGAAAATCGCGCTTTTTGCCATAATCTGCAATTGCATCCTTGTAGTTCTTATCAGGAAAAGTTTGGTTGCTTTTTTCGAAGCCCATCTTTTTAAGTGTGGGCATGGCAGGCGCTTTAAACTTGTAAAGGTTGTTTAAGTATTTTGTTGTGGGGTAAGCTTTAAGGTAAAAAGGCTTAAGCTTTTGCATCCATTTGTTTTTATAAGGCGTAAAAACCGTATAAGGTTTACCATCATCTTTGGTTACCTCTTCCTTTTCAAATATAACCTGGTCTTTAAAAGTCTTAAATGCTATGTCGTGTTTCTTAAACAGCTTTTCTATTTCGGCATCGCGCTCACTGGCATAAGGCTCATAATCATGATTGGTGTAAACAGCTTTGATGTTGTACTCGGAGATCAGCTCTTTCCAGGCATGCTCGGGCTTGTCATAAACTGCCAGCAGGCTGCTGTGATGTTTATGAAGATCCTTGTTGAGGTCTTCGAGCGTTTCAACTATAAAAGTTACACGGGCATCATCTTTTTCTTCCAGATCATCAAGTATCTCGCGGTCGAAAATAAAAAGGGGCAAAACAGGGTTTTCGCCTTTTAAGGCATGGTATAGGCCGGCGTTATCATCTATTCGCAGATCGCGACGAAACCAAAATATGCTTATTGGCTGTTTTTTATCCATAAATTTCTTTTAAAGCCGATTCTACATCGGGGTATCGGAACGTAAAACCATTGTCTTGTATCTTTTGGGCTGAGGCGCGCGTGCTTCCCAGTACCAGCGAAGCCATTTCGCCAAACAATAATTTTATTAAAAATGCCGGCAGATTTGGCGCCCATAGGGGTTTATGCAATTGTTTAGCTACCGCCTTTGTAAGCGCTTTGTTAGTTACCGGGTTTGGCGCAACCATATTAAAGGCTCCGGCTAATTCCGGTGTTTCCAATGCGTATAAATACATATTGGTAACGTCCTGCGGGTGTATCCACGGCACCCATTGTTTACCATTGCCCAATGGCGAACCCACATATAACTTTACAGGAGTTGCCAGTTTTGGTAGTGCACCACCTTCTTGCGTTAAAACAACGCCGGTGCGATATTTAACTGTCCGCAGACCAAATTCTACGCCTTCATCTACAGCCTTCTCCCACTCCACGCAACAGTTACCAACAAAATCGTTTGCAGGCAGGTCGCTTTCTTCAAGTAATTTATTGCCGCTATCACCATAATAATTTATACCTGATGCAGATATAACAGTTGTTACCTGATGAGATTTTTTCCTCATCAGGTCATAGATGAGTCTGATAGACTTTGTGCGGCTATCAACGATTTCTTTTTTTCGTGCATCAGTCCAGGGTTTATCAGCTATGCCGGCACCTGCCAGGTGAATAATGGTATCTATTCCGGTAATGCAATCGGGATCTATTTCTTGTTTATCAACGTCCCAGGTATAAGTCTTAACTTTTGGGTTGTCACCCGCTTTCCTCGATAGCAGGCTTACCTTGCACCCTTTCTCCAACAAAGCGTTAGTTAAATGCTTACCAATTAACCCGGTACCGCCCGTTATCAGTATGTTCTTATTATCCATTTAGATCTGCTAAAAGTATTGTTTAAATATTATGATTTTGAGAACAGGCAGCTTACAATCTTGTTTTATGACAGATACAACTGTTAGGGTTTCTATAACAACTATTTTACAAAACCAATGGCTGAGTTTAACCGTTTGTTAACATACCAATTGTAAAGGAGCCTTTGAGATGATGTTTACAACTACTTTTGAGATTTTCTTGATTGCCGCCTGTGCTGTTACAGTGCTGGCAATTGCCGGTTTTGCTGTATTTTGCCGTAACAGGGCAAAGTCTTTTGCACACACCGGTCGCTTAACGGATGTACAGATCTGGGCAACCCGGTCTGATATCAGCTGGGTGTTTGCCGTATTACTTGGGTTAGCAGGTGCGGTGATGGCTGTTGCTAATTAAGTTAGAAAAAAGCTTGATCTAAAAAAAAGCAGGCAACGGCCTGTTTTTCTAAATGTTTTAAGCTGTTGCTTTCTCAACCTGTGGTTTGTAGGTATCTGTTTTAACAAATGCCTTAAGATCATGCAGGATATTGTAGAGCCCAAAGTTGGTACGGTTAACGTATATAAAATGTTTTACGCCACGCGCTTGTTTAAACTCAGGCATTTTTGAAACCTTTTCGCCAAAGCCAAATAGGTCGTCAAAAAACTTTTTATCACTAAAATCAAACGTACTGGTGATGTATGGTTTGGCAAACAGGCTTATCATTTGTTTAAACATATCATGATAAAACTCTACTTGCTGTGGGGTATCATTAGGTAAGATCATTTCCAGTTGCCTGAACGCTTTTATAGTTTCCTGCTTGTCTTTGAACAAGTCTGTTGATGTGAGCGAGAAGAACGGGTAATAAAAATCATCGGGCATTACTTTTATGCAACCAAAATCTATAACTCCTAATTTGTTATTTGTGGTGATCATAAAGTTACCCGGATGCGGGTCGGCGTGTACTGCCCGCAATTCGTGTTGCTGATAATTATAAAAGTCCCACAGGGCCTGACCGATTTTGTTACGCAACTCCTGCGACGGATCGGTAGCCAAAAACTCCTTCAGGTGCATGCCATCAAGCCAGTCCATGGTGATGATGCGTTTGCTGGATAGGTCAGGATAATAGTCCGGGAATACCACGTTATTTAAAACTTTGCAAGCGATAGAAAACTCGATAGAACGACGGATCTCAAGCTCATAATCAGTTTCTTCTAAAAGGCGTTCCTCTACCTCTTTCATGTAGATGTCCAATTCCTTCTCGCTCATACCCAGCATGCGGAAGGCAAAGGGCTTAACCAGTTTAAGATCTGATGAGATAGAATCACCAACCCCGGGGTACTGTATTTTTACCGCAAGTTTTTTGCCGTTAAGCTCAGCCTGGTGTACCTGACCTATTGAGGCTGCATTGGTAGAATGGATGTTGAATTTATCGTAGATCTGATCAGGAGTTTTGCCAAAGTATTTTTTAAACGTTTGCACAATGAGCGGCCCTGATAAAGGTGGTGCATTGTATTGCGATTGACTGAACTTATTTACATAAGCTTGCGGCAGCAGGTTTTTATCCATGCTCAGCATTTGCGCAACTTTTAGTGCGCTACCCTTCAATTCGCTAAGGGATTGATAAATGTCTGTAGCGTTGTCCTCATTCAGTTCGGTACGATCCAGATTCGGATTGAATAATTTTTTGGAGTAATGCTTAATGTAGTTGCCGCCTATTTTAAAGCCGGTTTTTACAAACTTGGCACTACGCTCCACTTTACTGGTTGGTATACTGTTTTGCTCTTTAGCTTTTTCGTCGTTCATTTGTTAATATCCTCAAATATTTAATCACCCCATCATCTCCGCCAGTCCGCGGATCTACCGTCCGTTCTACATGAGCGTATGCAGGATGATATATTCCTTATTACCATCCTTGCTGCTTGTAACAGAAAGGGTGGTCCGGCGTAGCGTAGACCGGCTGAGCATCAAGGCTGAACTTTAATTAAATAAAGCTGCCAGCTTTTGCAGGTTTAATTCGCTGTAATTATCAAAAACTATATCTGCAAGCCCGCTTATCGCATCGGCTTTATGGCTTGTGGTAATACCAGCAACCTTCATGCCTGCGTTTTTACCCGCACGCAAACCTGCCAACGAATCTTCAAAAACTACACAAGCATGAGGATCAACATTCAATTGTTGAGCCGCTTTTAAAAATATTTGTGGCGACGGCTTGGGCTCATTGACCATGCCGCCGGTTACCAGCACATCAAAGTATTTACCAATAGCAACATCATGGAAGATAAAATCAATATCATTCTCATTTGATGACGTAGCCAGTGCGATCTTAATGCCTGCTTTTTTCAGCTCTGATAAAAAACTTTCAAGTCCGGTTATTGGCTGTAGAAATGGTTTAAAAGCTTCTTGGTATAGCTTCTGCTTTTCATCGGCCAGTTGTTTGGCAAATTCCTCATCTGCTTTGCTACCAAAAAACTGGTGTACTGTGTTGATGATAGGAACACCGCTTATCTGGTTGAGATAAGTTTCCTTTGTTAGTTCTGGCAAGTTGTGCAGCTTAAATAATTGCTGCCACGCCCTAAAATGAAACGGTGTGTTATTTACAATTGTGCCATCCATATCAAATATGGCAGCACGGTAAGGTAAGCTGGTGCTCAAATGATTAGTATATTGTTAAACTATTTACTCACCCGGCTATCTCCGCCAGCCGCCGTATAGATTCCGCTTTCTTTGTTGCGCTTAAAAGTATTCTAAATATATATGTCATTCTGAGCGGGAGCAAAGAATCTGGTATTCGCTTTTCACGTTGGTGATAGATGCTTACCTAAGTTCAGCATGACAAATCTCTTCATAAGCCATCCCTCTTTGCGGAGTAGGGTGCGTAAGCACAAAGTGCCGCGGAATGAGTTAACTTAAAACCCCATTTTCTCCTTCAATCCGCCATTTTTCGCCAGGAACTTACCATATTCAAATAAGTTATCTAACGGCGAGCGCTGGAACAGATCGAATGTTACGTTAATGCCTTTTTCAATGGCCTCATCGGTTTTCTCAAAACCTGCCGAATCATCATTTATCCAAAAGTTGAGTACAAAGCCGAATTGAACCCATAACGCATCCTTATAACGTTTGCTAAAGAATTTACGGTCGCTGAGTTCAGCCGATTCCAAACCTTCGTTAAGAATACTGTTGGCAAATTCCTCAAAAATTTCCTTTGCAGGCTCAAGCACCTTTGGGGTGCCAATGCTGCGCTGCTTTTTAACACTGTAAACAGCAAAACTTCGGTTGCCCTTAAGCAATTCAAAAAAGCTATAGAAGAAAGACAAGGCCTTTTCGCGTGCACTGTACTGTGACCAGATCTCCTGGCTGCGGATCTCATTAAGCGTTTTCTGCATCAGGTCTGTCCATACGCTTTGTTCAACAGCGTCAAACGAGCCAAAGTAGCGGTAAAATTCTTCCTCGGCCATTTTATTCCTTTTTGCAAAAACGTAAACAGATTTAGGCTGCTGTCCTTCCGTTAATACGTAATCGATATAGGCTTTTTGGATGCTTTCTGTAGTTGCCATGTTTACTCTTGTTGATTATATATAAAGGTAAGCATAAATCTTACCTACTTATTAATAACGGTGTAAAGGATGCTTTAGTTTTACAATAAGATAACAGTAGTGTTCAAGGCGATAAAAACGTAAAAAGTATTCATTCAACGTTATGCCGTCGGCTTTTGCCAATAGCACTAAAACACATTGCTGAGGCCTGTGTTAGCAAACAGATCAAAAAGCAATAGCCGTGGATTTTAAAGGCAATAAGCAGAATCTTCCTTCAAAAATTTGCCTTGTATGTAATAAACCATTTACCTGGCGAAAAAAGTGGGCAAAGTGTTGGGACGATGTCAAATATTGCAGCGAAAAGTGCAGGAGAAATAAATAATCGGCATCTTTGTAATCAATCTAAATAAGTTTAGATTAGTAGTTCATATGAGTGAAAAGACGATACTGGTTTGGTTTAGAAATGACCTGCGCATCCGCGATAATGAGATATTATCAGAAGCGGTACGCCGGGCTGATAACGTTTTGCCGGTATTTATCTTTGATCCTTTCTACTTTAAAACCGGTATAAACGGGGGCACTAAAACCGGTGCTTTCCGCACCCGATTTTTGCTTGAAGCTGTTGCCGATCTGCGTAATAACCTGCGCGCAATGGGGGCAGAGTTACTTATCCGTACCGGCGACCCTGCTGAAGTGCTTGTTCAATTAGCCGAAGAATTTAACATCAGCGAGGTGTACCATCATCGCGAAGTTGCACCTGATGAAACATCCATATCTGAAAGGGTAGAGGAAGCGCTTTGGAAAAAGCAGCTTAACCTAAAGCACTTCATCGGCCATACCATGTATCACAAAGAAGACCTGCCTTTCCCTATAAAAGATATCCCCGATAGCTTTGTAACCTTTAAAAAAAAGGTGGAGCGAGATAGCACGGTAAGACCTGTAGTTACAACACCCGAGAAGATACTTGTACCGGAGACCATTGATCCCGGTGAATTGCCGACACTCGAAGAATTAGGCATCGTGCAGCCTGTAGACGATCCGCGTGCCGGTGAAAAAATAACCGGTGGGGAAACTGAGGCGCTTAAACGTTTGCGCCAGTATTTATCAAATGCTTCTATAATAAATCAGCCCAACTCATCCGGCCTTGGGCCCTGGCTTGCTGTTGGCTGCATCTCGCCCCGCCAGGTTTATTGGGAAGTGCTTAATCATCAAAAAGAGAACAACCTGCAAAATGCTGATCCGCTGATGCTGGAACTGCTTTGGCGGGATTATTTCCGCTTTATGTTTAAAAAGCACGGTCAGCAGTTTTTCAGATCAGAAGGCTTTGGTAGTGCCCCTGATATTGCCGATAACCAGGATGAACTGTTTGAGAGATGGAAGAACGGCCAAACAGGTGAGCCTTACATTGATGCTGCCATGCATCAGTTAAACGCCACCGGGTACCTCAGTAATTATGCACGGCAGGCAGTAGCAGCATATCTTATTAAAGACCTGCAGGTTGACTGGACAAAGGGAGCGCTCTATTTTGAGGAAACACTGATAGATTATTCGCCGGCCAGCAATTGGGGCAATTGGGCTTTTATGGCAGGGGTGGGTAACGATACCAAGAGCAACCGTTTTTTTAACGCTGCAAAATCGGCGCAGTCTGACGATGACTACATTAGTACCTGGGCACCCGCTGCCGACGGTATTTCCACCTCAGTTTAAAGCTGCCGGTTTAAATATTTACAGCCTGCCTAAACCTTTAAATATTTCTTTTATCAAACTATAGTTATGGCTAAAAAGTTATAACATATAAATATGGCATATTGTACTATTATGCTTAGTTTTGCAACGTCTTACAACATAGCTATCTCATGGATCGCCTAAATTATATAAACAGCGGCAACGCTGACCACATCAACTCATTATACGAAGCCTACAAACAAGACCCTGAATCAGTAGACTATAGCTGGCAAAAATTCTTCGAAGGATTTCAGTTTGGGCAGGATAATGCTGTTGTTGGCGGTGCGGCCGGAGCCGAAACTCCGGAGCATTTTCAAAAAGAAATTAACGTTCTAAATATGATAAATGGCTACCGTTCACGCGGCCATTTATTCTCTAAAACCAACCCTGTACGCAAGCGTCGCAAATACTTTCCCGGCAAAGAGCTTGAAACCTTTGGTTTAAGCGAAGCCGATATGGATACCGTATTTAACGCTGGTGTTGAAGTTGGCTTAGGCCCCGCCAAACTGCGCGATATCCGCGAATTGCTTGAGCAAACCTATTGCCAGGCCATTGGTGCAGAGTATACTTACATCCGCAATCCGATAAAACTAAAATGGTTTGAGGACAGGATGGAGAAAAAACGCAACACGCCAAATTTCTCTGTAGATGAGAAAAAAGCAATGCTTTCAAAATTGAACGAAGCGGTTGTGTTCGAGAACTTTTTAGGTACCAAATTTTTGGGCCAGAAGCGTTTCTCATTAGAAGGTGCCGAGGCGCTGATCCCAGCACTGGATTCAGTTGTTAGGAAAGGCTCTGAGCTGGGTATCGAGGAGTTTATCATCGGTATGGCTCACCGCGGCCGTTTGAACGTGCTGACAAATATAATGGAGAAAACCTATAAAGAGGTATTCTCTGAGTTTGAAGGGAAAAACTACGATTCATCGCAATCATTTGGTGGTGATGTTAAATATCACTTGGGTTATTCTACGGATGTGGAAACCAAGCAAGGCAAAAAAGTTCACTTAAGCCTTTGCCCCAACCCTTCGCACCTGGAGGCAGTAGACCCGGTTGTTGAAGGTATTACCCGCTCAAAAATTGATTTTAAATACAACGGCGACCATTCTAAGATTGCGCCGATATTGATACATGGCGACGCCTCTGTAGCCGGACAAGGCATTGTTTACGAGGTATTGCAAATGGAGAAACTGGATGGTTACAGCACAGGCGGTACCATTCACCTGGTTATTAATAACCAGATAGGTTTCACTACCAACTATAAGGATGCCCGTTCAAGTACATACTGTACCGATGTTGCAAAAACAGTATTATCACCGGTTTTCCACGTAAATGGTGATGATGTTGAGGCATTGGCATATGTTGTTAACCTGGCAATGGAATACCGCCAAGTGTTTAACGAGGATGTGTTTATCGATATCCTGTGTTACCGCCGTTATGGCCACAACGAGGCTGATGAACCTAAATTCACCCAGCCGGTATTATACAAAGCTATTGAGGCACACCCTAATCCGTTGCAGATCTACAGCAAAAAGCTTGTTGCAGATAAAACGGTTGATGAAGGTTACGTAAAAACACTGGAGAAAAACTTCCGTGCCGAGTTGCAGCAAATGCTTGATGAGGCAAAAGCAGCAGACAGGTTTACCGATACCATCCCGATGTTTGAAGGCGCATGGAAGGGTTTGCACCTGGCTAACCACAGCGAATTCATCAGCACGCCGGACACATCTGTAAGCGAAGAGGTGATCAGCGAAATTGGTAACACGCTTACTACGTTGCCTAAAGATAAGGTGTTCTTCAAAAAAATAGAGAAATTGTTTGAAGACCGCCAGGCTATGGTTAACAAAACCAAAGTGTTTGACTGGGCTATGGGCGAGCAATTAGCTTACGGTACCTTGTTAAAAGAAGGTTTCCCGGTTAGGTTAAGTGGAGAGGACGTTAAACGCGGTACTTTCTCGCATCGCCATGCGGTATTAACTCTTGCCGATTCTGAAGACGAATACACGCCGCTTGAGAACATCAATAATGAAGCTAAACTAAGCATCTATAACTCGTTATTATCTGAGTACGGTGTGCTTGGTTTTGAATATGGCTATGCTTTAGCCAACCCTAACGCCCTAACCATTTGGGAAGCGCAGTTTGGCGACTTCTTTAATGGTGCACAGATCATAATTGACCAGTACATTGCCAGCGCAGAAACTAAATGGCAGCGCGGTAATGGTTTGGTAATGTTATTGCCACACGGTTATGAAGGCCAGGGCCCGGAGCACTCATCGGCACGTGTTGAGCGTTTCTTAGAGCTTTGTGCCGATGATAATATACAGGTTGCCAATTGTACCACACCTGCAAACTTCTTCCATATTTTAAGAAGGCAGATGCACCGCAGTTTCCGCAAGCCGTTGATCATCTTTACACCAAAGAGCTTACTGCGCAGCCCTAATTGTATGTCGCCGCTTGAGGAGTTTACTAATGGCAAATTCCACGAATTGATCGATGACAATTACGTTGATATCAAAAAGGTTAAACGCGTATTATTATGTACCGGTAAGGTTTATTACGACCTGTTAGAGAAACAACAGACTGATAAACGTAAAGACGTTGCCATTGTACGCGTAGAGCAATTGTATCCTACGCCGGTTCAGCAGATATTGAAGGTTAAAGCTAAATACGAAAACGCTACCGAATTTATCTGGGTACAGGAAGAACCGGAGAACATGGGTGCATGGCCGTACATTTGCCGTAAGTTCCATGATGATAAGTACCTTAACTTAAGTGTAATCTCTCGTTTGGAAGGTAGCAGTACTGCAACCGGTTTCGCTAAGCAGCACGCTGCACAACAGGCGCACATCGTTTCAAAGGCGTTTGAGGCACCTGCAGGCAAAAAGGTTAAAGAAAAGATCGAGAAAACCACTGAAAAAATGGCTAACGCCGGAGCAGATTGATTTTTGAGTGACGGTGAGTGGTGCCAGATCCCGGGAAGAGAATTATCCGGTACCCCGCACCAAGATCCCGCTCTTAACTAAATAGAAAACTACAACTACTATCAATACTAATATGAGTTTAGAAATAAAAGTTCCGCCGGTAGGCGAATCCATTACCGAAGTAACCCTGGCATCCTGGAAAAAGAAGGATGGCGACCAAGTAGAAATGGACGAAGTGATTGCTGAATTGGAATCAGACAAAGCAACCTTTGAACTTACCGCAGAAAAGGCCGGAACTTTAAAAATTGCAGCTGCCGAAGGCGATACCTTAGCTATTGGTGCTGTTGTGGCTACCATTGAAGAAGGTGGTGCTGCAGAAAGCGCGCCGGCTGCTGATAGCGCACCTGCCACTACTGCCGACGGCAACAAACCAGCCACAGCCGATAGTCCGGAAAATCCTGCAAACGCTTACGCACCTGCACCACAGGCTGGCGGCGGCGAATCATTAGAGATAAAAGTTCCGCCGGTTGGTGAGTCTATAACAGAGGTAACCTTATCGCGCTGGATCAAAAAAGATGGCGAGGCGGTTGAAATGGACGAAGCCATTGCCGAACTGGAATCAGACAAAGCAACTTTTGAACTGACTGCTGAAAAAGCCGGTACTTTAAAAACCTTGGCTAATGAAGGCGATACTCTTGCCATTGGTGCCGTAGTTTGTAAAATTGAAGGTGCTGCCGCTGGTGCTGCACCTGTACAGGTTACCCCATCGGTTGCTGATAAAGTGAACGAGTCTCCGCAAGCGGCTCCATCAAAAGGTACTACTTATGCATCGGGCACACCATCGCCTGCTGCTGCCAAAATATTAGCCGAGAAAGGTGTTGATCCTGCGTCCGTAAACGGATCAGGTGTTGATGGCCGTATCACTAAAGGTGATGCACTTGGCGCGCAGGTGGAAAGTCAAAAGCCAAAAATTGAAAGTCAAAAACCGGCTGCTTCAACTCCTGCGGCTCCTCAAGTAACTGGTACACGTACAGATCGCCGCGAGAAAATGTCTTCGCTTCGTAAAACGGTTGCTAAACGTTTGGTTGCCGTTAAGAACGAAACTGCGATGTTAACCACCTTTAACGAGGTTGATATGTCGCCTATTATGGAATTGCGCGGTAAATACAAAGATAAATTTAAAGAGAAACATGGCGTTGGCTTAGGCTTTATGTCGTTCTTCACTAAGGCAGTTACCGAAGCTTTGAAAGAGTGGCCTGCCGTTAACGCCCGTATTGAGGGTGAAGAGATCGTTTACAGCAACTTTGCTGACGTTTCTATCGCCGTATCTGCACCTAAAGGTTTGGTCGTTCCGGTTATCCGTAATGCTGATAGCTTAAGCCTTGCCGAAATTGAGAAGGCCATTGTTGTTTTAGCAGGTAAAGCCCGCGAAAATAAACTGACCATCGACGAAATGACTGGCGGTACTTTCACCATCACCAATGGTGGTGTATTTGGTTCAATGATGTCGACTCCAATCATCAATGCACCACAATCTGCTATCCTTGGTATGCACAACATTGTTGAACGCCCGGTAGCCGTAAACGGACAAGTGGTTATCCGCCCGATGATGTACCTGGCCTTATCTTACGATCACCGTATTATTGATGGCCGCGAATCGGTAAGCTTTCTGGTACGGGTTAAACAACTGCTGGAAGACCCTGCAAGGTTATTGTTAGGTGTTTAAGACTATATAATAGAATAAACAGAGCCCGGCAAACGTCGGGCTTTGTTGTGTTAAGCTTATTAATTATATTTGGATATGGGCAAGGTAATAGAGATAGACAAAAACACCACACGCAGCCAATTGGATAAAGAGTTGAACAAGCTTGCCACGAAAAAGGAAGCTATCGATCTTAAGAAGTACTTTGGGAAGGTGAAATTTGGCGAAGACGGTTTAGCTTATCAACTCAAAACCCGCAATGAGTGGCAATAACATCGTTTTAGACACATCTTTAATAATTAACTTATTCAATGGTGTTGAAGAAGTTCAAGATTTATTAAGCGGCAGAAGTCTTTTCGTTTCGGTCATATCAGAAATTGAGGTTTTAAGTTTTTCAGGATTGTCAGTAACTGATAAAGATCTGTTGCGCGACTTCCTATCTAAATGCCATATCGTTGACATTGAACCTGCTATTAAGGAGCTAACAATTGAAATCAGGGCGAAAACCAAGATGAAGCTTCCGGACGCAATAATTGCTGCTACTGCAATATATTACGATCTTCCTCTATTTACCATGGATAAAGGATTTAAAAGGCTCGATGATTTGCAAGCAGTAATTTTGTCTTTGTAATTAATAGCTGACTGTTATCTACACCACCTTTCTCATAGCCATAATATAACCGTTATGCAATCCCTCGTGAAAAGGTAAAAAAGCAAGTGCTTCATCGATGTTGCCGATATCTACACCGTAGCGGGTTGTCCAGGTAGGGTAATTGTCAAAAATTTTTGCTTTATGATCGCTTGCCAGTTTATCAAGGCTGGTGATGAACAATGATTTGATCAACTCGTATTCCCGCTCATCTGCCGGGCCTTCCGGTTTACTGCCAGATTCATAACGCTTGTAAAAATCATCATCAATCATATCATCCAAACCAGCTTTTAGGTAACATATCTTGTACTGGGTGGCTACCATATGCCCCAGGTTCCAGATGATATTGTTGTTAAAACCCGTGGGTATTTTGTTCAACTTCTCCAGGCTGAATTCGGTTAGAATATTCAATATGCTTAAGCGCGTTTTGCGCACAATTTCAAGTTGTTTGTCAATCATCATCGTTGTATTTGTATCATCAAATTTAAAATAATCACCTCTATAAACTATGTATTGCTTGCGTCAATTTATTTTACATTTGTAGCCGATGGATAGCACGGCAGTTAGTCAAAACAACAGATTGGTATGGTACTTTATTTTATGCTGGACGGTATTTAACATCATCCAGTCTGCCACACTCGAACTGCATGCCGACGAAGCTTATTACTGGATCTATTCGCGTTTTTTAGCCTGGGGATATTTCGATCATCCGCCTATGGTGGCGGTATTCATCAAACTGGGATACGCACTGTTCCAAAACGAATTTGGCGTACGTTTACTAACCGTTTGCTGCAGCAGTATAGCACTTTATACCATATGGCTTGTCGTTAGGCAATATGGGGTAAGGGCATTGTGGTTTAATCTTATCATTGCCGGTACTTTTATCTTTAACATATACGGCTTTACTACCACGCCTGATGTGCCACTTTTTCTGTTCACGGTATTATTCTTCTACTTCTATAAAAAGTATCTCGAGGACGATAACATCAAACTTACCCTGCTGCTGGCGCTGATCATCGCATGCTTGCTGTATAGCAAGTACCATGCAGTGTTGGTCATCGGGTTTACCATTATCTCAAATCCGGCTCTGCTTAAGCGTAAAAGTTTCTGGCTGATGACAGGGGTTGCTACCTTGCTTTTTTTGCCGCATATATTATGGCAGGTTAAACACGGTTATCCAACTATCACCTATCACTTGTTCGATCGTTCTGAGGCGGGTTATCGCATCGACCAAACATTAGGCTACATCCCAGCGCAACTGGCAATGGGAGGCCCATTCATTGGCTGGTTTATATTTTACGCCGCATTCCGCAACAAAGCTACTGATCCTTTTAAACGCGGACTTGTTGTAAACGCCGCAGGGACGTTTATCTTTTTCCTGCTCAATAGTTTGAAAGGTATTGTTGAACCACACTGGACGTTGATTGCATTTATCCCGCTGGTGATACTGGCGCTGATATCCATACACGAAGCCGGTAAACCATATACCTGGCTAATGAGGCTGGCCGCTGTAAATTTGGTATTCATATTTGTGTTAAGGGCCTGCCTTATATTTGGCCCTGCCTGGTTACGCAAGGTTGATCAGTTTAAAAGCTACTATGGCTTTAAAGATTGGGCGCATTTGGTTAAGCAGAAGGCAGGCGATCATTATGTGATCATGAGCGAAGGTTTCCAGAACCCCAGCAAGTACGATTTCTATAATAATACCACCAAAGGCATGAGCTATGATGCACGCGATTACCGCCGCACCCAATTCAGTTTGTGGCCTATTGAAGATAGCCTGCAGCATAAGCGCATCTATTTACTTTTAAACTGGAATAACCCTGCTGTAACCCGGGATACCATACAGAACGAAGCAGGTACCTGGTTTGGTGGTTGGGTAGATGACGTGCGCACTTATCAAAAAGTGACCATAGCAGTGAACACCAAAGAGGTGAAAGCAAAGCCCGGCCAAAAATTACAATTTGACTTAACTATAACCAACCCATATCCTTTCGCAATTACCTTTGCCAACCTTGGCGTAAAACACCCGGTTTTTCTTGAAACCTGCTTTTTTATACACACCACACCGGTTGATGTGCAACAAGCAGGCGGCGATTTTAACCGAATCAGTTTGCAAAAAGGCCAAAGCGCGCTTTACAAAATTACGGCCATTGCGCCGCAAAAGCCGGGCAAATACGATCTGTTTTTTTCGCTGCGTACAGAACCGTTTACCGGCAGCAGGAATAGCCGCTTTATAAAATTAATTGTTGAATAACCCACACCGATGATAAAAAAATTACAACTACTATCGTTCTTCCTTATTTTGACAACAATTGCTGCGAAAGCACAAAATGTTGACTTCCATTTAAACGGTTTCGGATTTTTTGATAACCGCGAATACAAGGAATTTCCTGAGCGGTCGCGCACTTACTCGGGCGTTCGTACAACTATTGATCTTGGCTTCAACCTTGATAGCAACAACCACTTTATCGCCGGTGCAAATATGCTGCATGAGTTTGGCGGTAAGCCTTTTTTTGTAAAGGTAGATCCTACTATTTATTACAGCTTTAACAACAAGAACTGGTTGTTCAATATCGGTGCTTTCTCGCGCGAGGGTTTGCTGACCGATTATCCGCGTGCCATGCTTAACGATACATTACGTTACTACCGGCCCAACGTTGAAGGGATGCTAACGCGATTTAAAAACGAGCATTTTACAGAAACTGTCTGGATTGATTGGGTAAGCCGGCAAACGGCTACGGATCGTGAGCAGTTTCTCTTCGGGTTTTCAGGTAAGTACCAACCATGGTTAAATGGCCCATTGTATGTATCCCATTACACCTTTATGCTTCATGATGCGGGGAGTGCAACGCCGGAGCCAAATGATCATATCAAAGATAATGGTGCTATCCAACTGAAACTCGGTGCAAACTTCAGCCATAAAACGTTCCTGGATTCATTGAATATCGAAGCCGGTGGCATGATGTCTTTAGAGCGTATACGTGGCGTTGATGGCTTTCAGAAACCTAAGGGCTTTGTAGCCAACGCTTATTTAAGTTACTGGCGCGTTGCCTTGTATGATGAGTTTTACAAAGGTGATGGTCACCATATTGAGTATGGCGATGCTTACTACCGTTTTAAAACTTATAACCGCCTCGATTTTATTATCACACCGTTTGTTGCCAAAGGGCTACGCGGGCAATTCATATTTAGTTTGCACAATTCGCCGGGCTACAGCAGTAACCAGGAGGCCTTCAGGCTGGTGTACGATATTGGCAGAAAGAACCTGGTAAGATTTAAGGATTAAACATTCTTATTAAAGACGCTTCATTTCGAACCATAGCGCGGCACTCAAATACAATAAGAAACCGTTAATTGCTTTCGGCATTTAATTCCACAGCAAGATTTATCCCTCATCCCCGTCCAAACAAAACGGGGATTTTCTATATTAGCTTTCCAACAATAAACTATGAAAAAGCTAATCAGGATATTCCTGTTTCTCATACTACTATCTCCGGTAAAATTACTTGCGCAGGACAACCGTTTCTCCGGTTGGGGTGCCTTGTTCCATACCCAGCGCTTTGGTCCACAGTGGGGGCTGTCCTTTGATGCGCAATTCCGGTCGTTTGATGAGTTCAAGTATCTGCAGCACATTCTTTTACGCCCATCCGTAAACTATTACTTTGACGGCAACAAAATGGCGGCTCTGGGTTATGCATATATAACCACCAACGGTCGCGATGCAGCAGGCAGCAAAACCTTTAGGCCCGAGAGCCGTACCTGGCAGCAATTGATCATCAATAGCAAGATCGGTAAGATCTCCACCATGCAGCACCGATTCAGGTTAGAGCAGCGATTTTTGGGCAACACCACCAACCGCAATGATCATTACTTTTCGCAACGCTTACGTTATTTCGCCAGGGCGGTTATCCCGTTCAAAAAAGATTCAACCTTTGTAAAAGGGCCGTTCATAGGCTTACAGAACGAGATATTTGTAAACGTGCAGAATAAAGAAAAAGTAAATAAACACTTCTTTGATCAAAATCGTGCATACGTGGCTTTAGGGTATCGTCTGCATAAAAAGGTAGATGTTGAGGTAGGTTACTTAAACCAGTACGTTAAGCAAGCAGAAGCATACTTTTTTAACCACGTTATACAAACTGCCATTTATACACGTTTTTAAGCTGAACTTAAATTCTTTTAATTCGAGCTCGGAATATATTAAACCATGCCTCAACTCAGTAACGATCAACAGATTCGGCAACTGGCCAACCTGGAACTGCTTGCCCGGCAAGTGGTAGAAGGTTTTATAACCGGCCTGCACCAAAGCCCGTTCCATGGTTTTTCTGTGGAGTTTGCTGAGCATCGTTTATATAATAGCGGCGAATCGGTAAAAAACATAGACTGGAAATTATTTGCGCGCACCGATAAACTTTTTGTAAAGCAGTTTGAAGAAGAAACTAACCTGCGCTGTTACCTGCTGCTGGATACTTCTTCCTCTATGAACTTTCCGGCAATTGGTCAAAGCAAACTGCAATTCTCGGTATACGCCATTGCATCGCTCATGTACCTGTTTAAAAAGCAAAGGGACGCGTTCGGGCTTTGCCTGTTTTCTGATAAGATGGATTGGATAAGTGAGGCAAGGTCTACATCGGCACACCTATTCTATTTGTTTGCGCAGTTAGAAAGCGCTTTTGAACAGCAGAAGCAAAAAACGGAGACCAATATCAGCCAAACGCTGCATTACATCGCTAATAATATCCACCAGCGGTCGATGGTGATCATCTTTAGCGATATGCTGGAGAATGGCATGAGCGAGGAGAAAGGCCAGGCGCTATTTGCAGCCATACAACATTTACGCTACCGCAAGCATGAGATACTGATATTTAATGTGATGGATAAGGCGCATGAGCTTGATTTCGGTTTCGATAACAGGCCGCATCATTTTGTAGATATGGAAACCGGTAGTGAGATCCGCATACACCCAAACCAGGTGCGCGATACCTATCGCGACGCTATAAAAAACTATCGTCATCAGTTAGCGCTTAAGTGTGCACAATATGGTGTAGAGCTGATAGATGCCGATATCTCCCAGGGGTATGATCACATTTTAAAGAGCTACTTAATTAAAAGAAACAGGATGATTTAACTGGTATAACAGCTTAAATTTAACCTTTCTTAAATTGTTCAAATCAATTTACAAAAGCGTGTGTTATTGAGTAAACGCACTTTTTATACGTATGAGACTTTCCGTAGAACGCAAACCGATAAGAGTTAACCCCGATCCGAAGCGTGTAATTGCACGGTTTTTTTTTAATGGCAACGGCCGTGCCAAGGAAGTTATTGAAAGAGTAATGAGCATTAGCGAGGAAACTGCCTTTGGCATTATCTCGCCACTTTTACAAGAATATTCAAAACGCCACCGTAATATAACCCGTGTGCTTAATCGCCATTGCAGCAAGTTGAAGCCGCTTTTTATTGAATTAGGGATCGATTTCGATAGCCTTTCCGTTTACCGGAAACTGCTGATGGGCTCATACTTTACGCACGAGTATTCTATCGAATCGGCGGCGTTCTTTAACCCCTCTGTTATTGAAGACCCTGACCAAACTGAATTGGAGGATGGCCAAAAACGCCTGATCATCAGCTTTAGGGCGGTGGGAGAGGGACACATCTCTTCAATCACTTTCCGCCGTGCAATGATAGATCAAGACAACCGCATAACTGTGCAACCTGCCGGAAGCTACATTGATGAGGCCGAGATAGTAAGAAACGCGGTTTACAATAAGAAGCTGTTTTTTGAAAAGGCTGCTATTACGCAAATAAATATTGATGTGCTGAACGAGTTGGAGTCAAAACTCGATCATCACTTTGAATATGCCAACCTGCGCCGCATCATCATGGATTCGCAGAAACTGCAGGACGATGATATGAAGCGCCTGGAGTACGACAAAATACTTTGGCTGGCCGATTCTTATTATGAGATCGTTTTCTCGATGGATACCGATATATCTGACAGGGTAATTTTCCCTATCTCTGAGTACGAACGTAAAGGTATAGAGGATGCGCGCTTTGTGAAGTTTGCACATGAGGACGGCACATCTGTTTACTATGCTACTTATACCGCTTATGATGGCTCGCTGATAATGCCTAAGCTGCTGCAAACCAACGATTTTTATAACTTCAAGATCATGCCGCTTTACGGTGCCGGTGCACAAAATAAAAACCTGGCGCTGTTCCCACGAAAGATAAACGGCCGTTACGCCATGATATCGCGTATTGATGGCTGCAACAACTACATCATGTACTCTGATAAGATCAACATATGGGAAAAACCTGATCTGTTGCAAAAACCCGCTTTTACCTGGGAGTTTGTACAGATAGGTAACTGTGGTTCGCCTATTGAAACCAAGGATGGCTGGATAGTTATAACCCATGGTGTAGGCCCTATGCGCCGTTATGTACTTGGTGCAAGCTTGTTAAAGTTGGATGACCCTGCTGTAGAGATCGGTCGTTTAAAGGAACCGCTATTGGTACCAAATAGCGACGAGCGAGAAGGTTATGTACCAAACGTGCTTTACTCTTGCGGATCTATCATCCATAACAATAAACTGATCATTCCTTATGGTATCTCAGATTCATCAACCTCGTTTGCTGAGGTTGACCTGGATGAACTGTTAACCCGCTTAAAAGAAGACGGCGTAGCATAAACAGCTGTAAAATTCGGCATAAACAAATCATCGCGGTATTAATTATCTTTACCGGCTATGCAATACCTGCGTTGGTTATTATTGCCTTTTTCTGTAGTATATGGTTTTGTAGTTACCATACGCAACTGGCTGTATGATGCAGGCTTTTTTAAAAGCCGTGCATTTGATATGCCTGTTATTTGCGTAGGCAACCTGGAGGTTGGCGGTGCGGGTAAAAGCCCTATGACAGAACACTTGATCGCTTTGCTTAAGGACGGAAATAAGGTCGCGACGTTAAGCAGGGGATATGGCCGCGAGACCAAAGGTTTTCTGGAAGCAAGCATCACTTCAGCCGCCAGCCAGGTAGGTGACGAACCCTTACAATTTAAGCGAAAGTTCCCGGATGTTACCGTTGCCGTTTGCGAGAAAAGGGTAATGGGCATTGAAAAGCTGCAGCAAAAACATGATGTTATTATCATGGACGATGCTTACCAGCACCGCGCGGTGAAGGCAGGTTTAAATATTTTGCTGTTTGATTATACAAATTTACAAAAGCCACAATTTGTATTACCTGCGGGTAACATGCGCGAGCCATTTAGCGGCCGCTGGCGGGCTGATGTAATGGTGGTAACCAAATGCCCCACTACTATCAATGAAAGCGACATGACGCGCTGTTACAACAAACTGACCCCACTAAGCACGCAGCCTTTATTTTTTAGCAGCATTGCTTATCAGCCTCTTAAGGCTTTAAAGGGCGATGACCAGCAAGTTGAGATAGATGAAGATACTACGGTGTTCCTGCTTACAGGTATTGCCAATACCGCGCCACTGTTAAGCTATATCCGCACTTTTACATCCCACATAATTCATCACAAATATCCCGATCATCACCGGTTTACCACAAAAAATATAACTAAACTTGCTGATGATTTTGAGGCTTGTATATCAGCAAAAAAACTGGTGATAACAACAGAAAAAGATGCACAGCGTTTAACGCATGACGAACTTAAAGGACTGCTGGTTTATGTGCAGCCTATAGGCGTTAAGTTTTTAAACCAGGCGCAGCCTCAATTTGATAAAATAATTACAGACTATGTTAGACAATATTAACCATACTGCATCATATATTAAAAGCCGAATAGGCGATTTTGAACCCGAAGTAGGTATTATCTTAGGTACCGGCCTTGGGGGACTTGTTAGGGAAATTGAAGTTGAAAAACAACTGATGTATTCTAATATTCCCGATTTTCCTATCTCTACGCTCGAGTTTCATTCAGGTAAGCTGATATTTGGCATGCTTGGCGGTAAAAAGGTTGTAGCTATGCAGGGCCGCCTGCATTATTACGAGGGTTACAATATGCAGCAGATCACCTTCCCGGTGAGGGTAATGAAAATGCTGGGTATTAAAACGCTGTTTGTATCAAACGCCAGCGGGTCGCTAAACCCGGACTTTAAAAAAGGCGACCTGATGATCATTGAAGATCACATAAACTTGCAGCCCATGAACCCGCTGATAGGCCGCAATGATAGCGACCTTGGTCCGCGGTTCCCGGATATGAGCGAGCCTTATAAATACCATCTGATAAATAAAGGCCTTGCAATTGCAAAGCAAAACAATATTACCTGCCATAAAGGAGTTTATGTTGCGGTTACCGGCCCTAACCTGGAAACCCGTGCCGAATACAAGTACCTGCGCATTATTGGTGGCGATGCCGTTGGCATGAGCACCGTGCCAGAGGTTATTGTTGCAAACCACATGGGTTTACCGGTTTTTGCTATTTCTGTTTTAACTGATGAAGGTTTCCCGGCGGAGTTGAAACCCGTATCGGTTGAGGAGATACTGGCAGTGGCAACAGCCGCTGAACCACAGTTGACATTGATTTTAAAAGAACTTATTGCAGGGCTTTAATGGCGAATAAGCTTAAATACCTTTTTATTTTATTGATATGTGCTGCTGCGCAGGGTGCCTTCGCGCAGATCACAAATCCGCGGTTCCCCGGCCAGCGTACCGATCAGCCGGTGTACAGTCGTGATACCACTAAGATGCGTACACGTTCAAATGCATCAGACAACCTGGACTCATTACGTAAGCGCGAGGAGAATAAGCACGACTCTGTTGTGTTCAACTCTAAGTACATTAAGGTAACCAGCGAGCGCCTGCTGGCCGATAGTATACAGCTTTTTCCGCTGGATACCGGCTTGGTAAATTTTGAGAATTATAGTCCGCTTAACCAGCCGCGCAATCCAAAGATAAGCTTGGGCTACCCGGGCACAGCTGCACGAGACCTGCTCTTCAGTCCCCGAAAGACAATTGGTTTTGACGAAGGCCTTCATGCGCTCGATGCCTACATGGTTAACCCGCAGGACCTGAATTACTTTAACGCCCGTGCGCCATACACATTGCTCTCTTTATATAGCACAATTGGCGGCACTAAAGAGCAGATTTTTAAGACACTGCATACCCAAAACATAAAGCCCAACTGGAACATTGGCTTCATTCTTAACTTTAACGGATCAAAAGGTTATTATTCTACCAACAACATTATTTCCCAAAATGTAAGCGATCTTACTGCGGGCATTTTTAGCTGGTATCATAGTAAAAGCAAGCGCTATAATTTACTTGCTAATTTTTTATTCAATAACCTGAAATCGCCGGAAACGGGCTCTATTTTAAAGGATACCATATTTAAAAGCGCCAACTCATCTTTTGATAAAACCGGCGAACCCGTGCGCTTGCCAAGCAGCTATGCCAACTGGAAAAGTACAGGGCTGTACGTTAAGCAGTTTTATTACCTGGGCCGTATTGATAGTTTAAACAAAGGCAAAACCGGTACAGCCAACGTGCTGCCAACGCAACGAATAGGTTATACCTTTTACGCTAACCAACGCAAATACAATTACCTGCAAAATGGGTTAGACCAATATGGCGCCTTCCCTGATTATTATTTTACGGCTGCCCGCTCGCGCGATTCACTCAACGTGTTTCACCTGCAGAACGATTTCTCTTACAGCTTCTACCTACGTGGCAAATCCGGTAAGATCAGCAAAAATGAACTAAAGCTCGACCTTGGCCTTACGCAGGATTTTTACAAAGTAAGCCAATTTGTTGCAGACTCCGTCATCAACCAATTTGGACGGAAAGTAATACAGCCCGACAGAAAACAAAACGAGACCTTCCAGAACATAACCCTTAAAGGCAAACTGGGTTATCGTTTTAGCGACAGGATCTACCTGGAGGGCGATGTGCAACAGATCGTCCAGGGGCGCAACTTTGGCGACTTTTTGTATGAGGCTAAGCTAACACTTGCCGGTGGGCGCAAAACCGGGCGAATATTACTTGGTGCTTATCAGCAAAGCAGCTCGCCGGGCATGGTATACACCAACTGGATATCAAACCATTTTATCTTTAATAACGATTTTAAAAATCAAAAGGTCACAAATCTATCGTTCAATTATATTAATGACGCCCTTGAGCTCGATCTTAAAGCTGAGTATTTTTTGCTAAACGATTACTTGTATTTTGCATCGCAGCCTAATGGTATCGATGCCGCACCCCAACAATATGGTTCGGCAATAAACCTGCTCAAGATAAGCATTGGCAAAAACCTGCACTGGCGCAAATTTAACTTTGATAACTATGTGGTTTACCAAAAAACGGATAACGCCAGCCTGTTACGCATACCAGAAGTTTATACTTTTAGCAGCCTTTACTACAAAGCGCAGATATTTACCCTTAAATCGCAATTTGGTGTAAACGTAAGATATAATACACCTTACGTGGCTCCGTCATACGCGCTGAGCATTGGGCAGTTCTACAACGGACAAGATGTTACCTTTACATCTTACCCGGTAGCGAGTGTTTTCTTTAAGGCAACCTTAGAGCGCACCAATATATTTATCCAGTATGATTATGTAAACCAGGGCTTATTCAGCAACGGTTTCTACACAGTTAACCGTTACCCGCAGTTAGACAGGATCCTGAAATTCGGCGTAGCCTGGACGTTTTATAATTAGTTCTCAGTGGGCGGTTTTCAGTTTGCAGTTCCGGTTGGATTTAATAGCTTAAAACTGCCAACTACAAACTGCTAACTGTTATCACGTTTTCTGTTTCTTTTTCTTAGCTGCCGGGAACAAAACGTTATTCAATATCAACCGGTAGCCGGGCGAGTTGGGGTGCAGTTTAAGATCAGTAGGAGGGTCGCCTACGGCATGCTGATAGTCTTCCGGGTCGTGGCCACCGTAGAATGTCCACTGTCCTTTGCCAAATTCTCCGTGGATGTACCGCGCTTCATTACCGGTTTTCATTTCGCCCATAATGGTGATGCCGGGTTTTAACTTGATTTTATTGTAGGCGGTGGTAAGGCCCATAAATCCTTTGATCACCTTGTCATGGTCTTGCGTTAACATGCTGGGTACAACGTCCCACTTGGCAGAGAAATCAAACAAGGTGAAGAAATCCCGTGTACGGTCAACCTGGCGGGTGGGGGTAACATCAATATCCGCAAATTGGTGCGAAAAAGGATTTTGATCGAGCGTGAAATTCTGAAAAGCAAATGTTTGGGTAAAATCCAGTTTCTGCTGGGCGTTAGGGTCGGCGCCGTCCCCGTCAAACATGTTCTCACAGATATCTGTATTAGCAGCCGACAGCGCAATATCAAAAGTATCCGTAGCGCTGCACATGGCGAATAAGAAGCCACCACCTGAGCAAAAATCACGGATGTGCTGGGCAACCGCTAACTTCATTTGCGATACTTTTTTGAAACCCAATTTGGCAGCCATTGCGTTTTGTGCTTTTACATCATCATTATACCATTGAGTGTATTTATAAGCCCCATAAAATTTGCTGAACTGCCCGGTAAAATCTTCGTGGTGCATGTGCAGCCAGTCGTATTTGGCAAGGTCGCCGCGTATAACTTCCTCGTCGTAAACTACGTCGTAAGGTATTTCTGCATATTTGAGCACCAGGGTAACAGCATCGTCCCAGGGTAACTTATTCTTAGGCGAATACACAGCCATCTTAGGCGCTTTCTCCAGTTTAACCAGGTCCATGTTTACAGATGGATCACTTACCTCGGTGGCGATCTCAGTGGCTTTTGCATCGGCAATAACTTCATAGCTTACACCGCGGATCTTGCATTCATCCTCCAACGCTTTGGCATATTTCATCATAAAGCTACCGCCCCGGTAATTAAGCAGCCAGTCAACCGCTTCGCCATTTTTCAAAGTCCAGAAAGCAATACCGTATGATTTAAGATGATCTTTCTGCTGATCGTCCATAGGGATAAGGATAGACGATGCCCTTGTGATTTGTGCTAAAAGCAGAAAGGCAAAAGCAAAAAGGTATTTTTTAATTAGCATGTTGATGTGCTAATGTAACGATTAATTGAATAAGGTATTATGCCCCGTTAATGCTCTTATAATATAAAAATCCTGCGCGTCATTGCGAGGTACGAAGCAATCTCCGAACTTTATAGAGCGGTCTGTCCTGAGTAGAGATTGATTCGTACCTCGGGATGGAAACGGATACCGGCCCAGCGCCAAATGCCCGCAGGCGCATGAGTTTATCGCCCGAGAGTGAATGTTGAATAGTGATAAACTAATAACCACCTCACTATTTAACAAATAACTGTTAACCAAAACCTTTAGCCTTTCGCCTTTTACCTTTCACCTCAATTACTTACCTTTGCCACCTGTTTAAATTTGAAAATCATGAGCAAAGCAATAATCAAAACCGAAAAAGGTGACATGACCGTTGAGTTTTTCGACAAAGATGCACCAAACACAGTAGCCAACTTTTTAGGCCTGGCAAAATCGGGTTTTTACGATAACGTTACCTTTCACCGTGTTATCCCTAACTTTGTGATTCAAGGCGGCGACCCAACCGGTACAGGTGCAGGTGGCTCAGGCAAACGTATTGATTGCGAACTTACAGGCGATAACCAATACCACGACCGCGGCGTACTTTCAATGGCACATGCCGGCCGTAACACTGGTAGCTCTCAATTTTTTATCTGCCACAGCCGCGATAATACAGCCCATCTTGACCGTAACCACACCGTGTTTGGTAAAGTAGTTGAGAACGTTGACGTTGTTGACGATATACGCCAGGGCGATAAAATTTTAGGTATAGAGGTTATTGAGGGATAGTTAATTAGAGATCAGTTGACCGGAGATTAGTTTTCATAAGAAACTAATCGCTTAGTAACCTGATCAACCAATCACATAAAGAATGAATTTACACGGAATTGTAGCCGTTTCCGGCAAACCGGGCTTATGGAAAGCGCTTGCACAAAATAAAACCGGTTATGTGCTGGAGAGCCTTGACGATAAAAAAACCAAGCTGGTAGCCAACGTGGCGACTGCAAAACTGGCTGCATTAAGCGAAATAACCATTTTTGGCTTAGAGGACGATATTAAGTTGACCGATATTTTTGAAAAAATGAAATCGGTTACCGTGCCTGCAACCAAAGACGACGGCAAAAAGCTTCGCGCGTTTTTCTTTGAAGTAGCGCCGGATCATGATGAAGAGAAGGTTTACTCATCTGATATCAAAAAGATCATCAACTGGTACCTGATCCTTAAAGATCTGCCATTATTCAACGAGGCCGACCCTGCTGAAGCGCTTGCTGCTGAAGAAGCACCTGCTGCTGCTCCTGCTGCCGCTGCAGAGCCTGTAGATGAAGCTAAAGAAGAAGCTGCACCGAAAGCAAAAGCTAAAAAAGCACCTGCTAAGAAGGCATAAATTCCATTAAACTTTAAAAAGATGAAAGCCCCGACAGTGAAAGCTATCGGGGTTTTTTATGGCCCAACTCACCCGTCATCGCGAGGTACGAAGCAATCTCTACATATGCTGGTCGCTCTGTATAGTTCGGAGGTTGCTTCGTACCTCGCAATGACGCATTTGAGAAGCAAAAAGCCCCGGACAAGTCCGAGGCTTCAATATCAAAAATCCTATTACAGATTATTTTCTGTTTTTAACGTATTTAAAGTTTTTGCCGATGAAACGTGCGTTCTCGCCTAATTCTTCTTCTATACGTAGTAACTGGTTGTATTTAGCGATCCTGTCTGAACGTGATGCTGAACCGGTTTTGATCTGACCGCAGTTAAGGGCAACAGCAAGGTCGGCGATGGTAGCGTCTTCAGTCTCACCAGAACGGTGGCTCATAACTGAAGTGTAGCTGTGTGTTTGAGCCAGACTAACCGCGTTGATGGTTTCAGTTAAAGAACCAATTTGGTTTACCTTAACCAGAATAGAATTTGCAGTATCAGCATCAATACCTTGTTGTAAACGTTTTACATTGGTTACAAACAAATCGTCACCTACCAACTGTACTTTATCACCAATTTTATCGGTAAGCATTTTCCAGCCTTCCCAATCGTCTTCTGCCATACCATCTTCGATAGAGATGATAGGATATTTAGCAGCTAATTCAGCAAGATAATCTGCTTGTTCAGCGCTTGTGCGGATAGCACCTTTGTCGCCTTCAAACTTGGTGTAATCGTATTTGCCGTCTTTGTAAAACTCAGAGGCAGCACAGTCAAACGCCAGGAATATATCAACACCCGGTTTGTAACCTGCTTTTTCAATTGCTTTAAGGATGGTTTCAACACCATCTTCGGTACCTTCAAAAGTTGGTGCAAAACCACCTTCGTCACCTACTGCGGTTGATAAACCACGGTCGTGAAGGATCTTTTTAAGGTTATGGAAAACCTCGGTGCCCCAACGTAATGCTTCAGAGAATGAAGAAGCACCAGCCGGCATGATCATGAACTCTTGGAAAGCGATAGGCGCATCAGAGTGCGAACCACCGTTTACGATGTTCATCATCGGGATAGGTAAAGTATTTGCGTTTACACCACCAATGTAACGGTATAAAGGCTGGCGGCTTTCCTGTGCAGCAGCTTTAGCAACTGCTAATGAAACACCCAGGATGGCATTTGCGCCCAGGTTACCTTTATTTTCGGTACCGTCTAATTTGATCATCAGGCTGTCGATAGCATTTTGTTCAAATACATCAACACCTCTCAATTCAGGAGCTATTTTCTCGTTCACATTTTCAACGGCTTTTAAAACGCCTTTGCCCATGTAAACAGCTTTATCATTATCGCGAAGCTCAACAGCCTCATGCACACCTGTTGATGCACCTGATGGTACAGCAGCACGGCCAAGGGCACCGTTCTCGGTTAAAACATCTACCTCTATCGTAGGGTTACCGCGCGAATCAAGTATCTGGCGCGCATGAACATCAATTATCAAGCTCATAGTGTATTATCGTATTTATTTGAGTGTTACTATACTAAATTGGTGGGCTAAGTTAAGCGCAAAATAAAGAAATACCAACCTTAATTTACATTTGTAACAATTACTTAATCTGAAGTGGTTGGCAGGTGTTCTCGCTCAGGGCTATTTTTACGGTTAATGCGGTACATCAGCGTTAGCATGATATTGTTCTTGGCACTGCTGGTAGTGGTGGTATAGTTGCGCTGGTTTATCCAGCCGGCCTGCACTATCCATTTTTTATCAAACTGATAGCCTAATGCCGCTGAGACCCTGTTCCGCTCAAAATTTGGTGCTTTGTTATTAAAGAAGATCTCGTCGAAAACGGAAATAAACCACGTTTTGGCTACGATCTTCACATTGTTTAACGGAATGAACATATTAAGCCTGTAGCGGAAACGATTGCGGTAATTGCCATCCAACCAGCGTTGCTCTACGCGGTAACGGTGCTCAAATTTTAAAGGGGTAAGAAACTGGTTGATGGTCATCTGCTCCCAAACCCTGAACTCGTTAATAGTTGGGCCATCAGCAATATCAAGATAATTATAAGTGTGGTAGGTGCCCGTTCCTAACAGGGCGATAAAGTTTTTATCAATGTCATAGCTTACACCTGCTTTGGCCTCATAGTATTGGAACTGACTAAAGCCGACGCCGTTGGTACGCAACTGAAATTCTGAGTAACCACCCCAACGATGGGCGCTATCGCCCGGCATTACGATGGTAGCAATACCCCATGTGCCTAATTTTGAATCTTGCGCGTTAACAAAACGTGAGTTAAATATTAATAGCGTGGTAATTAAGCAAAGCTTGATAGTGGTTTTTAACATTACCTTAATAGTTTGATAATGCAAAGCTATTTCCCTAATGTTAGCTGGATGTTAATTATAATATGCTTAATATTAAATTTATGTTAACAGTGGACTTGATACAAACAAAAAAGACGCGGTAATCCGCGTCTAAAAGTGTCATTCGTATAATTAATTATTCCCACTTAAATGTTTTAACCGCTACAGCATAAACCCCTATACCCCACAAAAGCAATATGAACAATTGATGGGTAACATCGCCTAAACCTGCACCCTCAAAAGCCACTTTACGCATGGCGTTGTTAAGGTGTGTTAATGGCAGCACGTTACTTAAATGCTGCAGCCAAACCGGAAATGCTGTTACGGAAAAGAAGGTTCCGGATAGCAGGAACTGCGGCATAGTGATGATATTGGAAATGGGCGGTATAGAACTTTCGTTTTTGGCAATGCCCGAAATTGTAAAACCGAACCCCATAAATATAATGAGCCCTATGGTGCAAAGCACCAGCATATTGAGCACCGTGGTAATGCCGTGTATCAATGTAAAGCCAAAAACAAAGTGCCCGATCACAATAATAAACAGTGCGCCAAGTAAGGCAAAAACAATACGCGCAATGGCCTCGCCCAAAACAATGCTTGAACGTTTAACCGGCGTTGCGAAAAATCTTTTGATCACAAGCGTGATGCGTAAGCTTAGGAATACGAAAGCCGTACCAAATACTCCGCTGCTTAACAACGAAAAGCCTAACTGACCAGGCAATATAAAATCGATGTATTTGTATTCGCGGCCGGTTACAACGGTTTCCTTCAGGTCTACAGCCTTAGGAATAGGTACCGGCGACAGTTTCTGGATCTCTTTTACCTGTACGGATTGTATCTGGTAGAAAATGTTATTTAATGCTGATTTCAACACAGCACCTTTATCTGCCGATGCGTGACTGTATTGAACATTAACTTCAAACGGCGCTTTTTGAGGGATTGCTGGTGCAAGAGGATTTATCGACAAGGCATCTTTGTTCACCTTGAGGTCCAATATCGCATCAATGCTGCCCTTTGCCAGGTTCTTGTTCATCTCATCTGCCGATTGATCTTTTATCAGGTGGATGATCTTATTTTTAGCAAGTGCTTTGTAAATAACACTGGTTGTATCACAGCCTTTGGCTACACCAACATCTACAGACATGCCGCCACCGCCAATGTTAGCAAACACTACGATAAATATCAGTGGGAAAGCCAGGCTAAACACTACAGCCGACGGACTGCGTAATATGGAGCGGAAACTTGCCCTGGCAATAGCAAGCGTAGCGCGGGTGTTACTATATTTTTGGTTCATTAGTTGATTGGTTCAATTGTTCATTGGGTCATTGGCTAAGTTTGGGTGCTAACTGCAAACTCAAAACTGCCAACTGCGCCGCAGGCTTTATCCTTCCCGCCATTCCTTTCCGGTAAGGTTGATGAATACATCTTCAAGGTTAGCGGCTTTTACCTGCTTTTTGCGTTCAAAGCCTTTTGCAACCAATTGGTCTATAAAATGGTCGGGGGTATCAATCCCAATAATGTGGCCGCCGTCAACAAATGCTACACGGTCGCAAAGTACTTCTGCCTCGTCCATGTAGTGGGTAGTGATCACCACGGTTGTACCATTATCGCGTATCTCGCGTATCAGGTCCCAAAGGTTACGCCTGGCCTGCGGGTCGAGGCCGGTTGTTGGCTCATCCAAAAATATGATGCGTGGATTATTGATAAGCGTTGTGGCAATGGAAAAACGTTGTTTCTGCCCGCCCGAAAGATCCTTAAATTTTGCTTTGGCTTTATCTGTAAGCGCAACCTTTTCCAGCATTTCCGCCGGGGTTTTGTTTACCCCGTAAAGGCCTGAGAAAAGTACTATCAATTCTGAAAGATTGAGGTTGGGATAATAGCCTGCAGCCTGTAACTGCACACCAATGCGTTTCTTGATCTCGCCGGCATCGGTTTCAATATTGAAACCATCAACAATTACACTGCCGGAGGTTTTTTCGCGCAGCGTTTCAATGATCTCGAGTGTGGTGGTTTTACCGGCACCGTTAGGGCCTAATAAACCAAATATCTCACCCTCGTAAACCTCAAAGCTTACGCCTTTTACTGCCTCAAAGTCGCCATAGCTTTTAACCAGGTTGGTTACCGTGATAATAGGTTGGTTTGCCATACTGTAAATATGCAGTGTATTTACCACATCGCAGCTACAGCGGCATAAAAAATAAATTAAAAATTGATTAAAGTTTAGGTTGGGTAAGAGAGATTCAAATGCCGGCAAGTGCTTTATAGGCAACTGCCGGCATATCATTTGTTACTTTCCACCTTTTTTCAATTCGCTTTCAGATTTTAGCACTTTGCCGCCATCTTTTTGCTTTATTTCGTAAGCAGGCTCATCTTTTGTTGCTTTACGTTTTACAGTTGAGCCTTTAATGGTTTTGGTAGTGGTTGAGGTATGTTTCTTTTCGATAGTGCCTTCGGCTTCTGACGAACCCCATTTCCAGTGAACGGTATCTCCTTTTTTCATAGCTGTAGTTTTAAAGGAGATTTAGCAATAGCCCTGCCAAAAGCATCAGCTAAAATATATACTTGCCTATTAAGCCGATCAAAGTAATGGCCTGTGCAACAAAAGCTATTACGGTTGCTAAGGCTGGTATGGTTAATAAATGTATCATGACTGTGGGTTTTTGTTTACAACACAAAATTGTATCAAAACAGCCCTCAGCGTTAGCGTTATTAGGCAAATGGAGGTAAAATGTCGGTGAAAGTAATAGCCGGGAAATTAAATAAAGCGTTTTTAGCGGTGGGAGATTTTACCGACGGATGAACGCAGCGTTCACTCACCCGGTCTACGCTACGCTGGACCGCCCTCTCTGCTGCAAGCAGCAAAGAGGGTAAAGAATTAAAATACAAATCCTTCTTTTCGCGTAGCGAAGAGAGGGGCGACGAGCGTAAGCGATGTCGGGGTGAGATTATAAGCAGGCGTTATAGTTTATCGGAATGATTTACCCCCCCCCCTTCCAGCGCTTCTGTCTGCCGCACCCCTCCCCGAGGAGGGATTAACATCTAAGTTCGAAAAGCATGAGGCACGTGCGATTCCCTCCCTTGGGAGGGAGTAGGGAGGGGTTGACGAACGCGTAGAAACCCCTCCCTGCCATCGCTTCTGTCTGCCGTATCCCTCCCCGAGGAGGAATTTAACATCTAGGTTCGAAAAGCATGCGGCACGTACGATTCCCTCCCTTGGGAGGGTGTAGGGGGGGTGACGAAGGAGTAGAAACCCCTCCCTGCCATCGCTTCTGTCTGCCGCACCCCTCCCCGAAGAGGGAATTAAAGCCTCGTTGTTTTTACTCCGCCTCCACATTTATACCTATCTGCTTAAGCAGGAGCGAGGCATTAAAGGTTTTGCATTCACCATGTTTAAGCTTGTAATCAAAAAGCATTTCGCCTTCTATTACCTGTATATCAAAGTAGTAATTGCGTACATAATCAGGGTATTTATCTTCCAGTCGGGCAATTTGCAAGTCGTGGGTGGCAACCATGCCTACACCTTTTTTTGCGATAAGTTGCTCGATAACCGCTTTGCTGCCCAGGTATTTATCCATGGAGTTAGTGCCGCGCAGCATCTCATCTATCAAAAAGAAAACCCGGTGCTCATGCTCAACAGCCGCCAGCAGCATCTGCAGCCTGTCCAGTTCGGCTTTAAACGTTGACGTGCTTTCATTCAGCGAATCTTTAATACGCATGTAGCTCACGATGGTTATTACCGAAACCTCCATTTCTGCAGCGCAAACTGGTGCGCCGCTCAAAGCCAAAACCGTATTGATGCCAATGGTACGCAGGAACGTACTTTTGCCTGCCATATTAGAGCCCGTGATAATATCTATTTTAAATGCATCCTGCAGCTCATAGTCGTTATCAACGCGGTTGCCGCGGATAAGCGGGTGGGCAATGTGCTTAGCCGTAAGGGTGTAGCCTTCCGTATCGGCAATTACCGGGTAAACCCAGTCAGGGTAGTTAATGGCCGGCACCGCAAGGCTTATAAATGCTTCAAATTCGGCGATAACATCAAAGGCTTCCTCAAAATTTTGCTGGTTATTACGCTTCCATTTTTCTATAAGGATGATCTGTTTTAAAGCCCACAGGAAAAACACATTAAGTATGAACCCAACTATCATAATTAAGCTATAGCTGAGTTTGTTGATGAGTTTAGACAGTTCCGTTATATTTTTTGATGTTTGGTTAACCTTTAATTTCTCATACAGTTCCGCACATCTTTGCGATTGCCATTGCTTACTTTCTATAGCTTTAAACACAACGGCGTAGCTGGCCAGGGCATCACTTATTTTACCGGCAATGGCCCCGGCCTTTAATATATAACTGCCCTTTGCAACCAGGATGGACATATTTACCAGCCCTAACAGGATAGCGATAATAGTAAAATAAGGTGATAAAAAAGCACCGGCAAGCAGCATCCCAAACAGCAGGTATGGCGCTACTTTTATGTAAATGCTTAACCACCTCTCGCCGTTTAAATGCAACGGCGTTTTAAGATAAGCAAGCAGCCGTTTCATTTGGTCTGCATCTTCTTTAGCGGCGAATAGCAGCTTGGTTTGCGTGTTAACCTTCCAATCATTATTCGCGGCTATTTCCTGCACCGCTTCCTGACGGATCAGTATTGTCGCTTTATCGGCAGGCGCGCTTAACCAGCCGGCAAGTTTATCGTTACCGGCAGATGTAGCTGCACGGTTAGTGAGGTTATACAGCGAGGCATTACCAAAAATATCCAGATCAGATGTGTAGAAATGCTTTTCATTGCTATACTTTTGGCCGTTGTCATACAGGTTGGTGCCGGTTTGCAGGCTGTTGATCTCGTTACGGTTTACCCGCTCAAGGTCGAGGTGATAATCACGTAAACGCTCGTATTTACCTTGTTGGGCCACAAGTGCAACAAATGCAGCCAGCAGCATTACAATGCCAACGCCTAACACCACAAAGCTATCTTGCTGCACAGTACTGTAAACCACAAAAATCATCATGGCGAAAATGCCTAAGCGCATCAGCGAGTAAGTATTAGCTTGCTGTTTGTAGTGATCGGCCTGCTGGCGCGCTTTCTTCGCAGCTTCTTCGTAATTGGCTATAATGGTTTGTTGCACAGATTTTATAGGTATTTTTGAAGCTTCAATTTTACAACAATAAGATAACATATCCATTTAAATAGTTACAGCAGGGCATGAAAATCACGTTTATTACCGTTGGCAAAACCGAAGATGCTTACTTAAAAGAAGGTATTGAAAAGTATGTTAAGCGGCTTAAACACTACACCAAGCTGGAACTACATGACCTGCCCGAACTTAAAAATACCAAAGCCCTTACCGAGGACCAGCAAAAAACCAAAGAGGCAGAAATGATCCTGAAGAAGTTAACTCCGCAAGATCATTTGATCCTGCTTGATGAGGGTGGTACCGAATATACATCGGTACAGTTTGCCAATTACATCAACAAGCGGTCGGTAACTTCGTCGGCCAATTTGGTGTTTGTGGTGGGTGGCCCTTATGGTTTCCATGATTCGGTTTACCAGCGGGCAAATGATAAAATTTCGCTTAGCCGCATGACCTTCTCCCACCAAATGGTGCGCCTGTTTTTTGTTGAGCAACTGTACCGCGCTTATACCATTATCAAGGGCGAGCCTTACCATCATCAGTAGATGTGCAGTTCCGATAGCTATCGGAATGAGATGTGCAAATGATTTTTAATTGATTACTGACAAGAATGTGTCAGCGTTCACCGTGTTCACGGCGTTCACGAGTGTTCATGGCGTGAACGTGAACACTTACAGTATTTTCTGTAAATTCTTAAATCCTGTAAATTCTGATTAAGACTATTAATTTGCACATTTGTATATGCACATGCACAGTCACGATCATTCGCACCATCACCACGATCATACACCCAAGCTTGACCATCTTAATGCCGCCTTTATCTGGGGGATAGTCCTTAATTCGGCTTTTGTAGTTATCGAAGTGATCTACGGTTTGATCAGTGGCTCACTTTCGCTGCTTACCGATGCCGGCCATAACCTAAGCGATGTGGCTTCTTTAGCGTTGGCGCTCCTGGCTTTTAAACTGGCCAAGGCCAAATCAAACAAGAACTATACTTATGGTTACAAGCGGTCTACTATCATCGTGTCGTTTTTTAACGCTGTGATACTGGTAGTTGCTGTCGGCTTCATCATTTATGAAGCCGTTATGCGTTTTATCCACCCCGAGCCAATTGCAGGTGGTACCATTGCATGGGTTGCTTTGGCAGGTATTGGCGTAAACGGTTTTACCGCATGGCTTTTTGTGAAGGATAAAGACAGCGACCTCAACGTAAAAGGTGCTTACCTGCACATGGCAGTGGATGCCATTGTATCATTAGGAGTTGTAATCTCTGGTCTAATAATTTATTTTACAGGGTTTATGTGGTTGGATAGCGCGGTAAGTATCATTATCGGTGTGGTGATATTGGTAGGCACCTGGAGTTTGCTAAAAGATAGTCTTCGCCTTGAAATGGATGGCGTACCAAAGGACATCGATCTGCAAAAAATAAAAGCTGAATTACTTAAAGGAAAGGGGGTAGTAGATGTACACCATATGCACGTTTGGGCCTTGAGCACTACAGAAAATGCCCTAACTGCTCACTTGGTCATCAGCCCGGAAAACATGGCTATATTTGATGAGATAAAGCATGACCTGCGCCACAAGCTTGAACATCTATCCATTACCCACAGCACTTTTGAGCCGGAGTTTAGCGACGAAAAATGCCAGCAACCAGATTGTTAAACCTTACCGATATGAAAAACACCCGACGGAAATTCATCTCTACTGCTGCTGCACTAACAGCCGGTACAGCTGTAGCATCAGCCATGCCAACACTCATAAAATCAACTGCCATGAATAATAAATATCCAATTGTACACCATGTTTTCTTTTGGTTGAAAAACCCGGGTTCGATAGAGGATCGCGATAAGATCATCACCGGATTAAAGACCCTTCGTAAAATAGAGACCATCAAAGAGCTGCGTATTGGCGTAGTTGCCAGTACCGAAAAGCGCGATGTGGTTGATAATAGCTGGGCAGTATCAGAACTGATGTTCTTCGAAAACCTGGAAGGGCAGGCATCATATCAAAGCCACCCGATTCATCAGCAATTTATAAAAGATTGCAGCCACCTTTGGGATAAGGTTGTTGTTTATGATGCAATGGATGTGTAGATAATAGCTAATATAAAACGTGTTATTGCAAGGTATAAAGCAATGAAGCGTTGTTAACGAAAAAGCCCCGATAATTTTATTATCGGGGCTTTCTTTATATGGGATTAAATGATTAACGTCCGCCGTTACCGCCGCCCATGCCGCCACCTTGCTGGTCGCCGCCCTGGATCTGGTCGTCGTTGTTAACACCTTTCTTCTTTTGTGTAGGATTAGCGGGTTTAAAGCTTATTTTACCAAAGCTGTAGCTAAACGTTATACCAAATGATTGGAAAGGAAACTGGGTTTTTGATATCTGGCTGAAACCCGGGCTTGATATGTTTTGGTTAAATGATTTGTTAACTGCAAACGGTTGTACAGTGTTGAAACCAAGTGAAGCCTTCTTGTTCATGAATTGTTTCTTGATACCAAAGGCATAAATACCGAACGATGGGCTTGAGCCCTGTATTGTACGGCGCGGTGAGTTCATGAAACCGAATGCTTCAAAGATGATGTTCTTAGGCAAATTCAAAGTAGCGCTACCGAACATGGTGTACATGTACTGCGTTTTGATCGCATCCGGATTAATAAAGTTTGCAAATTCCGAATAAACGGTAGGGTTGTAAGTAAATACGTTAACACTTGCGCGTACAGTTAACGGTTTAAATGGCGTAACCGAACCAAAGAAACTTGCTCCCCATGAGTTGTTCAATGCAGCGTTACGTTGTATGGTACGTGTACCAATTACGGTATCTATTTTTGCACCTGTTTGAATGTAATCCGTAATAGGTTGCGCTAATCCTTCGATCAAATCACTTGTTCTCTTGTAATAAACCGAGAAGTTTAGCACTGATGATTTAATGAAGGTATTGTAGTTCAATTCAACGGTTTGCGATACTTCCGGCGCCAGGTTAGGGTTACCTACAGACTGGGCCTGAATGTTTGACCTATTGATGAACGGATTTAATACCTGCAAGCTTGGGCGCTGGATACGTTTGCTATATGATAATTTAAACGTGTTTGAACCTATAATTTTTTGTATGGTAAGGCTTGGAATATAAGTATTGTAGCTGGCATCAAAAGGTTTAAGTTCTTGTTGATTTGCGCCGCTTGCATAAGGCGTTTGCGGGTCACCTGCTATCTTTGTATTCTCGTACCTGAAACCTGCCAACACCGAGTAGCTCTTTGGCAATGTAATGGTGAATACGCCGTAACCTGCATAAACGTTTTGTTTGTAGTTGTACAGGTTTGAGTTCAGTGGATCAATAATAGGGTTATTACCAAGCGAGTCTACTGAGTAAATGTTATAATCACTGTTGATGCGCCTTTGTATGGTTTTACCACCTGCCTCTAATTTCAAGGTTTTATTTATCGGTAAAACATAGTCGCCTTGTAAAGTATACTCGTCGTTTTTACCATCGTTATTACCTGCCTGGCTTGGCTGCGGCGCACCTTTTCCTGTGTTTGGTAAACCCTGGAATAAGTTGTTATAGTCGGTTTTGATGATGCTATGGCTCCACTGACCGGAAAAGGTTATCTCATGACCTTCTTTTTTGAATTTGTGCGTGTAATCCAAGTTCCAGTCGAATCCGCTGAATTTATTGCGGTTAGAGTTGATGCCAATGTAGGCCAAAGATTTAGCAGGATTAATGAAGTCAGTAATATTGTAGTTACCACCGCCATTAGTATTAAAACCACCATCATTTAAAGCGAGGGTACTGTTAATACTGTTGAATCCGTTAAATTCATAACCGGCAGTTATCGTTCCCCTAACCCCGTGGCGCTTTGTCTCGCTTGAAAGGAAGTTTTTGTTAAGCTGGTTTACCGCTGCTTTGCTGGCTGAAGCAGGCGTGTTGATGGTCTGCTCAAAATCAGTGGTCATGGTTTGTGGCCATGTTAAGTTACCACCAATGTTAGCAGATAAATTGAAACGGTTTTTATTGTAATTTAAGTTGATGTTACCGTTATTTTGACGTGTACCTACACCACCGCTCACAGAACCGCTGATACCTGAAGCGTTTTTAGTTTTTGTGATGATGTTGATGATACCACCAGAACCCTCAGCATCATATTTAGCTGATGGAGAAGTAACAACTTCAATGTTTTTGATCTGATCTGCAGGGATGGTTTTCAATACATCGCTTAAGCTGGCAGAAGTTGCACCTGATGGTTTACCATTAATCAAAACGCGAACGTTCTGGTCACCGCGGATAGCAACGTTACCATTCATATCAACCGATACCAATGGCACTTTCTGCAATACATCCGTAGCGTTACCACCCGTAGATGTTACATCCTTTTCAGCATTATAAACGATCTTATCTATCTTATTTTCTACAAGTGCCTGCTGACCAACAATTTGCACTTCTTTAAGGGCAGTGGCACTTGGTTTCAGCAAGATGGTACCCATGTTATTATCGGGTTTGGCTGCAGTAGTTTCAACCGGGTCAAAAGTCCTTGCAGGATAACCGATAAAGGAAATGGTGATCTTGTATTTACCGGTTTTGATACCGTTAAGCTGGAAGTTACCGTTCCCATCGGTTAGTACACCGTTCATGGGGGTGGTAGCACCGCTTCTGAACAAGCTTACAGTAGCATAATCTACCGGTTTTTTGGTTAACGAGTCGATAACCCTTCCGGAAATTTTGCCCACAATACTTGAGCCGCCGCCCATAGGTATCTGGGCGTTAGCCTTGAGTGCAGCACAAACAACTATTATAAGTAAAAGTATTCGTTTCATAAATTTTTGAGCGTTTTCGTAATTTGAGGCGAAATTGCTGAAAATGTTACAGCTGTATCTGCAGAAATTAGAAAATTATTAATGATGTAATGTAGATGTTACACTTAGTGGTGAGTGTATTGAGTGAACGACGTAATGAGTGAAGAAGTGAATGTGAAAATCTCACAGCATTCTTACAAGGCATAATCCTCCACTGGTCGAAGTTTTTAGCTTCGTCCTAAAATATTGCAAGCATCCTGTTTGCGTGTTAAGCTGTAAGCTTAACAGATTTTAGGTCGGAAGTTACGCTGCGCTAAACTTCGACCAGTAAATGGTTATAAATTAGTCTTTGCGAGGAGCGACAACGACGCGGCAATCTTCTCGCGTTGTTTACTCGCGACAAGATCACACCACCACGTTCACAATCCTGCCCTTAACAACGATCACTTTTTTAGGTGCTTTGCCGTCGAGGTGTTTTTGCACGTCGGCGTGGGCCAGTACTGCGGCTTCAACATCGGCGGGCTCCATTGTCAGGGGCAGACTAATGTTGGTACGAACCTTACCGTTGAAGGAGATAGGGTAGGCAAAGTCATCCTCAACCAAGTATTCCGGTTGGAACTTTGGATAAGCTGCAGTTGAAATTGAGCCTGCGGGGTTACCCAGCAACGACCATAGTTCTTCTGCAATGTGCGGCGCATAAGGTGCCAGCACGATCACCAAATTTTCAAGGATGGCGCGTTTATTACATTTGAGATCAGTAAGCTCATTCACAGCGATCATGAAGCTGGATACTGAAGTATTGAACGAGAAACGCTCGATGTCATCTTCTACTTTTTTAATGATCTTATGCAGCGCTTTCAGTTCCGCTTTAGTGGGAGCCTCGTTTGATATTGAGAAATTCCAGTTTGCATCATGGAACAATCTCCAGAATTTACGCAGGAATTTGAACACACCCTCAATACCGTTGGTATTCCAGGGTTTGCTTTGCTCCAGCGGACCAAGGAACATCTCATACATACGCAGGGTATCCGCACCGTAACGCTCGATTAGATCATCCGGGTTAACCACGTTGAACTTTGATTTCGACATTTTTTCCACTTCAACACCGCAAATGTATTTTCCATTTTCAAGGCTAAATTCAGCATCAGCAAAATCCTCCCTCCAGGCTTTAAATTTATTGATGTTTAGTATATCGTTCTCCACAATGTTCACGTCTACATGCAATGGAGAAGTCTTATGGTCTTTGATCAAACCATGGGATATGAAGGTGTTTGTACCTCTGCCTTCCTCGTCAATTAAACGATAAACAAAGTTACTGCGACCCTGTATCATGCCCTGGTTGATGAGCTTTTTGAAAGGCTCTTCTTCAATGGCTTTGCCAATATCTTTCAAAAACTTATTCCAGAAACGGCTGTACAGCAAGTGACCGGTAGCGTGCTCGCTGCCACCAATGTACAGGTCAACATCTTTCCAGTACTCAATCGCTTTTTCTGATGCAAACTCAGTGTTGTTATCTGCATCCATGTAGCGGTACCAATACCAGCTGCTGCCTGCCCAGCCTGGCATGGTGCTTAGCTCGTATTCGTTGCCATTGTAGTTCCAACCAGTAGCTCTGCCCAACGGTGGCTCGCCGGTTTCGGTTGGTAAGTACTTGTCTATCTCCGGCAATAACAAAGGCAATTCGCTTTCTTCTATCAGCTGCGGCAAGCCATCTTTAAAGTAAACCGGTACCGGTTCGCCCCAGTAACGCTGACGGCCAAATATCGCATCGCGCATGCGGAAATTCACTTTGGCTTTACCTAAACCAATTTCTTCCAGCTTGGCAACAACGGCTGCAGTTGCTTCTTTGTAACTTAAACCGTTTATGAAATCGCTATTGATGTATTTACCTTCCTTGGTAGGATCTGCCTCGGTCTCGATATTTTGGATATCGATGATCGGGATGATCGGCAGGTCAAAATGCTTAGCGAAAAGATAGTCGCGTTGATCACCGCTTGGTACGGCCATTACGGCACCGGTGCCGTAGCCTGCCAAAACATAATCTGCTATCCATACCGGTATCTTTTCGCCGTTCAACGGGTTTTTAACATAGCTGCCCGTAAACGCACCTGATACGGTTTTTGTATCGGCCATACGGTCGAGCTCGCTTTTCTTTTTGGTTTGAGCGATGTAAGCATCAATATCCGCCTTTTGCTCGGGAGTAGTTAACTCTGCGACCAACTCGTGTTCAGGAGCTATCACCAAAAAGCTAACTCCGAAAATGGTATCAACGCGGGTAGTGAAAACTTCGATGTAAGGAGCCGGATGTGAGGAGCCGGTTGTCGGATCGTTTTCCCTACTAAGGTCCTCGCTCTCCGCTCTCTCCAACGGAAACTTCACACTTGCACCAACACTTTTACCTATCCAGTTGCGCTGCATTTCTTTAAGCGGCTCGGGCCAGTCAATGGTATCAAGGCCTTGCAACAGGCGCTCGGCATAGGCGGTAATGCGCATGCTCCACTGCATCATTTTCTTTTGCTCAACAGGGTAGCCACCGCGCTCGCTAAAGCCATCTTTCACTTCGTCGTTAGCCAGTACAGTACCCAAGGCGGCACACCAGTTAACAGTGCTCTCGCGCAAGTAGGTGAGGCGATATTTTAGCAATTCCTGCTGCTGAATTTTTTCTGGTAAAGCCTTCCATTCATCAGCATCAAAAACAAGCGTATCTTCGTCGCAAACAGCGTTTATGCCTGCCGACCCTTTGGTTTCAAAATAGGCTACCAGTTTATCTATACTTTCTGCTTTATCAGCGTCTTTATTATACCAGCTATTGAATAGCTGCATAAAAATCCACTGTGTCCACTTGTAGTAATCCGGCGAACTGGTACGCACCTCGCGACTCCAATCAAAAGAAAAACCAATCTGGTCTAATTGGCGGCGGTAGGTGTTAATGTTTGCCTCGGTGGTAACAGACGGGTGCTGCCCGGTTTGTATGGCGTACTGCTCTGCCGGTAAGCCAAAGCTATCATACCCCATCGGGTGCAACACGTTAAAACCTTTGTTGCGTTTATACCGCGCAAAAATATCAGAAGCGATATAGCCCAGCGGGTGGCCAACATGCAGCCCCGCACCAGATGGGTAGGGGAACATATCTAACACATAGTACTTCGGCTTATTAGTATTATTCTCAGCCTTAAAAGTGTTATTATCGGCCCAAAACTGCTGCCACTTTTTCTCTATATCTTTAAATTGATAATCCATTTTTTGTTTACCGGTTTGAGGTTGCGAAAATAGTAAAAACTGCTTACAGATTAGCCTTTTGACGGTGGATTACATAAAGTCTATCTACTCGGTAGGTTAACATTAAAGTTGGCAGGCCATATTATAAGGCTTAATTTCGGCGTGGATATACTCGAGTAATACCACCCCCATGTTTAAAAACTTTAAAGATAAAGATATGCAGGCTGTTATTGGCTGGGTGCTCCGTGCAGGAGTGCTAATATCAATGCTAACGGTTTTTATAGGTGGTTGTGTGTATCTTTACAGGCATGGCCATACCACAGCCGATTATCATCAGTTTAACGGAGTGCCTGATTTTATACAGACAGGCCAGGGCATTATACACGGCGTATTCACAGGCAGGGGCAGGGCTATTATTCAATTAGGCATTATCATGCTCATAGCCACGCCGGTAGTAAGGGTGTTATTTTCGGCCATAGGGTTTATCTTAGAAAAAGACCACCTGTACACTGTCATTACCTTTATTGTGCTTTTTGTTATCATCTGCAGCGCTTTAAGCGGCCACGCAGGCTAATTTATCCAAACCATAATTTTTTAGCAATGTTGTATTTATATGTACAGGCGTAAAGTACAGTCATCGGCTTTAGAGAGTGTTGGTTATGATGCCAAAAAGCAGATCCTCGAACTGGAGTTTAGGGAGCATAGTGACGTATGGCAGTATTTCGGCATCAGGCCATCCACCTACAAAAAATTCATCAGCTCAGAATCATTAGGCAAATACTTCGTAACCCGCATTAAAGGCAAGTATCCGGAGTTGAAGTTATTGTAAGGTAATAGCTCTTTAAATATTAATTACCCCCAATTCTCCTTTGCTCATCCTCATTTCCAGTTTTATGGCGAACGGCACCCTTCACGGATGTTTTACCAAACCGATAGCTGAAGTTTACAGACAAGATGCGATACTCGCGCCAATCGACAGTATTTCTATTTAAGTTTTGGTAGTTGGTATAAGCCCGGTCACGACGGGTCTTAAAAATATCTAAAAGGGTGAGGCTTAGTTTACCCATCTTGTTAAGGACCGGCAAACTTACACCGGCGTTGGCATAGTAAACTGCTTTAAAGTTATTTATACCGTAAACTGTAGGCGTTTCGTAGTAGCCAGAAAGTTCAGCAGCCAGTTTACTACCCAACTTAAAACTTTGCGTGGTGTTGATCAGAACATCACCTACACTTTGATTAAAATCGCCGTATTTCGGGTCGGCAATGTATCGCTGGTATGATGCATCAATGTCATAAGAGCTGTTCCACCAACTGGTGAATTTTATGGGAGCACTAAAAGCAACCCCAAGCGTTTGCGTGCGGCCCAGGTTTACATCGGTATTAATAATAACCTTGGTGGCATCGTTTTGCTGATAAAAAGGAAAAGCGGCCCCGTTGGCAAATGTTGCATATAAACGTGTGCTTATTTCCTGGTTGTAAGTATGTGTAAGGCTGATGCTATTGGCATATACGGGCCTTAAATAAGCATTACCTGCCTGGTAACTATACAGATCAATAAACGACAGGAAGGGATTAAGCTTATCATACGCCGGCCTGGTTATACCGCGGTTAAAGTTCAACACGTAATCGTTCTTATCATCATGATGGTATTCTATCTGCACGGTAGGGAACAGGTTAAAATAATTCCTGGCGGTTATATGCTGATTGTTTGGCGATTGCTCGCGATATGAGTCGCCTCTTGAATTGGTGTATTCGCCTCTAATGCCGGCGCTTATATTAGTTTTGCCGAACCTGGCATTGTAGTTCACGTAACCTGCAGCAATTTTTTCAGTGTAGATAAAGTGATTGCTAAAGGTGGTATCAATGGTGTAAACGTTGTTAACCAGCGGACCAAATATGAGGTTATTATCCGTTTTGGTATAGCTGTACTTAGCCCCGGCATCAAGTTTGGCGGTTTTACCCAGCGGTTTGGTATAATCTAATATAGCCGACCAGATACCCACCTTGGTAGGCGAGAGGTTTTGTAGCAACAGCGGATTGCGGTAGGCGGCCCCGGCAGCATTGTAGAAAGTATTGTTAATGTACTCGTTGGATGCACGGCTGTTACGGGTGTGTGTAAGGCTGGCGGAAATTACCCCGCCAGTTTCATCAACCTTGCCATTATAGTTAAGGTTATATGTAAAGGTATTGATATCGCGCTTTAGGTTTGAGTTGGCGTAAACTGTAGAATCTTTAACATTATTATTGAAGATGCTAAGGGTGTTGGCTTTATTAAATTTTGCGTTATTGATGTTGCCTGCAACCAAAAGGCCAATGGTTTGCCCTTCGCCGATAAAGAAATCTGTACCCAGCCTAAAGTTATGGCTAAACGTTTCAGAAACGCTGCGGTAAGCGGTGTTGTAGTTGCTTTGCAACCCGTTGTAATCTATACCGCGGTCAGTGTTGAAGTTTTTATATGATTTGTTGGCAGCGAAATTATAGTTACCAAAAATGTTGTAGCTTTTAGTGCGGTTGTTAAAGCTGATGCCGCTATTGCTTTTGTAATACCTGCCATAACCGGCGCCAAGGGTAATGGTTCCATTAGTGCCAATGTTCTTACCTTTTTTGAGTACGATATTGACAATACCACCCGCCGCTGCATCGTACTTAGGCGAGCCCCCGGTTATCAGTTCCATCTTATCGATATTACTGCCCTGAGTACTTTTTAATAATGCTACCAGATCGGTACCTGTAAGGTTGGTGGGTTTGCCGTCTATCAGTACCAGGGCCTGTTGCCTGCCGCTAACGCTGATGGCATCGTTGTTATCAACCCTTACACCGGGAGATTGCCTTAAAATATCTAATGCCGATTGCCCGTCGGCAATAATACTTGCCGATGGATTGATGATGGTTTTGCCGGGCTTAACTTCCACAAATGCCTTGCGCGCAGTAATGGCAACATCTTTTAGCTGCGTATTGGTTGCAGCCAACTTTAATGGTGCAAGCGAAACAGGTTTGCCGGCGGCAATGTAAAAAGATTGTGTATACGTGCGCTTGTAACCCAGCATGGTTGCCAGTATGGTATAGCTCCCGGGTTTAATATTATTGAATTGGAAAGCACCTTTTTCGTCCACCAGGGCAGATGTGGCCACGGTTGAATCGGGCAGATGTAGAAGTATAGCAGTAGCCGCGTCAGCAGGCTGATTGTTCTGTGTTAAAACAGTACCCCTTAAAAATGTGATACCGGTTTGGGCGTAACAAAAATTAATACATAGCAGGAATGCCACCAATAAGCATCCGTTTTTGAAATTCATTAATAGTTAGTAGAAATTAATTAGTATAGTGTCAGTTAAAAAGTTAAATGTAACAACAAAAAAGCGTTTTGTAATACTGATTTTTCGCTTTTTTACGCCAATTGTATCAGAAATGTTGCTTTAGCATAAAGTTGCGTCAATACCTTTGTAAATTATTATTTTCGTGCGTTGATATTTTAGAAGTTTATAAGTGGAGATGAGAAAATTATTCGTTTCAATGCTTGCCATGTGCCTTACTGTAGTGGCACTTGCACAAACGGCACCGGCTAATTTCACAATGGCTGCAAACAAATTCAGGCAGTATTACAATGCCGGTAAGCCTGATAGTATATTTAATATGTTTAGCAGCCAGATGAAGTCCGCGCTGCCGCTGGATAAGTTCTCATCAACTACCACGCAGCTAAAGGCCCAGTTAGGTGATCTAAAAAGTACTGAGCTGGTAAAGTTTAGCGCACCGCTTGCCGTTTATAAAGCTACTTTTGATAACGCTATTTTCAACCTTAACATCTCTCTTGACGCTCAAAGCAAATTCATCGGTTTGTTGCTTAGCCCGTATGTTGAGCAGGCGGTAACCGCTATGCAAATGGACCCGTCGCTTAAAGAGTCGCCAATTATTTTAAAAACGCTGAGCGGCTCTATCTCGGGTACGCTTACCATGCCTGCCGACGCTAAAGACAAGGTGCCTGTAGTACTGATCATAGCAGGATCTGGCCCTACAGACAGGGATTGCAACAGCCCTAAATTAGGCATGAATACCAATGCTTATAAAATGCTGGCAAACGATTTGGGTAAAGCGGGTATTGCAACCGTACGTTATGATAAACGCCTGGTTGGCCAAAGCGTAAGCTCTACAAAGCCAAAGGAATTGCGTTTTGAAGATTACGTGGATGATGCCGTGGGTTTAGTACAGTTATTGGCTGATGATAAGCGCTTTTCTAAAGTGATCGTGTTGGGCCATAGTGAAGGATCGTTGATCGGTATTTTATCTGTGCGCGATCAACCTGTAAAGGCATTGATCTCGGTTGCCGGTGCTGGCCGTTCTGCTGATCTTATTGTAACAGAGCAAATGAAGGCCCAGCCGAAGTTTATCCAGGATAACTTTAAAGTAATGCTCGATAGCTTAAAGAAGGGTAAGTTTACACCTAATATCGATCCTAAAATATATGCTATTGCAGGCCCTGACGTGCAGCCATACTTAATGTCGTGGTTCAGGTATAACCCTACAAGGGAAATTAAAAAGGTTAAAGTACCGGTGCTTATCCTGCAAGGTACTACAGACATTCAGGTACCTGTCAGCGAAGCCGAGCTGCTGAAAAAAGCTAAATCGGATGCACAATTGGTCATCATTCCAAACATGAACCACGTGTTGAAAGAAGCGCCTGCCGACCGGGAGAAAAACATGGCTACCTATAACCAACCCGACCTTCCCTTAAAACCAGAACTGGTTACAAGCATAGTCACATTTGTGAAAGGCTTGAAATAGGTTCGGGACGTTGATTTTGAAGTAACAAAAATACTAACTACCATTGGTCGAAGTTTAGCGCAGCTTTACTTCGACCAATGGTGTTTTAAGCTTTCAGCTTAGTTATCAAGGAGAATCCTTGAAAAATTTTAGGTCGAAGTTATAAACTTCGATCAGTACTCTACTTTATTATCGATCCCTCAAAATATCATTTCCATATCCCCAGTAATCTTCTCAATAGGATGATCTCTGAAGTATGGTAAGAGTTATGATCTGCCACCTGCAAGGCCTCGCGAAGGATGGATTGTCCATCACCGTGTGGTATGGCCGCATAAATATCGCCGCTCCTCAATAGTTCTATAAAAACTTTGCGGTCCGCTTTAATAGCTGCTATCGTTTTATCCCAATCCCCCGGATTTTCAGGCGCTGCTTCTTTAGGCCAATAGTCATCAGGCCATTTCGGCGATTGGTGGTTGGCATCTTTACTAAACTCCAACATATCCCATTGTGCAATACGAATATGTTCGGCCAGTTGCCAAATGCTGTAAGGCAATCCATGTGGTTTTATTCCCAGTTTTTCGGCTGGTATGCCCTCAAGCGCATCTTCAAGTGTAGCATGCGCGCCGCCGCCTTCGAGTAATTTGATCAATTCTTTTATTAAAATATCGTGCTGCTCACTCATATCATTGTTTTTAAAGCCTAACAAATAGGTTACAGGTTTGATTTGTCGTAATCAATTTTTAAGTTTATCGCTTAAAGCAAAACCCACCACCGTGATTAAAAAACTATTCCTGCTTGCGCTTTACGTAACCGCTTTTACCGCTTGTAAAAAAGACGGCGGTAGTGCCATTGATAATGGTTTAAAAGACGACGGCACATTTACCCGATACGAAGATCATTTTTTGGATGAGTTATGGAAGATAAACCCGGATTGGGCTACATCCGTAGGTTATCATAAATATGATAGTGTGCTTGTTGTACCCGGACCAAAGGCACGTGAGCAGCAGCTAAAGTTTGCCAAAGTGCAGCTGGATTCATTAAGCCATTACGAGCCCAGCCTGCTTACAGATAATAATAAGATAGACCATGCTATTATGAAGAACCAACTGGAATCAACCCAGTGGGGTATTGAGCAGTTAAGGTCATACGAGTGGGATCCCTCATCTTATAACGTTACGGGTACTTTTGCTTTTATCTTAAATGAACACTACGCGCCATTGCAAAAGCGCCTGCGCAGCTTTTATCAGCGAATGGAAAATATTCCTGCTTACTACAAGGCCGCTGAAACACAATTAAAAAATCCGGTTAAGGAACTTACCGACCTTGCTATTGAGCAAAACGAGGGAGGACTTAGCATTTTTGAAAGTGACCTTGCCGATTCGCTTAAGAAAAGCAAACTACCTGATGTAGAACAAAAACAAATTACAGATCGTGCAAAACTATCAGCAACAGCTATTAAAGGATATGTAACTTATTTAAAGGCAATGAAAAACCCTAAACCACGTAGCTTTAGGTTAGGGAAAGAGCTTTATGAAGCAAAATTTAAATATGATATCCAGGCTGAAGGTACTGCCCAGCAAACTTACAACGCTGCGGTGGAACGTAAAAAGTTCCTGCATAAGGAGATGGCTAAAATAAGCCGACAGCTTTGGCCAAAGTATTTTAAAACGGAGGCGGCGCCAAAAGATTCGCTGGAGATGATAAGCAGGTTGATAGATACGCTGTCTGCTGATCACGTTAAGCCGGCTGAGTTCCAATTGGCGATTGAAAAGGAGATACCTAAACTGACCGCTTTTATAAAGGCTAAAGATCTGGTAACGCTTGACCCAACCAAACCTTTGGTGGTACGTAAAGAGCCTGCTTATATGGCAGGTGTTGCAGGTGCATCTGTAAGCGCGCCCGGCCCTTATGATAAAAACGGCAATACCTACTATAACGTGGGTAGCCTGCAAGGCTGGCCTGCAGACCGCGCAGAAAGCTACCTCCGCGAATACAATAACTATATTCTGCAAATCCTCTGCATACATGAAGCTATCCCCGGCCATTACACGCAACTGGTGTACGCAAACAAGGCACCAAGCATGATCAAATCTATTTTGGGTAACGGCGCCATGGTTGAAGGTTGGGCTGTATTTAGCGAACAGGAGATGATAGATGCGGGTTTTGGTAACAACGCGCCGGAGATGCGACTGATGTGGTACAAATGGCACCTGCGTTCGGTATGTAATACGATATTGGATTATAGTGTGCATGCCGGCAACATGAGCGAAGATGAGGCCGTGAAGATGCTTACCAAAGAAGCCTTTCAGCAAAAGGCAGAAGCACAGGGTAAATGGAAACGCGTAAGTGTAAGTAGCGTACAGTTAACCAGTTATTTTACCGGTTACAAAGAAATAAACCAGCTTTACCAGGATTGGCAAAAGAAACAAGGCGACAAGTTTAAGGTTAAAGATTTTAACGAAAAGTTCCTGAGCTATGGCAGTGCGCCTGTTAAATATATTAAACAAGCCATGTTTGCTCCACCAAAGAAAGACGGAAAATAACTTTTAGCTTATGAAAAAGATAGCCTTGTTTGTCTGTATTACGATCATGCTTTGCCAGGCATGTAAACAGAAGCAGGAAAAACAGCTGGAAAACAAACAATTCAATTTTGTTACTTCTGATCATGTCAGCTTACCTGTAAAGGTATCCGGCAAAGGGGATATTTGCATGTTTGTACCCGGTGGCCCCGGTGGCGGTTATTTATCTTTTGAACAGTTGGGTGGTAATAAGCTGGAAGGTTTTCTTACAATGATATATATGGATCAGCGGGGGAGTGGCAGCGCGCAGAACGCCAGGGATTACAGCATGGACCGCTTGTTAAAAGATATGGATGATGTAAGAGCTAAACTCGGGGTTGATAAAATGTACCTGATGAGCCATTCATTTGGCGGAGTAATAATGGTTAACTATGCCAAAAAATACCCACAACACGTAAAAGGGCTTATTTTAGTTAATTCTGCTCTTTACTTCTTTAGTCCGGATGCGTTGGCCGAGCAAATTAGCTACGGGTACAAGCTATTAGGAAAGGATACTGTAATTAAGGCAAAGAATCCAGATTCTCTTTTTGCGGGCGATATGGCCGTTAGGGCCAAGCTAAGCAAAGTTCATCTTGGGTATAAACTACTTACTGACAGTATTAAAACGATTGGTGTTTTTGATAAATTAGATTCTCTGCATCCCCGAACAAACGATTTTGCCTACAAAATTCTTGCGCCCGTTTTGGATAAGACCAAAAAAATGATCTATCCGGAATATTTTAAAGATTACAACACCATAACACCAGATATTAATGTACCAGTTTTAGTGATAACCGGCATCAACGACCACGCTGTAGGCCCCAATACTTATAAGCTGGCTAAATTCCCACATCAAAAGGTGGTAAAAATAGATGGTGGTCACTTGCTTTATTATGAAAATAACAGCGCTTTCGTAGATGCCGTCAAAAACTTTATTAAAGATCAGTCAGTTAATTAAAACGTTTCATCGACCGCCGGCCCGATTGAAAGCGGCTGACTGCTTAAGGTATTAAGTCCTCAAACTTGTCCCAAAAACCATCTTTAGGTAGGCTGGCAACTATCTCTATAGGTTCGTTTTTTACAGGGTGGATAAATTTTAAGCGGCGGGCATGCAGGCAGATACTTTTGCGCAGGCTGCCGCGGGGGTAGCCATATTTATTGTCGCCAACTATTGGGCAGCCCAGGGTAGATAATTGCACGCGGATCTGGTGTGGTCGTCCGGTTATCGGGTCAACTTCAATTACAGAATACCCATCGCGCTGTCCAACAAGTTTATAGTTCAATTCAGACCGTAAGCTGCCTTGCACTTCTTTGTCATGTGCCTTTGTTACGTTCTTCTGCGAATTTTTTACAAGCCAGTGCACCAGGTTACCGGCAGGGGGCTGAGGTTGTTGCCGTGTAACAGCGAAATAGGTTTTATGCATTTCGCGGTTTTTAAACATTTTGTTTATCCTGTCTAAAGCTTTGCTGGTTTTTGCAAACAGGATAACACCGCTCACCGGGCGATCTAAACGATGCACCACGCCTAAAAAAGCCCCATTTGGCTTGTTGTATTTAGCAGCGATGTAACGCTTAACCTTTTCATCAAGTGGCTCATCACCGGTTTCATCAACCTGTACAATATCGCCTGCGCGCTTATTAATTGCAATCAGGTGATTGTCCTCGTAAAGCACGTCGGCATCGGTAATGTCTTTGTTTATGTATGTGTGTTGTTTTAAGTTCATGGTTAATTGTTCATGGCCCATGGTTTAGCTGCTATGAACTATCAACTATTCACCATGAACCAGCGAAATTGCTAATACTCCTCTTTCTCGTTAGGGAAATTTTTAGCCTTTACATCAGTAACATAATTACCAATGGCATTGTTCATCACATCAAAAAGATCGGCATACTGGCGAAGGAAACGCGGTTTAAAACCTTTATTAATGCCCAGCATATCGTGTATCACCAAAACCTGGCCGTCGCAGTGCTGGCCTGCACCAATGCCTATTGTTGGGATGTTGAGGCTTTTACTTACTTCTGCAGCCAGTTTAGCCGGGATCTTTTCCAGCACAACACCAAAGCAACCCAACTCCTCCAGCTTTTTGGCGTCTTCCTTTAGTTTGGCAGCTTCGGCCTCTTCTTTTGCACGCACGGTATAGGTGCCAAATTTATATATCGATTGCGGGGTTAAACCCAGGTGCCCCATTACGGGGATACCTGCGGTAAGTATACGGCTGATTGATTCTGCTATTTCTATACCACCCTCTAACTTGATACCATGCGCGCCGGATTCTTTCATAATGCGGATGGCAGATGCCAATGCCTCTTTCGAGTTACCCTGATATGAACCGAATGGAAGGTCTACTATTACCAGTGCACGTTTGGCAGCACGCACAACAGATGAAGCGTGATAGATCATCTGGTCTAAGGTAATAGGCAGGGTGGTCTCGTGCCCGGCCATTACGTTACTTGCTGAGTCGCCCACCAGTATTACATCCGTACCTGCGTTATCAACTATGGCAGCCATTGAGTAATCATAAGCTGTAAGCATAGCTATCTTTTCGCCGCGATTCTTCATCTCCTGCAGCGTATGCGTAGTGATGCGCTTTATCTCTTTGTTTACCGACATCGTATCGTTTGGTTTTGTAAGGCAAAGGTAGGATATGATTTTTAAAAATCGCTTTAGCTAATTATTTAGATGTAGCATATATTAGTAGACGAAAACCAATGACCAAAGCGCAATATCAGGAAGCTATTAAAACCGAACGGTTACCATTAACACCATGGGAAAAGTTTGACCATTTTGGGATTGTGATCTATTGCTTAATGCCAACGGTGATGTTGCCTGTATTTTATTTATGGAGGTGCATCAATGATGAACATCTTGAGTTTAATACAAAACACGTAGAGGTCCTTTCAATCTCTGTAATTGTTTCCATCTTTTTTTTCTGGTTACAAAATTATAGACTAAGACTACAAGTTATTCCGGCTGCCTTATGTAAAAAAGATTTGAAGGAGGTCACCCTTCAGGTTTTAAAAGAACTAAAGTGGCATGGCAGGTTCAACGGAACCGTGTGCGTAGTGCATACCGATAGAAGTTTTTTTTCCGGAAGTTGGGGTGAACAGGTTACTCTTATCGTCGATGCAGACCGGGTGTTAATAAATAGTATCTGTGATTTGAAGAAGCGGTCATCTATTACATCCTGGGGTAATAACGGGAAAAACGTGAAAGATTTTACCGAAAGATTTCAGGAATACGCGTCGCGCCAAATGAAAGCCGAATGCTCTGCCATAAAAATTGAAAATTGATGCGGAAACCCGCAAACTTTTCTCTACTTTTGCGGCGTGAATAAAGAGGTATTTTTCTTCAGCCCTTTACTTTCTTTTCACGGAGCTTCGAGCCAGAAAATCCGAATATTTAACCCTTTCAATTTTTTTGCTAAATGAATCATTTCACCAAGTTACCGGCAGTATTATTACTGGAAGATGGTACCGTTTTTCATGGTAAAGCCGCAGGTAAGATAGGCACAACCACGGGCGAAATTTGCTTTAACACCGGCATGACCGGATACCAGGAAATTTTTACCGATCCATCTTACTTTGGGCAAATTATGGTAGCAACCAATGCACATATTGGTAACTACGGCATAGCTAATGAAGAGGTTGAATCTGAACAAATACAGATTGCCGGCCTGGTTTGTAAAAACTACAACATCGCTTACAGTCGCAAACAGGCTGATGAATCGATACAGGATTATTTTCAGCAGCATAATCTGGTAGGCATTTCTGATGTGGATACCCGCCAACTGGTTCGCCACATACGCGATAAAGGTGCCATGAATGCTATTATCTCATCTGAGATATTAGATGTTGAAGAATTGAAAGCTAAATTGGCGCAAGTACCTTCAATGGATGGCCTGGAGCTTTCATCACAGGTATCAACTAAAGAAACATACACTTTTGGTAAAGAAGATGCTTCCTACCGCGTAGCCGTGCTTGACCTTGGTGTTAAGAAAAACATCCTACGCAACTTTGATGATCGTGATGTTTATGCAAAGGTTTACCCGGCAAAAACCACTTTCGAAGAAATGGAAAAGGATTTTGCACCATCGGGTTATTTTATCTCTAACGGCCCGGGCGACCCATCGGCTATGCCATACGCTATTGATACCGTTAAAAAGGTATTGGCTTCAGAAAAACCGATGTTTGGTATTTGCCTTGGTCACCAGTTGCTGGCTTTAGCTAACGATATCCCAACTAAAAAGATGTTCAACGGTCACCGCGGTTTAAACCACCCGGTTAAAAACGTAATTATCAACCATTGTGAAGTAACTTCACAAAACCACGGTTTTGGTGTAGTGCAGGAAGCTGTAAGGTCATCAGATAAGGTTGAAGTAACCCACGTTAACTTAAACGACCAATCTATCGAAGGTATCCGCGTAAAAGGTAAAAAAGCATTTTCGGTTCAGTATCACCCCGAATCATCTCCGGGCCCGCATGATAGCCGTTACCTGTTTGATGATTTTATCAACTCAATGAAGTAACAGACCGGTTCCGATAGCTATCGGGATGCCGATGATAATAGAAAAAGCCTTTCAAATTTGAAAGGCTTTTTTGATTTACTACCTTCGCTGCCGAAATGAAGTTGAAAGGTGCTTACCGTGTTTTCGCCATTATTGCCTTGCTTGCACTTAACATCAGTTGCGACCAGGTTACAAAATCAATGATGCGCGAGCATATCAATATCTACGACCAATACCGTTTTTTTGATGGGCATGTAACCCTGCTGCATGTAGAAAATACAGGAGCCTTTTTAAGTTTAGGCGCAAAGTTGGTTCAGCCTTTCAGGTTTATGCTGCTCACGCTTTTACCCATTTTGGCGCTGCTTGGTGGTTTGCTTTACGTTATCCTTAAAAAGAATTTAACATCCTTGATGGCTATTGGTATCATCTGCTGTATTGGCGGTGGCATGGGTAACTTGTACGACCGTATTAAGCATGGCGCTGTTACCGATTTTTTACACCTTAAATTTGGCCCTTTGCAAACGGGTATTTTTAACGCTGCGGATGTATCTATCATGATTGGTTTGGGGCTGATACTGCTGGATGGATTTCTAAGCAGTAAAAAATAAAAAATGCGATCAACTTGAGTTAATTACTTTACGTTGATCGCATTTTTTTATTTTGACAATTAGTCGCAAATTTCAAGGCTATCTTCATGAAACTCTCCTTGCTGTTGTTTTTTGTCTTCGAACCATTTGCAAAGTACATTATCAGTTACTACGCCAAATCCTAAATTTACGTAGCCCTGAACTGACATTTCGGGTCCGCCCGATTTTAAGCATACTACGTCTCCAGATTTAAATTTTTTTTGTTCCATTGTTGTTAAGTTAATAATTTAAAATCAATGACTATCAGTTGTTGTGCCAATGGTGATTTTGTGACTATTTGTCGGTTGTCGATTGGATTTGGTGACCTTATGTCATAAATCTTCTTTTTCGAACTGTCATAATAGCCAATAAAAAGCGTATCTTTGCGGCGGTGCCGGTGAATCGGCTGTAATCATAATTAATACTCTCCATTAGAAAAAAGTCAGCGCCCTTAGGTTTGGCGTTTGCACAATACATAAATGTTATTTACCGATCTTAAATTAATTGAGCCTATTTTAAAGGCTTTACAAACAGAAGGCTATACCAGCCCCACCCCAATACAACAGCAAGCTATCCCATACATTTTGCAGCGCCGGGACCTTTTAGGTTGTGCCCAAACAGGTACAGGAAAAACGGCCGCATTTGCCATACCAACATTACAGTTGCTTTTTAACGATAAGCTGCAGCACCGCGAGCAAAAATCTATAAAAGCACTTGTGCTTACCCCAACCCGCGAACTCGCCATACAAATCGGCGACAGCTTTACGGCTTACGGACGCAATACGGGTTTAAAAAACCTCGTGATCTTCGGAGGCGTATCGCAAAACCCGCAGGTTGATGCCTTGCGCCGTGGCGTTGATATTTTAGTTGCAACACCGGGTAGGTTACTTGATCTGATGAACCAGGGATATGTTCACATCAACCAGATAAAAATGTTGATACTGGATGAAGCTGACCGTATGCTGGATATGGGTTTTGTTAACGATGTGAAAAAGATCATTGCCAAGGTGCCTGCAAAAAGGCAAACACTGTTCTTCTCGGCCACCATGCCAAAGGAGATCCAATCACTGGCAGATTCGATATTGAATAATCCTGAAAGAGTGGAGGTTGCGCCGGTGTCATCAACTGCCGATACTATACAACAGGCTGTTTATTTTGTAGAGAAAAGCAATAAGAAGAACCTTTTGATCCATATTCTTAAAGATAAGGATATTAAAACCTTGCTGGTGTTCACGCGTACCAAACACGGTGCCGATAAAGTTGTTAAAGACCTGCATAAGGCAGGCATAACTGCTGAAGCAATTCACGGTAATAAATCGCAAAATGCAAGGCAGCGGGCGCTAACTAATTTTAAGAACCGCAGCACGCGTGTTTTGATAGCTACTGATATTGCAGCACGCGGTATTGATATTGACGAGCTTACCCACGTAGTGAACTACGAGCTGCCGAATATACCCGAAACGTATGTGCACCGTATTGGCCGTACTGGCAGGGCAGGGGCAAGCGGTATAGCCATGTCTTTTTGTGATGGCGAAGAGGAAATAGAATATCTAAAGGATATTTATAAGCTTATTGGCAAAAATGTGCCTGTAGAAGAAGGGCACCCTTACCCGCTGAGCATTGAATTGATGAACGCCAGGATGACCGGCAAGGCGGTAAGCATTGCAGTTAAAGGTAAAGCACCTGCAGGCGAAGGCCGTGGTGGCAGAAACGGCGGCGGTGGTAACCGCGGTCGCAACAGCCGCAGCGGAAACAAACGCGCCAATGGCGAAAGCCGTCAGGGCGGTGGTGCCGGCAACCGTAAGGCAGGTTCAAAAACCGGCGGTGGCAGCGGCATGAGCGGACGCAGGTAGTTAAGTTAATAGGAGTAGTTAATTAGAGATAAGAGATTAAAGATTAGGTGTTTGTTTAGAATTGGGAAATTCCCTAATCTCTAATCACAAATCTCTAATCTCCAACGCAAAACTTGTTTTGCATTTAAAAAACATTTAGCTTTAAAGTGAAATTAGATTCGTTGAAAATGAAACGCCTTTTAGATCTTATCAAGAATAAATTTTTCCTGGTAACATTGGCTTTTGTAATATGGATGGTATTTTTCGACAAGAACGATGTGTTCTCTCAATATGAGTATCGCCAGCAGCTAAACAAGCTTAAACAGGAGCAGGAGTTTTATAAAACCGAAACTGAGAAAGTCAAAAATGACCTTAACGAGCTCAGCTCAGATAAAGCCAAACTGGAAAAATTTGCGCGAGAGAAATACCTCATGAAAAAAGATAACGAAGATGTGTTTGTTATCCTGCATGATAAAAAGAAATAAAATAAGCGCCTAAAGGGCGCTTATTTTATTCCATATCTCGTCATCAACCCAAACTCCTTCGCGCATGCTTTGCTCGCGGGTGCGAAGCATGTTTTCTCCCGGGAATAATATCTCGCTACCGCTTTCGTCACTTTTAGTGTATTCAAGTATATGATCTATCAACGCTGCGTTTTGTAGGCTATCTTGTTTTATGGCGATAAATACCTGCGACACACCACTCTCTTTGCGCCCTGCTTCTGTGATTACTGCGGTAGATTGCCCGCCGCTGAGGATGGTTGCCAAAATGTCTAACACTAATGAAAGCCCCGAGCCTTTCCAGAATCCTATGGGCAAGGCACGTTTACTGGCAAGTATGGCTGATGCATCGGTAGTTAAATTCCCGGCAGCATCGTAGCCGCCGGGCTGCGGCAGGGGTTTGTCATCCATTTCATATTTCTGAAGTTTTCCCATAGCGTATTGCGACATGGCCATATCCAACACAATATGTCCTCCCGCGTGTGGCACCGCTATAATAAGCGGGTTGTTACCAAGGCGAGGTTGGGTACCGCCCCAGGGCGGCAGGTTGGCAATGGTGTTAGTGAAGCAAATACCGATGAAGCCCGCCTCGGCTGCTTGCAGCCCGTAAGTTCCGCCGCGCATCCAATGGTTGGTATTTTTGAGGGTTACGCATCCAATACCATTTGATTGCGCCAATTGGATGGCCCTCGCCATGCTATATTTAGCATTTAATATCCCCGGACCAAGATTGCCATCCCATTGCTCAACAGCACCCAGTGTATTGATGAGCGAAGGCTCGGCATTGGGCAGCACCAAGCCCTCTTTAACGTACTCTACGAAAGTAGGAAAGCGGTTTAATCCGTGGCTGTGTACGCCGTCGCGGCTATTGCCTGCAAAAACATCAGCACATATTTCTGCTTTGGCGTCTGTAAAACCAAGGCTAAGCAATATCTGTTTAAAACGAGCGGCTAATTCATGGTAGGGTATGCGCATAAGGCAAATATATCGTTGCCGTGTTTAAAAGCGTTGCAACTTAAAATAATTGTTGCTGCGTGCAGTTATACTAATGCTGCTTTTGAAATAAAATTATCTTTGCACAGGTATGATTAAGAAAATGCGTTATCCGCTTATAGCCTCGTTAGTGGTGATGTGTATCCTCATCAACTCGTGCAAGCGCGATAATACCGATAACATTAGCACGCTGCTAACTACCGGTTACTGGCAGTTGGGCTCGTTAACCCAGTTAGATTATATCGGTGATACCCAGCTTGGCGATACCACCTACGTATGTGATACTGTGCAAACCTTTACTTTCAACAAAGACGGAAGCTGTAACTTTGTAAACTTTGCCTGCGCTACCAATACGGCCAACGGGACTTGGAACCTGAGTGATACTCGCTTGTTCTTAAATGCAAATATCACCGAGCCCGACTCAACAGGAAAACCCTACCAGCCCTTTGCCAACTCGCGTATAGCAAATCTTGGAGAATATTCTTTAGTGCTTGAGACAGGCGATATACAAAATTATTACTCAACTACAGACAGGCGGAGGATATTCAGATGGGGGTTTGTGAGAAGAAGGACATCCACCAAATAATAAATTGATAAATTTTTATATTTTGCAGTATAAAAGCTACCACTTATTTTGAAAAAGAGAATCGCCATTTTTGCTTCGGGGTCCGGGTCAAATGCTCAAAAAATAATGGAGCATTTTAAAAAGCATAACGATGCCGAAGTGGTATTGATACTTACCAATAATCCGCAGGCTTACGTATTGCAACGTGCGGATAATTTTGAGATACCCTCGCATATTTTTACCCGCCACGAGTTTTACCAAACCGATGATATTATTAACCTGTTAAAAAATCTGCAGGTCGACTTGATTGTACTGGCCGGTTTCCTTTGGTTAGTTCCGCAATCTTTGCTGGCAGCTTTTCCAAACAAGATCATCAACCTGCACCCGGCTTTGTTGCCCAAATTTGGCGGTAAAGGAATGTATGGCGATAACGTGCACAAAGCTGTTTTGGCCGCGGGCGAAGAAGAATCAGGAATAACCATCCATTTTACTAACGCAGAATTTGATGAAGGTGAGATCATACACCAGTCGCGTTTTAAGATAGAGCCTGGTGATACACTGGAAATGGTAAAGTTTAAAGGCCAGCAATTAGAGCATCAGCATTTCCCTAAAGTGATAGAGGGCTTGTTGAAAAAGATGAAGTCGTAAGTGGTGTTAGAGATTTGTTCATCAGAGATTAGGTCTACGCTCTTTCAACACGTTGTACAGATCATCAAACTTCGTTTTTAAAGCATTTGATGTTACCGCTACTGGAGAACCATACATTTTATAATTAAGCGACGCCGTTCGGCGGGCAAGGGCATTTGGCTGGCGACGGATGTAGCCATCAGGATCATCTACCAATACCATAATAAATTTTTGGCTCGCAACATTTACAACATTAAATCCTAAAACATCCTCCCAGGGTACAAAGCCAACGGCGAACATACTGGAGTTATCGGTAAGGCCATCGTTGTCTATGATCATACCTGGCCGGGCGTCAAACAATTTGCTCACAATATACAAAGCAACTACGCCAAAAAATACAGTGCATACAATACCAATTGTAATTATCAACAAATGACTGCTACCGAATTTGTGAGCATTACTCATAACCCATATACCGGCTGCTACTAATACCGCTGAACCGGCAAGTGTTAGTGCCATTTTTGTCTTGCTCAATGGTATCTCTACAATATCGAGCGGATCGTGGGTTTGCATATTTATGGTGATTAATACTATTGGTAAACAACTAAGGTGTTGATTTGATTTGTTTTAAATCACATTATTGCACTGTTTCAGACCTCAGTCTCAAACTATCAAATTCATTGGTCCGGTTCTATAGTTCTGACAATTCTTAAAATCCGGTGAATTGAAGTTAAGACAAAAAAACTGACCTCAACTCACTAATCTCTAATCACTAATGCGTACCTTTGCGGCTCAAAAATTCCCTGTTGTAATGAGTCATTCTGTTCAAATCAAAAACGCCCTCATCTCCGTTTATTACAAAGACAATCTTGAGCCAATAATTCATGAGTTAAATCGCCTCGGTGTAAAGATCTACTCTACCGGTGGTACCGAAACTTTTATTCGCGACCTTGGTGTTGATGTTATTGCAGTTGAGGACCTTACCTCATATCCTTCTATACTGGGCGGCCGGGTAAAAACATTGCACCCAAAGGTATTTGGTGGCATTTTGGCGCGCAGAAGTTTTGACAGTGATGAGCAGCAATTAGCTCAGTACGAGATACCGGAAATTGACCTGGTAATTGTAGATCTTTACCCGTTTGAAGAGACCGTAAACTCAGGCGCAAGCCAGGAGGATATTATCGAAAAGATAGATATCGGCGGCATCTCTTTGATCCGTGCGGCAGCTAAGAATTACAAAGACGTAGTGATACTTGCCTCAAAAGACGATTATACCGGATTGGAGCAGATATTGAAAACACAAGACGGCGAAACTACCATTGACCAACGCCGCCGGTTTGCTCAAAAAGCATTCAACATATCATCAAACTACGATACGCATATCTTCAAATACTTTGATAATAGCGAGCCGATGCCGGTTTTCAAACAAAGCGTACAGCAAAGCCAGGTATTGCGTTACGGGGAAAACCCTCACCAGAAAGGTACTTTCTATGGTAACCTGGATGCCATGTTCAACAAACTTAACGGTAAAGAGCTATCATACAACAACCTGGTTGATGTTGACGCGGCAGTGGCCCTGATAGACGAATTCACCGAGCCAACCGTTGCCATACTTAAGCACACAAACGCCTGTGGTATTGCATCGCGCCAGCACATTAAAGATGCATGGGTGGATGCTTTGGCCTGCGACCCTGTTTCGGCCTTTGGTGGTGTTATCATCGCCAATGACGAGATAGATGCTGCAACAGCAACCGAAATTGATAAGATATTCTACGAAGTGCTTATTGCACCTGCCTTTACTAACGAAGCTGTAGCGATATTAAAAGCTAAAAAGAACCGTATTATTCTGGTTCGCCAACCGGTTGAGTTGCCGGCCAAACAATTCAAAACTTTATTGAACGGCGTTATTGAGCAGGATAAAGACAATACAGTTGAGAGCCCTGCGCAAATGACCACCGTAACAGCTAAGCAGCCAACCGAACAGGAATTGAAAGATTTGCATTTTGCCAACAAAGTGGTGAAACATACCAAATCAAACACTATTGTTATCGCTAAAAATAATCAGCTGGTTGCCAGCGGTGTTGGCCAAACATCACGTGTAGATGCCTTGAAACAGGCTTTGGTGAAAGCAGCAGAGTTTGGTTTTGACGTTAAGGGTGCGGTAATGGCTTCAGATGCTTTCTTCCCGTTTGCTGATTGTGTTGAGATAGGTGCAGATGCCGGTATTACTGCAGTATTGCAGCCGGGCGGTTCAATAAACGATAAGCTATCGATAGAGATGTGTAACCAAAAAGGTATTGCCATGGTTACCACCGGGGTGCGCCACTTTAAACACTAATTTTAGTGATTGGAGATTAGTTAATTAGAGATCAGGCATAGCCAAATTATCATCAACTATTCTCCAATCTTTCATTAACTAATCTCTGTCACCGACACTAATTTTTAAAAAATAGAGTTATTATTAACTAATTGGTTTTTATTATCGAAATTAACACGGTTAGGTACGATTTCGTAATAAATAGGTTTGTTAATTACTAACTTTGCAAAATATTGAAAATACAGCCACATGGGTTTATTTAATTTTTTCACACAGGAAATAGCAATTGATCTGGGTACTGCAAACACCCTTATTATACACAACGATAAGGTTGTAGTTGATGAACCTTCAATTGTGGCTTTTGATCGTACAACTAATAAAGTGATCGCCATTGGTCGCCAGGCCATGCAAATGGAGGGTAAGACCCACGATAACATTCGCACGGTACGCCCGCTTAAAGACGGTGTGATTGCCGACTTTAACGCTGCCGAGCTGATGATCCGCGGGATGATCAAAATGATCAACCAGGGTAAAGGCTGGTTCTTCCCGTCGCTGCGTATGGTTATCTGTATCCCATCAGGTATCACCGAGGTAGAAAAACGTGCTGTACGCGATAGCGCCGAAATTGCAGGTGCCAAAGAAGTATATTTGATATATGAACCAATGGCTGCTGCCGTAGGTATAGGTATTGATGTTGAGGAACCAATGGGTAACATGATCATCGATATCGGTGGTGGTACCACAGAGATCGCGGTTATCGCCCTTTCAGGTATCGTTTGTGATCAATCTATCCGCGTAGCGGGAGATAACTTTGACTCAGACATTGTACAATATATCCGTCGCCAGCATAACATCATGATCGGTGACCGTACAGCTGAGAAGATAAAAATTGAGGTAGGCGCCGCATTGCCTGAGCTATCAGAACCACCTGCAGACTTTGCCGTACAAGGCCGCGATTTGATGACAGGTGTGCCTAAACAGATCACGGTATCTTACACCGAGATCGCACACTGCCTTGACAAATCTATCTCTAAAATTGAGGAAGCGATATTGAAAGCGCTGGAGATCACTCCGCCTGAGCTTTCTGCAGATATTTACCAAACCGGCATCTATTTAACCGGCGGTGGTGCATTATTACGCGGTTTGGACAAACGTGTAGCTGCCAAAACCAAATTGCCTGTACACGTAGCTGAAGACCCACTACGCGCCGTAGTACGAGGTACCGGTACAGCACTTAAGAACATCGGTAATTTTAAATTTTTAATGCAATAATTTTTTCAATGACTGATTGAGTGATTTATTGAATTAGTGAATAATACTATCAATTCAATAAATCACTTATTCACTAATTCACTCCTTCAGAAGCATGCGTAACCTCCTGATTTTTATCACCAAGTACAACGCATTCTTCCTGTTCCTGATATTTGAGATCGCATCGCTGATCATTTACGTCAAATACAACTCTTTCCAAAAAGCTTCTGTAATCAACAGCACCAATCAGATCACTGGCGGTTTGTATGCGCGCGCTGATGAATTAAAAGGTTATTTATCGCTCCGCGAAGTGAACGACCAGTTAGCTCGAGAAAATGCTGCATTGCGCAATCAGCTTAAATCGTCAAAATACGTAGATACCGTTGCACGTAAAACAGTTATTGATACTATTTATAAACAGCAGTATGAATATATTGCTGCCAAGGTGATCAACAATTCTATCAACAAACGCAATAACTACCTCACTATCGACAGGGGCAGCCGCGATGGTATCGAAAAAGGTATGGGGGTGATAAATGCCAACGGCGTTGTTGGTAAGGTTGCCTTTGTAGGCGAGCATTTGGCCATTGTACAATCGCTATTGCATAAAGACTCGCGCGTGAGCGGTATGCTGGCTTACAATAAAGAAATAGGCTACCTGCAATGGGGCGATGATATGAACCCGCACAAGGCTTTACTGGTAGATGTATCAAACAATGCCCAACCCAAAGTAGGCGAACCCGTGCTTACCTCAGACCTTTCGCTTTTCCCGGCGGGTATACCATTGGGTAAAGTGAGCAGGCTTAAAGCAAAAGGCACAGGTTTCTTTCTTAATTTAGAAGTGGCCCTTGCAGTTAATTTCAGCAAGCTGGAATATGTAGATGTGGTAGTTAACAAATTTGCAAAAGAACAAGCGGCTTTAGAAGGCCAGGAGAAGAAAGATGAGTAGAATTATCCTTACTAACCTGGTGCGCTTTATAGTGCTGGTGCTTTTACAGGTTTTGCTGTTGAAGAATGTAACGCTGTACAACCTGGCTACCCCATACCTGTACATTTTATTTATCCTGCTGCTGCCGTTTGAAACACCAAACCTGCTGCTATTTGTCCTTTCTTTCCTGTTGGGGCTTACGATAGATGCCTTTTATGATACGCCCGGCCTGCACGCTGCGGCCTGTACGCTGCTGGCTTTGGTAAGAGTGTTATTTATTAGCATTACCGTACAAAAAGATGGTTTTGATAACGAGCCCGAACCTACCTTAAGCATTATGGGCTTCAGGTGGTTTTTTACTTACGCACTTATCCTTACGTTGTTCCATCACTTCTTCCTTTTCAATTTAGAGGTATTTAGAATTTCAGAGATAGATTATACACTAAGCCGCTTTTTATTGAGTTCAGTATTTACAGTATTTTTGATGCTGATATCGGGCTTATTGTTTTTCAGAAAGAAAGAGCGTAAATGAATAGTTACTTTGGCCGACGCTACGTTATTGCGGGCATATTCATCGTGTTTATACTGGTACTGCTGGCCAGGCTTTTTTACATACAGGTGGTTGACGACCGTTACTATCTGTATGCCCAAAACAACGTTATCCGCCGTTTGATTCAATACCCGGCCCGTGGCCCCATACTTGACCGTAATGGCAAAATAATGGTGGAGAACGAGCGTGTGTATGATATAACCGTAGTGCCCAAACAAGTAAAGGCTTTTGATACCGTAGAATTTTGCAAACTTCTTAATATTGACAAAGACGGCTTTGATAAACGCATCATCAAAGCACGAAAATATTCGCCTTATCGCTCTTCGGTATTTGAGAAGCAGATCTCTGCACAGCAATACGCCTCCTTTCAAGAACGCTTATCAGAATTTCCAGGTTTTGATGCCGTGCAAAGGCCGGTACGTACCTATCCCGATTCCAGCGCTGCGCAATTCCTTGGCTACATTGGTGAGGCTACCGATGCTATTATCAAACGTTCTAACGGATATTATAATCCGGGAGATTACGTAGGTATAACCGGGGTAGAGAAGTCATACGAGAATGTTCTGCGCGGCCAGCGCGGGGTTCGCAACATGTTATATGATTCGCACAACGTACCCAAAGGTGTTTATGCCAATGGTGCTTATGACACGGCAGCAGTAGCGGGTGACCGTCTGATATCATCATTGGATACCAAAATTCAAAAGCTTGGCGAAAAGCTTATGCAGAATAAGATCGGTAGTATTGTAGCCATCGAACCATCAACAGGCGAGATACTTTGCTTTGTAAGCACTCCAACTTATGACCCAAACCTGCTTGTGGGTAAGGAGCGCGGGCATAATGCGGGAATTCTGTACAAAGACCCTTACAAGCCTTTCTTTGTTAGGCCGATACAAGCGTATTATCCTCCCGGTTCATCCTTTAAGCCTTTGAGCGCGCTGGTAGCCATGCAGGAAGGTGTGATCACGCCCCAAACCATCTATCATTGCCCGGGCTATTACATTGCGGGTAATCGCCGCGTTAAATGTTTCCATGGAGAGGTGCATGGCGATGTTAACCTCGCAAGTGCGGTTGCCCACTCTTGTAATGGTTATTTCGATATGGTTTTCGAAAGGTTGGTTAATCGCATGGGAGGCGGCCGCAAAACTGATACTGCATATAATAATTGGCGTAACAACGTGGCTAAGTTTGGCTTGGGCAGCAGGCTGCATCTTGATTTACCTGCTGAAAATCGGGGTAATCTGCCTAAAGCATCTTACTACGATAAGATGTACGGCAAAAATGGCTGGCGATCAAGCACGGTAATCTCATTAGCTATCGGTCAGGGTGAGTTATTGGCTACACCTTTGCAACTGGCAAACATAGAGGCAACTATTGCCAATCGTGGCTTTTATTACAAGCCGCACCTTATCAAATCAATAGGCGACCAGCGGGTGATAAGAAAAGAGTACACGGAGAAAAATTATGTGGGTATTGATTCACAATATTTTAATCCGGTGATAAACGGGATGCAGAACGTGGTAGAGTTTGGTACTGCATCCAGTTCAAAAATACCGGGAATAATCATGTGTGGTAAAACCGGTACGGTTGAAGTAAAGAATAAGGGTGATAACTCGGTATTTGTAGCTTTCGCTCCGCGCGATAACCCCAAAATTGCAATTGCGGTGGTTGTAGAAAACTCGGGGCAGGGTGCTACATGGGCAGCACCGATAGCCAGTTTTATTGTTGAACAGTATTTGAAGGGAAGCATTAGTAAACGTGCCTCGGGTATATATCCTGAGTATTATATTAATAAAAATCTACTGCCCGAAATACCCGGTTCTCCTGCTGAAAAGGCGCGTCAGCGCGCGGATAGTTTGAGACGAGTTAAACGCGACTCATTAAAAAAAGCTGCTGCTGATACAGCCAAGAAACAAATAGAGCTTAAAGCTGCTACAAACAAGCAGGCGACTAAAACACAAGAACGTTCAATAGCCATGCTGCCAAAAAGGAGGGATGATGAATAATCAACGTAGTTTCTTTTTTAATGTGGATTGGCTAACCGTACTTATTTACCTGGCTTTATGTACCATCGGCTGGTTCAATATCCATGCTGCGGTTTATGATGAGACCAAAACCAGCATCTTTGATCTTAGTACCGAGTATGGAAAGCAACTGATATACATCATATCGGCACTCATTATAGGTATTGTGATCTTACTGTTAGAGAGCAGGTTCCTGACGGCATTGGCGCCGGCATTTTACGTAATAACGGTATTATTGCTGTTGGCTGTGCTGGTAGTAGGGCGCAACGTGGGTGGTAACCAGGCCTGGATTGACCTGGGAGGAGGTTTCCGGCTCCAACCCTCGGAGTTTGCCAAGTTTGCCACGTGTTTATTGCTGGCTCGATATCTTAGTTCTACAAACGTAAAGGTTACGGAGTTCAAGTCATTTCTCATAGCAGGCGGAATCATCTTACTGCCAATGATATTGATCAAACTGCAGCCGGATGATGGTTCAACGTTGGTGTTCTGCTCGCTGATCTTCGTGCTTTACCGTGAGGGCTTATCTGGGTACTTTCTTATTGTGGTAGGCTTGGTGGCCACACTTTTTGTACTCGCGTTGTTAGTTAACGTTTGGTTCATAGTTGTTGGTTTGGTGGCGCTGGCGGTGATGTTGTTGCTAATGTTAAGGCGGAGCAGGCAGCTATCGGTAGGCTTGGTGATAGGGTTGGTAGCTTGTATCGGCTTTGTATTTGTGGTGAAACCGCTTTATTATAACGGCTTAAAAAAACACCAGCGTGCCCGTATAGATGAGGTGCTTGGTTTAAATAACGACAAGCGTGGCGTAGGATACAATCAAAATCAATCAAAAATAGCTATCGGTTCCGGCCGTGTATGGGGTAAGGGTTATTTGCAGGGCACACAAACAAAATACTCTTTTGTGCCGGCCCAAAGCACCGACTTTATTTTTTGTACCGTAGGCGAGGAGTGGGGCTTTGCAGGGTCCATCACCGTTCTGGGTTTATACCTCTTCCTGCTGTTGCGTATAATTGTGATAGCCGAGCGACAGCGGTCGCCATTCTCCCGAATTTATGGATATGGGGTTGCTTCTATCATCTTTTGCCACGTAACCATCAATATTGCCATGGCTATCGGTTATATGCCTGTTATTGGTATCCCGCTGCCATTCATCAGCTATGGCGGTTCATCACTTTGGAGCTTTACTACGCTGCTGTTTATCCTGCTAAAATTGGATAGTAACAGGATGGGAATTAACTACGCGTAACGCCTTCTCAATAATGCGTAAAACTTTTCGGTAGTGGCCTTTTTATCGTCCCAGTTGTTTTTGGTTACGTAATTGGTTTTCAGGAAACGGTCTGCTTCTTCAAAATTGCCGAAGCGGTTTACTATTTCAATGGCTTCGCTGTAGGCAAGGCTGTAGCCGTTAAAAAGATCTTTTACAAACAACAATTTATCATTAAGGCTAATGGCCGATTTAAGATCAGTTATTGGGGCTTCCTGCTTTTGCTGACTTGGTACGGAGGAATTATTGCCTTGCTGTTGCGCACGCAAGCGCTCGTTTAAGGTAAGCGGCCGTTGTGGTTCCTCTGCTCCTACAAAAGGTTCATTTTGTGCAGGTTCGTGTACTGCAACAGGTTGCTCAAATTTGGGGGTTTCAGGGACTTGTTCAGACGCAGTTTTTGGTGTATTATCAATTACCGGCTCCGGATTGGTGGGCACAATGTTTGGCTGGTCGGTCTCATCAGCTTGTTCTGTTTCGCGCGGCTGGGTTTCTACTGTTGCAGCTAATTCCTCTGCTACGGTAGTTTGATGCTCCGGTTCAGTGGTTTCATCAGAAAATGTATCAGCTTCGTTTATCTCGAGAGTATGCTTTATGGTACCTGTTTCTTCGCGTTGAAAAGAGTAAGTATCGGCATCCCGCCCTGCATTTAAATTAATGCTTGGCACAGGAGTATCTCTAGCAGACTCAGCTTTAGCAACCTCAGACTCAACAGGCTGCGGAACAATATATGGTGCTCTTTCTGCAACTGGTTTTACAGGCTGTACTACCGGTTCAAAATATTTAGGTTCGCCGGCAGGGCGTTTAATTTCAGTGGCAGGTATTTCCGGGCGTGGTGTTTCAACTTTAGGTTGAGGCCTAAAAAAGTCGGGCTTTGGCAGGTTAAACCTGGTAGTTTGCTGTTCGGGCTGTGGTTGTGCGGCAGGCTCGGGTTTCGGTGCTTGTGCAACAACCGGTTCCGGTGCAGGCGGCAGTGGTATCGCAGGCAGTGGTGCCGCCGGCTCTTGGTGCGCAGGTGCCGGCTGCGGGGTAGGCTTCCTTTCTTCTGCCGCAGGTGGCAGTGCTTTTTGCTCTTGCGAGCGTTGCATGTTAAGCTTTCTTAAAATTTCAGCATGATCCTTTAAAAAATGAGTATTAGCAACAAAAAGTTCAAGTTCCAGATCATTCAGGTCGTCTTGTGTTTCCTGCAAATACTCGTACTGGTCTAAAAGTTCTTTGATTATTGCGCCGGTCTTTCTAAATACTTCCTGCTGCTTCATATGGCTTTAGATGTTAGGAAAAATGCTTACCAAAAATACTACAAAATTCTGATATTAGCCCTCCACTAAAAATTGAAACAAGTGTATAACGAGGATGTTTTCAGAAGAAAAAATGAGGTTGGGGGTAGCATCGAAGTTATCTGTGGTTCAATGTTTTCTGGTAAAACCGAAGAACTTATACGGCGTGTAAAACGCGCACGTATTGCTAAAGTAGAGGTTGAGATCTTCAGTCCGGCAGCCGATATCAGGTATGATAAACAAGCTGTTGTATCGCACAATGCCAATTCAATTCCGTCAAAATCTGTAAGCAAAGCTGCAGATATTTTACAACTTGCTGATCATGTACAAGTGATAGGTATAGACGAGGCACAATTTTTTGATGATGAGCTTCCACAGGTTGCCCAAACCTTAGCCAATAAAGGTGTCCGTATTATTATAGCGGGGCTGGATATGGATTTTAAAGGCCGGCCATTTGGTACCATGCCTCAGCTAATGGCCATGGCCGATGCTGTTACCAAGCTGCATGCGGTTTGCATGAAATGCGGCGGACAGGCCATGTATTCATACCGCCTTGTTCCCAACGAGAGCCAGATACTTTTGGGCGAAAAAGAAACTTACGAGGCAAGGTGCAGGGAGTGTTACAATCTGGATGGCGAGATATAACATTTTACAGCGTACAGCTTGACTCACCCTGTCACGATAGCTTTCGGGATGCGCAACCCTCTCTGCTTCGCAAAGACGTCGATAGAATTATTTTATGCATAAAATATATGCAGCTCACCCTCTTTGCGAAGCAGAGAGGGTCGACGAGCGAATCCCGATAGCTATCGGGACGGGATGAGTAGATTGCGTCGGATAACTGAACTCTGTCTTGTGTATCCTAAAATTTACAAGCTAACCCCGAACTAAAAGGCCTACCAGGGCGTTTTTAAAATACATCAATTAGCCTTTATTATGAGTATCAGTGTAGTTGCTTCGTTGGCATGCCGCAGAGATGCCGCAATTGTATTAGGTGCCGAGTTACGTAAACTGGTTTTGGCATCTTTAAAGGAAGATGGCTGTATCAATTGCCAGATCTATCAATCGCAGGAAGAGCCTTCTCATTTTTACTTACAGGAAGAGTGGACAGATGCTGCTAAATTGAAAGCCCATCGCCAATCGCAGCATTATAAATACTTTAACCATATATCGCCCGCATTGCTTTACCAACCAGCCGTTGTTAAAGTGCAAAAACGCTTAAATTAAGTTATCCAACTAAACAAAAGTATTTCGGTGATGTTATTATAATAGCCTCTGAAGGGCCTATTAATATATATTGATGAAATATGGCTAAGAAGATTTTGCTTATTGAAGATGACAGGGATATTAGAGATACTGTTACATACGTGCTGGAAGGTGATGGATACGAGGTAATTGCTTCAGACAATTCCAGGATATTAAAATCACTGCCTGATATTAATCCCGACTTAATACTGCTTGATAACTGGCTTACTGATTGGGCCAGCGATGCCAGCGGACAGCAGATAAGTAAACAGCTAAAATCAGATCCAAAAACCAGCCATATACCCATAATCATATTATCGGCCGTTAACAATGTCAAAGAAATAGCCGAAGCCGGCCTTGCCGATGCCTACATTAAAAAACCATTTGATGTAGACGAGTTGCTGGCGATGGTGAAGAAATATATTGAGAAGGCTTAAGCCCCCCGCCCCCCTGAAGGGGGAGCTTTTGAAAAGCATATTGCACAACAAAGCCCAACTCATTTGAGTGGGGCTTTGTTGTTTTAACTCCTGTTTCCCCTTTAGGGGTTAGGGGCTAAATCTTAACCCCTAAACCTATATTGAACGATATACCATCGCCCGGCAAAATGCCCGGACCAGGGTACATATTTATCCTCCTGGTAAAGTATTTTTGGTTGGTAAGGTTATTCACGTTAAAGTTTACATGATAGCTTTTCAAGAACCGGTAGTTAAATGCCAGGTCTACCAGTTTGTAGGCAGGCACTATGCCGGATGCACCCGTTGGGTTAAACAACGTGTTGTTTGCATCGCTAAATTGCTTGCCTACGTAGCTAAATAAAACGGTTGATGTAATGTGCTCGTTGATGTAAGTAAGTCCGGTACGGTTGGTCCAGTCTGGCGTACCTTCCAATTTGTGGCCAACAAGGCTGGTATTAGTACCGTTATTGTTGATGCTGCCGCTTATATACCTGCCATGTGTATAGGCCAGTGTGTTGAATATGCGCAGGTCGCTGGATGCCTGGCTGTCGAAACCGCGTATTAAAGACAACTCGGTATAAGCTTCAACACCTTTTGCTTCGGCGTTGCCAACGGTAGTTAAATATAGGTGGTTAGCACCGCCTGCATCCTGTACTGTTAAAGTGCCCGCACGATCATTATATCGCACAAAAAAGCCATTAACATCAAAAGTTAAGACCTGCCCAATTTTACCTCGGTAGCCCAGGTCGGCGTTGTAACCTTTGCTGTCCTTCATATTCGGGTCAACCAAAGTTAGCTGATCTGCAGGGGTAACTGCTGCGTAAATATATGGGCGATAAGCTTGTGAAAAGTTGCCATAGATCTGCGTTGTATTACTTACCTGGTATTGCATGCCTGTGCCGAACAATGGGAAAGTGCGATCTCGTTTGTAATCTACATTGGTATTGCGGTTGTTTACCACACCGTTTATGGTGGTTTTAATCCCTTCAAACCGCACGCCCGGTGTTACCGAAAACTTGTCCGTTAAACGGAAGATATTTTCTGCAAAGGCAGCATAATTGATAGCGTTCAGGTCGAGGTCGATGCCGTAATTCTTCACAATGCTCAGGTCGTAATTGGTGCCGCTTGTGCCAACACCTTTTTGCTGGCGATGCGTAGAACCATCTGCATACCTGATGCCGGTTGTAAGTGTGCTGCGAACGCTGCCAATATTATAATCAGTTAGTAAACGCGCTTCAGTAGTAAAGCTTTTATAATGGTCGCGGTCAACCTGGCGAGGGTTGTAAGTGTTAAGAGTTTTATTAACGGTATCTGCCACATTTGAGCCGGCAATGTATTGCACGCTGCTACGCTCGCCAAACAGCGCGTGACTGATGATCTCCAGTTTAGTATTTGGGCTGAAATTGTAGTTGAACACAATTGCCGGGATGTTGATAGCAGGCATAAAAAAGTTGCGGAAACGCGTGCTTTGCCTGCTGTTGGCCGTAAACATGGCATCGGTTAACCCACCGGCTATCTGCTGCACGTAATCAGACCTTGAGAACTGGAATGACAGGCTTCCTTTCTCATTGAACTGATATTTGATGTTGACATAATAAGCGCGATAATTAAAGGCAGCATTTGGCCGCCAGCCGTCACCGCTGCGGGCATCAAAGTAAGCGTAGTAACTAACCTTTCCAACCTTGCCGCCAACAGCGTTATAAGAGTTAAAGAATCGGTTGCTTCCCGCCGTTTGCTCACTCTCAATACCGAAAGCTTTGGTAGTATCCGGTTGTTTTATCTTGAAATTTACCATGCCGCCAAACTGGCTGCCAAATTGCAGCGATGATGCGCCACGCACATACTGCACTTCCCCAATAGCCTGGAAGGGAAGGTTGTAGTGATTTTCGGGGTAGCCCACCACATCCGAGTTGGTGTTATACCCGTTTTGGCGAATGTTGGTTTCGATAGAGCGGTGTATATCCGTACCGCGAGTGCCAATATTAAGCTGCAAGCCTGCGCCGTCCATCTCCCAAACATTAATGCCGGGCACCTGCGAAAATAAGGTGCGGGCATTGTTACCGGTCAAATTAGCCTTGCCTGCATCAGGATAAATAATATTGGTTTTTTTTCCGGAAAAAATGTACTGGCCGGATATTTCTGGCAAATATTTGCTGCGGGTTTCTTTTATTAAAACGCTGTCTAATTTCAGCGTGTCCTTGGTAACGGTTTGGGCGTTTGCTGTATACGTAAATGCAACTGCAATCGCCATCACAATATATTTGAAATGGAATTTCATTTAACTGAATTTTTAAGTTAAGACCTGTCGTATTCAATCGGGCACGACGTGCCGATCAACGAAAAGAGGAAATAATGAATAAATAATATTAACTCAAAAACTCAGGAGGCTGACCGGGAAGTGAAATCAAAGGATCTTTAAAAGGGTTATCAAGATGGATAGTTGATGCAATACAGCGATCTTTCGCGACGCTAAAATTCATTCTTAATGTGAGATGGTCGTATTTGCTATCCTGTCCGTTCTTTTTAGCAGAAGAATCATCAGCCTTTTTATCGGCGGGGATATCATTTAGCTCTTTAGCGTAAATGATATTGCTTTTAACCAATTTGGTTTTCTCGTAATTGGGTACACACATTACGTAGAGCGTGTCCTTAGTGAATTTTAGCTTTACGTAATTGTAACAGGCATTTTTTAATTGCAGCTGGCCGGTAACATTCTTGTAATCCGTCCACTCAAAAATACCCGGAAGATTTTGTTTTACTTTAACTTCTATGAGCGAGTTTGGGTCGTAAAGGTTCTGGCTTATCAGGTCGTTCATGTGCCTGTCGGCGCGGGCAACCATGTAATTTTGCAGCAGCAAATATCCACCCCAGTTAAAAAGGTAAATTATCAAAAATACTATCGCAAAAAGCCTCTTCACGTATTCGGTTTAATCAATATGGCAATAATAAATAAAAATGCGGTTAAGTGCCAACACCAATCTTGGAGTTGGTAAACTAAACACGCACATTTATAATATTTGGTTATTTTTGTGGTTCATTTAACGTAGTTGTTAATTTCAACTATCGGTTTTTAACTACAAGTATCAATGCAAAGCAAAAAGCGGGTACTGTTTTACCTGGTGGATGGTGCCCATGCAGAGGTGCTTCCAGAACTGTTAGAACAAGGCCATCTTCCTAATATTCAGCGTGTCATTAACGAGGGGACTTACCGTAAGGCTACAACCTGCTTTCCCTCAACAACGGGGCCGGCTTACCTGCCATTTTTAACCGGGCATTTTCCCGGCACTATGGATATTACGGGTATACGCTGGTTTGATAAAAAAGAGTTTAAGCGTACGCGTTTTAACAAAATGGCCATGCGCAGCTATTGCGGGCCCGAGGCAGCGTGGTTTAACACAGATATGCCTGCAGATAAGCCAACACTTTTTGAGCTGATGGGTGAATCATATAACGTTTATAATATGATAACCCGCAACGTGCCGGATGAGTATGATCTGGGTAAAAAGGGTAAAGGTCCGCTTTACATGAAGGCACACTTTAAACTCCGTCATCACCCTGTTGATATACAAGGCCACGGCCGTGTAATGGAGATGCTGAATAGCGGTAAAGATTTTGATTTCCTGTTCGCCGTTTTCCCGAGTGTTGACTGGGATTCGCACTATCACCACATCCGCGATGAGCGCACTGTTGAGGCTTATAAAATCGTAGACCGCAGTCTGGGCGAAGTGCGCGCTAAGTTAGAAGAGCAAGGCAGATGGGACGATACGCTCTTTGTGTTAACATCAGACCACGGTCTTACGCCAACCACCAAACACCTCGACCTTGGCGATTGGATGACCGCGCAGGGATTAAAAGCTGTTTATTATCCTGTGATATGGAAGACTAACCCTAAAAGCGCAGTCTTCATTTCGGGCAATTCGTTTGGTGCCATACACTTGCTTAACCACAAAGGCGACCATGTATTACGCGAGACGGAGATACTGCAGGCCATGGGGGGCGATAAGCTCGAATTGTTATTGAAAGAAGATGCAGTTGACTTTGCTATTTACCGCGGCGATGACGAAAACACATTTATTGTTCATAACCGTTATGGTAAAGCCAGGATAGCCGTTAAGGATGACGTATTTACCTACGAACCTTTAACTGCGGACGTTTTGAAATATGGCGGTAAAATAGAAGCTACAGGCCACCGCGATATATTGGCTAAAACATTTGAGACAGATTATCCAGATGCCGTATTCCAGATCTATCAATTATTCCGCAGCCGCAGGGCCGGGGATATTGTAATAAGTGCTGCCGTAGGTTACGACCTGCGCGATTTTTGGGAGTACCCGGAACATAAAGGCTCGCACGGATCGCTGCACCGGCATCATATTCACGTGCCATTAATCTATAACCAAAAGGGCTGGAAAGATTTCCCTGCACGCACCGCCGACTTGTTCGATAGCATTTTGAAGTGGAACGGCATTACGCCAAAAAGCTCAGAAGGCGAACCTTTATTTTAGCTGAGTTTAAATGAGGATAGAACAGTTAACCTTTACCAGATTTTTAGCTGCGATATTAATTGTGGTTTTCCATTTTGGTAATGGGGTGTTCCCTTTCAATTTGCCCGGGCTAACCACACTCATTAGCTTTGGTTATATAGGTGTGAGTTACTTTTTTGTATTATCGGGCTTTGTAATGATAGTGGCGTACGGGCGCGAACAGAGTGGTATTAGCTTCAAGAATTACTACCTAAACCGTTTGGCCAAAATATACCCGGTTTACATAACAGCACTTATTTTGGCGCTGCTTGTGACTAAGCCCCAAGTTGAAGCTACAAAGCTCGGTAGTGAAACATTGCTGATTCAATCCTTTTTACCCAGATTTTTGCCATCATATAACTTGCCAGACTGGTCATTGTCTGTAGAGTTATTATTTTATCTGCTTTACCCTTTGCTGCTAAATTTATTTTTTTTAAAAAACAGAATTTTTAAAATAGGGGTATTTATTGTGGGCTTTTGGATGCTATCGCAGATAATTAACTACCTGCTCGGTTTACATAATAACGGAACGGAGATATACCATAATTTTATTTACTACCATCCTTTTGTACACTTAAACGAGTTTTTGGCAGGCAATTTTACAGGCTTGGTTTTCCTTCGGTTCTTACAATCGGAATATTTGCGTTCTGATAAGCCCCTGCTGGCTTTAATGTTGGTTTTTATTTTGGGCATTGCGTGGCTCAGGTGGATGCAGTTGCATGGCTTTAATTGGGCTGTAAACTTTCACAATGGGTTGTTGGTGTTGTTTTTTGCACCGCTTATATTGTTCTTATCCCTTAATCGAGGATTTTTTGCTAAAATATTCAATCACTCGTTATTAGTTTTTTTGGGCGAGATAAGTTACTGCATTTACATTTTGCAGCTACCACTATATACCTTATTTAACAATTGGTTCAAGTTAAATAATCCGTTAACTGCTCTATATTTTTATATAGTGTTTTTAATTGCTTGTTCATCAATTGTTTATTTATATATTGAGATACCTGGCAAGCGCCTTGTCAGAAAATATTTAAAAAACGCTTAACAAAACGGCCGTAAGCAAATTCCTTTTATATTTTTGTAGTTGATGACATCCAATCCGCAATCCGCAGGTCCCGAAAAGCAGGAAGCTAAGAACGTATTCAACAAAAAGGTAATCATCAAAGGCAGCCTTTGGTTTGCCCTAATCACTGTAGCTACCATAGCTGCCGTATTTTTTTATAACAACACAGGCGATACCGTTAAGGCCCTGCAGCATATATCTTATAAATATATTGCAATTTGTTTTGTGATGCTGTTTGTTGACCTGATGCTCGGCAGCTGGCGTAATCACATTTACGTGCAAAAATTGGCGCCCGGTGTATCACATTGGGTTAGTTTCAGGGCAAACGTCGCCAACATGTTTATGGGCGCTGTAACGCCTGCGCACGGAGGTGCCGGCCCTGCGCAGATATTTGTTTACACCAGCAACGGTGTAAGGTTTGTTGATGCCTTCGCCATCAGCTTAATAAACATGGGTGCTACGCTCATATTTATGCCGCTTGCCGGTTTCGTTGCCATTATGTTGATGGATACCACAGAAGTAGGTAGCATAGTACCTGCTATGCTCAGGTACGGTTTCAGTTTTTTTCTTTTATTTCTATTGGCATTTTTACTTGCCTTTTGGAAACCGCTTTGGGTTGGTTCCGCAATAAAACAAATAGCCAACGGGCTTTCAAAGATTTTCCCTAAACGAAAAGAGAAGCTTGCTAAATGGGCAGATAATTCTTTTCAAAGCATCAGTAAGTATCAGCAAAGCTGCAGCGTGATTATCAGGCAGCATCCGTTTTTGTTCCCGCTGAGCTTGGTTATTACTACCGCATTATACATGAACAAATACTGCATGCAGTGGGTAATTTTATTGGGCTTGGGTGTTAATGCAAACCTGGTACAGGTGATATCCATACAGATACTGATCCAGTTTATGATCTACTTTGCGCCTACACCAGGGGGCAGTGGCTTCGCCGAAGGTTTTATATCAACGCTGTTTGGTAAAATAGTGCCAGCTTCGCTTATTTCCATCTTTACACTTTTACAGCGATCGTTTTTATTGTTCTTCCCTGCAATGATCGGGGCATATGTGGTTATCAATTTACTGCGTAAACAAACGCTAAAGCAATCGTAGATAGCGGTTTACCCTAAATTGTTGTTTGCAGTTCACTTCGGTTTCGTTACCTTTAGGAGTTATTCTTATGCCCCAATGAGAAAGCTGCTATTGGTTTTAACCTTATTTTTGCCGGTTGCCCTGTATGGGCAAAACCGCAGTATTGATAGTCTTAAACTAAGGCTTTTATCATCAACCAAAGTTGATAGCACCAAGGCTGATATTTATTACCAAATAGCGGTAGCGCTGCAGCGAATAGACCCTGCCACCTCAACAAAATACATCGATACCTCTGCTACGCTTGTTAAGCAGCTCAATTACAAAATGGGCATGGCCAATATTGTTTCATTTGATGCGGTAAGATGCTCGCTGGAGGGTAAGTTTGATTCTTTATTTTTTTACAGTCAGCAATGCCTGCAAATAGCAAAGCAATATAAGTTGCCGCTTGCCGCCGCAAAGGCGTACAATGGCTTGGGTATTTATCATTGGCAAACAGGTAACTACAGCGAAGCGATCAAAAACCATTTGGCGGCCCTGCGCATACGCGAGAGATACAAAGATGAGCAAGGCATAGCAGCATCCATGGCCAACCTGGCCTGGGTTTATTTTGATAACCAAAACAACAAGGAATCGGAAAGATATGGTTTGGAAGCTTTAGAACTTGCAAGGCGTATCGATAATCCAACCGTTGTTGTAAATGCTATGCAAATACTGGCAAATGTTTACGGGTCTACCGGTAAGTACGATAAAGCACTGCAGTATGACGATGAAACCATTAAGATCTGCAATCGTGAAGCGAACAAGCGGGGGTTATCACAAGCCTATTCTAACATGGCTAACTGCTATAACGAGCTAAAGCTTTACGACAAAGCCTTGCAGTACCAACAAAAGGTATTGGAGATAGACCAGTTTTTTAATGATAAAAAACAGATTAGCGATACGTACTTAAACATTGCAGCTATCCATAACCAAAAAAAGGAATACTCCGTTGCATTAAAGTGGCTTAAGCAAAGTATCAAGTACGCTACCGAAAGTAAGTTTAAGCAAGGGCAAAGAAATGCCTGGCAATTGCTAAGCACCGTTTACGAGCAAACAGGCGATTACAAAAAAGCGCTTGATGCACATCAAAATTATCAGATAGCCAGCCTGGCTTTGGTAAACGAAAAAAGCAATGAGCAGATAGCCCGGATGAACACGCGCTATCAAACGGAAAAAAAGGAACAGACCATTAAATTACTGGCAAAAGAAAACACCATTCAAAAATTATCCATCGTTAAACAAAAAACCACCATTACCATGATTGCCGGGTTGCTGATAGTGGCTTTCATTATAGCAGTTTTGATCTATAATCGTAACAAGCTTAAACAAAAGGCACTGTTACAGGCACAGGTGATAACCCACCAGGAACTAATGACCAAAGCGGTACTCGATGCCGAAGAGCACGAACGTACAAGGATAGCGGCCGATCTGCACGACGGTGTTGGGCAATTATTCTCCGCAGTGAAAATGAATCTCAACGGATTGTTTGAAAGGGTAGATTTTACCCGGCAGGAAGATCGTTTTTTGGCAGAAAACACACTGGCGCTGGTAGACGAAAGCTGCAAGGAAGTGAGGGTAATTTCGCATCAGATGATGCCAAGCACATCCCGCAGATCGGGATTGGCGTCAGATCTTAAAAACTTTATTGAAAAGATAGATGCCGATAAATTGAAAATAAGTTTAGTAACATCTGGCTTTAAGGATAAACTGGAAAGTAACGTTGAAACGATGCTATACCGGGTTATACAAGAAACGATCAATAACGTGATAAAGCATGCCCAGGCCACGCAACTTAACATAGAGCTTAGGCAAACCAAAAAACTGATAACAGCAATTATTAAAGATAATGGTGTTGGCTTTGATACTCACTCGCACGCAAATGGGATAGGACTTAAGAACATTCTTAGCCGTATTGAATATATAAAAGGGACCATCAAGTACCATTCTTTGCCCGGAAAGGGTACAAAGGTATGCATACAAGTACCCGTTTAACAGAAAGGGTAAATTTACCCTTTATTTAGGGGAAATAAGGGAAAATCAGGTTTACAACAATGCGCTACTTTAGCAGTGTTGTTACTAAACCTTATAAAAATTCGCAGCCATACTTCGGGGGAGGTATGGCTGTTTTGTGTTTAATGGCTGCGGATATTTCAAATACTCATCAAGATTATGCGGAGGTGGTGTTCAATTATTAGTATAAAACCTTTATTTTGTGGTCAGGGTTATACCTCAAAACCACTTAAATGAAAGTACTGCTTGTTGAAGACGAACCCGGACTGGTCTCATTAATTGTTCGCGGCCTTACCGAAGCCGGTATGGAGGTTAGCGTTGCCGCCGACGGTACCACCGGTTTGGAGATGGCCAAGGCGCATCAGTTTGATATTATTTTACTGGATATTATGCTGCCGGGTATGAACGGCATACAGGTTTGTAAGGAGATACGCAAAGAGAATGAAACTGTTGCTATACTGATGCTAACTGCGCTTTCGAGCACAGAAAATATAGTTACAGGCCTCAAAGCAGGTGCAGATGATTACCTGGCTAAGCCTTTCAAGTTTCCGGAGCTTGAAGCCCGCATACATACTTTGGTACGTCGAAGTAAGATCGGCGGTAAGCAAAATAAGGTTATCAGCGTAGGCGGCCTTGAGGTAGATACCACATCAAAAGTGGTTAAGCGTAACGATAAGCCAATAAGCCTTACAGCCACAGAGTATCATCTTTTAGAATATTTCATTAAAAACCAAAACATGGTGCTATCCCGCATACAGATCTTAGAGAACGTGTGGGACATTGATTTTAACATGGGCACCAACGTAGTGGATGTGTATGTGAACTACCTACGCAAAAAGCTGGATAACGGCTATGATACCAAGCTGATACATACCATTTTTGGTATGGGCTATATGTTTAAGCCGGAGAACGCTAATGAAGCTTCAAACTAAAATAACGCTTCTTTTTGTTGCTATATCAACAGTTGGGCTTTTGTTGCTCAACGCCTCTATCTTCTACTTTGTATCTGAATTTAATTTCGAAGATTTTTTTAAACGCCTTGAGGCCCGCGTAAATCTTGCCGCCGAAACCAATATTGACCCGGATAAAGACTCTTACGCCTATAAACATGTACGCCAGCAGTACCTGGAAAAACTGGCGAATGAAACAGAAAGTATCACTAAGATCGACTCGGCAGCCAAACCCGGTTTTAAGCGTTTAGAAGGCCTGCCTAACGAGTTTTATAGCACAGTTTTATCCGGCAAAAAAGCACGTTACATCAGCCATAATAATTTTTACGCAGGGCGAATGTTTGAGAAGGAAAGCGGCAAATACATCGTCATTGTATCAGCAAGTGATCCATATGGCTTTAAAGAGTTAGCACAGCTAAAACGGGTGCTCATTTTTGTATTTCTTATCTTCATTGTGCTGGCGTATGTAGCAGGCAAGGCCTTTTCTTATTTTACCGTACAGCCTGTGCGCAATATAATCAAAGGGGTAAAAAACATCACCGCCAATAACCTGCACATGCGGTTGGATGAAGTGAAAGGAAAGGATGAGATAACGGAGCTTGTACACACCTTCAACAACATGCTTACCCGTTTGGAGACCGCCTTTGAAACTCAGAACAATTTTGTAAGCAATGCATCGCACGAGTTACGTACACCTTTAACCATCATTTCTGGCGAAACACAGTTATTGCTTAGCGGCAATAAAGTGAATGAACAAGGCAGGCAATCGGTACAAACCATTATGGAAGAGGCTGAAAAGCTTACAGGCATATTGGAAGGCTTGCTCGGCCTTGCGCAAACCGGCTTTGATGGCAAAAAGCAGCACTGGCAGCGTATACGTATTGACGAATTGGTTTTACAGGTAGCAGAATCGGTAAAGAAAACCAATCCTGGCAGCATTATCGATCTTGATTTTGCCAATCTCCCGGAGGATGAAGATATGCTTTACACACACGGAAACATTAATTTGTTGCGTTTGGCGCTAAGTAACATTGTTTCTAATGCCTGCAAATACTCAAACAATAGTCCGGTTGGTGTGCAGTTATCGTCATACACCGGGCGCATTGTTATCAGCGTAACAGATAGGGGTATAGGCATACCACAAGAGGAGCAGGCTTATGTATTTGTTCCGTTCTTCCGCGCTTCAAACACTTCAGATTTTCATGGCTATGGCATAGGCTTGCCGCTTACTCAAAATATCATACGCCTGCATAATGGTACTATCGGCATACGCTCAAAAGAGCAGGAAGGTACTGAGATACAGGTGACCCTGCCTGTGGCGTAGTTTGCTCATTGGTCTGCGCCGCATTTAACCACCCTCTTTGCGCAGCAGAGAGGGTAAAGATTTCGTTAATTTTTTTACCCTCTTTGCGCTTGCGTAGAGAGGGTCGATAAGCGCGAGCGATGTCGGGGTGAGTCAATGCAAGAGCGACTATTTGATTGAGTCAACGCGCTATTCGCTCTAATAAATTTCTAATGAATCACCACCAGCTATTAGAGTCCGCTAATAGTTACCGGCAGATATTGCAGTTTTACAGCGAAAATCATTAAAATTTAAATTTTTAATTCTAATCAGCTTCTAAGAATTGTCTTAACCCCTTCTAATGGGTGCAAGGTAGTATTGCATAGTAAAGTTTGATGTTTCATTAAAACACGCTACTATGAAAACGATCCTCATCCCAACTGATTACAAAGCTTCATCTTTAGATTGTATACCGACTATATGCAGCCGTTTTAAGGATGAGGAGCTGAACCTCATATTCGTGCATGTTTTTAAACTTTCAGATTCTATAACCGATGTGATGATGCTTAGTCGCCGCAGCCGCGAGTACGAGCAGGTAAGCGACGAGTTTTTTAGCCGGATGGAGGCCTTACGTAAGGAATATCAGCAGATCAACAACGTGAAGATCGAATTCCTGTACGGCAGTACACTTAGCATGTTTAAAACCTTTATTGAAGCTAATGAGGTTGATGCGGTGATAGAACTGGAAGGTGGCGAGTTTAACCCTATCCATCGCTCCAGCATTGATCCTGCTTTGCTGGTTAAACGCAGCGGCTTGCCGGTCATTAGTACGGATAATCGCACTTATGCCCATATCAAACAACCTGAAGCTGAAGTTGTGCACGAGCCACAGGAAGAGTTAACAGAAATGTAACACCCTTAAAACATCTGCCTTATGTTATTAAAAGAAAATATCCCGGTACTATACGTGCTCGGCAAGATAAAAAAAGAAATGATCCTGGTAACCGTGTATTCGGTGCTTATTGCAATCATGTATCATAACTTTCATGTCACAAGAATATCCATTCCTATTGCGGTGCCAACTATTTTGGGTACGGTTATTTCCTTGCTGCTGGCCTTTAAATCAAACCAGGCGTACGACCGCTGGTGGGAAGCACGAACGCTTTGGGGCGCAATTGTGAACGATGTACGCAGTTTTACCCGCCAGTTACTCACCTTTGTAGATGCGCCTTTCCTGGAAGGTGAACAAAAGGCCTTTGTAGACAGGGTTGCCAAACGCCAAGTAGCCTGGTGCTTTGCCCTTAGCCGTAACCTGCGCCGCCAGGACCCGCTGCAAGACCTTGAGAAATACCTGAGCAAAGAGGATATCGATTACATTAGCAAATACGATAACGTGCCGGTAGCTATTCTTGAACTGCAGGGTGCGGATATGCGCAGCGCTTATAAATTAGGTTGGATAAACGAGTTTCAGCAAGTAGCTATGGACGAGACGCTCACCCGCTTCAGCAACGAGATGGGTGGCTGCGAGCGGATCAAGAATACGGTGTTCCCGGCTACTTATGCAGCTTACATCCACTTTTCGGTATTACTATTTGTGTTGTTGCTACCTTTTGGTTTGATAGAGTTTTTCGGCGTTGCCGAGATACCATTGGTAATAGCCATAGCAACATCTTTCTTTTTGATTGAAAGCATGGCCATTAACCTTCAGGATCCGTTTGAAAACAAACCTACCGATACACCAACAATTACCATATCGCGCACAATAGAGCGTGATGTGATGCAGATGCTTAAAGAAAAAGAAAAATACGAATTGGCGGTAGCTGCAGGCGGCTATAGCAAATCCAAGATGTTTTACATCCTGTAAAAGAGATTTAAGACCAACTGTGATTAATACCTAAGGGCTGCTCGGCGCGATGCTTGGCGCCCTTTTTACATTTATTGTTATCAAACAGTCATGCCGAACTTGTTTCGGTATCTCACACGCTAATTTTGTAGTTTATTTAAGTTAGTCTGCTCATTGCCGCAGGGGCTACTTCTTTTGTCTTGATACAAAAGAAGCAAAAGATCAAGTCAGCAAAGAGGCTTCTTTGCGCACAAGCCATTGCCCTGCAAGCGCGCAGAACCACGGGCAGCAAAATCTTGCCGCCACTTCGTTCGCTAATGCCACACGCTTCAGGCAAGTATTGCTATGCCCTTTCAAGCTCACATGCCATCATTGTTCTGTCCGCTCTCGTCCGAAGCTTTTTTGCTGACAATAAAAAGAAGACCAAATAAAAGAAGAATGAGGAAAATGAGCTTCATCGATGAACCCAAAGCAACCGAAAAAATGCTGCATAGTGTAACGTGCGGATAGCACAGGCATTGCCAATGCACTAACGTTGTAGTGCGTTACCGTAGCAGCGAGTTTTTTCTTTGGTTACTTTCTTTTTTGCGGAAAAAAAGAAAGTAACATCCACTGGCGAGAATAATCCACAGCCATTCCTAACGAAGAACTAATTTAATCGGCAGATCGAATGTGCTTGTCCTCTGAGATTGCCACGTCGCTGATGCTCCTCGCAATGACAAGATTTTTACTTACACCTCGTTCAAATACTTATGCACAAAACTAATAGCCATTGAGCCTTCGCCTACAGCGGATGCTACACGGTTCATTGCTCCGGCGCGTACGTCGCCTGCCGCGAATATGCCGGGGCAGCTTGTTTCCAGCAGGTAAGGGTCGCGGTCATTCTTCCACTTCTTGGCGAAATCCGGGCAAAGGTGCAGGTCGCGACCAGTTTCAATAAAGCCTCGGTTGTTCACCAGTATGTCGTTGCACAGCCATTCGGTATACGGTTTGGCACCGATGAAAATGTATAAGGCATCGGCATCAACTGTGTTGGTCTCACCGGTGTTAAGATCTTTAATGCTCAGTTGCTGCAGGTTTTCGCCCCCCATCGCCTCGGTAATTTCGGTACAAGGCATCAGCTTGATGTTAGGTTGGCCGCCAATCTGATCGATCAGATAAGACGACATGGTCTCGTTAAGTGACGGCTTCCTGATCAAAATAAAAACCTCTTTGGCAAATTTAGACAGGTACATAGCTGCCTGCCCGGCAGAGTTACCGCCCCCCACAACATAAACGTGTTTGTCTTTGCAGGATGCAGCCTCTGTCATGGCGGCACCGTAATAGATGCCTGCACCGGTGAACTTATCTATGCCCTTAGTCGTTAACTGGCGGTAATCAACCCCGGTAGTGATGATGACGGATTTGGTGATCACTTCTGTATCATCATCCAGCACCAAGGTTTTGTAGGCACCTGTGGTTTTAATTTCCTTAACGGCCTGCGGCGATAAAAACTCTGTACCAAACCTTGATGATTGCGTAATGGCCCTGCGGGTAAGATCGGCACCGCTGAGGCCCGATGGAAACCCCAGATAGTTCTCGATACGAGAGCTTGTACCAGCCTGTCCGCCCGGTACTTTTTTCTCTATCAATAATGTTTTCAATCCTTCTGATGACCCGTAAACAGAAGCTGCAAGCCCTGCGGGACCAGCACCTATGATCACCACGTCGTACAGTTCGTTTTTGGCTGATTGCGTTAAGCCTATCTTGCCGGCAATATCTTTTACCGTTGGCGTCTTCATTACTGCTCCATCGGCACAAATAATTGCAGGCAGGTCTTTAGCCTCCAGGTTGTTCAATTTAATGAGCGATTTAGCTTCTTCGGTATTGGCATCGAGCCATTGATAAGGCACCAGATAGCCCGAGAGGAATTCCTTGATATCATGAGATTTGGGCGAGTACTGGTATCCAACAACTTTAATGCCGTGGAAATCGGGTTTGTAAACGCCCTTCCAGTCTTCAAGCAGGTCGGTAATTACCGGGTACAGCTTTTCTTCGGGCGGGTCCCAGGGTTTGGTTAAGTAATAATCCAGTTTTACCTCGTTGATGGCTTTGATGGCAGCATCGGTATCGGCATAGGCGGTTAACAGTACCCGTTTAGCATTGGGGAAATACTGCATGGTTTGGCACAGGAAGTCAACTCCATCCATTTCCGGCATGCGCTGGTCTGATAAGAAAAGCGCTACAGTTTCGCCCTTGTTTTTAAGATCAAGCAAGCTGCCCAACGCCTCTTTGGCTGATGCCGTACTCAGCACCCGGTAATGATCGCGATACTGCGTTTTAAGGTCGCGGCTTATGGCGCGCAGCACTTGCTGGTCGTCGTCAATAACAAATATAATAGGGTTGCTCATGTAAGTGCTTAGTTATCATTTATAGGAAAACAAACAGAAAACTCGGTGTTGCCCGGCTCCGATTTTACCTTTACTGTGCCGTTATGCTGGCGAATAATCCGGGTAACTACATCAAGCCCCAAACCTGTACCTTTACCCATTTCTTTAGTGGTAAAGAACGGGTCAAATATCTGCGACTGGATATCTGCCGGTATACCTGGGCCGTTATCCTTAATGTAAACGCAAACAAACTCGCCGTCCTTTTTAGTTCGTATTTCCAGCTGGCCACCTTCGCGGCCTTCCAGCGCATCAATCGAATTATCTATCAGGTTGGTCCAAACCTGATTGAGTTCACCTGCAAGGGCCTTAACTTGAGGTAGCGTTGTATCAAAATCTTCCTTAACCTCAATTTTTGCCTTGCGCAGCTTGTAGTTAAGCATGGTAAGGGTGTTACGAATACCTGCGTGGATATCCAACCACTGGCGGTCGGTGTCCCTGTCCATGTGGGTGAAGGTTTTCACCGAGCTCACCAACTCTGAGATACGGTGTGAAGCATCACGTATATCAGCCACCATTTTTTCCTGCAGCAAATAGTTATTCATCCAGGCCAAAACCACATCCAGCTTCGGTGATGGCGTACAACTGTTCAGATGTTCCAGATCGGATACGCCGAAACCGAACTCCACAAAATTCTCAGCAATATCAAGGTCTTTAATATTGTGATCAAGCAGCCAATCGGTCAATTCATCTTCCTTATCAGCACGTTCCATCATGGTGAGTATCGGCCTGTCTGCGCCATCTGTTTTACTGATGAGCAGGTTATTAACGCTGTCGATCTTCTCAGGCAGCATGTTGATAGCGGCAACATCTTTAAAAAGTGCAGGCAGGTGCTGCACCTGGCATTGTAATGCCGATGCGCCGCGGGTAATTGCCGATGCCGGATTATTAAGCTCGTGAGCCAAACCTGCAGATAGTTTGCCCAATGCAAACATTTTTTCGTTTTGCTGCTGCAGCGAAGTGAAATCACGAACGCGGCTGGTCATAGCATGTACCAGTGCTTCCGTAAGCTCGTAATTTAATTTGATGCCTTCCTGAATTTTTGTTTTTGGGATCAGCAGGATACGGCAATCGCGTATGGCTTCGCTATAGCCGGGCGTTTTTTGTCCGCGACTGAATGGAAGGTAGCCCGTAACCGTATTGGGTTGTATAACGGTTATCTCCCGTACTTTGCCGTTTTGGTCGGCCCAAATGCGGATGCGGCCTTCTATCAGCACATAGGTTTTATCAAGCGATTGCCCTTTCTCAAAAATGCGTTCACCAACCTTTATTTCTACGGTTTGGCCGTTATCCAGCATCCATTGTAGTTGGTCGTCTGGTACTTCTTGCAGGGCGGGTACGGCTTTTAGTTCGGCCAGGGTTACTTCATTCATAGGTAGCAGATAAAGTACTACAAGTATAGCGGTATTTTATCTCAAATTGAAGTTTTGGCGTCCGCAGATAAACAAGAAAACGTCATAATCTTTGAAGGCAGCCGCGCTATTCCGTTCGTAAGCTTTTTATAGGATTGGCCAGTGCCGCCTTAACAGTTTGCAAGCTTATCAATACAGATGTTAACGCTAATAATGCTACAAATGCTATTACAAAAGGCTGCGGCGTTAACGCTACTTTATAAGCGTAGCCGTTAAGCCAGGTATGCATTAACCAATAGGCCAGCGGGCAAGCCAGCACAACAGCAAAAACAATTGTTGCGGTAAAATCTTTGAGGAATAGTATTACTACATCTTTCTCGGTTGCCCCCAATACTTTACGCACCCCAATTTCTTTTGTACGCTTTTGGATACTAAGCGATATTAATCCCAGTACACCAAGCAGCACAATGATGATAGCCAGGCCTGTTGCCAGGTACGATGCCTTTTTAAGCTGCAGTTCGGTTTTATACATTTTTGCCAGCATATCATCTATAAAGTTATATTCAAAGGGTGCGCCGGGCATTACTTCGGCCCATTTCTTCTGCACGGCTGCAAGGTTTTGCTCCATATTGCCGGGGCGAAGCTTGATAGAAAAATACCTGTAAAAAGGCGTACCGTTCACATTCATGAATGTGATAGGCCCGGTTTTGCTGCCCATACCGCCGAATATAAAGTCACCGGTCACGCCGCTAATGGTCATCGGCGCATTCATTCCCACGCTGTTAAACTGCTTGCCAACTGCCTCGGCAGGTGAGCCGAAGCCTAAAGCTTTTGATTGCGCTTCGTTTATCACCACCAGGTTCGAATCTGCTTGAATGTACTGCGGCTTAAAAAACTTACCGGCTTTCATTGATAGGCTATAAGTTTCCGCATACGTATTGTCGGTAAGTAATGTCGTTGCATTAAATGCCTGGTTGGGGTTATCAGTAGTTTTATACGCTTGTACGCCACCGCTGGCACCACCGTCCGGTATTTCCCATGAAAGGCTTACACTTTTTATCTGTGGCAGCTCAGCAAGTCGCCTGCGAATGTCCTCCATCTTTTGTACGCCGGGTTTCGACCAATCTCGTGGCACCTGTGCGTACACTACGTAATCTTTATCAAATCCCAGGTTTTTTCCAAAGAATAATGAGATCTGCTTAGATATAACGATAGCAGATATTAATACCACGCAGGCTGTAGTGAATTGAAAGGCGATTAGCCCTTTGCGGAAATAAGCATTGTCTTTTACCTGGTTAAGTTTCCCTTTGAGCGAATCAACCGATTTAAGTGCTGATAGTACAAGGGCAGGGTAGATGCCTGCTACCAATCCCATCAGGAGGGCAAAAATTATCATAATGAAATAGGAATACAGCGGGAAAGAGAAAAGGCCGCCTATATCTGTAGCCAATATATTAGCGAAATAAGGTTTTGCCAATACATAAATACCAAATGCTAACACAGTGGCAATAAGCACCAGCACTATTGACTCTGTTAAGAACTGCCATATCAGTTGTTCGCGTAAACCGCCCAAAACCTTGCGTATGCCCATTTCTTTCATCCTTTGCGATGACCGGCTAATGCAGATATTCACAAAATTGATAACCGCCATCAGCAGGATGAACAGCGCGATAAATGATAGCGTGAAAAGCATTTTCTTAACAGCGCCATTCCCAAACTCGAGATAAAAAGATTTTAGCGGTACAATTTTCGGCGTTAGGTTGGCCGCAATGTTTTCCGGTGCATTTTTTTTGATCAGGCTGCGCATCGGCCCATCAAGATCTTGCGGCTTTACACCATTTTTGAGTTCTATCAAACCAACCAATGCAGTATTCTTCCATCCGTCCAGGCTGCGGCCCATAAATTTGGCGGCGGAGGCGGGCAGGAATATTGAACTGTTGCTGGTCTCGATCACATTGGTTACAGAGTTTTTGGCAAACTTTGCCATCACTCCGGTTACCATAAAATCATGCTTGCTTCCTTTGAAGTTCTCTATACTTAATGTTTGGCCAACAACATCCGTTGTGCCGAAGTATTTAACAGCTGTTTGTTCTGTAATAACCGCAGTAAAAGGCTGGTTAAGTGCAGTACCTGCGTCACCATGCAACATTTTAAAGCCGTACATGCTTAGAAAAGTACTATCGCCTACCTGCAAACTTTCGCGGAAATGCAGGTCGCCCTTTGATACCGTAGAGCTTACCCCATCCCAATGGTAATAGTTGGCTACCAGGTTAGGATATTGTTCTTTAAGCGCTTTCGGCATGTCAGCCAGTGCCGTAAGTTCATAACCCAATGATGGGTCTTTCCATTCGCTTTGGATAATGTATTGGTTGTCGGCATTCCGCAGGTCATGGTTTACGCTCCACTCGTGCCAAACATAAGCAGCAATCAACATGGTAAAGGCTATACCTACAGATAAGCCAAAGATATTGATGAACGAAAAGAGCTTATTTTTTGAAAGGTTACGCCAGGCAATTGTTATGTAGTTGTACAGCATACGGTTATGGTTTGCACTAATGTAAATATGTTAAAGCCGACTATTAAATACTTAACATTTTTTAACTAAAACATCCTCGTATTAATAACGTATATCATTTGTGGTTATTCATCAAACTCTGTTAACTTAGCCGCCAAATAATAACACTGCCATGTCAACTCCCTTATACCCGCTAAAATTTAAAACCATTTTTAAAGATAAAATATGGGGCGGCCATAAAATTGAAACCTATTTACATAAGAATATCGGCGACCTGCCAAACTGCGGTGAAACCTGGGAAATATCAGGCGTTAAGTCTGACGTATCTGTTGTTGACAGCGGCGAGCTGAAAGGCCAATCCCTGGCCGATCTGCTGGAACAGTACCAGGCTGAGCTGGTAGGCGAGAAGGTGTACAAGCATTTTGGTAACAAGTTCCCGTTGCTGATAAAATTTATTGACGCCAATGATGATCTGAGCGTACAGGTACACCCTAATGATGAGCTTGCAAAAAAACGCCACAATTCTTTTGGTAAAACTGAGATGTGGTACATTATAGAGTCTGATCCAGGGTCTACATTGATCACCGGCTTTAATCAAGAAATTGATGAGCAAAAATATGTTGAAGCTTTGAACAGCGGCCACATTATGGATATCCTTAACCGCGAAGAGGCAAAAGCAGGCGATGTTTTCTTTTTACCTGCCGGCCGTGTCCATACCATTGGTAAAGGCTTGTTGATTGCCGAGATACAGCAAACATCAGATATTACCTATCGCATTTACGATTTTGATCGCGTTGATGATAAAGGCAACAAACGCGAACTGCATACTCAGGAAGCTTTGGCAGCTATTGATTACAAGCACTACGACGAATATAAAACCATATACCAGCCTCAAAAAGATGAGACCGTACACGTGGTTAGTTGCCCATACTTTACCACCAACGTGTTAGATGCAACACACGGAACGACAAAGGATTACTCAAATTTAGATTCGTTTGTGATACATGTATGCGTTGAGGGCGAGTATACCCTAAAACACAATGATCTTGCTTATCCTGTAAAAATGGGTGACTGTATTCTGCTGCCGAAAACCATCGACAAAGTAGAATTGGAAACAAACTCGGGCTTTAAGATTTTGGAAAGCTATATTGAGTAGAATAAGCTCAGTTGTAATTAACCTGATCGCCCGAACCTTGCAGGTTACCTGCAATTTCGGCAAGGTAATTTTCATCCAAAGGTTTCAAAAGATAATCCGCTACCAGCGGATTTTTTTTTGCCCTGCTAATATCTTCGATATCAATTGATGAACTAATGTTATACAAGGTGATGGATTTAGGTAATTGGGATTTTATTTCCCCAAATGCATCATTAAATTCCCATCCATCCATGATGGGCATGTTAATATCAACAAACAAGGCATCGGGTAAATGATTGCTGTTGTTGGGGTCTTTCAAATAATCTATAGCTTCTTTTCCGTTGCTAAATTCGAGTATTTCGTTAAAAAGGCCTTTAATTTCCGTCAGTTTCCTAAAACCATATCTAAAAATCTTGTCGTCGTCAACAATGCCTACCCTCGCAAATTTGGTTTCACTACTCATCAATATTTTAAACTTATACCAGTTTAACAGTAAATTTTGTGCCAATATTAACTGTGCTTTCTACGTTAATGGTACCGCCAAGTGCCTCAATTTGGTTGCGCGTCATAAAAAGGCCAATCCCCTTAGAATCAGAATTTTGATGGAAGGTTTTGTACATCCCAAATAGCTGATCGCCATAACGATCAAGGTCGATGCCTAAACCGTTGTCATCAAAAACCAGATAGATGTTGTTGCCGCTTTTGTAAGTAGCAATATGGATTACCGGATGCCTGTTTGGGTGTTTGTATTTTATGGCGTTGGTAAGAAAGTTTTGCAGGATACTTTCCAGGTAAGCAGGCACATAGTTTATGGCCGGCGCTTCATTAAAATTAACATGTATTTCGGCATGCGAAGCTTCGATATTGTTTTGCAAAGCCAGTGTTACGTTATCGTAGATCTTTTGAAATTCAACCAGCTTGGTACCTTTTGATACCTCGGCCTGCATCCGTACTATCTCTTCCAAATGGCTCATGGTTGAACTTAGGCTTTGGCTGATGGTTTTGATGTGCTGAAAGATCTCTGTACGATCTTCCTGAAGGTCGCTCTCCTCAAACAGATCTACCATAAATTTGAGGTTACCCGCATGTGACCGCAGGTTGTGCGATACGATGTAGGCAAAGTTTTGCAGTCGTTTATTTTGATCGTCAAGCAGGTTAATGGACGATTGCAGCGTAAGCCCACGGCGTTTTATGTTATCAATATCCTGGAAAGTGCCACGTAAAATGATACAGCGGCCATGTTCGTCTAATACGGGTACAGCCCTGCATTTAACCCAAATAATATTGTTTTTAGCTGTACGGAACTCAACCTCAATATCATATGGTTTGCAGAGTGTTAGTGCCTGGTTAACTGCATCTTCGAGCAGCGGGCGATATTGTGGTAAAAAGAATTCAATGGCTTCCGGAACGCTTAATTTGATGTGATTGCTCAACTCAAAGATGTCATATACCTCCGGGCTAAATTTAAGCTCCATGCTTCGGCTGTCTATCTCCCACAAACCTATCTTTGCAATACGGCCTATCTCAAGGGCCTGTAGTTCGCTTTCGGCACTTTTTGCGTGCGCAAGTTTTATGGCGTTGATATTGGTGAGAAAGCCATACATCACATTACCATTACCTGTTTCGCGGCGATGAGTTGTACTTTCAAACCATTGGTAGCCTTGGTTTTTTGTTAGCAGGCGGATATGAGCTACGCGTGGACCATCATGTTTTGGGGAGTAAGTGGCTTTGATGAATGCATCTTTATCCTGGTAATAAAGTAAATGATCGAAGAAATAATTGTTTGAACATTCAATTTCTCCGGGCGAATAACCCAACATGTTATAAAAACCCTTAGACCATTTAAGTTCTTTGCTTTGGTTGTGATACTCCCAAATACCAATGTCCTTGTTATCTATAAGATGTGCTATATAAGACAGGCTCTCACCGTCAAAAGTATGTCCGTCTGTCAAAGTCATTCACGCAATTATCAAAAATTCATTCTGTAACGCCGTGTTATTGTAAATAATATGCCAAAGCCGCGAGTACAACTATTTGTTGTTTAAAATTTCGAGCAGGGAAACAATAATTTCTTGTTTCGTAAAATTGATTAACCCTTGGTTTATGAGGGGTTGATCAATTCGTCATGCTCACAAAATCGAAACTCAATCGGCTAAAACTATCGCGTGTATACGTTTGCTTTTCTGTTTGGTTATTAAAATTAACCGTGTAAAAATACTATATATTTTAAGACGACAAGCTACTTAATTTAAGTGTTTTACAACTTTTATGACTATCAATATTTTTAATATCACAAATATTGCTGATTCAACAGATCTGTTTTCTTATGATATATGTACTATTGACATTTTTTTATAAGTTTACCGCTACCAATTTAAAAACTTATGAGATTTACTTTGTTAACAGCCCTTGCTGCGGCATTTATCAGCACCACTTCTGTTAATACAATTGCACAAAACGCTCCGGTAGCCAAAGTATGGCCTGCAGCTAAGGCAAACGCCTGGTATGCCCAACACAAATGGATGAGCGGCGCTGATTTTATACCCAGCACGGCAATCAACCAGTTAGAGATGTGGCAGGCTGATAGCTTTGACCCTAAAACCATAGACAAAGAATTAGGCTATGCGGAGGGGATAGGATTTAATACTATGCGTGTGTTCTTATACAGTCTTGCCTGGCAACAGGATAAACCCGGCTTTAAAAAACGCATAGACGATTATTTAGCCATTGCAGATAAGCACCATATTAAAACCATGTTTGTTTTTTTTGATGATTGCTGGAACGCTGATGCAAAAATTGGTAAACAGCCTGCGCCAAAAACCGGCGTCCATAATTCAGGTTGGCTGCAGGATCCGGGTAACCGCCTGGGTACGCCTGGCCAGGAAGCTATGCTAAAAGCTTACGTAACCGACATAATGACCGCCTTTAAAAACGATAAACGCATATTGCTTTGGGACCTTTACAACGAGCCGGGCAACTCTAAAAAGAAAGATGCCTCAATGGACCTCCTGGTAAAAGTGTTTACCTGGGCAAGAGCGGTAAACCCCTCGCAGCCGCTATCTGTTGGTTTGTGGGACTGGTCGTTTGAAAAGCTAAACACTTACCAGGCGCTGAACTCTGACGTGATTACTTATCACGATTACACCGAGGAGCCTTCGCATTTGAAAACCATCCAGATGCTGAAGACCCACGGCAGGCCGTTGATATGTACCGAATACATGGCCCGCACGCGCAACAGTCGCTTTGAAACGGTTATGCCCATGTTAAAGAAAGAGAATGTTGGTGCGCTTAACTGGGGCTTCGTAGCCGGTAAAACCAACACCATTTATGCCTGGGACACCCCAATGCCAAATGGCGGCGAACCCAAAGAGTGGTTCCATGATATTTTCCGCAAGGATGGTACTCCTTACAAGCCTGAAGAGGTAGAGTTGATCAAAAAACTGAACGGCAAATAGGCTTAGTTATATGTTAGTCTTAGGGTAGAAGGCGATGCAATTGATCGCATCGCCTTCTGTTTTTAAGCTGATATGGGACAAATTGCCATTATCAACTGTCGTTAAAGCGGCTTTTACAGGTGTTCACGTTCACGCCATGAACACTTGTGAACACCGTGAACGCTGACAAAAAATTGTCAGTATTGCTATTCTTAAATATTTATCCCTCATTATCAATAACTTATAATATTTTAAATAAAAGACTACCAAATTTGTAGTTTTTATTTATTTTTGTATCGTTATCGTTCTTTAAATATACTTATCCAGAAAGACCGAGGGAAGGGCCCTGCGAAGTCTTAGCAACCTGTACCGCTTGGTAAAAGGTGCTAATTCCTGCTTTGTACTAATTAGTACTGAGACAGATAAGCTGATTTAAACGACCTGCATTGCCGCAGGATATCACTGTTACAGCCCATCTATCGCTTACTTCCGGATATATTATTGAAACTATTTTACCAATAGCAGGCTTATTTAAAAGCTGTTTAAATATTCAACTTAAAAAATTAGAACCATGAGTTTAAGAATTGGCGACGATGCCCCAAACTTTAAGGCGCAAACATCAAAAGGCGAAATTGACCTTTACGAATACCTTGGCGATGGCTGGGGGGTACTTTTCTCGCATCCTGCCGATTATACCCCGGTATGTACTACCGAGTTGGGAAAAACGGCTGCATTAAAAGACGAATTTGAGAAACGTAACGTAAAGGTGCTTGCTTTAAGCACTGATAACGTTGAATCGCACAAAGGCTGGATCACTGACATTAACGAAACGCAGAACGTAGAGGTAACTTTCCCCATTATCGGCGATGAGGACCGTAAGATCTCTGAGGCCTATGATATGATCCACCCTAATGCTTCGCTAACGGCTACCGTACGTTCATTGTTCATCATCGGTCCCGACAAAAAGATCAAACTGATCATCAGCTACCCGGCATCAACCGGCCGCAACTTTCAGGAAATCTTAAGGGTGATAGATTCGTTGCAGTTAACCGCTTACCACAGCGTTGCTACCCCGGCCGATTGGAAAGACGGTGAGGATGTGGTAGTGTTACCGGCCATAAAAACCGAAGATATTCCGGCTAAGTTCCCTAAAGGTTTTAAAGAGGTGAAACCTTACCTGAGAATTACGCCGCAGCCTAATAAATAAGGCTTCTGAAAATTTTAAGCCGCGTGACCGAGAGGATAGGTGAGGGCCTGCAAAACCTTACACGGTAGTTCGAATCTACCCGCGGCATCAAACTACTAAACTGCTAACTAAAGTAATTGGGCCGCAAGGCCCATTGCTTTTTTAGGCATACGCCAATCCTTCTTAAGAAAGACACGTGTAAAAAAGAACCGTGTCATTGCGAGCGATAGCGCGGCAATCTCATCGCGTTAGTGCCACGCGAGGAGATTGCCACGTCGTCCCGATAGCCATCGGGACTCCTCGCAATGACATGGCTTATTTCCTCATCCTCTTTGCGTAGCAGAGAGGGTCGCGCATCCCGATAGCAATCGGGACGGGGTGAGTCAACTCGTCAATTAACTCACCCCGACACCGCTACGCTTGTCGACCCTCTCTTCGCTGCGCGAAAAGAGGGTATAGAAGGAATAAGTAGAAAAAAAAAATCATTACCCTCTTTGCGTAGCAGAGAGGGTCGCACACGGAGTGCCGCGGGGTGAGTCAACTCGTCAATTAACTCACCCCAACCCCTCTCCTTTGGAGAGGTGTTGGGGTGAGGCTCCAACAATTCCTCCTCCTCACTTGTAGTACTATTATGAGCAAATCAACACACAACTGGCCTGTTCTTGATTTTCATTACCTGAAAGATACTATTGCCACCGTACACATGTGGACGCAGATGATAGGTAAGGTACGTTTGAAAAAATCGCCCTGGATAAACCACTCCTGGCAGGTTACTTTATATGTAAGCGCCAGCGGCCTAACTACTGGCAGCATCACTTATGAGGATGGTATTTTTCAGATAGATCTCGACTTGGTGAAGCATCAGCTGCACATTACAACCAGCACAGGTGGTAAATGTACAAGCTCGTTAGGGGCAGCCACCATTGCCGATTTTTATCATAATCTGATGGATAAGCTGAAGGCCGTGGGTGTTAACGTGGAGATCTATGCCGTACCAAACGAGTTGGAAACGGCTATTCCCTTTGCAGAAAATACTACTCCGGGTACTTATAATGCCGAAGCTATGCATACCCTTTGGCAGGCTTTGGTTAGTATCAACAATGTTTTTACGCGCTTCAGAGCAGGTTTTTTAGGTAAGTGCAGCCCGGTGCATTTCTTTTGGGGCGCTTTTGATCTGGCGGTAACCCGTTTCAGTGGCCGCACGGCGCCTAAGCATCCCGGTGGTGCGCCAAATATGCCGGTAGAGGTAATGCAGGAAGCTTATTCTCACGAAGTAAGTTCATGCGGTTTTTGGCCGGGCAGCGAAGCTTTTCCGCAGCCGGTATTTTATTCCTACTGCTACCCAACACCAGATGAATTTGCTAAGCAGGAAGTTAGCCCGCCTCAGGCATTTTACAGCGGCGAGATGGGCGAGTTTATGCTTACTTATGAAGTTGTACAGCAATCGGCAGACCCGGAAGCAACATTGTTACAGTTTCTGCAATCAACATACGATGCCGCCGCCCGAACCGGCAATTGGGACAAAAACCTGGAGTGCGATCTGCAATGGCTAAAGCAATAATTTAAAACAGGGTTTTTGACGGCTTTTTAGCTGGTGAGGGTTGTTGCTTGTTCCCGGTTTTGCGCAGGCACCAGGTAGTCATACAGCGCAGGCCTTGTACATTGGTGGTTTTTATCGGCTCAAATAATTCACCCCCAAGGTCAACCGTGTATTCCATCAGCATATCCTCATCAACCAGGTAGCGTTGCGAACCATCGGGCAATACGTAACGACCATTTCCCAATTCCTGTACTTTGTCAGCAATGCCAATGGTCGATGCCAGGCGTGCAAAAAGGTAACCGCCCGGCTTTAGCACCCGCCACATTGACCGCAGCATGGCATCAAAATGATTATGATCATTGGCAAAATGCAACACAGCGCTGCTGATAACCAGGTCGAAGATGTTATCCTCATAAGGTAATGCTTCTGCAGCAGCAACCCTAAAATTATCTGCAGGCAGCTTAGGTGCAAATGTTGCAGCCAGTTGTTTTACCTGCTCAACAGCTTCGGCGTTGGGGTCTATGCCATGTATGTTAAAACCATTTTGCAGAAAGTAAATAATGTTCCTTCCACCACCGCAACCTGCATCTAAAACGTCCCTGCAGTTATCAAACGTACCTTTCAGTAATTGGTCAAACAAGTATATATCAATGTTGCCGAAAGCTTGCTGCAGTTTGCTCATAACCACTTAGTTGTTAAGTGCACTAATGTAACAATAACGTGTATGGTTTAAAAGATTATACCCCACTAATTAGGTAGTGTAATGCATTATCAATATTATTGTGTATCGCCCCCACCAGAGGCGCTGGTATTATCTCACACTGTTACCGTACCAATTTTGACTAAACTTAAACTGATGCTGCTGCTTGGCGTTGTGCTGCTTTGCAATGCCGCCCTCGCGCAGAAAAAGAACGCTAATTATCAATTGCATATTAAACGTGCAAAAGGTGCCATTAAAATTGATGGTTTGCTTGATGAGAGCGATTGGCTTAACGCCGATAGCACCGGCAGGTTTTACATGGTGTTACCTATGGATACCAGCTACGCCAATTTAAATACGGTTGTGCGTACGGCCTATGATGATAACAACTTTTACATTTCGGCAGTTTGTTATACACCCACGCCGGGCTATATGGTGGAGTCGCTTAAGCGCGATTTCAGTTTTCTGAAGAACGATAACTTTATTTTTTTTATGGACCCCTTTGATGCCCGTACGGATGGCTTCACTTTTGGCGCTAATGCCGTTGGTGCACAGTGGGACGGGATTATGTTTGAGGGGAGCAAGGTTGACCTGAGCTGGGACAATAAATGGTATTCTGTTGTAAAGAACTACCCCGATAGGTGGGTTTTTGAAGCCGCTATTCCGTTCAAAAGTATCCGCTATAAGAAAGGCATCAAAGAGTGGGGCATTAACTTTAGTCGTAACGACCTGAAGAGCACCGAAAAATCGGCCTGGGCACCTGTTCCACGGCAGTTCCCGACAGCGGCTTTGGCTTATACCGGTACATTGGTTTGGGACGAGGCACCTCCTGTGGCAACGCATAACATTTCGCTTATCCCGTACGCCCTGGGTGGTATTACTAAGGATTTTGAGCATAATAAAGATGCTGTTTGGCGTAAAGAAATAGGGGGAGATGTAAAGATAGGCCTCACTTCATCACTCAACCTCGACCTTACCGTTAACCCTGATTTCTCACAGGTGGATGTGGACCAGCAGGTGATCAATCTAAACAGATACGAGCTGTTCTTCCCGGAGAAAAGGCAGTTCTTTTTAGAGAACGGCGACCTGTTTGCCAACTTCGGCTATGCGGATATTCGGCCTTTCTTTTCGCGCAGGGTGGGTTTAAATGCGCCTATCCGCGGAGGGGCAAGGTTAACAGGTAAAATAGATAAGAACTGGCGGGTGGGGGTAATGGATATCCAGACAGGCCAATCAAGCTCGGATAACCTATCGGCACAAAACTTTGGTGTGGTTACCTTGCAGCGCAGGGTATTTTCCCGATCAAACATCGGTATCATGTTCGTAAATAAAGATGCAACTGGCAGCGCCCCAAACCCGGATAGCAAAGGATCGGCCTACAACCGAAACCTGGGCGTGGAATATAACCTGGCATCATCAAATAACCAATGGACGGGTAAGCTTTTGGGGCTTAAATCATTTAGTCCGGGTGTAAGCGGGCACGATTATGTGCAGGCGGCTAACCTGCAATACCTGAGTAAATACTGGACCATAGCCCTGCAGCAACAGTATGTTGGCCGAAACTACAATGCAGAATCGGGCTACGTACCGCGGAAAGGCTACAATAAACTTGCGCCGTTGCTGCAACATAACTTTTTGCCTAAGAATGGTATCATCCTATCGCACGGGCCACAGATAAGCGGCACTTACTTTTTTGATGAGCGTTACAAGCCTACTGATAACGAGACCATCCTAAGCTATTTGATCACCTTCCGGAACAGGGCCACGCTAACAGTATCAGGATTAAATGATTATGTGAAACTGCTGCAGCCGTTTGACCCAACCAACACCGGTAAAACCCCGTTACCAACAGGTTTTGAAAACCACTGGAGCACCATTGATATACAATACGCATCGAAACCGCAGAGCGTATTTACTTACCTGGTTGAGGCCGCGCGCGGTGGCTATTACGACAACGGAACCAAAAACACGCTGATAGGGCAGGTGGGCTACCGTTTTCAGCCTTATGTTAATTTGCTGGTTAATGTTTCATACAACGATCTGCATTTGCCCGCGCCATACGGTCGTAATAAATTTTGGTTGATTGGTCCGCGTGCTGATGTTACATTTACCAATACCTTGTACTTCACAACATTTGTACAATACAATGAGCAGGCGCGTAACATGAACATCAATAGCAGGTTACAATGGCGCTACAAGCCGGCATCAGACCTGTTCATTGTTTACGGCGATAATTCTATCCCATCGCCCTTTACTATTAAAAACAGGCAGCTTACCATCAAGTGGACGTATTGGTGTAATATCTGATTACATATATCAATTCCCTCCCTTGGGAGCGGTGCGTTGGCTGAGAGCACAGGCAGGTAGGGGTATAATCGCGTAAGAACCTCTCGCCCGGTGGACTCATCAGGTCTACGCTTCGCTGAACCATCCTCTCTGCTGCAAGCAGCAAAGAGATTAAACCTTTCACCCTCTTTTAGCGTAGCGAAAAGAGGGTCGACAAGCGTCAGCGATGTTGGGGTGAGTTAAAAAATGTAAATTGATCACGCCACCCTAAAATTCTTTTATACCAAACCATCTACCCCATTTCGGTGTTAAAAAGGCATGAATAAATTTTTCCGTGCATTAATTGCTGCCTGGGGTGCTAAAAAACTTGGCGGCGGGTGTTTGTCTACAATTGTTATCTTTATTATTATTTACACGCTATTAGGTAAATGCGATAACACATCGCGTGCCGCTGCGCCCGTTCACAATGTAAAAACAGTAGCAGTTAGCAGATAATTTTAATTGCAATTTTGTACTTATGAAACAGATGACCACCGTAAGCGAAGTGATCAACAACCTTCGCGAGAAAGGATACACAGAAGATTTTAACCTTACTGAGAACTGCCTTAAATGCGCAGGTAACCAATTACAACTGCATCCCGAAGATTTTGTGGTTGATAAGCATTACCGTTTTGAGGGCGATTCAAACCCTGATGATGAGGCAATAGTTTATGCTATTTCATCAGAAAAATATAACATGAAAGGCGTGCTGGTTAATGGTTACGGCCCTTCCGCTGATCCGGTTGCCGATGAAATGGTGAAGGCCCTTGCTGAAAAGCCGGGAGCAACGGATCTGTAATTTATTTTTAAGTGTCATTGCGAGCGTAGCGTGGCAATCTCATGGCGTTTAGACGAACGCGAGGAGATTGCCACGTCGTTCCTCCTCGCAATGACACGTTTTAGTAATAATAAAGCCAGCGTATTGCGCTGGCTTTATTATTATCTCTGCTGTCCTGGTGAGCCTGTCGAACCATCATCGCGCAGGTAGGTCTTCGACAAGCTCAGACTGAGAAACTTTGACTTATTCTATCCCAACAAATCTATCTTCTCTTCAATTTTATCAGCTATCAAATGCACCAGTTTATTATCCAACTGCGCGGGGTTTTGGCAAACTGATAGCGTTTCATGGTCGTCCGGATTAAAGCTAACCAGTAACTTTTCATCCTGAAAAACCTCGATCTTACAACGCTGATGGCTGTGATGCAAATATTCCTTTACCTCCAGCGCTAAGTTCTGTTTGTTGTATTTAATATTAAGATTGAACTTCTCCATGGCTTTCCCGGTTTATCATTAAACCAGCTGGGCGCGGTATTGTTCAGGAAATCGCTTCAAATGCTTTCTTAAAGTCGTTAAGCAGGTCTTCGCGGTCTTCAATACCTACAGATAAACGGATCATTCCTTCTGGTATACCCATTTCGGCGCGGCGTTCAGGGCCCAACTCAAAGAAAATAGTTTGAGCAACCGGTATAGACAGCGTGCGGGTATCGCCCAGGTTACTGCTTTTGATAACCACCTCTAAATTATTAAGGAAGGCAAAAACATCTATACCATCTTTCAACGCAAAGCTCATCAACCCACCATGCAGGCGGAACAATTTTTTTGATAACTCATGCTGCGGGTGGTCCGGTAGCCCCGGGTAGTAAACCTTGTCAACCAACGGGTGGCTGTTTAGATATTCGGCCAAAGCCATGGCATTACCGCAAGAGCGCTCCAGGCGCAATGCAAGTGTTTCAGCACCTACCGATAAGTTATGCGCAGCTTCAGGGGCAAGTGTACCACCACCATCGCGCAGGCCACGTTTGCGGATCTGCGTAATGCCCAAAAGTTCCGGTTTAATTTGCTGGCGCAACACCTCGGCTATGCCGGAGTAATTAGCCCAGTTATATAGGCCGGTATCGGTCACCGCACCGCCAAGTGCATTACCATGCCCACCAATGTATTTCGTTAGCGAGTTTACTACTAAAGATGCCTTTACATCGTAAGGTGTAAATATATATGGCGAGGTCATGGTGTTATCTACCACGTAGATCAATCCTTTTTCTTCACAAAGGTCGCCTATGGCCTGCAGGTCGGCAATTTGAGTAGCCGGGTTGGCAATGGTTTCTGCAAAAACCATACAGGTGTTGGGCTTGCAGGCTGCCTTAACGTTCTCAACAGATGTGGCATCAACAAAGCTAATGTCAAGCCCCATTTCAGTAAAGGTGGTAAGCACGCTACGGCTGTTGCCAAATAAAAAAGAGCTGGCAATAACGTGGCTTCCCTCTTTTACCAGTGCGAAGACAGTTGCCATAATGGCTGCCATACCGGTAGAAAAACTTACCGTTGCTATGCCTTTTTCCATCATGGTGATTTTGCTCTCCAACGCTGCCGTTGTAGGGTTACCCTGGCGCGAATAAGCAAACCCTTTCGCCTTATTTTGAAATACGTTCACCAGATCCTGCACATCATCAAAGCCCCACGTTACGGCAGTGTGAATAGGCTGGTGCAAAGCGCCAAATTCAGGTTTGCGTAAACGGTCGGCGTGGAGCAGGGTGGTGGTAAATCCTTTTTGTTGAGTCATGATTATTAGAACAGTAGATAATATTTCGCAATGATAGGGTATCTGTGCTTTAAATGCAAAGCAGGATGGTTATTAGCGCTAAAGTTTGACATTCACCACATCGTTGAAAACTGGTACAAACCTTAAATGAAATGGATTTGTTACCTTGCAGCACATTTTACAAAGCTGCCGTATGAAGAAATTGTTGTTACTGGTGCCCGTGTTGTTCGTGCTTTCGTGCAAGCAAAGAGCATCAGATAGTGTTGAAGGAAAAAAACTGAATAAGTTGGCCCAGCAATATGTTACCCTTGGCCTCACTATCGGCCAGTACGACAAAGATTTTGTAGATGCCTACTACGGTCCCGACTCCCTGAAACCCAAAGAACTTACCGAAAAGGTTGATAAAGACGATTTTCCGCGCGATAGTATCCTGGCATCCATCAACGAGTTGATGAACAGCATAAAGATAGCCGGTGATGATGCCAAGATAGACTCTAACCGTATCCGTGCACGCTGGATCTACAACCAGTTGATGGCCTTTAACCGCCGCGTTCGCAATTTTGCGGGTGAGTCCATTTCGTTTGACGAGGAATCTAAAGAGCTGTTCGGCGTTGCCGCACCCGCCTATGCCGAGGAGTATTTTAAGGCTGAGTTGGATAAACTGGACAGTATCCTGCCGGGCAAAGGAAACGTGAACGACAGGTTTCAGAAATTGGCTAATAAGTTTGTCATCCCGAAGGATAAAATTGAACCGGTGATGAAGGCCGCTATAGCCGAAGCGCGTAAACGTACTATCGCACATTTTAAACTGCCCGCAGGCGAAAGTTTAACACTTGAGCTGGTAAATGATAAACCGTGGAACGGCTATAACTGGTACAAAGGCAATTATAAAAGTGATGTGCAGATCAACACCGATATTAAAATATTTATCGACAGGGCCATCGATGTAGGAAGCCATGAAAGCTATCCCGGTCACCATGTTTATAACATGCTGTTAGAGAAAAATCTGTATCACGATAGGGGTTGGGTTGAGATCTCCCTGTATCCGCTGTTTAGTCCACAGTCATTGATAGCTGAAGGCAGCGCAAACTTCGGTATTGACATGGCTTTCCCGGGCGATGAAAAAGTAAAGTTTGCCAAGAGTGTGTTGCTGCCGATGGCCGGTTTAGATACCGCCGGTGCCGACCTGTATTTTAAAGCCCTTGCCATCAAGAACCGCTTAAACTACGCCCGTAACGAGGCTGCCCGTGGTTTAATAAACGATACCATGAGCCCAAGCAAGGCACGTAACTACTTGCGTAAATACTGCCTCATGAACGATGAAACTGCTGATAAATCAATGGATTTTATTAAAAAATATCGCAGCTACGTTATTAACTACAACTACGGCCAGGATCTTGTAAAAGACTATATCGAGCGCAATGGCGGCAAAACCAGTAACCCGCAAAAGCGTTGGGAGCTATTTGGTCAGTTGTTAAGCAACCCGGTTAGCCCGGCTGACCTGGTGAAAAAATAAGCAAAAACGGCCCGCGCTTTACCAAGCACGGGCCGTTCTGCTTAATCAAAAACAATTATAGTTTTTGTATCTCAACGCGGCGGTTAACAGCACGTTCTTCTTCTGTTTTGTTACCATTCAATGGCTTACTTTCGCCAAAGCCTTTTACTATCAGGCGGCTGGCATCAATGCCGCTATTAACCAAGTATGTTTTTACCGAGTTGGCACGCTCTACTGAAAGGTCCATGTTATGCTGCTCGCTGCCCTCAGCAGATGAGTTTCCGTTAAGCTGGAAGTTAACAGATGCATCCTTTTTCATTTCGGCAACGGCCTTATCTAATATAGGGTAAGCAGTAGTTTTTAATATACCTGAATTAAACTCAAATTGTATGTTCTTAAAGTTATAATCTGGTGGGGCCGGTGCCGGAGCTGGTGCAGGCGGCGGTGGTGGTGGCGGGGTTGGCGCTGGTGCCGGTGCTGCTTTTGGCGGCGGTGGGGTTTGTACTAATGGTTTCTTTGATTTACAAGCCGGCAGTATAGCTACCGAAGCTGCAATAAGTAATGGAAGGTAGATTGCTTTTAAAAACTTCATTCTTTTGCTGTTTTGTTTAAGTTTTAAACGGTTAGGGTTGGGGCGATATTGTAAATAATATGCTTCAACCGGGCTCAAATGTAATAATCGTTCATCATTATCAAATAAATATCCTGCTTAAAAACGGCATAACGGCATTTTCATATATGTTTATAAGCTCGTGGTGCTTAACATTAATTTAATATGTAACCGCTTATTTTGTAACGCCACTTGTTAACGAAGCAATTTGCTGATGCTGAAATATCTTTCCGCTTTATTATTGGTTTGTGTAATAACTTTAGAGCTGCGTGCGCAAAGCGTTAACCTGCAGGCAGCAAAAGCGTTGGCACAAAAGCACCCGGATAGCGCGCTGATCATGCTGAGGCAGCTATACGCTAAAGCGCAGGAGCAACAGGATAAAACAAGCGAAGGATTATGCCTGCAACAAATGGGCACAATCTGTTATAATCAGGGGCATTACAGCCAGGCATTAGATTTTTACCTGCACGCCGATAAGCTTTTTACCGAAGCTAAACAACCATTACTATCTGCAGCTAACATGGGCGATATGGGTTTGCTGTATTATTATAACAAACAGATAGAAAGGTCGCGCGCGTACTATAACAGGGTATTGGCCATTTACACACGTCAAAACGATCTTAAGGGCCAGGCACAGGTATTGGGCAGCATAGGGCACCTCTACGAGAAAACGCGTAAGTATGATAGTGCCTTTTATTACCAGAATCAGGCGCTTTTAAAATATCAGCAGGCTAATTTTAAGCAGGGTGCTGCCAAAATATATGAGAACCTGGGCAGCATTTATGAAGATCTGGCAAAGTTTGATTCTGCCTATGTAAGCTTTAGCAGGTCACTTCAATTATACCGCGACCAGCATAATGAGGTAGGAAGCATAGAAGTAATAAACAATTTAGGGGATATACTGCGCAAAACGGGCAAGTACAAAGAAAGCCTGTTGCGAACCCGCCATGCACTGCAACTGGCAAGCCAAATGGGGAACGTTTACCAAATGGCATCATGCACAAAAGATATGGGCAAAACCTTTGAGTTGATGGGGCAAACGGATAGCGCGTATCATTATTCGGAACTAAGCAGGAGATATTCGCTTGAGGTATATTCCCTTGATGGGGCAAAGCAAACTACATTTTTACAGGTTTTGTATGATTTTAACAAAAAGAGCGATGAAATAGCACGCCTGAACAACATACGCAAGCTTAATCGCATTATTGGTGCAGCGGTGGCCGTGGTGGTAGTTTTGTTGGTTATTTTGGGGATAGTGATCTTTAGCAGGCAGCGTTTAAAATTGCGCGACCAACAATTGCTTGCCCGCCAAAAAGCTGCAGAGCACGAGGTGATGCAGTTAGAATTAAAGAACCAACAGTTGGAAGAACAGGGACTTAAACAGCAACTTGATATTAAAAGCCGCGAGCTATCAAACCATACGCTCAATCTGATCAAAAACAACCAGTTTTTGGAACAGATGCGCAGCAAACTACAGGCGATGGTGAAAGATGACCGCCGCGACCAGAAAAAGCAGATGCAGCAGCTGATAGCTGAGATAAATGAGAATTTTAACCATGAGCAGCACTGGCGCGAGTTTACCGTAGCGTTTGAGCAGGTGCACCAGCAATTCTTTGATAGCCTGCGGGCTTTTAGTCAGGACCTTACATCTGCCGATATGCGCCTGATAGCTCTTATCAAGATGAATCTTGACTCTGCCGATATAGCTACTCTTTTAGGCATATCTACAGACAGCTTACGTGTGTCCCGTTACCGCCTTCGTAAAAAACTGAATATCCAGCAAGGGGATAATTTGTCGGCGTTTATACAAACATTGTAGAGGCTTTATAAATATCGCTTTCATATCGACTCACCCCGACATTGCTGGCGCTTGTCTACCCTCTCTTCGCTGCGCGAAAAGAGGATAAAGATGTTATATTTTTTCCCTCTTTGCTGCTGGCAGCAGAGAGGGAGGTCCAGCGTAGCGTAGACCGGGTGAGTCGGTCTCCAAGAAGATAAAACAACAACCCGTAAAAGATTATTTAAGCCACCCCCACCGTTACAATCATCCATCCACATAGCCCTGCAAACTATATTTTAAAGCAGTTAACATTTCCTTAATGTAACGATAATAAAACCATAATGGCGGTTTTTATTTATCATAAGTTATTGATTATCATTTGATATTAGCGTTATGTTGCCTTTTGGTATACGGTACTTGTAACGCTGTTGCCTTTTGGTAACGGCCGAAATTTCATTTGTATTTGGGCGTATACACACCTTTGCAGCGTCATCAAAAAACTATTGACGAAACCCAACAACAATGAACAAACTTTTACAGATCTTATTACCATTGCTTTTTTGCGCTACCGTAGCCAGCGCCACAAAAATAAAGGGCCGTGTATACGATAAACAATCGGGTGAAGTGTTGGTAGGCGCTACCGTTGTTTTAGAGAACAAAGGAAAGGCAACTACAACCGGCCTTGATGGTTCCTTTGAAATAAAGGGCTTGGAGCCGGGCAAGGCTACCATCCGCATCAGTTATCTTACTTATAGAACCATTCGCCAGGAGATAACTATTCTTAAAGAAGATAACGAACGCTTCAAGTTTTACATGGAGAGCGCATCAACTGATCTTAACGAGGTTGTTGTACGTTCAACAACCGGCGGCTCAAATGACCGTGATGCACGCCGCATTGAGCAGAACGCCACGCAGATCATGAACATTGTATCAGGCAAGGCTATAGAAGTATCGCCGGATCTTACCGTAGCTAACGTAATGCAGCGTGTATCCGGCGTTTCAATAGAGCGTAACAGCAATGGGGATGGGCAGTTTGCCATTATCCGCGGTATGGATAAACGCTACAATTACACTTTGGTAAACGGCGTAAAGCTGCCAAGCCCTGATAACAAATACCGTTACGTACCGCTCGACCTTTTCCCCTCTGACCTTTTAGATCGCCTGGAAGTACACAAATCCCTAACGCCAAACCTTGAAGGTGACGCTATTGGTGGTGTTACCAACATGGTGATGAAAAGCGCACCAGATCATTTCCAGGTGAACGCCAATATTGCAACCGGTTATAACCAGTTATTTTTTGACCGAAACTTTACCAGCTATAATTCATCAGGCATCAGGGATAAATCTCCGTACGAGCTAAATGGCCGTAACTACAACGCAACCCAGGCTGATTTTACCAAAGGAACGCTTGATTATACAAGTAAAAAACCTGCTCCTAACGTTGTGGGCAGCATGTCAATCGGCCAGCGCTTTTTAGATGGCAGGTTAGGCGTAATATTGGCCGGCAGCTACCAAAATACCTATCGCGGTAGCAACAGTACCTTTTACAATTCGTCAAATACGGGTACAGATAAATATGCCGTTATCACCAGCAAAAGCTACCGCGAATACTCTGAACAACAGAAGCGTTTGGGTTTGCACGGAAAGATTGATTATGTGTTTGATAAAAACAACAAGATAAGCCTGTACAATGCTTATTTCAACTTGCAAAATCAGCAATTGCGCGATGCCCTCGGTACCACATACAATGGAGTGTATGACCCTACAAATGGCAACGCCGAGCTTACTTATACCACGCGTAGCCGCCTTACAAAACAGCAGATATATAACAGCACCCTGCATGGTGATCACAAATTTTTTGATGATAAATTTAAGGTGCAATGGTCTGCAGTGTATTCTTCAGCGCGTAACGAGGTACCTGATAACACTACCATCAGCTTAAACGGTATCGAGCAAAATTTTGTAGATAAACGTACCTCATTGGTAAATACTTCACCGGTGCAGCGCCGCTGGGAACGTAATACTGACGAGGATAAAGCAGGTTACTTAGACCTTACTTACAATATATTTAAAGGTACTAACACTACCGATAGGTTAGATGTTGTTGTAGGTGGTTTATACAGGGATAAGCAACGTAGTAGCTTTTACAACAACTACACGCTGGCACCTTTGGCAGCCGATGCCAATAAGCAATATGGTGTTGATTTCCAAAACTACACTCAGCTAAACCTGGTAGTGACCAACCCAACAGGTGCAGTTGCCAACCCGCTTACATATGATGCATCTGAAAAAACCTCTGCCGGTTACGGTATGTTCAAATACAATACTGATAAATGGGATATAACTGCTGGTGCGCGCGTTGAGCATACCAACCAGGGTTATAATCTGCTTTTCCCGGCAGGTGAGACCAAACCGAACGGCAGCCAGATATACACGGATGTATTGCCAAGCGCAATTGTTAAGTATCGCTTTACTGATAAAACCCAGTTACACGCGTCATACTACCGAGCCCTTAACCGCCCGGGTTTTTACGAGATAGTGCCGAGCAAGATTGTTAACGAAGAATACCAGGAGCGCGGTAACCCTAATTTGAAACGCGCCCTTGCGGATAACTACGATCTGCGTTACGAGATATTCCCCGGTGCTTCTGAACAATTATTGGTTGGCGTGTTTTACAAGAATATAAAAGACCCTATCGAATACACTTTCCAGGCTGATGCAACCCGTGGTCAGGATATTTATTACAGTCCGGGTAATTTTGGTACGGCTAAAAACTATGGTGCCGAGATCGATTACACCAAATTTTTTAACAAGGTAGGTATCAGGGCAAATTACACTTATACGCACTCCAGCATCACTACGCCAAAAACATCAAGAAGAATAAACCCAACTACAGGCGATATTGAAGCATTTTTAGTTAACCAAACCCGTCCGCTTTACGGCCAGTCTAACCACATTGCAAACTTTGCCTTGTTGTATAAAGACACTAAAAAGGGCTGGGATGCGCAGATTGCAGGTGCTTACACAGGTGAGCGTATCAACACGGTATCGCAGTTCCTAGATAACGATCTGTGGCAGAAAGGTTTCATACAAATGGACATCTCTGCGGAGAAACGCTTTGCAAAAAGTTTCAGCGTGTTCATTAAGGCAAACAACGTACTTAATACACCGGCTAAATTCTTTATAAAAGGCACTAACCCTGCCAACGATAAAATAAAAGAAGACCTGGTGAAAAATAACCAAACGCTTATCCGTGCCGATTACTACGGCCAAAGCTACCTGTTAGGTTTAAGGTATAAATTCAATTAAGAAGCAGTTATCAAACAAAAGCATATCATCATGAAATTTAAACAACTATTAACCGCTGCAACCATTGTCCTTATGGTATTTAGCGGCTGCCAAAAGGCAAACATCGATGTAGATACATCGCCACAAAATGGCTCTGCCATGGGCGAGGTATCTGGCGTGTGGGCAAAGAACAGCGTGCACGAGATAAAAGGTGACATTATCATCCCCGAAGGAAAATCGCTTACCATTGAGGAAGGTGTAACCGTTTTGATGGATGCAACCGCTAAACCGGAAGTTGTTGTTAAAGGTAACCTGTATTCGTTAGGTACTGCGGGCAACCCGGTAAAGTTTACCGTTAGCGATGCTTACCGCACACCGGATAACAAATTTGGCAAGCTATGGGGTGGTATATTAGCCGCACCAACCTGCGCCGAACTGGTTTTAGATAATACGATATTGGAGTATGGCGGCAACACCACATCTGATGCTTCAACATCTGTAAAAATGGGCCTTTACAAAGCTACGGCCGGTGAAAACTTGCCTGCACTTTGGTTCTCGAACGTAAATGGCAAGCTGGTGGTTACCAACAGCATTATCCGCAACTTCCAGGAAGACTGTACCTATATTGAAGGTGGTAAGATCATTTTTGCCAACAACGTTTTCTACACTACCGGCGTTACCGGCGGCGAGGCTATGAACTTTAAATCCGGCTGTATAGCTGATGTTGGCTTTAACCTGGTTTACAGTTGTAATACCAATGCGCTCAAACTATCAAACAGCGGCGACCGTAACCCCCAGGCATACATTATTGCCTATAACAACACCATGGTTAATACCGGCTGGCGCAGGCCAACTGCTAAAGGCGGCTCTGTTTGGTTAGAGGCAACAGTGCGTGCCGATCTTTACAACAACCTTTTCGCCAACACCCGTTTCGGTATTAAACGCGATCCTAAAAAGGTTGAAGATGCACGTTCTAAGAACGATTACAACTGGTATTATGGTTTCGATCAAACTACGGTCAACCAATTCCAGGTAGGTAAGAACGACGTAGTTACAGGCGGTACGCATGATGTGCGCGGAACAACTGCCGGCGATAATGATCCGAAATTTATCAACTACCCGTTGAACAATGCAGTAACAAGCCCTGATTTTAATACTACCTGGGATTTCCATCTGCAAGGTAACTCGCCTGCTTTGGGTAAGGGCACAACCGGCTTTACACGTTTCTACAAAACAGGTATTGTGATGAGCAACGGTATAACTTACACCTCGCCGGAGCCTGCTACTTACATGGGTGCTTACGGAACTAAATTATAATAATGGAGAAAGATCTTTTAAGTGTGGCCATGCTGATGTCGGTTCTGTCAATCACGGCAGGAGCGTGCCATGCACAGGTTAACCCCAAGGAGGTTAAACCTGTTGTGATAACTGAACCGGTGAAGTACGATACTGATGACCCGGCGATATGGATAAATAAAGCCGACCCGGCAAAGAGCCTGGTTATAGGGACTGACAAGGATGCTGATGGTGCACTGTATGTTTTTGACCTGCAAGGCAAGATAATTGCCGATAAAGTTGTGCGCGGCTTAAAGCGCCCTAACAACGTAGACCTGGCTTACGGCTTGATGCTTAACGGCAAGCCTACCGACATTGCGGTTACTACCGAGCGCATGACGCACAAGCTGCGGATTTTCTCGGTACCGGATATGAAACCGGTTGACAACGGCGGGATTGAGATGTTTGTTGGTGAGAACGGTTTTGAGTTTCGCGACCTGATGGGAATTGCCATTTACACCGCTAAGGATGGTAAAATGTACGCTATGGTGGGCCGTAAAAGCGGTCCTAAAACCGGCGGCTACATCTGGCAGTATTTGTTGCAGGATGATGGTACCGGCAATGTAAAGGCATCGTTGGTACGTAAATTTGGCGAATACAGCGGCAAAAAAGAGATCGAATCTATCGCGGTTGATAACGAATTAGGTTATATTTATTACTCTGATGAACAGGTGGGCGTGCGCCAGTATTATGCCGACCCCGATAAAGGTAACAAGCAATTATCCATTTTTGGTACTACCGGTTTTGCGGCAGATCATGAAGGAATCTCTATCTACAAAACCGGTGATGCTACCGGCTACATCCTGGTATCAGACCAGGGGGCAAACCGATTCCAGGTGTTCAGCAGGGAAGGTACAGCGTCTGATCCGTTTGAGCATAAATTGGTAAAAGTTGTGCCCGTTGCTGCCCGCCAAAGCGATGGCTCTGATGTAGTTAACGTACCCCTGAATGATACCTTTAAACATGGCTTATTTGTAGCCATGAGCGATGATAAAACATTTCATTTTTACCGTTGGGAGGACATTGCAGGTAAGCTACTGAAAGTAAAATAGTTATATATTATTCATATATTTACAGGGCCTGCGTAAAAGCGGGCCTTGCTGTTTTAAATTAGGTTGTTTTAACGTACCTTTGGCGCAGTATTCTACTTATGACAAAATTATTTGTGGTGGGTTTCCCACGCGAAATGGACGAAATGTCCCTGGCCCAATTATTTGGACCACATGGTGATATTGATATCCTTACTATCGTACGCGATAAATTTACCAAGCAAAGCAAAGGATTCGGCTTTATACACATGAAAGATGCCGAAGGTGCTCAGATGGCCATTGAGGCTTTAGACGGCAAAGAATTTGGCGACCGCAAATTAGAGGTGCGCATTGCCGAAGAAAAGCCTGCGCCGGTTAACGGTAACAGGGCCCCTCAAAAGCGTTTCCCGCCGCGTACTAACAATAGCGGTTACGGTGGTGGCAGCAGCTACGGTAATAAAAGCTACGGTAGTGGCGATGGTAACAGTCGCAACTACGGCAGTGGTAACAGCTATAACCGCAATAACGATAACAGATCATCCTCATCAGACTTTAAGCCTAAACGCCCGCGTTTAAGCAAATAGATCGACGGGTATATCACATAACAAGAACGCCCCGGCAATTTTGCCGGGGCGTTCTTGTTTATTACCTCATCAGCTGATAAGGTATATCATGAGTTGCGCTAAATCTTGTTTAGGCAACGTTACTTGATGAACCGGTGAATCTTTTAACTTTTTCCACAAAATCCGGCAGCTCAAATGGTTTGCTCAGGTAATCGTCTGCACCACATTTATCTTTAATTTGTGGCAGGTCAGGCGAAGCCGAAACCAGCACCACCGGCGTGTGTTTAAGATCCGGTTGCTCCTTAATGTAGCGGCAAACTTGTTGTCCATCCTCACCTGCAAGGTTAAGATCAAGCATTACCAGGGCAACCTCCTCATTCTTAAGCTTTCGCATTGCCGATGCAGTGTCACTTAAACTAATCACCTTATAGCCTTCTATCTCCAGTAATATGCACATCATTTCGCCAATTACCGGCTCATCCTCAATTACAAGTACTTTATCCCTCATATAATTACCTATGCAAACAAAAGGCCATAAACACCAGAAACCGCACTTGTTAATAATAATTTAAAAATTTCTTATCCAGGGGCGGTGGATGAGCGGAGAAAATGCCCATGGGATGGAAGTAAATATGATCAACAGCCCTATACTGAACCAGATAAGCTGGGTTTTAAATTTCAACTGGTCAGTGGGTTGTCGTTTAACTTTAACAATCCCAATGGTCATGATGATGATTGCCGCCAGCATCATAAACACGTGCTCCATCCCGAAGAACCTGATCTCGCGCATGTGCACCGCCTGTTTGAAGTGTTGCCAGAAATAACTTACAACCGGGCTAATGATGTAAAGCCATACACCAAATACTAATTGAATATGCAATACTGATGAAGTAATAACACGCAGGCGGCTATCCCACAAAGTGTATTTAGCAGTGGCCCCAAACGCCCAAAAAGAGCGGATTAACATAATTATGACAAACAAAAGCACCAGCCAGCGCGTTGCCGAATGTAAAGCTAACAGAGGTGTATACATTATAGTGAAGACGATTGTGAGCCGCGGATATTTTAAACTTTTTTGTGATGCTTTGCCGGGTGGCGGGGCAACACTTGCCGATGTGATAAACAGGATAATTAATGGTAAAACCGATAGGTTATTTTACTCCGGATTTGTTTGGGAATATGCTGTTAATAATTATATTTGTTTAAAGGACGAACGTTCAAATTTCAGGTTACTTTAAATCCTTATCTAACATGAATCCATTAGAACTTTCACCACTGGCCGACCTTTGCACATCTATTGCAGGTCTTTTAAAAGCAGAACTGGGCGCTCATGGCCATGTAACCGCCGTAGCTAATCAAATTGTAATTTCTATCTCCCGGTTTGAGGTTGAGCATCGTTTAGGCAACCTGCTGCAACAGATCTACCGTTCGGTTGACCTGCATTTCCCGGCGCGTAAGGAGAACGTTTCGCTCATCATCCGTGATGCTGAAGGCGTTTATGAGAACTGCTTTAAAATTTGGCATACCGTTACCAAGGCTAAAGGATAATATCCATTTATTAAAAGCCATAAGGCTGTGTTTGTGAATTATATCTAATTTGATATGTTTGGTTCATGAACCCACAAGCCTCCTCTGCAAATTCGGCAGGCCGTATTTTGCTGGCAAGCCTCATTGGCACCACTATCGAGTTTTTCGATTTTTACATATACGCCACCGCAGCAGTACTGGTGTTTCCCAAGTTATTTTTTCATTCATCAGATCCTACTTCGGCAACGCTGGAATCATTAGCCACATTTGCGCTGGCCTTTTTCGCAAGGCCTTTGGGTGCGGCGTTGTTCGGGCATTTTGGTGACAGAAAGGGACGTAAAGCCACCCTGGTTGCAGCGCTGATGACCATGGGGCCTTCAACCGTTGCCATTGGTCTGTTGCCGGGATATGACAGCATTGGTATTTTTGCGCCGTTGCTGCTGGCACTTTTCAGGTTTGGGCAGGGTTTAGGTTTAGGCGGCGAGTGGGGTGGCGCTGTTTTGCTGGCTACAGAAAATGCACCTGCAAACAAAAAGGCCTGGTATGGCATGTTCCCGCAGTTGGGGGCGCCCATAGGTTTCTTACTCTCGAGCGCTACGTTTTACATTTTAGGGAAGGTGATGAGCGACCAGGATTTTATCAATTTCGGCTGGCGTATTCCCTTTATTGCCAGCGCTGTACTGATATTGCTTGGTTTGTACGTACGTTTAAAAATCACCGAGACTCCTGAGTTTACCAAAGTGATAGATAATAACGAGCGCTCTAAAGTGCCCTTTGCCGATGTTTTCACCAGGCATACCAAAGCTATTACTTTAGGCACGCTGGCTACTATAACTACATTTCTACTTTTTTATCTCATGACGGTATTCACCTTAAGCTGGGGTACATCCAAACTCAACTTCAGTAAAAATAATTTCCTGGTGATGCAAATGATTTCCATGCTGGCCTTTGGTGCGGGTATACCGCTATCGGCTGTAGTGGCAGACAGGTTTGGCCGAAACCCTATGCTGATTTTGGCCAGTGCATGTATCATGGTATTCGGGTTGGTGTTTGCCCCGTTCTTTTCATCGCACGATAAAGTGGTTACAACTATGTTTCTTTCAACCGGTATGTTCCTGATGGGGCTTACCTACGGGCCCATTGGTACGGCCCTGGCAGAGATATTCCCGGCATCGGTACGTTATACCGGTGCATCGCTGGCTTTTACGCTGGCAGGTATTTTGGGCGCATCTTTAACGCCTTACCTGGCAACAAAGCTGGCTAATAGCTACGGTTTGCAGTATGTGGGTTATTACCTAACAGCCGCTGCAACGCTTACTTTATTAGCTTTGATCATGGCCCGCAAAATAATGGCGACGCAACATTCGTAAACGCAGCTACTTTAAATTAAAAGGTCCGGAGAAGCTAATTCTCCGGACCTTTCTTTTAATGTTTGATCTGTTATTTACCTTTCAATAGTGCCAGTATTTTGTGATAGATCTCTGTATTTTGGTAAGTGCCCATGAACGCTCTTGAGTGCGGCCCGTAGGCGAACACCGGTACGTTGATACTGGTATGATCGTTAGTGCTAAAGTTGCCTAACACCATTCCATTAGCGGTTGAGGCATCCAGCAAACTAAGTCCGCCTGTCTCATGGTCGGCAGTTACTATCACCAGTGTTTCGCCATCCTCATCAGCAAACTTAAGCGCTTCGCCCACGGTGCGGTCAAAATCGTGCAGTTCGGTGATCACGTAAGGCAGATCGTTAGCGTGGCCGCCGTAATCTATCTGCGCACCCTCGGCCATAATAAAAAAGCCGGGTTTGTTCTGATGCAACACCTTAATGGTATGCAGTAAAGATTGTTTTAGCATGTCGCCACGGCCATCTTTAACGGGCCGGGTATCTTCGTTTTTTAGCAATACGATCTGTTTGCCTTTATCAGAAGCTTCGGCCTCTGCAAGTGATGTAAATAGTTGATAGCCTTTTGCCTTTATCTTGTCCATCAAGCGGGCATCCTTGTTTTGCATAAAAGAGCGTTGGTTTGAGCCGATCAAAACATCCACATTTCCGTTCACAAAGTCGGCCGCTATTTTTTGCGAAGAATCGCGTTCTGAAATATGGCCATAGAAAGCTGCCGGTGTAGCATCTGTAATATCACCACAGCTGATAATGCCGCTCTTGATCTTCATTTGGCTAAGAACATCGGGCAGGTTAGCTAAGGGTTTTCCCTGCGCATCAACGCCGATGTAGCGGTTATCGGTTTTCTCACCACTGGCCATTGCTGTGGCACCCGCTGCAGAATCGGTATTATCGGAGTTTGCTGCTTTGGTTTGCGAAAAGCCAATGCTGCGGCATTGATACATATTCAACTGACCGTGATTGGCGGTTAGCCCCGCCTGTATCTGTGCCAGGCCCATTCCATCACCTATCAGCAAGATCACGTTTTTTACCTTTTTGTTAGCACCATCAGATTTATAGGTGGGCTGATAAATGCTATAGGGCTTTGGATTAACATATTTCAGTTTTTTACGATTGATAAGGAAATCGTGCAGTTGTTGCGGGTAATCGGTGTTTATCCAGTCCACACCAAGCTTTTCCAATTGGATCCAGGTATTCGGGCTATCCTGCGTGGCCCAAAAACGGAAAGGTTTTCCCATAGCATGCGCCGCGTTAACCAATCCTTTAAGTTTGATTGAATCTGGCGGGGTAGGCGTGCCCTTGCCGTTCCAATGAGTGTAGTTGCCCAGGGCGTCGCTTATCATAGCTACATGCTTTAGCTGTTCAGTTGTGTAAGGAATGTTAGGCCGGCCGTCAAAGTAAATGTAATCCGGGTAATCGCCAAACTTTGCAGGGGCGGGCATATCGCCGCTTAATGCAATTTTAACAGCATTGGGGTTTACTGCGCTGTTAAACATCTGCATATATGGCTTTATTTCTTTCAAAAGCTCGGGGATCACATGCTCGTGGTCTTCTTTAATGTCGATAACCAACTGCAGGTGCATGGCAGCGTCTGCATAGGGCTTGCCGCCGTTCTGCTGAAAGCGTTCGGCAAGCGGTTTAAGGTACAAATTCTCTAAAGTACGGTTCGGCGCAATTTCCTTTTTTTCGTGTGCAACGTATAACTTGCCTTCAAACAAATAAACATCAGCCTCTATAGAACCCGTGCCGGCATAGTAAGCCTGCAAGAAGGGTATATTCTGATGATAATCGTTATGGCTGTGCCCGTTGTTTATTGTAAGCGATTGCGCACCTGCCGCGGCAGAAAATAATAACGCAACGAGAGAAATGTATCCGGAAATTTTTTTCATATCCTAATAGAAACGTTGTAACGCGCAAAAGTATCTAAAACGCTTAAAAGCTTTGTTAATAATAAATTAAGAGAAATTGTTGCTTTTGTTAAGTGTTGTTGCATTTATGGGGAAGTTAGTTCATAAAAATTTGAGATAGCTTTACCCTCAAACGCAGGTAACATTACTGATGCCAAATAAACAAGATGTTTTAATGTTGTGTAAATTGTTGGCGAAATTATCCATCCATTAAAACAGGAGCTCATTTTGAACAGATTTACTTTTTCTTTTGCGTTTATATGCTCTTTAACCACGCTGATATTTACGCAGACCCATGCCCAAAGCACGGTAGCCCTGCAGTGTGAGCATTTGTTAACGCCAATAGGTGTTGATAGCGAGCACCCGCGCCTTGCGTGGCAAATGGAAGATAGCAGGGCAGGTGCTGCACAATCTGCTTACCAGGTGTTGGTCGGTACCGATTCTGCGCAATTAGCCAACAAGCCATCAGCATGGAATTCGGGCAAGATAGCTTCCGCTATTAGCAATATCACTTACCAGGGCAAAGCTTTACAACCATCTACTAAATATTTTTGGCTTGTACGTACTTGGGATAAAGCCGGCGCTAAATTACCGGATAGCCGCATAAGCAGCTTTGAGACAGGTTTGATGGGTATAAACAATTGGAAAGGCTCGTGGATAAGTGATATGGGTAGTATTAACACCCTGCCTGCGCCGTATTTCAGAAAAGGTTTTACCGCAACAAAAAAGATCAGGTCGGCCAGGGCTTACATAGCAGTTGCAGGCCTTTATGAACTTTACTTGAATGGCCAAGAGGTAGGCAACCACCGTTTAGACCCAATGTACACCCGGTTTGACAGGCGTACGCTTTATGTAAGTTATGACGTTACCAACCAATTGCAGCAAGGCAAAAATGCGGTAGGTGTTTTACTGGGCAATGGATGGTATAACATGCAATCACTTGCCGTATGGGATTTTGACCGCGCCCCATGGCGTAACCGGCCAACCTTCTGCATGGATCTCAGGATAACCTACACCGATGGCACAACTGCTACCATTGCCACAGATGATAGTTGGAAAACGCATGATAGCCCGATCATATTCAATAGTATTTATACCGGCGAACATTATGATAGTCGCCGGGAATTGCCCGGATGGAACACAGCAAATTATAACGATAAGGACTGGAAGGAAGTAGGGTTGCGGGCGGCCCCTTCAAAGCAAATTGTTAGCCAGCTGATGCAGCCTATACGCAATGTGGATGAGATAAAGGCAAAATCAATAAAGAAATTTGATGATACCACTTATGTGGTTGACTTGGGTCGTAATATATCAGGCGTTACACAGGTAAGATTGAATGGAGCAGCAGGTACCATCGTGCGCATAAAGCATGGGGAGCGCTTGTATGCAAATGGCCATGTGGATCTGTCTAATATTGATGTATACTACCGGCCTAAAGATAAAAGCGACCCGTTTGGTACAGACATCGTTATCCTTAATGGTAAAGGGCCTGTTGAGTTTATGCCAAGGTTCAATTACAAGGGATTTCAATATGTTGAGATAACCAGCAGCAAACCTATCGATCTGAAGCAGGATGACGTAACCGGTTACTTTATGCACAGTGATGTTGCGCCAATAGGTAACATTAATTCTTCCAATCAGCTAATAAACAGGTTATGGTGGGCAACCAACAACTCCTACCTGTCAAATCTTTTTGGTTACCCTACTGATTGTCCCCAACGCGAGAAAAACGGCTGGACGGGTGACGGGCACTTTGCCGTTGAAACAGGTCTGTTCAATTTTGATGGTATCACCATATATGAAAAATGGCTGGCAGACCACCGCGACGAGCAACAGCCCAACGGTGTTTTGCCTGATATTATCCCAACCGGCGGCTGGGGATACGGCACAGCCAACGGTACCGATTGGACGAGCACCATTGCGATAATCCCCTGGAACCTTTACCTGTTTTACGGCGACAGCAAAGCACTTGCTGATAATTACAATAATATCCGTGCATATGTGAATTACGTGGATGGTATAAGTCCGCAAGGGCTTACCACCTTTGGCCGCGGCGACTGGGTGCCTGTAAAATCAACATCTTCGCTGGAGTATACCTCTTCCATTTACTTTTATGTGGATGCAACTATACTGGCCAAGGCCGCAAAATTATTTAATAAACAGGATGATCATAAGCATTACTCGGCTTTGGCAGCCCGCATTAAAAATGCCATCAATAACAAGTATTTCAATAAAACGACTGCCATGTATGGCAGCGGTGTACAAACAGAATTAAGTATGGCCCTGCAATGGGGCATAGTGCCGGAGGAATACCGTGCCCGTGTAGCAGAAAACCTTGCAAAAAGGGTTGCACAGGATAACATGCATATTGATGTAGGGGTGTTGGGTGCCAAAGCAATTTTAAACGCTTTGAGCAATAATGGCCAGGCCGAAACGGCTTATAAACTGGCATCTCAGGATACATACCCATCATGGGGTTGGTGGATAGTTAACGGAGCTACAACCCTTTACGAGAATTGGAACATACAGGCAACGCGAGACATCTCACTGAACCACATGATGTTTGGAGAAATAGGGGGATGGTTTTTTAAAGGCTTGGGTGGCATACTACCCGATGAAACGCATCCCGGCTTTAAGAACGTTTTACTTAAACCAAATTTTGTTTCAGGCTTAAATTACTTTACTGCTTCGCATAACGGGCCTTACGGCAAGATCATATCTGCCTGGGAAAGGAAAGGGCAGGACGTGATCTACAAGGTTACCATACCGGCAAATTCAACCGCAACGGTGACCATACCCAATGGCGCGCACGCAAAGGTATACTTAAACAATATAGTAGAAAAAAATAGCAGTACTTACAAAATTAATTCTGGCAGTTATCAGTTCAGGATACGTTATTAGCCTTCGCTATAATTTAAACTTACTTGTTTAAGAGAATACCTATATAATAACAAAGCCTTAGCAACTTGCTAAGGCTTTCTGATTTATTAAGAGGGGTATAAAAAACAAACGTGCTATTACTGCTTTTGGGGATCGAGCTTTATATTTTGCCAGTCGTCGGTTTTAAATGGCGATGCTGGCAGGCCGGCTCCGTTATAAAGCGTTCCATCAGGGTTGTTCTGCCAATCGTACCTTACCGCAACCGGCTGTTTAACTAAGCTGTTGCTTACCGTTACGGTATTACCGTTAATGGTGGCATCTGCAGAATAGAATTTTTTATCTGCCCCGGCTATAAAAAAACCTTTTAATGCCGCTGAGCCTTTGCTTATTAACCCGCCCGAGGTGTTGGTAAAGCTGAGCACTACACGGTTATCTTTTGTTTGGAGCGATGAATAAGACGGCCCGCTGTATGGAACCTTAACGCCATAATTTTTAGCAAGGGCAATTAACGCGAGTCTTGATCCAACATCTTGTTTATTTCGTGGGTGGATGTTGGTAGCTTCCCCTATATCAATTGTTACAGCCATACCGGTGTTGGGTAGCTTTAGCGTTTGCAATTGTGCAAACCTAAGTTCGGGCCAATCTGCAGCAACCGGCTGGTCATGACAATCGTAATTGGCTATCTGCACAAAGTAAAACGGAAGATTTGGGTTTTTAAACTTGTTGCGCCAGTCGTTAATAAGTAATGGGAACAGTATTTTGTATTGCTCTGCCCTGTCGGCATTACTCTCGCCCTGGTACCAGATAACCCCCTTTATATTGAAATCTAAGATCGGGTTTATCATGGCATTATAAATAAGCGTAGGGCGATTGGCAGAATTTGCCAGCACCGGTGGCTGCTCTAACCTGGCTAATGGCAACGCTTTCTGGTAGGCCCACTCACCTGCAAGATCCAGGGTTTTTGCCGGATCATTTACCAATTGTAAAGTTAAGGGACCTTTGTTGATGCCGCCCAAACCGCCGTTATCAAAAACGCGTACCGCTATAATATTTTTGCCGGCCTTAACTAAATTACCGGGTACGGTGTAATTGCGGGGATAAAAGAACATCTCAGTGTGGCCAACTTCCTGCCCGTTAAAAAAACTGACGTCATAATCGTCCACACCCATTATATTAAGTTTAAGATCTTTCCCTGCCCAATCGGCCGGAACATTTATCTCTTTTCTAAACCATACGCTGCCGTCGTAATTATTCAAGCCTGCTTGTTCCCAAAAGTTGGGTAATTGCATTTTAGGCCAATTACTGTCGTTAAAATCAGGTTGCGCCCAGGTTGCAGTAGTACCTTTATAGCCGGGGTCATCGGTACGGCTTCGGTCTATCCAGTGGCGTACTTCGGTTTTATAGCGGTTCTCGATATCGTTTTGTGTCAAGCCACCTTCAGCTGCTTTTACAAAGTCAGCAAACTCAGGCATTGTTTTCAGCGAAGTACCGCTCGTCCAGGCTTCCGCAACAGTGCCGCCCCAGTTATCACTTATCAATCCTATTGGTATATGTTTTTCCTGATATATTTTTCTTGCAAAAAAATAAGCTACCGCAGAAAAGTCCTTAACATTTTCAGGGTTACACTCTCGCCAACCCCATTTAACCGGCACTTCTTGCTGAGGCTGAAAATTTGTTTTGTTGTCGATCTTGATCATACGGATATCACCGTACTTGGTCGCATCGGCAATTTCCTGCATGGCATTTAACACGCCTCCAAACCCGTTGCCTACCGTCATCTCCATGTTAGACTGGCCCGAGCACAACCACACATCCCCAATTAAAACATTATTTAGCGTTAGTTTTTCACCGTCATCAAAGGCTATCTGGTACGGGCCTCCGTAAGATGGCGTGGCAATTTTAGCAGTCCATTTACCGTTGGCTGCAACGTTTACCTGGTAAGCTTTTTTGTCCCATGTAGGTACGATGGTTAATTTGCTGCCGGGTTTAGCTGTCCCCCAAACGTTTGCTTTTGCTTTTTGCTGCAAAACCATGTTATCGGTAAAACAAGCTGCAGGTAGAACTTTAGCCAATGCGGGCTGAGTTAATAAATACACAGCAAGAGCAGCAGCGCTGTAAAATGCCTTAGTATGGTAAAAGGTTCTCATAAAATTGGTTGGGGCCTGTGCAGCCGTGTAGTTGTAATTTTGAATGCGCAATATAATAAAAACGATTTAGCTTTATTAAAATTGATATTAATTTGCTTTTTTGTAGATTGTGCCTCAATAACGTTGCTGCATTTGTTGCGTTGTAAAACGGCATTTGTATCTTTATAAGATACGCATCACCAGTTTGCTAACCTATGATCTCATTAAAGCTCAAAATATCGGTTTTTCTAATGGTTTGTACCACATCTGTTATGGCGCAGCAGCAGGATGCCGGATTAGATGAGCAATCTGTAAAGTTTACCGTTGAGGTAGATACTGCATGGTCATCATTGCTTAAACGTACACATGGTTGGTTCGGGGGAGATGGTATTTACACGATTCCCTTGAATGGGGCAGAGGCGCGGCCTGCGGGTAATAATGGCAAAACGCTATTCATCTTTAGCGATACTATGATCGGCGAAGTAAAAGATGGCACCATGCAGCCCGGTTATAAAATGATACACAATTCTTTAGCACTGCTAAAAGGCGCTAAACCCGATGAGAAGCAAATGGCATTCTACTGGGAGAAAACAAAAAATGGTGAGGCCGAGTCCTCATTTTCCCCGACAACGCCCCAAACCAAGAAAGGAGATTATTATTGGCTTGGAGATGGCTTTGTAAACACTGAAGGGAACGGTTTGCTGTATATTTTTGGTTATCGCATGCATAATGTAAGCGATGAAGCCTTTGGTTTTAGGGAGATAGGCAATACGCTGTTAAGACTAAATCCCGGCGAGGCGCCAAATTTTAAAACTGTAAAACAAATGGATTCGCCATTGTACCTTAAGGATGAGCAGGGCAACGGTGTAGGCTCTTTTGGCGCAGGTATATATGCCAATACAAAAAGCGCTGGCGCAAAAGACCCAGATGGATACATATACGTATACGGCGTACGCGATTGGGCAAAGAACCTCGTACTTGCCAGGGTGTTACCTAAAGATTTTGAAACATACAGCCAATGGCAGTTTTGGGACGGTAAGGGCTGGAGCGCAAACATGGGCAAGTTGGCCAATATAACCAACCGTGTTTCAAACGAACTTAGCGTTACCCAACTGGCTGATGGGCGATATGCGATGATTTTCCAGGTAGATGCTATGAGTACCAATATTGGGATGCGCCTGGCTAATAAACTTACCGGCCCTTGGGGGCCTGTTATTAAGATATGGGATTGCAAGCCGGATCTTATTAAAAGCACATTTGTTGTTTATAACGCAAAGGCTCATCCAACTTTATCAGGCAAAAACGAACTATTGATCAGCTACAACATCAATTCGCTTGATTTTATCAATGATCTTAAAATTCATCCGCAACTATACCGCCCGCGGTTTATACGTTTAAAGTTTGAATGAATTACTGCAACTAAATTGTGACCATTAAAGTTCTATATTAATTTGCTAAAACAATTTAGTTGAATATATTTGGCTGATATTCCTGTTATATACCTTTACTTAAATGATACTTAACTTTAAGAAATTAAAAGCCGGCAAACTAATGGTTTGCCTGTTACTGGCATTTGCTACGCAAGCACATGCACAACAGACTGATGAGCAAAAGAAAACCGAAGAGCAAAAGAAAGCCGAAGCCTGGGCAAACTTTCAAAAAATGATAGAGGAGCGTGTCCATAAAGACTGGCCATGGCTTAAACGTTACGAAGAAGATAATGCCAAACTTCCTGCCCCTGCAGCAGGCGAAAAGCGTGTGGTTTTTATGGGTAACTCTATCACCGAAGGTTGGATAAATACCGATCCTGACTTTTTTAAAGGTAAACCCTACGTAAACAGAGGTATTGGTGGCCAAACCACGCCACAAATGCTGGTACGTTTCCGCGAGGATGTTATCAACCTTAAACCTAAAGTGGTGGTGATATTAGCAGGTATCAATGATATTGCCGAAAACACTGGTCCATCAAAAATAGAAAATGTTGCAGGTAACATCTTCTCAATGGCAGAGTTGGCCAAATTTGCCGGTATTAAGGTTGTGCTATCATCGGTTATACCAGCCAAAGGCTTTCCCTGGCATCCCGGCTTGGATCCGCGTGAACCGATAATGAAATTGAATACCATGCTTAAAGAATATGCTGCAAAAAATCACCTTGGCTATATCGACTATTATTCGGCCATGGTTGGCCCCGAAAAAGAGCTAAGGAAAGAGCTGTGTGTTGATGGTGTTCACCCTAATATGGCAGGTTACAAAGTGATGGAACCGCTCGCCGAAATAGAAATCAAGAAGGCCTTGAAATAGGCTTTATTTTACCTGATAGCTAAATCGATTTATGAACAGGCGTTTGATTCTGGTACTTATAGTTGGGGTGTTGCTTGCGCCTTTTAGCACCATTGCACAGCAAATAAAGCCTTTTAAGGCGGGCGACAGGGTGGTATTTACCGGCAACAGTATTACTGACGGCGGGCATTTCCACTCTTACATTTGGTTATACTACATGACCCGTATGCCCAACATGCGCATCGATTGCTTTAACGCAGGCATAGGCGGTGATGTAGCCAGGCAAATAGATGAGCGTTTAGACGACGATGTGTTTGCACATCATCCCACAGTTATGACGCTAAGTTTCGGTATGAACGATACCGGTTACCAGTGGTATAAAGGCGCAAAAGCCGATTCTAATTACAAAGCCAACATAGCGCGTTCTTATCAAAGTTTCCAAAGCATACAGCGGCATTTAAGGGCCCACCCCAAGGTGCGTAAAGTTATGCTGGGTTCTACGCCGTATGATGAGCAGGCCAGGATCAAATTTATTGCACTGTACAAAAAGAACGAGGCCATACTGCAGGTAATAGATTTTCAGAAGAAAGCCGCTGAGGCTAATAAATGGGAATTTTTAAGCTTTAATGAGCCCATGCAAGCCATTAACCGGCAACAACAATTGCGTGATACATCTTTTACAATGGAGGGAGTGGACCGTATCCATCCAACCAATGATGGCCACATGGTAATGGCTTATTTGTTCCTAAAGGCTCAAGGGCTTGCCGGCAAAAAAGTTGCCGATGTTACTATTGATGCAGAAACGAAGACTGTGAAGGCCGAAAATTGCCAGGTCAGCAACTTGGTCAGCAACGCTGATGGTTTGAGTTATTGGTACAAAGCAAACTCACTGCCTTATCCTGTTGATACAATACCCAGGGGTGGCGGTAATCAACCAAGGTCACAGGCTGATGGTTTAAAACTGGTGCCTTTTCAAAAGGAATTTAATCAGGAGATGTTGCAGATTAAAAACTTGCCAACGCTATCCAATTACCTACTTAAGATCGATGGTAAGTACTTGGGCTCGTACACCGGTGCGCAACTTATGGCAGGGATAAACCTTGCCGGGATGCCAGCCACCCCACAGTACCAGCAAGCCTTGGCGGTAATGCATTTAAATGAAGAACGTTGGGGAATTGAGCGGCGCCTGCGCGAGTACTGGTGGCTGCAATACTCTATCATGAAACCCCATGGCTTGCTGCATAACGATGGCGAAGCCACTGTTGACTCGTTGCAGAAATATGCAAAAAAAGACTTTTTTGTTGGCGCAACCTTAAACACTTATTACCAGGCACGCCTTAAACCCGTGCGTGATGCCTGGCAAAAAGAGATGGACCTGCTCACCAACCAAATTTACCTTATCAATAAACCTGTTACCCGTAAAGTTGAGCTAACGGCGGTAACTACACAACAACATGCACTTACTCAAAAATAGGAAGCTGAAGGCTTTACTAACGGCAATAACACTTTGCGCCGGCATAAATGCCTGTGCGCAAAAAGCATGGTATATAGATGGCTATCATGGCGGTGTTTGGGGCCATTATCCGGATTGGAACACCCGTTTTATGGCCGATATGCTGAACAAGCACGCCTTTTGGAAAATAAACCTGGAAATAGAACCCGAAACCTGGGACAGGGCCTCTAAAATAGACCCCCAGGCTTTTGCGGATCTGCAATCGCTCATGAAAGATCAGTCAGCCGGCAGCGCGCGCATAGAATATGTAAACCCTGCTTACGGCCAGCCTTATATGTATAATATTGATGGTGAGAGTATTATAAGGCAGTTGGGCTATGGTATGCAAAAATTACGCACCTATTTCCCTGGTATCAGCTTTGAAACTTATTCATCTGAAGAGCCTTGCTTTACAAACGCACTGCCGGGCATTTTAAGATCGTACGGTTTCAGGTATGCATCTCTAAAAAATCCAAATACTTGTTTTGGTGGCTATACCCGTGCCTTTGGCGGCGAATTGGTAAACTGGATAGGGCCTGATGGCAGTACAATAATTACATCGCCGCGGTACGCCATTGAAAAATTAGAACCGAATTCAACCTGGCAAACCATTGCCTGGAACAATTCGCCAAAGTACATTGATGCCGCACGTAAATATGGTATTACAAGCCCGATCGGCATGACCTTACAGGATGCCGGCTGGAAAGGCGGTCCTTTCCTGGGGAAAGCCGACAGTGCAGGCCAAAGGAATATTTACACTACCTGGCGTAATTATTTTGAGAACGTAACGCGTAACGATAAGCATACCGATTGGAAGGTAAGCCAGGAAGATATACTGGTTAGCTTGGTTTGGGGATCGCAGGTAACACAGCAGATTGCACAACGCGTACGCGCTGCAGAGAATAATATATTGACTGCTGAGAAAATTTTGGTGATCAACAAGCTTAGTAACGGTACTGCCTGGCCGACTGCATTGGTAGATAGCGCATGGCGCACGCTGCTGCTATCCCAGCACCACGATTGCTGGATAGTGCCTTATAATGGCGATAAAGGAGATACCTGGGCAGATAAGGTTATCAAATGGACCGGCAATACCAATTATCTGGCAAATAATATGGTAAACGGCACTGCTGCATCAAAAAGCGATGTTTTTACTATCTATAATACACAGGGCAAAGCAAGAGCGCAGTTGGTTGCTGTGGCTATCCCCTTACAACTGCGGGATAAGAACATAGCTGTAAAAGGTGCCTCGGGGAAACTTGTAAAGTCTCAAGTGGTGAAGGATAGCGTATTTATCAATGCTTCGGTACCTGCGTTTGGATTTCAGTCTTATCATTTAAGAGAGAGTACTATAAAAAGCGAGGGCAGCATAGCCAGTAAACTTGCTGATGGTAAAGTCCGTCTCGAGACAGATCTTTACAAACTGGTCATCGACCCTGAGAAAGGCGGAAGCATTGTTAGCCTTATCCTTAAGAAATACAATAAGGAAATGATCGATAAAAACGATCGTAACGGCTTTAACACCCTGCGCGGTAATTTCTACAACAACGGCGGATTAAAGAAGTCTATCGATAACAAAGCTGATGTACAGATCATTGAGAACGGCGCACTACGTTCTGTTGTGCAGGTTAAAGGAAGTATTGCCGGTACGGCGTTTACCCAGATTATCCGGCTGTCGCAAAGCTCACCTGTAATAGATATGCAGGTAAACATCAACTGGACCAGGAACGTTGCGGTAGGCGAGGATGTTGATCGCAAAAATTATAAATGGACGGATTACAAAAAGCCCTTTTATAACGATAGTAATAAATTGGTGACCGTGTTTCCGTTGAATTTAGCCGGCCAAAAGGTTTATAAAAATGCCCCATTTGAAGTTACTGAAAGTAAACTGAACAACACTTTTTTTAATAGTTGGGATGGTATCAAAAATAATGTGATCCTTAATTGGGTTGATGTTACGGATGCGCGCGGTGATTATGGGATGGCTTTACTAACAGACCATACCACAAGCTATACGCATGGTGAGAATTTTCCATTGGGATTAGTGACCCAATATTCCGGGATGGGCCTATGGGGACGCGACTATTTTACTGATGGACCAACTACTTTACATTACGCAATAATACCGCACAAAGGTGACTGGGAAAAGGCAGGAATTTGGTCAACATCTGCAGGATGGAACGAGCCATTAAAAGCAGTAGCGGGCAGTAAATTGGCCGGTAAGCAGTCATTAGTAGATGCAGGCAACTCCGGCCTGGTGCTAACATCTGCTACCGCAGGCAGCTCATATGTAGATATCCGTTTCCTTAATGCCGAAGGTACTACCGGTGCTAAAAACGTTACTGTAAATTTTAAATTTAAAGCGGCCGCTTTGGTTGAGCTTGATGGGCGTACTGTTAAAGATCTCCAACAGATTGTCACAACAGCTGGGGCAAGGCAATTGCACTTTGAAGTTCCGCATATGGGTTTCCGCACCGTGAGATTTCAATTGTAACACAAATACCCACGACTGAAATAAATTTTGCTAAAACGTTTTATTTAATAAATTTGTAACTGCCAATTATTAACAACCTGTCCTGTTTATTCTACTGTTGATGAAATTTAAAACCCTGATAAGCTGTTGTTTGGTTGTGTTTTGCAGCACTACAAACTTTGCACAGTCGCCGGCAAGCTTCGTTAATCCTTTTATAGGGGCCAGCACAAGTACTGCCGCGGCAGGCGTTTATCATGGTCTGGGTAAGACTTTTCCGGGTGCAGATGTGCCTTTCGGAATGGTACAAATTAGCCCAAACACCATAACAGGCGGCGACAATGCCCCCGGTTATAGCTATGAACATACCAGCATAGAGGGTTTCGCTTTTACACAAATGAGCGGCGCCGGATGGAACGGCGACCTTGGGAATTTTCTGGTGATGCCTACGACTGGCAAATTGCACACCAGTTCGGGCACGTTGAAAGACCCTGTCGGCGGCTATCGCAGCGGTTTGGTCAAATCGAGTGAAAAGGCCTCTGCCGGTTACTATTCAGTTTCACTGGCCAATAAAGTTAAAGCCGAAATGACGGTTGCTCCGCATAGCGGTATACTCCGCTTTACATTTCCGCAAAATAAACAATCCCGCATACAAATCGATCTTGCCCGCAGGGTAGGTGGTACATCTGTATTGCAGTACGTAAAAGTGGTTAACAGCCATGCAATAGAAGGCTGGATGAAATGCACACCGGAAGGCGGTGGCTGGGGTGATGGTGAGGGCCATGCCGATTACACCGTTTATTTCCATGCCGAATTCAGTAAACCCCTGAAAAATCAAGGCGTTTGGAGTGCCGATATCCCGGATAACTGGGGCCGTAAATTGGAGGATGTCACGTCGGCTAAATATCAATCCCGCATTGCGCAGGCGGCTATTTTAAAAGGCGTTAAAGAAAAGCATGGGAAGCACCTGGGTTTTTACACGGAGTTTGCCACCAAAGCTAACGAAGTTGTATTGATGAAGGCCGGGATCTCTTTTGTAAGCATTGAAGGTGCACGCAATAACCTTGCAAAAGAAATAACAGACTGGAACTTTGATGGCGTGTATAAGCAGGCCGTTGATTTGTGGAATGCAGCGTTATCCAAGGTAACTGTGGATGGTGGAAGCAGGGAAGAGAAGGTTGTTTTTTATACAGCCATGTATCACAGCATGCTTGATCCGCGCATTATAACAGATGTTGATGGCCGCTACCCCGGAGGCGATGGCAAACCGCACTATTCAACAACATTTAAAAAGCGTACCATTTTTAGTGGTTGGGATGTTTTTCGCAGCCAGATGCCTTTACAGAGCATCATCAATCCGGGTTTGGTAAATGATGAAATTAATTCATTAATAAGTTTGGCCCAGGAAAAAGGCCGTAATTATTTAGAACGTTGGGAGCTTTTAAATGCCTATAGCGGCTGTATGCTGGGTAATCCTGCGGTGTCTGTAATTGCAGATGCCTACGCTAAAGGCATCCGCGGTTATGATATGAACAAGGCCTACGAGTTATCAGCCAATTCTGTAGATAAATTTGGCAATGGCGAAAAAGGTTTTACGCCCGAGCCATTAAGCATCTCGTACACTTTGGAGTATGCATATACTGATTGGTGTGCCGCACAACTGGCTAAAGCGGCCGGTAACATGCAGGGTTATGAGAAGTACCTGCGCCGTTCCGCATCTTACAAAAATATCTTTGATGAAAGCAAAGGCTGGTTCAGGCCAAAAGATAAGGACGGTAACTGGCTTCCATGGCCATCCGAAGGCCGTTTAAAGCAATGGTACGGCAGTATCGAAAGCAATCCCTATCAGCAGGGTTGGTTTGTACCTCATGACGTGGAAGGTATGGCTAAACTTATGGGTGGAAATGCCAAAGTGATTGCCGACCTGGAAAACTTTTTTGATAAAACGCCTCAGGACATGATGTGGAACGATTACTATAACCATGCTAATGAGCCTGTGCATCATGTACCTTACTTATTTAATCGACTTGGAGCACCCTGGTTAACGCAAAAATGGACCAGGGCTGTTTGTTCACGCGCATATCACAACAGCGTTGAAGGTTTGGTGGGTAATGAAGATGTTGGCCAGATGTCTGCCTGGTATATTTTATCTGCAATGGGCTTGCATCCGGTTTGCCCGGGCAGCACCAGGCAAGAGATCACCAGCCCGGTGTTTAATAAGATCACCATAAAGCTTGATAGCAAATACGCTAAGGGAAAAGATTTTACCATCATAGCGCAAAATAATTCGCCGCAGAACATCTATATCCAAAGCGCGGAGCTAAATGGTAAACCATACAACAATTGCTTTATCGATTACAAAGATATCACCGCAGGGGGCACGCTAAAATTAGTGATGGGTAATACACCCTCGCATACCTGGGGAGTTATCAAATAACCTGAATATCCAGTAAAAACTGGTTGGATAATACAATTAAACACTTAACCGGAAGTTGTGAGTAAGAAACTTAAAATTTGGAAGAAGGCATTGCTTTGTGGCGCTGCAGCTTTATTTACATCAAATGTTTACGCCCAGTCACAAATTATAGCACCTTTTAAAAACGGTGATAAAGTTGCGTTTGTAGGCAACAGTATAACGGATGGTGGGCACTATCATTCATATATCTGGTTATATTATATGACGCATTTCCCGGATATGCGTATCACTTGCTACAATGTTGGCATTGGCGGCGATGTAGCGAAGCAGATCGCTCGTCGTTTTGATGATGATGTGCTACGCCGTAACCCTACCGTAGTTACGCTTACCTGGGGAATGAATGATACGGGTTATTTCGAGTGGTTTTATCCAAATGCAGAGCAAACATTTAAAACCCGTTTAGATACATCCATAAAATACTATCGCGAAATAGAAGGGAAACTGCTTAAGCGACGCAATATCAGGCCTATCATCATCGCATCGTCTCCTTATGATGAATTTACGTATGCCACGCCTAATAACATTTATCGTGGTAAAAGTGCCGCGCTACTTAAGGTGGCCGAATTTCAGGAACAGGCTGCACGAAAGAATAATTGGGACTTTGTTGACTTTAACAGACCAATGACGGAAATAAACAAGCGTGAACAGGTTAAAAATCCAACTTTTAGTTTAACGCCAAATGATAGGATACACCCTGACAACGACGGTCATATGGTAATGGCTTATTTATTTCTTAAAGATCAGGGTTTAACAAACAAACCAGTTGCCGATGTAGAGGTAGATGCAGCAAACAAAAAAGTGCTTAAGGCTGATAATTGCAAGATCATCAAATTGAATGCAAATGCAGGCGACATCAGCTTTGATTATCTGGCTAAATCGCTTCCTTATCCGTTGGATACTGTTTCGCATGGATGGGGTAATAAAAAACGGCAGGCAGAGGCTGTTAAAATTGTGCCTATCATGCAGGAACTTGACCGTGAAATGCTGACTGTAAAAAATTTGCAAGCCGGCAATTATAACCTGCTGATCGATGGCGAAAAAATAGGAGTATGGCCAGCCGACCAGTTTGCTAAGGGCATAAACCTTGCCGAACAAACAGGCACCCCGCAATATCAGCAGGCCATGCAGATAATGCAAATGAATGAGGAGCGCTGGGAATTGGAACGCCGCCTGCGTAACCACGCCTTTATAGAATACAACGTACTGATGCAACGTGGGTTGCTTCATGCAGATAACCGCGCTGCTATGGACACTGTAAATTTACTTGCCCGTAAAGATCCTTTCGTAGCGGGTAACCAACCTACCTATACCTTATCACAATATAAAACTGTAAGAGAAGCCTGGCAACAAGAACAGAATGTACTGTTGGATGAAATTTACAGGATAAACAAACCGGTTAGCCATAAAATAACCATATCACGCATTAATTAATCTTATCATGTCAATTAGAATTTTAAGTAAGCTACTCTTTATACCGTTGGTATTTTTGTTCTTAAATACACGGGCTGCCAGGGTTGATACGGTTACTATCCATAGTGGCATCATGAAGCGCGATATAAAAGCAGTTGTGATAACCCCTGCTAAATATAACAAAAGCAGCAGCTACCCGGTAGTATACCTGTTACATGGCTTTAGTGGTAATTACGCAGATTGGGTTACCAAAGACCCGGCCGTAAAAGCTTTGGCCGACCAATACAATTGCCTGATTGTTTGCCCGGACGGTGCTTTTGCAAGCTGGTACATTGATAGCCCGGTAAATAAATACTGGATGTTTGATACCTATGTATCAAAAGAACTTGTAGCTTATGTGGATGATCACTTTTCCACGATCAGGAACAGGAGCGGAAGAGCTATTACCGGCTTAAGCATGGGTGGCCACGGTGCGATAACTATGGGTATAAACCATCAGGACGTTTATGGCGCCATGGGATCTATGAGCGGTTGTATGGACCTAAGGCCTTATAAAAAAGACTTCGCCATCAATCAAATTCTTGGCGAATACGATAAAGACCCCCAAAGCTGGTTAGACCATAGCGCTACCGGGATGGTTGGCAAGCTTAAACCGGGTGCCCTAAAGATAGTGTTTGATTGCGGCAGTGATGATTTTTTCTTTGGCATAAACAATGCCTTTCACGAGCAATTATTGGCTGCAAAAATACCTCACGATTATACGGTTAGGCCCGGTGGACATACGTGGGAGTATTGGAGTAATTCCATTAATTACCAGATGTTGTTTTTCCGCCGGTTCTTTGATAAGCAGATCTGATTGCTTCGTTACCAATATCACATTTTTGTAAGTGTTTAAATTGTCGGTTTTAATTAAATCTGTACTAATAGATTGCAGGTTTGTAAAAACGAAATAAAATTCAAAAATCTGATAAAAAAATTTGCTAAATCGTTTTTATAGATTATTTTTGAGATACCAATTATAAGCGGACGGTTGTTTGCCCTCCTCTTTAAATCATCTTTTGATTAAATTATGATATGAAGAAACTTTACAAAATCATCTTCTTATTTGTACTTGCTTATGCAATGTTCTCCTGTAAAAAAGGAGGTTTCCTTGAGCAGACGCAGATCTCTGACCTTACGCAGCAATCTGTTTTTAGCGATAGCGTAAAAACAATAGCTTTCTTATCTAACATCTATACTCAAATAGGATTCAGTGAAGATTCTAAAAGATTTTCAAACGGAGGCTTGGATGTGGCGTCTGACGAGGCAGAGCCTTATGATAACAGTGCTACAACGCCCATTGCATTTGCCAACGGCTCTGTTGATCCTAATACGGTAACAGATGATGCCTATACTACATGTTACGCCCAGATAAGGGCTGTTAACGTGTTTATGAAAAACGTAGGCAAGTCGCCGTTACGAGCTGCTACAAAGGTTGAAGTAGTGGCAGAAGCGCGTTTTTTACGTGCATGGTACTATTCTATACTGCTAAAACATTATGGTGGTGTGCCGCTGGTAGGTGACACTGTTTATAATTATACAGATAAGATCAATGTTAAGCGGGCTTCCTATGCCGACTGTGTAAATTACATCGTATCAGAATGTGACCTTGCTGCAAAATCTCTTCCGCTTCAACAAACTGCTTTATTGTATGGCAGGGCATCTGGCGGTGCTTGCCAGGCCTTAAAAATGCGGGTGTTACTTTATGCTGCAAGCCCATTGTTTAATGACGATAAGCCCGAAAGCGTTGAAACCCCGCTAAGTATAGCTAAAAGTCAAAAGCCGGAGCTTGCCAGCGTGGTAGCCTATCCTGATTATGATAAACAACGCTGGAAGGCGGCCGCCGATGCGGCCAAAGCACTGATAGGTGTTTACAGCCTCGTAGTTAATAATAACCCGCCCGGTTACGGCTTTCAATATCTATTTACGCAACGGTATAATCCGGAGTATATCTGGCAGGTGATGAAGCAGTCAAATGCTGACCTGGAAGGCCTATACCTGCCGCCATCTCGTGGGGGTAAAGGTGGAGGTTTTCCTTATCAGGAGTTTGTAGATGCATTTCCTATGGCAAATGGTTTACCTATTACAGACCCTGCTTCGACTTATGATCCTAATAATCCGTATAATGGGCGCGACCCAAGGCTGGAGAACTCGATACTTCACGATCAATCAAAATGGATCACAATTGCCTCTAACACAGCATCGCCGATCAATATTTACACCGTTAACGGGCAGGGAGCGGGACTTGATGCTATTTACACCGGCACAAAAACAGGCTATTACGGTGCAAAAATGCTTGATCCGGCAGCTGTTCCCAACGCCTTTAAGTCAACTAATCGCTGTATCCCGCTAATAAGGTATGCTGAGGTTTTGTTAAGCTATGCTGAAGCTATTAATGAATACGAAGGCCCCGCGCAAGCTTACGGCCCAATTGAAAAGATAAGGCAGCGTGCCGGTTTAAACCCATATGCTTTACCTCGTAACTTATCACAGGATGATATGCGCAAGGTTATCCAGAATGAGCGCCGTTTGGAGCTGGCTTTTGAAGGCCATCGTTTCTGGGATATCCGTCGATGGAAACTTGGTGATACCCAAAACGCTCAATTTACAGGGATGGAGGTGCAACGTGATGGTGCCGGCAATGTAAAAGCTTACAAGCGTATAAATGTTCGCAAACATGGTTTTAAAGGTGCATTGTACCTATGGCCGCTGCCGGCAAGTGAAGTTGCCAAATCAACTGTAACGTTACAAAACCCGGGTTATTGATCTTAACACTAAAAACTATGGTAAATAAAAACATACTTGCAGCCTTGGGGATGGTGATCTACCTCCTGAGTGTTGTTGCTTGTAAAACGGATAAACTGGTGCCCGAAGCAACTGAGAGCAATAAAAGTATCAACGGTACCTGGGTTATCGCATCAGCTACGCAAAACGGGCTGGAGCTGATGAACCTGCCAAACGGCATGACCCATCTGGCTGATTTTAAGATAACTTTTACGGATGGTAAGTATACCATAGAAAATCCTGTGCCTTTTATGGTTGCCACAAATGGCCAGTATAAGTTTAACGATCCGCAGTACCCGTTTGATATCAGCCTTACTGCAGATGGCTCGCAAACGCCGGTGAAATCTACGTTTCTCACCCCAACAGTAAATGGTGATAAACGTATAACGCTGACCTTTAGCCCCGGTTGCGACAAAAATCTTTACAAGTACACATTAAAAAGAACCAATTAACGCAATTGATATGATAAAACGTTTACGTAGCTCACGCAAAAAGTTACTGCGAAATTTTACGCTTGGGATGCTCATCCTGCTTCTAAGCAATTGCGAGTTTTTTATTAACTCTCTTGATCAGCCATTAAGCGCCAATGCAGGTGATGTGATCACGGCGAAGCTCGATATGAACTTCCAGACAAATCTTGGGCCGTATACCGCACGGATAGTGATCGGCATACTTGCGCCGCGGGCCTGGAAACTTGGGCAAAACCAAAATGTGAAGATCACTTACTCGGGCGATAAGGGAACAGGAACTTTTGTGCCGATCCCTTCTAACGTTGTTGCAGGTGGCGCCAAAAATGGTGAGAACTGGGCAACCAGGATGAAGAACAGGTTTGGTATCGGCCCAAATTATCTTGATGACATGGAATGGGTGCCCTTTTGGACCACAAGCGCAATCAGCACTGTTCCAAATGAAAACCCTCACGCAGTATTCAATATCCAAATGAAGGTGGGCGTGGATGGAGCTAATACTTCAGTAAAATTAGGCTATGTAGTTTGTAACGATAATGACGGGATAGGAGATACTGATATTACTTTATCGCCGGTTAAGTTTGCCGACTGCCTTGAGGTGAAAGGAACCGGGGATCTGGTAGATTTCTGTAATCCCTCGCTTACCACCCTGAACCCAACACGAGCGCTGGATAATGATTATCAAGCCATTTCATACAACAATGCGCTGGTTGATACCAAATTGAAGGGGATACATGATCTGTACATATGTGCAACCGGGCATACCAGCGACGGCAAAAGCATAGGCATCTGCTCACAAACGGACGATACTAAACTGATGGAGACAAACCCGAACCAGTTTCAGATAACGTTTTGGCCCCGAAAGTTTTTTAACCTGACGGCGGGGCAAACGCTTACAGATATGGATTACTATATAACCAATAAGGCAGGAACAGCGAGGGTTGGTTACGGTAATACCGATGTGCCTTTTAAAATAAAGTTTGTTTGCGAATAACAAATTAATAAGCCTGTAATACATCAAAAATTAAAGCAAAAAATTCAGCTGCTTAGCCTGGCTTATGCCCAAAAGTAGCTTTAAACCCTTATCTGATGCGATTTAAATATTGTATAAAAAGTATTTTGCTCACTGTTATCACCTGCATGGCAGTAGTAGCACATGCACAGAATACGCGTACCATCCGCGGTGTGGTTGCTAACCAATACAACGTGCCTTTAAAGGGCGTAACGATAATGGTTGTAAATACTAAAGACACCGTTAGTACCGATAGTAAAGGATTTTTTACCATTAACGCACAAAAAGGTGCAAAACTGAGATTCAAAAAAGCCGGGTTTAATGTTGCCCAATTTAAAGTTGGTAACAAAGACAGTATTGCAGTACAGTTGTCAGATCAGTTTCTGAAGCAACCAACCAAGTTAGACGTGTTATATAACACGGTAAATATGGATGATAACCTTGCTGCCGTATCTACTGTTTACACCAACCAACTTACAACCACGCCCGCTTCACTTTATACATACGCCTTACCGGGACAGCTTGCGGGCCTATATACCAAGCAAAATAGCGGCTTTCCAAATCCGCAGGCAACATCGCCAACAAATTCGGCATTTCTTTTCAACTACGTTGGCCAGCATAATATTAAAAGCGATGACAACAACGGCCAGTTTGATCTTCAGGTACGCGGTGCAGTAAATACTTTTAATGGTGCACAAGCCCCTATAACAATTATTGATGGTGTGCAGAGAGAGCTATCATCCATTGATCCGGAAACCATCGAATCAGTTTCTGTATTAAAAGATGGCCTGTCAACTATTTTGCTCGGTGTTAACAGCTCAAACGCAGTACTACTCGTAACCACAAAAAAAGCACAGCAGGGGCGTACCGTGATCTCTTTTACCGGCCAGTATGGTATTCAGCAATCCCTTGGGCTTCCTACACCTATACCGGCATATCAGTACGCTTATCTGATAAACGAGGCCCTGCAAAATGACGGTAAAGTTCCGCTTTATAGCACAAGCGACTTTGATGCCTACCGTAACCATACAGACCCTGTGGGCCACCCGGATGTTAACTGGTTTAATACCCTTCTTCGTAAAAATGCGCCAATGCGTAACTACAAGCTAAATATTACCGGAGGTAGCAGCGTTGCGCGTTATTCAGTGTCATTAAGCTACTTCAACCAGGAGGGTATATTAAAAACAGATCCTTCATTATCGTTTAACACCAATACCAATTTAAGCCGCTATATCTTAAATTCTGATGTAAGCATAACGGCGGCAAAAAACTTCGACATAGATCTGCAGCTTTTTGGCCGTACGCAAACCATCACATATCCGGGCCAGGGAGGCGGCATTTTTGCGAATCTGCTTGATCGCTTATACGGCACGCCAAATAACGCTTACCCTATATATAATCCGAACGGAACTTTTGGTGGTCGCAATATTGACTACTTCAGTAATAACTTATTGGCGCTAAGCCAATATTCTGGCTATACCAACACGCAAAATCACGACATATTGGCCAACGTAAACCTTAAGTATGATATGGGAAATACGTTAAAAGGTTTATCACTGCGCGGAAAAGGGAACTTTGCTATTAACTCGCAGAACTATATCGACAGGAGCTTACAAAATGCTGTTTATCAATTTCAGCCGGCAGATAGCAGCTATACAGCGTATGGCAACCCGCGTACCCAAAACAATAGTTTTAACAACGTATCAAACTCAAGATACGCTTATGCCCAGGGGGCCATTAATTACGACAACAGCTTTGGCAAAAATAATGTGAATGCCATGCTGTTCTATGATTTCAGGTCTGTTGTTCTTACTTATGACCTTCCAAGGTTTTTTCAGAACAGGGCGTTGCAGCTTTCATACAACTATGATAATAAATACTACATCACAGGTACTGTAAATAACAGTGGTGATGACAGGTATGCACCAGGCCATCGTTTTGGCTGGTACTACGCCGGTGGTATAGGCTGGCAAATGGGCCGCGAAAGCTTTATTAAAGACAATTTATCGTGGATAAACTCCTGGAAATGGCGTGCTTCATACGGCAATACAGGTAATGCGAATGTTGACCTCACCGGGTATTATTCTTACAGAAGTACTTATGATTCCGGTAAGGGCCAGCCGTACCCACAAGGTACCGCTTACAATACCGGCGGCGGTTATGGAGAAGTAAACGGTGTTATCAATCCTAATATCAACCCGGAGAGAGCCCAAAAGATCAACATCGGTACTGATATAACATTGTTTAATAATACGTTAGCTATTACTGCTGATTATTACAACGATAAATATTATGATCTGCTACGCTCAAGGGGAGCAAGTAATTTATTGCTCGGTTCAGCTTATCCGGCAGAAAATTTAGGTATAAACCGTATGACCGGCGGCGAGTTAACCATTACTCATCAAAGCCATGTGGGCGACTTCAATTATTTTGTTACGGGTAACGCAAGCATGTCATCGGCCAAGCAGGTGTATTTTGACGAACTTAAACAAGCTTACCCATGGATGGTACGTACGGGCAAGCCAATTACTGCTATTTATGGTTACACCGCTCTGGGCTTTTTCCAAACACAACAGGAGGCAAATACCAGCCCAACCATAACAGCAGGTGGATACAAACCCCAAGCCGGAGATATTAAATATAAAGACCTTAATGGCGATGGCGTGATAGACCAATACGATGTATCTGCCATTGGTGGCCTAAAACCGCTTGTTTATTACGGGTTAAACTTTGGCTTTAACTACAAGGGCTTTAACGTAAGTGTTTTATTACAAGGCGTTACCAACAGGCAGATAGCCTTTACGCAAGGCGACATAACGCAGGGCTTTAATGGTAAAGGAGCATTTGGAACTTTGCCTTACGGGCAAGCATACAACTCGATACTTAACAGGTGGACACCTGAGACGGCTGCAACAGCAACATCTCCACGCCTAAGCGCAGGTTTCAATGCCAATAATTCTGCTATGTCTACCTATTACATTCATTCAGGTAATTATATCAGGCTTAAAAACGCCGAAATTGGATATACCCTTCCGCATAGCATCACTTCTAAATTTAATGTATCTAACCTCAGGTTGTTTGTAAACGGAGAGAACCTGTTAACGGTATCAGGCTATAAAGGGATCGACCCGGAGGTGAACGGGGCGGTTTATCCAATTCAACGAGTATTTAACGCCGGTGTAAGTGTAAAACTGTAAACAGCTAATAACATGAGAGTATCTATTAAAATATCAGCAGCTGTTATGGCGATAACCGTTATGGCGGCCTGCAAAAAGTATGAGCCGGTTCCGGCCGAGCAGCGTACTATAGATTTTGTTTTTGATAAAGACGATTCGCTTGGTACAAATGCGTATGCTTATCTAAATAGTGTATATGCAACCATTCAATCGGGACATAACCGCGTTGGAAGTTCAGATTATCTTGATGCAGCCAGTGATGACGCTGTATCAGCGGTAAACAATGCCACTGCCGATGTTTATAATATGGCCACCGCTTCTTATAACGCCACAAATTTTTTCCCGGGTGATAATATTTGGGGAGATAGTTATAAGGCCATAAGGCAGGCAAACATCTTCATAACAAATATTGGTATTGTTCCGGTTAAGGACCAGCTAAAGGCGGGCATATCAATGAAGTTTGCGTGGAGATGTGAAGCAAGGTTTATTAGAGCATTAACTTATTTCAATTTGCTTAAACGTTACGGCGGTGTCCCCATCGTTGGCGACAAAGTTTTTACGTTACAAGATAACGTCTCTTTGCCAAGAAACTCTTTTGAAGAATGCGTAAATTATATAGTAAATGAGTGTGATGCCATTAAAGACACTTTATTTACAGCACCGCTTGCACAACCTGCAGCCTATTCACAACGTGTAACAAATGGTGCGGCCCTGGCGCTTAAAGCAAAGGTTTTGCTTTATGCCGCCAGCCCGCTCTATAACGGTGGCAACATTGATGGTTCAAATGCGCTAACAGGCTACGCTTCTTACGATGCAACCCGTTGGCAAAAGGCAGCAGCAGCAGCAAAAGCTGTGATGGACCTGAACGCATATTCGTTGGTTGCAGATTTTAGGAATGCATTTATAACACAGGTTCCCACTAATACCGAGGTTATCTTTCAACGGCCTAATGGGCTCACCAATACGGTTGAAGCCAATAACGGCCCGTTGGGCTTTACTACAAATCCGTTGGGGCAGGGTAAAACAAGTCCATCTCAAAATTTGGTAGATGCCTTCCCTATGGCTAACGGCTTAGCGATTACAGATGCAGCGTCGGGTTATGATCCCGCCAACCCTTATGCAGGCCGCGATCCGCGCTTGGGCTATACTGTGTTTTTTAACGGAGCAAGATGGTTGGGTTCTTCGGTATTGACTTATGAAGGTGCCCCGGGAAAGCCTAACGTTGGTACACAGCAAACAGCTACAGGTTATTACATGCGCAAGTTTATGGCTTTGTACGAAAACGCCAGTAACTATGCAAGCGCCCCTGAAGATTGGATGATCTTTAGATATGCTGATATCCTTTTATCCTATGCGGAAGCTCAAAACGAGGTTTTAGGTGCGCCGGATGCTTCTGTATACGCTGCAGTAGAGAAGATAAGACAACGCGCCGGGTTAAATCCTTACCAGCTGCCGGCAGGTTTAACTAAAGACCAGATGCGTGACGTGATACGGCACGAACGACGCCTGGAAATGGCTTTTGAAGAGAACCGTTTCTTTGATATCCGCCGCTGGAAAATTGCCGAAACTATAATGAACCAGCCTGTAAGGGGTGTAACTATAACCAACACGGCAGCGGGTTTCAATTATGCGTACGGTACGGTACTTACACCTAAGTTTAAGGCCCCGTCAATGTATTTCTATCCCATCCCTTATGATGAAACGCTTAAAAACCCAAATCTGAAACAAAACCCGGGATGGTAATCAACCCCTAACCAAATGATCAGAATCAAGAACTTATCATGAAAAAAATTATACTGTTAAACTTTCTAATGCTGCTTTTGCCCTTTGTGCTTTTTGCCCAGGGCAGGCTAATTACCGGTACCGTAAAAGATGCCACGGGTGTTTTGCCGGGGGCTACGGTTTATGAAAAGGGTGTACCTGCAAACGTAACGGTGGTTACCTCAAACGGTAAGTTTGCCATACGGCTTAGGGGCACATCAAACGTGCTTGTATTTAAGTACGTTGGCTTTTCGCCGCAGGAAGTAAAGATCGGCACCCAAAGCGTTATCGATGTTATCCTGCAAGCCAACAGCCTTGATATGGATGAGGTGGTAGTTATGGCTTATCAGCCTAAAAAGCGTATAACCTCTACCGGTTCTGTAAGCCAGATAAATGCCTCGGAGGTACGCACAGTGCCTACAGCAAACGTACAGAATACATTATCGGGCAGGTTACCGGGTTTCTTCTCACAACAAACTTCGGGGCAACCGGGTAAAGATGCAGCTTCATTTTACATCCGTGGTTTAAGCTCTATTAACGGATCTAATACGCCACTCATCATTGTGGACGACGTAGAATACCAGGCAGACCAGCTGCAGCAGATCAACGTTAACGAAATTGAGACCATTACAATACTAAAGGATGCTGCAACAACCGCCATTTATGGGGTTAAAGGTGCAAATGGTGTATTGGTTATCACCACACGCCGCGGTAAAACAGGCCCTCCGGCCGTTAATTTAAGGATCGAGTCTGGTGTACAATCGCCAACTAAGATTCCAAATTTCCTGGATGCCTACCAAACGGCGCTGTTAATGAACGAAGCTGAATCAAACTATAATAAAGCATATGGTATAACAAACGGTATTCTTTCATTTACAGATGCTGATCTTGCAGCTTTCAAAAATAAGACAGACCCTTACGGTCACCCTGATGTTAACTGGTATAAAGCCATCTTAAAAAATTATACTTATCAACAGAATACCAACCTTGATATGCAGGGTGGTACAAACAACGTTAAGTATTTTATTACTGGCGGTATGTTAAGCCAGAACGGTCTGTTAAGAGATTTTTCTGATCCACTGAATCAAATAAACAGTAACTACGATTATAAACGTTACAATTTCCGTTCAAACTTGGATATGAAGGCGAACAAGAACCTTTCTATCAGGCTTGATCTTAGTGCAAGGTTTGGTATCATTAATCAGCCGCACACTTCTAATATTTTAAGTGAGATATATGATTTTAGGAAGGTGACGCCGTTTTCTGCGCCTTTCCTAAACCCCAATGGCAGTTATGCTTTTAATTATTCGCAATTTAACAGCAACTCATGGGTAAATACACCTTCTCAATTAAGTACAATTAATGCAAGGCTTGCTAATGGCGGTTATGACAGAAGTACACGTACCGATTTTAACTCGTTATTTGATATCTCAGAAAAACTGGATGACCTGACACCGGGATTAACCGTTACCGGCCGTTTGGCATACTCGAGCATTGAGCAGTACACCAAGAAATTATACCGCTATAACAACTCCGGCGCTGAGACCTTTAACCCGCCGAGTTATCATTATAACCCCAATAACGGCAGTTACACGCTTGACCCGCGCGGCAAATACGTATTATCTGATTATAACCTTGAAGGAGCTACAGATGCCTATGTTACCAGGGTTAATTTACAGGCATTTGCTACTTACGATCGCGTTTTTGATGGAGCGCATCGTGTAAGCGGTTTATTATTGTATAACCAATACCAGGATAATAACCAGGCAGATGCCCCGGCAAAATTCCGTGGTCAGTCTTTAAAAGTGGGCTACGGTTATAAAGAAACGTACCTGATTGATTTTAACGGGGCTGTAAATGGTAGCGACCGTTTTGCATCAGGGCAGCGCTACGGATTTTTCCCGGCAGTATCTTTTGGTTACAACATTGGTAATGAAGATTACTTTAAAAGGAATGTGAGTTTCATACAATATCTAAAACTACGTGGTTCATACGGTATTGTAGGCTCAGATGCCATCGGCGGCTCAAGGTATATTTACTCTCAATTTTATCAAAATGGTGGTGGTTACACCTTTGGTACAAACAATAACCCAACCGGCAGTAACTACGAAGGTACTTTAGCTAACCCCAACGTTTCCTGGGAATCTCAAAAAGAGTTCAACCTTGCAATTGAAACCAATATGTTTCACAGCAAGTTGGCTGTAACATTAGAGTACTTTAGAAACATACGTTATAATCAATTGATCATACCTGGCGACATACCAAACGTACTTGGTGTTGGTGTGCCGGCTGTAAACGCGGGTAAATCGTTAAATCGTGGTTTTGAAGCACAAATTACCTACCAGGATAAGGTTGGTCAGCTACAATATAACGCCAGTTTAGTATTCTCGTACGCAAAGAACAAAATATTGGAGATGCGCGAGGCGCAACCGGCTTACGAAAGACTACGCCAGACAGGCCGGCCTATCGGGCAGATATTTGGTTATAAATTTATAGGTTATTACACAGCTGCGGATGTTGCAAAAATAAACGATCCGAACGTGCCAGCACAGGATAAGCCGGCAACTCCTGGTAACGGTGCACGTATACAAGAGGGTGACCTAAAATATCTGGATGCCAACGGCGACGGGAAGATAGACAAGTTTGACCAGGGGCCTATCGGGAACCCTAACGTCCCTAACACTAACGTAGGTTTAAACCTGGGTATAGCGTATAAAGGTTTTAGCATTAACGCTTTATTGCAAGGTGCTTTCGGGTACAGCTTTGCTGTTGTAGGTACCGGTGTTGAGCCGTTTAAAAGTCAGTTTCAACCCATTCACCAGGAGCGTTATACACCGTCAACTGCAGCTACGGCACAGTTCCCGAGCTTAACAACCGATCCTCTATCTGTTAGCAGCCCAAGTAATTATTTATCAGACTACTGGTTGATAAATGCACATTATATACGTTTAAAAAGCGTGGATGTGGGATATCAATTTCCAAGCAGGTTATTGCCTTTCCACTTTAAATATGCACGTCTTTACATCAGCGCGTACAACCTTTTTACCTGGCGTAACTACAACAAGTATCAGCAAGACCCTGAGGTTGCCACCAGCTCTGCCGGTGATGTTTACCCAAATCAGCGTATAGCAAACCTTGGTGTGCAGGTAACATTCTAAAATTGCGTACTTTTTAATTGGTTAATATAAAATGAGGATAAGTTTCCGGGGTGATGAACCCCGGATATTATCTTTTCTAAAGCTTTAACATGTTATTTAATCGACATACAATCCTCGGGTTATCTGTAACGTTAACATTGGCAGCCCAAACGGTAGCGGCTCAAACCTCAGATCTGGTACATTACGCTAATACCCGCCAGGGGACTAACAGCAAATACGAGTTATCATACGGTAACACCTATCCTGCAACCAGTGTTCCGTTCGCCATGAACACCTGGACACCTCAAACAGGCAAAAACGGCGACGGATGGAAATATCAATACTTTGAGAACAAAATTCGCGGCTTTCAGCAATCGCACCAGTGCAGTTCCTGGGTAAATGATTATGCCGTGTTTTCGCTTATGCCGGTAACCGGGAAGTTAGTTGTAACTGATGAAGACCGTGCAGCAACATTTTCACACAGCAATGAAGTAGCGCAACCCGATTACTACAAGGTAAAACTTGATAACGGTATAACCACCGAGATGACCACAACAGAGCGTGGTGCACACCTGCGTTTCAGCTTTCCTGCACAGGGTGCCGCCCACCTGGTATTGGATGGTTATACTAAAGAAAGCGCTATTAAGATCATTCCCGAAGAAAATAAGATCGTTGGCTGGGTAAACAATTGCCGTTGGGCACCTGCTAACTTCAAAAACTATTTTGAGATCGTTTTTAGCCAGCCGATCAAAAGTTATGGTACGTGGGAAAATAAAAAGGGTACTATAAAAGCTAACAATAAAACAGATGAAGGCGAAGGCCGTGGCGCATACATTGAGTTTGCACCAGGTACAGTTGTTGAAGCTAAGATAGCCTCATCTTACATCAGTCCCGATCAGGCGCACCTTAACCTGAACAAAGAGTTAGGTGGCTTTAAAACTTTTGATGCCACCCGTGCGGCATCCAATAAAATTTGGAACAAACTCTTTCACCGCGTTTTGGTGGAGGGCGGTACCGAAGCCCAACGTGCAACCTTTTACTCTTGCCTTTACCACGCCAACCTGTTCTCGCATCGTTTTTTTGAATTGAATGAACAAGGCAAACCGTACTATTTTAGTCCGTACGATGGCAAGATACATGATGGTTACATGTACACCGATAATGGTTTTTGGGATACTTTCAGGGCGCAGTTTCCGCTTAATACGATCCTGCACCCTAAAATGGAAGGCGAGTACATGCAGGCACTGCTGGCTGCTCAGGAACAATGCGGTTGGTTTCCGGCCTGGTCTTTCCCGTCAGAAACCGGAGGGATGCTGGGTAACCATGCCATATCTTTACTGGCCGATGCCTGGGTTAAAGGCATCCGCACTTTCGACCCTCAAAAAGCGCTGCAAGCCTATTCGCATGAGGCAAACAATAAGGGGCCATGGGGAGGTGCTAATGGCCGCGGCCATGCACAATTCTATAACGAACATGGATACATCCCTTACTCACAGCAAACTTTAGGGGCAACTGCTCAGTCTTTAGAATATGCCTATGACGATTTTTGCGGGTACACGCTCGCAAAATCAGTGGGTAATAAAACTTATATGGATGCCTTTGGCAAAAACATGTATAACTACAAAACCCTTTACGACCCCGGCACACGTTTTATGCGTGCTAAGGATGATAAAGGCAAATGGGTTGAGCCATTTGATCCGCTTGCCTGGGGTGGCCCTTACACCGAGGGTAACGCCTGGCATTGGGAATGGTCTGTTTTTCACGATATAAATGGCCTGATCAACTTGATGGGCGGAAATAAAAACTTTACTGCAAAAATAGATTCAGTATTCTCGCAACCATCTACCATTGTGCCCGGCGAATACGGATCTGTGATACACGAAATGACTGAAATGGCGCTGATAAAGATGGGGCAATATGCTCACGGTAACCAGCCAATACAGCACATGATCTACCTGTATAATTATGCAGGTGAACCGTGGAAATCACAATATTATGCGCGTAAAGTAACTGACAAGCTTTACAATGCCACCGAAAACGGCTATCCGGGAGATGAGGACCAGGGACAAATGTCATCCTGGTATGTATTAAGCGCTTTGGGCATTTACAGCGTTTGCCCAGGTACAGATCAATATGTGATCGGTAGCCCGGTTTTTCCGAAGGTAACGCTGACGCTTGAGAACGGTAAGAAATTTGTGATACAGGCAGATGATAATCAGCATCAAAATGTTTACATACAGTCGGCAACGCTAAATGGTAAAGTTTATACCCATAATTGGTTAAGCCACGCCGATATTATGAAAGGCGGGAAAATGGTGTTTAAAATGGGTGCTAAACCTGCTTATAAAAGAGGATTAGCTGAAGCTGACAAGCCGTTTTCAGTTTCGGTAAACCAAAAATAAGCGCTATTTAAAGTAGCTTAATACCTGTACAAGCTTGTTAACCATGCGGCATAATGTTATAATTGTATACCCAATTATTTGAAACCGCAATGGAAGCTATACCTCGCTTTACCGAGAAACGGTATTATATCATACTTGCGTTTGTAACTTCATTGTTCCTGCTGTGGGGAGTAGCCATGACCATGGGCGATGTGTTGAATAAACATTTTCAAAATGTGTTACACATTTCTAAATCCCGCTCGGGTTTGGTGCAGCTATCCATCTTTGGGGCGTATGGCGTAATGGGTATACCAGCGGGCCTGTTCATGAAACGTTTTGGATATAAACCAGGTGTTTTGCTTGGGTTGTTTCTTTACGCCTGCGGGGCATTCCTTTTTGTTCCTGCAGCTGATGCGCAATCCTTTACGTTTTTCAGAGTTGCTCTTTTTATCCTTGCGTGCGGCCTGGCAACCTTAGAGGCGGTTGCGCATCCCTTTATTGCTTCTCTTGGTGACCAGCGCACAAGCGACAGGCGCCTTAACTTTGCACAAGCATTTAATGGGGTAGGTGGGGTTATAGGCCCGCTTATAGGGAGTTATTTTATTTTACGTGCAGAAGCCGGGCACACTAATGATTTGGTGGCCGTCAAATATCTATACATTGGTATCGGCCTGGTGATCACACTGGTAGGCTTATCGTTTGTATTTGTTAAAGTACCCAAAAATCTAACAGACCCGCATATAGTTGCTACTGATACTATGGCGGTGGGAGATAGTCTTGATCCCGCCAAAAAGCTTTTTCAGCATAAGCATTTCGTGTTTGCCATTATTGCCCAGCTGTTTAACGTTGCTGCGCAAGGCGGTACCTGGGCCTATTTTATTAATTACGGCCACGAAGTAATGCACTTAAGCGATGCAAGCGCAGCCAATTACTTCGCCTTTAGTATATTTATGATGATGGTTGGCAGGTTTGTCGGCACGTATCTGATGGGTTACATCAGGCCAAGTAAATTACTTGCCATATTTGCTGCTTGCAATGTGTTGATGTGCATCATCGTATCACAGCAAATGGGTTGGTTGTCCTTTGGCGCATTGATCATGATCAACTTTTTCTTCAGCATCATGTTCCCTACGATCTTTAGCCTGGGTTTAAAAGACCTGGGCCGGCATACACAGCAGGGGGCCTCATTTATTGTTATGGGTGTTGTAGGAGGGGCGTTGTTCCCTCCGTTAATGGGCCTTATAGCCAATAAAAATGTAGCTACCGCATACTTGTTTCCAATAATTTGTTACCTGGTTATTTTTGCATTTGCAATCAATTACAATAAAGTCAGGAAAGCCTCATGATCCGGCCCGCTTAGCCCTTTATTTTCGTAACCCGAAAATAAAATATACATTGCATCATAAATCGGTTTAGTATGAGTAAAAAAGTATCTATCGTTGATATTGCCAATACACTTAATATTTCAAAAACAACTGTGTCATTTATTCTTAACGGAAGGGCACAAGAGAAACGGATTAGTGAGGAGTTGGTAGAGCGCGTACAAAAATTGGTTAAAGAGGTAGGTTACAAGCCTAACTCGCTTGCAAAAAGCCTTCGTACCGGTAAATCAAACATCATCGGGTTGATGGTTGAGGATATATCAAACCCGTTTTTTGCCAGTATTGCCCGCCTGATAGAAAATAGGGCATACGAAAATGGTTACCGTATAATTTATTGCAGTACCGATAATGATACCGAGCGCACCCGCGAGCTGATCAGCATGTTTAGGGACCGGCATGTAGACGGCTACATCATATCGCCACCCGAGGGCATTGAGGAGGATGTGAAAGAGTTGCTTGGCAGTGGGCAGCCGGTGGTGATGTTTGACCGTTATTTGCAGGATATTGATACAGATCATGTAATAGTTGATAATGCGTTTAGCATGTACAATGCTACCCAGCACTTAGTGCAGCAGGGTTATCGTAATATTGCTTTAATAACCTTTTCATCAGCGCAAAGCCAAATGATGGATCGCGTTACCGGTTACAAAAATGCGCTTAAAGATGCCAAGCTAAAGCCTTTGCTTAAAGAAATAGACTTTAACAGAAATGAAGCACTGATCACTGAGCCGTTAATGGCATTTTTGAAGAAGAACACGGGCATTGATGCCATTCTTTTTGGTACAGATCATATTGGTACCTGTGGCCTTAAGGTAATCAGGCAGCTGGGTTTAAAAGTGCCTGAAGATGTTGCCGTAGTATCATTTGATGATTATGACGTATTTAAATTGCATTCGCCGCCTGTTAGTGCTATTGCACAGCCTATAGAGGCCCTGGCCGATCATGTGATAAGTTTAATGCTCAAGAAACTGGATGCTAATGCCACCCCTACCACTCAAAAAATAACCCTGTCGACTAACCTGAATATTCGCGAATCGTCTCTGCAGCATTCAAAGGCTGTTGCTGAATAGCGTCAGCTCCAAAACGGCGGGCCTGTATCTTGTCGTATTCCTTTTCGTAATCCGGATTTTCGGTTTTCATCAGCTTGTCCCAATGTCTGAAATACAGGCTATAATTGCCTCTAAACTTGCTATGGTGCAGGTTGTGGTAGGTTGAAGTATTGATGATATTGAACCACATTGAGTTCCTTAATCGTTTAGGGGCTATCTCGAAGCCCAGGTGCCCATAAACATTGATGATAAAGCCCACCACCGTAAATAACCCTATTGTGATGGGGTGCATAGGCAGCGTAAATGCTAATACAACCAGTACAAAACCCTCTGTCCAGGCTTCAAAAAAATGGAAAGAATACGAAGCCCACGGCGAAGGTGTTACAGATTTATGGTGTACCAGGTGCGTGTATTTAAACAAAACCGGATGGTGAAGTAAGCGGTGCATCCAATAAAAATAAGTATCATGGATAACAAGACTTATCACCAGGCTCACCGGGATCCACCAGGTTGGATAATCAGTTACTTTGCTATAGATAAGGGTATGATCACGAAGCGGTGTAAACAACAGTACCAAGGCTATGATAGTAAAAACTGCGGTAGTTTGCATCGAGTGCAGTATTTCGCGCAGAAAGTCTTTAACATCAGCTGCCCTTTTTGTCTGTATCCTCGATCGTTCAAAACGGCCCTTAAAGAATACGTAAAATATAAGAAAAGGTACGCCCGCGATTACAAAATAGCGGATAGCGGTAACACTGAATATCCTGATGATTATGTCTATAAAACCTTGCATAACATTTAATTAAAAACTCCCAAGCTGCCTAATTATTGTAAGCTTTAACATCAAGTTTGTAGCCGTTAGCCAGTTGTTTAGCGTCGACTTCTATTTGTATTTTTCTGCTTTCTCCCTGCATTAAGCTAAAATAGCTGTCGCTTATCAAGGCAGGTAATATCTGTTGGCCTTTGGTATTTAACAACTGGGCTCTTATACCGTACGCAGCGCTGTTTTTAGAGTTATTTGTAACCGTAAAAGTGATCAACTTATTGTTCTTATCTTCTGCGCTGCTTACCAAGCCTTTGCTAATACCAAGCAAAGATCCAACTTTAGCCATCTTGTCAAATGCACGATAATCAAGGTGTTTTTTACCTATCCAATAAAAGTTCTCTGATACCAATTTCCCGGCATTGTCTGTAAGTTTCAGCTTCATGAAATAGATCTCGGGTAAGGCAGTAGGGTCCTTGCCTGTAAAAGCATTAAACGATTCGGTTGCTGATGACATAGGCACATTAACCATTTTTGTGGTTGAATACCCCGGAATGAGTTTTCCATCCAGGCCGTATACTTCTGCGTTGGCCGTAAGTTTGTTTATGGCGTAGGCTCTATTGTTGATCACCTTAACAGAATTTGTTGCAGCATTCCATTGGATGTGTACCGGTTCGCAAGCCACTTTAGCGCCAAAGTAAGCTCCTGTAAGGTCGTAGTAATAATCATAAGTTTGCCATATCATAGATGGATAGGCCGATTGACTCATCCATATCAGCATACCTGTTGCGTCGTTCCACATATGGTCATTCCAGCCTTCAAACATGGCTTTCATTGTTTCCAGGTTAAGCATCTGGGATTTTTTACAAAAGTCCTCAATTGATGTGGCCTGCCCGTAACTTCGATTGACATCTGCAACATATTTTGCCGGGGCAGCGCCCCCGCCCAGATCTCCATTTGTGCTAAAGTAGTGCTTGGCCCACATGTTATCCTTACTATCAACAGTTTGCGGTGTAGGGGGTACCCAGTAATCTTTGGGCATAAACTTTTTAAAGCTTTCAATATTCACAAAGGTCGCTGTACCCAGTTCGCTTCGCATGCCCCATGAATCTTTGGAAAAGAGATAGCCGTTATGCGGATCAGTAAAATACACCTTTGGGTCGGAATTGCTCCAGTTACCACTGCCCGATAAATTGCGGCTACCGCCGTGGATAGAGAAATTTGGGTTGGTTGTACCCGCATTTGAACGAGCTATATACAGTCGCTGGCCTTCATCATTATCTCTTATGGCATTTTTAATGGCCATGCTTAATGCACCCGTAGTATCGCCGCCAGGCAGTCCTTCGTTGGCGCCGCACCATATGATTATTGATGGATGTTGACGGTATTTTTTTACCTTCTCTATAGCGTTTACCTTAAAGTTGTTAATGCTATCGATAGGGCCAAAGTTGTTGAGCCAGAAATCGTCCCAAACCATGATGCCGTATTTATCGCAATATTGATAAAAAGCCTCATCGGTTACTTCACCCGTCCAGTTGCGGATGATATTGAAATTCATCTCTTTGTGCATGCGAATGCGCGGTTCATAATCCTTTCCACGTACCTTAAGCATGTAATCACTCATGCCCCAGTTGCCGCCCTTAAGCAGTATAGGCACGTTATTTACGTAAACCCTTAACCGGCCGTTAACACTGGTTGTATCTGCCGATACCTTTCTGATACCAAAACGCTGGGTGTGGATATCAGATAGGCTTTTGTTATCCTGGCTAAAACTAACCTTGCATGTATAAAGATCTTGTTTACCATATCCGTTTGGCCACCATAAAAGCGGGTTTTTGATCCTTAGTTGGTCATAAGCGTTTTCATCAAAATTTACGGTTTGGCTTGCGTTAGGCGCAATGGTAACCATTGCACTATTAAGTACGATATTTCCGGGTTGTATGGTTACATTAAGCTTGCCGCTTACAGGTTTATCGGTGCTGTTTTTTATCCATGCATTTACATTAAGATCCGCAAGTTTATTATTGATGAGTTTGGTTTTCACCTGCGCATCTTCTATTATAACAGGGCCTGTGGTAGTAAGGGCAACCGTATCGGTAATGCCGCTATTTAAGCCCGGCACTGCAGGCATCCAATCCCAGCTGCCGCTGCTTAGATAAGTGGGCGCCTGGCGATTTGCCAAACCAAAACTGGCATCGGGCGGGATGATCAATACCGCAACTGCGTTTGCTTTGCCGCTATTTAAAAGATCGGTTACATCATACCTGCCGCGTTGCACAATACCTTGTATTGTACCTATGTGTTTGCCATTAAAATAAACCTCAGCACGTTTGTGTACGCCATTAAAGTTTAGCCAGGTTCTATTACCCTCAGGCTTTACGCTAAATTCTGCGCGGTACCAGTACGGCCTGTTGTACTTTGCTTTATCAACCTTGTATATATTGTCGGCAAAATCGGGGTTTGCTTCTTTTCCGGCCTTTACGTATGCATAAAAAACAGTGCCCGGCACTACGCCATCGATCCAGTTGGGAGCAGAAAACCCAATAGATGATACTTGCTGCCCAGTGTAATTATGCTCATCTTGCGGAAATAGTTTCCATTTTAATGCACTGCTGTTTTGCGCAAAGGCATTAATAGCGCAGATTGAAAACAAAATGAAAACGTAAAGTGATTTAAACATAGGATAACAATTTGAAGCAAATTAGCTTATAAAATCGATTTAGCAAAATGATTTTTATAGTCTTTAGAAATTCAATTTGATTATCAATAAGTTAAGTTTATGTCGAAATCGCACTTTGTTAACTAAATTGATCTTTAAGTGATCCTAAAGGGATCACACTGATTTAAAAGTCCAACTATATAAATATAATCTTGTTTTATTGAATGCTAAATCGATATTTTAGCGCCAAACTTAAATTATGACCAACATGATATTTACTTACCCAAGGCTACTTGCATTGTTACTATTAACTTGTTTATTACAAGAGCCCGCCATTGGCCAAAAAATGCAGGTAACAGAGGTAGCGCCCGGGGTTAAGAAAATAAATGTTGGCCAGCCTGATAAATTTAACCCCTATAGCTTTTGTGAGGAAAAACCGAAAGTGAACGCTATGCAGCAATTACCTGCAGGAAAGCTACCTTTTGATATTAACAATATAGTTGCAACCATCAATGATCGCGGTGTTGTTGTTGAAGTGCCTTTAGATGGCGATGAGCAGCTATATGGTTTTGGCTTGCAGATAGGCTCGTTTAATCAGCGTGGTTTACGTAAAAAGCCAATAGTTAATGATAACCCTTTAAATGATCTGGGCTATACGCACGGACCAACAACGCTATACTTATCTAATAAGGGTTATGGCATACTTATCAATACGTCGCGGTATACAACCTTTTACTGCGGCAGCACATCAAAAAACACCGGTGCTGTTATAACTGCCCGTCAAACTAACGGAGGCAATTCCGTTGAAGATCTTTATGCTAATAAAGGTGGCTCGGGCGGTAAAGTCGCCGCAGATATTCCCGGAGCAAAAGGTGTGGAGATATATGTATTTGAGGGACCTGATCTGCTTAGCGCTATGCAACGCTATAATTTGTTTTCTGGTGGCGGGGCAATACCGGCCATTTGGGGTTTAGGTGTAAAATATCGGGTAAAAGCTGATTTTAAGCAGGCTGATGTTAAAAAAACTGCAGCTTATTTTCGTCAGCATCATATACCGGTAGATGTGCTGGGCTTAGAGCCCCGCTGGCAAACCACCGCGTATTCCTGTTCTTATGTTTGGAATAAAGATTTTTTCCCTGATCCACAGAACCTGATAGACAGCATGAAGTTGCAGGGTTATCACATTAATTTGTGGGAGCATGCATTTGTTAATGCTGCATCACCTTTGTATACACCATTGAAAAACAGATCCGGTAATTATTTGGTATGGAATGGTTTGGTGCCCGATTTTGCTGACAAAGCCGCAAGCAAACTTTTCGCGGATTATCATGAGAATACTTTTATTAAACAGGGTATCTCCGGCTTTAAAATGGATGAGTGTGATAACTCTAACTTAAGTTACGGTAACGCAACATGGAGTTTCCCGGAGCATAGCCGTTTCCCGTCTGGTATTGATGGAGAGCAAATGCACCAGCTATTTGGTTTGTTGTACCAGAAAGCCATATACAATGTTTATAAGCAGAATAATACCAGAACATATTTAGATGTAAGGGCATCAAGTACGTTTGCTTCATCATACCCGGCTGCTATTTACAGTGACACTTATGATCATGACGAATATATCCGGATGATCACCAACTCAGGTTTTGCCGGGATGATCTGGTCGCCGGAGGTAAGGGAATCAAACACTGTTAAAGATCTGATGCGACGCAGCCAAACAGCGGTACTATCGGCACAGGCGCTTTATAATTCATGGTACCTGCAAAATCCACCCTGGCTGCAGATCAACAAAGAAAAAAATAATCGCAATGAACTTATGGCGGATGCCAACAAGGTTGAGGCTGACGTTCGCCAACTGCTCGATTTCCGGATGAGTTTGCTGCCTTACCTTTATAATGCCTTCGCCGAATATCATTACAAAGGCATACCACCTTTTAGAGCGCTGGTTATGGATTACCCCACCGACGAGAAAGTATACAATATATCAGATGAGTATATGATAGGCAGCGGAATACTTGCGGCACCGCTAACAGAAAAGTCTGACGAGCGCAAAGTATACCTGCCAAAAGGTAACTGGTATGATTTTAACACAGGTAAAAAGATGGAAGGAGGCAAAACCTATACTGTAAGTACAGGACTGACGGAGCTACCCATTTTTATTAAAGAAGGAACCATTTTGCCGCTGGCCAGGCCGCTTGAGTATGTGTCGCCACAAAGCCGGTTTGAGTTAACCTGTTATGTTTATGGGGATAAAGCCTCAACAAGCCTTTTTGAAGATGATGGCATTACCTTTAATTATAATCAGGGCCAATACAACAATATCACATTATCATATCAAAATGGAAAAGGCCTGGTAAACCGTAAGGGAAATTATCAAACCAACAGATATACCGTTGCAAAATGGGTGAAAGTGAAATAGCTTTCCGTTAGTAATTTCTTAACAAAATTTACAGCCGATCAGATTGGCGTACTCTACAGGTGCAGATAAACCAATTATGCTACCTGCATAATTCCTACATCTGCTTTCTTATTTAGTTTATCGATTTAGCTTGTGTAAAGGCCGAGAAAGGTTATTATAATAAATATAAAAATATATTTGTTTGTTAAATCGATTTAGCTTAATATTGATATGCCAATTATTACCGGTGAACAAACAAGTAAGAAGTTAACCGGCTGAAGCGCTTATGCGCTTTCATATTTTTGATTTAGATAGATTTCAATCATCAAAACTATATTATGAGGAACTTTTTACTATGCGTGGTAAGCTTTGCTTTACTATTAAATCAGGGTTGTAAGAAAAATACCAGTGCGGTGGCCGTATCTTCTTCCACCGTTGCTAAATACAGCTTAAATAAAGAAGCCGGCCCCAAGGGCAGAGTATTAAGCGTTGGTCCAAACGTTACATTTGGTACGTATGAGATCATGAGTGTTACATCTGGCCAAACAGCGGAGATAGCCGACCTGTCGTTAGCTAATGGAGGCAATGTTGATCTTAGCGCCTATAATGAAGCTGCACACCAGCAATGGAGGGTAATTAACGTAACGGACGGATATTTTAAGATCATGAACCTTGGTAGCGGTAAATTTTTGCAAGCTGTTAAGGTTGATAACGGTTATCAGCTACAGCAACAGTCTGACGACTCAAATGATGACCAGATATGGCAGATATCAAGTACCGGGGAAAACAGTTACAGGGCGATCAATAAAGCTTGTGGTTTATCGCCCACTGTTGATCAGACAACCGGTTTGATCTCTTTGGAAATGTATGCCGAAAAAGCCTCCCAAATGTGGTCAGTTATCAAAATTCCCGATATGGCTTATCGTGATGATGCTGTGGTCAACTTTTTTCATCGCACTTCGGGGTCGGTAGCTTTTGACCAGGGTAATAGTATACCTCTTGCAGATGGCCGTACATTGTGGGTTGCAGAAGATACTTACAGCGACAGGCTGTTAAATCAGGTAGGCCTTTTCAATTGTAATCAGATCTTCGATATCCATAACTCTATGCTGTTGCAACCCGCAAACCATAGCTGGGACAATAAGCTAACCAACAATTTGATAACAACAGCATCACCCTATAAATATGAAGTTGTACCAAGCCCGGGCGAGCATAATTCTTCTTACAGTTGGCCTGGCGTTGGCGTAGAGTTGAACGGGCATGTTTATATGTATTGTTTTGAAGCTACAGTTGGTGGTTCATCTACAACGGCATTGTACGATTTTACCGAAACAGCTGGTAACAACTGGCCAAATCCAGTTCGTACTACACCGGCAGGTATGAATGGGCCTATCACTTACACCGAAGGAATGATGAGGCCTGGCGATGGTTATGTATATACCTACGGCAGTATTGGCGTATTTGTTGTAAAATACCTTTTTGTGGCGCGTTTTGCCGAAACTGACCCGCAGACCTGGACCTTCTGGAATGGTAAAAGCTGGCAATCTACACCAACCACAGCTACAGAAGCAAAAATTACGACGGCTACAACTGATTACGTAATGGCGAACACCGCAATTTCTTACGTGAATGGCAAATATGTGATGATGCAAATGGACATAGGCTACTTCTGTAACCCAAGCCAGCACAACATCTATATATCAACATCAAATACGCCATTTGGTCCTTTTACAGCGCCTAAAAAGGTGTTCACAATTGAGGATAGGATCAATGGGTATGTTGCCAAATATTACACGCCGGCAATACATCCTCAATTTAACAACGGCCTTGGTGAGTTGTTGTTAACGTATTGCCTTAACTATAACGGATCCGGAAGTCCGTGCAGCACAAATGTGTGCACAAACAACGGTTACATGGATCCAAACTTTTACCAGGTAAAGGGTGTTCGCGTGCCATACTCTTTGATAGGATTATGAAGATCTTCCTAAACAATTAATGTCATACTAATTACGGCAGTAATATTATCAATCAGCAATTGCAAACACTCAACTTTTATAGCTAAAACGTTTTATTTAAAAAGCTGTATTTGTCTAATCATGCTGAACATAAACTATTTAAAACTTAAAGATTAACCGGTGAGCTTTAACTCCTTTGAGTATTTATTTTTCTTGCCGGTGGTTTTCATATTGTATTGGAAACTGAGGAGTTACAGCCAGCAAAATTTTTTTTTGCTGGCAGCTAACTACTTTTTCTATGGTTGGTTCAGCGTTAAATTTCTTTTACTCATATTCTTTTGTTCTTATGCAGACTTTTTATTGGGCTTAAGAATCTATGAGAATAAAAAGTACCGTAAGCTTTTTCTGAGCCTGAGTATTGTAATGAACTTAGGGCTGTTATTTATATTTAAGTACTACAATTTCTTTATACAAAATTCGGTAGAGTTACTCGGCTATTTCCACCTTAAACCCGATCTGCTTTTACTCAATATTATACAGCCTATAGGATTAAGTTTTTTTACGTTTCAAACTATGGGTTATAACATTGATATATATCACGGTAAGTTAAAACCTACCAAAAATGTCATCGTTTTTTTAAATTTTACCAGTTTTTTTCCCCAGATGTTTGCCGGGCCAATTGAGCGGGGTAATGATCTGATTCCGCAGTTTGAACGCAAACGGATATTTGATTATGAATTGGCCGCAGATGGAATGCGCCAGATATTATATGGGCTTTTTAAGAAAATGGTTATTGCAGATAAACTTGCCGTTAACGTTAATTACATTTTTTTAAATTATAGGTCGTTGTCCTCCGCTGAACTGCTTTTAGGCGGTATCTTTTTTTACATCCAGATATACTGCGATTTTTCGGGATACTCAGATATCGCTATAGGAACAGGTAAACTCTTAGGGATAAAATTGAGTACCAACTTCCGTACGCCGTTTTTTTCCAAAACACCCCGCGAGGCATGGTCCCGGTGGAACATGACGCTAACAGCCTGGTTTCGCGACTATGTATACATGCCTATGTTGTACAAAAATAGGAGCAGCACCCTATGGCGTATATTTTGCACCTTGGTGCTGCTAATGCTAATTGGGTTTTGGCATGGGCCAAACTGGACTTTCATAGTATTTGGGCTGCTAAATGGTTTGTACTTTATTCCTCATATTATATCTAAACGTAATACAGGTTTGAGAAGAAAACTTCTATATATAAGGCAGCAACCCGCCTTATCAGGTGTTTCTATTTTTTTATTGTTCCTTTTGGGTTCGGTAACAACCGTTTTTTTTAGATCGCCAGACGTTACATCGGCCATCAATTATATCAGAAGGTTGTTTGGCCTTAACATCGGAGAACCGCCGCTTTTTTTGTTAAAGTTAACTCCATTGCTAATTATTTTTTTAGCATGGGAGTGGTTTCAACGGCAAAATGACTTCCAATTTAATGTGACGAGTTTTGGCAAACCTATACGTATAGGCCTATATTATCTGGTTGCCTTTCTTATACTGTTGTTCGGAATATTTGTGGATCAAACTTTCATCTATTTCCACTTTTAATGAAAAGATTTGCATTTACATTTTTGCTGTATCTAAGCCCACTTATATGCTACACACTTATTTGTGAATATTATTTTTTTGTGGATAAGGAAACCGTTGGGGTCGACAAGGTGGTACAAGGACAGCTTAAAAGTAAACGAGAAACCTATTATTTTCGGTCTTTCTTCAATAATTCGCCGTCGCTTTATAAGCTGAAGATGGCTCAAAAGAAAAATGCTGATATATTAATTATTGGTCAATCAACAGTGCTTCAATTTAGGGATGTCATGTTTCATCCGTTCGAATCTTCATTTTATAATATGGGATTTTCCATCAATAATATGAATGATTTAGAAAGCTTATTACACTACATCAAAACCGGAAAATTACATAAACCAAAGCTGATCATCCTGGGCCTGGATGTCTCTTTAATTAAAAAGACCTTATATATTAACCCGGATAACGAAATTTTGAACCCGCATTGCGATGAAGTATCTTATCCAAAGTACCATGCAATGGCATCGCAATTATTCATCAAAGCACAGTTAAGCAAAAAAACAGTCGACGGGTTGCCAAACCGGCATCTTGGCTTTGGTTATCTTGGCGAAAGGGGAACAGGGTTTAGAAGAGACGGAAGTATGCATTATGCCGGAGATATAGAAAAGTTTATTAAAGACCCGGTATTCAGAGATCCGGGTAATTATAAGAAGTTGCTTGACGATAAAGATTACATCTTTACCGAACCTTATGAAATAGACCAGGCGCTGTTAAAAAGGCTGCTGATTGATCTTAAGCTTTTAAAGCAAAACGGCACTGAAGTAACCGTATTTATACCGCCAATCTCAGACGATTTCTACTCTTACTTTGCCACCAACAAAAAATTCAATGCTTTCTTTAACGATTATTTAGGCATACAAAGCAGTTTGGCCGATGACGGTATTGATGTAATCAACTTTACTACTCCAAAAGGTATCGGTCTTTCAGATATTTATATGTTAGATGGTATACACCCCGGAGAAGTCTTCACCGGTCGCTTACTGTATGAGCATATAGCTAAAAGCAAGCAAAAGGGATTACTCAGTAAGGTTGATACCGGATACTTAAAAAAACTGATCCTTTCAAAAACTACTATACCGCTTTCCTTTATGCGAGATACGTCCGTTTTTAGTTATTGACGTAACGGACTTACTCATTCGTCTAAATTTTAAAATTAATTTTAAATAATATCCCGAAAATATTTGTTTGTTAAATCGATTTAGCTTATTATTGTTAAGCGATTTACCGCATAACCAATTATTGTTACGAAAATTTTTATGAGACTAAGGCTGCAATCGCTGCTTAGGTATTCTGTGTGATCTTAGTTCTGAAAACCAAACGAAAGGATGACCTATTCAATCCTGCGTCAAGATAATTACTAACCAAAACATCACATTATGAAATTAAAATTTACTGTTATTGCTTTATCAGCAGTAGTGCTAATTGCTTTAGGTTGTAACAAGACCGAGCAAACAAAAGACCTGCAAAAAAACGCGGGGACGGATGTTAAACAACCCGCAACCCCCATTAAAACGGCTGCAATATCCGGCGCTTATGGTACTTATACCATGGTTAACGTAGGTAGCGGTTTTGCTGTCGAAGTCGGCGGTTTTACAACACTCGGGCAAAAGCAAGAAAATCAACGGGCAATACAGCAATGGTCTGCTTCAACCACAACGCCGGAGCGCTGGCAAAAATGGAACGTGGTAGATTTAGGTACAGGTTATTACAAAATAGTAAACCTTTACAGCGGAAAGGTACTTGATGCTCCTAACAGTTCGCAAGGTACGGTGCTTACACAATACGATTGGCATGGCGGCACTAATCAACAGTGGCAACTGGTTGTTGTGGGGTTTGGGGCGTATAAAATCATTAACAGATCTAACGGCTTGGCACTTACAAACGAAAACGGATCTACCACAAATGGTACAGCTATAACGCAACGTACTTTTGTTAATGATAGCTCGCAGTGGTGGGTGTTTAATCAGTTTGCAAGAGATAGCTACCGGGACAATGAACTAACTAATTTCTTTAAAAGAACAACCGGTTCTACCGCTTTTGACGGCGTATTTTCCATACCACTAACATATGGAGCAAACAACGGGAAGGTCATGTGGCCAACAAATGATACTTATTGGAATAACATAAACGCTGATGGTAGCACGCCATGTTACGGCGGAGACCAGCCTATAGCATACCGGTGCAGTAATTTGATACAACCTGCACAAAGTAATGGTGTTTGGAATTTTTCGCCTTCTGCAACCAGTAACATTACTACATCATACGGCAACCAATTTTTCCCGATACAGCCGGGTACCAGCTGGACATGGCCGAGCGGTGGTATTGAGATTGGAAGCCATGTGTATGTATATGCCGATGAAGGCAATGGCCTTGATCCGACAAGTGAAGGTATTTATGATATATACCAGGGTAACGCACCAAGTTACACGGTTACAAGACTTAATACTCCGGCGCTAAGCAATCAAACAACCATAAGATACATGCACGGTATGGTAAAAGTTACCGACGGCGGCGTTAATTATGTATACGTGTATGGTGCTAATGGTGGTGATGTATATGTGGCACGTTTCCCCGAAAGTAATCCTTCTTCCTGGACGTTCTGGAATGGATCATCATGGGCATCAAACCCTACAACCGGCGCATCTGCAAAAATAGCTTCGGTGCCTAACGGCGGCTTCGGCGTAGCAAAGGTTAACGGTAAGTATGTAATTGCCAGTATGGATTACGGCTTTGGATGTGATTTTGCACAACGCAATGTATATACATGTTTTAGCGCCGATCCAAAATCAGGGTGGTCAACAAACAAAGTTGTATACGCAATGCCGGATTACAAGCAGGGACACACCCCATACTTTTATCAGGCGGCCATCCATCCGCAATTCAACAGCAATAATGAGATGGTGTTCACTTACTGCGTAAATTTTTACGGCAGTTGTTTAACCCCATGTTCTAACGCTAACGGAACAATGGACCCTAATGATTATCGGGCCAAAGCGGTAAGAATACCGTATGATCTGATCGGCATTTGATTACTGATGGCCAAATTCTTTTAATTGCTTATAAATACGTTTTCTAATGTTCAACATTCGTCAATATCCGTTTATTCTATTTGTATCCTTAATTTTCTCAACGTCTCTTTATGCTCAAAGCTGGCAATTTAAACAAGCGCCGCTAATGACAAGATTTGCAAAAGATGTTGACACCGGCAGTGTATTACCCGAGTATCCGCGCCCACAACTGCAACGGACAGAATGGATGAATTTGAATGGGATATGGCAATACAAGCCTGGTACATGGCAAAACGAGCCTTATCCTAAAAATGATCTTGGTAAAAGGATCTTGGTTCCATTTCCTGTTGAGGCTGCCCTATCGGGAGTAATGGAGCATCATGATCGTTTATGGTACCGCCGCAACTTCGTTATCCCGGCTGGGTGGCGGGGGCGGCGTGTAATTCTTCATTTCGGTGCGGTAGATTATGAGTGCGAAGTTTTTATAAACGATAAGTCTGTAGGTAAGCATCAGGGAGGGTATGACGCTTTTTCGTTTGATGTAAGCGATTTTCTTACTAAAGGCAATCAAACTATCACTGTAAAGGTATTTGATCCCACAGATGGCGGCGGATTTCCTCGTGGAAAGCAAACACTCAATCCCCAAGGCATCATGTATACATCTACCACCGGCATTTGGCAAACGGTTTGGTTAGAGCCGGTGCAGCGAACTCATATTGAAAGTGTAAAGATGACTCCGGACATTGATCATTCAGTACTGAATCTATCCTTACAAACTGCTTTTGGTGATCAAACGCAATTTACAGCCGAAATAAAAGAAAATGGCCACACTATTCAAACATATAGGGGTGACGCTTCTGCTCCTGCACAGATCAAGTTAAAAAACCCACATCTATGGTCACCTGATCATCCATTTCTTTACGATATGGATATTACCTTGCGTGATGATGCCGGTAAAACCGTAGATGTGGTTAAAACTTATTTTGGAATGCGAAAGAGCTCCATTGGTTACGATGGGAAATTTTACCGGCTTTACCTTAACAATAAACCGTTATTTCAATATGGCCCATTAGATCAGGGCTTTTGGCCGGATGGTATATACACTGCACCAACGGATGCTGCCCTGCGATCTGATCTGGAGATGATAAAAAAGCTGGGTTTCAACATGGTGAGAAAACACATCAAAGTTGAGCCGCAACGGTGGTACTACTGGGCAGACAAGCTTGGATTATTGGTGTGGCAGGACATGCCTTCGCCAAATTCCTATACTTTCGGCACACCTCCTCCCGAAAAGGAAGCATTCGCCAATGAATTAACCCGCTTAGTTGAAAATCATTACAATTCACCCAGCATCGTTACCTGGGTGATATTCAATGAAAATCAAGGTCAGCATGACACCAAAAAATATGTTGCATTGGTACGCGGGCTTGATCAGAGCCGTATCGTTAACGAAGGGAGCGGCTCTAATAACGTAGGAGTGGGCGATTTATATGATATTCATCCTTACCCGGCACCGATGTACCCGAGAAGCAAATCTCAGGCAAATGTTTGCGGTGAATTTGGGGGAATAGGATTTCAGCCTTTTGAGAAGGTTTGGAATAGCAAAGACCTTACGCAATATGTAACAATGAAAAATACGACCGATTACTTGGCATTATACGATAAGTTTGCCGGCATGTTGGCAAAGTTTAGAACATATAACGGTCTAAGTGCAGCCGTTTACACTGAAATAACCGACGTAGAAATAGAGCTTAACGGCCTGATGACCTATGATAGGGTGCTTAAAGCAGATGCTGACAAAATACGCCGGTCAAACGAAAAGGCGATGTACCAAAAAGTGGTAAATAAAGACGTTATCATACTTTCTACGGCTGAAACTGAACCGGCAAAATGGACTTATACATTTAAAATGCCAAAGGCGGACTGGGCAACAGCTTCTACTGATACATCCGTCTGGAGCCAGGGGGAGGGAGGCTTCGGAACGTTCTTCACCCCAGGTGCGCATATTGGTACAGAATGGAACACATCTGATATTTGGCTTAGGAGAAACTTCTCTTTAAGAAACGTTTCGCAGGGTAATCTCAAAAACATTAAACTACGCGTTCATCATGATGAAGACTGCGAAATTTACATCAATGGTAAGCTGGTGGCTAAGCTCAATGGCTGGACGAGTGATTATGAAGATGTTAGTATGATGCCGTCATTTCAATCTGCATTAAATAAAAAAGGAAATAACTTAATGGCGGTACACTGTAAAAACACCAACAGTGGGCAGTATATTGATGTTGGTTTAGTGTTAAACCGATAAATATGAATTTCCAGGATTAAGCGAATAAGTTTTATTTAGAAATACAAAATGAAAAACCTTTTATTTCTCAATCTAAGCTCTTATGAAATCATAGTGGCTGCAGTCATATTAGCTGTTATAATCTAATCTTTAATAGAATAGTTAAACGTTAGATATCCTTTATTATCTGTGGTTATGAATTGTTTGAGCGAGCTACCGTGATTTTCTTTACCTGCCGAAACGTTGTGAAGTGGTTGGTAAATGGTCAAATTTACGGTCGAACAATACGATGTAGCCAGACTTGGTGAAATAAAAAAGCCTTAGCAATCTGCTAAGGCTTTTTTTCGTTTTGGTAGTGATCCCGCTGGGACTCGAACCCAGGACCCCAACATTAAAAGTGTTATGCTCTACCGGCTGAGCTACGGAATCATCCTTTAACTTAGTGGATTGTGTTATCCGTTTCCGTTAAAGTGGTGCAAATATAGAAGTATTTGTAATTGTCTGCAAGGCATAATTAAAATTAATTGTAAACTTTACAATAAGTGCCTATTAAACAAACTATTAAAATTTTAATATGCCAATGTTTCCTTTATCTCCAGCTAATAAAACCAATTTTCCTTTTTTTGCCTTGCGGCAAACGTTATAGCTTCTATCGTCGATTTTTTTCCAGGTGTTCCCACTATCAGTGCTAATATTGGTACCTGATGTGCCCGTAGACAGATAAAAATTTCCGTTTAGATGCTCAACAGAGGATTGGAAACCCTCAGGCGCAAGTGTTGGCATTGATGCTTTACTTATGTTTTCAGAACCATTTATTATAACAGCGACTGAATCTCTCAACTTATCTTTGGCATAGTTACCTCCAACAATAATAATTTCGTTGCCATTTTTGGCAACCGAAAACGCTCCACGACTCGATGTTCCATCGGTAAGCGGTAAATCGAGATAATGCCAATTTTTACCGTTATCGGTTGAACTGATCAGCCTGCTTTTAGAGCCACCGCTTACTATCATGATACCGCTTTTATATACGCGGATACACGTGCCGCTGGCAGCAAATGCTGCTTCGTTTTTATAGGCACCCGGGGAATAATGTGCGGGAACCCAATTGTTACCACCGTCGTCCGTTTTCAGTAGCAGAAATTTACCATTGATAGGGTCGCCCAAAACAAAGCCATGTTTAGGATCTTTAAAATCCATTGCATCCAAGAAATACGAGGTATCTCTTTGTTCAAAATGTTTTGTCCACGTTAGGCCACCATCTGCAGTTTTAAGTATGTAAGCCGGAGTGCCTGAGCTAACGATCACAGCTTCTTTATCTGAAAAGGCCTCGATATCTCTAAAATCAGATTTTTCATAGCCTTTTACTTGCAGCCAGCTCCAGTTACTACCGCCGTCGTTAGTTATACCCACAGTTCCGCCGCTGCCGCTTATCCAGGCGACCTTATCGTTAACAACCGATAATCCTCTTATGCTTGTTTTTTTGCCGCTCTGAAGATTTATTATCGTTTGTGCTTGTGAAGAAAAAACTGAAATGAAAAATGCACAGATAATCGTTATTATAAATTTATGCATACTGTAGGTATTTTATTAAGCAGCTAAATTTAGAACACTTATTTCACTTTTGATTATGCAGTAGTGCTAAAAAAATTATATTTGTACCCTCTTTATGCCCGGATGGCGAAATTGGTAAACGTTGCGGTCTCAGAAGCCGTTGAGAATTGTCTCTTGAGAGTTCGAGTCTCTCTCCGGGCACTAAAAGTTGTGATAATCAGAGGTTGCCTCACAGAGGGGGATACAACTTAATAATAATTTGAGCCCGGGTGGCGAAATTGGTAGACGCACCATCTTGAGGGGGTGGCATTCGTAAGGATGTACGAGTTCGAATCTCGTTCCGGGCACATTCTTCAAACTTTCAGATCCACTTTACTGCCATCATAAATTAATTGTGCAGTGCTCAACGTGGTTTGCAATGATAAATCCGTTTCTTCAAATTTTCCTTTCCAAAAAGCCGCCGCAGCGGACAAAGAATGAAGTATTATTGTTTTTTCAACTTCATCACTATTTGTTAGGTTTTTATCTGCCCAGTTTAATTGATTTATAAGATCCTCAATAAATTTTCTGAACGCAGCAAGTGCAACATCATCCAATCCTGATGGCGTTAAAGCCGTGACCACGTCAAAAAGCGGGCTATCCACTATAGATTTAACGTCGTTTGCAAAATCCTTACCGAAGGACAGAGAACTTTTAATATTGATTCGTGCTTGGGTGAGCCAGCGCCAAATTTTTTTAAGCATAATTAAGATTGAGTTTTCTCGGGAAGGGTTACACCAAATAAATTACTAAAACCCAAAACCAGCATATCTACGGATTTGAGGGCCAACACTATTTCAACCTTAGCTTCATCAGCCAACAATTGAGTACTGCCTACCCAAAAGGCAATTACAGTTGTTAGAATTGCGACCGACCTGAACATCCAGGTAGCCCACTGTGGTTTAGGCGAATTTATCTCCCCGAATTTCACGATTGTTCTGTTATCCATTATTTTGATCTATTAAATATTTGTAGGCGTTAGCCAGCTTGGTATCATAGCCGAATTTTTTGTAGGCCGAACCATTATAGTGATAAGCAACCTTTTGCCAGTTTTTAGTTTTTAATGCGGCTTTGAGCTGTGGCACAGCGTTTATCCATTTCAGGGTAATTATCACCTGGTTGTATTCGCTCTCCTTTGCAAAATCCCACATTTTGCCAACGCTATCAAATCCAATTTCTGAGTAATGAAATCCCATTATCTGCATCATTCCTATAGATGTGCTTTTCATGGCTGCCTCAGGGTCTAATGCAAATGCATTGTTGAACGCTGTCCATTCGGCTGTTTGATCACCTACACTATTAGCTTGCCATATTGAATTGCCATTATTGGTTTTCCGGTTAGATCTTAGTCTTTTGAACCAAGATGGTTCAAATTGAATAATTATGCGGCCTGTTGTATCAGAAAAGCCTTTTTGGTTACTCTCTACAATAATGAGTGCTTTTAATACTGAGTAATCGTAACCAAAGGCCAAAGCAAGTTCGCGCAATTGTTGGTCGCTTAACTTTTTCATGTAATTAATTTTGAAATGACGGTCTCTGTTATTTATGTACAGGAGAACTGATGAGACCTATTTGATGTTGCATAACGGCAACCTGGCTTTCCAAGACTTTCAGCCTTATATCTGTGACACGGTTTTGTGATTACCTCCGGTTAAACCTATCCATCGCAAATAAATCGATTGATCATCAACGGCATCATCAATGCGTACAGTTTGGGTTTTAGTAATTGTGCGGGCTGTTTCGTTGTTATCATATTTAAGCGTAACGTTAAAGTAATACGCATTACTGGCAAACGGCCCTGGTACCAGCAAACGGTTTAAACCTAACTGACCCGGAACTGGCACTTTAACAAGTGTTTGTTTAGCTATCAGGTATCTGCTTCCATCACTGTTAAGCAGCCAGCCACCATCATCATTCATAAGATAATTATTGGTTGCACCCGGCAGCGGATCGCGGTTGATATCCAGCGGAATGATCTCTGCATAAATATCACGACCAACCAGATCTTCGCTGTAAATAAAACTAAGATCAAATGGGTAGCCGTTACTGTATGCCGGTTCTGCAAAGTCCGTAATCCATCTGGCTTTTTCAATACCATTTGGCGCATTCGTGAATGGCACGTAAGCAGCCATGTTACCGCCGTACTTATCACCTAATTGCCGGGCGGAATATAAAACATAATAAGGCTTTTCAATGCTGATAAAGTCTGTAGTGTGACCATTGTCGGTACCATCGTCCCAATGCTGGGCGTACGCTATTTGGTAACTGGCACTTAAATTATCATCGCGGAAGTTTATAGCTGCATAATCGCTGCTGTCGGCAGCCTTTAACAAACTTTGCAGGAAATTGGAGATATCTGCCCTGGTAATACCTTTATTATCTGGTCTGTTAGTGGAAGTTATGGTAGATGCTTTGCCGGTAAGCTTGTCGAAAAAACTTATCCGGGTTAGCATTTTGTAATATGGTCGCAGCCTGTTGATATTTATAAATCCACTCCGGTCGGCGGCGGTATTATCGCCAAATGTAAACGGAATATCGATCACCAGCGTTTGATTATCGAAGCGAGCCAAAACCTTATAAGTGCCCTCACACGCAGGCGTTTTTATGTATATCAGGTCTCCGTCTGTTACAGAACTCACATCTGTATTAGTGATCACTCTTGTATTATTATCAGCTGTATTGAGCTCTAACGCGGTTACGTCAAAATCGCGTCGCTGGTAGGTGAAGATTATCGGGTTAAAGGCAGCACTCCATCGCGAAATGTTGCCACCCGGTAAATTCACTGATGGATCTGACACTAACAAATTTACATTGGTGCGGATGTAAATGGTGTAGTTTGCTATACCACCTGATGCATCTACGGCCGTAATAGTGTGACTGCCGCCACTTAAGTTTGTGAACACCGGTGATGCCGATGTGATAACGCCATCTAATTTGTACGCTATAGGCAGATAGTTAGATGTTGCGTAAACGGTTATCTGCGCATCATTAGCGCCCTGGGCAGATTCTACCTTATCTACTTTGACGTCAGTAATAAGCAGGCTGCTTGGCAGCGGCTCATCATTTGGTGTGGGGGGATTTCCTGGTGTTACGCTAACAATATCAAAGCGTTTACTTGATGTAGAGATAATTTGCCCGTTGCCGCCATAATTAACCTGAGCTATTGCGCCATCATATATCACATATTCTAACCCGGGCACTATTGCTGTAAGCGTGGTTACAAAATTAGCTTCGTTTGTTATGGTATAGGTTACAACGCAGTAGTTACCGTTGGTTGGCTTGCCTGTTAAAGCATCATAAACAGCGATGGATACCTGTGCATTGTCCGACCGGCTTCCGTTGTCATCTACCCTGGTTGTTGGCCGGTAATTATAAACCAGACTGGCTAATAAATTCATGTAGTTGGGATTGTAAGGGTTAAGATCAATAAGCGTTAAAGTACATGGTGTTAAGCGTAATGGTAAGGCCAACGCCGGTGGTGTTCGAATCAAACTTATTGTACACAGGAACACACTTGGCTTTCTCGCCTGGTTTTATTTTAAAGTATCTACCTTCTGCGTCGCGATATTTGCTTGCTTTTACAATAAACTCATTGGCTAATAATAGGGCTTGTTGTACAATATCTTCGTTTTCTGCTGTAAAGCGACCAAAATCTGTTTTAAATAGAAACTCCAGGTAAAGTGTAAATACGTTATTTACAGAGCCATTCACGTGCGGTGATAATATTACAGGCTGCAACGGGTGCATAAATACACATGGAAAGGTGATGTCATCGGCCAGGGTATTCAGTTCCTTTTCTGTGCCGTAAAGGAAAGATGGGGAAGCGCTAAGGCTTTTTGCAATTGCTTCAATTTGATTTCGCATAAAGTTAGCTCCCGATCCCTGCAAGGGAGCATTTGGTTTGAGATTTACAGGGACGAGCCTTGCGGCTGATTATATACAGGATGATAGAGTAAAGTTGTTGGTCAGGATGCCGCTATCATTTCGTGATATCGTTTCTGGTATTCTGCCTCCGTTTTGTTGAGCAGCAGTTTGGTAAGCACCCGTTCATAAGGCATGGCCAGTATAAGATGCCATTTGGTGACATCACCGCCTGCCAGTGCGTTTATGGTGTTGATATACTTAAACTTTTCAAACGCTTGTATGCCAGCACGTTTTTCCATTGCTGATACAGGCGATGCCAGAAGCTGGTTTTCCTGGTTAACCAATTGGGATAGCTGATAAAAAAATGGCGTGCAATGGGCAGTGCCTCCGTTACCCGTAATTGCTCAATGGTTTCTGCAAACTCTGCTGCTTTGTATTCGTCATAAGGTTGGCCGGTTGCCCGGCAGTAAAAGTATTGCGCCAATATTTTGCAGCACGCATCTAATGATGGATTAAAATTTTCCTGCCAATCTTCTTCACCATGCTGCTTAACATATTCAGCTACTTCATCATTAATAATATCCCGCGCGGCCATAAACGCTCCCGCAGGCTCCATAGCCAAATTGTTGGATACTTTAATCTTCACCGCTTTTCCATCTACGGGCAATTCTATTTCTTTCGGGATAGCTTCTGCATTGTAAAGGTATTTGATCTGATGCGATAGGTTAAGGATGGTATCGGTGAACTGCAACAATTCGTTACCGCTGTTTATTTGTTGCAGGCTCGAAAGTGCCGTGCCTGATAGTATGCTGATGGCATCAAGGTCGCTAAGTTCCTTTTTAGCCTGTAGGGCCATCATCTGGCCGAGGGTTATTTCAGCCAGGCTCGACGGAATTTTGAGGCGTAATTTACCATGGGCAGTTAACAGGGTTTTTTCTATCATATAAGTTTTAATAATTTAATTGTGAAGCTTTAATACTTATGAAGTGCCGATGAGGTCGTCAAGGATATCTTTTTTGCCAGTTGCGGGCACGTAGGGGAAACGGCTTTGTAAATGCTTGCTACCGGCAATTTTTAGCTTGTTTAAAGCAATATACCGCAGCGGATCTATAAGGTGGTTATGCAGGTCTACAGGATAATTGATGGCGTTACCGTCCTTGCCTGTTCGCCAAATGTATGTGCCTAATTCCTTACGTAAATTAACACTGCTGCGGGTAACGTTAATCATGTATCGCTTAAGGATGTCGATAGAGTTCACAACGCTATCAGCACCTTTTTTTGCCGGTGTAACGTACCAGCCTAAACGTTTAAGTTCCTCGATCGATTTAGGGTCGGCGCTATCGGCTATGATCTCCGTGTTTTTACTCAAGCCGGCTGCTTTAAGCCTTTTTGATAGATCATCGTTGGTGAGGCCCTTGTCGTAAAGCAGTTCGTCAACCCACAGTTCCCCATTTTGCTTATACACAACAATGCAACCGGTTTGGTCCTGACTGTAACCAAAATCAAGGCCTGCGGCAATAAGCTTTGCCTCCGCGGGTATATGTTCACAAATATGCCATTTATCAAACACCAACCCACGCAATTTACCTGTTACACCGCGGGCATAAACTTTCCACTGTTCCACATCTTCGTCCTTAATGGCTTCTATTTTGTTGCGTGTGGGTTCATCTATAAAAGGGTTATGCCGGTGGTCTGATATCAGCAATTGCACATTGGGCTTGCCAATTAGTTTTTCGTGAGCCCAAAAGCCTGTATTAGGGTTGTAATCAATAAAAACACGTTTACGGGTGCGTAATGCCAATTCGCTGTAAACATCCCAGTCTATGCCATTTGCTTCATTAACAAACAGATAATCGCGTTTACCGGCCTTGGCGTCCTGCGCATCGCTGTAGCTCTTGAACTCTAAAATACTATTGTTGAAAAATTGGAACTGGCGGTCGGTTTTGTTGTAGTTTTTTACGAGTGACTTAAGTAGGGGTGAATCCTCATAAATGCTTAAGGCATCGCGCAGGGCGCCTGCCTTTAGGTTAGGTATATCCTGCCCCACAACTGTAATAACCTGCTTAGGTGTAGCTATAGCCATACAAAACAGAACCTGCAAAATGGCAAAGGTCTTTCCCGAGTTACTGCCGCCTTGATTTACAACTACCGGCGAGTTACTTTCAAAATTTTGTTTAAACAGGATAGATGTTTTTTCATACATATGATTTGGTTAAAGGTTAACCTCTTTTTCATTTTCTGCTATTTTGGGGCCGGTGGTGGTTACAGCAATTGTGATATTTTTAGGCTGATCAATTGTTGCAGATTGCTCGTGTCTTTCGTTCCACCCCAAAGTTTTTAGCGCAAATATGGCACCTGTGGAAGGCTGGTAATGAAGCCGTTTTTCGTACTCTGCAGCAATCATCAATCTGCCCATTCGCAACTGGGCTTTAAAATGACCTTTTTGCTCGTAAGCTTCGTATTCCTCCAAACTGGTAAAACCTAAAAACAGTGCCATGCCGGTAAGGGTAGGGGGCTCGGGTTCACGGTCATAAACCTTTTGTTTAGTTGTTACAGCAGGATCTTTTTTATCCGGAACCTCCTCCAAATGATATTGCCCTTTTATAAATTCAAAATAATCAGCAATACGCTTACCATAAGGTTTGGTACTAATAGATGGAGACATGAAAGATTTGTTTATGCTTAAAATGCCGAACGGCATATTTTATATACAAAGATAAGAAATTTATTTGGCTTTGGCTAATATTTTTAGGATTAAATTTAAGTTAGATTTGCTGTAACTGTTGCGCTCGAAAAGTAGTCTGTTTTAAAATGGATTATATTTGCGCCGGAATTGGAGGTTCCCCTAACCCTTGTTCGATATAATGAAAATACTTACAGCTACGATGTTCATCATCGTTTTCCCTATATTGGTTTACGCGCAGGATAAAAGTACAGTAAAACTAAGCCAAAGCAGGATAACTGACACCCTTGAGATCAACCAGGCCGATACCCTGCAGCAGAAAGACCTTTACGATATCATTAAAGGGATCTTTAACAAAAAAGGCCATGTAACTAACGAACCAACTAAAGTTATCGGTTCAAAGCCGGTTTTTTCGATACTTCCTGCAGTAGGTTATACGCTGCAAACAAAGTTTGCGGTTACGCTTGCAGGTAATGTGGCGTTCAGGGTTCCGGGTAATACGCGTATTTCAACAATTAATTCAAACTCCGCTTACACGCAAAACAAGCAGATCATTATCCCGCTTCAATCCAACATCTGGACTAGTGGCGACCGTTTCAATTTTATCGGGGATATCAAATACTACAAATATCCGCAAAGCACGTTCGGCTTAGGCACAGATTCCAAAGCGGCTAACGAAAATCCGATGGACTATACATTGTTCCGCTTTTATGAAACAATACTTACGCGCATTGTGGGCAACCTTTACGCAGGTGCCGGGTTTATTTTTGATAACCATTTCAACATTTCTGAAAAAGGCAACCCCGATGGCAGCGTATCTGACTATGCTAAATACGGCCCGCAAAGCAGTACCACATCTTCAGGGATAACGCTCAATGCTTTGTTTGATGTAAGGGATAATTCCATTAACCCATCAAAAGGTTTCTATGCTGCTATGCAATACAGGGATAACAAACTGTTTTTAGGCAGCACATCTTCATGGCAATCATTGATCATCGATGTAAGGAAATATTTTCGCTTCCCTGAGCAATCCCACAACGTATTGGCCCTATGGAGTTACAATTGGCTGGTGCTTGGTGGTAAGCCACCTTACCTCGATCTGCCTGCCAACACGTGGGATCAATATAACGGTACAGGCAGGGGATATATCCAGGGGCGCTTTAGAGGCTCACAAATGGTTTACGGCGAGGCCGAGTACCGTTTTGGCCTTACCCGAAACGGATTACTGGGCGGTGTTGTATTTGGTAATGCCGAATCCTTCTCTGCCGAGCCCGGAACAAAATTGCAGAAAGTGCAGCCCGGATACGGTGCCGGCGTCCGGATCAAATTGAATAAAGTATCCAAAACCAACATCGCGATTGATTATGGTTTTGGCAGCCAGGGATCAAAAGGGATATTTGTGACCGTTGGCGAAATATTTTAACAATGGCTTAACTAAAAAATAAATGAAAATTTGATGAAATTTAATTATTTTGAGCAAACCTTTATGATAGTCACTCCGTTATATCAGTAACGTTAAAAAATGTTAAAAACAGTGCGGTAAGGGTTGTCGCTGTAGATAATTAATAATGATTTTGTAGCTTTATTGCATCTTATTATGCAGTTAAGAAGGTTTACTAAATGCTATGTCGTTTTGATGATGTTCCTTGTGGGCTTCATATCGGCGTGTCAAAAAGACACTAACGAGCAGGCGGTTCTTAACTATAAAGCATCCCTTGCTGCTGATAGTGCGCTTAAGGCAACATCGCCTGATAATTATCTTGCAACTTCAGGTACGCTTACTTTAAAACTTCAGGATTCTGTTTACACTTTTAATGCCGCGACCGACTCGGTTGCATTTGTTAATTTGAAAAGCGGCAATAACCATTACTTTGGTTTAACTGCTATTAATAAAGCGCATGATGTAAGCTTCGGCATAAGCTCTAAAGGCATAGCTACAGATAGTGTTATTAAAGCCGTAGCCGGCGGGCAGTTACTGGTAATGAAAGATGCTATGCATACCAACCAGTACACGCTAACACCTTACGCCAAACCCGGCGACTCAGGTGTAATCCATTTAACCTCTTACATGAAGAACGACACACTTGCCAAAGGAACGTTCTTTACCTTTTTAACAAAAGATGAAAAATCAAATTCTCCGTTTTATCGGGTGGAAGGGACATTCGAGTTGCGTTTAAAAGAAAAAAAATAAGCATACGTGTAACTTTGACACATTATTGTAAAAAACAATTTACAATAAGGATTTGTGGCCTTCGGGGCTCAAAAAACGCCTTTTTTTGCTTATATTTGCAAAAAAGAAAAGGAGTTTAATGAAAGTATTTATTGGTGGCCTACCGCTGGAAGTGAGCGAGGCCGAACTAAATGCAGTTTTTGAAGATTTTGGGCCTGTTAAGTCCCTTAGAATTATCAAAGACCGTGAAACCAAACAAAGCAGAGGCTTCGGTTTTGTTGAAATGGTTAATGATGACGAAGCAAAAGAAGCCATCAAATGTATGAATGGCCAAAGCTATTACGGTAAACGTATTACTGTTAACGTTGCAGAAGATAACGGGCCTGGTTTTAACCGCTCGAGTTTTAGTCGCAACTAACATCATTTTAGATAAAGAAAGCCGGAATCACCGGCTTTTTTTATGCCTTTTAATTTAGTGCCTCAAAAAAACACATAACGGAAAATACAACAATAACAGTAGTGGTATAGCTTTTTATTTGTATTGTTGTATATAAAAATACCCCTTTGCGCCTTTTATCGCACATCAATCGTTTGTGGCTAAAGTTAACCGGCTCAATGGCCGAATTCCCTTTAGAAGTTAGGATATTTCATTCGTTGTGTATCCTGGTGATCATTGCGCTTGCCTATAACGTCCCGTTCAATTACGCTATAGGTTTACCGTTGGTATCTCTCATAAGCCTGGTAACGCTAACCATCTTCTCGTTCCTTTATTATCGATCCAGGTACCAGGGTAAGATAAAATCAACAATGGTAGTTTTCACTATTGTTGGCAATTTGCTTTTCCTTGTCAACTTTATCATTAATTCTGGTACGCAAGGGCCTACGGCATTGCTGATGGGGCTTTGTATGTTCCTGATCTTTTGCGTTGTGCCAAAAAGCCAGCAAAGGTTTTGGATGCTGCTCAATATCGCGATCGTACTAACAGGAACCTGGGTTGAATATTATTACCCGAAGTTGATCCCCAATACTTACAAGAGCCGCGAGGATCGTTATTGGGATATTTCGTCAGCTTATTTAGTGGTTGTTGTAGTGCTTTATTACACCATAAATTACCTGCGCAGAAACTATGATTACGAGCGCCGCTCGGCATCGATAAAGGCACAGTCTATCGAAGAAAAGAACATACAGATAATTGCGCAGAACCAGGAGCTTGAACGTATCAATACAGAAAAGAACAAGTTGATGTCAATAATAGCTCATGACCTCCGGTCGCCTTTGAGCAATATTCAAAATTACCTTGAATTGGTTACTGAGTATGGGCTTGACACGCAAGAACGGCGTATGGTTGAAAGCGACCTTCTTAAGGTAACCCGCCGTACAATAGATATGCTTGGGAAATTGTTGGTATGGTCAAAAGCCCAAATGGATGGCGTAAATGTTAAGCTGAGCTACATCAGCCTCAAAGACGCCCTCTTTAATACGCTTGAGCTTGAAAAATCTATCGCACTTAAGAAAGACATCATTCTGACAGCCCAACTCGATTGGGATACCCGAATTATTGCGGATGCAGATATGCTTCAGTTAGTGATCCGGAATTTGTTAAGTAATGCGATCAAATTTACTGCTAAGGGTGGAGAAATAAGCATGAAAGCAGAGCGGGCCGGTAACGAGTGTCGCATCAGTATTACGGATAACGGCGTTGGCATCTCACCTAAAAAACTACCCGAACTATTCTCCCTCCGGGTAAGTTCAACCTTTGGTACCGACAATGAGAAAGGAGTAGGCTTAGGGCTGTTGCTTTGCAAAGAATTTACCGAGTTGCAGGACGGCCGTATCTGGGCCGAAAGTGAACCAATGGTAGGTACTACGTTTTTTGTAGCAATACCTGTGTAAATAAAGTCGAAAACATTATGTTGAACTGACGGGTTTTTAATATTGAATTTCCAATTTTGACTTAACATGAGGCCGGGCGATAAAGTAGTTTGCATTAATGATAAGATTGATCCTGAAAAGAACGAAGAGATACGTCGCGACTTTGAGATCTGGATCACCAAAGATAAAGAGTACACCATCCGCGAGATATTAGACAACAACGGTATTGTTACCGGCGTGCTGCTCGATGAAGTTCATAATTTCCCTAAATTTTTCAAATTGATCAACCGTTTCCAGGAGCCGGCTTTTGCTATCTGGCGCTTCAGGAAACTCAACTACGCCAGTGCCCCTGCAGAAGCCATAGCCGAAGTTGAAGAATTGGTTGAATCAGAACAATTGGTAAAAACCAATTAATTCATTTTAATACACCCATTATGTATAGTTCATGCTTGCTATGTAATATATGCTATATGGCATATATATTACCAGCCCCTATGCGCAGTTGCTTCTGTCTCTACTAGTTGTGTAAGCACTGCTTTCAACATAGCTTCCCGTGCCCATTGTTGTTCAGCTAATGATGCGTCTTGTTTATACCAGTCAATAGCCTCGTTTATTTGTATTCGAGCACGGTAAGCATATTGCTTGTTCGGGTGCAGCTTTTGGCCTTCGTAGCTGTTCATGTTTTCGCATTTGATGATCTTAGCAAATGATTTTACGGGGATTTCCATTCTCAGGCAATCATCAAGTGAGTTTTTAAAGTCCTGCTTATCTTCAAGCCACAGCGTTAATGTGTCGTCCGTCAGGTCGTGGTCTGCTATACAGATTCGGCTGTAATTGTAATCTACTGTAATGATCAGCCACCAAAGTTGGTCGCGAAATTTTTGTGAAAGTCGTATCATGGCGTGTTTGTTGGTTATTATCAGATGATCTGTTATCGCGTCGTTGCCTGCGTTATAGGGATTGAATAAATTTTGGCGACCAGCTGGGAAGATATTTTTGTATCGCAGTGATTTCACCACTATACTTAGCACAGGCTCGTTGATAACCTTCGTACCGTTGCTGTAATTCTTTTTTTGATAGCTGTTTTGAGCCGTTTATTGTTTTAGTTCTGAGTGCGGAGTAAACAATGTGCATATAAATTGATTTAAATTTATCAAACAGTTTGTAAAGTATTTTCTTTAATATCTGTAATCCGGATTTTGGATGACAAATTATTTAGTACTATATTGCCCTGATTGACAAAACAAATATAAAGAATATTCTTGATTTAAATCAAGAAAAATCTTTAAATATTTTTATTCGATATGGAAGATCCATCAAAACCAAACAAGATAAAAACAGTAAGGCCTGAAACACTGGAGTTTATCATTTTATATAACCAGTTAAGAGGCCGTGCTTTTAATAATAATACTGAATTGGCAGAAGCGATTGGCTTTAATTCAGCAAGCTCAATTACTGAGATCATTAAAAGCAGGCAGAATATTGATCCTGAAAAACTCAAGATTTTTAAAGAAAAATTTGGAGAACAGCTTGGTATCCGTAAAACCTCAGAAAAACCTGTAGTGCAGCGTTCAGAAGAGGGGATACCTATGTATGACATTATTGCAACAGCATCAGGCGTTGAGGTGTATAATGACATCAATGATTCGTTACCTGTAGGCCGTATGAACTTCCCGGGAATAGAGGAGTGTGATTTTGCGCTGCCGGTTTGGGGGCACTCTATGTACCCTTACCTGGAGAACGGCTGTTGGGTTGCATTAAAGATCATCAATGATAAAAAAATATTACCCGGTGAGGTGTACTATATAGAGTGGGGTGATTACCGAATGTATAAACGCCTGTTAGCAAGTGATAACCCGGAAGAGGTTATCGCCCATTCAGATAATGTAACTGAAATGGTAGGTGGCCGTCTAAAATATGCTCCTTTCCCAATACGCATTGATGAGATAAAAAAGCTCTGCCTGGTGAAGGATATCCATAAAAAACATAATCATTAGGCCTCACCCTGCCCTCTCCAAGTACAGGCTTCTAATGGTGGGGTATTTAAGTCCTCTCCTTTGGAGAGGATTTAGGTGAGGCTTCCTCAATGACGCGTTAGTTAACCAGGCTTTTTGACTTTTTAATTTTGACTTTTACTTAGTATGATTCGTTTAGCCCTTATCTCCGATATCCCTCAAATAATGCAACTGGTTAAAGAGGTTGTGCCTGTTATGCGCGCAAGCGGTAACCTGCAATGGGATGATACCTATCCAAACCCGCAAGTTTTTGAGCAGGATATAAACGAAGGCCAGCTTTGGGTCGCTGAGATTGATAATGAAATTGCCGGAGTAACAGCCATAACTACAGAGCAATATCCGGAATATGCACAAGCCGGAATGGACATCAATGAAGAAGCGATAGTTACCCACCGTTTGGCGGTTAGTCCGCGTTACCAGGGCAGGGGTATAGCCGCGGAACTGATGCAGCAGGCAGAGATTGTGGCATTGGAACGGAATATTCCTTTATTACGTGTTGATACTAACAGCCAGAATGTAGCTACTCAACGTTTGTTCCCAAAAATGGGCTACGAATTTAAAGGTGAGATCACCTTACAATTTAGACCGGGATTGAAGTTTGTGTGTTTTGAGAAGCGACTGCCTACTCAAAAATAAGGCTGAACATCAAGGTACGCAAACCAAGTTTGCTGAGCGGGGTGGCATAGGGGGTGTTGTCCTGTACCAGCATATTGGTAAAGGAGTTGGAGAACTTGATCTCCGGCGAAAGCTTAAAGTATTCGAAATAAATATCGAAGCCCGCCCCAACCTCATAAGAAGAATATCCTTTAACGTTTCGCAGCAATCGTTCTGTAGGGTCAATATTATCGCCTGGGTCTTTCTTCGAGCCTATGCTTTGCGAATATTTGAGCCCTCCTAAAAGATAAACCCGCATGTTGGCGATCCTGTCAGATTTTAGCTTTAGTTGAAGCGGGAAATCAACGGTTGTGGTTTGTACAGATTTTACCACATTTTCATTCGGATTATCGTAGTAATAAGCCACTTTTCTATCGGCAAACAGGAGGGAGGGTGTTACCCTTGTTTCCAAATGGTCGGTTAATCTATAGCGGGTAATAAAGCCAACCGCAAAGCCGGGCGACGAGGGTGAAAAAATTGCCTTCCTGAATGTGGTCACCGCCTCATTGTTGTTTTGCGGGTCACGGAAAGGCGTTTGCCAATCAGGCTTTTTAACTACATCAAAGTGGCTTTGTACATAAGAGAATAAAAAACCGAAACTGAGATCGTTCTGGTCGGCGCCCCCACCCCAGGCTTGCGCAAATAGCTTATTGCTGCAGCACACCAGTATAATGATGGTTAGGAGCCGGAGTTTTATCATTTAATGCCGGTATAAATGGAGCAGATGCCAAATAGCAGCGGCCTTACCTTGGTTTCTTTAAAACCAGCCTTGTTCATTATCGCCCTAAATGCCTCTCCATCCGGGAAGGCGGCTACAGACTCAGGCAAATAAGTGTAAGCCCTTGCGTCTTTAGAGAAAAGCTTGCCTATGCCCGGCGTTATATAATTAAAATAAAAGTTATAGAGCTGCTTAACAGGGAAGCCCTTGGGTTTAGAAAACTCGAGCACTACGGCCTTGCCTCCGGGTTTTAAAACTCGGTTAATATCTGTAAGCCCTTTTTCAAGGTCTTCAAAGTTGCGAACGCCGTAAGCAACAGTAACCGCATCAAATCCGTTATCGTTAAAAGGGAGCTTTTCAGAGTCGCCAAGTTTAACTTCAAATTTATCACTAAGGCCACGTTTGGCTATCTTTTGCTTAGCTACCTCAAGCATGCCGGCAGATATATCAACCCCGATGATCTTCTCGGGTTTAAGCAATTTAAGTGCCTCAAATGCAAAATCGCCGGTGCCGGTAGCAACATCCAATATCAGCTTGGGCTGGTCTTTTTTTAATTCGTTTATCGCTTTCTTCCGCCAAATGATATCTATCCCTAACGACATAAAGTGATTAAGAAAATCATAGGTTTTAGAGATATTGTTGAACATATCGGCAACCTGTTCTTTTTTGGTAGCCTGGTTCTGATATGGAGTTACTGTTTTGCTCATGTTTTCGGCAGTAAAGATAAGTATTTTTGTAGCTTGTACCGTTTTAACATTGGTACTCAACACTCAAATTAGTTTGCAATAATTAACTCTTACCTACCGCCAATTATCCAAATAAACTATTGATTATGCACTTTTAACATAAAGTTCTATCTTCACAGTTCAGCAGTTCTTGCTTTTAAAAACTTAAATTTCAAACTAAACTATACTGATAACCATGAAAGAAAATTCTGAAGCGTCGCGCAGAGGCTTTTTAAAAAAGCTTGCTACTACCACCGCTGCAGTTGCCGCCGGCAGCAGTCTTTTAGCTGCCGACAAAAACACGCCATCGTTCTATTACCTTAAAAAGGAATACAAGCCGTTCGGCCCTAATGATCAGGTAAACATAGCCTTGATTGGTGCCGGAGGTATGGGTACGCAGGATACCATTGTAGCCCTGCAAGTGCCGGGTGTAAAGTTGGTTGCCGTTTGTGACCTATACGATGGCCGTTTGGCAGATGCTAAAAAGCGCTGGGGTAATGATATTTTCACTACCAAGGTTTACAAGGAAATACTTAATCGTAAAGATATTGATGCCGTTATTATAGCAACGCCCGATCACTGGCACCAGCAAATATCTGTTGATGCCATGCACGCCGGTAAACACGTTTACTGCGAAAAACCGATGGTACACTCGGTTGCCGAAGGCCCTGCGGTAATAAAGGCCCAAAAAGAAACTGGTAAAGTATTCCAGGTAGGTAGCCAGGGCGTATCATCATTAGGCAATGAAAAAGCACACGAACTCTTAAAAAGCGGCGCTATCGGTCAGCTTAATTACGCCGAAGGTTTTTGGGCGCGCCGCGCACCCATTGAGGTTTGGCAATACCCTATACCGGATGATGCTTCGCCGCAAACTGTTGACTGGGAAACTTATGTCAGCAACGTGCAAAAACGCCCTTACGATTCAAAAAGATTCTTCCGCTGGAGAAATTATACTGATTACGGTACTGGTATGGCTGGCGATTTATTCGTGCACCTTTTTAGCAGCTTACACTTCATTACCGATTCCATGGGACCGAATAAGATCTACGCTTCGGGCGGACTGCGTTACTGGAACGATGGCCGCGAAGTGCCGGATGTGTTGTTAGGTACGTTTGATTATGGTAAAACTGCTGCCCACCCGGCATTTAACCTTTCGCTTCGTTGTAATTTCGTTGATGGCACCAGCGGTACTACATACTTAAAGTTAGTTGGCAGCGAAGGCTCTATGGATATAACATGGGATAGTGTTACACTTAAGCGCAATAAAACCATCGCTTCCGATGATCCATTCTATTTGGAAAAGCTACGTAAAGCAGGTCAAAGCAATAGCTCTCGCAAACAAATACTTCCTCCTGAGGAAATTACTTACAATGCCGAAAAAGGCTACCTGGGTGGGCCGTATGACCATATGAATAACTGGATAACTGCCATCCGCAATAACGGTAAGGTTACCGAAGATGCTGTTTTTGGTTATCGTGCAGCCGCGCCAGCTTTATTATGTAATGATAGTTACTACAAGAACAGCCCGATGTTCTGGGATCCGGAGAACATGAAAATGATTAAGAAAGCTTAGTATGAAAAAGCATATTAAAATTTTGAGCTTTGCAGCGTTATTATGTGCCGCAGGCTCACAAAGTTTTGCCCAGGCCAAAAAGAACGGATGGGTAAATCTTTTTGATGGCAAAGACCTTGCGGGATGGCACGGCTTTAACAAAACAGGCCCGGTTAAAAACTGGGAGGTAGAAAATGGCGCTTTGGTTTGCCTTGGCGCCGTGAAAGGCACTGATACCGGTGGCGATATTGTTACCGACAAGGAATACGACAACTTTGAGTTGACCTGGGAGTGGAAGATTGATAAAGGCAGCAACAGCGGCGTGCTTTACCATGTGGTTGAGGATCCGAAGTATGATGCAGCTTATTTAACTGGTCCCGAATACCAGATAATAGATGACATAGGCTGGGTGCCGGATAAACTGGAAGATTGGCAAAAAACCGGTGCGGATTATGCTATGCATGTTGCAAACGGCAACAAAAAAATAATGCCGGTAGGACAATGGAATACCAGTAAGATCATTTTCAATAAAGGCCATGTTGAGCACTGGCTGAACGGTAAAAAAATCGTGGAGTTTACCGCCTGGGATGCCGACTGGCAAAAACGCAAAGCCGAAGGCAAATGGAAAGACCATCCCGAATACGGTATGGCTAAAACAGGCCACATTGCCCTGCAAGATCATGGGCATAAAGCTTATTACCGAAACATTAAGATAAAGGAGTTATAAGTATCAAACCAAACTTGTCATTGCGAGCGTAGCGTGGCAATCCCCGACATACAGAGCCTCTTTGGGTATCGAGGGTTGCCACGTCGCCTGCCGGCTCCTCGCAATGACGGGGTAAAAAGAAGGCCCTGCATTTGCAGGGCCTTCTTTATTTTAATAAAACTTCGGTAATGGATTTAACCCTACATCCTGGCGTTGGTGCCAGTATGGATAGATCGGGTCTCGGTCGCTGGCGGCATCAAGTTTTTTAACTTGCTCCGTAGTCAGGTTCCAGCCTACGGCATCCAGATTTTGTTTTAGTTGTTCCTCATTACGGGCACCTATAATAATGTTGGCAACCGTTGGACGTTGCAATAACCAGTTAATGGCTACTTGCGCAACAGACTTGCCTGTTTCTTCGGCAACCTGGTCTAAGGCATCAACAATTGTATAAAGTCGTTCGTAATCTGTTTCCGGTCCGTGGCTGCCGCCCTGCGCGCGGCGATTATCTTTCGGCAACTCCTGGCCGCGGCGATATTTACCACCCAACTGACCAGATGCCAGCGGACTCCATACAATGGTGCTCACGTTTTGGTCAATTCCTAAAGGCATCAGTTCCCATTCAAAGTCACGATCTAACAATGAGTAGTAGGCCTGATGGGCAATGTACTTAGCCCATCCGTAACGCTCAGATACCGATAACGACTTCATTAAATGCCAGCCCGAGAAATTTGAACAGGCTATATAACGGATCTTACCTGCGCTGATCAGGTCATCCAGCGTGCGCAGTGTTTCTTCAACCGGGGTGTTGCCGTCAAAGCCATGTAAATGGAAAATGTCAATGTGGTCTGTTTTCAAACGTTTCAGGCTTTCTTCAACAGAAATGGTTAAATGATAGCGCGAAGAACCAAAATCGTTGGGGCCGTCGCCCATACGAAAGGTTGCTTTTGTAGATATCAAAACGCGATTGCGCAATCCTTCGAGCGCTTGGCCTAAAATCTCCTCAGATACACCGCGAGAATAAACGTTGGCGGTGTCAAAGAAGTTTACACCTGCATCAAGGCATAAGTGAACCAATTTTTTGGCGTCCTCTAATTGAGTATTGCCCCAGGCCTTAAAAAAGTCTCCTTTGCCACCAAAGGTTGCAGTTCCAAAACTTAGCACGGGCACATGCAAGCCCGATCCTCCTAACTGTCTGTATTCCATAGTGTAATATTTATAGTAAATGTATTGTTAAGGCTAAATGCCAACGGCATCAAATCTCGGTAGTAAATGTTTCCCAAATATCATGCAAATACCATAATGGATTATTTGCGCCAAACTATCCTTACCATAAAAAGACAAATAAAGTCGGTATAAAAACATAATTTCGCTGCCGATAGTTACATCTATTATGTCAAAAATAGCTTTAATAACAGGTGCCACCGCCGGCATTGGCGAGGCTTGTGCACATACTTTCGCACAGCAAGGTTACGATCTTATACTTACGGGCCGACGGTTAGACAGGCTTGAGAAAGTTGCAGGGTACCTTAATGATAAATATAACGTAGAAATAGCGGTATCATCATTTGATGTGCGTAACCGCGAGGATACACTCCGTAGTCTGGAAAGTTTACCGTCAAAATGGCGACAGGTTAGCGTTCTGGTGAATAATGCCGGCTTAAGCCAGGGGCTTGATCCCATTAATGCAGGAAGCTACGATGATTGGGACACTATGATAGATACCAACATTAAAGGCTTACTTTACGTAAGCAAGCTGGTATCAAACTGGATGATAACCAACGGCGGCGGGCATATTATCAACATCGGCTCAATAGCCGGTAAAGAAGTTTATCCTAGCGGAAACGTCTATTGTGCTACCAAGCACGCTGTTGATGCGCTTACCAAATCAATGCGGATAGATCTGTTGTCGCATGGTATTAAGGTAACGGCGATTCATCCGGGTATGGTAGAGACGGAATTTTCTGAAGTACGCTTTAAAGGAGATAAAGAAAGAGCCAAAAAGGTTTACCAAGGTTTTGAGCCGTTAAAGGCAACAGATATAGCTGAAACTATTTGGTTCGTGGTATCGCGCCCAGCGCATGTAAACATCAATGACCTGTTAATAATGCCCACGGCGCAAGCTACGGCAACAAATGTTTTAAAGAAGTAAGTCGGGAAAGTCCGCAGTCGGAAAGTCCGAAAGAAGAAATATATAACAACCCAATCCGGACTTTCCGACTTATCGGACTTCCGGACAAAAAATTCAGTAAAATGTCACTTATATCACAAATAGACCAGGATATTAAACAGGCGATGTTAAGCAAGCAGGCCGATAGGCTGCGTGGCTTACGTGCCATTAAGTCGGCTCTGCTGCTGGCTAAAACAGAAAAGGGTGCTGCCGAAGAACTTACGCAAGAAGCAGAGATAAAAGTGTTGCAAAAACTGATAAAGCAACGTAAAGAATCTGCAGACATTTACAAAACACAAGGCCGCGAAGACCTTTACGATATTGAAATGGCCGAAATGTATGTTATTGAACCATACCTGCCACAACAAATGACGCGTTTTGAGATTGAAGGTTACATACAAGAACTGATAACAAGGTTAGAGGTAACCTCAGTAAAAGATATGGGCAGGGTAATGGGCGTGGCCAATAAAGAGCTTGCCGGCCGTGCCGATGGTAAAACTGTATCTGAGGTAGTTAAGCAGCTTTTAGGGTAAAGTAAACGGCTTAATTATCTATAAAAGGTGTGAAACTGTATTTATAATTATAATTTTACAACAGTTGAGGTTAAGCCTTAACAGATAAAAATAGAACTTACATACAATTATATGGAGCTGGTGCTTAGACAAGAACATGGATTTAGCTATATCGAAGTTGGTGAAGGCGAACCGCTTTTGCTTTTACACGGCTTGATGGGCGCTTTAAGCAACTGGCACGATGTTGTTGAAGAATTTAGTAAAGAGTATAAGGTGCTTATACCAATGCTGCCTATATATGAATTGCCTATACTTACTACCGGTGTAAGGGCGTTATCTAAATTTGTACACAAGTTTATCAAATTTAAAAAGCTGAGAAATGTTACGCTGTTGGGTAACTCGCTTGGTGGGCATGTGGGTTTAATTTATGTACTGGCGCATCCTGGCTATGTAAAGGCGTTGGTGCTAACCGGTAGTTCGGGTTTATATGAGAATGCCTTTGGCGGATCATTCCCGAGGCGTGAGAATAAGGATTTTGTGCGTGAGAAAGTACAATTCACATTTTACGACCCTGCAATTGCTACCGAAGAACTTGTAGATGATGTTTACCAAACCATAAATGACAGGCCTAAGGTTATACGCATTTTGGCAATGGCGAAATCTGCCATTAGGCATAACATGAAAGACGAACTGCGCAAGATAACCATGCCGGTTTGTTTGATATGGGGCCGTGATGATAAAATTACCCCGCCGGAGGTAGCTGTAGAATTTAACCAGCTGATGCCAAACTCAGAACTGCACTGGATAGATAAATGCGGGCATGCACCAATGATGGAGCGTCCTCAGGAATTTAATACCTATCTTAAGGGTTTCTTAGATAAAATAAAACGATAATATATGCGTGCAATTGAGCTTATAGAAGACGCGATACCCCCGGTACATACCTCTGATAGTATACAGAAGGTTTTTGACCGTATGGCAGAGTTTCGTGTGCGCCATATGCCAATTGTAAACGAAGACCAGTTTTTGGGATTGGTAAGTGAAGATGACCTGATTGAAGAGCCTGATTATAACACGCCGATAGGTGCACTTGCGTTATCTCTTGTAAACCCTTATGTGGTAGAGGAGCAGCACATCTACGATGTTATCCGTTTGTTTTATGAACAGCAGCTTACAATAGTGCCTGTACTCAATCAAAAAAAAGAATATCAGGGGCTTATCAGTATCAATTGCATGGCAGAGTATTTTGCCAAACTTACTTCCTGTTCAGAGCCGGGCGGTATTATTGTGCTTGAAGTGGATATCAAGAATAACTCATTGGCACACATGTCGCAGGTGGTTGAGTCTGATAATGCACAGATCCTGAGCTCATATACCCGTACCTTTCCAGACTCTACCCGTATGGAAGTAACACTGAAGGTGAATAAGCAGGATGTTTCAAACATACTGGCAACCTTTCAGCGATACAGTTACGAGGTAAAGGCTACCTTTAATTCTACCGATAACAATGATAACTCGATGGATAGGTATGATTCATTGATGAACTACCTCAATCTATAGCAAAAGCCACACATGAAAATAGCAGTTTACGGAAGGCAGTTCAATGATGCATCTATATTTCCGTACATCAGGCAGGTATTTGATACCTTGTTACAACATAATGTGGAGGTTTGCATCCATCCGCTTTTAAACGAGAATTTACAGAACCACATCGATACATCGGCGTTCACCGTGCTTAATTGTGACTCGGCTTTAAAAGGTCATATCGATATATTTCTTACGCTTGGTGGCGACGGTACCCTTTTAGATATGGTGAGCGTTGTGCGCGATACCGGCATCCCCGTTATTGGTATCAATTTTGGGCGCCTGGGCTTTTTGGCAAGCATCAACAAAAGTGATATCGCTGCAGCAATACATGCGGTAGTAAATCAAGAATATACATTAGATAGTCGTGAACTACTTGTAATAGACTCCGACGAAAAGATCTTTGGCGATAACAATTTTGCACTTAACGATATTACCATCCACAAACGTGATGACTCGGCCATGATCACCTGCCATGTGGCTTTAGATGGCGAGTTCTTAAACTCCTACTGGGGCGATGGTATCATCGTTTCAACACCAACCGGCTCAACGGCTTATTCTTTAAGCTGTAATGGTCCTATCATTTTCCCGCAGTCTGATAGTATAGCCCTAACACCCGTTGCCCCTCATAATTTAAATGTGAGGCCGGTGGTATTGCCAAACACAAGCCGGGTATCTATAGATGTGGATTATCGCGGCAATAATTATATTGTATCTTGTGACAGCCGTACGGCGATCATTGACAAACCCATGCAGTTTAGGGTTTACAAGGCCGATTTTAAGCTCAACCTTATCAGGCTTAATAATGAAAGCTACCTGTCTACACTCAGGAAAAAGTTATTATGGGGTTTAGACGCCCGTAATTATTAACTTTACTTAATGCGCAAATACGCTGCCTTACTATTATTGTTATTAACAAGCTTTGTTGCCCGTTCCCAAACCTGGGAGATCGGCGGCAGTGCCGGCGCAGCTGCCTACGTAGGCGACCTTAACACCAATAATCCTTTTAAGCCAAACGGTGGCTTTGGCGGCGTATTCGTAAAGCGAAATTTTGACCGCTACCTGGGGCTTCGCCTAAATTTTGTGTACGGTCAAATAAGCGGTGCCGACAGCACATCACACATCGAGCAATTTCGGCAGCGTAACCTTAGTTTTACTGATCAATTAAAAGAGCTTAGCCTGATATTGGATTTTCATTTTATGAGCTATATACCCGATGCAGGCAAAAATATTTACACGCCATATGTTTTCCTGGGGGCAGGTATCACATCCTACAATCCGCAAGCTATGTTAGACGGTAATAGGATTGATCTGCGGCCATTACAAACGGAGGGTACCGCTTATGGAACAAAAACCTTGGTGATACCCTTTGGCGCTGGTTTTAAATATAACATCGGCGGTAAATGGACATTAGGTGCCGAGCTGGGTTACCGCTACACCAACACCGATTTTTTGGATGACGTAAGCGGCGTTTACCGTACATTTCCTAATCCCAACAGCAATGGAGCACGCCTCGCCGACCGATCAGGCGAGGTTGGTGCAGGGCCGGCCATCATAGGTTCGCAGCGCGGTGACTTTAAATCTAAAGATCTGTATGGTTTTTTCGGGCTCACTATTTCCTACACTTTCGTAACATCGAAATGTTATTACTAAGATTTAAAATTCTGTAAAATTTAATAAAACAAAATAATATTTTGTTTTATTAAACAAAGCGGTATATTTATCGGTATAATAATTAAGAAACCAATTATTAACCTTTAAAACCATATTGCCATGGCCGAGCTAAACACAAACCCCGAGAAAAGCGGTAACAGAGTTCGCACAAAGAAAGCAGCCCTAAGGGTTGATCTTACCGCAATGGTTGATCTCGCATTTTTGCTGATCACCTTTTTTATGCTCACTACCACCCTAAGCAAACCAAAAGCTATGGATGTTGTAATGCCGGTAGGGGAGAGCGGCGCCGTACCACAATCACGCACCATGACCATCTGCCTTGGTAACAACAATAAAGCCTTATGGTACCTGGGCGAGCCGCAAAATCCAAAGATTCCGGCAACTATAACAAATTATGGCAAAAGCGGCCTTCGTCGCGCAATCACTGAGGTACGAGATGAAGTACGTAAAACCACAGGCAAAGACTTAATAGTAGTGATAAAGCCCGCCGAAACTTCCGTTTATGAAAACCTGGTCAATACACTGGATGAAATGAATATTAACAATATACAGCAATTTGCCATAGCAAACATCGATAAAACTGACATCGACTTGCTTAAACAGAAACAGGCATTTTAAAAGATTCTTAACCTAAACCATGTGTGAGGCGTCGTAACTAAAAGTTGCGGCGCTTTTTTTATGTTAGCGTTAACTGTTGGCTATCAGCCCGAAAATGGAAAACAAGGCAGATTTCTTTTTTAATCCATACTAAAATAATACAAACTAAGTTTTTACCTTTGTCACCTGAAAAAAATAACATTGGTTACTGTGCATCTTGTGACGGTAAAATGCCACAGGTTAAAAAGGTACATCAGCATAAACGGTGCTGTGTAAACCGTTAAACAAATGAGTTATATAGACCAGATTGATCTTCAGAGAGTACCCCGCCACATTGCAGTTATTATGGATGGCAACGGCCGTTGGGCAAAAGGTAAGGGCAAATTAAGAGTGTTTGGTCATCATAACGGTGTGCTTTCTGTACGTGATGTGGTTGAGGCTGCAGGTGACCTGGGTGTTGAGTATCTAACACTCTATACTTTTAGCGCCGAGAACTGGAACCGCCCAAAACTTGAGGTTACCGCAATTATGGAGCTGCTGATATCTACCTTAAACAAGGAGATAGCCAAGCTGATGAAAAACAATGTACGCCTTAATGCAATTGGCGATTTGGATAAGTTGCCCGGTAAATGTCATAGAGAACTGGAGGCTGCTATTGAAAAAACATCAGTGAATACCGGTTTAACCTTAACGCTGGCGCTAAGTTATAGCTCAAGAGAAGAGATTGTACATGCTGCAAAGGAATTGGTAGCAAAGGTACAAAGCGGCGAGTTGCAGCTTGAGGACATTAACGAACAAATGTTTGAAGATAATTTATACACCTCAGGTATGCCCAACCCCGAACTTTTAATAAGAACAAGTGGGGAATACCGCATAAGCAACTATTTACTTTGGCAAATTGCGTATGCCGAGCTTTATTTTACGCAAAAACTATGGCCTGATTTTAGGCGTGAAGACCTTTTTGAAGCCATCTTAGATTACCAGAAACGCGAACGCAGATTTGGCAAAACCAGTGAACAGGTAAATTAAATTTTACTTTTAACACTTTTTAACAACTGTATAAATTATTTTTAGCCCACTAAAATATTCGGATGAATAAAGTTTTTTTTGCTCTTATCTTATCATTTATAAGCACTGCGGCGCTGGCACAAGTATCCGGCGGCGGGCAGCGTGGTGCTCTTCCAGGTGGCGCTATTCCGGCCGATAGTTTAAGCTATCTTAATCCGAAAGATTATATTATTGGTGGAGTTACCGTTAGCGGTGTACAGCATCTTGATAAAGATGTTATCCTTACCATATCAAAACTAAACAAGGGCGATAAGATCAATCTTCCCGGCGAGCAAAATGCCACAGTTATAAAAGACCTTTATAAACAAGGTTTGTTTGATGATGTGCAACTTAACATTACCGCAATAAAAGGAGATAGTATTTTCCTGGATATTGCCGTTACCGAGCGCCCGCGTTTATCACGTTTGCATATAACCGGTTTACGCAAGGGTGAGATAGAAGACCTGAACAAAAAACTGAACGACAAGACAGGTAAAATTGTTAACGAAAACCTGTTGAGTACTACCAACGCTATCATTAAAAAACACTTTAATGAGAAAGGTTATCTTAACACCACGGTAGACATTAAGCAAACCAAAGACCCGGGCGACCCTAACAGCGTTATCCTGGATGTTGCCGTTAATAAGCATAGTAAGGTTAAGATCAATAGCGTTACATTTGAAGGCAACGGCAAGTTATCTGATGGTACACTCCGTGGTTTCCTTAAAAATACAAGGCCAAAGAAATTCTGGCATATTTTCGGCTCAAAGAAATTTAAGCAGGACAAATATGATGAGGATAAGCAAACGTTGATAGAAAAAATGCAGGAGCGTGGTTACCGCGATGCAGAGATCATCAGCGATACGGTTACCATGCATGATGAGAAAACCGTTGACGTGCGCATAAAAGTTCATGAGGGCCCTAAATACTACTTCGGTAACATTAAATTCTCCGGCAACGCTACATATAACGCAGAATTGCTTACCCGTATCCTGTCTATAGAAAAAGGACAGGTGTTTAGCGAGGATCAGTTAAACAAACGTTTAACAGGACCCACGCCAAATAACGACGACGTATCTTCATTATATCTTAACAACGGTTACCTTACTTTCAATGCAGATCCGGTACAAACACGTGTTTATAATGACACCGTAGACTTGGATATCCGTATATACGAAGGGCCGCAATACACCATTAACCGCGTTATATTAAAAGGTAACGATGTTACTAATGATAAGGTTGTAATGCGTGAGATACGTACCAAACCTGGTCAGAAATTCAACAAAGAATTATTAATACGCAGTGCGCGCGAGATCGGTCAGTTGGGTAACTTTGACGAGCAGAAAACAGAACCAAAACCAACTAACATTAATCCTGTTGATGGTACGGTAGATCTGATCTATAACGTAGTTGAAAAACCATCAGACCAGATCGAGCTTTCAGGTGGTTTCGGTGGTGGCCAGTTGGTGGGTACACTGGGTTTAACATTCAACAACTTCTCGTTACGTAACATATTCAACTGGAAAGCTTACAAACCGCTACCTAAGGGTGATGGTCAAAAGCTGAGCTTACGTGGCCAGTCGAGCGGTCGTATCTATCAGAACTTCTCGTTCACATTCTCTGAGCCATGGTTAGGCGGTAAAAAACCTATTTTCTTTGCGTTATCAGCTTATACGCAAGGATCATCTACAGGCCAATATTATCCAAAATCGAGCCCTAACTACAATAGGTTACGTATAAATGGTGTGGGTGTTACTTTAGGTAAGGTATTAAACTGGCCGGATAACTATTTCCGCCTTAACTACTCACTTAACTTTGACCACTACAATCTGGATAACTATCGTGGCTATGTACTGGAAAACGGTACATCATACAACATTAAGTTAACCCAGGAGTTAAGCCGTAACTCAGTTGACGCGCCGATTTATCCAACACAGGGTTCAAACATTAAATTAACTATACAGGCAACACCGCCGTACTCGTTGTTCAATAATATCAATTATAAAATTGCAACGCCGGAGGAGCGCTACCATTTTGTGGAATATTACAAATGGAAATTTGATGCCCAGTGGTTTAACCGTATAGCAGGTAAGTTGGTATTAATGTCGCAGGTGCGTTTCGGTTACCTGGGTCAATACAATAAACTGGTAGGTACATCTCCGTTTGAGCGTTTCAAATTGGGTGGTGATGGTATGCAAACTTACCAGTACTTACAGGGTACAGATATAATTGGTTTACGCGGTTACGAGAACTTCTCTATCGTTCCAATCGGTTCAAACCAAAATGCTAACACTAACCAGGGTAATGCCATTTACAACAAATACACATTAGAGTTGAGGCATCCGGTTATCGCCAGCCAATCGGCAACTATCTTCCTGGAAGCTTTTGCTGAAGGTGGTAACGTTTGGGATAATTTTAGCCAGTTTAATCCGTTTAACGTAAGGCGTTCTGTGGGTGTGGGTGCAAGGATCTTCTTACCGATATTTGGTTTGCTTGGTTTAGATTATGGTTATGGTTTCGATGCTATTCCTGGTCAGCCTGATGCTAACAAAGGTCACTTCCACTTCACAATTTCACAAAGCTTAAGCGGCGGATTTAATTAATTTTGCATATTCGTATATGAGGAAGATAATTTTAGTACTTTTTTTTACGTTCAGTGCATTTACAGCAGCATTTGCACAACGTTTTGCTTATGTGGATTCTGATTATATTTTGAAACATATGCCTGAATATGTTTCTTCGCAGAAGCAATTGGCAGCGTTGTCAGAATCATGGCAAAAAGATGTGGACGGCCGTTTTCAGGAGATAGAGCGGTTATACAAAGCTTACCAGGCCGATCAGGTATTAATGACGCCTGAGCAGCGGAAACGTCGCGAAGCGGAGATCGTAGATAAAGAAAAGGCAGCGAAAGACTACCAGCGCCAAATCTTTGGTCCGGATGGTGATCTGTCTAAAAAAAGCAATGCGCTGATTAAACCTATCCAGGACAAGGTGTCTAAAGCTGTACAGGCTGTTGCCGAGAGCGAAAATTTAGACATGATTTTTGACAAGAACAGCGAGGTTATTATGCTATATGCAAGCCCTCGTTACAACAAGAGCGATCAGGTTATTACCCGCCTTGGTTTAAAACCGGGTGTGTTGGCCAAGTAAAGATTATACAATAGAACTATTATTAAACACAGAAAATCAAAAATGAAAAAACTACTAAAAGTTGCTTTAGTTGCAGCAGGGATGTTATTTGCAGGCAACTTTGCCCAGGCTCAGTCTAAAATTGGTCACATTAACTTTTCTCAGTTAATTGACATGATGCCTGAGACCAAAACTATCAAAACTCAACTTGAAGCATATCAAAAACAATTTGTTGATCAGCTTACTGCTATAAACACTGAGTACCAAACTAAAGGTCAGGCTTACCAGCAAAAAAGAGCTACCATGACTGATGCACAGCGTACTGCTGCTGAGAACGAGTTGCAAGATATCGGTAAACGTTTACAAGATTACCAACAATCATCTCAGCAACAAGTAGAAGCTAAACAACGCGAGTTAGGTAAACCACTTATCGATAAAGCACGTGGTGCTGTTGAAGCTGCTGCTAAAGAAAAAGGTTACGGTTATGTATTAGATACCACTAACGACTATTTAGTTGTATCTCCTGCTGCTGATGATCTTTTACCGGCTGTTAAAACTAAATTAGGTTTAAAATAATTTAAGCGTAAATAATTTGAAAAGCGCCCCTCATTGGGGCGCTTTTTTTATTTTTGAGCAAATGACAGCAAAAGGGCCCATCGGTATTTTTGATTCGGGGATAGGTGGTTTAACCGTTTTTCGGTCCATAGTTGAAAAGTTGCCTGCTTATGATTACCTGTACCTTGGCGATAATGGCAGGGCGCCTTATGGCAACAGGTCTTTCAACACTATTCATCAGTACACATGGGAGTGCGTGCAATGGATGTTTGCACAAGGTTGCCCGCTTATTATTTTGGCTTGTAACACCGCATCGGCCAAAGCATTACGTACCATTCAGCAAAATGATCTGCCAACAACCCATCCTGATAAGCGCGTTTTAGGCGTTATACGCCCCACCGCAGAAGTTATAGGCGATTACACCAAAACCAGGCACATTGGCGTATTGGGGACCAATGGAACAGTGCAATCCGGTTCATACCTGCTGGAGATCGAACACTTTTTCCCCGACTTGAAAGTGCATCAGCAAGCGTGCCCGTTATGGGTCCCATTGATAGAAAGCGGCGATTATAAAAATGAAGGTGCCGATTACTTTGTTAAGCAATATCTGGATGAGTTGATGGCCCAATCAAATGACATAGACACCATTTTGCTGGCCTGTACACATTACCCATTGCTGCAAGGTAAAATAAAAGCACATTTACCTTCTCATATCAAGGTTGTTGGGCAGGGAGACATCGTTGCCCAAAGTTTAGCAGACTATCTCCATCGCCATCCGGAAATGGAACAACGCCTCGCACAAGACAGAAGCAGACAGTTTTTTACCACTATGGATAATACCGCAGAATTTGATAAGCATGCCTCAGAGTTTTTTGGCAGTATTATCAAAAGCACATTCACTGATGTTAGGCAGTGTTAGGCAAGGGTCAACTTTGTAGAAACGTTCTAAATAAGGTTTAAAAAACAACTACCTAAACAGTCAACTATCCATAGCATTTAGTAAGTTTGCAACCTTAGCAAACCGACTTGAGTTTTTATCTTACATATTTTATCGTAGCTGCAGGTTTATTTGGTTTTGTGGCCCTGTTTACCATGTTTGGTGTATATGCCGAGCGTAAGGTGAGTGCCTTTATCCAAAACCGTTTAGGCCCTATGGAAACCGGTAAATACGGTACCCTCCAGGTACTGGCCGATATGATGAAAATGGCTCAAAAAGAGATAATCATTCCTGCCGCTGCAGATAAGATATTGTTCGTATCCGCACCTGTTATCATTTTTATCGGTGTTTACTTAGGTTTTGTGGCATTGCCCTGGGGGCCGGGCTTAATACCCGCCAACATCAACATTGGTTTGTATTACGTTTTTGCCATCATCTCCATAGAAACCCTTGGTATCCTGATGGCCGGTTGGGGATCAAACAACAAGTATTCTATATTGGGGGCCATGCGCTCTGCTGCGCAGATCATCTCTTATGAAATACCTGCGGGCTTTTCCATTATTGCCGTTGTGATGGTGGCGCAAACATTAAACCTGCAGGATATTGCTATGCAGCAAGGTGTGCTATCGGTAGAGCAGGTTAAATTTTTTGGCTTTTGGGATGTTACGCATATTGGCGGCATTTTATCATGGAACGTTTTTAAAGCGCCGCATTTACTGGTTGCTTTTGTGATATATTTTATTGCATCGCTGGCAGAAAGTAACCGTGCGCCGTTTGACATACCAGAAGCAGAATCAGAACTTGTTGCCGGTTTCCATACTGAGTTTACGGGCCTTCAGTTTGCGCTGGTTTTCCTGGCCGAGTATTCAATGATGTTCCTGGTATCTATGATAGGGGTGATCCTTTTTCTTGGCGCCTGGAATACACCTTTGCCCAATATCGGCGCAGCAAAATTGGCCGACTGGACTACAGGCGCAGGTTGGGGAATACTTTGGATATTGATAAAATCGTTAGGATTAGTGGGTATGCAAATGTGGATCCGCTGGACGCTGCCCCGCTTGCGGGTAGACCAGCTCATGAACCTTTCCTGGAAAGTACTTACACCGCTGGCGTTTTTATGTATGCTGATATCTGGGATATGGCGATTGTGGGTAATGTGATTGGAAGAGAATTAAGATACAAGAATCAGGAATCAAGACAAAAGAAGATCATGGTAATTCTTTAATCAGGCACATCATGATTCAAGACAAATAAATGATTAGACAAACGATAAAAGGCTTAACAACTGCATGGAAGGGACTTTCCCTCACCATGAAAACCCTTTTTACGTCTAATTCAAAACGTAAGGTTATATCTGTAACCGACAATAACTATTTTAAACAGCAGGAAAGCACTAACACCATCCAATACCCCAAACAGGCTTTACCTGTGCCGGAGGTTGGTCGGTACCAGTTGGATGTTGAAATTGATGATTGCATTGTATGCGACCTTTGTGCTAAGATATGCCCGGTTAACTGCATAGATATAGAGTCGATAAAATCAACAGAGGGCGTTATCGGTGAAACTTCTGATGGCTCGAAAAAGATGTTGTATGCGGCTAAGTTTGATATAGACATGGCCAAATGCATGTACTGTGGCCTGTGTACTATAGTTTGCCCAACCGAGTGTATAACCATGACCAACCAGTATGATCGAACAGTTTTCCAACTGGCCGATCTTAATTATGAATTTACTGATATGTCGCCGGAGGATGCTGCAGAAAAACGCCGTTTGTTTGATGAACAGCAGGCTGCCAAGGCCGCAGCTAAAGCAGCTGCCCTTAAAGCAAAGGAGGGTGGGGCATGAGCATGATAAAAATACTGTTTTACTTAATGGCATTTATCACTCTCGGCTCTGCGTTGGTAGTTGCTGCCGGTAAAAATTTGGTGCGAAGTATTTTCATGTTTTTTGTCACGCTGTTTGGTTTAGCGGGTCTTTATGTATTGGCACTGGCCGATTTTGTGGCCGTAACACAGATTGTGATATATGTTGGCGGTATTTTAGTTTTAATATTGTTCGCCTTTATGCTTTCAGGTAAAGAGGCCCTGGATAAGGTTGAGGTACAAAAGAATAAGTTCATCAGTTTAAGTAATGCACCGGCTTTTTTCCTGGCGGGCTTGTTTGCGGTAATAATGCTCAACGTGATATTTAAAGCACATGTAGATCAGCTGCCATGGGTAATCGAGTCTGTTAAGGCCGGCAATACTATGCCAATCGATGGAACAGGGATAAATAAGATCGGCGTTAATTTAATGACGCGGTACTTACTGCCTTTTGAGGTTATATCCATATTGCTGATGGTGGCATTGGTTGGCGCGGCGCACTTGTCACGCAGGGAAGGAGCAAACCAAGTATGATAACCCAGCAGGATTTTATGATAATAAGCGTAATGCTTTTTTGCATCGGTGTATTTATCATCGTATCAAAAAAGAATGCTATACAGGTGCTTATCGGTATTGAGCTGATGCTGAATGCTGCAATACTGAACTTGGTGGCCTTTGGTAAACTTGATCGCGCAAATAATGGCGGGCAGGTTTTTGCGTTGTTTGCCATTGTGTTGGCCGCTGCAACAACCGCAGTTGCATTGGCTATAATTTTAAATGTTTATCGGCGATATAAAACCATCGATCCTGATAAAATAAACCAGTTAAAAGATTAATGAAACGGTTGTTGATCATATTGCTTGTATTGTTTACCGTAGGCAGCGTGGATGCCCAGCGGAAAAAAAGCAGTTCAAAAAAGAAAGCAAAACATTCGTCGGTAAAAAAAACTTCCAAGAAAAGGCGTCATCATCGTGGTGGTGGCAGTAGCAGTTACGCTGAGCCCGATCCCGAGCCCGAGGAAGAATTTCAATATGTAACCATGGGTGCCGACAAGCGGATGGTTTTTAATGATCCTCCGGAGGGAGAACAAAAACCCTATGTGCTGATCAATGATGTGCCTTATGAAGGTAACCTGCGCGATATCAATGTGAATGACGTGTTAGAAGTATCGGTTGTAAAGCGCAAAAGCGCTCGTGCTATGTATGGCGCTAAGGCTGCTGCCGGTGCGGTATTTATAAAGGCCAGGCATATGCCAAATGGTATGGCAAGTGCTCCGGTAAAACCCGTTACTACACTGCCTGTAAAAAAATCATTTATTTACAACGAGGAAGTAACCTTTGGCAGCGTAAGCGATATAGCGCCTGAAAAAATATTGGCAATAGATACGCTTATACAGCCAAAGTTTGTAGGTTCAAAGGACAATGATACCACGCTTAACGTAACCTCAAAGGTGTATGGTAAAAAGCTTTACCAGTACAAGTTTGGCACCATGTCAAAAGCCTACAAGCGTTATATCCGCAGCCGCCGTGGTAAAGATGATGGCGTTAATTATGTAGTGAGCGATGGCACAACACTGATCGGCGGAAATGAAGACGATCTGCTTGCCCTGTTTAAGCTTTACAGTGCCGATATTGCATCGGTAAGTTTTACCCCGGCAAAGGGCACTCGTAAAAACCGCACACCGGCCACCTTGAATATTGAACTAAACCAAGTACCTGCACCATGAAAAAGTTATTATTAATGATGATCTGCTTTTTTGCGTCGATAGGCGTTCGAGCACAAGTTACTAAGCCCGGAACTACAACAGGTACCTTTGACTATAAAAAGCCCCTGATAATTTTGGATGGCAAAAAATATAGTGGTGACCTTAAAAGTTTAGACAGCGCTAACGTTAGAAGTGTAACCATTTTAAAAAATAAAGAAGCAACATCGAAATACGGCCCCGAAGGTGCAAATGGTGTGGTTTTGGTTACAACCAAAAACTCCACAAGCGCGGATACAACCACAATCAAGTTGCGTGAGTCGGCATCATTGTTAAACGACCCTCTATATGTGGTAGATGGCTACAAAGTAGATAGCCGGTTATTTAACGCCCTAAAGCCGGAGGATATTGAAACTATAAGTGTTTTAAAAGGTGCGAGTGCTACTGCATTATACGGCGATCAGGGTAAAAATGGCGTTGTATTAGTTGCAACCAAAACAGGGATAAAAGGCACAAAAGCATTGATTGATGCAAATGAGACCAAATTGCCAATTGCTAACAATGATCCACTTTACATTATCGATGGCGTAAAGGCAGATAAAGTTAGATTACAAGCCATTAACCCTAATGATATCGAAAGCATCAGTGTTTTAAAAGACGCGAAATCGACTGCCATATATGGTCCAGCAGGTAAAAAAGGGGTGGTACTGATCACCACAAAAGCGGCAGCTAAAAAGCAAAAATTACAGATCAAAAATTGATTCCGATCCTTTCACATACCGATGCACAAACCGTAAACTTCGCCATTTGGGCGGTGGTGTTACCTTTTGCTGCATTTGTGTTGAATTTACTACTATTTAACAAGAACAGAATTGCTGCGCTGGTTTCTACAGTTGGCATCGTCGTAAGTTTGGTATTAGCAATAAAAGTGTTTACCTCGGTTTGGAATGCACCTGTTATACACGCCCAAATCACCTGGTTCATAATCGGCGCTACCAAGGTGCAGGCAGGTCTACTGCTTAACAATCTTTCGGTACTGATGCTGCTATTGGTACCAATGATTGCTTTGCCGGTGCATATCTACTCCATTGCTTACATGAAGGACGATGAAGGGTACAGCCGCTACTTTCGTTACCTGAGCCTTTTCTGTTTCAGTATGCTGGGCCTGGTTGTGGTAGATAACCTGATAATGCTATACGCCTTTTGGGAACTGGTAGGGTTTTCATCATACCTGCTCATCGGTTTTTGGTTTACCCGCCAAAGCGCGGTGATGGCCAACAAAAAAGCCTTCATCATGAACCGCATAGGCGATATTGGTCTGCTAACGGCTATCATCATCCTGTTCACCCTGTTTGGTACTTTCGATATCCAGGCACTGTTCGGCAAAGAAGGCTTTGTACAGCTATCAAACATAGCGGCAGGCATGTGGGCTGGTCCGCATAGCGCTATACCGGCGGTTTGGCAGTATGTGGCTTTTGCCGGGATATTTTTGGCTGTCGCTGCTAAGTCGGCGCAATTCCCGCTTCATACCTGGCTGCCCGATGCTATGGAAGGCCCAACATCTGTTTCGGCATTGATACATGCTGCTACCATGGTGGCGGCTGGCGTGTTCCTGTTAGGCAGGGTTTATCCATTATTTATAGAAAGCGAACTTACAATTTTAGCCATTGTAGGTTGCTTCACCGCATTTATGGCGGCAACCATCGCACTCACCCAAAATGATCTTAAACGCATCCTGGCATATTCAACTATTTCGCAATTAGGGTTTATGGTGCTGGCCATGGGGATTGGGGCTTACGCTTCATCGCTGTTCCATTTGGTAACGCATGCGTTTTTTAAATGCCTGCTGTTTCTGGTAGCGGGTATCGTTATCCATCAGATGAAACACATTAAGGATGACAACAACTTAGATATCGATCCGCAGAATATCCTACACATGGGCGGCCTGCGTAAAAAGCTACCGTTAACGTTCATCGTAACCATTATTGGTGCATTGGCGCTGGTAGGTTTTGTTTTTACATCGGGTTATTTATCTAAAGATGGCATACTGATACAATCATTCGTTTGGGCCGAAGGTAAAAGCGCCGTGTTTACTATAGTGCCGTATTTTGCGCTGCTAACCAGCGTACTCACTGCATTCTACGTAGCCCGATTGGTGGTTAAAGTATTCTTCGGCGAATTTAGGTTGCAGAAAGTTAATCCGCACATCCACATCCATATGGGCGATGGTAACTGGCTGTATAAAGCGCCGTTAGTGTTTTTGGCGATCTGTAGTTTGTTCCCGTTATTCTCAAATAGCCCGGTATTCTACGAAGATGCCTGGATCTATAAAAGCTTCCTGCCGTCCAATTTCCTGGTGCGCGAAAATATTTACCATACTATCATACCCATATTGGTGAACTTGCTTGCCGTATTTGTAATGTATGCCGCTTTTGCATTTTATGGCAAACGCAATGCATGGTCATTTCCGCAAACCGGGCTGCTCTATCGAATTTCTTATAATGAATGGTATATCGATAGGTTTTACAACCGTGTTATCGTCAAATTTGTGATGTGGTTCAGTAACCTGCTGTATTGGTTTGATAAAAAGGTAGTAGATGGACTTGTGCATTTATTTACCAGGATCGGTAAGTCGCTGGCCACCATCGCAGCCTGGCTTGACAGGAATATTGTTGACGGCTTACTGCATTTAATTGCGGGCATTGTGCAGGCAATAGGTAACTTTGCACGCCGTTTTCAGGGTGGCAAGGTGCAATATTATTTATACAGCATGTTACTGGTGCTGGCTTTTGTTTTTATCTTTAAAATGATCTGGACCTGATGAACCTTTTATCGCTCCTTATATTTATCCCTGTACTGTTTGGTATCATCGTATTGATATTGCCATCGAGCATGCGTGCGAGCTTTAAATACCTTACCCTGGCGGCAACGCTGGTGCAGCTGGTGATTAGCATTGTTATCTATCTTAACTTTAAAACATGCCCTGGTTTTGGAGGCATTAACCACGAAGAACAGTTTCAGTTCGTACAAAAGCTACCCTGGATCAATCTTGATTTGGGAAGCATGGGCAAAATGCAGATAGATTATTTTGTGGGGATAGACGGCATGTCGGTAACCATACTGGTGATGTCTGCTTTGGTGATGGTCGTAGCTGCCATATCATCCTGGGAGATCAATAGTAATCTAAAAGGTTTTTTTGCATTGTTCTTATTGTTGGATATGGCGGTGATGGGCGTGTTCTGCGCACTGGATTTCTTCCTGTTCTATACTTTTTACGAACTAATGTTACTGCCGCTTTACTTCCTCATCGGTATGTGGGGCGGTGCTCGAAGGGAATATGCAGCCATTAAGTTTTTTCTCTATACCCTGTTCGGCTCGGTATTCATGCTGTTAGTAATGGTTGGCTTGTACTTCTCGGTAACCGACCCTGCAACAGGCAATCATACATTTAACATCATCCACATGATGAATCCTAAAAATTATATCGAGGGTTCAGTGTTTTCTACATTAAGTCATGCTACTATATTGGGCATGCCTGCGCGTACCGTTGGTTTTGTGGTGTTGTTTGTGGCTTTTGCCATAAAGGTGCCTGTTGTACCGCTGCATACCTGGCTGCCCGATGCGCACGTTGAGGCACCTACGCCGGTATCTATTATATTAGCCGGTGTGCTGCTTAAGATAGGTGGTTACGGAATAATTCGTATCTGCATGTGTATATTCCCTGATGCAGCTATATCATCGGCTTTTTGGGTAGGGTTGTTAGGGGTAATCTCCATATTATACGGCGCCTTTAACGCATTGGCGCAGCGTGATCTTAAACGTTTGATCGCTTATTCATCCGTATCGCACATGGGCTTTGTGTTGCTTGGTATTGCCTCAGCCACCACCGAAGGTGTAAGCGGTGCCATGATGCAAATGATCAGTCACGGGTTTTTATCATCGATGTTGTTCTTCCTGGTAGGTGTGGTTTACGGCCGCGTGCACGACAGGGATATCTATAACTTCCGTGGATTGGCATCGTTGATGCCGCGTTATACGGTTTATGTGATGATCGCCTTTTTTGCTTCACTTGGTTTGCCGGGTTTCTCAGCATTTGTGGCAGAGGCCTTCTCGCTGGCGGGAGCTTTCAAATCAAGTTCAGTTAACGGCTTGCTACCGCAATGGATGGCGGTGTGCGGTGCAGTGGGAATACTGTTAGGTGCCGCCTACCTGTTATGGACGCTGCAAAGAATGTTCTTCGGCACGGTGTCATTAAAAGGTGGCGAGATCTGGAAAATAGCTTTAACGGATATCAATTTCCGCGAAACAGCCGCTTTGTTGCCTTTGGCGCTTTTAGCATTAGGGTTAGGTATTATGCCATCGTTGGTATTTGGTAAAATAAACGATGCCGTGCTGGCATTTGTAAGCTTTTTGCAGGTGAAATAATTTTTTGGTACCGGTTTATGGAAAGTATCGATCAACTGCATCCTATAGGTAATAAATCTGAATATCATGATTAAGAAGTTATTACTTATCACTTGCCTTTTAATCGTTTTAAAAGGCATCGCATCAGCAGACGATTCGCAAAAAATTATTTCTCAAGTACAAAAAGTAACACTGTTTCTAAACGGGGCACAGGTAACTCGTACAGCACTGACTACCATCCCGGCAGGTACATCAACGCTTGTTTTTGAAAATATATCGCCAAACATCGATGTACAAAGCATACAGGTTAAAGGTGCTGGTAATTTTACCATATTGGCGGTTAAGCATGAGATGAATTACCTGAACCTGCAGAACAAGCAAAAGCAGATAGAAGGATTACAGGCAGACCAGAAAAAACTGCATGATAAGATGACCCTGCTTAACGCATCACTTAACATTAACCAGGAAGAATATAATATGCTGGTGAAAAACCAAACCATCACCGGCCAAAACGCAAACCTGGATGTTTTGAAACTCAAACAAGCACTGGATTTCCAAACAGCAAGGCTTACCGAAAATAAAAAGAAGGAGCAGGCCATTAACGATCAGATATCGGAACTAAACAAACAACTACAACGCTACGATAAGCAAATTGCAGATATATTAAAGAGCAAAGGTAATAGCGACGCCACCAGCGATATTTTGGTTACAGTAAGTGCCAAGGCGCCTGTACAATCGGCTTTTAAGTTAACTTACCTCGTAAATAATGCAAGCTGGTATCCAACTTATGACATCAGAGCTAAAGATGTAAATAGCCCTATTTCTATTTCATATAAAGCGAACGTTACCCAGCAAAGCGGCGAAGATTGGAAAAATATAAAGCTTACACTATCAACAGGTAACCCAACTATTAGCGGCAGCAAACCCGAGCTTAAACCTTATTTTCTTAATTACAATATGTACTATGCCGGGCAGCAGTCCTCTATCACAAGGGTGCAAGGTAATGTGGCAGATAACCAAAGTGTTTTGCCTGGGGTTTCCGTAAAAGTGAAAGGTACATCAATAGGCACGGTTACAGATGCCGGCGGTAATTATTCGCTACAGATTCCAAATGCCGGCGCAATCCTACAATATAATTTCTTAGGTTACGAACAACAGGAGAGGCCCGTAACATCCGCAGTAATGAACATATCTCTGCAACCATCTGCAAATCAATTAAACGAAGTGGTAGTTGCGGCATATAGTTCAGAGAGAATAGAGAAATCTCTGCAAGGAAAAGCAGCAGGAATGACGATTCAGATTAGAGGCAACAGTAGCGCAGCTTCAAACCCTGTTGAGGTTCAACAAACTGAAAATCAAACCAATGTAGAATTTAATATTGCTAACCCATACAGCATCCCAAGTGATGGTAAACAGTATTCGGTTGCTATCAACGATATAGATACGAAAGCAAGCTACCAATATTACAGCGCTCCCAAATTAAGTACCGATGTTTTCCTTACAGCACAATTAACAGATTGGAATAAATACAATTTCTTATCCGGTGAGGCTAACTTGTTCTTTGAAGGAACGTTCATCGGTAAATCCCTGATTGATGTCAATGCCACTAACGATACCCTTAATTTATCATTAGGCGTTGATAAAAATATTATAGTAACCCGTACCTTGCAAAAAGACCTAACAGAAAAGCAGGCGTTGAGCTCAAACAGGAAGGAAACACGTGATTGGTTGATAAGTATTAAGAACCGAAAGAGCCAACCAGTTGATCTGCTGATCGAAGACCAGATACCGGTTTCACAAAATTCCGGTATCGAAGTAGATCAGCAGGAAGTAAGTGGCGGCAAACTGGATAAAGAAACGGGCAAGCTGTCCTACGCAATCAATTTAAACTCGCAGGACGAAAAAAAGCTGCGCATAAAATACCAGGTTAAATACCCTAAAAACTCGGGAGTAATTGTACAATAGTTAATGAAAGATCTTTTACCAAACATCACTACACAACTGGATAACGTTTTGCAAAGCCTGCACTACTTTGTGCCCGAGCTTTACCTTATCGCGTTGTTTGTTGTGGTGCTGGTAACAGATCTTTTATTCGGCAAGCGCTCTGCTAAAATGTGCCGCCTGGTAGCTACCGGTGGTGTGTTACTGGTGATATTACAGGTACTAAATCAGCAGGTTACGTTGCCGGCTAATACTACCATTCGCCTTTTTAATGGTATACTAATGTTGCACCATCCGGCTATCAGTTTTAAGCTTATCATAGATGTGCTGGCATTGATACTGCTGATGTTTTTTACCTGGGACAACAAGTTAAAGCAACATACCAAAGGCCTTTCCGATCTTTATTCCATAGTAACCGGGTCGTTGCTGGGCTTGCATGTGATGACTATGGCCGTTAACTTGCTGAGCATTTATCTGGCCATAGAGATGGTGTCTATCGCATCGTACCTATTAGCTGCTTACCGCAGTGGCAATGCCAAAAGTACCGAGGCGGGTTTAAAGTACGTGCTGTTTGGTGCGGCAGCATCGGCGGTGATGTTGTATGGTATTTCATTGCTCTATTCGTTCACCGGCACGCTTGATATTTTTTCTTCGCAAATGCAGCAGGGGCTCTTGCATGTAAGTGGTATAAGTTCTGCATTTGCTACCGGTTTAATTTTGTTGGGCATAGCATTCAAGATATCGGCGGTGCCGGTGCACTTTTATGTGCCCGATGTTTATGAGGGGGCGGCAACGCCTGTTACAGCCTATTTATCCACGCTGCCCAAAATTGCAGGTTTTGCTTTGCTGGTTAACTTTATTACGCCGCTAATAGTACTCAACACAACCAGTAATTGGGCGGCTGTTAATGTAAGAATTGTTCTTTCTGCCGCAGGCATCATCACCATGATAGCGGGCAATTTTGCAGCGCTTTGGCAAAATAGTGTGAAAAGGATGCTGGCCTACTCTGGTATAGGGCACACCGGGTTTGCGTTAATGGCAGTGGTGACTTTTAGTGCTACCGGCTTATCCGCATTAACCTATTACCTTTTTGTATACGGCCTGGCAAACATTGCTGCATTAATGATGGCAAATTACTTTGAAAACAACGAGGATATCACCAACATCAGCGATTATAAAGGACTTGGGTTTAAATACCCGGTTATATCACTTGGCTTTGTTGTGGTAATGATCTCGTTAACCGGTATCCCTATAAGTGCTGGCTTTACAGGTAAGGTTTTGGTGTTTTCTGCAGTGTATGACGTTTATCAGCAAACCCACAACACTTGGTTAATGGCCTTAATGGCGACCGGTGCGGTCACCACGGTGGTAGGTTTATTCTACTATATCAAAATTCCTTTGAACCTTTTCCTGAAACGGGTTGAGATTGTTCCTAACGAAATTGTGAAATCGACTAATTTAGTAGTTTTTTCTTCTATAATTGCATTATTGCTAATTATATTTGGTATTCTTCCGCATTTATTAACCAAACTGCTTTAAAATTTCAATATTTTAAATTTTTTTGTGTTTAGATTGATAAAATATATAAATTGAGGCCGTTTTAACCAAACGAAACCAATTTAAACATGAAACGCTACTTTCCCTTTGGTGTACTCCTCGTTATTTTAGCTTTAACGTTTATTTTCCCGTCTGTTGAATTCGATAAAACAGCAAATCCAAACTTCAATACCGGCGATATTGCCTGGATGTTAATGTCAACCGCACTGGTTTTGATCATGACACCCGGTTTAGCGTTTTTTTATGGTGGTATGGTTAACAAAAAGAACGTAATATCAACCATGCTGCAAAGTATTGTGTGTATGGTTATCATTACTGTAATGTGGGGGATCTTTGGTTTTAGTTTGGCCTTCGGCGATAGTATTGGAGGTGTTATTGGTAATCCAACCACTTATTTTATGATGAAGGGTATGCTGGGGAACGCCAGTTGGAAGTTAGCACCAACCATCCCGTTGTTGCTGTTTGCGATGTACCAGCTTAAGTTTGCCATTATAACACCGGCACTAATTACAGGTGCGTTTGCAGAACGGATCCGTTTCAATTCCTACATCATATTCCTTATACTGTTTTCTATTTTTATATTCTCACCATTGGCCCATGCCACATGGCACCCGGATGGTATTTTAGCCAAATTAGGCGTGCTGGATTTTGCAGGTGGTACCGTCGTACATATGTCGGCAGGTTGGGCAGCATTGGCTTCGGCTTTGTTCCTTAAGCGTCGTAACGAGGCAAACCACTCGCCCGCGCGTATCACCTATGTAATGATAGGTACCGGTTTATTATGGTTCGGCTGGTTTGGTTTTAACGCAGGCTCGGCCTTTGGCGCCAACCACTTGGCGGTAACTGCACTGGCTACGAGCACAACAGCATCTGCGGCAGCAGGCGTTACTTGGATATTCTTTGATATGCTGCGCGGGCGCAAGCCATCTGCCATGGGTACCTGTATTGGCGCTGTTGTAGGTTTGGTAGCTATTACACCGGCGGCAGGTTTTGTAAGCGTACCACATTCATTAGCCATCGGCATTATATCGGCAGTGGTAAGTAACCTGGTAGTTGAGTGGCGTACACGTACCTCTATAGATGATACCCTCGACGTTTTCCCTTGCCACGGTGTTGGTGGTATGGTTGGCATGCTGCTTACCGGCGTTTTTGCCAGTCAGAATGTAAACCCAAATAACACAACCGGCGATGGTTTATTTTTTGGTCACACGCATTTGTTCCTGATCCAGTTGGTGGCGCTGATAGCCACATCAGTATTCGCCTTTGTAGGTTCGGTAGTATTGCTTAAGATCACCAACATGATATCACCATTGCGCGTTTCAAAAGAAGAAGAAGAACTTGGCCTGGATATCAGCCAGCACGGAGAAAAACTATAGGGATTTGGGCAACGCGATGTATCGCACTCGACAAAATATCTGAAAAAGAAACGCGATACTTCGCGTTTCTTTTTTTTACCCGATATTCTCAAATGCAGCATCAATACCTTAGGCCACTTTCTTATATTTGGTTAAACCCAACCCGCAATGAGAAAGCTGCTTTTCCTGATCTTTTTGTCTTGTATCGTTTGTCAAACCTATGCGCAGGAAATACCTGCCGATAGCGGCGTATTTTTGCTTCACAAGTTTCAGCAAAACATAGGCAAGGAAACCTACAAGTTTTACAATTACAGAGACCAGAAAAAGTATGTAGTTGATTTTAAATTTGTTGATAGGGGCTCGCCCGTTCCCTTAAAGGCCACCATTAAAGTAAATCCTGTTGGAGATCCTATCGAACTCAGAATCAAAGGTAATACTTCGAGATTTTCAACAGTTAATGACTCGATTGCCATAAAAGGTAATTCTGCTTTGGTGCAGGTAAACGGATCATCACAAACTAAAAATATCGCGCCTAACACTTTCCCTATTGCAGGTTACTCACCGGCTACCGTGCAGCAATTATTGTTGCAATATTGGAATAAGCAAAAGCAGCCGGCTAATATCACAACACTGCCTTTTGGTGCTTTGCAGATTAGAAAGGATGGGACAGATAACCTGTCTTTTAATAGCAAACAGTTAGCCTTTAACCGGTATCTCATAAGCGGACTGATATGGGGAAATGAATTAGTCTGGACGGATGCCAATGGCAAACTGATCTGCATTCTCACCATTGATGCTGAAGGCGACAAAACCGAAATGATGCGCCAGGAATACGAAAGCCTGCTGCCTGAATTTATCAATCGCGCAGCCGGTTATGGCATGGCTGCCTTTGCAAAAGCTGCACCGCCACAAAAAGCGACTTCAAGTATTGTTGCTATAAAAGGTGGAAACATCATTGATGTAGAAAATGGTAGATCTGTACCCAATGATATTTTGCTCCTCAGAAACGGTGTCATCGCCAGTATGGGAAAAGGCACCGCTATCCCTAAAGGTGCCACCGTCATAGATGCTACAGGAAAAACGATTATGCCGGGCTTGTGGGATATGCACGCCCATTTTGAACAAACAGAATGGGGCCCTGCTTATTTGGCCGCGGGTGTTACAACCGTGCGCGACTGCGGAAACGAACTGGGTTTTATTGATGCTGTTAGGAATGCGATTGATGCCGGCAAAGGCATTGGTCCTAAGATACTGATGGCCGGTATCATTGATGGCAAAGGCCCTATGGCGTTGGGAATTATCCAAGCTGATACGAAAGAAGAAGCCGTAAAAGCCGTTGACACTTATAAGGCAAAAGGATTTGATCAGATAAAAATTTACAGCTCGATAAAACCGGCTATTTTAAAGGTGATATGCGACGAGGCACATAAGCAGGGCTTCACCGTAACCGGCCACATTCCTAACGGGATGACGCTTAAAGGTGGGGTGGACTCCGGCATGAATATGGTAAACCACATCCAGTACGTTTACAGCCTGATGAAACGGAATAAGGATCGTTCGATCAACTTTGATGATTCTGTTAGTAAGGCCACCATCAAATTCATTAAAGACCATAAAACCGTAATTGACCCAACTATTGGGGTTTATGACCTTGCCCTGCGCGATGTTAAAGGTGACATTACCAAAATGGAACCCGCGTTTTATACGCTGCCTTTGCCACTGCAAACGCAATTTGCCAATACCGGAGAAGATTCTGCCACGCATGCCATGCTAATGCCTATGTTGAGTAGTATGAAAGTACTGGTGAAAAAGTTATATGATGACGGTGTACCCGTTGTGGCTGGTACGGATATGGGTTTCCCGGGATTTAGTGTGGCCCGTGAGTTAGAGCTATATGTAGAAGGAGGACTGACGCCTGCACAAGCATTGAAAACAGCTACGCTAATACCGGCCCAAGTGATGGGCCTTGAACAAAAGACAGGCTCCATCAGCACGGGCAAAAACGCCGACATCCTTATTATTCATGGAAACCCTCTTAATAATATCAGCGCAGTTAGAAACGTAAAAGTGGTGATTAAAGGTGGCAAGGTTTACAACCCTTACGTATTACATAAGATGGTAGGATTTAGTAAATAATATAACCGGCAATCATAAGTTGGAAGGCGAGCTTAAGAAATAAAGGTTCGAGGGGCTCTCCATGACTCCGGTATTGTCAGCCTGAGCTGGTTGAAAACCTGAATCGATCAGCGGGTTGTAATTATATTACTGATACAAATCAGCCTTAAACCGTTTGCCTAAAAAGCCGGTTGCTTTTTCAAGTTCGATTTCAGTAACAATTACACCTTCTTGGCCGTACGGCTGGTAGGCAAGGCATTCTCCATCAGGAGCAATAATGGCGGAAGTTGATTCCTGGTATTTCATGGCGTAACCAACGCTGGCAAAATAGATGGTGTTCTCCAGCGCACGCATCATCATCGCTTTCTCGTAATACGGACTGCCCGGGCTGCACCATTCTATTATTTGTTTGCCTTTTACGTCGCTGCCGCTTAAGTGAGGGTGAAACACAACGTGCGCACCCTCGCGTGCCGCCCAGCGCACCGATTCCGGGTAACGGAAACCTTCATGGCAGATAGTGATTCCGAATTTTACTCCGCCCAGCTCAAACAGATGGCGCTGGTTACCTGGCTGCCATTGCTGGTCCTCAGATGGATCTAACTGGTTCTTGGTTTGGTAACCTAATACTTCGCCCTCGGCTGATATTACCTGGGCCACGTTATAAAACTGATTACCCTCGTACCAATCCATTGGAATAATAATGGCAATGTTATTGGCTTTTGCTATCGCGCAAACCTTACTAAGCGCTTCGCTAAGTTCCGCTTTCGATGGTTTTGGTACGTCAGCTTCTATCAACGGATAGCCGGGGATAAACGTTTCCGGGAAGCAAACGATAACAGCGCCCTGCTTAGCAGCTTCGGCAGCAAGTTGCTGTACTTTATCTAATCCGTCTGCAATTGATTTGGGGAAGTGAGGCGTGGCAAGGGCAATTTTCATGCATGTAAATTTAACAAAAACCTGCACAAGTGTTCACGTTCACGCCATGAACACTTGTGAACACCGTGAACGCTGACCCGTCCTGGAAAAAGTTTACAGATTAATGAATTAATACTGCGGTGAATTTACACTTTATCATTTAATACTGATGGATGTTGATCCTTCATTTTGTTCAATCATTCATGATAGCCTCCTTTCTGTGTGGTTTCCGGTAATAGTTCTGCCATTTTCGTTTCAGCTCACCGGTTTTCAGGTGGGCTTGCTCGGGTGTCATCATTTCAATGCTGCTGTGC
>NZ_VOEI01000007.1 GCF_007846095.1 Mucilaginibacter achroorhodeus
CATGTATTAGGCCTGCCGCTAGCGTTCATCCTGAGCCAGGATCAAACTCTCCATTGTAAAATGTGTTGTTTGTATCCAGACCCTATTAACTCAATCAATAGAAATCTGTAAAAATATTATTCTATTACATTATCCCTATCTACTTTCATCTCAGCTTCCGAAACCTTGGGTTCGTTCTTCCGCTGTTACGCTGCATTCTTTATCTTTTCTATTACCTTTAAGAACTTCTCGCTTCACCTCACGGATCCGCTTTCTATATCTTCAGCCGTTGCGGCCTCAACATCTCAATCTTTTATTCTTAGAAAACCCTTGTGGCTTTCTCCTTTCTTAGTTTTCCTTCGTTTCCGAAGCGGCTGCAAAGGTACAACCTTTTTTCTCTTTCGCAAATATTATTTAAAAATAATTTTTGCTCCGTTTTTCAACCCTACTCAAGGTTCTTTTCCCTCTTTCGCGGGCTGCAAAGATGCGAACTTTTTACCATTCGTGTCAAGTACTATTTTCAACTTTTTTTAAAGCTTATCTTGTACCCTCTTTACATCCATTACCTTCAAAAAACAACCGCCTTCCCTCTCGTTATTGCGGGCTGCAAAGGTAGCAAATTAAGTTTATATGTCAAGTGAAATAATCACTTTATTTAAAATCTTTTTATTTGCCTTAGTCTTCAAAAAACAACCGTCCTTCGTTTTGGACGGGATACAAATGTACGCCGAAATAGTTCTTGCCTCCAAAGAAAATTTCAAATAATTTCGATTGCAACATAACTCGTTAAAATACAATAAGTAACAAGCCTGCTTAACAGTACCTTTATACCATATTTACAATAAAAGTACATTCACCATTGATCAAAAATCCACTCAAAAATGCGTGAAAGCGGCTTTTTTATTCCTCGGCATGAGATAAACAGACCATAAAGCCCTTTGAATTTTCTGTACTTTTGGTCATATATATGGCAAATCACACTTTTCCGGATAGGTTTTTAGATAGTCTGACATCAGAACCGGGCTTCAATAAAGAGAATTTCATCAATGCACACGCATCAGAAAGCTCACCAACATCCATCCGGCTTAATCCTTTCAAAGCATCGAACATAAAAACAGATACACAAGTGCCATGGTGTGCTGAGGGTTTTTATCTGAATGAGCGACCTTCTTTCACGTTCGACCCATTGTTTCATGCAGGTGCGTACTATGTTCAGGAAGCATCATCAATGTTCATCAGCCATATATTATATAGTATAAGGGATAGCGATACCGACCCGCTGCGTGTTTTAGACCTTTGCGCAGCGCCGGGTGGCAAAAGCACCTTGCTTAATTCGGCCCTGCAAAATACCGATCTGCTGGTTGCGAACGAGATCATCAAAACGCGTGTCCCTATATTGATGGATAACCTTAACCGCTGGGGAACATCAAACACCATTGTCACCAATAACGATCCACGCGACTTTGCCCCACTGAAGGATTTTTTTGATGTTGTGCTGGTTGATGCGCCATGTTCGGGATCGGGCATGTTTCGTAAAGACCCTGATGCCATGAACGAGTGGAGCGAAGCCAACGTTAAACTTTGCCACCATCGCCAGGAGCGGATACTGGCTGATATTTACCCGGCACTTGCCGAAGATGGTTACCTTATATATAGTACCTGCTCTTACTCGCACCAGGAAAACGAGGATATTTTGGATTGGCTGTGCAGTGCTTTTGATATGGAAAGCATAAGGATACCTTTACAAGATGATTGGGGTGTGGTTGAAAGTCAGTCGGCCGGGGCTAAGGCCTGGGGTTACCGTTTTTACCCCGGTAAGGTAAAAGGCGAAGGTTTGTTTGCGGCCTGCCTGCGCAAGCGCGAGAACAGCGGACAAAGCAACTACAAAAGCAACGCGCAACAGAAACTGCCGGCTAAAGAGCTGGACATTGTGAAAACGTATATTTGCAACGCTGATGATTTTTACCTTTTTAAGGTGAATGATGACTGGCTGGCCATTAACCGCGAGCATAAGGAAAGCCTGAACGCATTGCACAGGCACCTGTATATCAAAAAATCGGGCGTGCGTATTGGCAAACTTGCCGGCAATGATCTGATACCCGACCATGAACTGGCGCTAAGTAATGTTATTAATAAAGATGCGGTTTTGGTTACCGACTTAACCAAAGACCAGGCCATACAATACCTGCGCCGCGACAACATAGATATTACCCCAAACGGCAAAGGCTGGAGCCTGATGAGTTATGAAGGTCTCGCGCTGGGATGGGCCAAATTACTACCTAATCGTGTAAATAATTATTATCCGAAGGAGATAAGAATATTTTCGCAAAAACCGGAGTAAGGATTAAAGAAAAAAGACACTCTTTACTATTTATTCTTCTTGTAGAAATCCTCCAACGCATCCTTGTACTCCTCACGCGAAAAAATATCGCAAATACGCAGGAACGATTTATAGTTAGTTGTATAAGGAAAAGCAAACTTTGCAGCCTCAATCTTTGAATCGTCCGTATTGAACTGGTTAAGCAGTGTAAGCAATTGATCGATGGTGATACCTTTATCCTTAACACCGGCTTAAAGTACATTCATTTTATCCGCATCTGTACTTTGCTGCTGCATCTCGCGCAGTATAGCTTTAGCTTCTGATGCCTCCATGGCTTTTTCAGGATGTTTTGTTTTCTGGATGAAAGAAGTCGGGGCGGGTTTAACAGCAGATGCGTTTAAGGTTGCAGTGGCTAAAGCTAAAAGGATAAGGGTGAAAAGTTTTTTCATGCGGGGTGATTAAATGGTTGAAGATAGCAAGAAATTCGAAACGGTGAATCAATCAATCGACCTTCTTTCTACCTGCCTCTCTTCCCCTTAAAAAAATCTTTGATCAGTTGCGAGCATTCATTCTCGTGGATGCCGGAGGTGATGAGGGTTTTGGGGTGGGTAATGCTTTGGTTTAGTCGGCCGAAGCCCATGCGGGTGTCGTAGGCACCAAATACAATGCGCCCGATCTGGAACCAATAACTGGCTCCAGCGCACATTACGCAAGGCTCGAGAGTTACATAAAGTGTACACTCGGGCAGGTATTTGCCGCCCATGTAGTTGGCGGCAGCGGTTAGGGCCTGCATTTCGGCATGGGCAGATACGTCGTTCAATCGCTCTGTGAGGTTATGGCCCCTGCCAATGATCTTGCCTTTGCATACCACCACTGCGCCGATAGGTATCTCATCCTCGGCCAATGCCTGGCGGGCCTCTTTAAGGGCCTCGTTCATAAAAAACTCATCGGGAGATATGGCAGGCTGTTCGTCGTCGCCGAAATTAAAGTATCGCATTACGCTTTTGTATCTGTTGTTTTTTCTAAATGTCGTTCGGTAGAGGTTAATAATATCACAACCGAGCCCATGGCACCGGCTACTATTAAACCTGTTTTGATGAGCATCTGCGCATCTAAACCCATCGGAATTAATGAGATCAGTGGTGTTAATATCAATCCCACAACGAGCAGGAAAAATCCCAGCTTTAACATTAGCTTGGCTGAGTACCTGTTACCTTCGTCCCAGTTTTGTTGGTTCTTCATGGATAGCGGTGTGCGGTAGCCATACAAGCTATTGATTTTTTTTGGAGGAAATTGCTTTTGAATTAAAGCCGCTAAAATAAAAATAGCACCTACCAATTGCGGACCTATCAACCAGTTGGCTAATGCTGTATCAGATAAGTTTGCTGCCATTGGGTACAGGTTTATCTACCGCAGCCAGCACAATATCGCCATTTTCATCAGCAAGGCCGGTCACCAAAAACTCCGACATAAAGTTGGCGATCTGTTTTTTAGGAAAGTTGACCACGCCAAGTATCTGCCGACCTACCAACTCATCCTTAGTATAGTGTTTGGTTATCTGTGCGCTGCTTTGCTTAGTGCCCAACTCGCCGAAATCAACTTTTACTTTGTAAGCGGGCTTGCGTGCTTCGGGGAAGTCTGCAACTTCCACTATTGTCCCTACGCGTAGCTCTACCTTTTCAAAATCGTTCCAGTTGATTATGTCCATGTAAGCAAAGGTAAAACCTTGCGCTTAATTTCAAACCTTTAAACGTTACTCCAGATCGGCAGCGGCAAAAGTATTTCCTTGTTTAGGGTCGCCGGTTTCAAAGCCTTTTTTAAACCAATACATCCGCTGGGCACTGGTACCATGGGTAAAGCTATCCGGATGCACCTCGCCCTGAAATTCCTTTTGTAATCGGTCGTCGCCGATCTGGTGTGCGGCATTAAGGGCTTCTTCAATGTCGCCTGGGTCAAGCACGTTCTTTACGTTCTTCTCATAATATGCCCATACACCTGCGTAAAAATCGGCCTGTAGCTCAAGCTTTACAGAAAGTTTGTTGTATTCTTCTTTACTTAAGCGCTGCCTTGCCTCATCCATTTTTTGCGATACACCTAACAGATACTGCACATGATGACCAACCTCATGCGCTATTACGTAAGCCTGGGCAAAATCACCCGCAGCACCAAACTTATCTGACAGTTCTTTGAAAAACGAAAGATCGAGGTAAATCTTCTGGTCGCCCGGGCAATAGAACGGACCGACTTCGGCACCGGCAGTACCACATGCGGTGCTCACCGCTTCCTGGTAAAAATGCAATACGGGCTCCTGGTAGATACGGCCATTCTGCTGAAAAAGTTTGTTCCAAACGTCTTCTGTATCTGCAAATACCACCTTGGCAAATTTTTTCTCTTTAGTATCGGCAACAACTTCTTTGTTGTTACCCTGCTGGCCACCTTGCTGATTTACGCCGTTAAGCACAGCCGATGGATCAATACCTGTAAAGTAATATATTGCTGCGGCAATAATGCCTATTACACCACCGCCAAGGGCAAAGCCCCTGCCGCCGCTTGCGCTGCCATCTTCGGTGTTACTGCTTTCGCGCCTGCCAAACCATTGCATAGTTTATCGTTTTTATTTGCTGATAAACGCCGAAGCCCAAACGTTTGTTTGGGCTTCGGTAACAGTATGTTTGCTGATGATCAATTTTCAAGTTTAGGGATACGCGTTGGTGTATCTTTACCCGATACGATACTGCGCGAGCTTAACGCAATTGCACGTATAGTTGCCGTGATGTTAGTCACATCAAGTGAACCAAATTCATCTTTCACAGTATGATACAACTTATCCGTTGGGATCTGATCTGTTGAGATGGTATGCGCAGGCACACCTACTGCTGCAAGTGAAGCATTATCGCTGCGATAGAACAGGTTTTGTTCAGGATATGGATCGGGATAGAATTTAAATGCCGTACCCTCAAGGTTACGCTGCAGGATAGGGCCAAAATCAGACCTCTCAAAACCGGTAATAAAAGCAGAATTCTCACCAAATTTAGATGCTTTGCCTATCATTTCGATATTGAACAAAGCAATCACCTGATCCGGATTAACCTTGGTGGCAAAATACCTTGATCCAAAACCACCGATCTCCTCTGCTGTAAATGTCACAAAGATGAGCGTACGTTGATTGTTATTAAGCTTCTTATAGTACTTCGCCAGTTCAATTACCGCTGTTGTGCCAGATGCATCATCATCGGCGCCATTGGCAATGCTATCCCCTTGCATAGGTTTGATTATACCCAGGTGATCATAATGTCCGCCAAAGACCACATATTCGTTAGGTTTGGTTTTGCCCGGTATTACACCCACGATATTGCTCAGAGATAAGTTTTCTTTACTTACCTCACAGCTTGCGTCAAAAGATTTGGGCTCGCTCGCGCCTAAAACGTAAACTATCTGCTGTGATGACGTACCATCACTTATCATGCCTTTAACAGCCCTGTCTCGCACCCTTTTAAAAACATCTGCCAGTGATGCGTCAAATATGATCAAAAGCTTTTTGCCGCTACGCATTGCAGTACCCAGCTGCTTCCTAAAGTTAGCTTCATCAGTAAGTTTAGTAACCTTTACAGTGGTATCACTTTTCCAGTTAAATGCCATGTTGGTGTTCACCGCTACCTTTTCATCAGGGATAGCTACACCATCAAATATCACTTTTGGATTTACCGGCTTAATGCGTGTTTGATAAAAAGTTTGCCTATAGCCCTGGTTACCTTCCATAGGCTTTAAACCTGCAGCTTTAAATTCACCCTCAACAAAATTGGCAGCCTTTTCAATACCCGGCGTAAATGTACCGCGGCCCTGCATGTCATCGGCGCTAAGCGTTTTTATAACACGCTCAACATCGGTTTGTACGATCATCTTATTAACGTCCTGGCAAAAGCCGGCAACGGGGGCTACAAGCAAAGCTGCCGCAGCTATAAATAGTTTACTCTTCATTTATTTCACTTTTGATGATAGCCATGCCGCACGAAAATCTTTCTGCTGCTGGCTAAGTTCTTTACCTGCTTTTTCAAATGTTATTACTTGGTAGGCAGGGCTTTCTTCTAAAACAACGTTAGCTTCATGGTCGCCAAGGCGGTTATGGTAATTGATCACTACTTTATCTCCCGGCTTTTTATCCTTAACCGCATCTGCCAGTGCCGATGTTTCTTTAGCCTCTTTGCCATCTATCTTCATGATAACATCGTCGCCATCTAACCCGGCTTTGTATAACGGAGAGTTAGATGCCGTTGAGCCAATAATTAACAAACCACCATTTGCCGGCCTTGCAGATACGCGGCCCATCCAGCCTTTGTCCGGCATAGCCTTTTGCATTATAAAGCCCGCTTTAGCTAACAGTTCTGTGTAATCATTCTTTTTAACGCCGTATATGTAATCGTCAAAAAATGATTTGGCAAACTTGGCATTAGTTAGTTTGGCTAAGGTATTCTGCAGATCAGGAATAGTGTACGGCTTGCCGGTTTTGCCGTAAGCTAACCAAACCTGGCGCATGTAATCATCAAGTGTGAGCTTAAACTCGCTGCGCAAACGCAGATCGAGTGCAAGGGCAGTTGCACCGCCATACACGTAATAGCTGGTGAACATATTAGTGTAATTGGTAGCATCAACAGCCACGCCCGCATCAACAAACACCGCATCGCGGCTCATTTGCGTTGGCGGATATTTAGCAGGAGCCGGATTAGCCAATACTGAATTGATGAGCCCAGCCATGGTAAAAGTATAGTCGTCTACAGAGTTGAAACCCGCCCTTACCAATAACATTTCGCCGTAGTATTGCGTAAAGCCTTCGGCAAACCAAAGCTCGCTGCTCATGTTGGCATGCTCAAAATTAAATGGCTCTAATGATTTTGGGCGAATACGCTCAACATTCCAGCTATGGAAAAACTCGTGTGAGAAAGTGCCTAACAGATCACCTTCGTTACCGGCAATTTTTGGAGCCCTGTCAACAATGCATGTTGAGTTACGGTGCTCCATACCATCGCCAAAGTTATTTGGATGCACATCATCCAAAAAGGTATAGCTGCCGTAATCATAATCGGGCTGCTCGCCAAAAACGGCCTTTTCTTCGAGTACCACCTTTTGTACCATCTTGGTAAAATTATCAACGGTTGCCTGGTCATCATCAGAGTGAACCGCAACAGCCATTTTCTGCTTTTTGCCGTTGGTGTTAACCACGTCCCATGTACTCACTTTTACGTTGGCCAGTTCTGTAGGGCTATCCATCATGTATTGCAGATCAGGGGCGCTATATACATTGTCACCTTCGTGTTTTAACTGCGTAGCAACCTTCCAGCCATATTTATCCAGGTCGTTAAATTCAAATTTAACAGGGCGCTTGTCCATCCCCAATACCCACATAAATGCGGCAGGCATATTAAGGTGAGCATGACTGGCATCAATACCCACATACGTTCCATCAGCGTGGTTACCAAATAAGGTATAGCTTACCTTCACTGCATCTGGGTGTTCTGCAATCTCATAAACATCACCCTCTATCTGTGTAATGATTAACGGCTTGCCGCTAACATCAGTAGCTTTAACGTTATAGATATTCTTACCAAATTCATGCGTTGCGTAACGGCCCGGTGATGAGCGGCTCATTCTTACTTTGAGCTTGCCAGCAGGTGCATCAGGAATGGTCATGGTAACTTCTGCCTCGTGGTGGATGGCATTGGGGAACGACATGCTGTAAAAGATAGGCTTGGTATTGCCTGATTGTGCAAACGCGCCAAAACTGCACAACGCCGCCGCCGTTAGGGTAATTATTTTCTTCATGTGAGGTCGGTAATAAGGCGATGAAGTTAGCATATTATCAGCTAACTTTTCATATCATTATTATTACGAAAGGCTATTTAAAACATCATTTATTTTCTGCTTAAGCTCGGGCAGGTCTTGTATGATCACTTGCCATATTAAATGAAAATCAACCCCGAAATACTCATGTACAAGAATGTGGCGCATACCAGTTATCTGTCGCCACTCTATATCTGAAAAAAGAGCCTTTGTTTCAGCTGAAATATAGTTTGCGGCCTCACCAATTATCTCTATCTGTTTTATACAAGCGAAACGCATCATTGAATTTTGAAGGAATAATTGCAGATCGATATTTGCGGTATAACTATCTATTTCGGTGATAGCATCAATAATATGCAATAATCTTTGACGATCTCCAATTTTACCTCTCATAGATGAGTTGCTTTTCTTTATCGATAAAAGGCATGATATGGGATGATACGCCATTAGATGATACGAGATCGATATTTTTCTTAAGAATAGACTTCAAATCTTCCTGCATTTGAAAGAAGCCCAATCCTATGTGATGCGAATAATCCAGATCGACTAATATATCTATGTCGCTATTTTCATCCGCCTCATTACGGGAATACGACCCGAACAGATAAGCCTTTACAACAGGTTTATCAGCAAAATACTTTTTAACGGTATTTATATCGCCAGGCGTTAACTGCATAATCAAATATAACAATTATTAATCTATCAATCGTAGCTATGCCTGCTTAGGTCAAATTCCGATTGGTTGCTAATGATCTGCTTTCGCCGGCCAATATCTACGTCCAGGTTGTGGTCGTAAGTTTTATCAGTAACATTAATATCACGTTCCTTATCACGTTCAGCGGCGTGGATATTTGCTTCAGCGATCTTAGCTATAGCCGTATCATAAGGCCCTTTGGGCGACATCAACTTTACAAACACGGGCAAACACTCGAACAAGATGAAAAGGTAGCCGATGAAAGACATCGCCATATAAGTATCCAGATCGCGAGAGCCGTCAACATTATAAGACAATTGTCCCAACGCCCAGTTACGGTCTGCAAAGCCGGCCACGTTTGCCAGGCTATCCAACTGTTTATCGGTAAACAATCGCGTTGACGTAACACCCTCAAAATCCTTGCGCCTACTCAGGTAATCCTCGTTTTGGCCCAGGTTGTCAGTAACAGATTTCAAGCGGTCCTGCTTTTCTTTAAGTACCTCTTCCTTTCGCTTGGCATAAGTGCCATACCCCATTATGCCTGAGGTTTGATTGGTTTTGTCACCAAACACCTCCTGGTTAAGTTCGTAACGTGAGCGGTTGATGTCGCGCTCCAGAGAATCTTTCTCCTTTTTAAGATCTTTCTCTTTACCAAGCTCCTGGGCATATTTTTGGTTGTAAGTACGTTGCAGGCTATCAATTTTTGTATGTTGTCCTTTCAAATAGGCTGTTTTCAGCTTTTCGCGGATTTCTTTGTCAAATATCTTTAGCTCTAAGGGGCGAGAGATCACCAAACCTATCATGATCGCTAAAAGTATACGCGGGGTAGCCTGTAAAATTTGTTGATTGGTACTACCCTCTTTATTGATGCTTGATACGATGTATCGGTCCATATTAAAGATGGCAGTGCCCCAAAGCACCCCGAACAATATGGCAAAGCCTACGGCGAAGGCACTTCCACTAAAAACAAAGTACATAGCGTACCCGCCGGATAGCGCAGCAAAAACTGCCGTGAAGAATATGGTAGCACCAATGCCAACATACTTATTATGTTCTATAGGGTATTTCCTCAGCGTGTCCACGTGTGCACCTGAACAGAACCAAAAAAACCTGGTTATTTTTTTCATTAAACTATAAGGGTAAAATAATGCGTTTACATTAAAACGCGCTTAGGTAGTGATTGTTACAAAACGCTTATAATTATTTGGTACAGAAAATCCTACCTTTGAAGCCATAATTCTATTTAAAATGAAAGAGATAACCGCACAAGAACTAAAGGAGAAATTAGATAAGGGTGAAGATTTTCAACTGATTGACGTACGCGAAGATTTTGAGTACGAAACCTCAAATATTGGTGGCCAACTGATACCCCTTGGCGGCATTTTAATTGAGACCGACAAAATATCGCATGATAAACCGGTTGTGGTAATGTGCCGTAGCGGTAAACGCAGCGCTGCAGCTATCATGCAATTAGAGCAACAGGGTTACACCAACCTTTACAACCTGCAAGGCGGCATTTTAGCCTGGAAAGCAGAGATAGACCCAGAACTTAACGTGTACTAATATGCGCTCCAAGTTATTCTTAAACATCTTTTACAACATTGTGATATTTGTTTGCGCGGCGGGTGCCTACACTTCGCTTCAAAACAGCAGGTGGATCTGGTTGACAAGCTTCCTGATGTTAGGCGCGTTGTTCATCATAGCCAAAATAAAGTTGATAAAAGAAGTAAGAGCATTACAAAACAATCAGAAGAAATAAAAAAGGAAGGGCCTCAAATTGAGGCCCTTCCTTTTTTATTTGGCCGGCACTTTTAAGCCCAGCGCTTGTATGTAACCTTTCTGGGGGATGCAGTTAGTAAACTTGCTGCTTTCTAAGAATGCCCAAAGCACTTTCCTGATCTTTTCCCTGTCTGCAGGTGCAGCTTTGCGGATCTCCTCAAAACTGCCGCGTGGCTTCTCAGTATATTCTATTATCTCGTCGTAACCCTCGGGTGCCTTAAAGCTCATAAAGCCTTTCTCATTATCGGCCTTTTTGTATGGCCAGTAATGCCAGCCAATGTTGTTCTTTTCGCAAAGTAACCTGAAATCATGAACCCATTGATCAGTGTTTTCGCCGGTTTCGCCAACGTAAATAGGCACATTATACTTATCCCTATAGTCGATATATTCTTGAATAACGTCCTGTTTCACATCCGTCCAGTATTTGTGGAAGGTGTAAACGCTTTTGCTATCGAATGGACGCCCGAACACTTTAAAATTGCTGTCCCATTGTGCACCACCAATAAAAACAATGTGGTTCTTATCTACAGAACGTACTGCTGCTGTTATCTGCTTATAAGTTGGCTCCAGATGCGGGTTTATCTTCGCCACATCAAAGTAGTGTGCGATAGGCTCATTTAGCAAGTCGTAACCCATAATGGTGGTTTCGTTCTTGTAATGATTCGCTATTTTTCGCCATATATCCGCAGTCAACTTTCTGCTTGCGGGGCTGGTAAACAAGAAGGGATAACCGTTTCCATCGTCGATATTGTCGCCTGTTTGGCCGCCAGGTGCACAGTGCATATCCAGTATCACATAAAGGTTAGCGTTTTTGCACCAGCCTACAACGCGGTCTAACAGCTCAAAACCCCGGTTTGGGTTGTTCTGGCCCATATAATCTTCGTAGGTAAACAGCTTATAGTTGAAGGGGATGCGTATTGAGTTGATGCCGGAAGCTTTCAGAAACTGGATATCGGCTTCGGTGATGTAATTATCCTGGAAGGCCTTCCAAAAAAGTTTCATTTCTTCGGGACCAACCAATTCCGTCAAAGCTTCATTGATCAGTCTTTGAGAATTTACCTTTTTAAACTTAAACATGTAACCCTCCGGCACCAGCCAGTTACCCAGGTTGGTTCCGCGGATCAAAAATGGCTTGCCATCAGGCCCAATGATATTTTTTCCTTTTGTACTGATAAATTTTTGCGCACCGGCGCTAATGCAAACCGCGACAAATAACAGCGTGATCAGTAACTTTTTCATAAGTGGTAAGGATAAGTCGAAGGTAAGCGGCTATTAATTGGTAAACCCAATAATACAAAATTTAACCTGATATTTTCGTTGCAACGGATATCTCTGCAAGCCATTTCTCCGCATCTTCGGTGCGCTCAAATGTTCGTATATTGATGTCAATATCTTGCAAGTTTGCCATAGTAGAATCCGTTGAGAGGCGACTGAAAGTACTTATGGAGTACACCCAGGCAACATGCGTTACGCCACTATCCCGCAGCATCGGGAAAAAGGTAGTTGACACCCACTCTACCGCATCGTTCCAGGTGCCGGCAACGCCAGAGCTATCATTAAGTATCAATTTTGACTTATTCTCAGTTAATTTTGAAAGTATCCGCAAGCAACCTGTCTTAGCAGTATGCGTGGTGTGGAAACCCTGCCAGTTAGCTACCACTATTTGCCCATCGTGCAGATCACTTATCTCTAAGCCCGGCGCTTCGTAATATGTAAAATCTGTAGTGCCTGCTTGTTTAAAAACAGCGATGTTTGACATTGGTAAGCGCATGTTGAAAGTAGACCCAACACCCGGCTGGCTTTCAACCCACACATCGCCGTTATGCTTATGGGCAACGTTTAAAACTTTAGATAGCCCGCTTCCCAATTCGCCGGCCACCTTTTTATCGTTAAAGCTGATGAAGATGCGGTTGAGAAACTGCTTATCCATGCCAATGCCAAAATCTCTTACAGATAAAATGGCATTATGCTGTACAACATCCAGGTAAACTTCAACTACGTTTACATCAGGAGAAAATTTTACAGCATTGTCAATAAGCCTGTGCAGTGCTGTATTTATACTGTTTTTGTTGCCGTAAAGCAGTACCTCGGTGTTATTTTTAAGTAGTACCTGGTGGCTTGGATGAAATGTAGATGCCTCAATAACTATTTCCTCTAAAAGCTTATCCAACGAGAAATTTTGTATCTCATCGCGGATACTTGTAGATATCTCATCGTTAACCTTATTATTAATGCGCTTGATAACGGCATCCAGTTCCTGGCTGCATTCTAATATTTGGGCAGCAACTGTTTTATACTCTTTACCTTTCACCAGGTTTTGATTGATAAGGCTGCTTAGACCAAGCAAGCTGGCAACCGGCTTGCGTATGTAGTGCGAATTAAGGTAAGATATCTCCTTTAGCTGTTCTATCTTATCGAGCAACTGCTCCTCATATATTTTGGTCTCGGTAATATCTCTAAAATGGATTACCAGTTCATCCTCCATTAAATAAATGATGATAGCAAACCATTTTTGGAGTGGCCAAAAATACGATTCAAACTCCGTATTCTCTCTGTTTGCAACAGCCTCCTGGTATTTAATATAAAAGTTGGTGTCAATTGCCTCAGGAAATACCTCCCACAAATTTTTTCCAAGCAGATACTTACGGTCGTACCCTATCATTTGCTCCGCAGCATTGTTCCAATAAGTAATTACAGACTGTTTATCTACCTGAAAAAAACCAATGCTGGTGGTCTCAAGCATGCGGTTAAGTTTGCTTTGAGTAATTTCCAGTCGGCCTGCTATCTCCTTTTTATCCTGTATGTTTTGAGTGACCACCAACCGCGCCTCTCTGCCTTCAAAATCTATTGGGTATGACATCACCTCCACGTGAAAAACATGGCCCGCCTTATTTTTGTGCCTAAATTCCCGCAGGTAAGTTTTGCAAGTCCGAATTTCAGCAACCAGAAGCTTAACCTTTTCAACATCCTCTGCCGGGCGAAGGTCTGATATGGTTTTCGACAGAAACTCCTGCTTGCTGTAACCGTAAGCTGCTACCGCCGCATAATTCACCTCCAGTATCTCCAGGGTTATGATATCAAAAACCCACATAGGGTTATGCGACTGATAAAAGAGAATGTCAAAATTTTGCATCTGATGTGATCGGGGAAATAATTATGGCTTACTTCGATTTACAGGGAACGGGGATCGGGATAAAATTTTTAGGTACCGGAAACGCTAAAATATAAATATAAGATTAACCATCTACAATTATCTGCCAATAATTTACTGGTCTGCATGGCTAAAAGGCGCTACGCTTACTCGTTACTTTTAGGTGGGATTTATTTAGCTTTACCCGCCATGAAAAGATTTAAGCAGATTGTAGCAGACCTCAAGGCTAATATAGACGATCCGGAACTCGAAGATCTGACTCCGTTGCTTTGGCAATTTATATGCTACCCGCCCAAGATACCGCTAAGATTACATCAGCAGCAACTTCTTGATAAGGCTCAAAAATTTGTTGTAACTGTTGATGACCCTTACTTTACCAACATAACGCTAAATATTAAAGGGTTTAAATGGGGCAGCGGTAAAAACAAAATACTACTAAGCCATGGCTGGGGATCAAAAGCAGCCGACTTTACTGAACTCATAAATGCATTGCTTGAATTGCCAAACACGGAAATAATAGCTTTTGACGCGCCGGCAAATGGTAGCTCTGACGGCGACTTATCTAATTTGCTGCTTTTTGTTGGAGCGGTTAAGTCTGTTATCTTAGAGACTGGCACCCCGGATGTGGTAATCGGTCATTCGTTTGGTGCTATGGCTAATGTTGTTGGGTTGCACGAACTTGCCATACAACCAAAATTATTGGTAAGCATTGCGCCATTTATTTTGTTACAGGAGAACTTTATCAAAAACATGACTGCGGTTGGCGTACCTACAGCTGACCAACAAGCTTTTCTTGATGATTTTAAAAAACAGTACGGCATTTATCCTTCGTACTATAACATGCCCGATCTTTACCGGTTCGATGCATCGCTAAACCATTGGCTGGCTTATGACGATGCTGACATGATGTTGCCGAACACCTATCTGCAAAATTTTCTAAGTGCCCATCCGTCTATCCGCACCAAAAATTTTAGCGGAGCAGGCCATGAGCGGATAATAAAGCTGCCAGCTGTGATCGAAGACGTTATAGTGGAGATCAAAGCCGCCCTCGATATCTCTTAAAATCTGAATATGATTAATAAACTGGTTTACGAAGACGAGATATTTGAAAAGCTTAACCTTGCAGGTAATAGTTATAACCGCATTGAGTTTCAAAGTTGCACGTTTAAAAATTGCGACCTGAGTGAGGCAAATTTGATGCGTTGTCGTTTTCTGGATTGCCGGTTTGAAGATTGCAATCTATCAATGGTCAAGCTGGAAGGTGCAACTCTAAATGATGTATCATTTAAAGGGTGTAAGCTAATGGGGGTTAATTTCAGCAAATGCGATGACTTTTTATTTAGCGTTGGCTTTGAGAATTGCACGCTGGATTATGCCTCATTTGCCGGAAAGAAGATGATTAAAACCTCGTTCAAAAAGTCATCTGTTAAAGAAGTAAGTTTCACCGACGCTATATTAACAGGTTCTGTTTTCAGCGGTTGCGATCTGGAGAATGCCGTTTTCAGCAAAACTGATCTGTCGTCTGTAAACTTTTCAACTGCTTACAATTTTATTATCGACCCGGAGCTGAACACCCTGAAAAAAGCGGTTTTTGCCATTACAGGATTAGAGAACCTGCTAACAAGGCACGGGATAAGGGTAATTTAAGCGCTGCTTATTTATCTACCATCAAACCCTGCACCTCAAAAGTTAACCTTTCTTTAGGATTTACCTTTACCTCGTGTTGCTTTTTACCTACTGCGGTATCGCCGGCAAGATGCTGCGAGTCGTCTGCTATTAGCTGGCGTTGGGCTACACCTTCAATAATAACTGTGCGGCCAGCAATTGCTTTAGGCAGCGTAACGTCATAATTTGCAAAGTGCGCCTCAATGATGCGGCCGTTGCCCGCGTCCATGTTAAACCAGCCGCCCTTCTCTTTGGTCACTTTAATTATCTTGCCTTCAATGGCTGTTGTTTGTCTTATTTTACCACCCATCAGGGTCTCCAACTTGTTGGCCGGCACAGGCGCTATATCTTTTGGTTTTGTACCAAACACCATCCCATGTGGCAGCGCATTACGCTTTTGCGCAAATACCTGTACGCTGCAAATCATCAATAACAACAAGGCAAGCTTTTTCATCGTTTAATTAACACCGGCGCAGCCTATTGGTTTAAACTCTTTTATTTTTTAACCCATACTTGCAGGCCAGCTAATGGTTTTTGATATTTGTATAATACATGAAAAAGGTACAGCAGACGAAGGTGAAGATTGTGCAGGAGCGCAGAACGTTATTAGCCAGATACCAGTACGAATTGTTAGAGGCCGGCTGTGACGAAGCCGGCAGGGGTTGCCTTGCAGGGCCGGTGTTTGCGGCGGCTGTTATCCTGCCTCACAACTTTGACCACCACCTGCTTAACGACTCCAAACAACTTACAGAGGAAGTACGCTATCAGCTTCGTTTAGAGATTGAAGAAAAAGCTATTGCCCATGCCGTTGCCTGGTGCGATAACCACGAGATAGACCAGATCAATATCCTTAATGCATCATTCCTGGCTATGCACCGCGCCGTTGACAAACTACATCTCAAACCTGAGTTTCTGATCATCGATGGCAACCGGTTCAACAAATATGCCGACCTTCCCCACCAATGTATTGTAGAAGGCGATGCTAAATATTTCAGCATAGCCGCAGCTTCTATTTTAGCCAAAACCTACCGAGATGATTACATGAAGCAGATTGCGGCAGAACATCCCGAGTATAATTGGCACTCCAACAAAGGCTACCCAACCATCAGTCACCGCAAAATGGTTTTAGAAATGGGGCACACGCCATATCATCGGAAAAGTTTTAAGGTAACCAATCCGCAATTGCTCATTTTTGAATAGTAATATTGGCATTAGGCTTAAGGTTTAATAACTTTACAGCATACCAGCTGACCTTTTATATTTTGAGGATACTTATTTTAACCCATCGCGCACCGTTTCCGCAAAACGGTGGATACCCTATTGTAGTAGGCAATACCATAAAAGGGCTGGTGGGCCTTGGCCACAAGGTTACTTTGTTATCACTCAACGTAAAAAAACATTCAACCCAATACGAGCGCGACATACTCCTGGATCAGATCACTTACACCGAGTATGATATTGATACCCGCGTAACTATGGTTGAGGCGGTGAGCAACCTGTTCACCAAAAACTCATATAATATTGAAAAGTATTACAACGCAGGTTTTGAACGGCTGCTGATCAAAAACCTGGTAGATCACCAGTACGACATTATTCAATTAGAAGGAATTTTTGTTGCCCCCTATCTAAGCGCTATCCGCAAAAATTCCAAGGCAAAGGTCATATTCCGGGCGCATAATATCGAGCACCAGGTTTGGGAGAAATTGGCCCAGCAAAAGAGTGACCCGTTTAAAAAATGGTATCTGCACCTGCTGGCTAAAAGAATAAAAAACTACGAACTGAGCCTGCTTAACTCTTTTGATGGCATAGTTGCCTTTACCGGGCAGGACAAACAATCTTTAATCTCATTTGGTGCACGTACGCCAATTACTGTATTGCCCATTGGTGTTGATCTGTCGCTTTACCAGCCCGACTTTAACAAAACAGATTTTTCGAGTGTTTTCTTCCTGGGTTCGTTAGACTGGCTGCCCAACCGCGAAGGTGTTGAGTGGTTTATGGACAATTTTCACAAGGAGATAACAGATGGTGACCTGAAGTGCAAACTCTACGTAGCCGGCCATAACATCCCGGAGGATTATGATGACTACGAAGTGTTAGGCAAAGTATTTATACACGGCGAGGTAGATGACGCGCTTGAGTTTGTAAACAGCAAGGCTATTATGATAGTCCCGCTACTATCCGGTGGTGGTATGCGAGTTAAAATTATTGAGGGTATGGCCATGCAGAAATGCATCATCTCCACATCATTGGGTGCCGAGGGAATAAACATCGAACATGGAACTAATATTATTATCGCTAATAACACTGATGAATTTCATGAAGCGCTAAAGAAATGCCTGTTAGATGAGCACAACTGCCGCCGTATTGGCGAAAACGCGCGTAAACTGATGGAAGAACAACACAATGTAAATTTGATAACACCTAAACTTATTGAATTTTACGAATCTGTTTTGAAATAGCCCGCCGCTGCTGCTATTTTTCCTATTTTTGGCGCAGTTAATTTTTGTTAATGAAAAATACAGCGCTAACACCCGTACACACACAATTGGGTGCCAAAATGGTACCGTTTGCAGGTTATTATATGCCCGTGCAATATGCAGGCGTAAATGTTGAACATGATACCGTACGCAAAGGCGTAGGCGTTTTTGATGTGAGCCACATGGGCGAATTTATCCTGAAGGGTGAGAACGCGCTTGACCTGATACAACGCGTAACCAGTAATGATGCTGCCAAGCTTTACGACGGTAAGGTGCAGTACTCTTGCCTGCCTAATGAAAACGGTGGTATTGTTGATGACCTTTTGGTGTACCGCATTGATGAGAAAACCTACATGCTGGTAGTTAACGCGTCAAATATTGAGAAAGACTGGAACTGGATATCTAAATACAATACCAAAGGTGTTGATATGAAAGATATATCAGACCGTACTTCGCTGCTTGCAGTGCAGGGTCCGAAAGCAGCAGATGCCCTGCAAAGCCTAACCGATATCGATCTGGGTTCGATGGAGTACTATACGTTTACCAAAGGCAAGTTTGCCGGCATTGATAATGTTGTAGTTTCTGCAACAGGTTATACCGGCGCAGGTGGCTTTGAGTTGTATTTTGACAACGAACATGCCAACCATATCTGGAAAGAAGTTTTTAAGGCAGGCGAACCTTTTAGGATTAAACCTATAGGACTGGCCGCGCGCGACACGCTGCGTTTAGAAATGGGTTTCTGCCTTTACGGTAACGATATTGATGATACTACTTCTCCGTTGGAAGCAGGCTTAGGCTGGGTAACCAAATTCAATAAAGAATTTACTAACTCAGAAAAATTGCAACAACAAAAACAAGCAGGTGTGAGCCGTAAACTGGTAGGCTTTGAAATGATTGATCGTGGTATTCCCCGCCATGACTACGCTATTGTTGATGCCGATGGCAATAACATTGGCAAAGTAACGTCTGGCACTCAATCGCCATCATTACAGAAAGCTATTGGCCTGGGTTATGTAGATGCATCCTTTGCTAAAGAAGGCACCGAGATATTCATCAGCATACGCGATAATAAAGTGAAAGCCAAGGTGGTAAAACCGCCGTTTTATAAATAGGCGGGTAGCGCCGTCATTATATCGTTGGGTCATTGAGTCATTATTTTGACTGGGTGACCCAATGCTTTTTCAATGACCTAATGACTCAAAGACCCAATGAGTAAATCCCTCGACGTTTGCCTTACTCCCGCGCTTATTCCTTTATATAATGTGCCGGATTACATAGTTGTAGTGATAGATATTTTCCGTGCTACCTCATCTATTTCTTATGGGATAGAGAACGGTGCCGAAGCCATCATTCCGGTTGCGGAGGTTGAAGAATGTGCCGCCTACCGCGAAAAAGGAGTTGATTACCTTTTAGCTGCAGAACGGAACGGCGAGGTGGTTGATGGTTTTGATTTTGGCAACTCACCTTTTTCTTACACTAAGGATAAAGTTGCCGGTAAAACCATTGTACTAACTACTACAAACGGCACGCATGCCCTGCATTTATCGCGCAGCGCAAAAAAAGTTGTTATAGGATCATTCTTTAACCTAAGAGCACTTTGCAATTGGCTTAAAACTCAGCAGCAGAACATATTACTGGTATGCTCCGGATGGAAAAATAATTTTAACCTGGAAGATTCGCTTTTTGCAGGTGCAGTGGTTGAACAATTAAAATCAGAAGGATTTAAACTTGATGACCCGGCTATTGCTGCAAATGATCTTTACCAATTAGGCAAAAATGATATAGGCCAATACCTCAGCAAAACTTCACACGGCGAGCGCCTAAAAAAACTGGGCATTGAAAAAGATATTGAATTTTGCCTGCAGATTGATCTAACTACTGCCATACCTGTATTGGAAGGCGAGCGACTGGTAAAGCTGGTGAAGTAAGCAGATCAAAACAGCATCAGCACCTGTCCTTTTTCAACTTTATCACCAGGCTGCATTTTTATCGTTTGAATAGTAACATCTGCCGGAGATTTGATGATGTTCTCCATCTTCATTGCCTCAAGGATAAACAAGCTTTCACCTTTTTTTACTTCGGCACCTTCTTCAACCAATACTTTTAAAACCAGGCCGGGCATCGGGGCTTTTATGTCGCTTACTTTGGCAGCCATCAGGTTGCTCAGGCCCATTTGGTCGAGCAGTTGATCAAACTCGTCTTTGGCACCAACGGTGTAAAGGTTGTTGTTAACCTTTATTTCTGCAGTTTTGGTTTGAGAGTCGAAACTCACCACCTCGGCGTTATAAGAGCCTCTGTTTTTAATGATATGGTAAAGATTATTGTTAAGTTGCCTTACATCGGCTGCAATATCATGTCCGTTCAACTGCAGTTGGTCGGCGTTACGTTGCAATTTAAAATCGTGCTGATTTACCTTTATTTTATACATCCCGATGCTCTTTGATAACGAATATAGCAAATACTATTTTGTAAAGATGTACTGGACAAGATTAGCGCCCATTTTAAGTGCCTTTAGGCGGCTCTCCTGCGTATCACCGGCGTAGGTGCCGTAATCTTCCCAACCATTTCCCAAGTCGCACTCGTAGGTGTAAAAACAAACCAACCGCCCCTTGTAGATCAATCCAAAGCCCTGCGCCCGCTTACCATCATGCTCATGTATTTTAGGTAGCCCAGCGGGGAAGTCATATTTTTGGTGATAGATCGCATAGTTCACCGGTAGCTCCACAAAATCAAGTTCGGGGAATACCTTCTTCATCTGTGGGCGGATGAACTGATCCAAGCCGTAATTATCGTCAATATGCAGAAAGCCACCGCCGGTAAGATATTTGCGCAGGTTACTCGCTTCCTGATCGCTGAAGATAACGTTGCCGTGGCCGGTCATGAAAACAAAGGGATAATTGAAAAGCTGTTCGCTGCCAACTTCAACTACATCCTCTTCGGGCTCAAAACTTGTCTTTAAATTTTGGTTACAGAATTTAATGAGGTTGATTAGTGCAGTGCGATCGCCGTACCAATCGCCGCCACCGTTGTATTTAAGCCGCGCCATTTTGTAAGATGGCGGCGCAAAGCTGCTTATGCCGATCACCACAATTAAAATCGCCGTTACATACGCAAGCTTCCTCATATCAGCGGTTTAAAAAATTCACTTCAAAACAGGCCTCCAAAGCCGCCGTTTCTGTACGCAGGCGGCTCTCGCCAAGCGTAAGCGCACGGTAGCCGTTTTTAGTCGCCATTTCTACCTCCGCAGGTGTAAAATCACCTTCCGGGCCTATCATGATCATATAACGCCCATGCTTTTTAAAAGATTGTGCCAGGTCGGATTTCTCGCCATGGGCACAATGGGCGATATATTTGTCACCTTCAAAACCTTGCTGAACAAACTGGTTGAAAGCAACCGGTGCGTTTAGTTTAGGGTGGTAGGCTTTTATAGATTGTTTGATAGCCGATGTTATGATCTTATCCAAACGCTCAACTTTGGCCTCTTTACGTTCAGACCGTTGGCATATCACCAGCGATATCTCGTCTATTCCAATTTCGGTAGCCTTCTCCAGGAACCACTCTATCCTATCCAGATTTTTGGTTGGGGCAATGGCTATATGCAAAAAATGATTGCGTTTTTGGTATTCCGTGGTAACGGAATTTATTTGCAGAATAGTGCGCTTAGGATGTGCATCATTAATTTCAGCTTTGTATAAGCCGCCCTTACCGTCAATAAGGGTAACTTCATCGCCAACATTCAAGCGCAGTACACGTACGGCATGTTTGCTTTCTTCCTCGCTCAAAAAGTATTGAGACAGTTTGGGGTCTATATCGGGCGTATAAAAAAGCTGCATTTGTAAAGTATCAAGTAGCTGGTATCATGTATCCATCAGTAGAACATAGCTTAATACTAACTACTTGATACTTGATACTAAGCGGCTAATGTAAATCTACCGCGTCTTCTTCGTTGATGAGGAGCTCCAGTTTCACCGATTCGATGTTCTGGTCAGATTTCTTTAGCACGGTGATGTTGTATCCGTTACTTTCTTTTTGTTCGCCCACATCAGGTATTTTACCGAAGATGTGGCCTAACCAACCAGATACGGTATCAAAGTCACCATCTTCCGGCAGGTCGTGCGGCAGGTGTTCATTAACATCGTAAATAGGCGCAAGAGCGTTCACCACAAACTCACGTTCATTCAGTTTCTCAACTATCGGTTTTTCCTCGTCGTACTCATCCTGTATCTCCCCAACCAGTTCCTCTACAATATCCTCCAGGGTAACCATACCGGCAGTACCACCAAACTCATCAGAAACAATGGCTATCTGGATGCGTTTTTGCTGCAACTCTGCCATCAGATCATTGATCTTTTTAGTCTCAGGCACAAAGTAAGGTTTGCGGATAATGTCTTTCAAAACTACTTCTTGTCCACGGGCCAGTAATGGAAGGATGTCTTTTGCATGTACAATACCGATGATCTTATCTATCACCTCATCATACACTGGCATACGGGAGTAACCCTCTTCTATCAGGGTATCTAACAGCTCTTCTTTGGTGGCATCAATTTCTATACCCTGTATTTTGGTACGCGGCACCATGATGTTTTTCACCACACGCTCGTTAAAATCAAACACGTTCTGTATCAGCTCGTGCTCGTTAGAATCGATAGCGCCGGTTTCTTTACCTTGCTCAAGCAAGTACTGTAACTCCTCTGATGAATGGTGGGTTTCGCCGCCTTCTATACTGGTAATGCCTATTGCTTTTAGGATAAAATTGGCAAAGCCATTTAATACCCAGATGAACGGTTTGAATACGATAAAGAAAAATCTTAGCGGCCAAGATACCGCCAGTACCGTACGTACAGATTTTTGAATAGCAAGGGATTTTGGAGCTAATTCACCAAAAACAATATGTAATACTGTAATAACAACAAACGACAAGATGTGAGCAGTAGTAATAAGGCCGGGAGCAATGGTAATGCCTACTGCCAAAAATCCTCTCACAACTACGTTGGTAACCACTTCTTCGCCCACAACACCAAGTGCCAGCGAAGCAATGGTGATACCCAGCTGTGTTGCAGCCAGGTAACCATCTAAATTGTGTAAAATACCGCGTGCTATTTTAGCAACCCCGCTGCCTGATTTGGCTTTAATCTCGATCTGAGAGCCTCTTACCCTTACCATGGCAAACTCTGCGGCTACAAAGAAACCGTTGAGCAAAACCAGGAAAATGGTTGCAAATATGTAAAAAGCGCTTATTTCGTATTGATGCCCGGGGTCCATTTATAGTTTATTGGTGATTGGGAAAGGTGGTTTTATAAAGCTCAAGGCTTTCTTCGATCACCTTGTGTGCGTAACGTACGCCTAACAGATGTTCAATGGTAACGTTTTTACCTTCAAGTATTTTGTAATCACTAAAGAAACGTACTATCTCTTTCATAAAATGCGGAGGTAGTTCGTTAAGGTCATTGATGTAGTTTACAGACATGTCGTTCTTGGCAACAGCGATGATCTTGTCATCTTGTTCGCCGTTATCAACCATGTGCATTACGCCTACAACCTTTGCCTCGATGATAGACATCGGGTAAACATCAGTAGAACAAAGTACCAGGATATCCAGAGGGTCTTTATCATCACAATAGGTTTGCGGTATAAAGCCGTAGTTGGCAGGGTACATAACTGAAGAAAATAAAACGCGGTCGAGCTTTAATAAGCCCGATTCTTTATCGATCTCGTATTTTCCTTTTGATCCTTTAGGGATCTCGATGATAGCATTTACTATAGCGGGTGTGTTATCGCCCGGTGAAACCTGGTGCCAGGGATGCTGTGTGCTCATTTATTCTAATATAATTTATTTTAACTTTCCTGTTGATCGTTTAAGCGCCTTCTCACATAAGCAACAATCAGCGGAATTGTTGTAATAATTATTAATCCGAGTACTACGTACTGCAAATAATCCTTTAATTGCGGAAAACGCCTTCCTAAAAAATAGCCTGCCAGGGTTAACGTTGTTACCCAGGCAATGCCGCCTACAAAGTTGTAAAGGCTAAACTTCTTTAAATCAACCTTTACAATGCCTGCAAATATAGGGGCAAATGTCCTAACTATCGGGAAAAATCTCCCTAAAATAAGCGCTGTGCCACCGTACTTGGCGTAAAACTCCTCGGCAACGGTAACATAGCGTTTCTTAAAAAACCATGAATCTTTTCGTTTAAACAGCATTGGGCCCGTTCGGTAACCAAACCAGTAACCGGTAAAGTTGCCCAGCACGGCTGCTAAAATTAAAGAGGGGACAAGTATGTAAATAGGCACATGTATGATACCTGCTGCCGTTAAAATGCCTGCTAAAAATAACAGATAATCGCCGGGCAAAAAGAAACCGAAGAATAACCCGGTTTCTGCATAAACTACCAGCAACAATAGCGCAAAGCCACCATTACTCAGTATTGATTTTGCATCCGTCAGATTTTGCAGGTATTCCCAAAAATTTTCCATCAACGATATCCGTAAAACTACAAATATAAAATCAATTTGTAGTGAGCGCCTCTATTTAATAAGGCCGGATATAACTGTAGGATAAACCCCTACCAAAATAGTTGCCAACGCCGAAAAACCTAATACAAATTTGTAGTAAGCCGGAACTTCTACCTGCTCGCGGTCGGCATTGCGGAAATACATTGCTACAATAACGCGGAAGTAGTAGAAAATGCTGATGATAGCATTAACAACAGCTACAATAACCAGCCATATGCGATATTGTGACAACGCACCCGAGAACATGTAAAACTTACCGATAAAGCCTGCAGTTAGCGGTATACCTGCCAATGATAACATGGCAACGGTAAGCACCAGTGCAAGGAATGGATTTTTATTTGCCAGCCCGTTAAAGCCCTCAAAGCCATCGGTACCGGTTTGCTGACGAACAAGTATTAACCCGCCAAATGCAATGATTGATGCTATTGAGTATGCCGTAGCGTACATAAATATCGCGTTTGCCGACGCAGCACCAATTGCTACAATAGCAAACATCAGATAACCTGCATGTGATATACTTGAAAAGGCCATCATCCTTTTAAAGCTTTGTTGGTAAAGCGCGGTAATGTTTCCCACAAACAGCGTAATGATGGTGATAACCAATAGCACCGGTGTCCAGAACTGTGCAATAGGCAGGAAACATGCTGAGAACAAACGCAGGAATGCTGCAAAGCCTGCCACTTTAACCACAGTTGACATAAACAGGGTTATCAATGAAGGCGCACCTTCGTAGACGTCTGGTGTCCAGAAATGGAACGGCGCGGCACCAACTTTAAAACAAAGGCCTACGATAATAAGCATAACACCAGTGTAGAACAACGGATCTATCTTACGGGGACTGTTCAACAACCAGTCACGAATGCCATCAATATCAAATGTACCGGTAGCGCCATAGATGAGGGCTATACCAAACAACAGGAAACCTGTTGAGAAAGCGCCCATCAGGAAGTACTTTAAAGCAGCCTCATTTGAAGCAAAATCATTTTTGCGGATACCTGCCAGAATATATAAACTTACTGACATGATCTCGATACCAATAAACATCATGGTAAGGTTATGGTACGAAACCATTACGATAATACCTGCGAGTGAGAACAATATGATAGCGTAGTACTCCGCAATGTGATTGCTTATCTTTTCAAAATATCCCTTTGATAACAGCAGGATGAGAATTGTTGATATAATGCTGATAACCGAGAAAGCCACAGAGAAGTTGTTGTACAACAACATGCCATTGTAAATTGGCTGTGCCTCGTCAAGAATTGTCCACTGCAGTACAGATGTTACCAATGCAGCTAACAAGCCAAGTACAGCAACAGGCAATAATGCTTTTTGTGCCTTATATAAACCCAGGTACAAAAGTACGATGGGTAAAATAGATATGATAATTATGGAGGTCATGTATCTATATTAAAACTTGGTGGCTGTAAATTTAGCCGAAACAGTTTGAATCAAATTAGTAACAGATGCTTCTGATAAATGCAGCAACGGCTGCGGATAAACACCGATGATGATGATGAGTGCGCAAATGATACCTAACACCAATCGTTCTGAACCTTTAATATCTGTAAAGGTTGCTGTAAGTTCGTTCAGTTCCCCTTGCATTACATTTTTATACATCCTTAGCATATAAACCGCGCCGAAAATGATGGTTAAACCTGCCACTGCCGCAAACACGATAGTGTAATTATAAACACCCTTCAAAAGCAGGAACTCTCCAACGAAACCGTTTGTAAGTGGTAATGCAACGGTTCCTAAAACGATGATCAAAAATGCAATTGAGAATTTAGGTGCCACCTTGGCAATACCACCCATCAGGCTGATATCGCGTGTACCTAAACGGCGACTTATGATATCCCAGATAAAGAACATACCAACCACGTTAATACCGTGACTGATCATCTGAATCATGGCTCCCTGTACACCTTGTACGCTCCAGGCAAATATGCCGGCAGCTATAAGGCCTACGTGTGCTATTGATGAATAAGCAACCAGGCGCTTGCCGTCTTTCTGTCTGAAAGCGATCACCGATCCGTAAACTATACCAATCACTGAAAGTATTAATGCGTAATAACCCCAATAAGCAAATGCATTAGGCGCGTTAGGTATTAACCAGCGGATAACACCATAAATACCCATTTTAAGCATGATACCTGATAACATCATGGTACCCGCTGTTGGTGCCTCGGTGTAAGTATCTGGTTGCCAGGTATGGAACGGGAATATTGGCATTTTTATAGCAAAGGCTATAAAGAAACCCCAGAAGATCCAGTTCTGCTGTTTAAGGCTCAGGCTTAATTCGTAAAACGAATGTATATCGTAAAGTTTACTTGGCGTTTGCAGATACAGGTAGATGATAGCTACCAACATAAACAATGATCCGGCAAAGGTGTAAATGAAGAACTTGATATTTACACGAATGCGGTTCTCACCTCCCCACAATGCACAAATGAAATAAATTGGTATCAGGGCTGCTTCCCAACCCACGTAGAATAAGAAACCATCCAATGCAGTGAACACAGTTAATAAACCGGCCTGCATAAACAAGATCAGCGCATACAATGCCTTGCCATTCTTGTATTGATGTTCGTAGGTGCTTAGAATAATAAGTGGTACCAAAACAGTAGTCAATAACACCATTACCATGCTAATACCATCAATACCGGCACTAAAGTATATACCAAATTGCGGGATCCATGGCAAATCAACTAAATACTGTATTGATGCATTTGGTACAAATCCCGTAACGAATGATATGGCAAGGCCAAGCTCAACAAGGGCAAAGAACAATGCAGCATGTTTGGCCACCTCATTCTTAAAAAATAGCGTTAAAACTGCTGCTACTACCGGTAAAAAAAGTAAAATGCTAACCGTCATTTTATATCGTAAACGCTAAGCGCTTAAATTTTAACTAAACTGTAAATCAAAATGCCGATGATACCAACTACCATCATAAAAATATAGAAACCAACGTTACCGGTTTGCAGTAACCTAAGGCCTTTACTTGTATCCATTGTGCCCTGGCCCAAGCCGTTAACAAAGCCATCAATACCCATTTTCTCAACCACGCGGTATAAGAAGGTTGATAGCGCATCAAGTGGTTTACGGATGATCTTATCATACAATTCATCTATGTAGAACTTGTTGTATGACAAGTTGACCAACGCAGGGCGTTCTTCTTCGTCTGAAACCGGAACACTTGAACCCGATACATACTTGCTGTAAGCATAACCCATCGCTGCCAAAGCTATTAATACCGATGTACCCATCAATATCCACTCTGTGCTGTGGCTTAGCTCATGCTCGCCTAATAATTTGGTAGAGCCCTCAAATACCGGGGCAAGGAAAGCACCTAATTCGTGATGGCCACCCAGTACTGCGGGCACGCCGATAGCTCCGGCGATAGCCGAAAGTACAGCCAATATGATCAAAGGGATGGTCATGTTGGCTGGCGACTCGTGCAAGTGGTGTTCCTGCTCATGCGTACCGCGGAATTTACCCCAGAAGGTTAAATACATCATCCTGAACATATAGAATGAAGTTAAACCTGCAGTAATAACCCCTACAACATAGAATATAGTACTGTGCGCAAATGCCGCAGCTAAAATTTCGTCTTTAGAGAAGAAGCCGGAAAATGGCGGGATACCTGCGATGGCAATTGTGCCAACCAGCATGGTGATAAAAGTAGTTTTGATCTTTCCTTTTAAGCCACCCATTTTGCGCATATCCTGCTCACCGCTCATGGCGTGGATAACAGAACCTGCACCAAGGAATAATAAGGCTTTAAAGAAAGCATGCGTTAACACGTGAAAGAAAGCACCGGTGTAAGCGCCAACGCCCAAACCAAGGAACATATAACCCAACTGAGATACGGTTGAGTAAGCCAGCACCTTTTTTATATCTGTTTGTGTTAGTGCTATTAAAGCTGCAAATGCCGCCGTAGCCAAACCTACAATGGCAATTACTTCCATGGTGGTTGGGGCTAAAGTAAACAAGATGTTTGAACGAGCGATCATGTAGATACCTGCTGTAACCATGGTTGCAGCGTGTATCAAAGCAGATACCGGTGTTGGGCCGGCCATCGCATCGGGCAGCCATGTAAACAATGGTAACTGTGCCGATTTACCAACTGCACCAACAAATAACAACATAGTTATTAGTACAATAGGAGCACCGTGAGATACTGCGCCTACAGCTTTAGGGAAGATATCGGCATAAGCAACACTGCCAAATTGATCCATTAATAAGAATATACCTAAAAGGAAACCTAAGTCGCCTATACGGTTCATGATAAAAGCTTTCTTGGCGGCATCGGCATAACTTGGGTTGGTATACCAGAAACCGATAAGCAGGTATGAACATAAACCAACGCCTTCCCAACCAATAAACATTACCACGTAGTTACTGCCCATTACCAGCAGCAGCATAAAGAACACGAACAGATTCAAATAAGCAAAAAACTTACCGAAACCGGCATCGTCATGCATATATCCTACCGAGTACAGGTGAATTAAGAAACCAACACCGGTGATGATCAGCAGCATAATGGAACTTAACTGATCTACCAGGAAAGCCATCTGAATATGGAAATCGCCAACGCTTATCCAATCAAATAGATTAACGTTTACAGGTACCCCTGTCGATTTAACCTGGAAAAATGTAGCAACGCTTATACCAAATGACGCCAAAACAAGCAAACTGCCGATCGCGCCAATAATACCTTTGGATAAGGTATTTCGCCCGAGGCCGTTAATAATAAAACCGGCTAAGGGTAGTACAGGAATAAGCCAGATAAGTTTGTCCATTTTATACTTTAGTTCTTACTTGTCATGCTGAACGTAGTGAAGCATCTGATCGGAGATAGATTCTTCGCGCTCGCTCAGAATGACATTTTATTAGTTTACCACTTCAACCTGTTCAATACGTTGATGTCTATTGAATTGGTGTTACGGTATATCATTACTATAATAGCCAGGCCTACTGCAACTTCTGCTGCGGCAAGTGCCATAATAAAAAATACAAAAACCTGCCCTGCTGCATCGCCACGGTAAACCGAAAATGCTGTAAGCAACAGGTTAACCGAGTTAAGCATCAGCTCAACCGACATAAATATCACGATGGCATTACGACGCAGTAGTACGCCCATAACACCTATCGAAAAAATGATAGCGCTTAAAAATATGTAGTGATTAAGCGGAACCGCTTGAATGGTACTGGTTAAACTTTCCATCAGATGGTTGCTTTTGTTTCTTTTTCTTTAGTTGCCAGCAATACTGCGCCTACCATTGCAGATAACAGCAGTACCGACGATATTTCAAAAGGCAATAAAAATTCGTTGAATAATACCTTACCAAGGTTTTTAACCAGGCCGAGATTGGGGTTCTTTAAAACCACAGGGTCTGATACGCCTAATGACTTTAACGATGATATCAGCGCCACCGCCAATATACCGCCGCCAAACACAGCAGATATCTTCACCATGAAAGGCTTAACCGGTTCAGCTTCTTTGTTGAGGTTAATGAGCATTAGCGTGTACAGGAACAGTACCAGTATTGCGCCCATGTAAACAATAAAGTTCACTACTGCTAAAAACTGCGCATTAAGCAAAATGTAGTGAACAGTAAAGGTAAAAAAGGTAATTACAAGGTACAGGATACTATGCACCGGGTTTTTTGCAGAAATAACCAGTATTGAGAAGAATATGGATAAAAACGCAATGAAGTAAAATGTACTCATGGTTGATATTTACAAATACCCGCGCCCGTTTAAAGCTGGGCAAAGGTATAAAACTTTGGTTATTGATTTAAAGGTGCCTCTACTAATTTGTCTTTACCGTATATAAAATCCTTACGCAGGTAATCAGATGGAACGATATCGCCGTCCAGATAGATCGCCTCTTTAGGGCAAGCTTCTTCGCATAATCCGCAGAAAATGCAACGCAGCATATTTATCTCGTACACTGCAGCGTATTTTTCTTCCCGATATAGGTTCTCTTCACCTTTCTGGCGCTCAGCAGCTTGCATAGTAATTGCTTCCGCCGGGCAAGATAATGCGCATAGCCCGCAAGCTGTGCAACGTTCGCGGCCCTGCTCATCACGTTTAAGTGAGTGCATACCGCGGAAGTTTTCAGAGAACTCACGTTTTTCTTCGGGATACTTAATGGTCACCGGCTTTTTAAAAAAGTGGCTCATAGTGATAGAAAGTCCCTTAGCTATAGCAGGTAGATAAGCACGCTCCCAAAAATTGAGCGGCTTTACTTCTAATTGCTTCTTTTTATTACTTAATGATTCCATTAAAGTCTTTCTCTATTTAAAAATAGTCATAAATATACCGGTTAACACAATGTTGGCAATTGCCAGCGGGATAAGTGTTTTCCAGCCAAGGTCCATCAACTGGTCGTAACGGAAACGCGGGATGGTCCAGCGTACCCACATAAAGAAGAAGATGAACAGGAATATTTTAGCAAACAAGGCCACTACACCTAATATGGCAACCAGGTTCGGTGAGTGGATGAGATCCATAAAAGGGAAGTTATAACCGCCAAAGTATAGGGTAGCCATAACTGCCGATGAGATGAACATGTTGATATACTCTGCAAACAGGTAAAAACCCAGTTTCATTGATGAGTACTCTGTATGATAACCACCTACCAGTTCGGTCTCACACTCAGGCAAGTCGAACGGTGAACGGTTGGTTTCCGCAAAGGCACAAACAATGAATAACAGGAAGCCCAAAGGCTGTTTAAATACGTTCCAGCTAAAATAGCCATCAGCCCAGAAACCGTGCTGTTGTTTAGCAATTTCGCCAAGGCTTAAAGTGCCTGTTACCATCAATAAAGCGATGATAGAAAGGCCCATTGAAATTTCGTAGCTGATGTTTTGAGATGCAGCGCGGATGGCACCTAAAAGCGAGTATTTATTGTTTGATGCCCAACCACCTATCATGATACCGTATACACCTAATGATACTACACCAAAGATATACAGGATGCCCACGTTAATGTCGGTAACCTGCAACGGAATAACACGGCCGCCAATTTCCAGGTTTTGTCCCCATGGAATAACTGCCGAACCGATACATGCCGTTAATATAGCCAGCGACGGGCCTACTATGAACAGGAAACCTGTTGCATTGGTTGGGATGATCTCTTCCTTCAAAAACATTTTACCACCATCCGCAAGGGGCTGTAAAATACCCCATGGGCCTGCGCGGTTAGGGCCTACCCTATCCTGGAAAAATGCCGCGATCTTACGCTCAGCATAGGTAGAGTACATGGCTACCACCAGGCTTATCGCGAATATTACAACGATGAGTGCGATCTTAATTAGCAGGTCTATCAGTTCCATTACAGGCGTGTCTCCCTTTCAAATTGTTCTTTATTAGCTTCCTGCAACAGCGGGTTGGTTTTAACAACCGGAAGCGGTTTAAGCGTTTCGTAGTGGTTAGAGCTGATAACCGATTTGTTTGAAACCTTGCGCGGGCCTTCAATAACCCAATCGGCAGTTTTCTTTTTGTCAAAGCGGCAGGTGTTGCAGATAAATTCTTCTACTTCACCGTACTCATCTTTACGACCGGTTACGCGGATCACATCTTCACCTTTATACCAAAGGGTAACTTTACCGCAGCAACCTTCTGTTTCGCAATCGCGGTGTGCTTCAACCGGTTTGGTGAACCAAACGCGATTTTTAAAGCGGAAGGTTTTATCAGTTAACGCGCCTACCGGGCAAACGTCAATTACGTTGCCGCTAAAGTCGTTGTCAACGGCTTTTTGTATGTAAGTTGAAATCTCTGAATGGTCACCACGGTTCAAGATACCATGTATCCGGTGATCTGTTATCTGATCGGCAGTGAAAACACAACGGTAGCACAAGATACAACGAGTCATATGCAATTGTATCTTATCGCCAATGTCTATCTTCTCAAATGTACGGCGGTCAAACTCGTAACGGGTTTTGGCAGCACCATGCTCGTAACCCAAATCTTGCAGGTGGCATTCGCCGGCCTGGTCGCACACAGGGCAGTCAAGCGGGTGGTTGATCAAAAGCATCTCCACTACGCCTTTACGCGCCTCAATTACTTCGGGAGAGGTGATGTTTTGCACCACCATGCCATCCATAACGGTAGTACGGCAGCTTGCAACCAGTTTAGGCATAGGGCGAGGGTCTTTCTCAGAACCCTGACTAACCTTTACCAAACAAGTACGGCATTTACCGCCACTACCCTGTAGTTTAGAGTAATAGCACATAGCAGGCGGAACGATGTCACCACCTATCATCCTTGCGGCATTAAGGATGGTGGTCCCGGCTTCTACTTCTATTGATATGTTATCAATTGTAACCTTCATTGACTTGCGTCCTCTATTTTCTTTTCGTCTTTCGACGATTTAATTCTTTTGTCGTTGCGATCCGCCAATTGGCGGAGGCAATTTTAGCATATCCGATTGTCCTATGAGATTGCTTCGTTTCTCGCAATGACATAGTTTATCAGGATTATTATGCTTCAGCAGCTTCCAGCTTCGGAAGCGGATCTGCATAGTTGGCTAAACCATAATTGCTTGTTAAAGCAATCGATGGGTTAGTTACATGCCACTCAAACTCATCCCTGAAATGACGGATGGCACTGGCTACCGGCCAAGCCGCCGCATCACCCAGCGGACAAATCGTATTACCTTCTATTTTCTTGCTTACATCAACCAGCAGGTCCATGTCGCTCATTTTACCGTGACCGTACTCAAGGCGGTGAAGCACTTTCTCCATCCATCCTGTACCTTCACGGCATGGCGAACACTGTCCACAGCTTTCGTGGTGATAGAAGCGGGCAAAGTTCCAGGTGTTGCGAACAATACACTGGTCTTCGTCATAAGCGATGAAACCTCCCGAACCTAACATGGTACCGGTTGCAAAGCCACCATCAGCTAATGATTCATAGCTCATTAAACGGTTCTCATTGTTGATGGTCTTCAGGATCAGGTTAGCAGGCAGAATAGGTACTGATGAACCACCTGCAACTACCGCCTTTAGGCGCTTGCCATTGGCTATACCCTGGCAATAATCATCGCCATAAATAAAGTCTTCAACACTAACCCCCAATTCTATCTCGTAAACACCAGGGCGTTTTAAGTTACCACCTGCTGATATCAGCTTGGTACCTGTACTGCGGCCAATGCCTATTTTAGCATATTCTTCGCCACCTTCGTTAATGATCGGTACTACTGCAGCTATCGATTCGACATTATTAACTACAGTTGGGCAACCATACAAACCCGCAATAGCCGGGAATGGTGGTTTAATACGCGGGTTACCACGTTTACCTTCCAATGACTCTAACAAGGCGGTCTCTTCACCACAGATGTAAGCACCACCACCAGGCTGTACATACAGCTCAAGATCGTAACCGGTACCTAATATATTTTTACCCAAAAAGCCTGCATTCTTCGCTTCAGAGATAGCCTTTTCCAGGATGCGGATCTGTGGCATCATCTCACCACGCAGGTAGATGTATGACGTTTTTGCACCTAAAGCGTAGCTGGCTACTATCATACCCTCAATAAGTAAGTGAGGGATGTGGGTCATTAAATAACGGTCTTTGAAAGTACCAGGTTCAGATTCGTCACCGTTACAAACCAGGTAACGCGGTACGCCTTCTGGCTTAGCCAAAAAGCTCCACTTCATCCCGGTAGGGAAACCTGCACCACCACGGCCACGCAAGCCAGATTTTTTAACCTCTTCCACCACATCATCGGGCGAAAGGGTTTTCAGGGCTTTCTCTACCGAGGCATAGCCGCCTTTAGAGCGGTACACATCAAAGGTATTGATGCCGGGTACGTTTATATGTTCAAGTAAAAGTTTGCGTCCCATTTTAATTGTTCGCCTTTCCTTTTAAATCACTAATGAGCTTATCAACCGACTCATTGGTCAGGTTTTCATAGAAAGTATATTCAGGGCCAATTTGCAATACCGGGCCGTAACCGCAAGCAGCAAGGCATTCAACACCTCTCCAGCTAAATAAGCCATCAGGGGTAACATCACCTTCTTTTACACCAAGTGTTTTCTCAATGTGCTCCATTATTGGTGTGGCGCCAACAATTTCGCAAGGGCCTGTGCGGCAAACCTCTAACATGTATTTGCCTTGCGGTTTTAAAAAATACATGGTGTAAAACGTTGCCACCTCGTAAACCTCGATCGGCTCAATTTTTAAATACTCGGCAACCTTATCCATTGCCGGTGCGCTAACCCAGCCCAATTCGGCTTGCACCAAGTGCAAGATCGGCAACAGCGCCGACTTTTGCTTTCCTTCCGGATAGCGGCTAACTACATCCGCAAATTTGCCAAGCAGTTCCGGCGAAAAAGTTACCGGTGCGTCGGTATTTTGTACACTAAGCATCTAATTCTCCTGCTATAATGTTTAAACTACTCATGTTAATAATCGCATCAGACAGCAGCATGCCGCGGCTCATTGGCGCATACATCTGGTAATTGATGAAGCTCGGTCTACGGAAATGCAAACGGTACGGTGAGCGGCCGCCATCATTCACTAAATAAAATCCAAGCTCACCATTTGCACCTTCTACAGCGTGGTAAACTTCGGCAGTTGGTGTTTCCACCTCGCCCATCACTATTTTAAAGTGATAAATCAACGCTTCCATGTTGTTATACACTTCCTCTTTAGGAGGCAGGTAAAACGCCGGTACATCGGCATGGAAAATATCTGATGGTTCTTTCTCTATCTTGGTCAAAGCTTGCTCAATTAAGCGAAGGCTCTGCCACATTTCTTCGTTACGTACCAGGAAACGGTTATAAACATCGCCATTTTCACCTACCGGTACTTCAAAGTCAAACTCATCATAAGATGAATACGGCTCCATCGCGCGCACATCATAATCAATACCGGCAGCGCGTAAAAGCGGGCCGCTCCAGCTGTAGCTTAAAGCATCCTCTGCAGATACAGGCGCCACGCCGCGGGTACGATCAACAAATATGCGGTTACGGTTAAATAACGCTTCAAACTCTTTTAATACAGGCGGGAATTTCTTGATGAATTTCCTGATCTTATCAAAAGCTATCTGGTTAAAGTTACGCTCAAAACCACCTATACGGCCAATGTTGGTTGTTAAACGCGAACCGCAGATCTCCTCATAGATTTCGTAGATCTCTTCGCGGTGCTCCATCATGTACAGGAAGCCTGTGAAAGCACCTGTATCTACACCTAATACGCCATTACAAATAATATGGTCGGCAATGCGTGCCAGCTCCATGATAATGATGCGCATGTAATCAACACGCTTAGGGGTAGTAATATTTAAAAGCTTCTCAACCGTCATGTGCCAGCCCATGTTGTTAATGGGTGATGAGCAGTAGTTCAGACGGTCTGTAAGTGGTGTTATCTGGTAAAATGGGCGGTGCTCTGCAATTTTTTCAAATGCACGATGTATGTAACCAATAGTAGATACGCCGCTAACAATACGCTCGCCATCCAGTTGCAAAACATTCTGGAACACACCGTGAGTTGCAGGGTGGGTTGGGCCCAGGTTTAGCGTAGAGTATTCACTCTGCGGATCGGTATCAATATATACGGGATGGTTCTGCATATGTTATCTTCCGAAAAAATAATCTTTTTTATCAACGCGGTTAGGGTCTTCTAAAGGATACTCGCGGCGCATCGGGAACACGGTCATGTCATCAACATTCAGTATCCGGCGCAGATCCGGGTGTCCGTCAAAGATCACCCCAAAGAAATCGTATGTTTCACGCTCCATCCAGTTTGCACCGTCCCATATGGTTGATGCCGTAGGGATGTGCAGGTTATCTAATGATAAGAAAACCTTGAGCCTGATGCGTGTATTTGTAGTAAGGCTGTGCAGGTGATAGATAACACCTATCTGCTTCTCCTGTTCAGGATAGTGAATGGCGGTGATATCCGTAAGAAAAATAAACTTTAGCGCTGAATCAGTTTTCAGAAATGTTAATACCTCTGTGATAACATCAGCATCAACTTCTACGGTAAGCAGCCCAAAATCAGCACCGGTTTCTTTTACTTTACCGGCGAAGTTTTCATCAAGTCTTCTTAAAAGCTCTTCGTTAGCTATCTTACCCATTATTATTGTATTCCGTATTTAGCAAGTAATTCCTGGTATTTAGGTTCGTTACGGCGGCGCAGCGTTTCTGTTTTAACCAGGTGCTGTATACCCATAAAGCCATCGATAATAGCTTCGGGGCGCGGTGGGCAGCCGGGTACGTAAACATCTACCGGTATCACCTCATCAATACCTTGTAAAACAGAGTAAGTGTCAAATATACCACCGCTTGATGCACAGGCACCCACTGCCATTACCCAACGCGGTTCGGCCATTTGCAGGTAAACCTGGCGGAGCACAGGACCCATCTTTTTAGAAATAGTTCCCATTACCATCAGCAGATCGGCCTGGCGTGGTGAAAAGCTTAACCGCTCGGCACCAAAACGCGACAGATCATAGTGAGAGCCCATGGTAGCCATAAACTCAATACCGCAGCAAGATGTAGCAAATGGAAGAGGCCATAAAGAGTTGGCACGCGCCAAGCCTATCGCCTTATCAAGTGAAGTAGCGAAAAACCCCGATCCTTCAACTCCCGCAGGGGCTTCAACTATTTGTATATCGCTCATTATTTTTTGTAATGAAATTATTATCAGCTAACACTGACAGGCAAATTTACAACAAAGTGCTGTAAGAAATACACAATGAGCGTTGACGTGATATATTTAGAATCAGTCTAAACTAATCCCAGTCTAATGCTTTCTTCTTGATCACGTAAATGAAACCGGCAAGCAGGGTAGCCATAAAGATGAACATCTCTATCATACCGGTTTTACCCATATCGCGGAAATTTACCGCCCACGGGTACATAAAGATAACCTCAACATCAAACAGCACAAACAGGATAGCTACCAGGAAGTATTTGATAGATGCAGGAGTACGCGCATTACCTACCACCTCAATACCAGATTCAAAGGGTGTTAGTTTATCCTTCGTTTGGCGTTTAGGGCCAATTTTGTGTGTAACAAACATAGTTGTAACCACAAACCCCATAGCAACCAGCATCTGGAAAATGATAGGCAAATAATTAACCGGTAAACTTTGTGCTTCCATGCTGCAAATATACAAATGTGTTAACAATAAAAAAGTCCCTGCTGTTTGGCAGGGACTTTTTAAATATTTGGATTAAAGGTTACTTGCCTTTTGCGGCTCCGCCCTTCTTAGAGAAGAAATTGACAACCTGTTTATTGGTTGGGTCCATATCCCTTGCCTTGGTAAAGTAATCGGTTGCCTTGGCATTATCTTTTTCTTTAAACTCAGCAAAAGTGCCTAAGTAAGCGTAAGCCTCTGCAAGGTCTTTCTTGGCCTTATCTGCAGGTGCGCCTTTAGCTAATGATACCTCTATAAATTTCTCATAAAAAGGTTTAGCCAAACCAGTAATGTTGTTGCGATCTTTTTCTTTCAAGTCGTTCACACGTGCACGGTAAAGATATGAATCAGCCGTAGTTGGACTTTTTTGCGCCACATAACTAAATGCAGAGTCAGCCTTTACCAATAATGAGTCAGACCCGGGCTTTTTGTCATCGTAACCATAATAGTAGCTTAATCCTTCGTAGAAGTGATCTAACAATTTGGCATTGCGGCTTTTCTTAGTGTAAGTAGCATACGCTTGTGCTGCCTCAAGATATTTCTTCTGGCCAAACAGCGTTTTTCCTATTTCTGAATAGACATCTGCTTGAGCAGTATCCAAAGTAGCTGCTTTACGTAATGAAGCAATACCTAATGAATCTTGTTTAGATGCAATTTGCAAGCGGCCTAAATAAATATAGTCGCGAGGGATGATACGTTTTGGATCTGCTTTAGTGATCCAGGTATTCATTGCCTGTAAACCTGCAGGGTAATCTTTGTTCTCGTATGCAGCATAAGCTAAATAACGGTAAACTTTAAGATTGTTAGCCGCATCCTTTGATAAAGCTTGTGCTTCTGTCTGCAAGGTTTTGTAATCACCTGATAACAAAAGGAAATCTGCATAACGCAAGCGAGAATCCAGTGAAAGGTCTGTTAACGACAGATACTTTTTGTATTGCTCAGTAGCTTCTTTAATTTTTGCTGATGCCATTCTCGGGTCGCTAAATGCCCAACGTACGTCGGTCTCAGCCCACTCACGGTAAGCAGGGCCATAGTTTGGATCTAAAGCCAAAGCTGCTTTGTATTCAGCCTCAGAGGATTCAAAGTTGTTAGCGTATTTCCAGATAACACCGGTTGCTACTTTAGCATGGGCCAATTTTGGATCAAGATCCAAAGCTGCCTGGTAGCTGCTTAATGCTTCTGTGTTTTTCAATTGTGTGCGGTAAGCGTCACCCAGTGCCACTAAAATTTCAGCGTCTTTAGGGTTAACTGCTTTGCCTTTGTTTAATGCTGCGATAGCGGCATTTGCGTCAGCAGCAGGCACTTTACCGTCAACATCGTTCAAAAGATAAGCCCTGCCAACATATAGATATGGCTTGCTGTCTTTACCCGCTAAACTTAATGCCTGGTTAAAGTTTGTAGTTGCACCATTTTTGTCTTTGTCCAAAACTGCAACTGCACCTAAACCTGCGTAGTTAAGCGCTGATTTTGGGTTAACAGCAAGGCCTTTTTGAAAAATAGCCTTTGCAGAATCCGGATACTCTTGTAGTACGTAAACCCAGCCATAGTAAAAGAAATTTTCATCTTTATTAGCCTGAGTTACGGTCAAGTTTTTTAGCATCGTTTTAGCCTTTTGATACTGCTCAGCGTCTATCGCCTTTTTAGCATCAGCTAAACTTTGTGCGAAAGCTGACGAGCCAACAATACTCAGTGCCAGTACGATCTTACTTATTTTACTGATCATTTTCATTCTTAGTTTATTGTATATAAAAATATAGTTAGTGTACAATGTTAATCTCCCTCGGCGGAAGTGAATCAGGCAACAAGCCCGATTTTAATATGATCCGCTGGCCACGCTCGCTTGCTAAAAATGAAGCAAAACCGGCTCCCAGTCCCTTGCGGCCTGTGCAGTCTATGATATACAAAGATCTGCTTAACGGATATGATTGTTCGACAAGCGTGGTCTGCGATGGTTTAAAATACTCCTTGGGTGCTGTTTTACTACTTTGATCCTTTACACCCATAATTTTAACCTTCTCTACAGCTGCCGCATAGTCCTGATCCGGATCATTAAGCCAGCTAAAGCCAGTGATGCCAATGGCATCAGTATGTGTACTTACATACTTAATAACTTCTTTATTTGAGCTTAAAGCATAGATATTCTTCTGTTTAAACTCAGTTGTGCCAGCCAAAGCCTTCAAATATCTTACCAAGCTCGAGTTAGGATTATCAAACACGATACTCTTGTTTGTTTTTGCCTCTCCCCTCAACATCTGCTTGATCTCGTTAACTGAGATAGTGGTGTCATTTGACGCCTGGTTGACAATTAATGCAACAGCATCAATCGCGAATTTGTTTACATCAGGTACAAGTTCTCTGCGTTTTAAAACGCCGGTCTCCATTGTATCCAATGTACGTGATAATATAGCTACCCTTGTTTTATCGTTAAGCAGATCGCTTATTACACCTGTTTCAGGTTTATAAGCAATCACCGGGTTAGCATCCCTAAAGATTCCCTTAAACACGAACAGCTCTTCATTTACAATGGGCGAAAAAGAATCATCGGCCGAGAAATTAGCGGTTCCAGTTACAAAACCATCTAACTGCTTTTTATCTTGTTTTTTATCCCCGCCAGCACCACAACCTTGCAATAGCAAGCTCACAGCAATGGCACAAATAAACAGGCCGGAGTTAATTTTCATTAGGGTTCTTCTTTAAATAACGTGAAAAACGCAGTATAGCGTATAATAAAATTACAGATCCGAAAATTGTTCTCCTTGATTGGGGCATATCAAGCGGAAACTTATCCCAAAAGATAATAAGCAAACCCAATGCAATAAAACAAATGAATGCGGTAAAGCCTAAAATAAGCAAAAACCGCCTTTTGGGCGATTTTTGCTGGTTTTTGTTATTTTCTAACATTAAACTTTTATTCTTCTGCCAATGCGAAGTTTACAGGGATACTGTACTGTACACGCACCGGACGACCGTTTTGGATACCTGGTTTCCACTTAGGAGAAGATTTAAGTACACGAACCGCTTCTTCGTCACAACCGCTACCGATACCTCTAACAACTTTGATGTCAGTTAAAGATCCGTCGCGCTCAACCACGAAGGTTAAGATAACACGGCCTTGTACGTTATTCTCCCTTGCAACTGCAGGGTAACGGATATTCTTACCTAAATATTTACCAAATGCTGCATCACCACCCGGGAACGCCGGAGCTTGCTCTACCGCGGTAAAGATCTGGTTAGGGTTCTCTTCTACCACTTGCTTAACGTCTGAGTTACCAACCGGCTCCTCAATACGTATATCAGCGTTAGGGTCACCTTTTTGATCCTTGGGACCCGGGTCTGCAACCTCAAGATCTTTAACGGTTGGTGGTTCTTTCTCACGCACCTCGTTATCCGGTTTCACTACCGGAGGTGGGAAACGCACCTGGTCAACCTTTGGTTTAGGTGGTTCCGGCGGTGGCGGAGGTGGTTTTTGTTGTTCATTCACCGGTGGTGGCGGCAAAACAACTTCGGTCACCTTCACTTTCTCAGGTGCCTTAGGGATGATACCCTCAATGGCATTCAGGATTGTTTTTAGGGAGATAAGGAAAACAAATAGCACTACACCTATTAAAAGGGCCCTGTTGGTATGGCGAGGGTTATCCTTTCTAAGTTCATAAGCACCGTAAGCTTTGTTACGTCCTGTAAAAACAACGTCGATCCACTGCTGGTTTAATATGTCTAATTTTGATCCGAACATTGTTATAACGTTAAATAGTTAATTGTCAATTAGTAGTTGCCATCACGTTTAAGCAATTCAACCTCCAACGGTAAAATATCTACAATTGCGTATGATTGTACCTTAGTGATATTCATCTCGTCCAAAACGTCAACCAAATTTTTATAGTTTGATTTTACGCTTGGTTTGATCAGCACTGTCATGTACTTACCTGTTGATTGTTGTATTTTCTCACTGTTGTCAATAAGAACCTTACGTAAACCGTCTTTACCATAAGAGGTAGTTTCTGGTGGGGTTTTACCCGGCTCACCTACAAACCACTCTATCTTATTGTTGGCACCTAACAGGATGGTCATAGAGCGTGAAGCAGCTACATCTAACTGATCTTTCACTTTCTCATCCTTATCTGGCATGGTAACGTCCATAGCCTTAGGCTTAGCCAACGTTGTAGTCAACATAAAGAAAGTGATCAGCAAGAACGCAAGGTCAACCATCGCGGTTAAGTCAACACGCGTAGAAGCCTTTTTACTTCTAACCTTACCGCCTTTTTTCCCCCCGCCGGAGGAGGTGTCTAATTCTGCCATTTCTTAATTATTTTTTAGGCGCAGCACGCAGCGTCGTTACTAAGTTAAATTTGTTAATTTTCTGTTTCTGCAAAACAGTGATCACATCTTTGATAACAGGATATTCCTCTTTGTTATCGCCTTTGATAGAGATACGCAACGCTTTGTTGTGTAAAGAAACATCAGCACGGCGAGCTTCACGGATCCAGTCTGACAACTCGTTGTTGTTTGTTGTATCGCGCGGTATACCCGGCTGTTTAAATTCCTTTTTCTGATCTGCATCAAGCGCAAGGAAGCTTTTCAACTGTGCGATCGGCACACCGAATATCGGCAAACCAGCAAATTTAGTTTGCTCATCAGGGGTGAAATTGATCTTATATTTTTCACCCATCTGGATAAGCGTTTGCTTGCGGATATCATTACCATCAACACTAAAGAACACCTTGTTCTGACCAACGGTTAGCATTAACACGTTATCATCAGGAATAGGCTGCTCAATTGAAGAGGCAGGAATATCAACCGGCACCGGATCCTCTGTTCTCGGTTTTGCAGTTAATATAAAGAAAGTAAGCAGCAGGAAAGCTACGTCGCACATGGCGGTCATATCTATCGAAGTGCTCTTTCTTGCAACTTTTACTCTTGGCATTTTTCCTTTGTTTATTTAATAATATAAAATTAAAGACTTTAAATTTAATAACCAAATTTTATTTTGTTAAAATTGATTATGCAAGAACTTAATTTTAATTATTTGTTTTTGTGTGATGCTGCAAATGTTTGAACGATGCTGAAACCAGTTTCGTCGATAGCGTAAGTCAACTTGTCAATTTTAGATGTAAATACATTGTACATTACAATTGATACAGCTGAAGTACCGATACCCAATGCAGTGTTGATAAGTGCCTCAGAGATGTGAGAAGATAGTTCTGCCTGGTTTGGAGCACCTGATGCTGCCAATGTAGCGAACGCACCGATCATACCGATTACCGTACCTAATAGACCGGTTAATGTACCGATAGATACCAACGTAGCAATGATGGTTAAGTTTTGCTCTAACATAGGCATCTCTAAAGCAGTTGCTTCTTCAATGTCTTTTTGGATAGCCAAAGTTTTTTGGTCAACGTCAAGGTTTGGCTCAATTTCCATTTCCCGGTATTTTTTCAAACCTGATTTGATAACGTTAGCTACAGAACCTTTTTGTTTGTCGCACTCAGCGTCAGCTGCTGCGATGTTACCAGCGTTTAATGAAGATTGCACTTTTCTTACGAAAGCGTCAACGTTACCTGTACCAGAAGCTTTGCCGATTACTACGAACCTCTCAAGAGAGAATACAATTACCATTAACAGGTAAGACATGATCAGAGGTACGATAACACCACCTTTGTGTACAGTACCGTAGATATCAACAGGCTCGTTTGCTGGATCGCCGCCTTTATAGTGACTTGGGTGACCTAAGATAAACATGTAAATCAAAACAGCCACTACAATACAAAGTGGAATAGTCAAAGTCGCAAATGCGCCCGATGCACTTGAGCTTTCTTTTTTTACAGGAGTAGTTGGTTTTGTTGGTGCGTTTGCCATTACTTTTTAATTTTTAGTTTTCGTTTTGTTTATAATATAAGTTAAATAAAATGTGTGCGCATTTAGCGAAAAACAAAATTAGAATTTCTATGAAATAAAAAAACTATTTCTGTCATTCTTTATAATAATTTAATATTCAGCAAAAAGCGTTTTGCAAATTGGTTTTTACATAACGCTATTAAACACAAAAATTGTCTGTTATCGAGACAATTTTTTACAATAAAACCGATAATTTTTAATAATCGCAAGTTATAACACATAAAAAGTATGTAACTAAACTGATATAGTGCAGTCTAAAATACTGCCGAAACTATGTTTGGGCCTGCTTTTATTAGGTTTATCGGGCTTGTTGCCGTATATTTTTCAAAATTATTAACAAAGGCTAAAGCAAGGTTGTTTGCCTGGCGCTCATAGCTTTCTTTATCGGCCCAGGTATTGGCAGGCTGCAGTATCTCTGCAGGTATGTTAGGGCAAGCTGCAGGTATTTTCAAATTAAAAATTGGATCAGTATTGTAGCTCACATCATCCAGTTCACCATTAAGTACCGCATTAATCATGGCACGGGTATAGGTTAAGCTTATCCTGCTGCCGGTGCCGTAAGGGCCGCCTGTCCAGCCGGTATTTATTAACCAAACGTTTACCTGTTGCTGTTCTATCTTATTACCCAACAGTTCAGCATACTTCACCGGGTTAAGCGGCAGAAACGCTTCGCCAAAGCAAGCCGAAAACGTTGTTACCGGTTCATTTATGCCAGCCTCTGTACCCGCAACCTTTGCGGTATAGCCTGAAATAAAATAATACATCGCTTGTTCTGCGGTTAATTTTGCTATCGGGGGTAGTACACCAAATGCATCAGCTGTTAAGAAAAAGATATTTTTAGGGGCTTTACCAATAGAAGGTATCAAAGCATTACTGATATAATTTACCGGATATGCCACGCGGGTATTCTCAGTTTTGGCGATGTTATCGAAATCAACCTTATCCGTACCCTCAAAAAAGTTAATGTTCTCAAGCAACGCACCTTGTTTAATAGCATTAAATATCTGAGGTTCTTTTTCAGCAGTTAAACCCACGCATTTTGCATAGCAGCCACCTTCAAAGTTAAAGATACTGTCGTTGCTCCAACCGTGCTCGTCGTCACCAATCAGCATGCGGTTAGGGTCCGCAGATAAGGTAGTTTTACCGGTGCCAGACAGACCAAAGAAAATAGCGGTATCACCATCAGCGCCAACATTGGCAGAGCAATGCATTGGTAATACATTATAATAATGTGGTAAAACAAAGTTGAGGACAGAGAAGATCCCCTTTTTTATTTCGCCAGTATAACCTGTTCCACCTATTAATATAGTACGCTTACTAAAGCTGATTACGGTAAAGTTCTTTTGGCGTGTGCCATCAGTCTCAGGGTTGGCTTCAAAACCTGGAGCTGCTATAACTGTCCATTCCGGCTCATCATTAATGCCATTAGCCTCCGGGCACATAAAAAGGTGGCAGGCAAATAAATTTTGGTAAGCGGTTTCGGTTATAACCCTAACATTCATACGGTATTTTTCATCCGCACAAACAGCGCTGTCGCGCACAAACAGATCGCGGCCATTTAGATAGGCAATCATCTTTTTGTGAAGGCCCTTAAAATGCGCACCGTCCATTTTATAGTTTACTTTGCTCCACCAAACATTATCATGAGTGATATGGTCGTCTACAATAAAACGGTCCTTTGGAGAACGGCCGGTAAATGTACCGGTATCAATGGCAAGTGCTCCGGTATCGCTCAAAACGCCTTCTTTGCGTTGCAGTGCGGAAGCTATTAACTCGTCGGGCGAAAGCTGGTAAAATATATTTGACTGTTGAAGGCCCAAATCGGCCAACGGGGATGTAAGGGTAGATACGCTTTTCATTTGTGGGTAAATGTTAAATGTTTACCCCAAACTTAGTATTCGGCCAAGCGAGCACCCAAGCGATTAAAACCAATTAATTTACAAGATGTACTTTTTACACCATATTTAATAAATTGACAAACAGCGATTTATAATATAATAAAAATTATTTCTGATACACTATCCGCCAGCTTTCTTAACCCTATAGCCATCAGTTTGCAGCATGGCAAGCACTTTATCCCGAAAATCTCCTTGTAAAAGGATCTCTCCGTCCTTTACGGATCCGCCTACACCGCACTTCCTTTTCAGCTTTTTGCCTATGGCATCAAGGTCGTTATCGGAACCAACAAAGCCGTTTATGCGCGTTACAAGTTTATTGCCCTTGATCCTATCAAGAAAGATCTTTAAATTTTGTTGGTGAGGCGGTAAGGTTTCCTGGTGGCCGCTCCCTTCTTCCTGGTATTGAAAGTCAGGGTCGGTAGAATACATGATGCCGGTAAAGTTTTTTTTTGCCATAACTGCTTAGTTATTATGATAAGAATCTCCAACTAAAACCTTTAGTGCAGATGGCACAACGTCAATATTAATATCAATATCTGCCGATTGCGGTTCGCCATCCAGGTGTATTGGCCCCGGCTGCACACGTGTAATATGCACATGCTTACCTTTTATGATCTCTACATACTTAGATTTATCAGCCGTTTTAAAAAACATCCTTAAGCCCATCTCCGGAAAGCGCCAAAGCGGGAAGGGTTTTATCACACATACATCAAGCAGGCCATCCTGTACAGATGCCGTTGGTGATACGTGTGCATTATTACCGTATTGGGAGGAATTGGCAATGCTAAGCATAAAAGCTTCGCGATCCAGTTCCTTTCCATCAACTTCTATATGATATTCCTGCGAGCGGTATTGCGAGATCTCCTGTACAGAAGATTTAAAATAATTAACAAATCCCCGCTTATCCCCGCCCTGCGCAAAAACATGACTGATATGGGCGTCAAAACCCATCCCCGCCATATTAAAAAACCACTGATCGTTCATTTTGCCTGCATCTATCACAATGCTTCGGCCGGTATTCATGTTTTTGATAGCACCAACGGTATCCATCGGTATACCCAGAAACCGCGCCAGGCCATTGCCGGATCCAAATGGGATAACTGCCAGTTCGGTGTCAGTCTCGACTATGCCTGATGCTATTTCATTAACAGTACCGTCGCCACCAACGGCTACGATGGTATCGTACTCACCCACGGCGGCAACAGCGAGGTCATGCGCGTGAAAAATACCAGTGGTAAATTCAAAGTCATATTCAAATACAGATGGGTCAAGGTGTTCCTTTACCATCCCCGGCACGTTATCCTTTTTCTTTCCGCCTGATACAGGGTTGATGATAAATAAAGCTTTCCTTTTCAACTATCTATGTTTGAGCGGGCAAAAGTAAATGTTTTTCGGCTTTGTGGAAAATTGTTTTATTTTTGCCACCCGAAAGTGGACTGATTTAATGCTTTTGCAGCTTTGCAAATGCTGGATTGCAACCACGTAAAAAAGTGCTAACCCTGCTCTCCTTTTACAGCGTTTCAAATAAATCTCTTACCTTTCGGCTTTAACGTTTTATACATTATTATATGTCATATTTATTTACATCGGAGTCTGTTTCAGAAGGACATCCGGATAAAGTTGCCGACCAGATATCTGACGCGTTAATTGATAATTTCCTGGCCTTTGATCCAGAATCAAAAGTGGCTTGCGAAACTTTGGTGACTACCGGCCAGGTGATACTTGCCGGCGAGGTAAAATCAAAAACCTACTTAGACGTTCAAAAAATAGCCCGTGATGTGATCAACCGCATTGGTTACACCAAAGGCGAATATATGTTTGATGGTAACTCTTGTGGTGTACTATCGGCCATCCACGAGCAATCGCCTGATATTAACCAAGGTGTTGACCGCACAAGCAAAGAAGAGCAAGGCGCCGGCGACCAGGGTATGATGTTTGGCTACGCTACCAGCGAAACCGATAACTACATGCCGCTTGCATTGGATATTGCACACGCTTTATTGCGCGAGCTTGCTGCTATCCGCCGCGAAAATACCGACATTAAATACCTTCGCCCTGATGCAAAATCTCAGGTGACTTTGGAGTATAACAACGACAACCAGCCGCAGCGCATTGATGCCATTGTAATATCAACCCAGCATGATGATTTTGCTGAAGAGAAAGAAATGTTAGAGAAGATCAAAAACGATATCATCAGCATTTTGATCCCTCGTGTTAAAGCTAAATACCCAAAATACGCACACTTCTTTAACAACGATATTAAATACCACATTAACCCAACCGGTAAATTTGTTATTGGTGGGCCGCACGGTGATACCGGTTTAACAGGCCGCAAGATCATTGTAGACACTTACGGTGGTAAAGGCGCACATGGTGGTGGCGCATTCTCTGGTAAAGACCCGTCAAAGGTTGACCGCTCTGCAGCTTATGCAACCCGCCACATCGCTAAAAATCTGGTTGCTGCCGGCGTTTGCGGCGAAGTATTGGTACAGGTGTCGTACGCTATAGGTGTTGCACAGCCAATGGGTATTTACGTAAATACTTACGGAACTGCTAAAGTTGGTTTAACCGATGGCGAGATCGCTAAAAAGGTTGAAGCTATCTTTAACATGACCCCATACGCTATCGAAACCCGCTTTAAACTGCGTAACCCTATCTACAGCGAAACTGCAGCTTACGGTCACTTCGGTCGCCCTAACGAAACGGTTACCAAATCATTTAACGCACACGATGGCAGCGTAGTTACCCGGGAAGTAGAACTATTTACATGGGAAAAGCTCGATTACGTAGATAAAGTAAAAAGCGCCTTTGGTTTGTAGTAACCAAAACTAATAAACATTATTAAAGGCGTACCCAATCAGCGGTGCGCCTTTTTTGTTACAATAGAAATCTCATGACTAATAAAACCCCATCACCATTACTGGTAGCATTTGCTTTCTTCGCAATTTATGTGGTGTGGGGTGCCACATATCTGGCGGTTATTTACGGATTAAAAACCATACCACCGTTTATATTGGTGGGCTTGCGTTATACTGCCGCCGGGCTGATATTGTTGGCATGGTGCAAGCTCAAAAAAGAGAAACTCCCCGAGTGGAAATACCTTTGGCGGCATGCCCTCAGCGGCACTATGATGCTGGTGGGCGGCACGGGCATGATAGCCTGGGCTGAACAATACATCAACTCAGGGCAGGCAGCTATACTGGTGGCTACCGAGCCGCTGATCTTCTTACTGGTTGATAAAAAACGCTGGCCCGAATATTTTTCCAACAAATACATTTTGAGCGGACTGACCATAGGCTTTACCGGCATATTTCTTTTTCTGAAACTCGGTGTCACCGAAACCAGCACCTCATCAATGACTGTTATTGCAAGCATAGTAGTTATTATCAGTGCGCTTATCTGGGTGCTGGGTTCACTGATCACTAAAGATGCTGAAGGGAATAGCTCAACCACCATGAACGCCTCGGTGCAATTGATTGCCGGGGGAATAGCCTGTGCTATAGTTGTATTAATAAAAAGCGAATATGTTGGCTTCTCGTTTGATCAAGTAAGTGCTGAAAGCTGGGGCGGGCTGCTTTTTCTTATCGTTATGGGATCGTTGGTTGCTTACCTGTCGTTTATCTGGCTTATAACCATTAAGCCGCCAGCTATTGTAAGTACGCATACCTATGTTAATCCGGTTGTGGCAGTGCTGCTCGGCTGGTTATTCATAAACGAGCCCGTAAACATGCAGCAGCTCTTGTGCCTTATTATTATCCTTGTGGGGATATTAATGGTTAACCTGCCTGCTTACATGAAAAAGAAAGCCGAAACGCCTGCCTGATCTATCTCATTAGCAAATTATTTCTTGCATCTTTAAGCTATGAACGATCTTAACATCATCGGTATAGACCTTGGAGCAACAAATGTTCGCGGAGCCATTGTGACCAACGGAAAACTATCCACTATCTCTTCATCGCCTATCCAAAGCCAGGGCAGCGAAGATGATGTATTAGGTGACATTTGCAAAATTATTAACCAACTATTAATGCAACAACCTGCTGAAGCCATAGGCGTTGGTGTACCCAGCATGGTTGATGTTAAAGAAGGCATTGTTTATGATGTACAAAACATACCATCTTGGAAAGAGGTGCATTTAAAGAAATACCTGGAAGACAAATACCAAATACCGGTTTATGTAAACAACGATGCCAATTGCTTTGCCATTGGCGAATATTATTATGGCAAAGGCAAAGGCCAGGAGAATATCTTGGGACTTACCCTGGGTACGGGCCTGGGTGCAGGAGTTATTGTTAACAGGCATCTTTACAGCGGCCGCAATTGCGGAGCGGGCGAATTTGGTTTACTGCCTTACAAAGACAGCGTTTTAGATTTTTATGCCGGAGGTTCTTTCTTTACCATTACAAACGGAATAGACGGCAAAAAAGTCTACAAAAAGGCTTTTGAAAATGATGAGAAAGCCCTTTCCCTGTATGCCGAATACGGTACAAACTTAGGCTATGCGATAAAGGCAGTGATGTATACCTACGACCCCGAGCTGATTGTTTTAGGCGGATCGGTAAGCAAGGCCTTCCCTTTTTTTGAAAGAACCATGTGGGATGAGATCAAAACCCTGGCCTACCCCCGAGCAGTTGAAAATCTACGCGTCGAAGTATCTGAGCTGGACAATAGCGGCATATTGGGAGCAGCAGCGCTTTATTTAGATTCTGCAGGTATATAAAAACGAAATCCCCCTACGCTCGCCGTCGGGGGATTTCAACCTAAACCTTATCACAATTACCCGGCAAGGATGCCGGTATAATGAACTGCAAAGTAATAACTAAAATTTGTCTTTACAGCTTTTTAATGAAAATCTAATTTCATAAAGTAAAATAATATCAGATTACTCTAAATCCCCCTAAAAAATGCATTTGTTTTGTTATGGATAAGTTTAAATAATATGCAAAACATATCCATAATAATAATATTAATTATTTATAAGCTTACACCTGTTAACAGGTCCTCTTTACCCTTTTCAAAACTATTAGCGTGGTGAATGGTAAGCTGGTTATTATTAAAGTTGCAAATAAATGTTTCCGTATGCGGGCTCTCGATATATCGCAGTGTAAGTTGCAACGTGTGGTCGTCTTTCCAAGTATAGCTGCCTGCCACCTTAGCCGGTGATAGCATCGTTCTTATTTCCCTGAGTGCACCAGTCAATGACGAACCAGGCTTATTTGTTTGATCCAGGTGCCATGCGCCGTTTCCAAATGCCAAAGCATAATTTGCTGTGTCGCCTTTAATTGCTACGAGGCATTCGCCATTTGATTCAGTAATGTTAATGCTGCTAAATTTTAACCTGTTAGCCTTGAGTGAATAGCTTTTACCGTTGATGGTTTTAAAGAAACTATTATCACTTTTAGGTGCCGGTTTAAGTGCCAAGGCGTCAATTGCTTTCCTAAGTTCTATATCAACCGGTTCGTTCTGCGCAAGTTTACCAGGCTTCATGGCAGGCAACAGGTGTTTCCAAACCAGGTTTATCTCCTCTTGCATATCGGTTGTTTCTGCGGTAATGGCAAGTACGGCATCCTGGTCAGGCATCACAATCATGTACTGACCAAAAGCGCCATCGCCCCGGTAAGCGTTGTTTCGGCAGCGCCACATCTGGTAGCAATAACCTTGCTCCCAATCGCTTGAATCTCTTTTTGCTTTCGGCATATCAGGATGCTGAATGATCTTAACGCTGCTTGCCTCTTCCACCCATCCCTTCGGTAAAAGTTGTTTGCCGTTCCACTTGCCTTTTTGCAGAAACAATTGGGCAAACTTGGCCATATCTTCGGTCTTTACACGTAATCCCCAGCCACCGGTATTTATCCCTTTAGGATCGGTTTCCCAATCTATTCCTGTAATGCCAAGTGGTTCAAACAAACGTGGCTTTAAATATTGCAGCACGGTTTGCCCGGTAACCTTTTGTACAATAGCAGAAAGCATGTAAGTACCTACTGAGTTATACAGGAAAACGGTACCCGGTTTATGCACAATGGGGGCGGCTAAAAATCCTCTTACCCAATTGGTATCTATCCCAACCCAAATAGGTTCCGGGTCTTGCCCATCTGCCATCATTAGTACATCCTTAACGGTTAGTGCAGCTAAATTGTCGCTTACCTTGGCTGGTAATTGATCAGGGAAGAATGAGATAACTTTATCTGTGAGCTTCAATTTGTTCTCCCCAATGGCAAAACCTACGGCAGTAGCTGTAAAACTTTTACTGCACGAGTATAGCGTATGCCTCAGATCGGGGCGGTACGGGTTCCACCACGCCTCAGCAATCACTTTGCCATGCCTAAGCAGCATAAAGCTGTGGAATTCTGTTTTACTGGTTTTAGTAGCATTTACAAAGTTGAGTATTCCCTGCGGATCTACGCCTTCAGCCTCAGGAGAACTATGAGGTAAATGCTGTGCGCTTAGCGAAAATATGGTAGCAACCTGCAGCGTTGCAAGGCAAAGGGTAGCACGTAAAAATGATAGCATAACGGTTGATGTTGATTTTCTAAATTACACAATCAACAGTATACCTCAAAGCCACAACTTACACAGGCAAGCTAAATGCAAACGTGCTGCCCTCGCCAATGGCGCTCTTAAGCCATATTTTGCCATTCTGCGCTTCTATAAAATCTTTAGAGATAGCCAGGCCCAATCCGGAGCCTGATTTATTTTGCCCGTCAGTAGGCACCTGGAAATATCTGTCGAACAAGCGTTTTTGATACTTTTCATCTATTCCCTTACCGGTATCAGTTACCGAGAATTCAACCTCTGTTCCTTTATTTTTAACAGCAATTACCACCTTTGACCGCTCTGAACTATACCTTAGCGCGTTTGATAAAAAGTTGACCAACACCCATGCGGTCTTTTCTACATCGGCATTTACATCAGGGAGGTTGTCATCTTTTACCACTTCCAGCTTAACACCTTTTTGCTCTGCCTGGAAGTTTACTGATTCAATGGCGTAATCAACTATTTTAGTAGGATCAACAGGTATAAAATTCAATTGAATGTTACCGGTCTCTACCTGCGACAGCTCCAGCAACTCACTGGTTATTTTTAGCAGGCGGTCGCTGTCATCATTAATGTGCTCCAGTAACTGCTGCTGCTCGGCGTTCATCTGGCCAACACGCTCATCCTTCATCAGCTTTAAGCTCATCTTAATTGATGAGATTGGCGTTTTTAATTCGTGCGAGATGGTAGCGATAAAGTTTGTTTTTGCCTCATCACGTTCCTTAAATTCGGTGATGTTGCGTAGGATGTAAACCTTACCGGCAGATGTTTTGGCGATATTAAGCGGCCTTGATATATTGCTTTCCATATTAGGTACATGGATCTCGCGTGTTTCTAACTGGAAATAAGAATCCTTTCCGTCAACTACTATCTTAAACGGCTTTCCGGCTTTGCTGTCATTGATGATGGATTTGAACAGGTCGTTATCTCTTGAGATGGAAGCAACGGTACCCGAGACAATTTTATCGCTATTAATGCTGAGTATTTTCTTAGCCGCGGTATTAATGAACAGTATCTCCTGCTTTTCGTTTATACCGATGATGGCATCGTGCATCTGCTCGATGATGGTTTCGATACGCAGCTTTTCAGACATGATCCTGGAAAGGTTACTGTTCTCCCACTCATTTAAGCGCTCGGCCATTTCGTTGAAGGCGTTACCCACTTCGGCAAACTCATCATCTTTATTAAAGTGTATGCGTTCTTTGTAGTTACGCGGACCAATAGCTCGTATACCAGTTAGCAACCTGTTTAACGGATTGATGATAAAGCCCGGGAAATTTACCGCAAATGTGAAAAGGATAACGAACGCCAGCAAACTGGCAAAACCTAATACGGTAAGCGATTCGTCTACAGATGTCCGCGCCATATCGTTCTTACGCACAATTGCGTTCATGTTAATTACTTCAACTACGCGCAGATATTTTCTTACGTGCTTTACCGCAGTATCTATCTTCGAATCAGAACCGCCAGATGCCTGCAAAACATTGTAAGTCGCGCTTAAGCTATCGGCGGCTTGTCGTTCGCCTTTTTCGGTGATATTGTGCTGCTCTTTTAAAAGCGCCGCCTTAAACTTTGTATCTAACGCGGGTGCAAGCGGCAGGGAATTATCGTCAAGCAAACTTCGCATTTCGCGGCAGTAGCTTAAACTTTCATAGTTATCCTTAAGAATGCCTTTGGCGCTGTTGGATATCTGGTTGATGTAGAACAGTGATGAAGCACCAAAAAACATCACCACCAAAAACAGAAAGCCGAAGCCTAACCGTAGTTTATTTTTTACTCTCATGATAGTATTACTAAATCAGTTTCTCTGGCTGCTATATTTTTCAGCAGCTCGTTAAATACCGTTGTTTTCAGGATAACCTGCCACAAGTTTAGGTGTGGTTTACCAATGCAAATGGTGGTGATGTCCCGCTCTTCTGCAACCTGTATAATGGTTTGGGTAATACGGTCACTTTTTAGTTTTATTACCTCTGCTCCCAACTCTATTGCCAGCTTAAAATTATTAATTAAATGGCGCTGCTTATCTAGTTTTATGCGTTCCATACTTTCACTGCTCTGCTGTACATATAGCACTATCCACGGCGAACGATAATATGAGGCCAGCCTGGCTGTTTTACGTATAACGATCTTGGCGGTTTCGGCATTGGTTGATATGCAGGCCAGGAAACGCTCGGGCCTCAGTTTTATCTGCCGCGGAACTTCGATATCTATCTTACGCTCCAGGTAGTGTGCAACTTCCTTTAAGGCTATCTCGCGCAGTTGTAAGATCTTATCATTTTGGAAAAAATTCTCTAAAGCCCGCTTTATTTTGCTGCTATCGTAGATCTTACCATCCTTTAATCGATCTATCAACTCATCGGCGGTAAGATCGATATTTACAATTTCGTCAGCCGTTTCCAGTATTTTATCCGGTATACGTTCTGTAATAGGGATGCCGGTTATTTCTTCAATCTCTTCATTTAGGCTCTCTAAATGCTGAATGTTTACCGCCGTGATAACACTTATCCCGGCCTCTAAAATATCAAATACATCCTGCCAGCGCTTGCTATTCTTGCTGCCCTCGATGTTGCTGTGAGCCAGCTCGTCGACAACCACAACCTCGGGGTGACTGTTCAGAATAGCTTGCAGGTCCATTTCCTCAAGCTCTTTGCCCTTGTAAAATATCTTACGCCTTTCAATAACACTGAGACCCGCCAGCAATGCGTGGGTCTCAGTGCGGTTATGTGTTTCAACAAAACCAATTTGTACGCCTATGCCATTGCGTTTTAACGCATGGGCCTCCTGCAGCATTCGGTAGGTTTTACCCACACCGGCGCTCATGCCAATATAAACCTTGAGCTTGCCCCGGCGCGATTTCTTAACCAGATCTATAAAATCCTTTACCGAATTACCATTGCTTGGGTCTTGTGGCATTTTCTGTTTGTTAACTGTTAAAAAGATACAGCAAAACTTGCGGTTATTAACGGACTATGGGTGGTTAAACCTGTTTGTTTTACAAATATCTGGTCTTTACTATCGTAAATTTTTCCTTCTAAACGGATCAGCGCATTTTTGATTGGCGCATAATCTACGTTAAGCGAATAACCTTTGGTATCAAAGCCGTTTGTTGTCCCGGTGGCTATAAAAATTCCATTTTTATCCTTGTAGTACTCAAATCTGCCGGCAACTGCCCATTTATCTGCAAGCTGATAACGCGCAATGGCAACCGGCGAAATGATGTGATTATAATCGTCACTGCCTTTGGCTTTTTGCTGCATACCATAATCAAACCCGGCAGTGATGCCAAATTTGTTGGTTAGCTGAAATATACCATAAAAGTTATGATAGATACGGCGTACGCCTACTGAGTCGGCACCTTCAATACCTACATAATTACTGTAATTAAGCGTGATGTTATCCGCAGCTTTATAAGTCACCTGCAAACCACCTGCTGGCTTGCTGTTGCCATCCTGCCGGTTTATGCGCTGCCATCCGTTTAAGTAAAGGCCGGTTAATGTAAGCTTACCATCATTGGTGGTGTAAGTCAATTTAGCCCCTGTTTCGTAGTAAGGCGTGTTTTCTGACGCGATGTTACGTGTAAGCACCCAACAGTCTTTGGATATAGCACTTTCAAAGCCAATGTGCGATGCAAAAATACCTGCATCTAACCATAAGTTAGCAGATTTAGACAACTTGATACCCGCGTTGGCTTCAAACACATTCTTAAATACCCCCTGCTCTGCAGCCAGGTTTGCGTTAGCATAAGTACCGGCCATGAGCGCTACGTTAGCGCGAATACTGCCGTTATCGTAATTGGCTTTGATAAAGCCCAAGTTGAGATTTACCTCGTTGTGGCGATTATGCGAATACACAAAGCTCGGGCGTGTATTGTTAGCCGGCTTATTAAAATCGTAGCCATAGTACAGTTCGGCGTAACCACTGATAGTAAGGTTACCACCTGTTTTTACAGAATCCTGTGCAAATAATGATGTCATACACAAGGCGAGAATACACGTAGATATAAGTTTTTTCATCGAATTAGTTCTTGATACGCATTGCGCTAAGTATTACTCAGCACAACGCGCAGGCAGACGCATATCTGCCAATGTCATTAATAAGCGTGCTCTCCGAAACAAAGCCCGGACAACGCCACTGTAATTTTGATAAGGTTATTGATTATTTCAGTTCATCTAAAGCTACATTAAGCTTTAGCACGTTCACTTTGGCAGGGCCAAACATTGGCTTTTCAGTATGTTCTTTTACCAATGCAGCTACCTTCTGTTCGTCTAACTTGCGGACAGCAGCAATGCGATTAATTTGTATGATTGCCCCTGCTGGAGAAATATCCGGATCCAAACCACTGCCCGATGCAGTAACCATATCGGCAGGGATATCGCTGCGTTTGATGCCAGGGTTGTATTTAAGCAGGGTGTCGATACGGTTGCTTACTTCTTTTAAGTAATCAGGATTTGACGGGCCTTTGTTTGAACCCGCGGAACCGGCTGCGTTATAACCTACTGCTGATGGGCGACTCCAGAAATACTGTGGCTTATCAAACTTTTGGCCTAACAGCGCATAGCCAACAACTTTACCGTTCACGGTGATTGTTTCACCGTTGCCTTTGCCTTTTGCCATTTTACTGGCGAAAGAAATAAACACAGGATATATAACACATAACAACGCAGTTAACACCAAGGTTAATCTGATAGATTGTACGAGCGTTTTCATTTTATTTGAGATTTATTGATTTCCACCTGAGCAAGCCTCGCTTTACGGTACTTGCTCAGGTGAGTAAAATTTATTTTATAAACAGCGCTATCACCAGGTCAATTAATTTGATACCGATGAACGGAACAATTACACCACCTAAACCATATATCATCAAGTTACGGCGTAACAATGCGCTTGCTCCAATAGGTTTGTAAGCAACACCTTTTAATGCCAATGGGATAAGCAATGGAATAATGATGGCATTGAAGATCACTGCCGATAGTATTGCACTCTCAGGACTGTGCAGATGCATGATATTGATGGCCTGTAAAGCAGGTATAGAAGCAATAAACAAAGCCGGTACGATAGCGAAATACTTGGCCACATCATTAGCGATGGAGAAAGTGGTTAGCGTACCGCGGGTGATGAGTAACTGCTTACCTATCTCTACGATCTCGATAAGCTTGGTTGGGTCATTATCCAGATCCACCATGTTACCTGCTTCTTTGGCTGCCTGGGTACCGCTGTTCATGGCTACGCCAACATCTGCCTGGGCAAGTGCAGGGGCGTCATTTGTACCATCACCCATCATGGCTACCAGTTTACCCGCAGCCTGTTCGGCTTTAATGTAACGCATTTTATCTTCAGGTTTAGCTTCGGCAATAAAGTCGTCAACACCGGCTTTTTCAGCAATAAATTTTGCAGTTAGCGGGTTATCACCTGTTACCATTACGGTTTTGATACCCATTTTACGCAGGCGCTCAAAACGCTCAGCAATGTCAGGCTTAATAATGTCCTGCAATTCTATCACACCAACAACTTCTTCGTTTTTAGCAACTACCAATGGGGTACCGCCTTTAGAAGAAATGGTTTTTACGCGTTCCTCAATCTCGTTGTCAAACTTATTACCGGCATTAATGGCCAGGTTGCGAATAGAGTCAAATGCACCCTTGCGAATACGTGTACCATCCGGCGTGTTAATACCGCTTGCCCTTGTTTCTGCAGTAAATTTGATAAACTCAGAATCCTTTGGCGCAGTTAACGCAAACTGACTAACGCTTTGTTGTGCAAGCTCAATGATAGATTTACCTTCTGGAGTTTCATCAGCCAATGATGATAGCACACAAGCCCTTACAAAATCATCCTGGGCTACGCCCGGTGCCGGCCAAAAATGAGTTGCTTTACGGTTACCTATGGTGATGGTGCCTGTTTTATCAAGCAGCAACACGTCGATATCGCCTGCAGTTTCTACCGCTTTACCAGATTTTGTGATCACGTTTGCACGCAATGCCCTATCCATCCCGGCAATACCAATTGCTGATAACAAACCGCCGATAGTGGTTGGTATCAAACAAACAAATAAGGAGATCAGCGCTGCTATAGTGATGGTTGTGTTAGCGTAAGCTGCAAAGGGCTGCAGTGTTACACATACAATAATAAATACCAGCGTAAAGCTTGCCAAAAGAATTGTTAAAGCGATCTCGTTAGGGGTTTTCTGGCGCGATGCACCTTCAACTAATGCGATCATTTTATCCAGGAAGCTTTCGCCCGGCTGGGTAGTTACCACCACTTTAATATTGTCTGATAATACTTTGGTACCACCGGTAACCGACGATTTATCACCACCTGCTTCGCGGATAACCGGGGCAGATTCGCCAGTAATGGCAGATTCGTCTATTGTAGCCAAACCCTCGATGATCTCACCGTCGGTTGGGATAGTATCACCAGCCTCGCAAACAAACACATCACCTTTAAGCAACTGGTTTGATGAGCGGGTTACGATAGAGCCATCGTCCTGTAGCACTTTTGCAGGTGTGTCCTCACGGGTTTTGCGCAAGCTATCTGCCTGTGCCTTACCACGTGCTTCGGCAATAGCCTCGGCAAAATTGGCAAACAACAAGGTTAGCAACAGTATGATGAAGATGCTTAAGTTGTAAGCGAACGAACCCTGACCAGCATGTGTGAAACTATAGAAAGTAACATACAGCATGATAACGGTACCAACCTCCACCGTGAACATCACGGGGTTGCGCATCATGGTTTTGGGGTTAAGTTTTATGAACGACTCTTTTAATGCGCTTTGCACTAAAGCCGGTTCAAATAATTTATTAGATGAAGTTTTCATTTTCCGTTTTCAGATAAACCCTCCCTTGCGAGAGGGTAAAGGGATATTATTTAAGCATTGTAAAATGTTCGGCAATAGGACCCAGAACCAAAGCCGGGAAGTATGACAGCGCATTAAGCACCAGGATAACGGCAAACGTCATGATACCAAAGGTTACCGTATCCGTCCTTAATGTACCGGCAGATTCCGGAATGTATTTCTTTTGAGCCAGCAAGCCGGCTATTGCAACCGGACCAATGATTGGCAGGAAGCGACCAAGCAGGATAATAATACCTGTAGATACATTCCAGAATATGTTGTTATCGCCCAAACCTTCAAAGCCCGAACCATTGTTGGCGTTAGATGAAGTATTCTCATATAACATCTCAGAAAAACCATGGTAGCTTGGGTTGTTTAGCCATGCTGACGGTTTTACCGCCCAGTTAGCAGCACCGTAATTTGTGAAAACATAGCTTGCCAAAGCGGTACCTGCCAGTATCAGAAACGGACTAAGCAAAGTGATCAAAGCAGCGATCTTAACCTCCCGAGCCTCTACTTTATGCCCAAGGAATTCGGGAGTACGACCCACCATTAAGCCCGAAATGAATACAGCTATGATAATGTAGATGAGGTAGTTTAATACCCCTACACCACAACCGCCAAAGAAGGCGTTAATCATCATGCCTAACATTTGCCATAAGCCGGTCAATGGCATGGTACTATCGTGCATACCATTTACAGAACCAGTTGATACGATAGTGGTTAGGGTACTCCAGTAAGCTGTCGCCATTGGGCCAACCCGAACTTCTTTACCTTCCATAGCACCGGTTGATTGGCTTACTCCCATTTTCGCGATGGCGGGGTTGCCACCCAACTCGCTAAATATCGTCGGGATCATCAGCATCAGCATACCAATGGTCATCACACCGAATATTACCCAACCCATTTTCTTCCTGCGGGTAAAATATCCAAAGGCAAGTACCATTGCGATCGGCACTAACATTTGTGCTACTATCTCTGCAATGTTGGTGGTGTAGTTAGGATTCTCTAACGGATGCGCTGAGTTGGCACCAAACCAACCACCACCATTTGTGCCCAGGTGTTTTATAGCAATAAACTGAGCAGCCGGGCCGCGCGATACGTTAACCGTATCGCCCTGCATGGATATAAATTGATCTTTGCCGGCGTAGCTTGCAGGCGTACCATTAAACGCAAGTATTAAAGCAAGTACAATTGATAAGGGCAGCAACAAACGGGTTACCGAACGTACCAGGTACACCCAAAAGTTGCCTACATCATTGGTTGTTTTATCGCGTAATGCTTTAAACACTGCAACAGCACAAGCTATACCGGTAGCAGCACTTGTAAATTGCAGAAACATAAAGATGAAGTGCTGTATAAGATAAGTAGCACCACTTTCACCGCTGTAATGCTGCAGGTTAGTATTAGCCACAAAGCTGATGATAGAGTTGAAAGCCAGATCGGCGGTCATACCCGGGTTACCATCTGGGTTAAGCGGAAGCTTGTCCTGGAACATCAGCATAAAAAAGCCGTAAACCAACCATAATGAGTTAATGGTGATCATGGCTTTCAGAAACTGCTTCCAGTTCATGGGCTGGGATGGGCTTATACCTGATAGTTTATAGATAAGGTTTTCGATGGGCTTCATAAAATCAGTCCATACCTTTTCGCCTGCAAACATCCTGGCCAGGTATTTACCAAGTGGTATTGCAATAAGCAATGTGATAGCGAACGAGATCAATATCCCGGAAAGTTCAGTATTCATTTTATGTTAAAATTTTTCGGGTTTAAGCAGTACATACACCATGTATGCGAACACTGCAAGTGAAATGATAAATAGTGCGATCATGATACTTTAGATTTTTTCGAACCAATCAATAGATTTAAAGAATAGCCGACAGCATACAAGCAGGGTCAGCAAAAGAATTATAGTGATCATTTTATTAAATGTTTGAACACCATAACCAACCGACATGCCATCAATTATAAAATATTGATTTACAGATAATTGAAATATTTTTAGAAAATACGTCAACAAAAAACCCTACCAAAATGGAAGGGTTCAATATCATTTTGAGAAGATTAAGCGTCTTTTTTCTCTTAAGAATAGTTATTGAGCAATCTTATACTCTTCAAGCTTGCGGTATAGTGTAGTTACGCCAATGCCAAGGAGTCGGGCAGTTTCGGCTTTATTGCCGTGGGTGCGGGCAAGTATTTTTTGGATGTGATGGCGTTCAATGGTTGCCAGATCTACCGCGTTAGAGTCCGTATTAGCGTATTTAAAATCCGGCGGGAGCAGATCAGCGGTGAGGATATCATTATCGGCAAGTATCATCACCCGCTCTATTACGTTCTTTAGCTCGCGTATATTACCTTTCCAATTGTGGCGGTTAAGCAGAGTTAAAAACTCATCATTCATTTTAGGCTGATTTTTACCTGCTTGCGCTGCAAAACCTTTAAGGAAGTAGTTAGCTAATAGTTCTATGTCCCCTTTTCGCTCGTTCAATGACGGAAGCTCAAGTGTGAAAACCGATAAGCGGTAGTATAGATCAAGCCTGAAATGACCTGCCTCTGCCTCTTTTTGTAAATTGCGGTTGGTAGCCGCAATAATACGGATGTTAACTTTGGTCTGTTGCGTATCACCAACCCTGATGAACGTTTTATTCTCCAGTACGCGTAATAACTTGGCCTGCAGATCGAGGCTCATCTCCCCTATCTCATCCAGAAATATGGTGCCATGCTGCCCTTCTTCAAGCAAGCCTTTTTTATCTTTCACAGCGCCGGTGAATGCTCCCGCTTTATAACCAAAAAGTTCGCTCTCTAACAGCTCTGCAGTGAAGCTGCTGCAATTAATGGCCACGAACGGCATTTGCCTGCGTTCGCTCTCGTTATGTATAGCAGCAGCAAAAACCTCCTTGCCCGTACCGGTTTCACCAAGTAACAAGACAGTAGTATTGGTTACAGCCACACGGCGGGCAAGCGAAACGACCTCTTGTATCTGTTTTGAATTGCCAATAACGCTTGAAAAACCAAGTTTTGCCCCTGTTTTCTTTTTTTCATCAAAGGTGCGCTTTTGAGCAACGGCCTTTTCTATAGCCTGGTTAACAAGCGGTATTATCTTGTCGTTATCATCGCCTTTGGTGATGTAATTAAATGCGCCGTTTTGAATGGCCCTTACCCCATCGGCAATGGTGCCATAAGCCGTAAGGTTGATCACCTCAACGTAGGGCTTTTTCTCTTTGATTACCTTAACCAGGTCTACCCCGTTGTAATCAGGTAGCTTAACATCGCTTAATACCAGTAAAACATCCTCTTGCTGCAATAGCTTTAAGCCATCTTTTCCGGTAAAGGCCTGCAATACCCTAAACCCCTCTAAACCAATGATCCGCGAAAGCAGGTCATTCAATTTTTTTTCGTCGTCGATAATGAGGATCGTGTGTTGCATTTTAAATGCAATACTATGATTAATAATTTAATTTGCTTAAGCGCAAAAATAAATAGTATCAGGCACTACCATTACATATAGCTTTAAAACAACAAAACTGCTTTACTTTGTTTTTCTTAGCGTAAGCGTTATCACATTTACCGACAGCGGTTCGATGTTTACAGGCTTGTTAGCTACCCACTTTACACTGCGAATTACAGGTTTAATGGCGTCCGGATTATCAACGCTGTTAAATGCAAGCTTATCTTTGTCGCTTAACTGCATCCACTGCATATCCTTACCAGATACTGTAGCACCCTGCAGATCAAAACTTACCTGTTTGGCCGTTAGTGAGGTGTTAACTACTTTGATTATTAATTTACCGTTTTCCCTATCAATGGTAGAACTGCTATATAAACTATCCTGGCCGGTTAATGCCTTGCCATTATCGGTAACGGGCACCACCTCCGATCCTTTGTTTGCAGAGAATGCTTGCTGTACATAATAATTGGGGGTAGCAACCGAACGTAGGTTATCAAACCAGATAAGGTCTGGTCGCCACTGCCATGCATCAACGTGGGCAAGCAGCGGTGCATATGAGGCCATGTTCACCACATCGGCATTGCGCTCCAGGCCGGTCATGAATGCAGCTTCGCAGAGTGCCGCCCACCAGGTGTTATGGCTTTCGGCATGCTTATCTTTCTGCGCATCATCTTTTATGTGTGCTGCATATTCTCCCGCGAAGATCTTTGTCTTATCTCGGCTGTATTTGTCGTAGCGGTTTGCATTACGCAAAAACCACTCGGGCGGCGCATAATAGTGCTCATCTATTAAACCGGCATTTTCTGCACGTAACGCCTTGTTCAGGTAATCGAAAAGTTCACCACCGGAGAACGGCCCTGCGCTGGTAACCATAGCAACCTCGGGATGTTTATTGTGGATAGCTGCGGCGAAAAGCTTGTAGCGTTCAAGGTATTGCTCGCCCCATTGTTCGTTACCTATACCAATAGTTTTTAAATTGAACGGCGCAGGGTGGCCCATATCGGCACGTAACCTGCCCCATTTGGTATTTAAACCACCGTTGGCAAATTCAATCAGATCAAGTGCATCTTGTATGAATGGGTCTAATTGATTGATTGAAATCACCTCGCCGCTGTTAAATTGGCAAGCCATGCCGCAATTTAAAATAGGTAATGGGGCTGCACCGATGTCTTCGCATAATTGAAAATAGTCAAAGAAGCCTAAGCCAAACGACTGAAAATAATCCGGAGCCGAACGGTAGCTGAACTCAGTGTTCCAGCGGTTGATGATCAATTGCCTGTCGCTTACATTGCCAACGGTCTTTTTCCACTGATAGCGGTTGGCCAGATCGCGACCCTCAACAATACACCCACCGGGGAAACGCATAAAACCGGGGTGAAGATCAGCCAGCTTTTGGGCAAGGTCAGCTCGCAAGCCATTTTTGCGGTGCTTAAATGTATTCTCAGGAAACAAGGAGATCATATCAACCTGCACACGACCTGTACCAGTGAAAATGAGTTTAAGGCTACCCTTCGCGGCATTTTGCGTACATTTCAGTTTTGCAGTAAGCGTTTTCCAATCTTTGGTAAATGGTTCAACGGCAGTTTGTGCTATTACCGCGCCGGCCTCGTTGACAGCCTGGATCTGCAGGTTGATGTTGCCTGTGCCCACCTTAGCCATCATGGATAGATTGTAATCTTCTCCACTTTTAAAACCCATCCCGCGGAACCCTTCGTTTATAAATTCAAATGTGCCTTTGTTATTCTCCAGGTTGATATCTGCGTAGCGCTGGTTACCGGTATTTAGCAAATTTCTGTTTACAACCAAAATGTTTCCTTTACCACCGTTTACTTCTTTCAGGTCCCAACCCATCAGCGGGTCGGCAAACTCAAATGAGCGATTTTTTACCATCTCGGCATACAACCCACCATCCGCGGCAAAATTGATATCCTCAAAAAATATCCCCCACATGGTTGGCGATATTTCAATTCCCGGCTTATCCACCTGTATGGTCAGTTTGGTTTGCGCCTGCAAAGCATTTATACCTAAAAGGCTTACCGCTGCTGTCAGGATGATATGTAAAAATTTTTTGTTCATATGCTCTAAACTTGGATATATCTCATTTAAAAACGCTAAGGTCCCAGCTATCTGACCAGTTGATCTCGATATCATTCCCCTTGAAGGCGATAGGCAACCATAAATACCGTCCGTCTATTGCATTCTTAGGCTCCCACTTATCGGCCATAAAAATAAATGCATCCTTTTTACCGCTCACAGGCAGTATGTAGGTGCTTTGGCCACCGTAAGTTTTATCGCTACCTTCTCCTTTACACGGATTGCCATGAAATGTCCATGGGCCAAACATCGATCTTGAAGTGAACCAGCGCGCAGCATTTGGCGCCCAGCCTGTACAGCCGGAGCCGATCATGTAATAAAGTCCATTGCGTTTAAATACTGCAGGCGCTTCGGTTTGATGGCCAATATAAACCCTTGAAAACTTGCCCGTATGCCCGGTGTAATCATCGGTAAGTTCTGCAACCTGTATGGTGTTGTTCTCTTCGGATGAATAAACATGGTAAGCTTTGCCATCATCATCAACAAATACGGTCATATCGCGCGCCATTTGGCCACCGGGCAGGTCGCGACAAAAGAACTGGTCGCTTTCGTTTTTCGGGCGCGAACAATCTACCATTTCGTCTGCAGGCGTACCTGCCGGGTAAAAAGGCAAACTATTTGGATTTGGGCGATAGCTTTTAAGGAACTTATACGGACCGGTAGGTTTCTTGCTTACAGCAACGCCCGCACGTGCTGCGCTGTAACCTTTGCCTTTTAACTCCAGATGGAACCACATTACATACATTTTGCTCTTGCGGTTATAAACTACTTTTGGTCTTTCCAAAATGCAACCCTGCGCAATGTCACTGGTGCTATCAGCAGACACAGGCAGAGCAATTCCTTCGTCTTTCCAGTTATAAAGATCTTTTGATGAATAACAATGCACGCCTACCATAGCGCTGTTACCCCGCTCTCCGGCAACTTTGTGTTCGCCAAACCAATAATACATGCCTTTGTCATAAAGCAAGCCTCCGCCATGGGCATTGATGTGCACACCTTTGTTATCGGGCCATATAGCACCCGGTGTAAATTTTAAAAAAGTTTTCTTGCTATTGGTTTGGGTGTAGCCTTTGCCTGCTGTAAGTATAAAAGCTGCAAAAAAAACTACTATGGCTAATGCTTTGCTTCTCATCTTTAAGTTTTAAATCCTTTACAAATAGTACGGATATATCATAGTTAGCGCAGGTAGTAAAAGTAACAGAAAAAACCTGGGATAAATTGCCATAAATTAACCCATATTGGCAAGGATTTAGCATCGCTACGCCTATTTAAAAACCAAGCGCCGACCGTTTCAACGATCAGCGCCGGGGAATATCGACTGTTAAGCGCTACGCTATTTGATTTCAGTCCCTTCCTTTAATTCATCGCCTGCATGAAGCACCACTTTTTCACCGGCCTTTATATTCCCGAAAACTTCTGTAAAATCACCGGAGCTGATACCCTCTTTAACATCTGAAAATACTGCTTTACCATCTTTAACGAGTATTACGTATTGTCGCTCGGTAGATTGGACGATGGCATTGCTGGTTACTAACAAAGATTTCGCACCCGAGCGAAGCGGTATCTTAACTTCGCTGTACATACCCGGTTTAAGCGAGCCATCTTTGTTGATGACGTCTATCTCAATAGCCTCAGAACGTAACGAGCCCAAAGCATTTGCCGACCTGCTGATGTAAGCACTGTTTTGTTTGCCCGGCAAAGCATTAAATACAAAGTCTACCTTTTGCTTCAAGTCAACTTTATCTACATAGTTTTCAGGGATCATCACCTCTAAACGCAGCTTTTGGTTGTCCTGCAGTATAAGCATGGGCTGGTCTCCGGCCTTGCCGGGACCAACCAATGCACCCGCAGAAACGTTACGCTGTACGATGGTTCCATTAAACGGGGCGCGGATGTTCAGGTAATCCTGCACATCTTTCATTGAAGCTACGTTTGACCTTTCTGATGACGCAACTGCCTCATCTGCTTTCATTTTCGCGAGGGCATTATCCAGATCGAGCGGAGATACTGCACCTGCTTCTTTTGAGGCTTCTTTTAAACGGCGATATTTTTCGCGACTGGCACCGGCGCTTTCCTGGGCCTGCAATAAACGGCCATTAGCAGCTTGTAATTGCGAGGTCATTTCAGGAGCTTCCAATACGGCTAATAATTGTCCTTTGTGTACTATCGAACCCCTGTCAACATAGATCTGTTTTACAAAGCTGTTTAACTTGGCAAAGATATTTACCTCGTTAAAGGGTTTTAGCTGCCCCGGCAACCTTACATAGCTGGATAAGGCCTTCTCGACGACTATGCCTGTCTCAAACTTATTTGAATTGCTGGCTTTTGTATTATCTGTTTTAGTCATATCAACCGGCTTTTGAGAGCCACCGCAACCGGCTGCTAATGCTGCAATAGCAGCCAGTATTATTAATTTATATTTCATTGTAGTGTGGTTCGTTAAGTTGCAATTGTGTTTCAGCATCATCTGGCATCAGCGAAGGCGATTGGTAGGTGGTTTTATTTTGTACCCAGGCAAATACCAGCGGCAGAATAAATAATGCTGCGATAGTAGAGGCGATAAGCCCGCCGATAACCGCCCGGCCAAGCGGCGCTGATTGCTCACCTGCTTCACCCAAGCCCGATGCCATGGGTATCATACCGGCTATCATGGCCAAGCTGGTCATTAAAATTGGCCTTAAGCGTATGGATGCGCTTGTTACAGATGCGCGGGTAGCATCCTGATATTCTAATCTTAATTTTTCTGCATTGGTTACGATAAGGATAGCGTTGGCCACCGATACGCCGGTAGACATGATCATGCCCATGTAGGATTGCAGATTAAGGGTTGATCCGGTACATAACAGCATCAGCAGCGAACCCAATATCACAGCAGGAACGGTTGAAAGCACGGTAAGTGAAAGTTTCAACGACTGGTAATTGGCCGCCAGCAATAAGAAAATAACCAATACTGCAAACAGCAATCCGTTTTGCAAACTGGTCAATGTTTCCGTTAAAAGATTTGACATTCCTTCAGTGCGTACTACAATGCCTTTTGGTGGAGTGCCTAATCCTTCGATCGCCTTTTGAACAGCTGTGGTAGCAGTTCCTAAATCTTTATGGCTGATATTTGCACTTACCGTTAAATAGCGCCGTGGACCGCGGCGATCATACTCGCCGGGAACGTACCTTGTTGCAAAATCGGCAACATCGCCCAAAACCGGGCTGCTCTGGCCTTTTACCAGGGGTATCTCCCGTAGTTCATCCATAGTATTCATCACAAACTCGGGCACCTGCACTTGCACCTGGTATGTATAAGCCGATTTTTCATCAAGCCAGAGGTTTTTCTCAGTGAAGCGGCTTGAGGAAGTACTTGCCGTTACAGAGCGCGCTATCTCAGAAACACTTAAACCCATTTGTGCAATCTTCAATCGATCGAGTTTGATATCGATGATAGGAAAGTGCAAAGGCTGGTTTATCTGAACATCGCGTAGATAATCAACCTTTTGCAGTTTGCTTACCAGTTTATCACTGTAAGCTTGCAACTGCCCCATATCACGCCCGGCAACCGTAACTTCTATTGGGGTTGATGCGCCTTGGCTCATGATCTTTTCTGTCATGTCAATAGGCTCAAAGGTAATTCGCATCTCCGGCAAGGCATAGGCAATGTTCTTACGCAGCGCTTCTTTAAAATCATCCATATTAACATGATAATCTTCATCAAGGTTAACCTGCATAACAGCCTCGTGTGTCCCGGTATTAAACACGTACAAATTGCTTACCCCGTAACTGCTTGGTATCAGTCCCACAAAGCCTGAGCTAATGGCTACGTGATGGTTAGAGGTACTGTCTATAATGTTAAGCACCTGTTTAAATTTGGCTTCGGTGCGTTCCAAACGGGTGCCGTCTGGTTCCTTTGTCCTTATCTGAAACTGGCCGTTGTTCAACTTGGGCATCATATCTTTGCCAATTATCACAAAGCAAATACCGGCCAATAAGAACACGCCTACAATGTAAATAGGAACTATGGCCTTTTTGCGAGGCATCCATTTATTGATGATGCCCATAAAACGCACCTTAACGCGTTCAAACAGGTCATTTTGCTCAGGATGCTTGTTTTCCTCTTTTAAATGAGCGTCCACCTGGTCGCGTTCCTCAGCATCAAGCCCTTCACCTGCATGTGCATGAACCTCAGCATGGTGATAGTGCTGGTACTGTTCCGCTTTGATCATCCAGTTACTTAAAATAGGTACCAGCGTTTGGGCAATAATGTATGAAACGATCATGGTTAAACCGATAGATAGCGACAGCGGCAAAAACATGGCCTTGGGCACGCCGCTCATCATAAACGACGGCGCAAAAACAGCAAGTATACAAAGCAGGATAAGCAACAGCGGGAAAGATATTTCCTCGCAGGCATCATATATGGCTAATCGCTTTGGTTTACCCATTTCCAGGTGCTGGTGTATGTTCTCAATGGTAACCGTAGCCTGATCCACGAGGATACCGATAGCCAGCGCCAATCCGCTCAACGTCATGATATTGATGGTTTGATGGAAAATACCTAACAACATCAGCCCGATGAGAATAGAAACCGGAATGGTGATCACAACAATCAGGCTGCTGCGCCAGTCGCGCAGGAAGAGTAACACCATCAAACCGGTTAATAAGGCACCTAAACCGCCCTCGGTCATGAGGCTTTTTACTGCGTTTATCACAAATATGGATTGGTCAAACTCGTAGGAAACTTTTACGTCATCAGGCAGTAAACTCTGTATATCCGGCAGTTTAGCCTTTAAAGCCTGCACTACTGACCAAGTAGACGCATCTGCTGTTTTTACCACTGGTATGTAAACAGACCTTTTGCCGTTTATAAGCGCATAACTAACGGTAACATCGGCACCGTCTGATACCCTTGCAACATCTTTGATAAAAACCGGGGTCCCCTTTTTTGTAATTACCGGTATGTTGCCAAAATTGTCTACACTTTTTATCAGCGTGTTCATGGTGGTAACAAACATGGTATTGTTCATGCGCAGGTTACCCGATGGCGACATTACGTTATATTTAGCCATAGCCTCTACTACCTCATCTGGTGTTAAGCTGTAACTGCGCAATTTGTTGGGGTCTACATTAATGATAACTGAACGGGAATTAGCGCCGAAAGGCGGCGGGGCCGAAAGGCCGGATATAGACGAGAACGTTGGCCGTACACGTGTTGATGCAAGATCATATATCTCTTTTAAGCTTCTTGTTTTTGATGACAGCACCAATTGGCCAACCGGCAGTGATGATGCATCAAACCTTACCACCTGTGGCGGGAGAGCACCCGGCGGAAATGCCTTCATTACCCGGTTTACCTGCAAGGCCACCTGGGCAGATGCTTCGGCCATGTCTGTGCCTTCATAAAAGCTAAGCTTAAGCAGGGTTAGGCCCTGTATATTTTTACTGGTGATACTTTTAATACCATTTACATACAGAAATTGATCCTGCATGCTGGATGAGAAAAACCCTTCCATTTGTTGCGGCGACATGCCCCCGTAAGATTCAATTACATAAATAGTGGGCATGTTCAGTTGAGGAAAGATATCTATGGGGATTTTTATTGCACTTAGCACTGAAAATATAAGCAGGCTCACTACGATAATTACCGTAGTTACGGGCCGCTTTAGTGCTGATGTAACCATTGACATATTTTTGATATTTAAAGTAGTTTGAGGATAGCGTCAACTTGATTTTCTACTACGGCTTTCTGGAACAGCGCGCGGCTGTAGCTGAATTTTGCCGACGTGTAATCTGTTTCTGCGCGATAAAGCAGGTTAAGCGCAGCGTTAAGCTCGATGATATCTGTAAGGCCGTTTTTATACAGCGCAAATTTTTGGCGGTATGCGGCGTTGGCTGCCTTTAACTGCTTAGGTATTTCCTGCAACCTATCAAGCGCAGATGCTACATTGGCATCTGCCTGGCTGCTTCCTGCGGCTATCAGCGCTTTTTGCTCCTGGAGTTTTTTTTCGGCATAAAGGGTGCTCGCCTTTTGGGTATTTAACTTAAGGCGGCGCTTATTAACGTTAAACAAATTGTAGCTTACACCTACCCCAACCAGGTAGTTACCTCTGTCAAAACCCCAACCGTTACCTAACGGTCCAAAGTGGTCATTGGCGTCAACACTTGCAGCACGGCCCCATGCAGCTGCCTCTAACATAATTTTTGGAGAATAGCTTTTTCTAACCAAGTTTTCTTTCTGCAAACTACTGTTATAAATTGAGCGGTAGTAGTTTATTATCGGGTGGTTAAGCGTATCAGCGTTGAACAAACTAAATTCGGCGGCGTTCCTGGCCAGTGATTGTTGTGTTGTGGTGTCAGCGACAATATCGTTGGCCGGTATGCCGCTAACGGCAGATAATTTTATCTGTATCTGTTTAGCCTGGTTAAGCAGATCGATATACGTTAACCTCGACTTCGAGATCTCGGCCTCGGCAATACTGGTGTCCACACCAGCGCGTATGCCGCTACGGGCAAGCGCTTGTATAGACCGCCTTATCTCCTGGTTGCGTTTAATATTTCGCTCCTGAATGGTAAGAAGATTCTGCAGTAAGCCTAACTGAAGATAATTATCAATGGTAGCAGCGGTAAGCGCATACTTTGATTGCTCAAATTGCCGTTGCTCTACATCTACGTCGGCGGCGGCTGCCTTGTTGGCAGCGCCATAGGCACCGAAATTATAAACCTCCCAATCAAGCGCGGCGATACCCAAATTTACCAAGGTGGCTGATGTGTTGCTTTCCGTACGCACGCCACGCGAGTTAGATGGCACTATACCGAAAGCGAAGTATGGACCAGCTACGTTGTTGTTAGTACCTACATCTGCCTGGTAATTTAAATTTAATGACGGCAACCAGTTGCTTTTTATGTCGCTGGCCTGTGCCTGCTTTACTTTTATAGCGGCTGCGTCGGCAATCAGGGCGGGCGCGTTATTATTCACTTTATCTAAGAGTGCATTTAAGCCGATGCTTTTGTTGTTTTGCGCGCAAACAGTAGCCGGCAGCATATATAAAAGCAGCCAGCATTTTTTTATACTGAACATTGTTGAATTTGAAATGAATGATTAAACCATTAAACCCTTGCCATTAGGCAATGATCGTAGCAATCATTCAGATCGAAAGATGACGGGTAGTGAGGTAAACCGGCTGCGAGGGCACAAGCGGTTGAAGGGAGAAATAGTTAAATGCGAAAGTTTTTTGAAGCAGCTTAAAGCGGCCAAATAAGAGGCTCAATAATGCTGCAATCCCAAATGCGAATGGAAGCAATGCCTGCGGAGTAAGGTCGCCGGTAACGTCTTTGCAAAACTCTGTGTCGTTAAGGCTATCTAATCGGTACTTGGTGAAGCTTTTTACCAATATGGTTGGATGCTCGTCAATAGATGAAAGCCGTGCATGCAAAACAAAACCAATAAAGGGCTTGGCGACAAAAAATATTGCTGCCAGCACAAATATTAGTTTAAAATATGTTTTGCGATTCATTTATGTTCCTCAACGCAAATCTCAACAAACAAAACATCACAATGTATATGCGTAACACGAATGTTGCAATTTATAAAAAATGTGCCTTTATAGAGCCGTGGGCTATAAGTTAGTGGCTATCAAGCGAAACCATATCGCTACAAATCTCTTCATACTTTAACAATTATCTAATTATGAAAAAGTATCTGTCATTATTATTACTTATAATTCTGTATATTCCGTTAAAAGCGCAAAACCTATCCTATAATAATCCAGGCGACACCATTTTAGGTGTGTGGCAAACGGCAGATCAGAAAGCGCAGATCACTATTACCAAAAAAGACAGTTTGTACTTCGGCAAGCTGAGCAATGCCACTTTAAGCATTGACAAGAAAGTAAACTTACATTTGCCGACAAGTTTATTAGGCATTTACATTTTGCAGGATTTCAAATTCTCAGGTGATAACAGATGGGACGGCATGATCTTCGACCCCAAGAGCAAAAAAACTTATAAGTGCTATCTCAAGATCGAGGATGACGGCACTATGAAGGTGAGAGGCTATAAGGGCATCTCGCTATTTGGCAAATCTCAGTACTGGACGAGGGTAAGGTGACCTTAGTAACGCAGAGTCAATAGTCTTAGTGAAAATGTCACCGTTCTCCGGAAATATATCTCATTGATTGTGTTTTATTCGATGTTTCCAATAAATAGTTATCTAAACAATGAGAAAAAGCTGAAGTAAAAACATAACCGGTCTTTTTTTATTTACAGTTAAAATGACGCGGAGATTTGCAAACACATCATTTTCAGATAAATTCGCAGAAATTTTACGATCAGGTATTAAATGCAAACCCCACATTTCACTAAGCTGTCTGCAGCAGGCGTATTAATCACATTAGGTATCGTTTTCGGCGATATAGGCACATCTCCGCTTTACACCTTTCAAACCATTATTAAAGAGGGAGGGCGGGCTGATGCTTTTCTCGTACTTGGTGCAATATCTTGCGTATTCTGGACGCTTACGTTACAGACAACTTTTAAGTACATCCTGATAACATTACAGGCCGACAATAGAGGCGAGGGTGGCATCTTCTCCCTATATGCGCTTGTCCGCAGATATGGTAAGCGCCTTGCCATACCTGCCATTATTGGCGCCGGCACCTTGTTAGCCGACGGTATAATAACACCGCCAATTTCGGTTACGTCGGCTATTGAAGGTTTAGGACTGGTACCTGCGCTTTCTAAAGACTTCGTCCCGGGCCATGACCTTATCATTGGTATTGTCATAGGCATCATATTACTGCTATTCTTTTTCCAGCAGTTTGGCACCAACGTAGTTGGGGCGGCATTTGGGCCCGTCATGCTTATCTGGTTTTTAATGCTTGGCGTGTTAGGCTTTGTCCAGGTAGCGCACTATCCTATAATTATTAAAGCGCTTAATCCCATTTATGCGTGGGATCTGTTAAGCCAGCATCCCAAAGGCTTCTGGTTATTGGGTGCGGTATTTTTGTGTACTACCGGTGCCGAAGCTTTGTACAGCGACCTTGGCCATTGCGGGCGCAAAAACATCCAGGCAAGCTGGATATTAGTGAAACTGACTCTTGTTCTGAATTACCTGGGCCAGGGTGCCTGGGTACTTACAAGGCCCCAGGGATATGACTTTAATGCCATAAATCCTTTTTTTGCCATAGTTCCGCACGCCATGTTGCTGCCGGCTATTGGCATAGCAACCTTGGCAACAATTATTGCAAGTCAGGCATTGATCAGCGGCTCGTTTACGTTGATCAGTGAAGCTATCAGCATGAGCTTTTGGCCAAGGGTAACGGTTAAATTCCCTTCAAATATTCGCGGTCAGATCTATATACCAAGTATCAATTGGCTGCTTTGCCTGGGTTGTATTGCGGTAACACTATATTTCAAAACATCAGAAGCCATGACGGCGGCTTACGGCTTTTCTATCACCGTAGCCATGCTCATGACCACTTACCTGATGTACTACTTTATGCGTTATAAAAAACACTGGCCACTATGGATAGTGGTGATTATCATTTGTGTTTTTGTTACCGTTGAAGGATCATTCTTTGTTACCAATGCTGTAAAGCTGTTAAAACGTTTGTTCTTCCTGGTGTTCGAGGTAGGATTGATATTTACCATGTATATCTGGTACCGTGCACGGAAAATAACCAATCGATATCTCAATTTTGTAAACCTGCAGGATTACATGCCTATGCTTAAGGCAGTAAGTTCTGACCAGGGCATACCCAAGTACTCAACCCATCTCATCTATCTCACCAAAGCCAATAACAGCAAACAGATAGAAGAACGGATAATCCATTCTATTTTGAGCCGCAAGCCAAAACGTGCCGACGTTTATTGGTTCATTCATATCGAGCGTACGGATGCTCCTTATACTATGGAATATGCTGTTGAGAAGTTGGAAGACGGCAAAGTAATACGCCTTGAATTCCGAATAGGTTTTAGGATCCCGCCAAAAGTGAATGTGCTATTCCGCAAAGCTGTTGAGGAAATGATAGAACGTAAAGAAATTGATATTACCAGTAAGTATGAGTCTTTAGGCAATTTTAAGTTACCTGCTGATTTCCAGTTTGTGCTGATAGAGCGCTTCCTGTCTTACAACAATATCTTAAGCAAGGTTGAAAGCTTTATCCTCAGCAGTTATTTCACGATAAGTGATCTGGCATTAAGCGATGCTAAGGCATTTGGATTAGATACCAGCGAAACAAGAATTGAAAAGATCCCGCTGATCGTAAATCCTTTAACAAACGTACATCTGGAACGGGTTGATATGTAAAGCCGTTATTGAGATTTATAAACCCAGCTTAATTACGTGATTGCTATATTTAGAGCGTGACTACTAAAAGAATTCTTTTCGCCGGTCTGCTTTCTATGACCGGATATTGTGCAGAGGCTCAAGATGCGTTTAAGAAAATGCCGCATCTTTTTACAACACCTAAAAATTACGTGGTTACTTACACCACCACAGTGCCAAAAATTGATGGCAATATCAATGACTTAGTATGGCAGCAAGCCGCCTGGACAGATGAGTTTGTTGATATTGAGGGCGATTTAAAGCCCAAGCCAAATTTAAGCACTAAAATGAAAATGCTTTGGGGCGATAGCTGCCTTTACCTTGCCGTAAAAATGCAGGAGCCGCACTTATGGGCAAATCTCACCGGGCATGACCAGGTAATTTTTCAGGATAATGATTTTGAGATCTTTATTGATCCGGACAATGATGCCCGCAATTACTTTGAGATAGAAATTAATCAGCGTAACAAGATATTCGACTTATTCCTCCCAAAGCCGTATCGCGATAAGGGCGATGCACTAATAAGCTGGGATGCAAACGGTATGCAAAACGCGGTACAGCTCCAGGGCACGCTGAATAACCCAAACGATAAAGACACAGGCTGGACTGCCGAGTTTAAAATTCCTTTCAGCAACATCAAGATGGGCTTTGGCAACGGCACACCAGCCGAAGGTACATTGTGGCGCGTCAATTTTTCGCGGGTAGAGTGGGATACCTATGTAAAGAACGGCAAGTACGTAAAGCAGAAAGACGCCAAAGGTAATAAGCTGCCCGAACGAAATTGGGTATGGTCGGCACCCGGCATTATAAACATGCACGCGCCCGAACGCTGGGGATATCTCCAATTTACAAAGAACAAATCAGCTAACGACCTAAAGTCTGAAGTGCCCTATGCCGATCTCCAAAAACAGTATCTCTGGCTAATTTATTATAACCAGCAAAAATACCGGCAGCAGTATAACACATATGCAAATAGTCTTGCAGATTTGGGCATAACATCTTCCGATGCAATAGTAGAAGGCATTAAAAATACATTATCTGTTGAGGGTTCAAAACATCAATACCTTGCCACCATTACTGATGCCAACGGAAAAACATGGACAATAAATAACGACGGCTTACTTCGTATGCAGAAGTAGTGCGATTAAAATGGCAGTTTTGATTGAAACAAAAAACTTATCGGCATTCTGTCTCACTTTTATTGGATTTACTTCGGTCATGACCTTTTATTAAACTTCCGAAGAAGATTTATCCAACATTCCTACAGAATGCTATTGTATATAGCATAAAATTTTCATCATGCTAAAATCTAATATTGCCAAAGCATTTTCAGCGCTTGGTATAGTGCTTACAGCGCTGGGTGCATCAGCACAGAATAAAACAGGTTTACATATCCTCAAAAAACATCCTATTAAAAGTAGCGGCGGTTGGGATTATATTACGGTTGATGCTGCAGAGAAAAAGATCTACGTATCTCACGGTACGCAGGTAAATATTTTAAGCACAGTTACCGGCGACTCCATAGGGGTTATTCCAAATACAAACGGCGTTCACGGGATTGCATTGGTTAAAACGTTGGAGAAAGGTTATACCAGCAACGGTCGCGATAATTCATGCACCATATTTGATCTTAAAACCAATGCCGAACTGGGAAGGATAGCTGTTGGCACCAATCCCGACGCGATATTTTATGATGACTTTTCTAAAAAAGTATATGCCTTTAATGGCCGCAGTAATGATGCCTCTGTAATAGACCCTGCAACTGATAAGGTTGTGGCGACTATCCCCTTAGGGGGTAAACCAGAAACCGGAGTTTCTGATGGCAAAGGCAGGATATTTGTGAATTCTGAAAATACCAATGAGGTGGTGGTAATTAATGCCAGCACATACAAAGTTATAGATCGTTACAAAATAAACGGAGGCGATGAACCATCAGGATTAGCCATAGATAGGGTTACCAAGCGCTTATTTGTTGGTTGCGGGGGCAATGCCACACTTGTAGTTATGGATGCTACTAATGGCCTAAACCTTGCAAAATTTAAAATTGGCGATTGCGATGGCGCAGCATTTGACCCGGCACTAAAGATGATCTATGTCTCTAACGGAGATGGCAATATGTCGGTTATCAAGGAGGTTGGCGCCAATAAATTTGTTTTTGTTGAGAATGTACCTACGGAAAAGAGTGCACGTACTATAGGCATAGATACTATTACCCATCACCTGTTTTTGCCTGCTGCACAAATGGAGGCCACGCCACCAACGACAGAGAATGCTCACCCATGGCCGCACATGCTGCCGGGTACTTTCCACGTAATTGAAATAGGTAAATAGTTTTACATTTAATGCCCACTACCTCTTGAAAAGTATATTAACACTCCTACTTTGCTGTATTATCAGTTTTAAAGCTTTTTCGCAGCAAACACAAACTGATACCGGTAAAAAAATAAATATTGCAGATACCTTAAAGAAAGATCTTTTTACTGCGCCTGATACCGTTAAACATCTGCGAAGCAAAGCTTGGGCGCTTGTCCCCCCGGCAGCACTGGTGGCTTATGGCACCAGCAACTTTTTTTTAAAGCCAGTACGCAGGCTTGATGTTAGTATCTACAATGACATTAATGAGGATGCACCAAACTTTAAACATCATCCCGAAAATTATTTCCAATATACACCCGTTGCCCTGGTTTACGCCTTAAACCTTGTTGGCATACATGGTAAAAATACTTTTGTAGACCGTTCTCTTATTTTTGTGATGGCCGAGGGCATGATGGGTTTAACCACTTTCGGCTTAAAGAAGGTTACACACAGGTTACGCCCGGATGGTTCTGATTACAACTCGTTCCCGTCTGGCCATACGGCTAACGCTTTTTTGGGTGCCGAATTTATGGCGCAGGAGTTAGGCGATAAATCAATAGGGTACAGTGTTATTGGTTATGGTTTTGCTACTGCTACGGGCATTTTACGCATGTATAATCGCGACCATTGGTTTAGCGATGTAGTAGCCGGTGCAGGTTTCGGCATACTATCTGCCAAAGCGGCTTATCTGCTTTACCCTTATATCCGCAACCGATTGTTTAAAGCCGGTAGGGAAAAAGAAGACAACCGCAACATACCTGATGAATTAAAAAAACAACCCAAAACAAGTTCTATTATAATGCCTTCTTATAATAATGGGATAGTAGGGTTAAATTTCGCTATGCAGTTTTAAACTCCAAGCAGCTATTTTTTAGGGAATACATAATTGCGGTAAAATATCCGCAGCATGCTTGGCAAAACTATCAGCAACAATGGCAACGCTGCTAAAAAGCCGCCTATCACTGCTATAGCTAACGGTTGGTGCAATTGCGCACCGGCACCAATACCCAATGCTAAAGGCATTAGGGCTATTATAGCGCCGAGCGCCGTCATTAATTTGGGGCGTAAACGGGTAGATATAGAATAAACGATCGCATCATCTATCGTACTTTCCCTGGCGCTCTCTCTGAACTGCCAAAAGGTAAAAATGGCATTTTCTCCTATTATACCCACTATCATGATCAAGCCTGTATAACTACCCACATTTAAAGGCGTGTTAGTGAGATATAGGGCCAGCAGGCTGCCTCCGATACCTAAAACAGCTATGATCAATATCAACAATGCAATCCTGAATTGTTTAAACAAGAACAATATCACCCCAAAAACCAGCAGGCTTGCTGTTATTAATATCGTCAACAGTTCCTTAAAGCTTTGTTGCTGCTCGGCATAGGCGCCACCATACGCTATGTGATAACCGGATGGCAGGTTTATTTTTTCGGCTATACCTTTTTGTATGGCGGGGATAACGCTTCCAAGGTCGCTATTCTCTAAGCGAGCGCTTACAACGCCCATAGCTTGTAAGTTCTCGCGCTCAACTTCCGCGTCGCCGGGGTGCAAATTTACTGTAGCCAATTGTGTAATAGGCAAAAGCCTGCCATCGGGTAAAAACAAGCTCAGCTTTTTTATACCCGCCACATCTTGCACACGATTGTCCGGGTAAACCATACGAATAGGCGACTGCTGTTCGCGCTCAAATAAATTGCCTATCACATTTCCCTCTAAGGCCGACTGTACTTGCGACTGCAGCGCCGCGGGTGTAATGTTGTATTGAGCAAGCTTGCTATAATCTGGTATTATATCTACTGAGGGGCCGGCGATAACAATACCATCAAACACATCAGCGGTCCCCTTAACAGCGGTTACGACAGCGGCAACCTGCTTAGATAGTTGCTGTAACTTAGCCTGATCATTGCCAAAAACCTTTATTTCTATTGGTTGCGTTGATGTCATCAGGTCACCAAGCATATCACCTATTACCTGCCCAAAATCTACACGCAACGCCGGCTGGGTTTCTTCGATATGCGCACGCAGATCACTAATTACCTCTTCTGATGTTTTCTTGTGGCCTTTTTTTAGCTGTATAAGATAATCGCCGGTATTGGGCTCTGTTATGAAAAAACCCATCTGCGTTCCGGTTCGGCGCGAATATGCTGCAACATCCGGCTCTTTGATGATCACCTTTTCTATCTCTCGCAGCATACGATCGGTCTCTTCAAGCGAAGTTCCGGGCGGCGAAGTATAATCTAATACAATGCTACCTTCATCCATATCCGGCAGGAAACCCGTTCCCAATTTACCGGGCACAAATATTATCACGGTAATAAGCACTAAAATTAAAACGATGCTTACTACTGGTCGCATAATAAAAAATGATACCCAACGCTGCCTCTTTACCTCATGCGCCACTTCTTTTTTACCTACATTATTTATTTCAGAATTTTTGGTAAGCAGCAGATAAATCACCGGTAAACCTATCCACGTAACAAAAAAGGAAGATACAAGGGTGATGATCATCGTATCTGTCATCACCTTAAAATAAGCGCCGGCAACTCCCGTCATCAGCAAAAAGGGAATAAAGATAACTATAGTACTTACCGACGAACCTACCATAGCGGGGAAAAGATAGTTGATAGCTTTTTGTAAAAGCGTTACGGTAGGTTCTTCAGGATGCTCCTCATGTGTTCGGTGAATCTGTTCCACCACAACAATGGCATCATCAATTATTAAACCGATGGCTGCGGCTATAGCACCTAACGTCATGATGTTTAAGGTGTAGCCAATAGCATATAAAATAACAAGCGTAAGGCCAAGAGTAACAGGTATAGTTATCAATATAGTGGCACTTGCTTTAACCGACCTAAGGAAAACTATAGCTACAATGATCGCCAGCACAAGGCCTATCCACAAACTATCACTTACGCTTTTTACCGATTCGTTTACAAAATCTGCCTGTACGTAGTAAGGTTTTATTGTTACACCTTTGGGCAGCACTTTTTGCAACTCGGCCACTTTGGTCGTCATTGCTGCAGAGATGTCCACAAGGTTAGCATTCGGCTGTTTGATAACCGCGATCAGTACACCCTCGTGACCGTTGGCGTTAATTTTAGTATATTCTATCCCGGGGTTAATCTGTATTTCGGCAATATCCTTTAGCTGAACAATGCGCTTCCGGTTGTTACTCAACACCAGGTTTTTCAATTGCTCGCTGGTGTTTACGCTGGCATCTGTGACGGTTAAGTACAGCATTTTAAAATCTGACAAATAGCCGTTTGATTTGATGAATGCTGTTTGCGCAAGCGTGTTAGTGATCATATCAGGCGTTAAACCAAGTGCGCTCATTTTTTGGCGGTTAAGCACCAGCCAATATTCCTTTGTTTTACCACCGATAACCCTTATTTCTGATACGCCATCAACCTGCGACAGAAAGGGTTTTACCGTATATGTAGCCAGCTGCTTTAATTCGATTGGTGACAGGTTATGGCTCTCAAGCATATACCCGCTCACCGGCAAAATGGAAGGGTTCATCTTTTCCACCGTGACGTTAACTTCGGGCGGAAGATTATTTTTTATTTGCGCAATGCGCGATTCGATGCGTTGCTGGCTCAGGTCGATATCGGCATTCCAATTCATATAGGCTGATATCTCGCAGCTGCCACGGCTGGTAGTACTGCGTACATAGTGCAGGTACGGAACTTGTTTAACAGCATTTTCCAAAGGCTTGGTAACCGTAACCATCATTTTGTTTACAGGTTGCAGGCCTGCATCTGCAATGATCTTTATTTTAGGAAAAGTGATCTCCGGAAAAAGGGAAGTTTGCAGCCGCGAGTAAGCAAAACCGCCACTCAACATCAAAATAAAAAGCACCAGGCTGATGGGCTTTTTATGCGTGATGAAAAAATTGTTAAGGTTATTCATTTATTTGACAATTTTAACCTTCGCAGTATCGGCTAAGCCATAATTTCCGGTCACAATCACGCGGTCGGCGGGTTTAAAGGCGGGTGCTAATATTTCTATCCTCCCACCAGATTCGATACCTTTTCTTATAGCCGTTTTTATTGCAGTGGTATCGTTTATCAGCTTCATTACCCAAAACTCCCTTTGTGTTTCGTTTGATAACACTGCCGATTTGGGTAACGATGGCGCGCTACTTTTTGCGGTTTTTATAATGGTTGCCTTAGCCACCAGGTTCTCGGGTATTGGATGAGTGTTATTCACTTTAATTACAATACCTTGTGTTTGGGAAAGGGTATCAACCGATGGCATTAGCGAAGCAATGTGGCCATTAAGTTTCTCACCATCGGGCAGCGTAAGCATGAGGTTTTGATTGCCCGGAATAACACCTCGCAATTCGTAAGGCAATTGCAACACAAAGGCAAAGCTTTCGCGGTCGCTAATTATAGCTAATTGCTGGCCGTCCTGCACGTAATCGCCAACCTGGTGCAGCAACTGCGTTACATAGCCGCTACGCGAGGCCTTAATCTTGTTAATACCCGAAAACTTAAAGGTAGTATCAAGCACATTGATGGTGTTACCAATACTTTGCGCCTCTTTGGTCTTTAAGGTAAACATCAGCTGGCCTTTTTGAACGTAATGCCCGGGCTGCACATTTACTTTTGTTATATAGCCAATAGCGTTAGCGCTTACGTAGTTTTTTTGCAGGAATAATGATGTTGCGTTCAGCTCAATAGAATCGGCCAGGGCACTGTTACTTACGGTAGCAACTGTAACCGGTGTTTGCGATTGTACTGCTGTATCCTCATCGGAAGGAGCATTGCCCTTGCAAGAGCAAATTGCAATAATGCTAACACAGACAAGTAATATGTTTATTGGCGTGTAATATCGGTTCATATATTATCGGCTCCAGTAATTAAGTTGATTAACAAGTTGCAGCTTGCTGATGATATTTTGCGTAAGCAGGTTTTTTATACTGAGGTAATTATTAACTGCCAGTATCAGGTCGGCAATTTTAAGGTCACCAGTTTGTAGTAGCTTGGTGTCAACTTTTATTAAGCTTTCCGAATATTTCAGTTGATCGGTGATCTCGGCTACCAATTTATCGTAATCGTTTATCTGCTGGTTTAGCTGGTTTATCTGCTGGGTGTACTGGTTGTTAAAAAAGGCTTTATAACTCTTGCTGGTTTCTTGCTCAAGCAATAGTTTTTTGTAAAGTAATTTACGCTGCCCTCCATCGTACAATGGCATACTTACGGTAAAGCCTATACTGGTACCAAAATTTCTGTAATACTGCGCTGTAAGATCGGAGTTGTAACCACCATCGGCAAAAACACTTAACCTTGGTCGGTAACTATAATCTATAAGTTTACGGCTATTAGCAAGGCGGACACTGTCTAACTGGTATTGTTTGAAAAAGATACTTGTGCTGCGGTTAGTCAGAGCTATATTCCGTTGCAGCTCGGGTTTGGCTATTTCAAAAATAGTAGTATCGGCTATGCCGGATAAATAGTTGAGCGTAGCGTAATCCGTTTTGTACTGCAAGCGCGATTGTGATAGTTGTAGTTGCGCCTGTTTCAGCGTAACCAAAAAAGTAAGATAGTCGCTTTGGCGGTACACGTTGCTGCGGGTAAGGCGTTTAAGCAAGTTTTCTTCCTTACCTAACAGGTCTACTACTTCCTGGTTAAAACGCTGTTGCTGCAGGCTGCCATAAGCACTTATGTACTGGCCGATGATGGTACGACGAAGATCTTGTTCGGATAACTTGATGCTATTACGCAAAGAGTCGTTTTGAATACCAAGAGCTGCGAACTGCGCATTTAAATATCCTTTACCAACAAAAGCCTTACTGACTGTTATCAACCCATTTAAGGATTGGCCATTGGTAATAGCCGAAGAATAGCCGTAACCCTTTATAACAGGCGCATATAAACCTGCGCTGCTTGCAGTAACCTGCGGCTTAAAACCTGCCCGTATGCGTACACTATCTAATCGCGCAGAGAGAATCTGATTGTTAAGATCCTTTATAAGCGGGCTGTTTTTGATGGCATGCTGCAAATAATCATCCAGCGTTTTACTTTGGCCAAAACAAGTTGTGCTAAATAAAAAGATCAGAAAAAAATTGATAACACGCCTCATGGGGTACGTTAGCTATTGGCTATTAAGTTAAATTTTTCAACTGTAAATCTCCCACTAAATTCTGTAGACATTTTGTGGAATAAAAAATGCTGTAGTGACAGTCCACAGCATAAATAACCGACTCTATACCGGTTAAATAATTACAAGCGGGAAGGGGGTTTTTAATCCTTCGCTATCTTTATAAATTTGCCCGCGCCGTCAAATAAGAGGTCTCTGCCTTTTACTTCTGCCTCATAGTTAACTTCGCCGGTGGCGGTTTTTGTAATTTTGGCGGCTTCTTTAATAGCAGCACTTTTGTAATGCTCTTTTATGTAAGCAATAACACTTGCCGGCAGTGCTGTGGCGCTTATCCCCGTTTCAGCCTCAAGCTGGTTGCCGTCAGCTTTAAAAGTTGCCGACATTTGGGTTCTGCCCTGTTTAAATCCAGCCTCAAAATCGCCTTTTTCCTTTTCCCATTTAACCACTTTTACCGCCGGATAGGCTTTTACAAAAGACGCCTTAACTGCCGGCGGAATTTGGATTGAGCGTTGAGCCATAACTGTTATGGCCGTTGAGGCTGCTATTAATATAGCCGCTGTTGTTTTAATTGATTTCATTAGCCTGGTATTTTTTATACTAATGTATCAGCTCAATCTGTACGCAATTTGGATTAGTGTTGTAGGAATTTGGGATAATTAAAATAGTACAGAAAAAACGTGACTATCCTTGTCTCCCTGATATTGCAACTTAAAGCCGTACTTATCACAGATCTGTTTACAAAGCGTTAAGCCCAGCCCTATACCTTCAGAACCGTCTGACTTTTGGAATCGTTTAAGCACCTGTTCGAAATTAAACGCATGCTTTCCGGTGTTTATGATGGATAACTTCTCAGCATCCAGCAGTATCGATAAACTGCCTGCCTGGTAATTGTGCCTGATGGCATTGCTGATCAGGTTATTAACTAATATCTCCATAAGCGCTCTGTTGGCGTTAAGCAGTTTGTTGCCGAGTTTGGTTTTTAACGTAATGCCCAATTGAAGGATCATTTCCTCGTGTTGGTAAATACTATCCTCTAAAACTTCTCTCATGTTAACTTGCTGGATATCCTGTATCAGCCCATTCTCAATTTTGGCCAATAAAAGCATAGATTTATTTAAGCGGGTTAACCTGGTAACGGTGCCGTAAATATCGTTTAGTAATTTGCTTTGCTTGTCGGTAAAATCATCGGTTTGAACCAGGGTATCCAGTTTGGAGTTGATCACAGAGATTGGCGTCATCAACTCATGAGAGGCGTTCTCCGTAAATACTTTTAAATTCTGATAATCGCTTTTTACCCTATCAGCCATGCTTGTAACGGCGTGGTCAAGTTCAGTAAATTCATCAATTGTTGATGGCGTGCTATTAACTGAAGCATTATCAGCAAGGCTAAAACCTTTTAATTGGGATAATACCTTGTAAAATGGCTTCCAAATACTTTTAAGAATTATTCGGTTTAACAGTAATAAAACCACCAGCAATATAACTATAACACCTATGGTGATTAAGAAAACTACCTGGATCAGGTCTTCGGTCTCTACTTTAGACTGCGTAACCAAGATGCTGTAGTTTTGCCCAGATACATTTACGGAACTAATTAACGCCCTCCCGGCTTCCATGTCTTTCTCATCCAGGTCATGATAAACGGTATCTACAAAGCGTCTTTTAACCTTTCCGCTTCCCAGCTTCATAAAAGCAATTTGCTGGTGGTTGCTTTCATAAACATCAGGAAGATGATGATTTTTGGATACATAGCTAAACACCTCGTTTTCTTCAAGCACAAGGTCTTTGTCTATCTGGTTAGTTAAAATATGGCTGATAGTGTAATAGTAAATTATGCCGGTAACCAGCATAATTATTACTGTTACTGCTACATTGATCCTGTTGTATTTGGTTAGCAGTTTCATGCAACTATAAATTTATAGCCCATGCCGTACGCTGCTTGTATGTAATCTTTAGCGCCTGCCTCAACCAGTTTTTTGCGTATGTTTTTAATATGCGAATAAATAAAATCGAAGTTATCAGCGATATCTATACTATCACCCCAAAGGTGCTCAGCTATGGCGCTCTTCGAGACCACTTTGCCTTTGTTGGCTATAAAATAAAGCAATAGGGAATATTCTTTACGGGTAAATTTTACAGCGGTGCCATTTACCTTTACCGCTTTTGCGTCCAGGTCAATGTCTATCTCGTTGAACTTAAGATTATTGCTACCGTTAAAAGCCCTGCGCCTTACAATTGCCATAACCCGCGATCTCAGTTCAGATAAATGGAACGGCTTAGTCAAATAATCATCAGCGCCAAGGTCAAGCCCGGTAAGGCGGTCATCCAGCGAGTTTTTTGCGGAGATTATAAGCACACCATCATCCCGCCCATTTTCTTTTAAATGCCTTACTATATCAAGTCCATTTCCCTGCGGCAAAGTTAGATCGAGTATAACGCAATCGTAGCGGTAAAGACTCACCTTTGCCAATGCTGACGAGAAATCGGCCGCCACTTCGCAGATACTATCACTGCCTGTAAAATAAGCTTCAATACTATCTCGCAAGCCTGTTTCGTCTTCTATTACTAAGATTTTCACTACATAAAATTAATACTTAAAGTTGGAGAAATACTGTTGGAGCTTTTTTAAAGATGATTGTAATCTAAAACCAATTAAACCTCTTTAAATATTAGGTATATATTGTCCAGTTGGTTTATTGCGACTTTGAATCACTACATCATTGATCATATTTGCAATATACATCGGAGTATCCGCTGGTCAACTTCATACTAAAACGGGCCCAGGATTGCGTTTATTGAGAACGGAGATGATTGGGCCTTTTAAAATGAGATTTGCAGTTTTAACCCCACATTATATTTTTTGACAGCTACTGTAATCTGATCAACGCTCTGAAGGTCCGGAAAACTTAACGCCATTTAAAGTTGAATATCCGAATGACTGACCGCTTTGCCGCAGCATGAACAAATGCTATATTTGATCTTATCGGTAAACATATCAGAAAACTACCGTTTGGCTTAATAAAAATAACGCAGATAATTGAAAGAACTGAAAGATATTGTAAAGGCTTACGACCTGGCACAAAGTGAAGGGAAGCAAACGGCATTGGCAACCGTTGTGCATGTTGAAGGTTCTTCTTACCGGAGGGCCGGTGCACGGATGCTGATCACAGAGGATGGGAAGCTTACCGGTGCCATCAGCGGCGGCTGCCTGGAAGGTGACGCTTTGCGGAAGGCGAGGTTAGCCATAGCAGAACAAAAGCCGATGCTGGTAACCTATGATACAACGGATGAGGACGATGCGAAATTTGGCGTAGGCCTGGGCTGTAATGGGATCATTCAAATACTAATAGAGCCGCTCCGCGTAGAAAATAATCCTGTCAGTTTCTTTAGATCTTTTTTGAGCAAGCGGGAACGCGCTGTTTTGGTTACTGTTTTCAATATGGCCGACCGGCACGCTATTCAATATGGTACCTGCATGTTTATTGAGAAGAATGGGCAGGTAACGGGAGATATAGCGGACAAGCATTTCGCAGGAATACTTATAAGCGACGGTTCGGATGTATTGAAACATGGTAAGCGATCCGAAAAAATCTACAGGAAACACGAAGAGTTCACCTATTTCATAGAATTACTGGAGCCCGAAGTTTCATTGATCATCGCTGGTGCCGGTAACGACGCCATGCCGTTGGTGCAAATAGCCAAGGTTTTAGGATGGTCTGTAACGCTGGCTGATGGCAGGGCAAACTACAACAATGCCGAACGTTTTCCATTAGCGGATCGGCTGATCATTGCCAGGCCTGAAGATGTGATGCGGCAAATAACGGTAGATAGCCGAACCGTTTTTATGCTGATGACCCATAATTACAATTACGACATGGCCCTACTCAAGGAATTGTTACCGATCGACTTGCCCTACATCGGTGCGCTCGGGCCTAAAAAGCGGTTATTACGCATGTTTGAGGAAATAGCAGGATCAACGATCAGTGAACCCTTAGAGCCTGAAAATGTTTATGGCCCCGCCGGTTTAGACATAGGTTCTGAAAATGCAGAAGAGATCGCTACTGCTATTATTGCCGAGATACAATCGGTTTTAAACCAGCGCAATCCGGCACCATTAAAAGCAAAACAATACATTCATGAGCGCGCCGAAACAATGGTTCAAAGACAACGTTAATTAATAAAAAATGATAAACGCCGTGATCCTTGCTGCCGGTTCCTCAAGCAGGCTTGGCCGTCCTAAACAGAACCTGGAATATCGTGGCCGTACCTTATTGCAGCAAGCTATTGCCTGTGCAGGAAATATTGCCGAAAAAGTGCTGGTGGTGTTGGGTGCTAATGAAGACCTTATCGCGGCAACCTTTGATAATGCTGGTGCTGAGATAATCTCAAACCCCGGTTGGCAGGAAGGCATGGCATCCTCTATCCGGGTTGCGATCACATATTTAGAAAAGAAATATCCGGTTACGAGCCATGTAATTTTGATGGTTTGCGACCAGCCATTTGTTAGTGCTGATTTTTTGGAAGAACTCAAAAGCACGGCGATGAACACAGGAAAAGGGATCACCGCAACCGCCTATGGTGATACCGTGGGCGTGCCCGTTATTTTTTCATCCGCTTATTTTTCTGCCTTACGGGAACTAACAGGTGATGAAGGTGCTAAGGCGATTTTGAAGATCAATTATCATGACCTGGTACAGGTGACGTTTAAGCAGGCATTAATTGATATTGATACAGAGACAGACTATCAGCATTTGCTTGGTAGTGAATAAAAGAAATATATGATCGAAGATTCTTTCGGACGGGTACATGACTACTTGCGGATATCGCTTACTGATAACTGTAACTTTCGGTGCTTTTATTGCATGCCTGATGAAGAATACGATTTTACGCCGGCATCGCGATTGATGCAGGCCAATGAGATTGTTACCCTTGCGGAAATATTTGTGGCAGAGGGTGTGAAAAAGATCAGGTTAACCGGCGGGGAGCCGCTTGTGCGGAAAGATGCTGCCCTCATCATTGCAGAATTAGGTAAATTGCCGGTAGAGTTGACCATGACCACTAACGGCAGTCGCCTGCACGACATGTTGCCTGCTTTGCTAAGTGCCAATATCCGTTCGGTCAATATTAGTCTGGATACCCTACAGGAAGAAAAATTTCTGCTCGCCACCCGCAGTAGATCCTTTAAACAGGTTTTAAGTAACATTGAATTACTGTTAGATCATGGCATTGCCGTAAAGGTCAATATGGTGTTGATGAAGGGCTTTAACGATAGCGAGATCAATGACTTTATTGCCTGGACCAAGTTCAAACCGCTTCAGATCCGCTTTATCGAATTTATGCCATTTAGCGGTAACCGTTGGACGAGTAATAAGGTCTTTTCTCAGCAGGAGATCCTGGACGTCATCAGCAGAGAATACATCTACCATGCAGTGGCTTCTAAGCCCAATGATACAGCAAGGCATTTTAAACTACCGGATCACTTTGGGTCTTTTGCTATTATCAGTACCATGACCGCCCCATTTTGTGATACCTGTAACCGCATGCGTTTAACGGCGGACGGTAAACTGAAAAATTGCCTATTTTCAAACGGGGAGACAGATCTGCTTACTGTGTTACGCTCCGGAGGTGACGTGTTGCCGGTCATAAAGACCTGTATCTGGCAAAAAGAAAAAGAACTTGGCGGGCAGTTGGGCAGAAACTTTGAAACGTTAAATGCTGAAATGTTGAATAACCGCAGTATGATCACTATAGGGGGATAAGAAATTGATCAGTGTAGAAGAAGCCAAAGCCCTTGTAATAAAAAATATACCCGCATTACCACCGGTAACTATCCCACTTTCGGAAGCCGCCGGCCACGTATTAGCCGCCGATATATTTGCCATTTGTGATATTCCGGCCTTCCGGCAATCATCAATGGATGGGTATGCGATCAGGTATAGCGACAAGGATTTGCTGTTACCGGTTAAAGGCGAGATGTATGCAGGAGTGCCGGAGCCTTTCACCATAGAACCTGGAGAAGCTTGCCGCATTTTTACAGGCGGCCCTTTGCCCGAGGGTGCCGACACCGTAGTTATGCAGGAAAAAGTATCTGTTTCGGATGGTCGGCTAAGAATTGTTTCCGACGACCTTAAACCCGGCGACAACGTAAGAGACAAAGGTGCGGAGATCCGATCGGGTGAACTGGCTATGCAAAACGGAACCTATCTGACGCCGGCCGCCATTGGTTTCCTGGCAGGAATAGGCGTAAGCGAGGTCAGCGTTTATCCGTCTCCAAAAGTTGCCGTTATTTTAACAGGTAAAGAATTACAGCAGCCAGGCCATACTTTAGCATTTGGCCAGGTTTATGAATCAAATTCATACTCACTAAGTGCTGCCCTTAAAATTGCAGGGGTTACATCAATAACACATTATTATGCAGACGACGACCTCGCAGAATTGAAAAACATACTTGTAAAAGCGATAACAGATAACGATATGGTATTGCTTACCGGCGGCGTTAGTGTTGGTGATTACGATTTTGTAGTTAAAGCTGCAGACCTTTGCGGTGTCACTCAGATATTTCACAAGGTTAAACAAAAACCCGGCAAGCCACTTTATTTCGGCAAGATGAACGATAGGGTGATATTCGGCTTGCCGGGTAATCCATCTTCTGTTTTGAGCTGTTTTTATAATTACGTTTCTTTGGCAATAGCAAGGCTGTCGCAACAACCGGATAAGGTAAAATTCTTGACTGCAACACTTGGCCATGCTATTAAAAAACCTGCAGGGTTAACTCATTTTTTAAAGGGGACATATACTGATGGAGTAGCGGCATCTTTAGGCGCGCAGGAATCTTTCCGCCTAAGTTCTTTCGCCCATGCCAACTGTCTTATCAGGTTAGCTGAATCACAGGATAGTTTTGCTAAAGGTGACGCAGTTAGCGTACTTTTATTACCTGAATAGTTATTATGCCACTTGATCCCATTTTTTTCTTTTTGCTGTTGTTCATGGTTGCGTTTTTATATGCTTCAGTGGGTCACGGTGGGGCAAGCGGTTACCTGGCATTGATGGCCATTTTCAGTGTTGCACCGGAGGTAATGAAACCCACAGCGCTTTTGTTGAACCTGTTTGTCTCTTCCACTGCATTTATCCAGTTTTATCGTGGTGGTCATTTCAGGCTCAAAGCATTTCTGCCTTTTGCCCTCGCTTCGATACCCATGTCTTTCTTTGGTGGTACAATGGCTATTGATGGTCTCTGGTATAAAAAGATATTAGGTTTACTGTTGCTTATTCCGGTCGTGCGTTTTTTCTTTTTTAAAAACGCCGATCCTAAAGAATTAAAAGAACCGAAAGTTGGATTATCGGTGATCATCGGGGCTGTTATCGGGCTGCTTTCAGGTATGATCGGTATAGGCGGCGGCATCATACTGTCTCCGGTATTGCTTCTCCTGAAATGGGCCGATCAAAAACAGGCAGCGGCTTTAAGCGCTGCATTTATTTTCGTAAATTCGGTAGCAGGGCTCTGCGGCCAGCTTATCAAGGGATTCACTTTTAATACGGACATGCTTAGTTATGTACTGGTGGCTTTTACAGGCGGACTTTGCGGGGCTTATTTTGGTGCGCTCAAATTCAGACAAACCGTTTTAAAGAATGTACTCGCCGTTGTGCTTGCACTCGCCGCTTATAAATTAATCTATGCATAGAAACATCAAATTAACAATCTTAGTACTACTGTTCATCGGCATATCAAATGCCCGCGCGCAGCAAAGCGAAAACTTTGTGGTCACCGGTAAGGTGTCAAATGAGCTGAACGTGAATATGACAATGCTAAATGCTTATAAAAGCTTTAGTATTGATAGCCTTGTTATTTATAATCACCTTATGGCTAAAAAAAGCGTGCTTAAACACATAAAGGGCGTTTTATTAAAAGATGTGATCGCTCGTTCAGGGATTGCCTCTGAATCGCCAAAAGTATTAAGTGAATATTATATTATTTGCAAGGCAACAGATGGCTATAAGATCGTTTATTCCTGGAATGAATTGTTTAATTCGAGCGCTGGGGATCAAACGTTGATCCTGACGTCTTACGACACGGAATCGGCAAAGACAGAAAAAGGAAACATCGCCATTGTTACACCGACAGACAAGGCGACCGGACGGAGATTTTTAAAGGGTTTAACAAGTGTAACGGTTTCGCGGGTAGATTGATATGGAAATAGATATAATCACATTTGGAAAGATCAGCGAAATCATACCAAACGGCATCATGTCTTTTGCAGCAGTAACAGATACTGATGAGTTAAAAGCCATATTGGAACAGAGATATCCGCAACTTGCCGGCATTAAATATAAATTAGCACTGAACAAAACTTTGATACAGGAGAATAAGCCGGTTACCGATGGCGTAACAGTAGCTATTATGCCTCCGTTCTCGGGTGGTTAAGAAGATGCTTATATGAGTGAAAGGTATAGCAGGCAAATCGTCTTACAGGTTTTTGGCGTTAACGGGCAAAATAAACTGTCAAAGGCAAGCGTATTGGTGATCGGTGCAGGCGGATTAGGCTGCGCGGCGTTGCAATATTTGACCGGCGCCGGAATTGGGCGTATTGGAGTGGTAGATGGTGATAGCGTTAGTTTAAGCAATCTTCATCGCCAGGTGCTTTACAGCACAGCAGACGTGGGGAAATTAAAAGCAGTTATTGCTTCGCAAAAGCTGACGGCCGCTAATCCTGAAATTGCGATTAAAGCTTTTCCTTGCATGATCAACGAAGATAACTCTTTGGACCTGCTGAAAAAATACGATGTGATCATGGATTGCAGCGATAACTTTGGTACCAGGTACCTTTTAAATGATGCTTGCGCCATGCTAAACAAGCCGCTGATATTTGCCGCAGTTTCTGGTTGGGAGGGGCAAATTGCAGTGTTTGATAACAATGAGCACGGCGTAAGGACCAATTACCGCGATATTTTTCAAAACCAGCCCGGCAACAGTGAGATACCCAATTGTGAGGAAAATGGCGTGATCGGCGTACTCCCGGGCATCATGGGAACCATGCAAGCTGCAGAAGCAATTAAACTGATCGCGGGATCAGGGCAGCCGCTGATCAACCAGTTATTAAATTATAACCTGCTTGATCAAAGCGTTTATACTGTTCATATTTTGCCTGCTCCTGCAGGATCTTACAAACTTCCAATAAGTTATGACGAATTTAAAGCAATACATTATCATCCAATTTCATTGGGGTATAATAAAGACGTGGAAGAGATTGATTTTGAAAAAATCCATGATCTGATCGATAAGGTTCCCACCCTGGTGATAGATGTCAGGGAAATTCATGAAAGGCCTTCGCTTTCCATTAAACATATACAGATACCGATGTCAGTATTTGATTTTTCACTTCCTCAAGAAATAGACGAGCAAAACATCGTGTTGGTTTGCCAACATGGCATCAGGAGTTTGGCGGCAGCTGAGAAACTAAGATCGAGGTTACCTGATCAAAAGAATATTTATAGTTTGGCAGGTGGTGTCGTGCGGTGGTACGGCCAATTATAAAAAGGAAAAATGAGCGATAAGAAAATAAAAAACATATTTATACAAGGCCCGGTTCCGCCATCGTTTATTGCGGAAAGCATCGGTAAACACAGTTCAAGAACTTCAATTGGTGCCCATCAGATTTTTTTGGGCCAGGTCAGGGGCGATGAAGTCAGCGGCAAAGTTGTTACAGCCATTGAATATACTGCATTTGAGGATCTGGCGCTTGAAAAAATGCACGTCATCCGTGAAGACTTATTTGGCAAATACCCGCTTACCTGCATGCATATATATCACAGCCTTGGCTTGGTTAAAACGGGCGAATTGTGTTTGTTTGTGTTCACTTCATCTGCTCACAGAGAGGCAGCAACCCAGGCGTGTGCCGAAGTTGTTGAACGTATAAAAGGAGAATTACCAATTTGGGGTAAGGAGCTGTTTGATGACAGCACCCACCAATGGAAGGAAAACAAATAGATGGTAGATATCACACAAAAATCAAACTCGTTACGCATTGCTATCGCTACTGCAACGGTCACCGTCTCCAAACCGGACACCATTGAAGCTATAGAGCAGCGCAAAGTGCCTAAAGGCGATGTTTTTGAATTTTCAAGGGCAGCCGGACTTTTTGGAGTGAAACGTACCAGCGATATGATTCCTGACTGCCATCCATTGCCTGTTGAATATACATCCATCACGCACCGCATAGAAGGACTAAATATTATCATTACAGTAGAGGTACATACTATTTATAAAACAGGGGTGGAGGTTGAAGCCATGCACGGTGCTTCGATAACTGCGCTTACCATGTACGATATGTTAAAGCCGATAGATAAACAGGTAGAAATACAGTCTATCAGGCTTGTGAAAAAATCAGGCGGTAAATCTGATTTTAAGGTAGCCGATTATGAACACATTAAGGCGGCAGTGATAGTATGCTCTGATAGCATCTCCGCCGGCAATGGCGAGGATGTTTCCGGCAGAACGATCATATCAAATTTGGATCAATTTGGTATCGAAACTCTAAAATATGAAGTCATTTCTGATGAATTTGAACGCATACAGTCGATAGCAAGATCTTTGCCTGCTGAAGGTATTAAACTGTTGATATTTACCGGTGGAACGGGTTTGTCTCCCAGAGATGTTACGGTTGATGCCATAAAGCCATTGATAGAAAAACCTATCGATGGTTTGATGGAAACATCAAGGCGCTATGGGCAAGACCGCATGCCATTTGCCATGCTTTCCCGCGGTGTTGCAGGTTTAATCGGTGAAACTTTGGTTTTAACTTTCCCCGGTTCGGTGAAGGGTGTAAAAGAAAGCATGGATGCGCTGTTCCCACAAGTCCTTCATGTTTTTAAGGTGATGCAGGGCAGCAGGCATTAATGGCTACTTTTTAATACTTCGTTACATTTCTCTAAAGTAAATTAAGTACGATGGGCGCTACCAGCTCACTATCTAAGAGGCTTGTTTAAACATAGCCTGCTGATGTCATTACTTTATGCCTGCTCTGGTCGAATGCTTAACTGCGGGTTCTGTTTATCATAGCTATACGCTCTTAAGTAAATGATCAAAAAGCCCATTACACTTAAAAAACATTCTTCGTTGATAAGTGTTTAATTAGTTGTAACTTACCATGCACTCTACCCCAGGCTTACCCTTAAATTTACGTTATGGAAGAACAACCTCTATTTTCTGACCTTTCGGAAGCAGAACGTAAGGCATTGGAAGAATTGATGCCCGATGAAATGGGTGAGATCATGTCCTCAGGAATCAAACGCCGGCATTTCTTAAAATTATTTGCCGTTACAGGTACAAGCCTGCTGGCAGCAAATCTTTTAGGTATCGAGCAATTAATGGCGCGCAGCATTCCGATCGAAGAACAGCCGCCAGTGCTGATCGAAAATGGGATAAATGTTTCGTTCCAGGTTAATGGCAGTACTCAAAAACTGATGGTGGATTCCAGAATGACGCTGCTTGATACCCTTCGGGAGCGTTTAGGCCTTACCGGTTCAAAAAAGGGTTGTGATCACGGCCAATGCGGGGCGTGTACAGTTATTGTAGATGACAAACGCGTACTGTCTTGTCTTACGCTTGCCGCTACCTGTGAGGATAAGAAGGTTACCACTATTGAAGGGTTGGCTACGGGCAATGAACTACATCCTATGCAAACCTCCTTCATTAAACACGATGGCTTTCAGTGCGGTTATTGCACACCAGGCCAGATCTGCTCAGCTGTAGCATTAATGGGTGAAGCAAAAAATGGCGATGCCAGTTATGTAACCGCAAATGTGCGGGAGAAGAAAAAAGCTGTTGAACTTTCAAACGAAGAGATCAGGGAACGTATGTCCGGCAATATCTGCCGCTGCGGTGCTTATCCAAATATTGTGAGCGCGATCAGAGAAGTGCATGGCGATAAAGCCGTAGCTCAGGTTTGGCAGTTCGCCGAAGGCACCATTTAACCTGTTATTTAACGAAGTTTCTTTTATTTTCAAATAAAGCGTCTGATATGAGGCCATTTAAATACTCAAATGCATCCGAAACCGCTGCGGCTATCAATGCTGTTGTGGTTAATCCTACAGCCAGGTTCCTTGGTGGTGGCACCAACCTGGTTGACCTGATGAAGGAAGACGTGATGCGCCCATCTGAATTGGTAAACGTGACCCGTTTAAAATTTTCGGCAGTTGAGAAAAAAGAAAACGGATTATCTATCGGCGGAACGGCAACTAATGCAGTTACCGCTAACCATGAGCTGGTCCGCGAAAATTATCCTTTACTTTCAATGGCGATATTGGCAGGAGCCAGTGCCCAGATCAGGAATATGGCGACCAATGCGGGTAACCTTAATCAACGCACGCGGTGTACTTATTTCTACGATGTAAACATGCCCTGCAACAAACGCGAACCAGGCAGCGGTTGCGGCGCATTACATGGCGTCAATAAAAATCATGCAATTTTAGGATGGTCGGAAAAGTGTGTAGCAACATACCCTTCTGATATGGCGGTGGCCCTGGCGGCACTTAATGCGGTAGTACATGTTGAAGGATCAGACAGCACTAAGCGGAGCATCCCATTTTCGGATTTCCACCGTTTGCCCGGAGACCATCCGGAAATTGATAATACCCTGAAACACGGAGAGTTTATTACATCGATAGACCTGCCGGCAAACAGGCTTGCTGAGAAATCTTATTATTTAAAGATCCGCGAACGGTCGTCTTATGCTTTTGCGCTGGTGTCCGTTGCGGCAGCTTTAGAAACAAGCGGTAACAGGATCAAAGATGTAAGAATTGCCCTCGGAGGCGTGGCTCATAAACCCTGGCGTGCCAGGATAGCTGAACAGTGGCTTACGGGCAAAGAAGCTACGGAGGCAAACTTTAAGGCAGCGGCATTAGCCGAATTAAAGAACGCGAAACCCTTAGAGCAAAATAAATATAAAGTAGGCATGGCCGCTAAGGCAATTGTACGTGCGCTTGAGGGTGCCATGCAGGGCGGTAATTATGGTGCTATGGAAGCGGATTTAACAACCACTAATTAAAATCAAGATCATGAGTGAAACCGGTAAACCCATTAGCCGCATTGATGGCCGTATGAAAGTTAGTGGCAAGGCGACGTATGCTGCGGAGTTTAATCAGCCAAACATGGCATATGCATTTCCTGTACGTGCATCAATAGCAAAAGGAAAGATCGCGTCGATCAATGATGACATTATCCGGAAGGAAGCCGGTGTAATAGCGGTGATCAGTTATAAGAACGCTTATAAGTTAAAACCACTGGATATGCAGGCGCAGATGAAAGCAGGTGCGGGTTTCCTCGGCGAAAATCTTCCGCCTTTGCAGGATAATACGGTACATTATCCCGGACAGTTTGTAGCGGTGATAGTTGCTGAAACTTATGAACAGGCACGCGCAGCGGCTTATAAACTGCAGGTGAAGTATATTGCAGATAAGGCCGCAGTTGATCTGAAAACGGAACTTCCAAAAAGCACCAAACCAAAAATGTTCATGGGCGAAGAGGCACAGGTGAATGAAGGTAAAGCCGCCGGTCCGCTCGCGGCCTCAGCCAAAAAGGTAGATCATACCTATTCGACACCGGTTGAACATCATCACCCTATGGAACCCCATGCAACAGTTGCAGTGTGGGAAGGTACTGATAAGCTAACTTTATATGATGCTACTCAGGGCGTGGGCCTTACCAGTGCAATAGCTGCCTATTTCTTTGGTCTGAAACAGGAGAATGTACGCGTTATGGCACCGTTTGTTGGCGGAGGCTTTGGCTCTAAGGGCCTTTGGCTGCACACCTTGTTGGTTGCTATGGCTGCAAAGGCGGCAAACCGGCCGGTAAAGCTGGCGCTTACAAGGCAAATGATGCAGACCAATGTTGGTCATCGCGCAGCAACTATCCAGCGTGTTGGTGTGGGCACTGATGCAGGCGGGCAACTGAATGTGCTACGCCATCACACAAACACTTATAATAATCTTACTCAGTTCTTTGAGCCAAGCGGGAAACAAACCCTGGTCTTGTATAAGGCCCGACTTAGAGAGGTCACTTATAATGTGGCGCATCTGGACCGCAGCACCCCAACTTTTATGCGCGCGCCGGGCGAAACCCCCGGAACTTTCGCATTGGAGTGTGCCATGGACGAGATGGCTTATCAGTTAAAAATGGACCCGGTAGAATTCAGGATCAAAAATCACACGACCAAAGACCCGGTAAAAGGCCATGACTTTTCGAGTGAGTTCCTGGTAGACTGTTACCGGACCGGCGCGAAACGTTTCGGCTGGGCAAGCCGCAGTATCGAACCAAGGCAAAAACGCCAGGGAAAATATTTAGTGGGATACGGGATGGCTACTGCAACCTATCCGGGTGGCCGAAGTGCAGCCTCCGTAAAGGTATTGATGAACAATAAGGGCGATGTAACGGTAATGACCGCATCTATTGATATCGGTACCGGAACTTACACCGTACTGGCCCAAACAGCAGCTGATGCGCTTGGTATACCTGTGGAAAAAATTGACGTAAAGATCGGTGATTCCAGCCTTCCGCCGGCACCATTGGCAGGGGGTTCGCAAACTACGGCAAGTATCCATCCAGCGGCTTTAGATGCCTGCGTATTGCTGCGAAAAGAACTTATCTCGATGGCCATTGCCGATCCGGGTTCGAAATTAAATGGCAGTAAACCTGACGATATCGATTTTGCCAACGGTAAGCTTTTTGTGAAAGGTAATAAAGACAAATCGGATACCTATTTAGATATTCTGAACAGGGCAAAACGCAACGAGATCGAAGCATGTGCAACAACTTTGCCCGTTTCAGGTGCGGGCCTTACGGTTCCCAGTGCACTTTGTACTCCAAGTCAAACCCCTGCTGAACAAAACAGCGATATCAAACAATATGCCTTTCATTCATTCGGTGCTCAGTTTGCAGAGGTTTGGGTTGATGAAGATCTTGGCACTATACGAGTTAAAAGGGTCACCAGCGTGCAGGATGTGGGCCGGATCATGAATGAGAAAACGGCAAGGTCGCAGATCATCGGTGGAGTTATTTTCGGTATAGGCGCCGCACTGATGGAAGCAACTGAATATGATAAACGCTGGGGCAACCCTGTTACCCGCACACTTGCTGACTATCATGTACCCGTGCACCTGGATGTTCCGCCTATTGATGTTCATTTCATCGGTAAACCTGATCCGCACATATCCCCTATCGGTGCCCGCGGCATAGGAGAGATCGGAATTACCGGAGTTTCGGCAGCAATAGCAAATGCGGTATTCAACGCAACAGGTAAAAGACTGCGGGACCTCCCATTAACGCCTGAAAAGTTTTTTGAGTCATAAATTAAGAAGTTTATCAGGCTTTTAACAAACGTCTAAGTCTGCCTTTTCAAACATCTTTGATACGCAGAAAGAGACGCTCTGCAAATAAGAAATTGTGAAAGGGCGGCTTTTCGATGCTGGTGTTTGAATTTTGCATAAGTCTATTTCAGCTTCATTCCGCGTCATTCGATTTCATAAAAATTTTACTAATTACGCGCCCCATCAAAAAAACGGAACCCCTTTTAAAATACGACACAACTATCTTATTCGATTAATAAAGATTTTTTTAAGGATAACAGAGAAGTTGTTACAGCGTATTCAAAAAGGTCTCATTGGCGACGAGCAGAAAAAGATACTTTTATCCTTGATTATCGCGTAACATTTTCTGCACACGATCAACTTAAATCTGCATCTTTCATAAGATATGAAAGAGACTTGATGCTTCACTGTGAGATTGATGATATAAAATCAGATGCCGTTCAAATAATTAAATTAAAGTCCAGAATGCATCGTTTCTTAGAAGACTTTATCGAGCAGAACAGTTTAGGATATTTTGAAAAATTAAATCTAAAACCAGTCGTGCTTCCTGAAGATCAAGTAGCGAGAGAAATTGAACAATTTGGTTTTCTTAAATACAAAAATAACTTTGAAAATCAGACGAAAGAAGATAAGGAATTGGAAAATTGGCTTGGGTATCAACAATTGAAAATTTATATAAAGTAACGAACTAATCTTAAATAAAGAATATTGCAGACGAAGCCCTATTTATCAAAAGTTGAAATACGCAAAGATCGTATCGTTTCATTTACTAAATTTCCTTTTAACATTCCGGCCATTAAAAATTTCTCTGAAATTAAGTTTCACGAGGATGTAACATTTCTTGTAGGAGAAAACGGTTCTGGAAAATCCACATTCCTTGAAGGATTGTCAGAATGGCTCGGGATATCACAAGAGGGTGGATCAAGGGGTACTCCTTCAAATATGGCACCATCGTTATTGTCAGAATTTATATATGGTTTGAAAAACCATAAAAAGCCTTCAGATTATTTTTTTTTACGAGCAGAGAACTTTTATAATTTTGTAACGTACTTGGATGAAAGATACGTTGAAGATCGTGACCTCTTTTATAGAACATATGGCCTGGATTCACTCCACGATTGTTCACACGGTGAAGCTTTCCTTACAATTTTGTCCCAAAGGCTTGGCAGGAATGGGTTGTATTTATTTGACGAGCCTGAAGCCGCCCTTTCACCGACGAGGTTACTTACTGCATTGTCATTGATTGACAATTTGGTCAAACAAGGCTCACAATTAATTATTGCAACGCATTCGCCTATATTATTAGCTTACCCCAATGCAGTAATTTACCAATTTGACGAAGAAGGCGTTAAAGAAATTACTTATGAGCAGTCACAAGCTTACATTATCACCAAGTCTTTTGTAAACAACTATAAAGGCATGATTGAGCTATTACTTCATTAATTGAGAGATTAATTGAATTAGTTGTTCAAACAAATAAAAAATTAAATACTAACAACCTGCTGCGGCAGTGATCGCGTAATATCCGTTGCTCGGCTGTGGGCATAAAGCTTGGCCGCACCAATCCATTCAGCAATATTGTGCAAAGCCATGTAAGTTATCCTAACCAAATCATTGTTATTCAACATAAGCTGAAAGATAATTTTCGTCATTGAATAGAAGCAAGTCTACAATCGTTCGGGCCTTTTCGTAATTCGCACCAAGGATACGTACTCTAAAACTGCCCCCTTCTTCCATTGCCTTTTGTAACCTATCCGCAACAGCATTGTCTGAAACGTAGTCCGCAGCAGTAAAACTGATAAAGTCACCATTGTTCGGAACATACAGAGCATCAACAATGGCTATAAATGTTTTACCATTATGCCCATTTGGGGAAAATTCGTATTCTTAGTTAAAATGCAATCTTAGGGTTAAATTCATCACCTGGTTTTTAAACACAATTTAGCGTTTATTTTAAAAACTGAATAAATGTATTCACACTCCTTTTAAAGAATTACACCGTATTGTGAGATTCTTTAGGTAAATGTCTTGCAAACCAGCTCAAATCTCTTTCAGTCATAATCTCGTGCCCATTTTAGCGGATTGGTGGAAACTTTGTTTACTGAAATGATAAGGAACAGTGTAATAGCGCGTGCTGTAGTTGCTCAATTAGATTCTTTACGGTATCAATCTCAATCGTTGTTTCCTCAAAAATTATCGTGTCGATCTCATTCTGTTGAGAATGAAAATTGCAGTATCTGTCCTTTGATATGGAAGAAACCACTTTTATTCATTTTGATTAAATGGTCGTAATTTAAGAAGCAACTTTGAAGAAGTGTGGCTACGTAACTAAGAACGAAGTACTTCGCCTTAAACTGTGCAAGTATTTCAATAATATCGTTTAGGTGCTTAGAAAATTTAATAAAATTTTACCCATTTTGATGATAGGTCAATTTGCTTAAACGTCACTTTCCAGGGAAGCTTTGCTGACAAAAGGCTGTGGTAAGGATCTGTTTGATTGCGAAATTCTGAACTTTGCAAAAGTCGTATTTCAGCATCATTCCGAGTTATTGAGTTTCATCAAAATTTTACCAATCACGCGCCCTATCAACAAAAAAACGCCGATCTCTTGTAAGAAACCGGCGTTTTTAGTAGCCCGTAGGGGAATACCCATACCTTTATAGCGATCTGATTATCAATATCTTACAACTTCAAAATTCCGCACTCACCAGCCGACTCACCGGTATTCCCGCACGACGCAAATCTTAAGTAAAGATAATCATTTTAACACATATACTGTTCGAATGTTATCCACGAAAAAGATTCAAAATTACGAGAACCCGCAAAAACATCGATTTCTGACTCCTTAAATTTGCTTTTAAAAACTTAAAAATCATTTATTATGGCTGCAGCATTTGTAGAACATCGACCGCATGCTTCAAGCGAGCATGTACCCACCTCACATTACGTCGTAATTGTAAACGGGGCCCAAGTAGGGCGAAATTTTTCTACCCAGAACGAAGCAAAAAAACTATGCGTGTAACCAAGGTTACCGCCCTGTACATGTTGCTCGCCAGCGACACTTGCAGGAAAGGACTCAGCCAGCTCACTGGAGATCAGATCCTTGTTAACTGATGTGATTGGAAAAGCCAGTGCTTAACGTCACTGGCTTTCTATATTAAATTAATATCTTGAGAAAGCTTGTTTCAAACTGGACGGGACTCGAACCATGCCTCGTTCTATCTCATTATCAATATTTTATCAGCCTGTTCGAAAGTGACTCACCAAAAACTCACTTTGGTTTTGAGGCTGTTTGAATTCAAATGATATACCATAAAAATAAGAATTTTCAAGTATTAAACAAATTGACAAAGCTTTTTAAAAACGATTAGGTGCCGCTGGAGCTCGACAGCAAACGTATCGCCCAATTGTTCAGCAACCTGCTCAGCAATGCGCTCACGCATGGCCAGGCGGATGAAACAGTAAATGTGAAAGCAAGTATAGTGGACGGGCAATTCCGGTTGCAGGTCAGCAACAGCGGCACACCGATCCCTGAAGCTTCCTTGGCGTCACTTTTCCTGCCTTTTTCGCGAGGGCGCGAGATGGTAAGGAAGGTTTGGGCCTGGGCCTTTATATTTCTGCTGAAATCGCCAAAGCGCATGGCGGCCGCATCGAAGTGAGTTCGGATGACCAACGAACGGTTTTTACGCTGCTCATTTAAGCGGAAAATGCGAAAAAGTTCAGGTGGCTTCTTACGGTGTTCCCGATATTCGAGCAGCATAGCGGAAGGATCTATGATCATCTTCTCGTCGTTGTATTCTCGCTGAAGTTGTAAATGTTTCAAAATAATAGAAAAACATTTGGTTACATTTGTAAACTCATGGATATCAAGGGCTATATAGACGGAGGCAACCTGGAACAATATTGTTTCGGGTTCAATACCGAACTTGGCAACGAGATCAGTGCTTTGCGTTTAGCCCACGCGGAAATTAATCAGGAACTGAACGAAATAGAATTGGCTATTGAATACTTGGCGTTAAGCCAGGCGATCGCGCCAAAGCCGCAATTGAAAAACAAGATCATGTCGGTGCTCTTTGCAGATGAGAATATCAATCTGAACAACCTACCACCAACCAGCAAATATTCAAACTATGAAAACTGGTTAAAAGCGGTAGAACACCTGATCCCCGCTGAACCCTTTGATGATTTTTTTGCGCATTTGCTTAAACAAGACGAAAAGATCGCGCAAACATTGGTTGTTACCAAACTGGATGTGCCCGAAGAAGTTCATGAAGTGATCTCCGAAAGCTTTTTTATCCTGAAGGGCACCTGTACCTGTAAAATAGGATCGAACATCTTCACGTTGAACGCCGGCGATCACCTGGAGATCCCACTGCATACTACCCATGATGTCCGGATCGATTCGCCGTACGTGGTAGCGATATTGCAGCACCGCTTCGCTTAACAAAAAAGGGGCCTAAACCCCTTTCCTGATGGAACGTCCTAACGACCTCCCAATCGTTATCACGTTTTACATTTTACCCATTTTCGAGGTGTCTTTTTTCATCTTCATTTTTTTCTTATCCATCTTCATCTTATCCTTTCCCATTTTATCCATTTTTGAAGTGTCCTTTTTCATCTTAGACATTTTGTCCTGGAAAAAGGTGTGGTTGGTAGCTGCATTAACGTCAACAGTTGCGATACAGATAAAGGCTAAGCTTAAGCCGGCGATCAGTGATTTGTACGATTTCATGTTTGTTTAATTTGATGTTTGCCTGTTAGTCGGGGCCGGCCGGCAAACCTTACACCAATTAATTTTTATTTATTTCGGCCGTTATTTGTGCCTGCAGCGCTTCTTTGAAGCTTTCATCCAGTTTGATCTCCGGCGGCTTTTCAGATTTGAGTAACTGCCGGACCATTTCATTGATCCTTTTGCTTTGCTCCATATAAATACCGCATACTTTGCACCCGATCAGGTGAATACGCAGTTCAACGGTTTCCCTGAAGGTTATACCGCCGATAAAGCGTTTATCGATCAGGTAGGTGGCCTTGCGACAATTATAAATTACTTTTGTTAACTCGTTCATCTCACATCCAGTTTCTTTGCAGGCAGGCCCGCAGATTTAATTTAGCGCGGTGAATGATCACCCAAAAATTGGCTTGGGTCAATCTTAGTTCTTTGCAGATCATCTCAGTCGCTTCGTCTTCCATATGTTTCATTGTAAAAACCGAAAACCACAGGGCCGGCAATTTTTGCAGGCATAATAGCAGCACCCTGTTAAGCTCCTTGTTGGCCAGCGGATCAAAATCATCCACGCCAAAAGCCTGGGGCTGGTGCTCTTGTTTCCAATGCCCGTCTTCATGAAAAAAATCCGGTTCTTCGCCTGTTTGATCGTTCATTTCTGCTGTTTTTAAACCGTTCACCTTTTTTCGGTACACATCATAGATCTTATTTTTCAGGATCGCGGTGAGCCAAGTACGCTCTGAACTTTTACCGGCAAAATTACGCTGGCTTTGCAACCCGGCTAAAAAAGTTTCCTGCACCAGGTCACGGGCCTGGTCTTCATTATTAACCCTGCTAATGGCATAGCGATATAAAAAGTCAGCATAAGCGCTCACCCAGTTTTGGGGATCAAGTAAGTGACGGGCGGGAGGAGTCGTCATTTTTCCATCAATAAACATTTATTGGTCGCATTGCGTAAACAAACCTTACAACAAATTTTGAAATTATTTGTAAGGATACTGATTTAAAGCCGACTAAACCCAAAATAAGCAATCATGAAAAGCACTAAAATATTTTCTTTTCTTTCCTTCGCTGTCTTAGCGGGCCTGGGATCTTTGTCGTTCAGTGACCAGAGCATTCAAAAAACACCGGTTGATAAAGGCTTCGCGGTGGTGGAACTGTTTACCTCTGAAGGCTGCTCCAGTTGTCCGCCTGCCGATGCGGTCGTTGCGAAGATCGAAAAAGAAATGAATGGTCAGCCGGTGTATATCCTGGCTTATCATGTAGATTACTGGAATCGCCTGGGCTGGAAAGATGTCTTCAGCAGCGCTGATTACTCCAAACGGCAAAACACCTACGCCAACTGGCTGAATTTAAGTTCGGTTTACACGCCGCAGATCGTGGTTAACGGCAAGACTGAGTTCGTCGCCTCGCAGGAAGGTACTTTAAGGAAAGCGATCAATACCGGATTAAAACAACCAGCCCAAACTGATCTTTCGCTGGATAACTTCAAAGTAAACAATGGATCGGCCACACTAAATTATCATACCGAAGCAGCACCCGGCCAGGTGCTCGTATTAGCCTTGGTCAAAAAACTGGCGACGATCGCGGTCAAGGCTGGTGAGAACAGCGGCCGTACTTTATCACATGTGCAGATCGTTACCAACATTCAAAATATACGAGTAAATGCCTCATCGGGTGAAGCCACACTGAAATTGCCCCCAGATTTTGGTGCAAAACAATTTGAACTAATTGCCTTTGTACAAGACAGCAAAACAGGCTCGATCAACGCTGCCACCAAATTGGCTTTATGAAACAGATCAAAGAAAAACACTCGGTGCTGATGCGCTGGACGCATTGGGTCAATTTCCCATTACTGACCATCATGATCTGGAGCGGGCTGCTCATCTACTGGGCCAATGATGTATACAGCATCACCTTGTTCGGGCACACCTATGTTAAATTTTTCCCGCGCTGGTTTTACAAGGCCTTGGATATTCCGGCGCACCTGGCCAAGGGTATGGCTTATCATTTTTTGTTCATGTGGTTTTTTGCTCTTAATGGGCTGATCTACGTTATTTATACCGTCGTGTCGGGTTCCTGGCGGGAACTGCTGCCGCAGCGCAAGTCGTTCATAGAAGCCTGGCAGGTGTTACTGTATGATCTGCATATCCGCAAAATGCAACCGCCGCAAAATAAATACAATGCCGCGCAGCGCATTGCTTACACCGCTATTATCGTGATGGGTTTTGGCTCAGTATTGACCGGGCTGGCCATTTATAAGCCGGTACAATTTGCCACCCTTACCTGGCTCTGCGGGGGCTATCATCTGGCCCGCATCATTCATTTTATATTGACCATCGGCTATGTATTCTTTTTTCTTATCCACATCACGCAGGTGATCCTGGCCGGCTGGAAGAATTTCTGGTCGGTCATCTCGGGTTTTGAGGTGATACGGTCAAACAAACCCATGAAAATAGTTCCAACAGCAAGCCCTGAAAATGATGAAAAACCAAAAGAAGACTAAACAGCCGCTGACCATCGATCAAAAGATCAAACGGCGCAATTTTTTATCGCTGGGTGTATTTGCATTAGGTTCGGCGGCGGCTTATAAGGGCTGGCGCTGGCTATCTACCTCGGCGGAAGAATTGACCGGCGTGACCGGTGGGGCGCAGGTGCCGCTGCGTAGGGCGCTGAACAAGACCGAGCTGTTTTTTCGTAATTTCTTCAGCCGGAACCACTTGGTCAAAACCTATCCGAAAGCCATGGCCGCTAAAAATGTGCGGCAAAATAGCGATATTGGTTTGGAAAGCGACATTGTACTGGCCGACTGGAAAATGGAAGTAAAACGTGCCAACGGAGAACTGATGTACATTACCATGGATCAGATAAAGACTTTGCCGAAGACTGAGATCGTTTATGATTTTAAATGCGTGGAGGGTTGGGATCAGATCCAGTACTGGGGTGGTTTGAAAATGTTGGACTTTATCGAACATTTCGGATTGGCGGAAGAAACCAAAACTCAATATATGGGGCTCATGACACCGGATAAGGAATACCAGGTCGGGCTGGACATGGATAGCGCGATCCACCCGCAAACGATCCTGGCTTACGAGATGAATGGCCAGCCTATACCACTTAACCACGGCGCGCCGCTGCGGCTCATTATCCCGGTCAAGTATGGTATCAAAAACTTGAAACGGATCGGTTATATGACCTTCAGCAATACGCGCCCGCCCGATTACTGGGCACGCGAGGGTTATGATTATTATTCTGGTTTATAGCCGATAATTGCCCGGAAGGTAGATTTGTTAGCGGTGGTAGATCGAACAAATCATTATTGTGGTTTTTTTAGTTTCTAAAAGAAGATTTGCGATAATGAAGTTGTTCTTTTTAGCCATAACTAAATCAAATATAATTATGTACAAGCTTTACATATGAAATATTTACAAACCGAGTTTAGACTGGAAATGACTCCCTAATTACGAATGTATCGAATGGAATAAGCTGAATAATTTGGTGTGCCCTAAAATGAACACCCCTTAAGATTATATCATCTAATGGAGTTTTACTGTTCTGATAATTGATTTTTGGAAATGAACAGACACAAACTCTTTTTTTCAATTAAAGTTATTTTAGCCAGAAATATCTATAATTCGAATTGTGTTATTCAAATGTCGCTTAACAAACGAAAATAGCTTGGAAGATGTGGAATCTACAACCTTTTATAATTTTTAAAAAAAAGTAACCCGAAGAGGAATCGAATCCCTCGAAAACTTTTATGTTTTTATGGAAGAAAATATCAATAAATACCTTAAAGAAATTTAGTATTTAAAACTAAGCTTTAATGCTTATCTTTAAGATAGTTCTTTCAAACTCAATCAAAACAAATACAAATATTCGGTTATCCTTGAATTTTGAGAAACATCAGATTATTGATAATAAAGCTATTGCGGAAAAGCCACCGAACACGTCCAGTTCGAACTTTTTGCGTATTAAAATCTCAACAATTACTAATATTTCATTAAGATTCTTTTGTAGCATAACTCGAGTTGGTGTCATAGCCCCTTTGGGGGATTGATTTGATAGATTAATAGAATCTAAATGGCTTAAAAAAAATAAATCATTATGGAGTGTAGCTTGTTTTTAAGCAAACACATCCTATGCCAACTCAAAGCCTCTACTTCAAATTCCGCAATCGTTTTGACTTTTCCCCTCACAGATATGAAGTTGGCAACCCGATCATTCAGAACAAAGCGTTAGAAGACAATTTCTTTTTGCTGAAGATCTACGATTTTGTTGAAGCGGATTTTGAGCCTTATTATAACTTTCATCTGAATTACTTTTTAGGGAGGCATCCGTCTGACGAAGAAGCATTCTTTGATCATGTTTCAGACATCGTCCGGGTCCGTATCGATTACTTCAAAAGGCAAGATCCGATCTCTGCGAAATATGCCCGCAACATGGCCAATGCAAAAAAGCTGGAGTCGTTCTTGTCGTTTTTGAAAACCATTGACCGCTGGCATAAGCTGGAGCCGATCGAATCTGTTGTAGCGGAAAAAGACCGCGAGATCGACAGGCTGAATGCGGAGGTCGTTGAGCTGAAAGGACTGTTAAAAGAAGCGACGAAGTACGACGTCAGCGAAAAGGTCAATATTACCAAAGGATATATCGCGGCCTTCATTAACGTCATCAAACAAATTCCTGATCTAAGTATCCCGGAAAGCGGCAGGTTGGTCAGCTCACAAACCCAGGCACCCTGGTATAAAATGATCGCTAAGTATTTCAAGCATGGCGACAAGGATATCTCAATCGATACTGCGCGTAATTACTTTCCTGCGCAGAAGGATGATAAGCCTGCCAAGTTTATTGAGATCGCTGAAAAGGATAAGCTCTTCAAGATCGTTCGTAAAGACGATAAATAGACTTGTAATCCCTCTCCAAATCTGACCAAACATTGTCATTGGTCATTCATTTCGCTCTTTTCTCTTTCACTTTTGAGTCGTTGGGTTCAGCGGAACGCTTTTGCTATTTCCGCTGAACCGGTTTGATTTATTTACTTAAAACAGGAGGAAGCATGAATGTGGAATTGATCACCAAAGAGGATCTGAGAGAGTTGGAGAACAAGTTGCTGACCGAGATCAAAAAGATCGTACAGGTAGGCGGAGAAACGGTGTCAAAGAAATGGCTGAAGAGTAACGAGGTAAGAAAACTGTTGAAGATCTCGCCTGGTACTTTGCAGAACCTGCGCATCAACGGTACGCTAAGCTTTACGCGTATCGGCAGTATCATCTATTACAAGCAGGAAGACATCAACAGATTACTGGAAGGAGGCTTGCAATGAATAAGCTTAATACTAAGTCCAGGTCTGTTTCTATCTCAAATGCAGAACTGAGCGGCTATGGTAAACTCCTGCGCCGGATGAGCAGGGATGAGCGGCTGAACGCCACACATTTCAGCCTGTTCAGCGGATTATTCATCCAGTGGCAGCGGAACAGCTTTGTCAGTCCTTTCGCCATTACCCGTAAGCTGCTAATGGCCTACAGCAGGATCGCTTCGATAGCGACCTATCACAAGTGCATCAAAGAGCTGGATGCGTATGGCTATATCCGTTACCAGCCTTCTTATCACCCGAAGAAAGGCAGCCTCGTTTACTGGCCTGCCGGATGGGAGATCGGATCGGTTTGAGGATTTTTATTTGGACTGTTGTGATGAGTTTACTGATGTATCTGTAAAACGGTATAGGTGTATATCTTAATAGCGATGCAGCGGTATATCTCATGTCCTCTCGCAGCATGCGGGGGGAGCGAGCGGAAGTCGGGCAAGCCCGACTTTTCCGCTCGCCCTGCGGGGCTATGGCGGTTTTGAGTATACCCTCAGTATACTTTGCCCCCCGCCTGATAGAATAAAAAAAGAAAACAGTATACCGTCCGGTATACGCAATGATGGAGTTTAAATGATTTTATGGGTAATACAGAAAACAACAAGACGGTACGGTTTACTGAAAAAACGGATGAAAGACTGATAGCCATCGCCCGTAAGAACGGGCTGTCCAAGCTGGATGCATTTGTATTCATGGTTGATTATTTCTATAAGACCAAGAAAGATCCGAGGGACCTGAATGATGAGTTACTAAAGAATGCCATTAACAGGAAGACAGATAATATCGTTGCTTTTATTAAAAGACAAGAGCAAGACCTGTTGATACCTATCAAGAAGGATGGGGAAAGGACAATGGCTTTTGAGCGAAGCATTATGCAAAGTTTCAAGCAGGATATTACCGAACATAATCTTTGGGAAAAAGAAGTATTAGCTGTTCATACGAGGGAGCTGAGATCTATCAGAGAGTATCTGGAAAGGATGGATAATGCGCATTTGGACAAAAGCCGGTTAAAGAAACAGGTCAGTGAGATACTGGAATACTATATCAGGCAAAGGGAGAAGCTGGGGATGCTGAGCAGCCAGGCGGACAAGGATGCCTTGTTGAATGAGGTGAGGCAGCGGGTGCTGAATTTATAGTTGAAGGATAAAGTGCTGACTATGCATATCAACATTACAAAGAGCGAGGCGGGTAATAATAAAGGTAGTTGCGAGCAATTGGTGGCATATCTAGAGAAAGAGAACAGGCTTGCAGAAGCTTTGGATAAGTTCGCTGTTCCTGAATCTTGGTTCAGCCATCAGCGGGATGATGTGCAGGTTTACGAGGTAAGGCAGAGCATCGATAACAACATCGCCAAGCTGTCCCGAGATGATGCTAAGTTCTTTTTGGTGAACATCAGCCCGAGCGAGAAAGAGCTATTGTATTTGAAAGGAAAGTATGGAGATAAAGCTGTTGATTATCTGAAAGCTTATGCGAAGCGAGTGATGGATGCTTATGCCGGTAACTTTAAACGAAGCGGTGTGGAGAGCGGTAAAGACCTGGTTTACTTTGGAAAGCTGGAGCACAACCGCTACTATACTTATAAAGACCTTGAAGTACGAAAAGGTAAAGCAAAGCGTGGTGAGGTCAAGCCGGGGCAGCAGATGCATGTACAGATCATTGTTAGCCGTAAGGATGCAAGTAACAATATCAAGTTAAGTCCGCTCAATAATTCCAAGGGAAAGAATGCGGAGCATAGCCTAAAGGTCGGGCAATTCGACAGGGTGGCTTTTAAGCAGTCTGCTGAATATTTGTTCGACCAGTTGTTTGAATATCCGAGGACATTGGATGAATCGTTTAAATACGCCAATACAATGAAGAATGGCAGTTACGAGGAACGTAAACAGATGAAGGATATACAACTTGCCTGGCAGGTTGCTTCGGGGCAAAAGATAGGTCAATCTTTTCCATTATTAAAAGCTTTGCTGGAGCCGGAGTTTATCGGTTCGCCTGCGGGATCTGGTATGGATGAGGAGTTGAAGCGACGTAAGAAAAAGAGGGGTTTGGGTCAGGGTTCAGATCAGTACAGAGGACCGTCTGTATAAGCTTACTGTTTGGCCTTGCAGCTGCGGCATGATAGCTACATTGCACCACGCGCTTCGCCGCCGGGTTCCATTGCGCATCAAGCCTCGCTGCCGCACGCAGGCAGGTCTGCGTGCCTTGACCAGCCCTGCTTTTCCAATCCTATCGAATTTCGGCATTGCACCGCCTTCACAAAGATAGCGGCGCAGGAAAACTGTCAAGGGTATATAAACGACGGCTGTCACCGTCGCCCTTGACAGTTTTACTGCTGCAGGCTTCGGTTGTTCAAGCGCTGAAATGGCTGCTTGTGGGTGCGTAATAAATAAGAAATCCCCGAACGCTCGCCGCCGGGGATTTCAACCTAAACCTTATCACATTTAACCGGTAGAATTACCGGTATTGAGTATGCAAGGTAATAACAATTTAAAGAGACCTTTTATTCTGTGATTGATTGTTGATTAATTAATGATTAGACCTTAATTCTTCAGCGTACTTATCAAGTTCCGCTTTAGGCACAACCAGGCATATTTCACAATCGTACAAGTAAGTATCAGGACGATGAAACCGAGATAAAACCAGCGTATAAAAAAGTTCGTAGTTTATTAAATCGGATCTCAATATTTAAGTAGACCCAATTACAATTCTAACTACCATGAAGAGCCAGCTGCACCGAAAACAAATCGATGCGATCATCGTCGCAGTCCGGAGAAAAAGGGAACAACTGAATTTTTCCCAGGAATATATGGCGGCCAAGATGTCTATTAAGCAGAATGCTTACAGCAAAATTGAACTTGGAAATAATAAGCTAACCGTTGAAAGGCTCATTAGCATCTGTGCACTTTTAGAAATGGACCTGTCTGAGCTTTTTGAAAAAACCCGTCCGGGCGTATCCCGGTTCAGTAATTTGCGGTTACATTTTTGATAGGTCAAGTGTAAAGTTGAAATTCACTTCTACTCTGTTTTAGGCTAAGGTATTCCAGAACAATCCTTATTTCATTAGGTTGTTTTTATAAACAATCTATCTATGAAATTTATAAAAAGTAAAAACACAGACGGTCAGGAGGTGAATCTATATTACGAGGATCTTGGACAAGGCAAACCCGCGATCCTGATTCATGGATGGCCTCTTGATCATCAAATGTGGGAGAACCAGTTTCAGGCCCTTGTTGAGGGTGGATACCGGGTGATCGCTTATGACAGAAGGGGATTTGGTAAATCAGATAAACCATGGACCGCATATGATTACAGTACCCTGGCCGATGATCTTAAAGCTGTTATCGATCAACTTCAATTGGAAGATGTTGCATTGATCGGATTCTCTATGGCTGGCGGTGAAGTGGTACGCTATTTTAGCCGACATGGAGGTGCAAAAGTGAGTAAGGCAGTATTGGTAAGTTCTATTGCGCCGTATATGCTGCAAACCGAAGATAACCCCGACGGTGTGCCGCAGGAAACTATTCAGGCTATCGGAGAGGGCTTGGAAAAAGACAGAGCCGCTTTCCTGGATGATTTTGGTAAACAGTTTTTTGGCGTTAACCTGCTCAATCATCCCGTAAGTAACCAGATGTTGGAATGGAACCTGCATGTAGCTATGCAAGCATCACTGCGAGCCACAACAGAGTGCGCCACCTCATTTGCGACTACGGATCTCCGCAGCGAGATGAGCAGCATCAGCGTGCCTTTGTTGGTGATCCACGGAGATGCCGATCAAACCGTTCCGATCAAAGCCACCGGAGAGCAGGCCGCTCAGCTCGTTCCGCATGCACAGTACATTATTTATGAAGGACAACCTCACGGCCTCTTCTACACGGCAAAAGAGCAGTTGAATGTTGACCTCCTTGAATTTCTTTCAAAATAACGATAAATATTATAAAGCGAACCTGTATCAGGTTCGCTTCGGTTTTACTCATTATCAGATAAAACTTTCGGAGCGAGATGTTATTTGTACACCATTTGGCTATACATAATTACCTGTGAATTTGAAACAGTTACAGAGGTGCCGGACGTTAATTCTTAACCACTATGCCAACAAAATTATCTATCAAACCGGTAATTAGGGCCGTAGCCTTATTTTTGACAGCCATTCTCCCGGGAAGCGCTTTAGCGCAGCAAAAAATTAGTTTAGAGCAAGCCATCGATAGCGCCTGCCTTAACAATATACAGGTGCGCCAGGCACAGTTTGAAGCAGCCATCAGCGATGAAAATGTTAAGCTGGCTAAAGGTGATCAGTTGCCCACGGTAAATGGTAGTATAGCTGCGTACCGCCTTTTTGGCCGTGCGGTTGATCCCACAACCTATCAGTATTCAAATGCAGCAACTACCGTTTCTCAGGGCAGTTTATACGCTAATGTTACATTATTTCAAGGCTTCGCCAAGATCAATACCATCAAACAGAATAAGTATTTGCTAAGCGCGGATAAGAGCAATGTAGATAAGATTAAGAACGATCTTACTTTATCTGTGCTCACCACCTATCTATCCGTTTTAACGAACCGCGACCTTCAGGCCGCCGCTAAGAAACAATTGGAAATTGCAAAGGAAGAGTTGGCCCGTCAAAAGAAGTTTTTTAAAGTAGGACAGAAAACTTTGGCTGATCTTTCGCAGGCTACCTCGCAGGTGGCTAATGCGGAAGCTAATCTGACCAATGCCCAAAACGAAATGGAAAGGGCTTACCTGACTTTATCGCATTTGATGGAGCGTGACGATCAGCCGTTTTTAGTGATCGATCCGCCAAAAAAAGCCATTGATGATATTAATACAGGTTTTACGCTTAACGAAGTTTATCAAAAAGCCCTCATCACCAATCCGGATATAACTATTGCGGGTAACCGAAGGCTGGCGGCAGAGAAAGGCATTGCTGTGGCTAAAGGTTTGCGTGCACCACAACTATCATTCGGCGGAGGCATCAATACCAGCTATTCCAGCGCTCAAAATACCGTAGTAGCTACCCAGATAGCAGGTTCGGTACCTATTGGTGTGGTAGAAAATTCAAATGCAACGGTTATTGCCCCTGTTTTTCAAAACCGCAACGTTCCGTTCGGCGAGCAATTGAAGAATAATTTTAACCAGGCGGTAGGCTTCACTTTATTTATCCCTATTGCCAATGGTAACCAAACCAATATCAACATCCGTAAGGCAAAACTGAATTATCAGAATGCTATGGCAACCGAAGATCTTACTAAAAATAATCTTCGCAAAGCGGTTGCCGAGGCCGTTTGGGATGTGAAGGCAACAAATAAGAGATACAAGGCAGCTCAGGTTACGCTAAAAGCTGCCGAAGATGCTTTTAGGGTAATGAGGCAGCGTTACAATGTTGGCCTGGCCAATAGCCTGGATATAAATGTTGCGGAGAATGAGTATAATATTGCAGAGTTTGCACTCATCCAGCTACGCTACGAGGTGTTGTTGAAAAGCAAAGTCATAGATTATTACCTTGGTAACAAAATACGATTTTAGCAAACTCAGGCTTTTGTCTGGTCTGTTTTGCGTTTAGTGGTTGCGTGTTTTTTTACCGGGGTGCCTGTTAACAACGTTTCGCTTGGGAATTGCTTTTTCCACATTTGGTGATATGCACCCTGAGCCTGCATCAGCGTTTTATGCTCACCTTCTTCTGCCAGTTTCCCTTTTTGTAGTACGATGATCTTATCTGCGTTCATGATGGTACTCAGGCGATGAGCAATAACGATGATGGTTTTCTGGCGCTCGCGCAGTAAGGCTACTGCATTCTGCACGTGCGATTCAGACTCAGAATCGAGCGATGATGTTGCTTCGTCCAGTATTAAAATTTCAGGGTCACGGTATAGCGCCCTTGCAATGGCAATACGCTGCCTTTGCCCCCCCGAAAGGTTAGTGCCATTCTCACCCAGGAAAGTATTAAACCCATTTGGTAACTGCTCAATAAAATCAGTGATCTCCAACTGGCTGCAGATCTCTAATACACGTTTCATGTCCGGCTCAACACTCCCCACTGCAATGTTTTCGGTTACGTTGCCGGCAAACAAATGTACATCTTGCGGAACTACACCAACCAGGCGGCGCAAACTTTCGTTAGTGATGTACTGTATGTCAAAATCGCCGATGAATATAGATCCGGAGAGTAAGGGATAAATATTTTGCATCAGCGATAGCAGGGTAGTTTTACCTGACCCGCTTTCGCCTACTACAGCAGTGATTTTACCTTTGGGGATATTCAGGTTTAATCCTTCAAAGATGGTGTTACGGGTGCCGTACCTGAAATGCACATTTTTGAAAGTCACGTCGCCTACCATATCGGCGGTAATTTCGGTGCGGTTCGTTGCCGGCTCCTGTTCGAGGTCCATGATCTCGAATAACCTGTCGGCTGCGATGCGGGCGTCCTGCAGGGTCTTATTCATGCCTATGAGGCTGGCAACAGGTCCCATAAAGTATCCAATAATAGCGTAGAATGATAATAGTTCTCCTGCGGTAATGATCTTGTCCAATACAAAAGCAGAGCCCGCCCAAAGCAGGATGACCGTAAAAATGGTTGATACAAAACTGCTGAAATTACCTACCCACAATGAGTTGTTAGCCGAACGGAAAACAGTCTTGAGCATATTAATGAAACGCGTCTCCGTTTTAAAATTTGCGTAATCTTCCAGCCCGAAACGTTTGATAGTGGGAATGGCGTTGACCGATTCTACCAATTGAGTTTGCAGATCGGCTGAGTCTTCCATCAACTTTCTCTGCGTGGTACGGTTCAATCGGTCTGATAATTTATAGATCAACGCAAACAGCGGTACAATGGCCAGCATAATGAGCGCCAGCTTCCAGTAGTATGTGAACATCAGTGCGAACGAAAAGATGAGGATGAACACATTAACAGCAAACATCACCAGCACCTCGTTAATAAAAGAACGGATCTTTACCGCGTCGTTTATTCTGGAGATGATCTCACCCACTCGCATACTATCAAAAAACTGCTGAGGCAATTTCAACAGGTGCTTGTAATAACCTAAGATGAGGCGGGCATCAATTTGCTGTCCGGTTTTTAGGGTAATAAGTGTGCGGGCGTGATTGATAAACACTTGTAAAAAAACGATCACTACCATTACCACACCCATCAAGTTTAGCAGGTTGCGGTTATCTTCCGGGAGTACGTTGTCAACAATTTTTTGCAGAAAAATAGAAGTTGATAAACCTAATAACGTGTATACCACAGCACCGAGTAATACCTGCAGCAACATGGCTTTATGTGGTTTGAGCAAGTACCAGAAACGCTTTTCTACCGAGATATTTCTGTCGCCTGCTATGAACTTCTCGTTAGGTGCTATCAACACCAATACACCTGTCCATACAGATTTGAAATTATCGTGTGTGAGTTTGTATAACACGCCGTCACCTGGGTCCATTACCTCAATAAAGCTATCGGTAATTCCATAAATAACTACGTAGTGCTGCAATTGATTCGGCAACAATACGTGTGCAATAGTTGGTACAGGTATCTCAAACAGGTTCTCGAAAGAGCCTTTTACACCTTTGGCAGAAAACCCCATTTTGTCGGCTGCCTCGATCAATCCTAAGACATTTGTACCCTTTTTATCAGTTGATGCCAGTTGCCTGATACGGGCTATGGGCATATCCAGCTTATAATATGCAGCAACAGAAGCGAGGCAGGCAGCCCCACAATCCATGATATCGTGCTGTTTTACCTGGATGCGTTTGCGTAATTGCTTATCATTTGATGCAGACTGCCAATTTTTAAAAAGCCATATGTTTGATAAGCGTTTGCCAATCTTCTGATAAACGGCCTCTACTTTTTCTATGAAATGATCGAAATTGGCCATAGTTATAGTTGCGCGGTTTCTTTAGCAGGTAGCCTGCCTGGGTTTAACCAATCACTGGTTTTATCATACAATAGCTGGAAAAGAGTACGGCGGGTCACAAAAAAGTTTGCCTGCAAGGTCATCCCTTTTTTGATATGACCGGCATAACCGTTCTTTAATTTCAGTTCGGTTTTATCCAGTAAACAGCGTACCTTAAAATAAGGTTGTTGTTTGCTGTCGGTAAATATATCATTGCTTACAGTGATTACTTTGCCGGTAAGCAGGCCCCATTGGTTATAATTGAAAGCATCAACCTGAAAATTTACTTTATTATCGGGTCTAATTAAGCCAACGTCTTTAGGTAATACGTAAACTTCGGCGATCATGCCGTTATCCGGTGATATTTCAGCGATCACTTCATTGCCCGCTATTACACTGCCTGTTTGTACCCCTTTTAAGTTTTGTAAAGTGCCGCTTACTGGTGCGCGCAAAGTATACAAGTCTTTCTCCTGCTCAATGTATTTACCTTCTGACGCCAGTGAGCGCAGTTTGCTCTTTAGATTATTTAGATCGGCCTGCCATATACTGGCCTGATCATCATAAATAAGTTGTAGGGCGCTGAGTGCATTCTGATACTGCAGGTGTACTGCATCATACTCTGCTGCAGAAATAGCTTTGTTGCGAAACAGATAATCGTAACGGTTATTGTTTTTGCTTGCCAGCTCAAGTGTGGCTTTAGCGTCGCGGGCTTTTTGCAGTAGTAAAGCAAACTGCTGCCCATATAATGACGAGGCTAACTGAGGTTTCTTACTCCAGTTATTTTTTTGGGCCATATTGGTAAGCACTTCGAGGTCGGCTAACTGTGCGGTATATTCGCCTTGCTGGGTGACAGCAGACTGCTGCTGTTCATTAATGGCAGCCGCAGTAAGCTTTACCAGTATCTGGCCTTTTGTGACCCGCATATTTTCTTTCAGGTTCATAGAATCTATCCGGCCGGATACAAGGGCTTTCAGATCTGTACGTTCTGTGGTTGATTTGATAGTGCCAAGGCTTTTTACGTTAATGTTTACCTTCACAAAAAATATGGCAGCGAAAGCCACCAGTACAAAGCCCAGTACCATTCTATATAAAATGTTACTTTTAGGATTATACTTCTGAAAATGAAATTCAGCCGTATTCGACATAAATTCAGCCGGAAATATCTTATCGTCAGTATCCATTCGCTATCAGCTATCGTTATCAATAAAGCAAAAAACAGGTAAACTGTTTGCCTGTGCTATTAAAAGCAAAATGGGATAGTTTTAACCTATCCCATTTAGTAATGTATATTTTTAAGCCCTTAATTAGCCTGTCAGTTGAACAATAAATTGAGATCGGCTTCGATATTGTTACCTGCAGAAAGTTTGTAACTGCGTGAGTTATTGCCTTGTTGCCAGTTAAACTCTATACTTAGTAAAGAATCTGCGCTACTGCTTAAAGACATGCTCGCGCCGTGTGTAGCGCCGCCATTGATGGTAGCAATTTCGTCACTGTTTAATTCGCGCAGTTGGGTGCTATTTTTTTTCGCTGTCATGGCTATGCATTTAGTTAGTTTAAAGGCATGACATCATCATGCTGTAAAATAACCGGGGCAACTTTCGCTGCCCCGGTATAAATTAAAATTACAAGCTGCTTGATCCTAAACCTAACAGGCCGCCCAGGCTTGAGGTAATGCCATTTCCTAATGAGAAAGAAGTGGCACTCTGCTGGTTGCCGTTTTGCTCATAGTTTTCATACGACAATAAATTGCCGATGCCTAATGAGCCTAAAAGGCCGCCGTTAGCTGAAGAATTACTGTTTCCAAAAATTGATCCGCCGTTTACTTCCTGTAACTCGGCAAGGTTCATTTCTTGCATTTTCATAGTATTTGTATTTTAATTTTTGCCTACTCTGTTAAAAGGTTTTCGGCGTGCCCTTTGATTTTACCTCACTTTAATAAGTGAGCATTTGGTTTGCAACAATTATATGCTGCTGGTACCTTTAGAGAAGATACCACCTAATGAAGTATCAATTCCATTACCTAACGAGAATGACGATGCACTGTGCTGGTCACCATTCTGGCTTTCACTACCGAATGAAACAAGATTACCAATGCCCAGGCTGCCCAAAAGACCACCTTGGCTTGATGATGAATTGTTTCCGAAGATCGATCCGCCGTTTACTTCCTGTAACTCGGCAAGGTTCATTTCTTGCATTTTCATAGTTCTAGATATTTAAATGTTGCCTACTCTGTTAAAGGTTTTCGGCGTGCCCTTGTGATAGTATTAACGGGAGTATTCGCGCCATAGATTTAATTATTGATTAAATAAACACAACTCAGGCGAATATCTTTATAGCAAAACGAGGTGTTAAAAGAGTAAATCTTACGAGATTAATTTTATACGCGCGCCTTTGAGAAAGACGGGAAATCTGCTCAGAATGTAATAGCATTTACACCATATGGTTGTTATTTTTTTCTTAACCAATACGTGTTTATATAAAGGGAAGCGTCTAAATTTCTTCGATTACGTGTTTTTTAAACGACAAATAATGCTTTTGAGACTCGTAATTCTTAAATAAATATCAAATCCGAGCTGATAAATAATCGTAAAGAAAGAGTTTAAGATTTTCAAAGCCAGTTTTGCGATTCGTACGTGGGTTGGTAAACGGCGGGTAATAGTTGAGGGTGAGGCGCAGCCTTCCTTTCTTCAGAGGCGTGTTTCTGATAGTGACTATCATAGGTGTTGGCTTGTGACCTGAAAATTAGGATTTTTCGAGATTATTACCCAAGTCAGGAAAGTTGACAGATTAAAATAGAAATCCCCGAACGCTCGCCGCCGGGGATTTCAACCTAAACCTTATCACAATCAACCAGTAGGTTTACCGGTTGTGAAGGCGCAAGATAGGTAATTAATATTGCGACACTATCGTAATAGTAAGCATATTTATTATAGCAAATCTCCTTAAAAAATTTGCAGTCAATCATGTTGTACATCCTTTTGCCTATGTACAAAAGATGTTGTATAGTTAATCGGCGGTCAAGATTTATGACCACCGATTTTTGTTATTTATTTCTGGCCTTAGATATAAGATAGTTAATCCGGCTTGTAGCCAATTCTTTTCTTGGTGAGCTACTTTTCCTTTCGATTAACTCATCCAGATATCTAAAAACGACCTCTATATTTTTGTCCTAATTATCTAGCCTCTTCTTCATTATTTCCATGTCTAACATAATTTCCATTGTATCATTGAGCATTTGCCGAAACCGGCTGAAAATCCTAACTATTTGAATATTGACCTGTATAGCTCTTTCACTATTTAAAATGCTTGACAACATCAACACGCCATGTTCTGTAAACACTTTGGGAAGCTTTCTTCTGCCTCCCCAACTTGAAGTCACAAATTGTGACATCAAAAAATTTCAAAAAGCAGTCTTAAATTAGAGTTCATCGTCAGGTTTATATCCCATTCTTTTACGTGGTTTTAAGGTTTCCCTTTGTTCAATCAATTCATCTAAATATCTAAATACAATTTCCATATTTTTATCTTGGTTATTCAGTTTTCCTTTTATTCGCTCGATTTGAAGCCAAAGTTCGCTTTGATCAGCTAAGGTTTCGCGCAGCTTTACAAACACATCAATAATTCTAATACTCACATCAATAGCAATAGCGCTTTTCAGGACATTAGATAACATTAGCACCCCATGTTCAGTAAACACATAAGGTAGATACTTTGAATGCTCGCCTCTCTTTAAGGTCACATTTTGTGACCTTAAAGAATCATATTCCTCTTGTGTTAGTTCAAACATATAATGACTTGGAAATCTATTGAGATTCCGTTTCACCTGCTGTTTTAATTTTTTAGTTTCTGTACCATACAACTCCGCCAGATCACCATCCAACATCACTTTCAATCCCCTGATCAAATAGATTTTACTAATAATCAAATCATCGATCAGCATTGGTTCGTTTTTCTTGTTATCCATTTTTGTTCGTTGTAACAGCTTTAATAATTAAATCGATTGCTTTTGTAACCTGACTTTAGAAAGCTTAAGCTTTTTCCTAAGAGAGCGCATATCCTGACTCACTTTCACATCAAGAATTTTGGCATAATGCTGAGTTGTCTTTAAAACAGTGTGTCCGAGCATTTTGCTCACAGTTTCAATAGGAACGCCGTTGGATAGCGTGACCGTAGTAGCGAAAGTATGTCGGGCCAGGTGGAAGGTCAAATGTTTACGAACATAACAAAGGTCAGCGATCTCCTTTAAATAGGCATTCATTTTCTGATTACTTAACACCGGCAGCACAATGTCTTTATGTTCGCACTGTGGATGATCTTTATACCTTGATAAGACTTTCAATGCTTCGGGCAGTAGGGGAATTCGTGAACTTGTCTCCGTTTTCTGCCTTGTAGTAAATATCCATTGCTCTCCATCTATTCCGCGCCCAATCTCACTTCTCTTCAATTTCTGAACATCGGCATAAGAAAGCCCTGTATAACAACAGAAAACAAAGATATCCCTGACCTGATCAAGGCGTTCAATTTCAAAGTCCTTAACCAAAATCCTGTCGAGTTCCTCCTGGGTAAGAAAGGTTCTTTCCTTTGCTTTCGCTGTAGACTTGAAATTTATGAAAGGGTTGGTGCTGATCCAGTTATTTGCAATGCAGTGGTTGACGATCTTCTTCAGATGCTTGATATACTTTGCGGCAGATACGCCGCTGCATTTGCATGAAGACTTAAGATAATACTCGAAGTCCACAATGAACGCATGATTGAGGGCTTTGATCTCAATATCTGTTTTTCCAAAGTTGGCCTTCAAAAATCCTGAAAGATGTTTGACCGATGTATTATAACCTTTAAGCGTGTTCGCCTCGAATCCGTTACCGATCAAATTTTGCATCCGTTTGTTATGTTCTTTAAAAATCTCCATCAGAAATCTGCTTTTATCAACATTACCGGTGAATTGATTTTTGAGATTTTCAGCATTGATCACCTGGCCACTCTCCAGTAATATCTGGTGAGCATGCCGCATTTTAGTCTGTAAAGTATCCAGGAACGCGTTGAGCATCTTTGATTCTTCCTTATTTCCGATACATCGTCCGGCTTTGGAATTCCACCTTGAAATTTCGCACTCTCTACCGACTGAAATCTCTGATCTTCTGCCACTTACAGTGACACGGAGATAGATGGGAATAGGACCCTTGGTCCATGTTTTTGACTTCTTTAAATAAAAAAGCAATGAGAATTTGTTGTACATAAACAAGCTTTTAAGGGTTAACAAATGTAAGCTTGCGATCGTGGGGCAACAAGATGTTTAATAATTGAATTAGCTGACATTCAATTAGTTAACATAATTTCGGTGAGTCTTTACCTATTTATAATTCACTCTCCAACTCACTCTCTTTTTTGGTGAGTTTTATTGAATAAAATGGCATTTTGACGAAAACAAAAAAGGCTGCAAATGTTTGATTTGCAGCCTTTTAGTGTGTTTTGATATTAATTTCAGTAGCCCGTAGGGGAATCGAACCCCTGTTTGAAGAATGAAAATCTCCTGTCCTAACCCCTAGACGAACGGGCCGTCTTTAAAGGTCAACGCTGTTAATTTCGTTTCCCTTATTTTGGGACTGCAAAGATATACGATTACTATTAAAATTAAAATATTTTTTTATAAAAAATTTAATGCGCTGATTTTCAGTTGTAAATTTTCTTATGCACAAACAAAAATTCACTTTAGTGAATTATAGAAGCTAATTGATAAGCTATATTTATCACAAATATCCACCAAATGAAAGCTATCTGGAACAACCAGGTTATTGCCGAAAGCAACGATACCATCGTAATTGAAAATAATCATTACTTCCCTAAAGAAAGTGTAAAGCAAGAATACCTGCGCGAAAGCAACACGCATACCACATGCCCTTGGAAAGGTTTAGCATCATACTACAACCTTGAAGTTAACGGGCAACAAAATAAAGATGCGGCCTGGTACTATCCCGAACCAAGGGCTGCAGCAGCGCAAATTGCAGGTTATGTTGCTTTCTGGAAAGGGGTGAAAATAACCAACTAATATGAAACAATACGATGCTATAGTTATCGGTTCGGGCCAGGCGGGTGCACCATTGGCAAAGAAACTTGCTTTGGCGGGCATGAAAACCCTGATAGTTGAAAAACGCTTTTACGGCGGCACCTGCATAAATGATGGTTGTACGCCTACAAAAACTATGGTGGCCAGCGCTCGCGTTGCTTATCTGGCCGGCAAGTGCAACGATATGGGCGTTACCATCAAAGGCTACAAGGTTGATATGCGACAAATAAAAAAACATAAGGACGAGATACTCCTTAAGTCGCGCAATGGCAGTTTAAAGGCTGCTGAAAGCACTAAGAATTTAGATGTTTTATTTGGCGAAGCAACTTTCACCGGGGAGAAAACCATTACCGTTCGCACAAAAAAAGATGGCTTAAAAGAATTTAAGGCAGATAAAATTTTTATCAATACCGGTGGCAAACCGATTATTCCGCACGATATTGAGGGAATTAACGAGATAGATTTCCTTACTTCAACTACTATACTCGATCTGGAAAAGGTTCCGGAGCACCTGGTAATTTTGGGCGGCAATTACATCGGGTTGGAATTTGGGCAGATGTTTGCCCGTTTCGGCAGTAAGGTTACCATTATAGAAAAGTCCAGTCGGATACTCTCCCGAGAAGATGAGGACATTTCTTTAGAGTTGACCCGCATACTGCAGGAGGAAAACATTACTATTCGCACTAACGCTAAGGTCGCCCGTTTTAAACAAAAAGACAAAGGCAAGATTACAGTTACCATCAAGACAGGAGATGCCGAGGAAAAAATAAAGTGCAGCCATGTTTTGGTTGCTATTGGCAGAGCGCCACAGACAGATACTTTAGGCTTAGACAAAACCGGCGTTAAAACTGATGACAAAGGCTACATCACTGTTAACACCAAACTGGAGACCAATGTTAAAGGAATTTATGCCTTAGGCGACGTAAAAGGCGGCCCGGCCTTTACACATATTTCATACAACGATTATACGATTGTATATCGTAACCTGATAGAAAAACAAAACCTCAGCATTCGAAATAGGCCTTTGCCCTACTGTATGTTTACCGATCCGGAATTAGGCCGTGTTGGCATAACGGAAACCGAAGCAAAAGAAAAGGGGTTGAACTACAAGGTGGCAACGCTGCAAATGTCGCACGTGGCCAGGGCGATAGAGACCGGCGATACCCGCGGGATGATGAAAGCTATTGTAGATGCCAAAACAAAAAAGATATTAGGCGTAGCCATTGTTGGCACCGAAGGCGGCGAGATCATGAGCGTTTTACAAATGGCGATGGAAGGCGGCATTACTTACGACAGGATCCGCTATTGTGTATTTGCACACCCCACCTATTCAGAATCGCTCAACAACCTGTTCATGACCTTAGAAGATTAGGCGGGCCGCATGATAAAAGTTAGCAACCTGGTTAAAACATTCGGGGCAACAAAGGCGGTAAACGATATTTCCTTTGAGGTAGCTAAAGGTGAGACCCTGGCACTATTGGGCACAAGCGGATGCGGGAAAACCACCACGCTCAAAATGCTCAATAGGCTCATTGAACCGGATAGCGGCACAATAGAAATAGACGGACAAAATATTTTAAGCCAATCTCCCGAATTGCTTCGACGCTCAATTGGTTACGTGTTGCAAAACAACGGTTTGTTTCCGCATTACACCGTCGCCGAAAATATTGCTATCGTACCTAATCTTTTAAAATGGGATAAAGCGAAAATTGAAAAGCGCACCAATGAGTTGTTAGAAAAACTTCATCTTCCTAAAGAGTATTTAAACGCTTACCCCGCTGAATTAAGCGGCGGTCAACAGCAACGCGTTGGTTTGGCAAGGGCTTTGGTTGCCGATGCACCGGTATTATTGATGGATGAACCTTTTGGGGCGCTGGATAATGTTACACGTTCAAAGATCCACGCTGAGTTTAATGTACTTGATGAACTTAAGCGCAAAACCATTATCATGGTAACTCACGATGTGCAGGAGGCATTCCTACTGGCAGACCGTGTGGCAATGATGGATAAAGGGCAAATTGTGCAGATAGGCGCTGCTAAGGAACTACTCTTTAACCCGGCTAATGATTTTGTAAAGGATTTTCTGAAAGAACAACATTTGCAACTGGAATTAAAAACCATTAAGTTAAGCGATATATGGCAATACTTACCTGCAGATGGTCGACGGATCAATACCTCTCAATTAGCAGCAAATGCAGGTGTATGGGAAGCTTTAGACACTTTTAAGTTTTATCCCCGAGAAAACATAAATATCATTAACCAGCAAACCAAAGAAGTGCGCTCTGTAACATTTGATCAGTTGATGTCTGCTTATTCACGCTTCAAAAATCAGGTCCCGCATGAATGAGCATCAGCAAACCCTTTTAGAGTTTATGCAGCAGCAAAGCGATAAACTACTGGTGCAAACCATGCAACATATCGGGCTTACCTTTATTTCGCTGTTTATCGCAGTTGTTACCGGGTTGCCGTTGGGTATCTACATCTCCCGCGTTCGCAAACTCTCCGGCCCGGTATTAGGCATAGCGGGTATATTACAAACCATTCCAAGCATCGCATTATTAGGCTTTATGATACCGCTGTTAGGTATTGGTGCCAAACCGGCTATCGTGGCTTTGCTGCTTTACGCACTACTGCCGATTGTAAGGAATACATACACGGGCATAACAGGCGTCGACAGCAACGTTAAAGAAGCTGCCGTGGCAATGGGAATGAACAAATGGCAAGTGCTTTTTAAGGTAGAACTACCTCTGGCGATGCCGGTGATACTGGCTGGTATCCGCACAGCTACGGTTATCAATGTTGGTGTGGCAACGCTGGCATCTTACATTGCCGCCGGCGGCTTGGGCGAATTTATTTTTGGAGGCATCTCCCTCAACAATACCAACATGATATTAGCTGGAGCTATCCCGGCAGCTATGCTGGCTATATTATTTGATTTCCTGCTGTCACTCTTGCAAAAATTAAACTTCAAAAAAGTGAAAGGCACAGTGAAGATAGCGCCAGTTTTGCTGATCATACTTTCATGTTTTTACTTTATACCATCAGCGTATGGCAGCAAGTTAACAGCCGGTTTTACGCCCGAGTTTATGGGCCGGCAGGATGGCAATCTTGGGCTCGTAAGCAAATATGGTTTAAAGATTCACACCATTGTGATCAGCGATGCCGTAATGTACAAGGCGGCGCAGGAAAAAGAATTGGACGTTATCAGCGGTTACTCTACCGATGGCAGGCTCAAAGCTTATGACCTAATAGTTTTAGATGACGATAAGAAAATATTCCCTCCCTATTATGCCGCACCGCTGGTGCGTGAAGACGCCCTAAAAAAGTTTCCTGAGTTAGAGGCAACTCTTAATAAGCTTTCGGGGCTGATAAATGATTCGGTGATGACTGAATTAAACTACCGTACTGATTATCTTCACCAAACGCCGGAGCGTGTGGCTAAAGATTTTTTACAAGCTAACGGTTTATATAAAGCCCCGCAGCAAAGCAACGGCGAGGTGGTACGATTAGGATCAAAAATATTTGGCGAGCAGTACATCCTCACTAATATCTACAGCATGCTCATTAAAGGTTATACCTATTACGGTGTTGAAACTAAAACAGGCCTGGGCGGCACCAAAATAGTGTTTGATGCCATGATCAATAACCAGATAGATGTTTACCCGGAATACACCGGCACAGGTTTGCTGGCCATATTACAGGCACCATCAAAAGTTATTGGGCAGCTGCAAACAAGTAAGGACAGCACTTACAACTATGTTAAAACAGAGTTTGAGAAGCGTTATAAAATAAAATGGTTAAAACCAATTGGCTTTAATAATGCGTATGCTTTAATGATGCGCAGGCAACAGGCAAATGAGTTGCACATCAAAACAATTTCTGATCTTAAACGCTATTTGAATACTAAATAATACCTATGGACTTAGCGGACTGTTACAAAAAAGTACGCCAGCGCACTGATGCAATTTGCGAACCGCTGCAAACCGAAGATTACGTTGTACAACCAGTTGTAGATGTGAGTCCGCCTAAGTGGCACATAGGGCACACCACATGGTTTTTCGAAACTTTTATCCTTAAGCCCTATTTTGCCGAATACCAGGAATTTGACCCTAATTACAATTTCGTATTTAACAGTTACTATGAAAGCGTAGGCACACGCGTAATTCGTACAGACAGGGGTAATTTAAGTCGCCCAACGGTTATTGATATCAAACGTTATCGTAAGTATGTGGATGATGCCATGTATAACTTTTTAGCCTGCGGCGATGTAAGTGAGGATATTGAAGAACTGCTTATATTGGGCTTTAACCACGAGGAGCAGCACCAGGAGCTTCTACTAACGGATATCAAATACATCCTTGGGCATAACCCACTGTTCCCGGCTTATTCTCATGATTGGCATGTGCCTAAGGTGCATCACGAAGAAAATGAATTTATTAAGGTAGAAGAAGGCGTCTATGAAGTTGGTTTTAATGGCGAGGGGTTTTGCTTCGATAATGAGCTCAACCGCCACAAGGTTTACCTTAATACTTATGAGATAAGCACAAACCTGGTCACCAATGCCGAGTATCTGGAGTTTATAGAGGCCGGAGGCTATCATGATTTTCGCCACTGGCATGCTGCCGGCTGGGATTGGGTAAATAGCAACCAGATTGAAGCGCCGATGTACTGGCACCAGATAGATGGCAAATGGCATAACTATACTTTTCATGGCTTGCAGCCGGTAAATTGGCACGAGCCATTAAACCATATCAGCTATTACGAGGCTTATGCTTATGCATCATGGAAAGGCATGCGCCTGCCTACGGAATTTGAATGGGAAATAGCAGCAACTAAATTCAAATGGGGTTTGCGCTGGGAATGGACAGAAAGTTCATACCTACCCTACCCCGGCTTTGCCAAAGCACCCGGTGCCATTGGCGAATACAACGGTAAATTTATGGTAGGGCAAAAGGTATTGCGTGGGGCATCAGAAGTTACCTCACCAGATCACAGCCGTCTCACTTATCGCAATTTTTTTCAACCTGAACTGCGCTGGCAATTTACTGGCATACGTTTGGCTAAATAACAATACATCATCTACAACTACCTATGGCATCTCAAGTTTTAACAAAAGCCACCGGCGAAACTACATCTATCACTGATCTTCAATTTTATAAAGATACCATTGCCGGCTTAACCGCCTCGCCAAAGTATCTCAATTCCAAATATTTCTATGATGCGCATGGTGATAAGCTTTTCCAGGATCTGATGAACTGCGAAGAGTATTATCCAACCAATTGCGAAATGGAGATCTTTACCAACCAGACAGCAGATATCTGCGAGGCGCTGATAGGTAACGGCGACGCTTTTGATTTGATTGAGTTGGGTGCAGGCGACGCTACCAAATCAACCAAACTGTTAAAATACCTGATGGATAACAAAGCAGATTTCAGCTATCTGCCTATTGATATATCAGAAAATGTGATCTCATACCTCAATATGACCTTGCCTGTTATATTACCGGGCATAGATATTACCGGCCTTAATGGCGACTATTTTGATATGCTGAAAAAAGCTGCAGACATATCTGACAAACGCAAAGTAGTGATGTTTTTAGGCTCAAATATTGGTAACATGCCGGTGGCGGATGCTGAGCAGTTTTGCAACGAACTGCGTAAACATTTATCGCCGGGTGATATGGTGTTGATCGGTGTCGATCTGAAAAAAAACCCTGCAACCGTGCTGGCAGCTTACAATGATAAAGAAGGTATTACCAAACGCTTTAATCTCAATCTGCTGGAGCGCATGAACCGCGAATTAGGTGCAACCTTCGATGTAAATCAGTTTGATCATTACGCTATGTATGATCCTGAGACAGGAGCCTGCAAAAGCTACTTGATTAGCGGAGCTGCTCAGGATGTGAAGATAGGTGAAGAAACTATCAGCTTTGCTAAAGACGAATATATCTACATGGAGATATCGCAGAAATACTCTGTCGAGCAAACGGATGAAATGGCTCGCAAATCGGGTTTTAAACCATCAACGCATTTCAGCGATAGCAAAGATTGGTTTTTAGATGCCATATGGCAGGCGGTATAAGCGTTTAGATATATCCTGGTTGCTCCTGACCGAGCAAAATTTTTTAATTACTTTCTACAAAGCGGTAGCCCCTATGGGGCAAGTACTTTGCATTTCAATAGCGCTTGCTTATTATGTGCCGTAGGCATAACCGCTTTGTAGGGCGATGCAAATAAAACATTGCGTGCAGTAGGTACGCAACCTGTCTACGCAATTTGTATTGATGAGATGATTAAATAAGGCTATCTTTATAAAAAATACAACCTAAATGGAAGCCTCATCTGTATTACTCTACATCTTTTTATTCTTCATTGTAATTGTTATTTTCTCATCATTTGTAACTGTTAAACAGGGTACAATCGTGGTGATCACGGTGTTTGGCAAATACCGCCGCATATTAACGCCGGGCTTAAATTTCAAGATACCGCTGATAGAGAACATTTACTCAAAAATATCCATCCAGAACCGCTCGGTTGAACTGGAGTTCCAGGCAGTAACGTATGATCAGGCGAATGTATATTTTAAGGCCATGCTGCTTTACTCGGTATTGAACCAGGAGGAAGAAACCATTAAAAACGTAGCCTTCAAATTTGTTGACGAGCGTAACCTGATGCAGGCGCTTATCCGCACCGTTGAAGGTTCTATCCGTGCCTTTGTAGCTACTAAACGCCAAAGCGAGGTACTGATACTCCGTCGCGATATTGTGGAGCACGTAAAAGAACAACTGGACAATATATTAGAAGGCTGGGGATATCACCTGCAGGACCTTCAGTTAAATGATATCACCTTTGATGATGTGATCATGAAATCGATGAGCCAGGTGGTGGCATCAAATAACCTGAAAGCCGCAGCTGAGAACGAAGGCCAGGCCTTATTGATTACCAAAACCAAAGCCGCCGAAGCCGATGGTAATGCCATCAAAATTTCGGCAGAGGCCGAGCGCCAGGCTGCGCAACTACGCGGACAAGGTATAGCACTTTTCCGCGAGGAGGTAGCTAAGGGTATGACCTCTGCTGCAAAGGAGATGCAAACGGCCAATATGGACACCTCGGTTATCCTGTTCACTATGTGGACAGAATCCATTAAACACTTCTCAGAAAACTCTAAAGGCAATGTTATTTTCCTTGATGGATCAAGCGACGCAATGCAGCGCACCATGAAAGAAATGATGGCTTTAAACCATTTGCATACAGACACCGTCAAAAAGTAAATTTACTTTACCCCCCCGACGGCTTAGATGAGATTGATTAAACTTTGCGCTATTTGCGCCGTGGCAGTTTTATGCCTTAAAACAAAGGCGGCTACAGCACAGCCTTACCGCATTTTAACGCAGGCTGATTTTTTAGGTACACCGAGACCTGACGGCAGAGGCGTTGTAGCTTACACTAACTGCACGCTCAACTTTAGCTACCAGTCTAACCACGTGAACAACGGTGAGTACCTTTTACACGCCAGCGTCCGTCTAACCATGAATAACTATAAGTCATGGTTAGACCGTTCCCGGATTATTAATAGTGAGCAACTTTTAGAAATATTGAAACACGAACAGGGGCATTACAATATTGCTTACCTGGAGCAGCAGGAAGTTCTGCGCACCTTAAGTCGCACACGCTTCACAGCAAATTACCGACAGGAGGCTATGGATATTTTTGACCGTATAGATGCCAGGTATAAGCAACTTAACCAGGATTACGAAGAAGATACCCAAAACATGGTTAACCGCCAGCAGCAACACAGCTGGGACGTTTATTTTGCAAAGCGCCTGCAATATATTTCAAGAGAAAACGCAAGCTTGTAATCATGTTTGCCATATGCCAATATTCCTGTACTTTTGAAGCCTATGCCCGTAGGTAAAAATTTATATTTCGCTTCTGATTTCCATTTGGGTGCTGTAAGTTATAGTTCATCGCGCGAACGGGAAGACCGTATTATACGCTGGCTGGATATGATCAAAGATGACGTTGCCGAACTATTTTTAATGGGCGATGTATTTGATTTCTGGTTTGAATATAAAACTGTTGTTCCCAAAGGTTACGTTCGTTTTTTAGGAAAACTGGCCCAACTTACCGATAGCGGTGTTAAGCTATATCTTTTTAAAGGCAACCACGATATGTGGATGTTCGATTATTTTGTGACGGAGTTTAATGCCACCATTATCACCAACGAACTGGAGATTGAGCGGAGCGGCAAAAAGTTTTACCTGCACCACGGCGACGGTCTCGGGCCCGGAGATAAGTTCTATAAATTCTTGAAAAAGTTTTTCAGGAGCGGTGTTTGCCAATGGTTATTTGCCAGGCTGCACCCTAATTTGGGTGTTGGTATTGCAAACGCATGGTCGAGACAGAGCCGTATTGCCGGCGCTAAAGATGAGCACAAGATGCAGTACCAGCAGGAATGGCTGGAAACCTATTCGCGAGAAATGCTCAAAACGCAACACTTCGATTATTTTGTTTTCGGGCACCGCCATTTGCCTCTTGACATTGCACTGCCAGATAATGCGCGGTACATTAACCTCGGCGAATGGGTAAATTACAACAGCTACGCGGTTTTCGATGGAACTGAGTTATCATTAAGATATTTCACTCAATAGCTATCAAGCGATTAATATTAATACTGTCTGTAAGAGTTTAAGATTCGCGCCTTCTGATTATTAAATTCAGCTTCTGATATTGCGCCGCTATCCAATAACTGCTTAAATTTTTCAAGCTCATCGGCAGATGACCGAGCGGGAAAAGCATAAGGGTCTTTATATCGAATCTTAGGTGTGCAATAGATAATTGCGATTCCAATAATATTCAGGAAGAAACCTAATAATAACCCGGGAATTGCACCAATTGTTCTTTCTGCACCTGCTTTATATCCCCATATAGGAAATATGATACATCCTCCTAATATTCCAAAAGCAACAATTATTAAGATTATCTCAGGTACGCCCAGGTTAAACATGATATTCAGGTTTATGATATTTATCCTAATATAGGATATTGTTGTCAATATGTTTAAAATGAAAATAAATTTTACAACCGTGATTGTTTGTTAAAGTAGTGTAATAAGCTCTAACTATAGATTAACTACAGGCTCCTCGCTAAATTATGTGACAGAAATTGCGTATTTTTGCATGTTTTTTGCGCGGTTTTTCTTACCTACCGCAAAATCTTTTACATAAAATGTTAGATAAATTAGAGTTAATATACCAACGCTGGAAAACTGTTGAAGGCGAGTTAAGCAGCCCGGAAGCAATGGCTGATATGAAGCGTTTTGCCCAGCTGAACAAAGAATATAAAGATCTTGCCAAGGTTGTTGATCAATACCACATTTACAAAAATGTTATCAGCAACATTGATGCAAACAAAGAGATTTTGGCTACAGAAAAAGACGAAGAATTTCGTGAAATGGCCAAGGGCGAGCTGGATGAACTTTTGCAAAAGCAGGATGAACTGGAAGAGGCTATCCGCCTGATGCTGATACCTAAAGATCCGGAGGACTCTAAAAATGCCATTGTGGAGATACGTGGCGGCACAGGTGGTGATGAAGCTGCCCTTTTTGCAGGCGACCTTTACCGCATGTACATGCGTTACTGTGAAAAACGCGGCTGGCGTACCGAGTTGGTAGATTATACCGAAGGTACTGCGGGCGGTTACAAAGAGATAGTTTTCAATGTGAATGCAGAAGATGCTTACGGTAACTTTAAGTATGAGTCAGGCGTGCACCGCGTACAGCGAGTGCCTGATACAGAAACACAAGGCCGCGTGCACACGTCTGCAGCATCGGTAGTGGTATTGCCTGAAGTTGATGAATTTGACATCGAACTTCATGCTGCAGATATCCGCAAAGATCTTTTCTGCGCATCGGGCCCTGGTGGTCAGTCGGTTAACACCACCTACTCCGCGGTACGTTTAACGCACATCCCAACAGGTATTGTTGCACAATGCCAGGATCAGAAATCGCAATTGAAGAATTACGATAAAGCATTGCAGGTATTACGTTCACGCGTTTATGAAATGGAATTGCAAAAACACTTGGAAGAAACCTCTAAAAAACGCAAGACCATGGTAGCTACCGGTGATAGAAGTGCCAAAGTGCGTACTTACAATTACCCACAAGGGCGTTTAACTGAACACCGCATAGGTTTAACCATATATAACCTCCCCGGCGTTATGAACGGCGACCTGCAGGAAATAATGGAAGCTTTGCAGTTTGCGGAAAATGCTGAAAAATTAAAAGAAGGCACTGTAGTATAAGCTATTGCCAATATAAAAATTAAAGCGCCCTATGGGTGCTTTTTTTGTTTATTAGCTGCTCATTTCATGTCAATTTCATGATGCCAATATAATTTAGCGTTTGTTAAGTCGCGTTTTGTTGCGGCTTTACGTAAGGGCTTTATAACAGTTAAAGTTTAATAAAAACGCTATCATCTATGCTGGCATTAAAAAATTTAGCAGAGAACACAACCATTTTCAGCCGTTCGGTAAGGTTAATGGGTACTGAATTTAATTTTGATCTGGTAACAGACAATGCTGTGTGGGCTTTGCAGCGTATTGAAAGTGCTGTCAATGAGATAAACCGCATAGAGAAGCTTCTAAGCACCTTTAATGAGGAAAGTTCCATTAACCTTATCAACCGCAATGCAGGCATTGCACCGGTAAAGGTTGATGCTGAAACCTTTAAATTAATAGATCGCGCAATACAGATCTCTGCCCTAACTTATGGCTCATTTGATATTGCGTACGGCATACCGGCGAGTAAAGAGCACGAAGGCACTGTTGTTATAAAAACCCGCACACTAAAAAAGAAAATAAGCCTTACAAATTATACCAATATAGATCTTGACCAGGCTAAGCAAACCGTATTTTTAAAAAATACGAATATGCGCATCAGCCTAAGTGCTCTGGCCCGTGGTTACGCAGCTGATAAGGCTAAAGTAACCTTACAAATGGAAGGCGTTAGCAGCGGTGTTATTAATATAGCTGGAGATTTGCTAACCTGGGGTTTACAGCCAGATGGCTCAGCATGGACCATCGCTGCTGCCGATAGCACTAAAGCAAATGAGATTTATAGCCATGTAGAAATAAGCAACATGGCGGTAGTAACTTCTGTTAATCCTGATCTTGTTGCTAACCGTGCGGTTATAAATGCTGAAAGCGGTTTCCCGGTGAGTGCCATCAAAAGCATCTCTATCATAAGCCCTACAGCGGAACTATCAGGCGCCATGACGGGGCCTATGTTTGGTATGGGTATTAACACAGGCCTGTATTTGGTAAATAAACTTAACCAGATAGCCTGTATAGCGGTTGACGATCATGAGCGTGTTTACACCTCAAAGCATATAAAGTTATAACTTGCCGGCGCTGCCGAAACTATAACCCTAATTTAATTTTGCGCTAAGCGGTAGGACAGATAGCCTAACGCTTGGCGCTTTTTTTACATAAACACATTTAGCTTAATAAGGGGGCACACCTTTATATTTACGTAATTTTTGCTTTCTGCTATTCACCTATAAATGACAAAGTGGTTTTTGTATATTGTTCTGCTGATGCTATTTGCACCGCTTTCGTCCTACCCGGAGGTGAGCAGAGCCTATCCCCCATCTACAGTTATCACAACATCGCCTGTATCAATTGACCAAAATTTTACGTTTCAACAACGTGATACTACTGTAACAAAAGGCAGGCAAAAGCCATCAGAAGAAGAAAAGAAAAAAATTAAGGAGATTGCGAAGGCAAAAAAAATGCCCAAGCCCGAGAAAATAGACGAAGTTAAAACCGATAAGCCAAAACGGCAGCGGCAGCGCAGGCCTGAAGGACTTGAGCGACCACCGGAAATTCCAAGAAGAAACGAGTAACCCAATTTATGCTAATGAAACATATTGGATCCCTCATATTAATAACACTGTGCATAACATTATCGGCATCGGCCAAGCCCCTGCTGATGACGTATAAGGCATACCATGCAGTAGCCGATACGGATACGGTTAAGCCCGTACGTAAAAGTTCAGCCTCAATTGGTGTAAGTTATGGTACTGATGCTTTGTTCTTTGGCCGCACCGGCCCTATCAGGTATCCTTTTGTATCAACAGATATTATCGTAAATACAAAACCCGGCTTTTTTGTATATGGATCGGGTTTAAAAGTTTTAGGCTACAAACCGCTGGTTGATGAGATAGATGTGGGTGGCGGCTATTATTACCGTTTGTCTAAAAAATATACGGGCACTATCAGTTATACCCGTTTCATTTTCAACAAAGAAGCCAATATTATCAAGTCGGCCTCTTCTAATGATATCAACTGGAAAAACACTTTCGACTGGAAATTTTTGAGAACCAGCATCACAGCAGATTACCTTTTTGGTAAATCTGATGATATATTTACCACACTAACCGCTTCTAAGTATTACGAAAGCAAATTCAGCGTTTTTACCGATCAGGATTATTTATCCATCACTCCTGCTGTAAGCATGATATTGGGCACCCAAAATTTTGTGCAACGGTATACCGATGATCATAACCGTAAGCTCGAATTTGATAACATTACCGATAAGAACATCAGGGCACGCAACTCCAGGTTTAATGCACTTAACTACAGCCTTAAATTTCCGCTTGCCTATAACACCCCTCATTATACACTCGAAGCATCTTACAGGTATTCAATACCTGTAAACGTAGAGGGTATTTTGCAGAACCGGAAAGAATCGTTTTTTAATCTCACGTTTTATTACGTTTTTTATTAGATGAACATACTTATCGTTGAAGATGAAAAGGCGCTTGCCCAGGAAATGGAGTTGTTTTTAACCAAGAACAATTACATCTGCGAGGTATGTTATAACGGCATCTCGGCATCAGAAAAAATTGCTGTAAACCTATACGATTTTATATTGCTTGACCTTGGCTTGCCTGACTATGAGGGCTTAGATTTATTGATCGAAGCACGCCGCACCAACCCGGAAGCTGCTTGTATAATTCTCACCGCGCGTGCCGAGGTGAACGACCGCGTTAAGGGCTTAGACCTGGGCGCCGATGATTACCTGGCCAAGCCGTTCTCCCTATTAGAGTTGCAAAGCCGTATGCAGGCCATCATCCGCCGTAAATTTGGTGTTCCACAGAATGTGGTTGATCTTGATGGTTTTTTGATAAACCTTACTGATCGTACCATTATGTACCATGTTAACCCGGTAAATGCTATAACAAAAAAGGAGTTTGACCTGCTGGCTTACCTGCTGCTGCATAAGAACCGCACGCTTACCCGTGCCCAATTAGGCGAACACATCTGGGGCAGCGTTATCAATGACGATTACGACTCTAACTTTATAGATGCACACATCAAAAATATCCGCAAAAAGCTGAGTGCATTTGCACCGGCCGATTGGCTTGAAACTGTGCGCGGATTAGGTTACCGTATCAAAACAAGCGTTTAAGATTTGAAGCTTCAGTTAAAACTTACGTTTTTCAATGCCATATCAAAACTGGTTATTGTAACCCTGTTTGTTTTGCTGCTGCCCGGCGTAATCGAAAACATCAACAAGAACTATGCTGATGACCGTTTGGTTAAACAGAAGGATAAGCTTTTAGAGATCGTTCATCGTGACGGAATAAAGGGCTACATTAGTAACGATGACGAAAGTTATGGCAGTTACCTGCCGCTAAAAGAAGAATACATAAGTTTAGCCGTAGCTGACCCCGTCTTTCATCTTGACACTATTGAGGATGAAAAGCGGATGGTTGAGCGCGACACGATAGATTACCGCATCCTTAGCCACACTTTCTACGTCGGTAAAAAAAACTACCTGCTTGAGATAGGCAAAAGCACAGATAGTATCAGCGAAACCACTAAACCTCTGCAAAACATTGCTTTCCAGATATTAATAGGCATGGTTTTATTGACCATCCTTGCCGATCAGGCTTTTTCGAGCTACATCCTGCGCCCCTTAAATACTATTATTCGTACAAAACTGGTTCGGCAAAAGTTCCCAAGTTTCACGTCTTACAACAGGGTACGCACCACTACTTCAGACTTTCAGTACCTGGATATCAGCATCCACCGCATGGTGCAGGCTATTGAACAGGCATTTCAAAAAGAACGGGAATTTATCTCCAATGCTTCGCATGAGTTAATGACGCCTATCTCTATCCTGCAATCAAAAATAGAGAACATGTTTGAACAGGATGATGTTGCCGACGAAACCAAGCTGCGTTTGCTGGAAATGCAAAAGATTTTATACCGTCTTAAAAGTATAACCAAAACCCTGTTACTAATATCACAAATAGAGAACGAACAGTTTTTAAAAGAAGACAAAACCACTACCGCCGAATTGCTGCAGGAACTTTATGATGAAATATCCATACGCCTGCAGGATAAGAACATCACGCTGAACATGCAGGTGATCGATAATGTTGAGCTTATCAATATCAATAAATTCCTGCTTTTTAACCTGCTTTTTAACCTGGTTAATAACGCTATTAAATACAATAGGATCGATGGTTTAATAACCGTAACCGCAAGCTGGAGTGGCGGTAGTTACCAGATCAGCGTTGAGGATACAGGTATTGGCATAGCCGAAGAAGACCTTCCTCATATCTTTAACCGTTTCAAAAAAATGAAGAAGGCCTTGTCAGAAGATAGCTTTGGGTTGGGCCTCCCTATAGTTAAATCTATAGCAGATTTTCATAACATCGATATCAGCATTGTTTCAGAACAGGGGAAAGGCAGCACCTTCACTATCAGCTTACCTGCCGGCAGCATTAATGCTTCGTTATAGAAGCAACCCTTGTACTAAATTTAATGCAGCATTTCGTTCTAACAAACACCTTTATTATTTACATCAACAATATATTTTCCTTCGTATTAAAAATATTTTGTTGAGATATAGTTTTGCTATCAAAATAATTTACTGTTTTACAATTACGCTAATTAAATGCTTTGGCATTCCCTTTGCAATTATGCCCAAAAACACACACAATTATTTAAGATGAAAACATTAAAGATAAAAATTGCTACTTATAGTATTGCATTAGCTTCTGTAGGCGTATTGGCAACAGGTTGCGACTCGTTAACTAAAACACAAAAAGGTGCTGCAATTGGTGCAGGTGCAGGTGGTACCATTGGTGCCGTTATTGGTAAGGCTGCTGGTAACACTGCGTTAGGTGCTATTATTGGTGGTGCCGTAGGTGGTACTGCAGGTGCCTTTATTGGCCGCAACATGGACCGCCAGGCAGCAGAAATTAAACAAACAGTACCGGGCGCTACCGTTACCCGCGAAGGCGAAGGTATTTTAGTGAAATTTGACTCAGGTATTTTGTTTGATACTGATAAATCTGATCTTAAATCAGCTGCGCGTACAAACTTAGCCAACCTGGCAACTTCATTACAAAACAACCCTCAAACCAACATATTGATCGTAGGTCATACTGATAATACCGGTAGCGATTCATACAACCAGAGCTTATCTGTTCGCCGTGCCGAATCTGTAAAATCATTCCTGACCGCTAACAGCGTATCATCATCACGTTTAAGCGTATCGGGCAAAGGTGAGAGTGAGCCAATTGCTGACAACAGCACTGCAGAGGGCCGCGCGCAAAACCGCCGTGTAGAGATCGTAATTGTTGCTAACCAGGCCATGAAAGATCAGGCCAAACAACAAACCGGTCAGTAACATATTATTTGATTTAATAAGTTTTTTAGAAACCCTGCGACAATATCGCAGGGTTTTTTGTTACCCTACCCTCTTTACGCGCAGCGAAGAAGGAGCCGACGATCCGCCGTATGGCTGAGATGTCGGGGTGAGTAAAATTTTGTAGATTTGCCGCATGGCATCCATCAAACCATCTGTACCAAAGGGTACACGCGATTTCTCTCCGGCCGAAATGGCAAAGCGTAACTTTATTTTCGATACCATAAAAAGCGTTTTTAGGAAATACGGCTACCAGCAGATAGAAACCCCATCGATGGAAAACCTAAGCACCCTTACCGGCAAATATGGCGATGAGGGTGATAAATTGATATTTAAGGTTTTGGATAGTGGTGATTTTTTGGAGAAAGCTGCGAGTATTAAGAAAGTTCAGGGTGAATTGCTCAATTTAGTAAATCAGGCTTTAGCAACAGATGAGTTACTTAAAGAACATTTGAATGCCTTTAAAGTGCAGAAGGGTGACGATTTTGAGGAACTTTATGAAATTTTTAAAGATGGGATGTCCACTATGATAAATAGTGAGGAACAAGTTATTGGCCTTTTTAAAACTTATTTAACATCCAAAAATATAGTTTCTGAAATCTCTGAAAAAGCCCTTCGTTATGATCTAACCGTACCTTTTGCGCGTTACGTGGTGCAGCACCAGAACGAGATCACTTTCCCGTTTAAACGCTTCCAGGTGCAGCCGGTATGGCGTGCTGATAGGCCACAGAAAGGCCGTTACCGCGAGTTTTACCAGTGCGATGCTGATGTGGTTGGTTCGCCATCATTACTCAACGAGGCCGAGTTTGTTTTGATTTACGATGAAGCCCTGAGCAAGTTAGGCCTATCTGATTTTACTATCAAGATCAACAACCGCAAGATACTATCAGGTATTGCTCAAGTGATAAATAAGCACGACAGTATTATCGACCTTACCGTTGCCATTGACAAGCTTGATAAAATCGGTTTAGAAGGTGTAATCAAAGAATTATTGGAACGCGGCTTTACTGAAGCAGATATAGAGAAGATAAAACCTATTATTTTGTTGCAGGGCACTAATGAGGAAAAATTAGTTAGTCTGCGCCAGGCTTTGGGAAACTCTGAAATAGGCCTGTTAGGCTGCGCCGAGATTGAAAAAGTATTCGAATACATAGCCGCGTGCAAACCGCTTGGCGCTATATTAGAGCTGGATATTACCCTTGCCCGTGGGCTAAACTACTATACCGGTGCCATTTTTGAAGTTAAGGCAAACGGTGTAGCCATAGGCAGCATTGGCGGCGGTGGCCGTTATGACGACCTTACCGGCATGTTCGGCCTTAAAGGGCTTACCGGTGCGGGTATCTCTTTTGGTGCAGATCGCATTTACGATGTGCTGGAGGAGCTAAACCTTTTCCCCGCATCAACAGACCAAAGCACGCAGGTATTGATCTGCTGTTTTGATGCAGAAGCAGAGGCTTTTGCCTTGCCATTACTGCAGCAACTACGCGCTAATAACGTTAACGCCGAGCTTTACCCGGCAGGTACCAAGATCAAAAAGCAAATGGATTACGCCAACAACAAGCAGATCCCTTTTGTGATACTGATAGGTACTGAGGAAATGCAAAGCGGACAGCTAAGCATTAAAAACATGCAAAGCGGCGAGCAGGAAAAACTTACTGCTGAGCAAGTAATCGCTAAATTCTAAATCAGCTGATATCCTTAAGGGCGATGATCTTATCGCCCTCAAAAGTAAAAACAGATTGTCCCGTAAGTTTTAATTCATCACCAACCTTCATACCGTTTGGGAGATCGATAGCTAAAGTAGCCTCATAGTCGATAGCTATTTCAGTTTCATTGCCCCTATGCATTAAATCAGTTATTGATTGTCTACGGCTGCTGAAATAGCTTTTTGCTTGCTCTGCCTGTTGGCGAAACGCTTGTAGTCCATTTAACGTCATGTTTACTTGTCCGCCGCTGATGTTTTCAAAAACTACGTCATCGGCCATGTCTTTCATCATGCCATCAATATCAAAGCTATTGTAAGCGTCAATGTAGTTTCTGATGGTCGCTTCTCTATTATTCATCTTATTTCAATGCTTTTGCTATTGCTTCATCGGTAACTTTAGCCATTATTTTGTAGCCTGCTTCATTAGGATGAACGCCATCGGTGGTAAGTTCAGCCTTTTGTCCGTTGCGCTCATCAACCAATGGCGAAAAGTAATCAAGCAGCACCAGTCGCTCTTGCCCGGCGTAAGCTTTAATAGCTTCATTTAATTCAATGATCTTATCTGCCGCTGCAAAACCTTTGCGCCATGGATATTCATAAACCGGTAGATATTCACATAAGATCACTTTGATATTATTAGCCTTTGCAATTTGCACCATCGAGCGGATGTTGTCCATTATCCGCCCGGTAGTTACGTGCCCTGTTGTTCCGGCAATATCATTGCTCCCGGCTAATATGATCACTGCATTTGCCTTCACGCCTACCACATCCTGCTGAAAACGAATAAGCAATTGCGGCGACATCTGCCCGCTGATACCACGGTCAATATAATTTTTATGCTCCGCGAAATACTGCGGCACCTTTTGTTTCCAGAATTCAAAAATCGAGCTGCCCAGGAAAACCACGCGCTTTTCACCTGCTGCAGGTTGTGGTAAATGGCTGTTCTCCGCTTCGTAATGACGGAGGTCGGCCCAGTCGTCTTTAAAATCGTCAGCAGATTGTTGTGCAAACGCCGAGGCAGAAACGAACAGAAACAGAATAAAAAGCGCTTTTTTCATAGCTTAAACAGATGTAACTCAAAAGTACAATATGCCTTTATTAAATTTCTATTAAAACCAATTTTAAAGGCAACCTTTATCCTACCTTTAAACGTAATACGCTAAAAACCCCCTGAAAAAAATAACACATGAAAAAAAATTTATTAAACCTTGGCGTTGCAGCATTGGTTTGCACCGCTTTGTTCAGCTCTTGCTCAAAAGAGAAAAATGCCTCAACTGCAGCGGCCCAAACCGAAATGGGATTCCAACTAACGGCAGATAATCAGCAAACAACTGTAGGCACAAACGCAGTTACAGATGGTAGAGAAGTTAATGCTACTGCTATCAGCACTGCGAGTATCAAATGGACATCGGTTATTGCCAATGTAAGCCGGTTTAAGCTGGAAGCTAAACGTAACGGTAAGGTAACGGAGATCACTACAAAAAATGTATCAAACCTTGATCTGCTTAACCTAAACTCATCGCCGATAACTGCCCTGGTTGATACCGGCCATTATCGCGAAATAGAGGTTAAGATACTGCTGGTTAAATCTTCAGGAACCGATATACCGCTTACTGCTAAAGGCACCTTTACCACAGCTGCCGGTGCAGCAGTACCAATTGAGTTTGATTATAACGATAATGCAATTATCAAAGGAGAATTGAAGGACGTTACCGTTGATGCTAATACCGGTGTTACTTCAAAGATCAACCTGCATTTGAACAAACTTTTAACGGGCATCCCGTCAACAATGCTTGATCAGGCTACTCGTACAAATGGCACAATCGTTATCAACAGCACTACAAATGCAGCAATTTATAACCGTGTAATTATTAACATTTTCCTTGCTTTTGAAGCACACGAGTTTGAACACCACAAAAAGTAATTAAGCGATTTTATTATATTTCAGCCACTTGTAAATGTTATGGGTGGCTTTTTTATTTGGAGCTAATCCGTTTTAAACAATTTTGCTTTATTTTATCTCCTGATATGGATGCACAGATCTCTGCAAAAAAATTCTGGGGTTTAACCGGTTACCAGTGGACCTGCATCCTATACATTGCCGTGGCTCTTTTTTGCTGGCAGCTCAAATACTTCAGGCATATTGATAATAATTACATCATATTCCGCACTTCTTTTTATCATTTTAAGGATCATGTAAACCTGTACCTGCTTTACCCTAATGAATACTACGATGTTTACATATACGGGCCGTTATTTACGGTTTTTATAGCGCCGCTATCGCTGATGCCTGAAGGCTGGGGTTTCTTTTTTTGGGAAGTTGGAAATGCCGCAGCATTTTTATGGGCTATTAATTTATTACCTTTTAATAATCGGACAAAAACTATCATCTTACTGCTATGCGCTATAGAGTTTGCAAACGCAAGCCACTACATGCAGTTTAACCCTATAATTGCCGCCATAATTATTGGCAGCTTTATGATGGTAAAAAAGCAAAAAGAGCAGTATGCCACCTTAGTGACCGTAGCCGGTACGCTGATGAAGATCTACCCGATAGTAGGTCTGGCATTCTTCTTTTTCTCTAAGAACAAAGCCAAATACATTATATGGTCGGTAATTTGGACGGCAATATTTTTGGTGCTGCCGGCCATTATCTCCGGACCAGGTTTTTTGATCCAAACCTACAAGGATTGGTTTGTTGCGCTAACTTCAAAGAACCTTACCAATCAAAGTTTAACTACGGGTTTCGACTGGTGTATGATGGGTGCCGTAAGGCGGGCCTTTCAGGACAGCTCCATCCCCAACTGGCCATTTCTGCTGATGGGAGCAGCTTCTGTAATTGGTGCGCTGGCAAGGGTTAAACAATATGAATCCTTAAAATTCCGGCTACAGTTGATGTGCTCATTACTGATAATGGTAGTGATATTTAGCACAGCATCAGAGCATCCTACATTTATTATTGCAACTGCGGGTGCAGTTATTTATATCATGATGCAGCCCAAGCCGTTTACACCATTTAACATCGTAATATTGGTACTGCTCTTGGTAGTCACAGGTTTAGGGCCCTCTGATGCATTCCCTAAACCGGCGCGTATATGGATGCAGAACTACGCCATTAAAGCGTATATACCGGTTATCATCTGGTTTAAAATTGCCTGGCAACTGTTGTTTACAGATTTTCGCGGGCAGGTAATTCCGGCCATTACGAAAGTGGATCAATAGGTGCTAAAACTTCCTAAACAAAACTTTCAATTCACAACAACTGTTAAATTCAATAACAATTAAATCGGCAATTTTTTGTCGAAACTTTTGAGCATTGTTGATTTAAATAAATAATTATTTAAAAAAATCATAACAAAACCAACAATTCTGCAATTAAAGCATTAACTTGAGTAAGTTTTTATTGATCATTTAAGCATTTTGGAACATCATAACATGCAGGGCTCACAATATTTTGAAAAATATGGCTTAATTAACGGCGTATGGGACGAAATGTACGATCAAAACCACATCGTTCGTGGGCATTATCAAAAAGTAATAGACTACCTGTCTAAAGAATCGGCCGAAGATCTTCATAAAAAAGAAGAATTAGCAAAACGCCTGTTTATGACGCAGGGAATCACTTTTACCGTTTACAATAGCGGTGAAGGTATTGAAAAGATTTTCCCCTTTGATATCATACCGCGCGTTATAACTGCTGCAGAGTGGGACTTTGTGGAGAAAGGCATAAAGCAAAGGCTCACCGCCCTTAACTTGTTCCTGAAAGATATTTATCACAATCAGTTCATCATAAAAGATGGCATTGTGCCCATAGATATCGTGTATTCGTGCCCGCACTTTTTGCGGGAGATGTACCAGTTAAATGTACCGTATGATGTTTATGTACATATTGCCGGTATTGATCTGATACGCGACCACGATGGTACTTTTTACGTACTGGAAGATAACCTGCGTACTCCATCGGGCGTTAGTTATATGCTGGAGAACCGGGAGATCACGAAACGCCTGTTTCCAGATTTGATACCGCATTGCGGGGTGAGAAGTGTAACCGAGTACCCATCTATCCTTTATAAAAACCTGCAGGCTTTATCTCCAAGGCAGGTTAGCAATCCAACCATCGTATTGCTTAGTCCGGGCATTTATAATTCGGCATATTTTGAGCATACCACGCTTGCACGCTTAATGGGTGTTGAGCTGGTTGAAGGGCGCGACCTGGTAGTGAACAACCACCGGGTGTACATGAAAACCACTACCGGTTTGCAGCAGATAGATGTGATTTACCGCCGCGTAGATGACGACTTCCTGGACCCGCTGGTATTTAACCCGAACAGCGTTTTAGGTGTTGCAGGCTTAATGGGCGCATACCGCAAAGGCAACGTTGCTATTGTAAACGCACTGGGCAATGGCGTTGCCGACGATAAAGCTACCTATATCTACGTTCCGGATATGATAAGGTATTATCTAAACGAGGAACCATTGCTTAAAAACGTACCAACACACCGCCTATCCAACCCGGATGAACGCGAATACGTGTTTGAGAATATCAATAAAATGGTTGTTAAAAAAACCAATGAAAGCGGCGGGTATGGTATGCTTATGGGCCACGCGGCCAGCCAGGAAGAGATAGAGAAATACAAGGTAGAGATCATGAAAGATCCGCGCAATTTTATCGCGCAGCCGACCATTAGTCTTTCTGCAGCACCTTGCTACATTAACGGCGTATTACAGCCCCGGCGGATAGACCTTCGGCCTTATGCGCTTTGCGGCCCTGATGGTATTGAGATAGTACCGGGCGGGTTAACCCGTGTAGCGCTAACAGAAGGTTCGCTGGTAGTAAACAGCTCTCAAGGTGGCGGAAGCAAGGACACATGGGTATTGGTATAAAGCCGAACTCCCTAACTCCCTAAAGGGAAAACCGAATTTTAATTCAAACAGACAATAATGCTATTAGCAAGAAATAAAAATATACAAATCAAAAGCTCCCCCTTCAGGGGGCTGGGGGGCTACTTATGTTAAGTAGAGTTGCAGCAAGTTTTTATTGGTTAAGCCGGTACATTGAACGTAGCGATGGTCTTCTTCGGATGCTAAAAACCAACTATGCCTCATCGCAAGATTCGGTTGCCGGTTTTAGCTGGGAGCCCATTATGCGTATTTTTTCTGGTGCTGATGATGATATGGTAAAGTCGTTGGGTAATGAGAGCCGTGCTGTATTAAAGTTTATGGTGATGGAGCGCGATAATCCTAACTCCATTGTTAATTTGATAACCCTGGCACGTGAAAATGCCCGCAGTGTGCAGGAACATATCCCTACCGACCTATGGCAGTGCATCAACGAATACTACCATACCGTAAAAGAACCCCGCATTGGTAACGGCTTAAGAAAAGATGACCCAATTGGCATATTGGACGTGCTTATAAAAGAAGTTATGCTTTATTATGGCACAGCGGAGATTACCATGGAACGCGGGCAGGCCCGTAGTTTTATGAACATCGGCAAATACCTGGAGCGGGCTATTCAATCTATTGATATCCTCGACGTAAAGTTTGGGCCGATAAATACCAACCCCGACCTGTTGCTGGATATCACCTATTGGAAACACTTGCTGCAGTCAATCGGTGGTTACGAGCTTTACCAAAAAACATATCGCGATGGGTTGGAGGCACATAATGTTATAGAACAGGTGATCCTAAATAACGATTTCCCGCGATCTGTGATCTATTCGGTGAATAACATCCAGCGCTATTTTGATAGATTAAAGAACAACAGCAACGTAAATGATTACCGTGAGATATCGTTTCAGATAGGTAAGCTGCAAAGCAATATCAAATACAGTTCAGTAAAAAGCATTAGCCAGATGGGGCTGCACCAGTACCTTACCGGCCTGCGCGACGACTTGTATAAGATCGGTAACTCAATGAACGAGTACTACTTTGCAAACTCATAAAATTAATTTGAAAACGAGATTCGATTTGAAAATGTGATGATTTGAAGATTTGAAATTGGTGCATCGATTGAAAAGGCCTTTTCAAATTTTCAAATCCTCAAATCAAAAAAATTAATACCATGCCCGAATTTAAGATACAGCATATCACCAAATACACTTATGATAACTTTGTACGCGATAGCGCCAACAAGATCATTCTGTACCCGATAAACGATCTTTTTCAGGAAGTGCTTAAGCATGATCTAACAGTAACCGGGCACCCGCAAGTAGATACTTATATAGATTACTACGGTAACCAAACAGGCAGCTTTACCTATATAGAGCCGCATCGGTCAATGATCATCAATTCTCAGTTATCGGTTATCACTCACCCACGGGCATTGCCAATAGACGATATGTTTGCGGCCGAGCAATGGAACGAATTATACAACATGCGAAACGTGATGCCTTACATTGACTTTCTGAAACAGGAATATTTTGAAGGTTTGAGCGAACTAAGGCCAATTGTACAAGCCGAGCGTAAAATAGAAGATACCCCTTACCACACTGCGCTTAACTTCTCTAAATACGTTTACAAAAATTTTGAATACATAAAAGGCGTAACAACTGTTGAGACCACGCTTGATGAGATCTGGAAACTGCGTGCCGGTGTTTGCCAGGATTTTGCCCATCTTTTAATGGTAATGCTGCGATACGTGGGCATCCCTGCCAGGTACGTAAGCGGATACATTTGCCCCAACAAGGATGGCATGCGTGGCGAAGGCGCAACCCATGCCTGGGCCGAGGCCTATTTGCCCGGTTACGGTTGGTTGGGTATTGACCCTACTAATAATTGTATTGCAAATGAGAACCACGTGCGCCTGGCCGTTGGCCGTAACTTTAGCGATTGCTCACCGGTGAAAGGTGTTTACAAAGGCAGCGCAGGCCACACGCTTGAAGTATCGGTATCAGTAGGTTACGAAGATGGGCTTGTCCACGAAGAAAAAGATATATTTACAACATCATCACACGCTCCAAAACCTGCGCAAAGCATGCCGCGGAACAGCTATGCAAAGTATATGGAGATGATACAGCAGCAACAACAGCAGCAATAGGGCCGAAGCGAAGCAGTGTATCAGGAAGCAAGCGACAAGACTGATCTTGATCCTCGATATTTTCGCTTCTATTCTCCTAAAAATTTTGATTCTTGATATCTTGCATCCTGATTCGCTTCAAAAAATATGACTTACTGTTTAGGTATAAAGGTTAAGGAAGGCCTTATAGCACTGGCCGATACCCGCATAACTTCGGGAACCGAAACAACCAATAAAAAGAAACTTACCGTAGTACAAAAAGATGGTGGCTCTATGTTTATCATGACGAGCGGCTTAAGATCTGTACGCGACAAAGCTGTTGTTTACTTTAATGAGCTTACGCAAACGCAAACCTTTGATAAGCTTTTCCAGGCGGTTAACGCATTTGGTGAACAGATCCGCCGCGTAGCCCAGGAAGATCGGACGACACTGGAGAAGGCTGGCTTTAAATTCGACCTGAATACCATTATCGGCGGGCAGCTAAAAGATGATAAGGACCATAAACTATTTTTGCTATACCCCGAGGGTAATTGGGTAGAGCTGGGTGAAGGTGCCCCATTTGTGGCTATTGGCAACTCGGGCCATGGTAAAGCGATATTGAACCGCACCATAGATGAAGATTCAAGCATGCATCTGGCTTTAAAGGCCGCATTTCTGTCGTTTGATTCTACACGAGTAAGCAGTAACAATGTGGATTTCCCTATAGATATCGCACTTTATAAAAAGGATTCGTTTGAGCTTGTTGAACAGCGCTATACCCAAAAAGATCTTGCCAGTGTATCCGCGCAGTGGGATGATGAATTAAAGGCGGCGTTACAAAATATATCAGGCGACTGGATGAAAAAAGCCTTCGCCAAATTACCGGGAGACAAGGATGAAGTTTAAGGTATCGGCCCAATTGGGCTACGCGGCAAAATCAACAGGTACTATTATACTGAACATACATGCCCTGAGAACCGAAAGGCAAAAGGTACTTGAAGAAACGTTTACCATAACCCCTCAAACGGATGCCGAAGAGTTAATTACCGCAACAACGAACAATCGTTTTATCCGCTTCGATATCAAGGAGCCGGGTGATTACAATATTACTTATGATGCCCTTGTAGATAATTATTTTGAGGTTCATAACTACAAAAAATACACTGACATAAGTATCAGCAATCTTCACCCTGATGTGCTGCTTTATCTAAGCCCAAGCCGCTACTGCCAGTCTGACAAGTTATACCGCCTTGCCGAGAACGAGTTTGGCAACCTGGCCAACAATTACAATAAGGCTGTTGCTATCACTAAATGGATACACAACCACGTAGAATACTTAAGCGGAAGCAGCACCTCAGAGACGTCTGCTTATGATACCGTTGCCCAGCAAGCCGGCGTATGCCGCGATTTTGCGCATCTGGGTATTGCGCTTTGCCGGGCGCTTTCTATCCCTGCACGGTACTTTACGGGCTACTCATATATGCTTATTCCGCAGGATTTTCATGCCTGTTTTGAGGCCTATATCGGTGGCGAGTGGTTGTTATTTGATGCTACGAGGTTATCCCCATTAAACGGGTTTGTAAAAATTGCCACCGGCCGCGATGCCGCCGATGCTTCCATTGCCAGTATGTTTGGCGATATCAACAATACCACCATAAAAGTAGATTGCCAGTTTGCCGATGAAGGTGAATTTAGCCCCTTCTATCATTATCCTTCAGTGTTTGATGCGGTAACATATATGTAGTGCGGCATCAGCTTTCTATCACATTTAACATCAAAGTTTTGGCTTAGGGCAAATACGAGTATCTTTGCCACGCAATGTCAGATAAAAAAGTCAGAGTTCGTTTTGCGCCCAGCCCAACAGGTGGTTTACATCTTGGTGGCGTGCGCACCGTTTTATTTAATTACCTGTTTGCCAAAAAGCACGGCGGCGATTTTGTTTTACGTATTGAAGATACCGACCAAACCCGCTACGTTGATGGTGCCGAGCAATACATTATGGATTGCCTTAAATGGTGCGGCCTTACGCCGGATGAAAGTCCGCTGGTGGGTGGCCCCTTTGCACCTTATCGCCAAAGCGAACGCAAACCGCTTTACCGCGAGTATGCAGAGCGCCTGGTTGAGAACGGCCATGCTTACTATGCCTTTGATACCTCAGAAGAATTAGAGCAGAAACGCAAGGATGTTCCCAACTTCCAATACGGCCATGCTTACCGCCATGAAATGCGCAACTCGTTGAGCCTGCCATTGCACGAGGTAGAGAAATTGCTGCATGATGGTACACCGCACGTTATCCGCATAAAAATGCCGGAAGACGAAACCATTGGTTTTGATGATATGATACGCGGGCATGTTACTTTTGATAGTAACCTGGTTGATGATAAGGTACTGCTTAAAGCGGATGGTATGCCAACCTACCACTTAGCTGTGGTGGTTGACGATCACTTGATGAAAATTACCCACGCCTTCCGCGGCGAGGAGTGGTTGCCAAGTGCCCCTGTACACATACTGCTTTGGAAGGTATTGGGCTGGGAAGCCGAGATGCCTGCATGGGCACACTTGCCACTGATATTAAAACCCGACGGCCACGGCAAACTAAGCAAGCGCGATGGCGCGCGCCTGGGTTTCCCGGTGTATGCCATGAACTGGCAGGACAACAAAACCGGCGAGCTAACCCCGGGCTTCCGCGAGTTGGGCTTTTTGCCGGAGGCGTTCCTGAACCTGCTGGCTATGTTAGGCTGGAACGACGGCACCGACCAGGAGATCTTCTCACTGGATGAACTTATAGAAAAATTTTCTATTGATCGTATCAGCAAAGCGGGTGCTAAATTCGATTTTGAAAAAGCCAAATGGTATAATGCCGAGTGGATCAAAAAGTCGGAAGCTGAAAGCCTGAAGCTAAAAGTTTGGGAGATCTTAAAAAGCAAAGGAATCGTGATAAAAGATGAAGCTTATTTGTTGAAAGTGATCGACCTGGTAAAAGAGCGTTGTGTATTGCTTGAGGATTTTTATCAGCAATCAGCATACTTCTTCCAGCAACCTGCAGAATACGATCTAAACGCGGTTAAGCCGAAATGGACGGATGCTAAAACCGATTTCTTCAACGCATTTATCAGCATATTAAGTTCTCCCGAGACCTTTGATGCAGCGGAGCTTGAGACCAGGTTTAAGGCCCTGGCCGAAGAAAAAGGATTAAAGGCGGGTGATGTGATGCTGCCGTTCCGTATTATGCTGGTAGGTGGTAAGTTTGGCCCTCATGTGTTCGACATAGCCAAGCTATTGGGCGAAAGTGAAGCCATAATTCGCATAGAAAAAGCCCTGGAAGCGTTTAATGCATAGTGTTCACGTTCACGCCATGAACACTCGTGAACACCGTGAACGCTGACAGGATCTTGTCAGTATATATAAATTATCGGCGGCGCGAGCTTCCAGCTCGTGCCAAAGCACCGTGTCAGCTTTCAGCTGGCGGAAGCTTTAAACAATGATAAACAGAAAAGCCAGAACAAATTGTTCTGGCTTTTCTGTTTATCTACCACAAGGGCTATTACATCTTCGGCATCCTGCGCATCATTTGTGCCATGGCTGCAGGGTTGCTCATTTGTTTCATCACTTTACGCATGTCCTCAAACTGCTTCATCAGGCGGTTCACTTCATTGATATCCGTACCCGAGCCTTTTGCAATACGCTGGCGGCGGCTCTGACTGATCAGATCAGGGTTTTCCTTCTCTTTCGGAGTCATAGATTGGATAATAGCCTCAATGCCTTTGAATGCATCATCGCCTACCTCAACATCCTTCATCATTTTACCAACACCGGGTATCATGCCAACCAGATCTTTCATGTTACCCATTTTTTTGATCTGCTGTATCTGGCCGTAAAAGTCGTTAAAGTCAAACTTGTTCTTACGGATCTTTTTCTGCAGCTCGGCAGCTTCTTTCTCATCAAACTGTTGTTGAGCACGCTCTACCAGGGAAACCACGTCGCCCATGCCCAGGATACGCGATGCCATACGGTCAGGGTGGAAAACGTCAAGCGCTTCCATCTTCTCGCCGGTACCAATAAATTTGATAGGCTTGTTTACAACAGATTTAATGGATAATGCAGCACCACCGCGGGTATCGCCATCCAATTTGGTTAAAACAACACCGGTAAAATCAAGGCGGTCATTAAACACCTTGGCGGTATTTACCGCATCCTGGCCCGTCATAGAATCCACTACAAATAAGATCTCGTGCGGGTTGGTAGCAGCCTTCACGTTCTCTATCTCCACCATCATGGCCTCATCAATAGCTAAACGGCCGGCGGTGTCAATGATGACCACGTTATTACCATTTTGCCTGGCCTGTGCAATACCTTCTTTAGCAATGGCAATAGGGTCGTTACTTTCGCGGTTGGCGTAAACCGGGATGCCTATCTGCTGGCCCAATACCTCTAATTGGTCTATCGCCGCAGGGCGGTAAACGTCGTCAGCAACCAATAAAGGCTTTTTGTTCTTTTGCGTTTTAAGGAAGTTGGCCAGCTTACCGGTAAAAGTAGTTTTACCCGCACCGTTCAAACCCGCTATCAGGATGATGGTTGGCGATGCTTTTAGGTCAAGCTCTGATGTGGTGCCGCCCATTAATTCGGTCAGCTCGTCGTTCATCAGCTTGGTAAGCAACTGCCCCGGCGAAATGGTAGTTAATACATTCTCGCCTAATGCTTTTTGCCTTACATCATCAGTAAATGTTTTGGCAGTTTTATAGTTTACGTCGGCGTCCAGAAGGGCTTTGCGTATCTCCTTCATGGTCTCGGCCACGTTAATTTCAGTTATTGATCCCTGTCCTTTTAGTACCTTAAAGGCCCTGTCCAGCTTATCCGAAAGATTTTCAAACATTATTATTCCTAATTTTTGAGGTTACAAAGGTAAGATTTTAAGGCAATTGATCGCTATTTTTGAAAAGCCTTTAGCGTTACGGTTAACATCGCCTTAAAGATCACAGCAGACATTTTATTTTCCTGGCAGCCGCGGGTTTATGTTTAAGCTTTATTTTATAATTTTAGCATGTGAAAACAACCTTAAAAGCCTTATCATTAGTCGTGGTTGCTATGCTTTTTATTTTAAGCGCCTGCAAAAAAGACCAACCTAATTTGCCTGATCCTATCGCGGCAACAGTAACCATCGAAAGTAAACCCATTAGCACTGCTACCAATGAAATATCGGTTAAGGGCCTCATAAGTTTATCTGATACTAATAGTGTTATAAACAGAGGATTTTGTATTTCTGCAACACCTAACCCTACAACTGCATCAATAATTACAAAAGTACCGGGCGGCAGCGGCACCCTTGCAACAAGCATTACCGGCCTTATGCCGGGCACCACGTATTATATCAGAGCTTTTGCCGTTACAGCAGCCGGCATTGCCTACAGCGATAACCTTAAAGTTACTACAGATGTGGTGGACATAGATGGCAACATTTATAAAACAGTAAACATTGGCAACTCAGTTTGGCTGGTGCAAAACCTTAAAGTTACACATTTTCGCAACGGGGAGCCTATTGATTATCTCACACGAGAAGATGACTGGCGTTATCTGAGTGGCTACTGTGATTATAACTTTGACAGCCTGCTGGGTGATACTTACGGGCATCTGTATAATTTTGCTGCCATAAGCGATACCAGAAATATATGCCCTGCGGGCTGGCGCCTGCCAAAGGGAGACGATTGGAGAGAGATATTCTGGCTACCGGGGCTCACCAATACGGCAACAGGTGCAATGAAAGAGGCCGGTACCGATCATTGGATAAGCCCTAATGTAGGTGCAACTAATCAAACCGGCTTCACGGGCTTGCCTGCTGGTATACGCAATAATCTTGGTTTTTACTCGCTCGGCACATCTACCATATATTGGTCAGATCCATCAGAAATATATACCACCACATTATTAAACAATGTAGAAACTGTTGCCGGCACCATGAACGGGCTTAGAGACGGTACAGGTATGATGGGGTGCTCGGTTCGTTGTGTTAAAATAGATTAACCTGTAACCTGCGGCAAATGAGCAGAGTATGTTTAACATGTAGTCTTCTCTTTATTTGTTTTGCCTTTCGGCTCAAAACAGTACTTTTGCGGGATTCAGAATTTTAAGCTATGCTAAGAACACACACTTGCGGACAATTACATATTGCCAATTTAGGTGAAACCGTTACGCTTTGCGGATGGGTGCAAAAATCACGCGACCTGGGCGGTACCACGTTTATTGACGTTCGCGACCGTTATGGTTTAACTCAGTTGGTTTTCAATACCGAAACCGACGAGAAACTGCGTGAAGCAAGCCGCAATTTAGGCCGCGAGTTTGTGATAAAAGTTACAGGTAAGGTTTTAGAGCGTTCTAACAAGAACCTTAAAATACCTACCGGTGAAATTGAAATAGCTGTTACCGAGCTTGAAGTATTGAATGCGGCTAAAATCCCACCGTTCCTGATTGAGGATGAAACCGATGGCGGCGAGGAACTGCGTGCCAAATACCGTTACCTTGATCTACGCCGTAACCCTATCCGCAACAACCTGGTGCTGCGCAGCAAAATGGCGCAGGAAGTACGCAAGTACCTTTCAGATCTTGATTTTATCGAGGTGGAAACCCCGGTACTGATCAAATCTACGCCTGAAGGTGCCCGCGACTTTGTGGTGCCAAGCCGCATGAACCCGGGCGAGTTTTACGCTCTGCCACAATCGCCGCAAACCTTTAAGCAATTGCTAATGGTGAGCGGTTTTGACCGTTATTTCCAGATCGTGAAATGTTTTAGGGACGAGGACTTACGTGCCGATCGCCAGCCGGAGTTTACCCAGATAGACTGTGAGTTATCTTTTGTTACGCAGGAAGATATCCTGAATATATTTGAAGGCTTAACCCGCCACCTGTTCAGCACGGTAAAAGGTGTTGAACTGGATGAGTTCCCGCGTATGCAATATGCTGATGCGGCGCGTTTGTATGGATCAGATAAACCTGATACCCGGTTTGGGATGCAATTTGTTGAACTGAATGACATTGCAAAAGGCAAAGGTTTTGGTGTTTTTGATAATGCCGAACTGGTTGTGGGTATTAACGCCAAAGGCTGCGCTGCATATACCCGCAAACAATTGGATGAACTGACCGACTTTGTTAAACGCCCGCAAATCGGCGCTACAGGTTTGATCTATGCCCGTCATAACGATGATGGCACCATCAAATCATCGGTAGATAAATTCTTTAACGAAGAAGAGTTAGCTAAATGGTCTGCCGCTTTCGAGACCGAAAAAGGCGACTTAATATTGATACTTGCCGGCCAAACTGATAAAGTACGTAAACAATTGAACGAGCTTCGCCTGGAGATGGGCGGCCGTTTAGGCTTACGCGATAAAAATAAGTTTTCGCCGCTATGGGTGGTCGATTTCCCGCTTTTAGAGTGGGACGAAGAAAGTGAGCGTTATCACGCTATGCACCACCCATTCACCTCACCAAAACCTGAGGATATCGCCCTGTTGGACACTAAGCCGGGCGAAGTACGCGCCAACGCTTATGACTTGGTGATTAACGGTACCGAGATCGGTGGTGGCTCTATTCGTATCCATGATCGTGAGCTGCAATCGCTAATGTTCAAACACCTTGGTTTCTCTAAGGAAGAAGCCCAAAAGCAATTCGGCTTCCTGATGGATGCCTTCGAGTACGGTGCCCCGCCGCATGGTGGTATCGCTTTCGGGTTTGACAGGCTGGCTTCTATTTTCGCCGGGCTGGATTCTATCCGCGATGTTATTGCGTTCCCTAAGAATAACTCGGGCCGTGACATCATGATCGATTCACCATCAACCATTGCTGATGCGCAGATGACCGAATTAAAAATTAAGTCTACTGTATCACCTGAGTAAATTATTACGTTAATAATAACATGAAAAAACACTTACTGATATTAAGCTTATTTTTAGCTGTATTTGCATCTTGTTCAAAAGATAAAGACAATTTTGACCCTGCCGTTCAGGCTGCCAAAGATGAGGCGGATATCCAAGCGTACATTAAAGCCAACCCAAGCATAAACGTTACCAAAGATGCTAACGGTGTTTATTACCAGGTATTAACTGAAGGTACGGGCGCTACACCTACTGCAAGCAGTACCGTAAGCGTGAATTACGTGGGCAAATTACTTAACGGCAGCCAATTTGATGCTGGTACCGGCACCACATTCCCTTTAAGTAACGTTATTAAAGGTTGGCAATATGGCTTAACCCATGTTAAGGCCGGTGGCCGCGTTTTCCTGATCGTGCCTTCGGCATTGGCTTATGGCAACAGCTCTCCGGGGGCCGGCATTCCGGCAAACTCGGTTTTAACATTCACCATTGATCTGCTGACCGTTAGATAATATAACTTTCCGAGATAAAAAGAAAAGCCGGTAATTGAACAATTACCGGCTTTTCTTTGAGCCTCTCCCCAACCCCTCTCCGAGGGAGAGGAGCTTAAGAATATCTTTTGTTTTAAAGTCTCCCCTTTCGGGGGAGATTTAGAGGGGGCTACACCCCTGCCTGCAGCGCTCTTTTATGCGTTTTGTGATGCACGGCCTTGCGTACCTTGTTGTTTTTTGCACCAGATTTTTTACGTTTACCCAGCCAAATGATAAACCCGGTTACCGGTAAACTTGCACAGATCAAACTCGCTATAAATGCTATTATCTTGGTGGTAACGCCGCCTATCTGGCCAACATGTATATCGTAGTTCATCTCGTTAAGCCTTAGGCCGGGGCTCTTTTTCTCCAGCGCGTAGGTTTTTAAAAGCTTGCCATTATACTTATCAAACTCATATCCACTGGCATTGGCATAATGCAGCGATTTTGGGTAAGCGCCAACACCGATAGCGCCAGAAAGTGTAGGATCATTGTGGATCAAAAACATTTGTGCCTTGGGTGATTGCTGCCTTGCGTAAGCAAAAGCCACATCAACAACGGGCTTTGCTGCCACACCCGATCTTTTAAGCGAATCTGATTTTGGTTCGCTCACTTCATCCTGGTATTTAATGCCGCGGCCTATGTTTGCAGTATTGTAGATGGCCCTGCTTACTGGTTCAAAAGCAATCGCCAGCCCGCTTATGCTTAGTATCAAGGCAATAGAAGTTGCATAAAACCCCAGAACATTGTGCAGGTCGTAATTTACCCTGCGCCAGCGGCCTCCCCATTTAATGGTAAAGCTGCGCTTTCGGTCGCTTTTGCGCTTGGGCCACCACAAGATAAGCCCGGTTATCATGATTACCATAAAGATGATCACAGCAACCCCTACTACCCATTTGCCAATTGCAGGCGGCAGCAGCAGGTAAAGGTGTATATATTCAACAATGATGAAAAAGTTAGTTTGCGGCGTTTCGTGATGAATGATCTTTCCTGTATAGGGGTTCAGGTATACGTATTCGTAGCCCTCTGCACCTTTGTTTGCCAATACACCTGCAGGCCTTTCTACACCGTAGTAATAAATATAATCAGGACTCGCTTTAGGGTAAGCTTTCTTTACTTCACTTATTAGCTGCGATGGCTCAACGTAGGGCTTACCTGTGTTTTCAACCGTGCGGTAGCTATGCATCGCATCCTGTATCTCATCCTGGAAACAAAAGATACAGCCTGTTATACTTACAATAAACACCACAAGCCCGGATATAAACCCGAGCCAGCGATGGCAAAAAAGTAAAGCTTTTTTAAATGCCGACATACCTAAAATTTATATGATGCACTCAACACTAACTGACGCAACCTTTGCGGGTTGATGGTGGTGTAACCGGTGTAGTATTCCTTGTTAGCCAAATTGTTCACGCTGAAACCGAAACGGTATTTTGGCTGCTCGTAAAATAAGTTGGCGTTTAGTATGGTGTATGCCGGTAATTCAAAAGTGCCCTGGCTTACGCTGTTGATGATCTTGTTTGCACTGGCGTAATTACCACCGAAACCAGCACCTAAGCCTTTCAACACAGTTGATGGCAAACGGTAGCTTGCATAAAAGTTAGCAAGGTAAGGCGAGCCGGCGGTGTTAGGGCGAAGGCCTTGCACATCAGCATCTGCCAGTGTAAATTTTGAATCGTTGTAGGCAAAACCGGCGATGATATTAACTGAGCTTATCGGGTTGGCTATGATCTCAGCCTCAAAACCTTTGCTGCTTTGGGTACCATCCTGTACCTGGATTGGTAAACCACCACCCGATCCTTGCACAGTACGCAACACGTTGGTAAGATTGATACGATAGTAGCTTAAGGTACCGTTCAACTTGCCGTTAAATAACGCCATTTTAACACCACCCTCTATTTGATTGGCATTTTGAACTTTCGCAACAACCGGTTGCGATTGCGCATCCCTGTATACACCCGGGTTTTGAAAACCATTTTGGTAATTGGCAAAGAATGATAAAGCCTCCTTTATTGGCTGGTACACCAAGCCGAATTTTGGAGAGAACGCAGTTTGACCAAATGCCGGTGCCGAATCTTGTGGCGTACCGTCAACGTTGTAGCTGCCTTTGTTCTCATAACGGTCAACACGTAAACCAACTGAGGCTATTAATTTATCAGTGATGTTAACTACATCTGAAGCGTAGGCACTGTAAGTATTGGTTTTGTAGATGTACGGGAATGCTGCAGCCGGATTATAAAGATTGGCATCAGTCAAGATTTTATTGAATGATCCGTAATCGTATTTGGGATCGTTGATGGGTGCTATACCGTATGAGCCCCCGTAGTAAATCTGGTTAGAGTTTTGGTGCTGAAAGTCTAATCCAACCACAAAGCGGTGGCGGGTACTGCCGATATTAAAATCGCCGTTGATATTCTCCTGTATTTCAATAGCGCTGAATTTGCTATGGTAGGTAGATTGGTCGTTGTTGTAGATATAATTTGCCTCACCCGGGCTATCAGGAAGATCGGCCACGCCTGGTTTGCGCGCAATCTTAATCGCGGTTGAATCACTCACCAGATAAAAATATGGGCTTGGGCCGTTAGAGTAGCTGTTTGTTGCCGAAAAAACGGTTTGTGATCTTAGCTTGTCCGAGAACTTGTAGTTCATGGTGGCAAAATAGTTGGCACTGCGGCTAAACGCTTTGATATCATCGTTAACGTAAGCGTTCTTGTAGTTGATATTAAGGTCGCTAACCTTGCTTACGCCCAATGTTTTTGGGGTATCATAAAAAAAGAAGAATGGCTTAGCAGAATTACGGCCAATAAAGATCTCGGACTCTAATAAAAAAGATAATTTATCGTTCGCTTTTATAGCCAGGCTTGGCGCCAGGGCAAATGAGCGATTTTTACCATAATTCTGGAAACTGCCCTCGTAATTATAAGCGGAGTTTAAACGGAAGGCTACGTTTGTGCCAAGCGGCGTGTTCAAGTCGATAGTGGTGCGGCTGAGGTCATAACTACCTACGGTGTGGCCAATTTCTAAACCAAAGGTTTCGTAAGGCTTTTTGGTAACCCGGTTAACCAAACCACCAAATGAAGTTAAGGTGCTGCCAAACAACGTAGCCGATGGGCCCTTGATAACCTCTATCTTGTCGATGTTAACTGCATCAATGCCGCTGGTAACCAAACCTGCAATGCCGTTTCTTAAACGGGTTTGGGTAACAAAACCACGCAAGGTAAAATAACCACCGCCATCACCTGCGCGGTTGGTAGCATCCCACATTTTTTGTATGCCGGGCGCGTTCCTCAATGCATCTTCTACGTTGAACACATTCTGCTCCTTTAAAAGCTCGGTAGTTACCACGCTGTAACTTTGAGAATTCTCCAGGTTGTTCAGTGGGATCTTTGCTACATCTGTACTTATCTTCCTGGTGAAGCGGTTTGCCCTGTTAGCAATTACGTTAACCTCGGTAAGCTGCGACTGGCTTGCACGAACAGTTATATCCTGCACGTTTGTTACCTGCCCAGCAGTAACTGTAACCGGTACTTCTACCCGCTCAACGCCTACATAAGAAATAATGATGGTATAAGAACCAGCCGGTGCTCTAAAAGAAAATGTGCCGTTATCTGCAGTTGTTGTACCGTAACCTGTACCTTCCAAACCGATGGAAACGTTTTCTGCGGGTTTACCACCATTGGTTAACACCTTACCTTGTATGGTGCCTTTGCTTTGTGCAAACACAACAACCGGTGTAAGGAATAATAGAAATGCGAATAACGCTGATCTGGAGATTGATAGTATAGGTTTCTTCATTATAAAAGCTCTGCGATACGAATAGTTTATTAAGACTAATTTTAAATAACGAGGCAAATATAACCGTGAGATGCTTAGCATCCAAATTATTTAGAATGATTATAAAGAAAGAAGCTTTGCAACAGCATCTTAAATGTGTAATTTTAACACTATGAAAAGAATAGCTATTGATATGGATGATGTGGTTGCCGACGCACAGGCACGCTTTGGCGAATGGTATGCCCGCGACTACGGCATCGAATTCACACCTGAGCAATTATACTCGGCCAGTGTACAGGATTTGATCAAGCCCGAGCACAGCAGCTGCATCCGCGAGTTTGTTTTTCATGACGACTTTTTTAAGGACCTGCCGGTTATCAAAGATGCAAAAGCGGTAATTGCCGAATTGTACAAAAAATACGAGATCTATTTTACTACAGCAGCTATGGAGTTTCCAAACTCGTTGTTGCCGAAACTGGCCTGGTTGGGTGAGCACTTTCCCTATGTTACCTGGAAGAACATTGTGTTCTGCGGTGATAAGAGCATTATCAATGCCGACTACATGATAGATGATAATGTGCGAAACTTCAACGGTTTTATTGGGCAAGGCATCCTGTTCAAAGCAGCGCATAACCACGATGTACGCTGGGATGTAAAAGTTAATAACTGGCAGGAAGTAAAGGAAATGCTGCTTTAATTACTTAGCTGCACCTTTAACCACCCTCCCGGCATTATCTTTTATAAAGGTTTCCCAGCCTGAGTACGCCTTTTTGCTTTTGGCCGCACCCTTAGGTGCCTTGGTGCTAATTTTTTGGAACGAATGGCAAACGGCAACAGCAAGCCCGTCCGTAGCGTCTAAAAAATCAGGCGTCTCTGTGAAGTTTAATAGCGTTTGCAGCATGGCGGCAACTTGCTCTTTGGTGGCGCTGCCATTACCAGTAATAGACTGCTTTATCTTGCGCGGCGAGTATTCTGTTATATCCAGGTTTCGGGATAAGGCAGCTGCCATGCAAATACCTTGCGCGCGCCCAAGTTTAAGCATCACCTGTATGTTTTTACCATAGAACGGCGCCTCAATGGCCAGGCAATCAGGTTTGTAGTTATCTATTAAAGCAACGGTTTTTTCAAAGATGCGCTGTAGCTTAAGCATATGGTCATCAAGCTTGCCCAGTTTTACAACACCGAGGCTGAGCAGTTCAATTTTGTTCCCTTTCTCAAGCACTAATCCGTAACCCATAACAGCGGTACCGGGGTCAATTCCCAATATGATACGCTCTTTAACATTCACCTGCTCCATCAGTAACAAAGCTACGTTTTAATGCGGTTATTATGCAGTATATCCACGTATTCCTGGCGTGGCATCATCCGCGCGCCCAGGCTTTCAAGATGTTCGGTATATACCTGGCAATCTATTAAAGCAAAATTGGTGTTCTGGCAAAGCCATATCAATGCAGTTTTAGATGCGTTACTTACTTTGCTGAACATACTTTCGCCGCAAAACACATTACCGGTCTCTACACCGTATAATCCACCCACTAATTCGTTGTCTTTCCAAACTTCAACAGAATGAGCAAAACCGAGGCGGTGCAGTTCTGCATATGCAGTCTTCATTTCGTTTGTGATCCAGGTACCGTCTTGTCCCTCGCGTGTAATAGATGAGCAACTATCGATCACGCTCCCGAAAGCTTTATTCAAGGTTACCAAAAACACGCCATCCCTTATTACCTTACGCATAGATTTGGAAACAACCAATTCATCTGGAAAAAGCACAAAACGCTCATGAGGTGAATACCACAAAATCGGCTCATCCGCGCTATACCAGGGAAATATCCCATTCTCGTAAGCAAGCATTAAGCGCCCGGCCGAAAGATCGCCGCCAACGGCAAGCAGTCCATCCTCTTCGGCCAGGGCTGGGTCCGGGAATATTAAACGCTCATCAAGCCTGAATATCATCAGGGCAAATTTATGCCTTCTTGCGTATCACCAGCTTTTTATTTTGAGCTTTGGCTATATTATCCATGTACTGCTGCATCTCGGTGTATTTTGCTGCCGGTATCACGTGATTATTCAGGTTAAAAGTGGCTGTACTTAACACCTGGTTTTTAGCGGCGTCATATTTATAATTCACGTCATAGCTACCGTAAGTAAACTTAAATGCCTGGTTAACCGGCAAAGTCTCTACCTCGTAGCCCTGCGGCAGATCAATTGTGGTAACACATGCTTTTTGCAGGGGTACAGAAAAGTAGAAATCATTTTTACGCTTTTCTAAAGGCGGCACAGTCAATTTCCACAGATCAAACAGGCGTGGCCTGTAAAACATTTTATTGCCGGCGGCTATGTCGCAAAACTTGTCAAACTCCAGCTCAAGGCTTAATTCTTTAACCCCGTCATTATCCGTTACCGGGCTTATCTCCAGCACATTGGGCTGCTTCATGTTTAACATTCTTATAAGCGTTTCCTTTTGTTCATCGCTTTTTAAAGATGCCATGCTGATAAAATCATCCCGGTATGCACCGGTAGTTATTGCCTTCATTTTTGCTTTGGCACCACCTTCAGCTTCAAACGTGATATGAACTTCGGTGTTAAACTGGTTGTCAAGCATTGAACTTTTAGGGGTATTTACCAAAACGCCGCCGTCGGCTGTTACCAACAACGCATTTCGGTTCTCCGTAAACGGACCAAGTTTACCGAATGGCCTGGTGCTGCTGGTACACTCCAGCCAGGTGGTATCACCCTTAAATGGCACACACAAAATAACGTGATTGAAAGGGTCGCTCGGGAAAGCTTTATCAGCCGGGCGTTCATTGTCTCCGGCTCTAACCATTGCATAATAAGATGGAATGTCAACTGCCTTTAGTAAGGCGTGCATGTAATTGGATAACGCTTTACAATCGCCATACTTTTTCTGATCTACAAAAGTTGCCGGGAAGGGCTTTAAACCACCTATACCTAATTGGATACTTACGTAACGCATGTTATCCTGCAGGTATTTATATAAGAACCTGGCTTTCTCTTTATCAGTTTTTAAATTGGCCGTCATCGCTTTTATTTCTTCCACACGTTGGGGCGGCAAGCTATTCACATCTGTATTTAAGCCTAACTGCCAGTTACCGTAGCTTTTCCAGGTTGTGAAATCACCGGGAATACCATCAAATGAGAAATAATTATTTGCAAAGGATATACTCGGGAAAACCTGCCAGTCAACCGCGTCGTCCTCGGGCTTTATTGCTTTAAGCGATTTTACCGTCCAGGTGTATTTATCCAGGCCATCCTGTGATGTTTTCACCGGGGCTATAGAGGTATTGTAATTTTTGTACCTGAACCCGTTTGCCGGGTCGGTTTGTACGCTATACTCGGCATACTGCACGGCCCGCTCAGGCGACAGATAACTCCATTCACTCAGATCGAAATAGCTGTTACGGGTAACCTCATAATTTATCTCAACCGTTGCGGGATAACTTGCAATGCTATGGCCCGCAACCAGCATACGGTCATCAGTTACTATAGAAATACCATCTACTGCTGCCCTATCATACATATCGCCTTTTTTATACTTTTTTAACTGCACGCCATCGGCATTGTAAATGATCATCTCGGCATCATTAACGCTGTTGAATTTCTTATCGTAGAACAAAACCAGCCTTGCAGCATCGTCGGCCTTTTCATTGAGGATAGTAACGATACTGTGATGTTTTATAACAAGTTTGTCTTTACGTTTTACAACCAACTCATCTGATGCGTAGCGTACAACAGCATTAGCACCCTCCTTTAAAGAATCGGGTATGGTTGATGCCTGCAGGTACTCTTTAAGATTTTTATTTTTTTGAGCGCTAACTTCTAAACTGCCGAATAGCAAAAAAGCAGCGGCACAAAGTGCCGCCTTAAGTAACTGGAATTTCATGTCAATTATGATTTCTTAAGCACGATCTGCTCGTTAAGCATCTCATACATTTTCTTATAGAACTCGTGTACCATCGGATAGATGTCCCTGCCATAGCTGATGGCTTTTTGGTCTATCTGGTAACGTATCATCAGCATACCGTTCTCGGCAGATGCTACACGCCTGAATAGGATGCTTTCATCTGGCATTTTCAACGTTACGTTCTTAGGCAACGCATCCAATTTATAATTTGCCGGTAGCTTGTAAGAGCCAATAATGGTGTAGCTTTTCTTGTAACCAAAGTCAATATCGGTACGCCTGTTCTCGCTCAGGAACGGATTAGCCTTTAAGGCGCTGAACATGTTAGGCACAAAATAGATATAGTTCTCATCAGATCCGGTAAGGTCTAATTTGAAATTAACGTTCTGGACAAGCGGTAAGCTATCAACTTCGGTATTCTCTAATTTAAGCGAACTGATGTTTAGGGCATTGTTATTATCCCTAAGATAATCTGTATATTTTTTCTCACCATCGTCCTTATATCTGTTAAGCGCATTTACCCTATTGTAGCTAAAGCTGCTTATTTGTGCATTACCGTCTAATTTACCATCGTTTGTTACCTCACCTTTCAACATCACCACCTGCCTAACGGCATCATCTCTCTGCAGCATCACTATATCATACTTTTCATTTTCCTTGTCTATGTATAAGCCGCTCGAGTTTAAAAGGTCATAAGGTGTTTCATTATATTGGTTGTATTTACCGGTAGCATCCAGTATATAGCTCTTGCCTTCGCCCATCGGCACATAAACCACTGCACGGTTAAACTGGTATAAGAATGTAAAATACGGCACAACCTTGCCATGCTCGCGTGTGCTAACTACCATCGGGAAGGCTTTAACATCAGCCTTTTTAAGTAAATGGTATAATATGATGTTTATTTCGGCAGAATTACCGGCTTTCTTTTCCCAGGCCTTAACAGTACCATCGTTGGTATACCACCTGTCAACACCGTTCCATTTCATACTGTTCCTAACCTCGTTAAAAAGGTATTGAATTTTTTGATCGTCAGTTTTTAAGCTTTTAGCTTTCGTGATCAATACTTCTTCATTTGCCAGTTTGCGTTTTAACTGGCTGCCAAAATCCTCATCATCCGCAAGTATACCGCCCACCTTAGCCCAACTATCTGAATATGACGGCGAGTAGGTACCTAAAGGCCTTACTGCGGTTAATTGATGCGCAATTTTTTGAAGGTTATCGGCGGAGGCTGTCATGTAAGCTTCATCGGGTAATGACGGCACGTTAGCAAGTGCCCTGTAAGTTGTTTCAAGGCTGTAAGATATGAGATTAGTGCCCGTGCCATAGCTGCGCCCTTCTGATTTGGCACTGTATTTTACCAAAGGCTGCTCTACATGTGCGTTTATCTGAAAGGTCATAAAATCGGGCACATAAGTCTTGAACTCGCTGTAACGGGTTGGTAATTTGCTTTGGAAATACCAATCTGGGAAGTTATTAAGTGAATTGCTTCTCAACGAATATTTATACTCGATGATAGAGCCAGCCTTTACATTCGGCATGCTGAATACCAGGGCAGATCTGTTCTTATCGATCTGTTCAGTGTAGATCAGTTTCTTATCAAGCTTTGTAATTTCAGGTTTGCCATCAACAAGGTTAATGGTTTGCGCCTGCAAACCGTTGATGTACTCAAGGCGGTTACCGCTGTAAAATTCAATGCGAATGTTTGCATTGTCCTTACCGTTGATATTAAAGATCTTGATGCGTTTATGCCTGTCTAAAGACAGGTCCATGTTAGGGTCATAACCTGCGCTGCCTATATCAAAAAGCACTTCGGCGTTGGCATCTTTCTCAAAATCACATGATTTTAGTTCAAGATCAGCTACTTCTACTTTGCCAAAAGGCTGGGCGGCTACATAATTTGAGTTGGTTTCTGCGCTCTGCGCGAGGGATAAAAAGGGAGCAATACAAAACGCTATTGCTGCAATAGTTTTGTTCATTGTAATTAAGGTTAAAAGCAACACTAAGATAATACAATACCGAGAATTGCAAGCAAATATTTTTACCGGTATTAAACTTAGTTACACAGGGTTTGTCAAACCTCACGTTTAACAACTTAGCGCAAATACCATGAGCGACTTAGGTAAAATAAAGCATCTATATGCCAGGGCTGGTTTCGGGCTAAATGTTGATGATCTGGCAACCTTTCAAAAAACATCTTTAAAGCACGCCACTGAGCAGTTGTTCAAGTCATCAGCTACCGCACAACCGCTTATGCTGATAACTGAAAATTTGAGCTTTAAAATGGCCAGTGCAGATAAAACAGATACGTTAACCCGTAAGATGTTTATGAAGCAACAACGCGAGCAGGAAAAAGACCTTAACATTGCCTGGCTCAATCAAATGAGCACCACGCCGGCACAGCTGCGCGAGAAGATGACCTTGTTTTGGCATAATCACTTTGCATGCAGATCTCAAAACCCCTACTACGCCCAACAACTTAATAACATTCAACGCAGCAATGCCTTAGGCAACTTTAAAACATTGCTGATGGAGGTATCGCAATCTCCGGCCATGCTGCAGTTTTTAAATAATCAGCAAAATAAAAAGGGGCACCCCAATGAGAACTTTGCCCGCGAGTTAATGGAGCTTTTTACCATTGGCCGGGGTAACTACAGCGAGCAGGATATCAAAGAATCGGCACGGTCTTTCACCGGCTGGGGTTTTAATAACAAAGGCGAATTTGTTACCCGCGAGCAGCAGCATGACGAGGGCACAAAAACCTTTATGGGCCAAACCGGCGCCTTTAAAGGCGAGGACATCATTAACATGCTGCTGCAAAATAAAAAAACAGCCTCGTTCATCTGCACAAAGTTGTATCGTTACTTGGTTAATGATGTTCCGGATAGCAGGCACGTGAGCGCAATGGCTGATGTTTTTTATAAAAGCAACTACGAGATAACGCCGCTTTTAAAGTTTGTTTTTGCTACCGATTGGTTTTATGCACCTGTAAATACCGGCAATTTGATCAAATCACCGATAGACCTGATTGTTGGCTTAAACCGGCAGTTTTACATCAACTACAACAACCCCGATGTAATGATGCAGTTTCAGCGTGCACTTGGGCAGGTATTGTTTTATCCGCCAAACGTGGCGGGATGGCCCGGAGGTAAAAGCTGGATAGACAGTTCATCATTAATGACGAGACTGAAAATACCATCAACGGTTTTAAATAATGGGATCATCGATTTCCACGGTAAGGCCGACCCGGAAGATGAGGCGCTATTGGCAACCATGCCCAACCGTAAACAGCAAACCCAAACGCCTGCACAAACAACGCCTGATTGGAATAAGTTTTTAAATGACATACCTAAAGGCACTACCAAAGACCAGGTAGCATCGGTGATATTAGCTGCGCCTATTGATAACAGCATAAAAGCGGTTATTGCTCAATCGTCAAACATCCGGTCAATGGTTGTGGAACTGGTTTCTACTCCTGAATATCAATTGTGTTAATTATGAAAAGAAGGGATTTTTTAAAGAACAGTGCGCTGGCATCCGGTGCCTTTCTTATACCATCATTTTTAAAACCATTTGAGGCGATGGCTTCCAATGAGCTAAGTGGTTTCAAAAACCTCGTTATCATACAGCTTTCAGGCGGTAACGATGGGCTTAACACCATTGTGCCTTATGGCAACGATATTTATTACCAAAAACGCAATACCATTGCCATAAAACCAACTGACCTGGTGAAACTGAATGATATGCAGGCGCTTAACCCCAACCTGTCGGCTTTAAAAGAACTTTACGACCAAGGCTGGATGAGCATTATTAATTCGGTAGGCTATCCTAACCCGGATAGATCGCACTTCCGTTCTATGGATATCTGGCAAACCGCCAGCGCATCAGACCAGTTTTTAACTACCGGTTGGATAGGCCGTTACCTGGATGCTAATTGCACCGTGAATAAAGACCCTTATACAGCCGTGGAAGTTGACGATACCCTTTCATTAGCTATGAAAGGCAATAAGATGAAAGGCATTGCCGTGCAAAATCCCGGCAAACTTTATAACAATACCCGCGAACCTTTCTTTAAAGAACTGGTTAGCGAACACGACCAGCATTTGAATGAGGACAACCTTGGGTATCTCTATAAAACAATGATAGAGACCTACTCATCGGCAGATTATATACAACAAACTTCAAAAACATATAAAACCGTTGCGCAATACCCACAAACAGGGTTTGCCAACCAGCTTAAAAACGTTGCTAAGTTTATCAACTCCGGCTTAAAAACCCGGGTTTATTATGTATCGCTTAGTGGTTTTGATACGCATACCACGCAATTGAACCAACAAGGCCGCCAGCTAAGGATCTATGGCGATGCAGTTGCGGCGTTTGTGAAAGACCTGAAACAAACGGGCAAGTTGGATGATACCCTGGTGACAACCTTTTCTGAATTTGGCCGCCGTGTTGAGCAAAACGCCAGCGACGGCACCGACCATGGTACAGCCAACAACGTGATGCTGTTTGGCGGTAGACTCAAAAAACAAGGTATTTATAATAATGCACCAGACCTGGGCCAATTAGACAATGGCGACTTGAAATACGAAGTGGATTTTAGGGATGTATATGCCACACTTCTTGATAAATGGCTTAACGTTAATAACAAGAGCGTGTTAGGCACGAGCTTCAGAGGATTGGATTTTGTATAGAACTACCTCCATGTCATTTCTCACCGCTCTCGCTCGTTCGAAATGACATGGAGGTTAAAAAGAAAGCCCCGATTGATGACAATCGGGGCTTTCTTATAGATCAGGATTAATTATTTCTTCACCCATCCATCTTTTAGCGTTACCGTGCGGTTAAACACTAATTTTTCCGGGGTCGATGTTTTGTCAACGGTGAAATATCCTTTTCGGATAAACTGTACGGGCTTGCCTTCAACGGCATTTAACAGATCAGGCTCTATAAAGGCTTTTTCTATCACCTGCAAGCTATTCGGGTTGATGTAATCTTTAAAATCTCCATCTTCGTTGCTTGGGTCTTCTACCTGGAACAGGCGGTCATACATACGTACTTCAGCTTCTTTGGCATGTTCAGTACTTATCCAGTGGATAGTTCCTTTTACGTTGATGCCGCTGGTGTCATTTCCGCTTTTTGATTCGGGGATATAGGTACAGTGTATCTCGGTTATATTACCATCAGCATCTTTAACCACGCTTTCGCCTTTTACAATATAAGCATGTTTAAGACGCACCATGGTACCAATACCCAGGCGGAAATACTTCTTAGGCGGGTTCTCCATAAAGTCCTCACGCTCTATCCACAGCTCACCGCTAAACGGTATATCGCGTCCACCTTCGCCACCTTCAACCTCGGGGTTGTTCTCTCCGTGCAGGGTTTCTGTCTGGCCTTCCGGGTAATTATCAATTATCAGCTTGACAGGGTCAAGCACTGCCATGCGGCGCCATGCTGTTTTGTTAAGGTCTTCGCGGATGCAGAACTCCAGCAAACCCACATCTATCATGTTCTCGCGTTTGGCAACACCAATACGTTCACAAAACTCGCGGATACTGGCAGGTGTATAACCACGGCGGCGAAGGCCGCTTATGGTTGGCATACGCGGGTCGTCCCAGCCATCAACAAAACCATCGGTAACTAATTGCAGCAGCTTGCGCTTGCTCATTACTGTGTAATTGAGATTAAGGCGGGCAAATTCGTACTGTTTGCTCGGGAATAATTCCAATTGCTCTATAAACCACTCGTACAACGGGCGGTGCGGCACAAACTCCAGTGTACAGATACTATGAGTGATCTCTTCAATCGCATCGCTTTGGCCATGGGCAAAATCATACATCGGGTAAATACACCATTTGTCGCCGGTGCGGTGGTGATGGGCATGTTTAATGCGGTACATCAAAGGGTCGCGCAGATGCATGTTGGGTGAGGCAAGATCACCTTTGGCACGCAGCACTTTTGCGCCGTCAGGGAATTTACCGGCTTTCATGTCGGCAAATAAAGCAAGGTTTTCTTCCACACTGCGGTTTCGGTATTCGTTGCCTTTGCCGGGTTCGGTTGGCGTACCTTTTTGTGCAGCTATTTCTTCGGCTGTGCTGTCATCAACATAAGCCAGGCCTTTTTTGATCAGTGTAACGGCAAACTCATAAAGTTTGTCAAAGTAATCAGAAGCGTAAAGCTCATTGGCCCACTCAAAGCCCAGCCACTTAACGTCCTCCTTTATACTGTCAACATACTCAACATCCTCTTTTACAGGGTTGGTATCATCAAACCTGAGGTTTGTTTGCCCATTGTATTTTTGCGCCAACCCAAAGTTAAGGCAAATGGACTTTGCGTGACCGATATGCAAGTAACCATTAGGCTCCGGCGGAAAACGCGTTAAAACACGTCCGCCGTGCTTGCCGGCAGCAATATCCTCTTCAACAATTTCCTCTATAAAATTAAGTGATCTTTCTTCGCTCATGATGTATGTAACAGGGTGCAAAAGTACGCAAAACTTCACATTATTTTACTTAACACTGTCATCCTGAGCTATAGCGAAGAATCTTATAAGCGATGGATAAGTGGTACTATGCTTCAATCCTCGCAATTAAGCCGTACAGAAAATTTCCTACATTTACCAAAACCAAATCGTCGCCATGAGCCAGTTTGATCGCCCTATACGTGTTTTAGTTGCCAAAGTAGGCCTTGACGGGCATGACCGCGGCGCTCGCATTATCGCCACATCACTACGGGATGCCGGCATGGAGGTTATCTACACCGGGCTGCGCCAAACAGCAGAAATGGTAGTGAACACGGCCTTGCAGGAGGACGTTGACGCCATTGGCATCAGCATATTATCCGGCGCGCACATGACGGTTTTCCCAAAAGTGCTGGCGCTGATGAAAGAAAAGCAAATGGACGACGTTTTACTTACAGGCGGCGGTATTATCCCGGCCGACGATATGGCCGAATTGAAAAAAATGGGTGCAGGGGAACTTTTTCCGCCTGGTACCAGCACGCATGACATCGTAAAATATATTACCGAATGGGTGCATACTCATCGTAATTTTTAAGAATAAACATCACCATGGAATTTGAGCATATCAAAGTTGAGACGATTGGTCGCTTACAATATATTACTATTGACAGGGAGAAAAAGCTAAATGCCCTAAACCGCTTTACACTTGCCGAGCTGCATGACGCATTTACTGCGGCTTTTAAGGACCCGGCCGTAGGCGGAATAATACTAACCGGTAAAGGTACCAAGGCTTTTGTGGCCGGTGCAGACATTGTTGAGTTTGATGGTTTGGGTTATGAGGGAGGCAAGGAAATAGCACAACGCGGCCAAAGCACTGTATTTGATATAATAGCAAATGGTAATAAGCCGGTGATAGCAGCAGTAAATGGCTTTGCACTTGGCGGCGGCTTAGAATTGGCTATGGCCTGCCATATCCGCATAGCTTCTGAGAACGCAAAAATGGGCTTGCCAGAAGTTACGTTAGGTTTAATACCAGGCTATGGAGGCACACAGCGACTTACGCAATTGGTTGGCCGCGGCAAGGCTTTAGAAATGATTATGACCGCAGATATGATAAGCGCTGCCGAAGCGTTACAATTGGGCCTGGTAAACCATGTTGTTTTTGCAGACGATCTTATACCAAAGGCAGAAGAAATAATAAACAAAATTCTTACCCGTTCGCCGATGGCTGTGGCAGCGGCTATAAGAGCCGTTAACGCCGGGCTGGTTGATCCTGGTAAGGGTTATAGTACCGAAATAGAAGAATTTGGAAAGTGCTTTGGTACGCCGGATTTTATTGAAGGCGTATCAGCTTTTATGGAAAAACGCCAGCCAAATTTTTAATACCCAGCGCGATTGATCTAAGCGCGCTTTTGAAAGCTGATCCTGTTTAGGCCAGAGCTGACCCTTTGTTGAACGGACGTTAAGGCATTGCCCGTTGCATATATAATGCCGCCAACTAACAGTCCCTTTAAAACAAGATACCCTAAATAAGTAGCGAGCACTGCGTCATTTCTACCGCCATAAAATCCATTAGCATATAATGCAGTAAGTTCAAAAAACCAGCTCAAGTTTATTAAAAGCGATATGGATAGCAGTACATATTTATTGCGTCCCTGGTTTTTATTGATCAGGAGCAGCGGAAGTATAGTGCTTGAGAAGAGTTTGATATAAAAGGCCCACCAATAATGGTCGTTCGCCTGCTCAGAAAAGCTGATTATCTCGGCAGAGCTGAAATGCCCAATCGCTATCTCGCAAATATTCAGTACTGCGTAACTTACAATTACCCATCTGATGATCTCTAAAGCCTTCCTGTTGTCAGTATTAAACAGCTTTCCGGCTAATATTACCGATATGATAGTTACGCACATTCCCCTTATCAGGAGATCACTAAAAAAGATGGATAAGCGTGTAAACTATCTGCATGTTTAAATTTACTAATAATTAGCAAGCACTCAACATCTATTTTAAATTGATGCTAACATCTTAATGTTAAGGAAATGTTATTAAAAATAGGCGATATCACCTTCCAATTTTAAACCTCAAAACTTATAAATCGCTGTTTTTCATCTTATTTTCACCGATTTCTGACACTCGTTTGACTATTTATACCCAATGGTCAAAATTAATTTATTGTTAATCAATCGATTGAATATTCGTGACAATAGGATGAAAATTCGAATGCTATTTGGTGCTTTACTTTGCCTCGTGCTAATGAAAAACAGCACACATTTAAATTAAATATGACCATGAAAAGTACATTAAAAATCGCAGCATTAGTTTTAGCATTTGCAGGTTTATCATACTCTGCCAAAGCACAAACTACAACAACAACTACTACTACAAATAATGGCGTTCGTTACAGCATCGGCGTTGAAACAGGCGTACCTATTGGCAATTTCAAAGACAGTCACAAATGGAACCTTGGCGGTTCGGTACAGGCTGATATCCCTGTAGCTCAACAATTATTTGTCACTGTTAACGCAGGCTTCAACAACTTCTTTGGCAAAACAATTGCAGGCGTTGATGTTCCTAACGTTCAGTTGATCCCGGTTAAAGCAGGTCTTAAATTCTTCCCGGTACAAAACTTCTACATCCAGGGTGAAGCAGGTGCAGCTTTCTTGTTGAACAAAGATTTCTACAATGACAAATCAACTGCATTTGTATGGGCTCCGCAAATCGGTGTTCAATTCCCGGTTAGTGCAAGTGGTAACTTTATTGATGCGGGTATCCGTTATGAATCAACCAGCAACTACGTAAGCAACTTTGATAGCAAAGTTAAATTCTTAGGCTTACGTTTAGCTTACGGCTTCTAAGCAAGATAAAAACCTACAAAAAACAACAATTGAATAAAAAAGGGAGACTTTAACAGTCTCCCTTTTTTATTTAGCGGCAAATTTTGTCTATAATTAAGCAAATAACAATATTTCTGATAATTTAGCGATTGTTTGCGGCATAAGCATGCAAACTACATTTACCGCCCCCAGATAGTACTGTATGAAGAAAATTCTCATCATTGACGATGAAGTGAACGTAGGGTTGTTGCTTTCAAAGTTTTTAACCCGCAATGGCTTCGAAGTGAGCACTGCAGCCAACGGCAGCGCAGGGATGGAATGCCTTAAGAAGGAAGAGTATGACCTTGTTCTTTGTGATTTCAGGCTGGAAGATACCGATGGCCGCGAAATGCTGAAAAGCATCAAGTCACTTTACCCCAAAACCGGCGTAATTATTATAACAGGCTATTCTGATATTAAAATGGCGGTTGAACTGATAAAGATGGGGGCGTATGATTATATCACCAAGCCACTTTATCCGGATGAGATTTTAAACACTATCACCAAGGCCATTGAAACCCAATACGCCTTACAGGAAATTGCGGCAAATGATTATAGCACACCTGCTAAAGTCACCAGTTCAAAAGAGATCAAAAAGCAGATCTTAACCGGCGAATTTGTGGTGGGTACCAGCAAAGCTTCAAAAGAGCTTTACAGGCAAATTGAGCTGGTTTCTCCAACAAATTACAGCGTTATCATCCTGGGCGAAAGCGGCACCGGTAAAGAATCGGTTGCTAAAAGTATACACATGAACAGCCAGCGGGCCAACCAACCCTTTGTGGCTATGGACTGCGGATCACTAACAAAAGAACTGGCTGCAAGTGAATTTTTTGGTCATGAAAAGGGATCTTTCACAGGCGCGTTGTATACCAAAATAGGCCATTTTGAAATGGCTAATGGCGGTACGCTTTTTTTGGATGAGGTAGGTAATCTTTCTTACGAGATACAGGCTGCTTTATTACGAACCGTACAGGAACGCAAAGTAAAACGCATAGGCAGCACCAAAGAGATAGACCTCGATGTACGTATCATTATAGCTACCAATGAAAACCTGCAGGAAGGCATAAATAAAGGCCGTTTCCGCGAGGACCTTTATCACCGCTTTAACGAGTTCAGCATTTACATGCCGCCGTTGCGGGAGCGTGGCAACGATATTATGATGCTGGCGGAACATTTCTTAAAAGTGGCCAACCAGGAGCTTGACCGAAACGTGAGCAGCTTCTCGCCTGATGTGATTGATTGTTTTATGAACTATCGCTGGCAAGGTAACATCCGTGAGTTAAAGAACGTAGTGAGGCGGGCAACTTTGCTTACAGAGGGTAATGAGATTACCATGAAAGTGTTGCCTTTAGAGATATCCAACTACAGGGTATCAGGTTTCGAACCGGCAATGTCGTCGTCTTCAGCATCAGCTATTTCAGCCGGTAGCGATGCAAAAGAACCAAAGCACGATCTTAAAAATGCCGCTCTTGGGGCCGAGCATGAAACTATTTTAAGAGTATTACGCGAAGTTAATTTCAATAAAACTAAAGCTGCCGAGATATTGAATATTGATCGCAAAACGCTATATAATAAGATGAAAGCCATTAATCTGAAATAGAATGGCGACAGAGGAGCAACAAAGCCTACAGGGCGACGGCGATTTTTTAAAGCTAAGGCACGATATACGTAACCAGCTATCCAACATACAATTGGCGTTAGCCGGGCTTGAGTTTGAGTGCGACCAAACCAATGAGGACCTTGCCCTTTATTTAAGCAGCATTGCAGAGTCTGCCAAAAGGATCGACAAGCTATTGGCCGATCACAAATAATATTAACACAAAGCGCTAAACTTTTCGGCGCTTTTTTGTTTTATAGCAAACACTAAACTTTACGGTGTAACGGGCCATGTCCATTTTCAATTATAAGCAGCGTAACAATATTATACTGGTAAGCATAATTGTGCTTGGCTGTTTCTTGCTATACGCATTAACCGAACTTTTCAGCTCGATACTTGGGGCCATTGTACTATTCACCATTTTCAGGCCTTTCTATTTATGGATGGTTGAGCGGCGCAGGTTTAACCGCGCGCTGGCAGCAACCATTATCATTGTATTATCCTTACTGGTTATCGTGATACCGTTCCTGTTCATCAGTATCATGGTTATCGGCAAAATATCCAGCATTAACAGGGAAACAATACCAATTGATAAGTGGACACAAAAGATAGACGCATTTACGGCGACCAACCTGGGCCAACCGCACTTTGCAGAAAATACACTGCAAAAGCTTGGAGCATACGCTGCCGACCTTTTCCCCTCGTTGTTAAGCAGTGCTGCCAGCATTGTACTTACTTTGTTGGTGATGTACTTTCTGTTATATTTTATGTTTGTGCAAATGCGCGAGTTTGAAATTGGCTTGTTAAAATATGCACCCTTTCGTGAGCAGCATGCTTTAAAGTTTGCTACAGAACTGCGTAATTCCACCTACTCAAATGTGTTAGGCCAGGGCATTATAGCCATTGTACAGGGCGCGCTGCTCGCTAACGGTTTCTGGCTTGCCAAAATACCTGATCCTATTTTCTGGGGTATAATCGGTGCGTTTATTTCGTTTCTCCCTGTTGTGGGTGCGCCTACATTATGTATCCCCGCATCTATCATCCTGTATGCCAATGGCGATAAGTGGCAGGGCGTGGCCTTGCTGCTATATGGCATCCTTTTCATCGGTAATGTGGATAACGTGCTACGCCTTATCATTAACCGCCGCATAGGTAATACGCACCCTATCATAACCGTTATTGGGGTGTTTATAGGTTTGCCTTTATTTGGTATACTTGGGTTAGTTTTTGGCCCGGTATTGTTATCATATTTCCTATTATTGTTAGAGATATATGAAACCAACAGGATGGCCGCAGACAGATTAGAGCGCATACGCGTTGGGCCTGATGCGCCTTAAGTGGCTGCCAAAAGACACTTATTTAATAATTAATAAAACAAATACTCAACTTAAAAATTTATACAATTATGAACGATAACGCAAAAGTGGCAGTTGCCCTGCTTGCCGGATTAGCCGCAGGCGCAGCATTAGGGATTTTATTTGCCCCTGACAGAGGTTCTGAAACCCGCGATAAACTATCTGAATCATTGGCTAACCTTGGCGATTCTATCAAGGAGACCGCCGCTGCAGAAATTGACAAACTTGTTGGCATGAAAGACAAGGTTGTAGAAAATATAATGAACAAAGTAAAGGGTGCTGAAGAAGAGTACCAGGACGATCTGGAACACGCATAATTAACCCCTGTGGCCAATACCACCAGGAGCTAAACAAAAACCATGGAACAAGCTAAAGAAAAAGAACAACACGAGCCGGTACGCCCTATAATTGACCAGTTAAAGGAGTATGCCGAAACCCGTTTTAAACTGATCAAATACGAGGTGATCGAGCGCAGCACTTCAATAGTTGCTGACATTATTACTGATATTGTGATCATCATACTTTGGTTGCTCGCTTTCCTTTTCCTGAGCTTTACACTTGCATTGTGGGTTAGCGACCTGTTGCATTCATACTGGCAAGGCTTTGGTTGTGTAACTGCGTTTTATGCCTTGCTGGCATTTATAATTATGGCGGCCAAGCGCACATTCGAGCGTCCGCTTATTAACATTATGGTTAGGAAGCTATTTAAGTAAGCGCATGGAAACACCTATCAGAGACATACAAGAATTAAAAAGCGAAATAGCGCGCTTAAAAAACCTGGAAGTAATACAAAGCGGAGCTTTAAAAGCGCGCTTCTCCGGCCCGGGAGCAATATTTTCAACCGTGCTATCATTATTTCCGGGCACATCATCAACTATTGATGGGGTAAAAAGCGCAGGTTTTTTTAAGCAGGATTTCCTGGGGCTTATATCAAGGTTCCTGTTGCCATTAACGCTTAACAAAACCTTGTTCCGCAAATCAAACTTCATTGTTAAAACCATAGTAGGCATTTTATCACAAAAAGCTTCGGGTTATATCAATGAGGAGTCGGTAACAAGTGTTTGGGATAAAGCAAAGGGCATTTTTAATAACCTGTTTAAAAAGAAAGAAAAACCTGTAAAAGTTAAAGTTGAGGTGATCAAACCGCAACCAATACTTCCGCAGGTGTAAGATACCGGTCCTGTTGCGAAACACAACCGTGAAAGGGATAAGCGCCATGCGTTTATCCCTTTAGCTTTTTAAGGAACTTGTGTAAGTATGGCTTCGTCCTTCTTTCTCCCAAATTTCATTATTTTTGCAGCCTGATGGGAAAAGACAAATTAAGGCGTTTTGCTGAAATTGAAACGTTTGATAACGTGGTACAACTGGAGGCCGGGCAACCTTACAAAGGTAAGTGGGCCATTGATTTCTTTAAGAATGAAAACCCGGTAGTACTTGAGCTGGCCTGTGGCAAAGGAGAATACACGGTTAACCTTGCCCAAATGTTCCCACAGAAAAATTTTATTGGTATTGACTATAAAGGCAACCGAATTTGGCGCGGTGCTAAAACAGCCATTGAAGACGGTGTGCCCAACGTGGGCTTTCTGCGCATACAAATAGAAAACCTTTTAGATTATTTTGCTCCTGGAGAAGTGGATGAAATATGGATCACCTTCCCCGATCCGCAGCCCCAGCTAAGCAGAGAAAAAAAGCGCTTAACATTTCCCCGTTTCCTGGAAAAATATAAGGAATTGTTGAAACCCGGCGGCTTTGTTAACCTTAAAACAGACAACGACGGCTTGCACGCTTACACGGTAGAAAAGATACTGGAATTGGGACTGAATATTGCGGCGAGAACAGAAGACCTTTATCATTCTCCATATGCTGATGAAGTGCTTTCTATAAAAACCTACTACGAGAAGAAATACCTGGCAAGCAATAAGAATATCAACTACGTTAAATTCTCTTTTTAACATGGCAGAGGACTACAACTTTTACGACAACGTTTATGATGTGGTTCGCCAGATACCTAAAGGGAGAGTAACCTCATACGGAGCTATCGCCTCCTATCTTGGCGCAAAAAGATCATCGAGGGTTGTTGGCTATGCCATGCAGGTAGCCGGTTCGGCAAACCCACCTGTACCGGCGCACCGGGTTGTAAACAGGAGTGGTCTTTTAACAGGCAAATTCCATTTTGGCGGCAATACTATGCAGGATCTGCTGGAAAGCGAAGGCGTGGAAGTAAAAGAAGACCAGGTGCAAAATTTTAAAGCACTATTTTGGGATCCGGCTATAGAATTGGAGCTTTAACTCCATCCCTGCTTTTATCATAGTCAGAAAACACTACTACGATAAACCAAAAGATCCCCAAGCCAAGATAATATCCCCGGGCGCGCTCATCATATTTAAAGATCGTGAAAGCGGCAACTACCATCCCAACACAAAGCAATAGCTCTATGATACCATGTACTTTTAATGGTATAGCCCTAAACATGCCGAAGCTATAATTGGTAACAATTGTGAGCAACATCTGCACCACCGCCAAAGTGTAAACCTGCGCACTGGTTTCGCTGGTCATGCTGAATGCCACTGGCGACATGAACAGGAAAATGATGAGCATATAGTCAATAATGCCGTGTAATTTGGGGGATATCAACTTCATTGTACGCGTTTTGCATACATACGCAGAAATCAGGCCATGCAGATTGTATTACTCATATTAGTTGTAATAACTCCATGCGGTTACCAAACGGATCAATAAAAGCAAACCGTTTGCGGCCGGGAATAACGGGTTCTTCAACTATTTCGATATTGTTTTCTTGTAATAGTTGGCGTGCAACATCAACATCCTCAACTTCAAAAGCGGTGTGCCTTATGCTGTGTGGCAAAGCAGGTTCAACACCGATGTGCAGTTGCACGTTGCCTATGTTAAACCAATAACCGGCTGATGAAAATAAGTGATCGGGGCGATCTATCAATTCCAGCCCTAAAATATCGGCATAAAATATTTTTGCTTCTTCCAACCTTTCGGGTGGTACACAAACGTGGAAGTGATCGAGGCGTTTAAATTGGACCATTATGCGTCGTGCTCTGCAAAAGTTAAAACGTAGTTGTTGTTATCAAGTATAGTAAACTCAGTTGCGCCATAAAAGGTCTTTTCGAGAGCTTTCAACACGGTAACTTTATTTTTTATTCTATCAAACAAAGCCTTGATATCTTTAACGCTGATGTAAAGCAACAATGAACCGCCATTGGTACGGGAAACGTGGGGCAGATTATCATCTGATTCATCAAGGCTTGCAAGTGTTTGGAACATAAAGGTAACTTTGCCATTTTTCATCATCGCCCAAACCATATGTTCTCCATCTTCGGGCACGGTCATTTCGGTTGTAAAGCCTAAAATTTTATAGAAATTAACAGTTTGTTTGATATCGGTAACGAAAATGTTGGGTGATAAAGATTCCATGATGTATTTAATTATGCAGTAAATTTATGATTTAAGCTATTGCAGCCAAATAAACATTTTTACTTTCGTATTTAGCATTTACTATACCGATAGCTATCGGCACAATCACTAATAAAATGGGACAATTAATAAACGATTTTGAAGCCTATCGTACCAAAATGAACGACAGGATAATGGAGACCGCCAATACCAACATCAAACGCTTTTTTGCGCTGGATACCACCACTTATGCCGATGGTGTCTTGGATGTAAAGACCAAGGAAATGCTGGGGCTGGTTGCCTCAATGGTTCTTCGCTGCGACGACTGTATCAAATATCACCTTGGCAAATGCCATGAAGCTGGGGTAAATAACGATGAAATGAACGAAGTATTCATGATAGCGAATCTTGTAGGCGGCTCAATTGTGATCCCTCACTACCGAAGAGCGGTTGAGTATTGGGATGAGTTAAATGGTTTATAACTTTCACTATGTCATTGCGAGCGATAGCGCGGACAACCGACCGTAGGGAGCTCATTGATACCATATTCTTAAAGGTATATACATCAATAATCTCAGCATATCTACTTGTACTCTGAGATTGCCACGTCGCTACGCTCTCGCAATGACATATAAATATATTGTATGTCAATTAAAGAACTAACCCGCTGCTCCTGGTGCGGTACCGACCCATTATACATGGAATACCATGACAAAGAATGGGGTAAAACCGTTCACGACGATAAAATATTCTTTGAGTTTCTAACCCTTGAGGCTGCGCAAGCAGGCCTAAGTTGGATCACCATATTGCGTAGGCGCGATAACTACAGGAAAGCTTTCGCCGGTTTCGATGTAAAAAAAGTTGCCGTCTTTACCGACAAGGATAAGGAACGTTTGCTCAATGATGCAGGCATAATCCGTAACCGGTTAAAGATCAGTTCGGCTATCCGCAACGCCCAGCTGTTCATCGATATACAGAAAGAGTTTGGCTCTTTTGATAAATACTTGTATAGTTTTATGCCTGATGGTAAACCTGTAACCGCCTATACCGGCCCTCATGTAAGCACGCCCGAGTCTGACGCCATTGCTAAAGACATGAAAAAGCGCGGCTTCAAATTCTTCGGCACCACCATCTGCTACGCCTTTATGCAGGCCACGGGCATGGTGAACGACCACGTGCCTGAGTGTAGCTTTAGATAATGAGAGCCATAATAAGCCCTCTTGTGTTAAGTGCCACGTCCGTGTAGTTGACTCACCCGGTCTACGCTACGCTGGACCACCCTCTCTGCTGCAAGCAGCAAAGAGGGTAAGAGAAAAATAGAAGCTAAAACAGCCCCCCTCTTTACGCTTGCGTAGAGAGGGGTGACGAAGCGTAGCGATGTCGGGGGGAGTCGATGTAAACGCGATTTCTACAACACGCTCTCAAATAATCTTGAACAAACCTGTGTTCAGCATTTCTTATTCGGTGTTCGATATTAATCCCATGAAATTGTACTTTTGATACATCGGCGAGATCGATCCAACAATCGGTGCATCCAGAAAATAATCATGAAAAAGCTATTCCTTTTAGACGGTATGGCCCTGATATACCGGGCCCATTTTGCGTTAAGTAAAAGTCCGCGTTTTACATCGGGCGGTTTAAACACCTCTGCTGTAATGGGTTTTACCAATACGTTGCTCGATGTTCTGAAAAAGGAAAAACCTACTCACATGGCGGTGGTATTTGACACCGATGCACCAACCGAGCGCCATACCGATTACGTTCATTATAAAGCGCACCGCGAAGCTATGCCCGAGGACCTGGCCAAAGCGATGCCGTATATATTTAACGTAGTGCTGGGTTTTAATATTCCACTGATCACTTCTGACGGTTACGAGGCCGACGACATCATAGGCACCCTTGCCAAAAAAGCTGAGGCTAAAGGCTACCAGGTATACTGTATGACGCCCGATAAGGATTTTGCGCAGCTTGTATCAGAGAACATCCGTATCTACAAACCGGCCCGTATGGGTAACGATATGGAGATATTGGGCGTTGAAGAAGTTTGTAAAAAATGGGAGGTTGAACGCGTAGAACAGGTTATAGATATCCTCGGCCTTTGGGGCGATGCAGTGGATAACATCCCCGGCATACCGGGCATTGGCGAGAAAACTGCGAAAGCACTGATCAAGCAATATGGCTCCATGGAGAACATTATTGCCCACAGCCATGAGTTGAAGGGTAAGTTGAAAGAGAACGTGGAAACTTACGCCGAGCAAGGTCTCCTTTCAAAAAAATTAGCAACTATTCTGTTAAACGTTCCTGTGGAACTAAATGAGGCAGGCCTGGAAATGTGCGCCCCAAGCAAAGACCTGCTGGAGCCGCTTTTTGCCGAGCTGGAGTTCCGTACGCTGGGCCGCCGGGTATTTGGCGACGATTTCAGTATTACCGAAACCCGTGCCGCATCCGTGCAAACCGATCTGTTTGGCAACCCCGTTGCTGGCGGCCGTACCCTGGAGGTCGAAGTTCAGGACATTTATGATCCGCCTGCACCGGTTGAGATCAAGAACATCAATACCATTGAGCACGAATACATTCTGGCCGATACGTTTGAAAAACGCGCCGAACTGATCGATATACTTAAAGCGCAAAAGCACATCTGTTTTGACACTGAAACCACAGGTACCGATGCCAACTTCTGCGAGTTGGTAGGCCTGTCGTTCGCAGTGAAACATCACCAGGCATGGTACGTGCCGGTACCTCATGATGAAGCCGAGGCCAAAAAAATAGTTGCTGAATTTAAACCTGTATTTGAGGATGCTAACATTGGCAAAACAGGCCAGAACCTCAAGTTCGACATCCTGATGCTAAAATGGTATGATGTGGAAATGAAGGGCGACCTCTTTGATACCATGATGGCGCATTACGTTATCGACCCTGATACCCGCCACAATATGGATATCCTGTCTGAAAATTATCTGAGCTACAAACCGGTTTCAATTACTGAGTTGATAGGTCCTAAAGGCAAAAACCAGGGCAACATGCGCGATGTGGAGATTGAAAAAATAAAAGATTACGCAGCCGAAGATGCCGATGTAACCCTGCAGCTCCGCACCGTTTTTGAGCCGAAGATAAAAGAAGTGGAGGCCGAAAAACTGCTTCACCAAATAGAGAACCCGCTTATTTACGTATTGGCCGATATAGAACACGAAGGCGTTAAAATTGATAACGATACACTGCGCGAATTCTCCAAAGAACTGGAAACCGATATAGCCAAACTGGAAAAAACAGTGTATGAAAAGGCTGGCGTGCGTTTCAACATTGCATCGCCAAAGCAATTGGGCGAGGTATTGTTTGAAAAGCTGATGCTTGATCCCAAAGCCAAGAAAACCAAAACCGGTCAGTACCAAACCGGCGAAGATGTGCTTTTAGCCTTAGCTGCAAAGAGCGACATTGTAAGAGATATATTAGATTTCCGCCAGTTGCAAAAGCTGAAATCAACATATGTAGACGCGCTGCCAACTATGGTGAATGCCAAAACTGGTCGTGTGCATACCTCATATAACCAAGCTGTGGCCGCAACCGGCAGGTTAAGTTCAACTAATCCTAACCTGCAGAACATACCTATCCGCACTGAGCGTGGCCGCGAGGTGCGCAAGGCCTTTATCCCAAGAGATGAGAACCACATCATCGTATCTGCAGATTATTCGCAGATAGAGCTGCGCATCATTGCCGAGATAAGCAGGGACCCTAACATGCGCCAGGCTTTTATCGATAATGTGGATATCCACACCGCTACTGCCGCCAAAGTTTATGGCGTGGCTTTAGAGAAAGTGGATAGCACGCAGCGCCGCAACGCCAAAGCCGTTAACTTCGGTATTATTTACGGGCAGTCGGCATTTGGTCTATCGCAAAACCTGGGCATCCCGCGTAAGGAGGCTGCCGATATCATCGAACAGTATTTTGCGCAATACCCGGGCATTAAACAGTACATGAGCGATACCATGAATTTTGCCCGGGAGAATGGTTACGTAACCACCCTGATGGGCCGCCGCCGTTACCTGAGGGATATTAATTCGGCCAATGCAACAGTACGTGGCTTTGCAGAACGAAATGCCATCAACGCACCGATACAAGGCTCTGCAGCGGATATGATCAAGATAGCCATGATCAACATTCATCGCGAAATGAAGGCCAAAAACCTGCAATCAAAAATGACCATGCAGGTGCATGATGAGTTGGTGTTTGATGTTGTAAAAAGCGAGCTGGAGATCATGAAACCCATCATCACCGAAAACATGAAGAACGCCATCAAAACCGAAGTACCGATTATGGTGGAGATAGGTACGGGGTTAAATTGGCTGGAAGCGCATTAATTTTTCTGAGCAAAGTGATTAAGGGTTGCTCCTTACGGAGCAAAATTCGTTTCTTATATATTTCCTACAAAGCGGTAGTCCCTACGGGACAGATTTGGCAATGGGTGTAAGTAGATAATCAAGCTCAGAAAACTTATTGTCAGTCATATCTCGTTAGAGATTGCCACACCGCAATAAATGGATTTCTCTACAAAGCGGTAGTCTCTAAGGAACAGATTTGGCAAAGGGTATAAATAGCTGACCAAGCCTACCAAATCATTTGCTTGGCATACCTCATTAGAGGTTACCGCTTTGTAGCAAAAACAAATACATTAACTTTTGCCTCTTAGAGGCTACCCGCAACCAGTGAAATGCATTAGACAGTAATTTTTCAATTGCATTTCTTCCCAATTACCCCCAACTTCGCAGTCCTGGTATTTTGAAATTGCATCGGTGCAATCCTCAAATAATCGGCGAAATCACAAACCAAAATGGAATACAATATAAAAATAGCACAGGAACTTTCTGTTGGCAGCAAACAGGTAGCGGCAACAATTGCTCTGCTTGATGAAGGTGCAACGGTTCCCTTTATATCACGTTACCGTAAAGAACTTACCGGCAGTTTGGATGAGGTGCAGGTAGCCGACATCCGCGACCGCGTGCAACAACTGCGCGATCTGGATAAACGCCGCGAAGCCATCCTGAAATCACTGGCCGACCTTGGCAAACTTACGCCCGAGTTGGAGCAACAGATCAACGCTGCCGAAACCATGGTATTGTTAGAGGATATTTACCTGCCATATCGCCCTAAACGCAAAACCCGCGCAACCGCAGCCCGCGAAAAAGGCCTGCAGCCATTGGCAGATGCGATTTTGGCGCAAAAAACTTTCGACGTAGAAAATGAAGCTGCCAAATATATCGACGAAGAAAAAGGCGTGAAAGATGCCGCTGACGCTTTGGCCGGCGCCCGCGATATCATTGCCGAATACATCAGTGAGCATGCCGAAACACGATCCATGATGCGCCAGCTGTTTACAGAGAAAGGTGTATTTGAGTCAAAAGTTATACCGGGCAAAGAGGAAGCAGGCATCAAGTACAAAGACTATTTCGAGTGGACGGAGCCGGTTAAATCGGCGCCATCACACCGCGTATTAGCCATGCGCCGCGGCGAAAAGGAAGAGATCCTATGGCTGGATATCAAACCTACGGAAGAAGATGCCATTGACCTGTTAAAGCGCGAGTTCATCAGTGCCAACAACGCCGCTGCAGCACAAATGAAACTGGCTATCGCCGATGGTTACAAGCGTTTGCTTAAACCATCGATGGAGACTGAGATCCGCCTATTTACCAAAAAAAATGCAGACGAAGAAGCTATCCGTGTTTTTGCGGAGAACGCCCGCCAGTTATTGCTTGGTGCACCGCTTGGTCAAAAACGCATGATGGCTATCGACCCGGGCTTCCGTACGGGTTGTAAGGTAGTTTGTTTGGATGAGCAGGGGAAACTGTTAGAATACACAGCCATCTTCCCGCATACCGGTGCCGGCCAGGCCCGCGAGGCGGAGAAAACTGTTGAGCACCTGTTTAAAAAATACGATATAGAAGCCATTGCTATTGGTAATGGTACTGCCGGCCGCGAGACTGAGGTTTTTGTTCGCAAGCTGAACCTGCAGGGTGCAACCATCGTGATGGTGAACGAGAGCGGCGCTTCTATCTACTCGGCATCTGACGTGGCCCGCGAGGAATTTCCTGACCAGGATGTTACCGTGCGTGGTGCCGTATCTATCGGTCGCAGGCTGATGGATCCGCTGGCCGAGCTGGTAAAGATCGACCCGAAATCCATCGGCGTAGGCCAGTACCAGCATGATGTGGACCAAAACAAATTACAAACCTCACTGGACGATACCGTTATCAGCTGTGTGAACGCTGTAGGTGTCGAGCTGAATACGGCATCAAAACAGATCCTGGCGTACATCTCAGGCCTTGGGCCGCAACTGGCGCAAAACATTGTAGATTACCGTAACCAAAATGGTGCTTTTAAACAACGTAACCAGTTAAAGAAAGTGGCTCGTTTGGGCGATAAAGCATTTGAGCAAGCAGCAGGTTTCCTACGCATTCGCGGAGCGGAGAACCCGCTTGATGAAAGCGCCGTTCACCCCGAGCGTTATGCCCTGGTAGAACAAATGGCCGCCGACCTCAAATGCAGCGTACGCGACCTGATGCGCGACCAAAAGCTACGCGCTTCTATCCCTCTACAAAAATACATTTCGGATACCGTGGGCTTACCAACACTTAACGATATCATCGCCGAGCTGGCCAAACCCGGCCGCGACCCGCGCGAGCAGTTCGAGGCGTTTAGTTTTACGGATGGTGTAAATGATATTAATGATCTAAAAGTGGGCATGAAATTGCCGGGCATCGTAACCAACATCACTAATTTTGGTGCCTTTGTTGATATCGGCGTTCACCAGGATGGTTTGGTGCATTTGAGCCAGATAACAAATCGTTTTATAAAAGATCCAAATGAGGTTTTAAAAGTTCACCAACAGGTTGAAGTAACTGTTACCGAAGTTGATGTGAACCGCAAGCGCATTTCCCTCAGCATGAAGGAAAGCGAAAAGCGCGAACCGAATACCAATAGCCAGAATAATCGCCCTAAAGAGCACCGCCCAGCTAACAAGCCATTCAACCAGCGCCCTCAGCAAAGGCAGGAGCCGGAGACGGATATGGCTATTAAGTTAGCTGCGTTGAAGGGGAAGTTTAAATAATGGACGATTAATCAAATCATTACTGAGATGTAAGTTCATTGGGCTTCGCCTTCATCCAAATACCTGTTATCTATTTGCTTATTTGCCTTTGCACCTAATTTTTTGATTTTCTCGGCCGTGACGGTAAGGTTCCCGGTACCATCAGTTAGTTTGTTAAAAGCATTGGCGTATGCGGTTTGCGTTTGGCCAATGTTTTTGCCAATGCTTTCCATGTCGCTCACAAAGCCAACAAACTTATCGTACATGGTGCCGCTAAGGCGGGCTATCTCCATAACGTTACGGTTTTGGCGTTCCTGTTTCCACATGCTGGCAATAGTGCGCAAGGTTGCAAGAAGCGTGCTCGGGCTAACAATAACTACCCGTTTTTCCCAGGCATCGCTAAACAACTCGGCATCCAGCTGTACGGCAAAACTGAACGATGATTCTATTGGCACAAACAACAGGACAAAATCAGGCGAGTTTACCTGGTGCAGATCGTGGTAGTTCTTTGATGAAAGGTTGTGCACATGCCCGCGGATGGATTCGACATGGCCTTTTGAGTATAACTTACGCTCTTCTTCGGTTTCGGCATTCACCAGGCGCTCATAAGCTATCAATGACACCTTTGAATCTATTATCAGGTGCTTATTGTCCGGAAGATCAATGATCACGTCGGGCTGGAAGCGGCCTCCGTCGGTACTGTTCAAACTGGCTTGTATACGATACTCGCGGTCGCGCAGCAAACCGCTTCTTTCCAAAACTTTTTCCAGTATCACCTCGCCCCAGTTGCCTTGCTTTTTGTTGTCGCCCTTTAGCGCCCTCGTTAAATTTGATGCCTCTGCGCTAATGGTCTGGTTCAGTTCCATCAACTGCGTAATAACACCTTTTAAGGTATTACGCTCGGCAGCTTCCATGTTGTAAACCTTATCTACCTTCTCCTCAAATTGTTTGATATTGTCCTTAAGCGGATTAAGTAAAGCATGAATACTGTTTTTGTTTAAATCTGTAAATTCGCGCGATTTTTCTTTCAGCAATTTCTCGGCTATGTTCTCAAACTCGCGTTGAAAATGGAGACGGGTATTTTCAATCTCCTGCTTTTGTTCGGAAAGTTTCTCCTGTTGAGCCTTAAAGTAAGAACGGGACGACTCTAAAGACTGGTTAACCTGTGCCAGCTGAGAGCGCTCGTATGAAAGTTCATCCAAAAGTCTGGTTTGGGCATCCTTAAAATGCGCCACTATGTTTTCCTTTTCGGCCGATACGTTGCTCGCTTTTTCTTCCGCCCGGGCAAGGGCAATTTTCAGTTGCTCAATTTCTGCGCGTGACCGGTCGGCATCTGCCAAAGGTATACCGGCGGTTGCCCCTTTCTTAAAAACAAAGGTTAATATCGCTCCAGCCAGCAACCCGCAAACGGCATAAATCACCTCATTCATTCTGATAATATTTTTAGCAAAACGAATGTAGGTAATTTATAATTGCTAAAAAAGCAGGCTAATGGGTTTTCACCGTGTCTTTAGGCATATTGGTTGTGCCTGCGCCATTACCTGTAGAATCTTTACCACCGGTTTCAACAGGCGTTGCAGGTAATTTTCCGGTGTCGGTAGGAGATTGGTTGCCAACATGTTCTTGTCCGCTATCTGCAGCACTTGTGTCTGATGCTGATTTTGAACCGTTCCCTTTGCATGCAGCAAGGCTTACCATACCTGCAATACAGAAATATAAAATACGCTTTTTCATCATCCTATTTTTTGGTTGTGTCTACTGTAGGGTTAGTAACACCTTTACCCGTGGTACTGGTATCGGTACCAGATGTGCCTGCCGGTGTAGGAGAACTGGTGCCTGATTGGCCGGCGCTATCAGGTGTCGCCCCTGAACTGCCAACGTTGGTAGCGCCAGAATCAGCCTTTGCGCCGCCGGTTTGCCCGGTTGAGTTTCCTTTGCAAGCCGCCAGTGAAGTAACTGCCAACACCGCTAAATATATAAACAGCTTTCTCATGCTCTAACTTATTAGTAATTATAGTACAAACAGTTACGGGGCATGTTTTAATTAAAATGAAAGTTATGGATCGCTGAAGCAAACGCGTCTTTTATCGCTAAGCGGCAGAGGCATAAGATGAAATAAAAAAGTCCCGACTGTTTGCCGGGACTTTCATTATTACTTTGCTCAGATTATTACGCTTTCACTCGCTCTACGTAAGAACCGGTAGCGGTATCAACCTTTACTTTATCACCAATATTGATGAACAACGGAACGCGGATCTCAGCACCAGTTTCAACTGTTGCCATTTTCAAAGCGCCGCTTGAGGTGTCGCCTTTTACAGCGGGTTCAGTGTAGGTGATCTCTAGCTCAGCCGAATTTGGTATCTGGCCCATAATAGGTTCATCACTTTCAAAGGCAACAATCACGTTCATTCCTTCTTTCAGGAACTTAACGGCAGGCCCAAAAAGCGCTTTGGGTACATTATGCTGATCGTACGAGGTGTTGTCCATTATCACTAATGAATCGCCATCTTCATACAGGTATTGATAATCATTGGTTTCAACACGGGCAATATCTACCTCTTCGTCGGTACGGAAACGGTACTCAACCAATTTACCGGTTTTTACGTTACGCATACGTGCTTGGTAAAAAGCGCGAAGGTTACCCGGTGTGCGGTGTATAAATTCTTCTACCTGTACCAGCTCGCCATTAAAGCGCAGAATATTACCATTTTTTACATCAGATGCTTTAGCCATATAACTTATTATAATTGAGGGGCAAAATTAGGTAAATCTTTTAAATTAAGACAGATGGATTTCAAAGATTACTCATTTGCAGCTTCACCTCAAAAAGTTGTAACCTAATTTAAGTGCCGCCGTATAATGCAATAATCCCCCTCTAACAATAACATAGTACTTATCACAAATTAACATGCCTGTTGAGGTTGCTACATATAATGCTGAACTGTTTTTTGAACTTTCTGCCGATCTGCTTTGCATTGCCGGATACGACGGATATTTCAAAAAGGTGAATCCTGCTGTTGTAAGCACACTTGGTTTTAGTGAACAGGAGCTACTCTCAAAGCCTGTTAATGAATTTGTACACCCGCAAGACCAGCACTTGACACAACAACATCGTGTTAACCTGCATAACCGAATCCCCCTTCTAAATTTTGAAAACCGTTATCTCACCAAAAGTGGAGATACGGTTTGGTTGTCATGGACGTCAATACCCGATGATGACACGCAAACGGTTTATGCCATTGCAAAAAATATTACGCATAAAAAGAAAATTGAAGAAGAACGCAACGGCCTTATCAAAGATCTGACCACCTTAAACCAGGATCTAAGGCAGCTAACGTATGCAACATCACACAACATGCGATCACCGGTTAATAACCTTATTGCCATATTCAGCATGCTCGACAGGTCAAAGATACGGGACACAGAAACCCTGGAATTTATTGATGTGATGCAATCTGCCGTGGGCAATCTTCGCGAGATGCTTAATGGTTATGTTGATGGGTTGAAAGGGCAATCAACTTTAATTACCAGCAAAACACAAGTTTGTTTAACTGATATTATAGACTCGGTAATGTTATCTATCAGCTCGTTGATCAGTGCATCAGGTACAACTATCGTTTCAGATTTTACCATGTGGGATACGGTTGAGTTTAATGAGTGTTATATGGAGAGCATCTTCCTAAACCTCATGACCAATTCAATTAAATACGCTAAGCCTGGTTTAAAAGCCGAGATAAGGATAAGAACGGACATAGTGAATGGCGTTAAACAGTTGTTATTTGAAGACAACGGTATCGGGTTTGATCTTCCTGCCATTGGAAGTAAGCTGTTTGGGCTTAACCAGCAGTTTCATCAAAACGATGACAGTAAGGGCATAGGCTTGTATTTGGTTCATAGCCACATTACCAGTTTAGGTGGCAGCATTACCCTGGATAGCCAGCCGAGCAAAGGCGCAACATTTACACTGTCTTTCCGGGGGTAGTTATAATCCTTCTATCAACTTTCCTTTCGAATTTATTGTTCGCTTTTCAACAAGGTTGCAAAGCGCTATATCTTACCTTTCCAACTGTAACAGCCAATCTACATAAATGGCAAACAAGAGCTACTTTTGATTAAATTATAGCAGAATTTTAAACTTATTTTTAAGATTATCTGTTTGTTCATTTGGGGAAATGTTTAGTACCTTAACCCCTATATCCACCCAAATGAGAATATTCCATTTAAGTGCCGAGTGTTATCCTGTTGCCAAAGTTGGCGGCCTTGCCGATGTTGTTGGTGCGCTGCCAAAGCACCAGAACCAGGCAGGTTTGCAGGCGGCAGTTGTGATGCCTTTTTACAATCGCAAATTTGTGCACGAAAGCCAGTTTGATATTGTTTTTCAGGGAACATCGTTACTTGGCACACGCCGGATCTATTTTGAGATTTTAAAAGAACAAAGCGATAAACTTGGTTTTGAACTATACCTGATAAAAATACCGGGATTGTTAGACCGGGAGAATGTTTACAGCTACCCCGACGAGCGCGACCAGTTCCTGGCCTTTCAGCTTTGCTTTTTAGATTGGATAAACTGGAGCGGCCAAAAGCCTGATATAGTACATTGCCATGATCATCATTCAGGGTTAATACCGTTTATGATGTACCATTCGGCGTTATACACAAGCCTGGCCCATATCCCTACAGTGTTCACTATCCATAACGGACAGTACCATGGCGCTTTTGGCTGGGATAGATTGGAGCTTTTACCCGAAGTTGACTTTTATAAGACCGGCCTGCTTGAATGGGCTGGCGGTATCAATCCGCTGGCATCAGCCGTTAAATGCTGCTGGAAGTATACCACTGTTTCCCCAAGTTATTTATACGAGCTTACCAAAAGCAGCAATGGGCTGGAGTATTTATTTTATATAGAAGGGCAAAAAGGTGTAGGCATATTAAACGGTATAGATACCGAAGTTTGGAACCCTGCTACTGATCCAATGCTGCCTTCACATTATAATGCAACTACGGTTACTAAGGGTAAAGCCGCTAATAAAGCCGCTTTGTGCCAGCGTTTTGAAATTGACAAAGCGAAACCTTTGGTAGCTTTTATAGGCCGTTTGGTTGATGAAAAAGGCTCAGACCTTTTACCGGCCGCTATTGAAAGAAGTATTGAAGAACACGGCGATACAGTTAACTTTTTAGTTTTAGGTACCGGCGATGCAGAAACCGAGGAGGGTTTGAAGCAATTAAAGGAAACCTATCCGGCACAGTGTGCAATTTTCATTGGTTATGATGAATCACTGGCGCACCTGGTATATGCAGGTTCAGATTTTTTACTGATGCCATCTCGTGTAGAGCCCTGCGGCTTAAACCAAATGTATGCAATGCGTTACGGCACGTTACCAATGGTGCGCAGCACCGGGGGCTTGCGCGATACCGTTATAGATTTTGGCGATGAGGGCGGTTACGGCATACGTTTTGACCAGGTAAGCGTAGATGACATCTGCTCATCAATAAACCGGGCAATAGATTTATATAAAGATAGCCGTAAATTGCAAACACTGCGTAAGCGGATGATGGCATTGGATTTTTCGTGGGGACGTTCGGCAAAAGAATACACAGATCTGTACCAAAGTTTAATTTCTTAAGATATGACATCGAAAGTAATCAGTATTGTACTTGGAGGCGGGCAGGGCAGCCGCTTAGCACCTCTAACCCAAACCCGTTCTAAACCCGCTGTACCCATTGCCGGTAAATATCGTTTGGTGGATATTCCTATCTCTAACTGCCTGCACTCGGGTATTGACAGGATATTCGTGCTAACGCAGTTTAACTCGGCATCGCTAAATAAGCACATCAAAAACACCTATCACTTTAGCACTTTCAGTAAGGCTTTTGTTGATATTTTGGCGGCCGAGCAAACGCCAACAAGCGGGCATTGGTTCCAGGGTACGGCAGATGCGGTTAGGCAAAGCCTTCACCACCTTAACGTACACGATTTTGAGTATGTGCTGATCCTATCAGGCGACCAGTTGTATCAGATGGATTTCCATGAAATGATACAGCAGCATATCGAAAAGGAAGCAGACATCTCTATTGCAACTATCCCGGTACACGCCAATGATGTTCCCGGCTTTGGTATCTTAAAAACGGATGAGAACAGCCTGATCACTTCTTTTGTTGAAAAGCCTAAAACAGATTTTGAAGACCTTGTATCAGAAGTGAGTGATGAGATGAAGGCGCAAGGGCGTTTATACCTTGCATCAATGGGTATCTACATCTTTAATAAAAAGCTTTTATACGAACTGTTAGAAAGCACAGAAGAAACTGACTTTGGTAAAGAGATCATCCCGCAGTCTATAGTAGGGCATAAAGTAGTAAGCTACCAATACGAAGGTTACTGGACAGATATTGGTACCATACCATCTTTCTTTGATGCCAACCTTGGCCTTACTGATGATATTCCGCAGTTTAACCTGTTTAACAGCAACCAGATATTTACCCGTGCACGTATGTTGCCGCCAACTAAAATATCGGGCACCACTATGGAAAAATCTATTATTGCCGATGGTTGTATCATTAACGCAAGCCTGGTTAAACGTTCTATAATAGGTATCCGTACCCGTATAGGCTTTAATTCGCAGATAGAGAATTGTTATGTGATGGGTAGCGACAGCTATCAAAACCTTGATGAGATAGAACTATCCAAACAAAATGGTACGCCGGCAATGGGTATTGGCGACAGGTGCTGTATAAAAAATGCCATCATAGATAAAAATACCTACATAGGCGACAACGTGACCATTAATTGCGGCAGCAAGCTACCAGATGGCGATTACCCAACGTATACTGTTGTAGACGGGATAGTTATTATAAAGAAGCGTGCTGTTATACCAAATGGCACAGTAATTTAACATAAATTTAATTAATAAGACAGAACACTAAATGCTGGTTAATTTGTAGTACAAGTAGAGAAACTTAAAAACTTAAATTAACTAACCATGAAAAAGACAATTGCAACCATCGCCATTGCTGCTATTTCGTTTGGAAGTATTAACGCTTTTGCAGCGCCAATGCAAACCCAGCAAGACACAACCAAGATGAAAAAAGAGCACAAAAAGAAGATGAAGAAAAGCAAAAAAATGTGGACCGATTCCTCTAAAATGAAGAAAGACACCACGAAAATGTAATCTTTAACTTTGTGAACTATCTTATTCAAACAGAAATGGCCCCAAAAAACTTCGGGGCCATTTCTGTTTGGAGATTGTTTTAATTACAACTCTATACTTTCGCCAATTGCAGGCAGCTTAAGATTTAAGCCTGCTTTAAGGAATTTCTCGGCTACTTCATCTTTGTTGATCTTGATAACCGGGAACGAATCATAGTGTATACCTACAATGTTTTTACAGTTAACAAATGCTGCAGCCTTAATTGCATCATCGGCACCCATGGTGTAGTTATCGCCAATTGGCAACAGCGCCCAGTCGATGTTTTCATCTTCCAGTAACTTCATGTCGTAAGTTAGGGCTGTGTCACCTGCAAAATAGACGGTTTTGCTTCCGCCGTAGACCACAAAACCTGCAGGGTTGCCACCATTTGAGCCATCGGGCAGTGCGCTTGAGTGAATGGCGTTTACCATTTTAACGCGACCGAAATCAAAGTTAAAAGCACCGCCAATATTCATGCCGTGTACATTTTCAACACCCTGGTTGCCCAACCAGTTAGCAATTTCTGCAATGCAAATAACTTTTGCACCTGTGCGTTTGGCAATATCAACCAGGTCACCAACATGGTCGCCATGGCCGTGCGATACCAGGATAAAATCTGGTTTTAGTGTATTAACGTCAACATCTTTTGCTAAGGGGTTGCCGGTTATGAACGGATCAAATAACAAGGTCTTACCGTCAACAACTATCTCCAGTGTAGACTGACCATAATATGTAAGTTTCATAGTATTGTTTTAAAAGATGTACTGCAACTTATTTGCCAAAAAGATTACCGAGGCCACCCATCCCGCCTAACATTGCACTGGTCATGGCAGCCATTTCACTCTGGCTAACATTCTCAGCTTGTTCTAAGGCTTTGTTCACAGCAACTACAAGTAGTTCTTCAAGCTCCTCTTTACCGGCTTCTTTCAAAAATTCCTCATCAATAGCAATTGATCTAACAACCTTGTTACCGTTTGCCTGAACGGTTATCTTGCCACCTTCTGCAGTACCGGTAACTGTAATGGCATCTAATCTTTTCTTTACTTCGCCAGCCTTTTGCTGGGCTTCCATTAATTTATCGAACATAATGTTTGCCCCCTATTCCCCTAAAGGGGAAATAAAAGTTAATATTTTGAGTTAATTGTCTTATCCATTTTAATCCTACTCCCCCTTTAGGGGGCTGGGGGGCGAGCTTTAATCCTCCGCCGTATCTCCGGCACCGTTGTAGGCCCCTTTGCGTACAATAGGCATGCCTGTCATTTTAAACAGATCATCCAGGTGCAGCAAGCTGCCGTTTACCATATTACCTAACAAAACAATGGTAACATCGTTTTTAAGATCGCGCAGATAAATATGCCTGAAACCATGCCACCAGCCGGTGTGGTAAACCACCTTTTGCCCCGGCGATTCAAATATCCGCCATCCATAGCCGTAACTAAAGTGGCCACGTATCATAGGGTTATGGGCGGTATAAGCAGAATCTTGCGTAGCAGGTTTTATCAGTTTGCCCGCCTTAAGCGCCTGGTCGAACACAAAAAGGTCACCCACAGTACTGTAAATACCTTTATCGCCCACCGGGCCGTCTAAGAAATTTTGCGCTACAGAATATCTCCAGCTATTACGATCATGACCAACAACATCAACAGGTATCTTATCATAAACCGCCTTTGAGTAAACGGCTGTGTGTGTCATACCAGCTGGTTTAAAGATGTTCTCTTTCATATAATCGGCGTAGGTTTGGCCGCTTACCTTTTCAATAATGGCACCCAGCACCATAAAGTTGCTGTTGTTGTACAGGAAACTGGCGTTTGGTTTATTAAAACGGGCCGGTTTGTATTTGGCTATCATTGCCATAGCTTCCTGGTTGGTTAAGCCTTTCTTTTGGTTTAGGTGTTGTGTGCGATAAATGTTGTCTACAAAATACACGTAGTTCATCATACCGCTGCGGTGTGTGAGTAACAGGCGAATGGTTACACCTTCATAAGGAAAATCAGGGAAAAAGTCGCGCACATCCTGGTCAAGCTTTATTTTTCCGCGTTCCCACAACTGCATAATGGCGGTGCCGGTCATTGTTTTACTAACCGATGCAAGCTCAAACTGAGAGCTAAGTTTTAAGCTATCGCGGGTTAAATGGTTGGCCCAGCCATAAGAACCTTCATAAATTATTTTACCTTTTTTGGCAACAAGCACATTGCCGTTGAAGCCGCTTACCCTGTGAAGGTGCTCCATAAACTCCGCTATCTTTTTATCACCGTCTTTCGGGTTATACTTAAGTATCTCGGTGGGATTAAATGGCTTTCCATTGTCGGCCTCGCCGGGTTTATTATGGCCCGGGTTTGAATGGCACGCAGATAAGGAAATCAAAGAAAAAGCAAAGGAAATGACAGTAGAACACACTTGTCTCATAGGTAAAAAATCAATCACAAAACCAAAGGCGAAAATTAGAAATTATATAGCACGTAAAATATTAAAATGCTATTAATGTTCAGAAATGTTGATAACTCCCAAGGTTTCTGCGTGCTGTCAGGATATCTTCAGCACTATCTTACCAAACTGTTTTGATGCACCCATTTTTTCAAAGGCCGCTTTTGCATCGGCAAGGGGATAAATCTCATCTACTACAGGCACAATGTTGTGCTCGTTAACAAATGCAAGCATCGCTTTAAATTCTTCCTGCGTACCCATAGTTGTACCCAGGATCTGGATCTGTTTCCAGAATAACGGTCGCGCATTTATTTCAGGGATGTTACCTGCCGTACCGCCGAAGAAAACGATCCGGGCGCCCGGATTGCAAACATCGGGTATTTTGGCAAAATCAGGGCCCAAAGCGCTATCAACCACAATGTCAAAGCCGCCTGCAAGATGTTTTAACTCCTGCGCCCAATCTTGTGCCTTATAATTTACGCCTGCCGATGCCCCAAGCTGTTTGGCCCGGTCTAATTTATCACCACTGCCGGATGTTACAAAAACCTGTGCGCCTGCAGCCACAGCCCATTGCAACAGGAAAGTACCCGTACCCGCGCCAACGCCAACTATCAAAACCTTATCGCCCTTTTTTAAATGCGCTTTGGTAAACAATGCACGGTAAGCGGTTAAACTGGCCAAAGGTATGGCTGCCGCCTGCTCCCAGTCCAAATGCGTCGGTTTCGGGTAAAGATATTCCGCCTTTACCAAAACGTATTCGGCCATGGTACCATCATCAGGCAGCCCCAGTATCTTAAAATCCTTTCCCTGGAACTCGGCATGTTCACCCCAGTTATGAGATGGGTTGATGATCACTTCTTTGCCCATCCAATCGGCCCCACCTTCGCCGGCTTCAGTAACTATGCCTGAGCCGTCGGCACCCAGGATGGTCGGATATTTTATCCCCGCATATTTACCCTGCGTAATCCAAAAATCTCTGCGATTTAATGCAGCTGCTTTTATCTGCACCAATACCTCCCCTGCGCCGGGTGATGGTTTGGAAACTTCTTTAACTATTATCGGGTTTTCTGCTGATTCGAGTACTACGGCTTTCATGGAATAATGTTTAATTATTTTGGCCTCACCCTACCCTCTCCAAAGGAGAGGGTTCTAAAAGACTCTTTTCTCCAAGTCCTCTCCTTTGAAGAGGATTTAGGTGAGGCTTATGTATGTAATATTACTAAATAAAAAAGCGGCAGATTGTTTACCTGCCGCTTCATATTTCTTAAGCCTTCTCCTTAAGAGAAGGCTTGGATGACGCCTTATGCTATCGCTTTAGCGTATAACTCAGAAACGTGGTTCCAGTTGATCACGTTCCAGATCGCTGCTAAATAATCAGGGCGACGGTTTTGGTATTTAAGGTAGTAAGCGTGTTCCCAAACGTCGATACCCAGTATAGGCGTACCTTTTACTTCAGCAATATCCATCAACGGGTTATCTTGGTTAGGAGTTGAAGTAACCGCCAATTTTTTATCGGCACCAACAATTAACCATGCCCAGCCAGAACCAAAACGGGTTGCGCCTGCTTCAGATACTTTGGTTTTAAAATCAGCAAATGAGCCAAAAGTGCTTTTAATAGCATCAGCTAACGGGCCTGTAGGTTCGCCGCCGCCGCTTGGTGAAAGCAAAGTCCAAAACAGAGAGTGATTGTAATGACCACCACCATTGTTGCGTACAGCAGCAGGGTATTTTGATATATTTTTGATGATATCTTCAATTTTGCCATCAGCCTCAGGCTTACCTTCTAAAGCTTTGTTTAGGTTGGTAACATATGCCTGGTGGTGTTTACCATGGTGAATTTCCATAGTAGCTTTATCAATGTGTGGTTCAAGGGCGTCAGTAGCGTAAGGTAACGCTGGAAGGGTAAATGCCATAATATTAAAATTTAATGGTTAAACTATATCGTGATGTAGCAAATATAAGCGCAGATATTACTTTTTGTTCTAATGAAATGTCATTTAATAATATGATAACCTGACGCCATTTCAGCCATCATTAATACTGCCCTACCGATAGCAACACCAATGTACATGCGTAATCTGTGTCAATACCGTTTTCGTTTGCCATTCGGCGGAGTTCAGAATTTTCCGTACCGGGATTAAAGATGATCCGCTTGGGTTTGGTTTTGATTATGTAATCATACAAAGGCGGCTGGTTCTGCGGCCCTACATAAAGTGTGATGGTATCTATATCTGTATGGATAGTTTCAGGCTTCTCGATCTTTACGCCCGCTACCTCACCGGTTTTAATACCCACGTTAACAATACTATGCCCGTGACTAACCAGCCTATTGGCGGCCAGGTAAGCATATCGGCTCGGGTCTGGTGTGGCGCCTAATATCAATGTTTTTTTATCAGCCATAAGTTTATAACAGGTAAGGTTACCGTTGGTTTTTTTGTGGAGCGGGATATCGGTGCGAGAGCGGGAACTAATTTGTCAAAAAGGGCTCTAACAGTGAATAATGAATTCAATGCTTGACGAAAAGATCTATTTATATCAAACCGGATTGTCCCTGCTCTAACAACGCGCTCCACCCTTCTCTCAAAAAAATTAAAAAACTTTAAAAGGTTCTAAAAGCACGGTCGTCATTACCTTTATAAAACCTACAAAGTTGGAAATCGTAGCAATGCCCCAGGATAAAAACAGCCACATCATACAAACAATAGCATCGTATGGTAAAAGCTTGTTGGGTTTTATCCGCAAGCGGGTAAAGAACGATGCCGATGCCGAAGACATTCTGCAGGATGTTTGGTACCAGTTCAGCAATGTGGTTGATACCAGTACAATTGAACAGACCGGTGCATGGCTTTATCGCGTAGCACGCAACAAGATACTTGATAAGCATAAAAAACATAAAGAAAGCTTGTTAGATGATCTTTCGCCTGCCGGTGATGAAGATGGTGATGACCCCGACTTTGCCGGGATACTTATGCAGGAGGCCACAACTCCCGAGACCGAATACATCCGCAACCTTTTTTGGGAACAACTTTTTGCCGCTCTTGATGAGCTGCCTGAGAACCAGCGCCAGGTTTTTGTATGGCACGAGCTTGATGATATTCCGTATGAAGAAATTGCCAAACGCACAGGTGAGAATGTGAACACCCTGGTATCGCGCAAACGCTATGCGGTACTGCACCTGCGTAGCAGGTTAAAACAATTGTACAAAGAGATAACAGAATATTAAAGACATAAAGAGAATCATGAACAGAAAATTAAAATTCATACTGATGCCGTTTTGCTTCGCCGGGATACTGGCTCTGGTAAGCCTGGCAGTAATGTCACTGTGGAACGGTTTATTGCCAGATATACTACACGTTGGCCCAATAAATTACTGGCAGGCCATGGGCATTTTTGTACTGAGTAAGATATTATTTGGTTTTGGAGGCCCGCGGGGTGGCGGTGCGCCATGGATGCGTAAAAAACGCATGATGGAAGAAAAATTCAGGAACATGAGCCCGGAAGAGCGCGCCCGCTTTAAAGAGCAATGGCAAGACCGTTGCCGATGGGGCAAACGCCGCGGCGACTGGATGAAGGATTTCAAAGACCCGGTTACACAGCCTGCCTACGAGCAAAAAGCAGAGTAGATCCCAAAAAGTCATGCTGCCCGCCAGATGACAGACAGCATGACTTTTTGAAAATATATGCCTCTATAAAACATAAAACACCATGGATGTACTGATATTTAAAACAAGTGTAGCCAGCCAGCAGGATGCAGGCAGGGTACAATTGATGCTTTCGGCCATGAAAGATATTAAGCAATACAATTTTGACCTGGAGGACTGCGATAACATATTACGGGTAGTGAGTTACGGATTGGAACCGCAAACCATTAGCCATGCCCTGCACGTAGCCGGCTTTATGTGCGAGGAGTTGCCTTATTAGACAGTCTGCGGTTGGCGGTATGCGGGTTGCAGTAGAAAATTCTAAGCTTGTGCTGCAAACCGCCCAATGGTAACTGCAAACTAACCAACTATCCTTCTATATTTACGCATGCAAATTTTACATGCATTGCAGGTATGGTGGCAGCATCAAACATGGCAAGAGTTAACGGCAGCCATTACATCTCTTGTATGCGTTTATTTGGCTGCCAAAAACCATATCCTAAACTGGCCAATTGCTATCCTAAGCACGGCTTTGTACATCTATGTTTATCAACAGGCCGCATTTTACGCAGATATGCTTCAAAACGTTTACCTATGCGTGATAAGCATGTATGGCTGGTATCATTGGAGTCGTAATACGATTACGGAGAATAAAGCACCGATAGTTTCAATAAGCAAGCGACAAACACTTTATGCACTATTATTTATTGCTGTTTTTACTCCTGTTTTAGGGTTTACACTTATCACTTTTACACAAAAGCTAAATTATCGCCCACCAGTATATCCTTATCTTGATAGCTTTTGCACTTGCTGTAGCTTTGTAGCTCAATTTTTCTTAACCCGTAAAGTGCTTCAGAACTGGTTGCTATGGGTTTTTGTCGATATCATTTATACGATTATCTATTTCAAAAAAGATTTACAAGCTACGTCTATCTTGTTTTTTATTTTATTGATAATTGCCGCTTTAGGATACCGTGATTGGAAACGGGAATATCAGCAACAGCAACCTCAGAATTAAGACTAATGACATCAAACATCATCAAAATAGCAGTAGTAGGTCCGGAGTCGACAGGTAAATCAACCATGTCGGCCTTTTTGGCTAAGCATTACCAAACCGTTTGGGTGCCTGAGTATGCCCGTGGCTACTGCGAAAAGCTGACCGAGCCACCAACCTGGCAGGATGAGATCAACATGTTTTACGGGCAGCTTGCGCTTGAAGAAAAATTGGAACCGCAGGCCAACAAATTGCTCATCTGCGATACCACTTTTATAACGGTAAAAATATGGAGCGACCAGATGTTTGGTTCATCTCCTCAGGAAGTTCTGGATGAGCTGCCTAAACATCCGTATGATCTTTACCTCCTTTTAAATATTGACCTTGCCTGGGAAGATGACCCATTGCGAGATTTTCCTGATATGCGCGAACATTTTATGAGCGTTTGGCATCAGGAGCTTAAAGCCCTTAACGCCAATTACACCGTAATATCAGGCACCGGGCCCGAGCGGTATGAGAGAGCGGTGGCGGCGATAGATAGTTATCTGAATCAGAATTTGCAACATTAGAGAATTTTCTCGCCACATAGCATTTGCTGGATTAAAGAGATTTTACAGGCATTTTCTCCATTTTAAAATTCTGTAAATTCAGATCCCAACACTTTTTTTCACCCTCCGTGCAACGTTGTTGAATGCCCTGCGTCATTTAATCTGAAACCTGTCAACAATTTTGGAAGCCGTATACGTAGATAAACATTACAATCTGGTGGTTGAGTGCAAGCAGGGCAATAAAAAAGCCTGCTATGAGCTTTACCGCCTGTATGCTAAAGCAATGCTGAACGTTGCCTTTAGAATTACAGGCAATATTGGCGAGGCCGAAGATGTGCTGCAGGAATCTTTCACGGATGCTTTTAACAAGCTGAAGGACTTTAGGCAGGATACCACTTTTGGCCTTTGGCTTAAACAGATCGTAGTGAACCGCTCTATCAACCTTTTGCGCAAACGGCGGTTAGAGCTCGTGGAAATAGAAGACGGCCACCTGGATAATGTGCCTGACGAAGAACCATGGGATGACGAGGATGTACAATACCAGGTAGCGCAAATAAAAGAAGCCATGAAGGAATTACCTGAAGGCTATAGAGTAGTGCTATCCTTATACCTGTTAGAAGGATACGACCACGAAGAAATAGGTCAAATTTTAAACATTAGCGAAAACACATCCCGCACGCAGTTTTTGAGAGCAAAGCGAAAACTGAGCGAGATATTGATGAAGAAAGGAATAACGAGATGAGCAAGCGTTTGGAAGATTTTATTAGCCAGAACCGGGAACAATTTGACGACCTGGAACCACGTGCCGATATATGGGCAAACATTGCCAAGGAGCTTGACACTTTTGACGAGCAGCAGGCGCAGCTACCTATAAAAAAGGAAGCAAAAACCTTTTCGTTAAGCTTTGTGCTAAAAGTTGCGGCATCGGTTATCGTAGTAATGGGCTTAGGCTTTGCGGTGTATCTTAAAACCTTAAAAACCAATAACAACGGTGTTGATCTTGCAGACATCAATCCATCTTATGCCAAACAGCAGGTACACCTGGTATCGGTTATTGAAACACAGAAAAACGAGTTAAAGCAGATCGCCAAGTTTGACCCTCAGCTATACCAGGAGTTCAACGGCGAGATCACGAGGATGCAATCCATCTATAAAAAATTAAATGCTGAGTTAGCAACATCACCCAACCAGGAACGTGTGTTACGTGCAATGATCCGGAACTTGCAAATACAAACGGAAGTGCTTAACCAGCAGCTAAGTGTAATTCAACAGTTTAACGACAGTAAGAACGAACAACATGAAAAAAGTATTTAATATAGCCTTTATAGCAATCATTGTTGTATTGGCTGCAGGTTCCGGCGTGCTTGCACAAATAAGCCCACCATTGCCACCGCTTCCGCCAGAAAATTATAAGCTGGACAAAAACTTCGACACTGAAGGTTTCAACAAAAACATGGCAAAGCTTGATGCAAAATTGGCCGACCTGAGCAAAAAAATGGCAAAGCTATCTACCGATCAAACAAGGAAGATGAGCCTTTCCATGAAAAACTTTAGCAGGAAGTTTAAAGCTGATTTTAAGGATTTCGGAAAAGATTTTTCAGGCAGCTTTAACGATCTTATTCCGCAGGGAAACCTCGATTTTAATGGCAGTAATTTATCCGATGAGGAATACCGCCAAAAAGTAGCCAGCGGCGAGATCAAAGAAAAAACAAAGGTATACAGCAAAAACTACCCAGCAGATGCAAACGATATCCTGCAGATCAGCAATCGTTTTGGTAAAATTAAAGTTAACACCTGGAACAAGAACGAATTTAAGGTTGACGTATCAATGAAATTCGCATCAGAAGATGCAAGCCTGGTTGATGAGATGGCCGACGGGACTTCGATCATCGATAGCAAGAATGGATCAGTAGTATCATTTCGTACCAAAACATGGAGCAACAAAGAAGGCAGAAACAATACCAGGCAAACCATGAACATAGATTATGTGATATACATGCCTGCAGGAAACGCCCTGGATATTGATAACAAGTTTGGCTCGGTAACCTTACCAAATCTAAGCGGAAAGGCTACTTTAAAAGTTCAATTTGGCTCATTGATAGCCCAACAACTTACCAATGCCCAAAATGATGTATCCATTAAATTTTCACAGGACAATCCTTCAACTATTGCCTTTTATAACGGAGAGCGTTTGAAGGTAGAGTTCAGCAAGTTTAAGGCAGGTACGATCGATAATAGTGCAGCATCATTTAGCTTTTCTGATGTAAGCATTGATAAATTAAAAACATCTGCAGATATCAGCGTAAAATTTGGTGATGGCTTAAGCATTGGCGCTATTGATAAAACGATGAAAAACCTGAACATCAATGCATCAAACACAAAAATCAATCTCGATTTTGCCCAAGCCCTTAACTTTAATTTTGATGTGACTACCAGATTAGGCAGCTTTAACTTTGACGATGATAAAGTAAAAATTATCACCAAAACGCCGTCAGACGAAGATAAAGGCTGGTCGCAAACCAAAACCTACAAAGGCTATGTAGGTAAAAATAACAGCGGCCCCAATGTAGTGGTAAACGCAAGATTTGCGGAGATACAGTTTAAGTAAATTTAGGTTAACCTAACGTGCCATTACGAGGAGGAACGACGTGGCAACCTCGTCGCCTACGTAAACTAAACGCAAGGAGATTGCCGCGCTTCGCTCACAATGACATCCTTTAATAGAAAAATATCACACCCTTGCCAACAAAGGCAGGGGTTTTTCTATTTTAGTAGCAACAATAAACATCTGCATGGAAATATTTACCGACCCGGAGGCCTGGATCTCTCTTGTTACGCTCACATTTCTGGAAATTGTACTGGGTATAGATAACGTGATATTTATATCTATCCTGGCCGATAAGCTTCCTAAAGAACAACAAAATAAAGGGCGCAGGCTGGGTTTGGCCATGGCCATGATAACCCGTGTGTTGTTACTCTTTGGTATAAGTTGGGTAATGAAACTTACTGCACCATTATTTAACCTATCAGGCATAGTGGGCATAACCAATGCAGAATGGGTAGAAAAACTCGCTATTTCGGGAAGAGACTTAATCCTTATAGTAGGTGGTTTATTCCTTATTTATAAAAGCACAGCCGAGATCCATCATAAAATTGAGGGCGATGAAGAGAGCGGAGATAATGTTAAAGCCCATTCTTTTTGGGGAACAATTGTGCAGATCATGCTGCTGGATATCGTTTTCTCCCTCGATTCTGTAATTACTGCTGTTGGTATGGCGCAGCACATAGAGATAATGGTAGCTGCAGTGGTTATTGCTGTTGGCATTATGATGTGGTCATCTGCCGGGGTTGCCAACTTTGTAAATAAGCACCCAACGGTAAAAATGCTGGCCTTATCATTCCTATTGCTGATAGGCGTTTCGCTTTTAGCCGAAGCATTTGAACAACACATCCCTAAAGGTTATATCTATTTTGCCATGGCGTTCTCCGTATTAGTAGAGATGCTGAACCTGAAGATGAAATCGAAAAACGCAAAAGGTAGCAAGCTTAAAAAACCAGCAACTAAATAATTACCAAACGCGGCAAAGCAGGCCTTTAAGGTATTCACCCTCCGGGAATGATGCCCTTACAGGGTGGTCTTCAGGCTGGTTAAACTGGTAGATAAATTGTACTTGCTTACCTGCATCTAACGCAGCCCAGGCAAGCACTTGTTTAAAGGTTTCCATATCCATAGCGCCCGAGCAGGAGAAAGTGGCAAGTAAACCGCCACTGTTTAGTAATTGAATGCCGATGCGGTTAAGATCTTTATAAGCCCGTGATGCCCTGTCAAGCGCGGAGCGTGATGGCGCATATTTAGGTGGATCGAGCACGATGATATCAAATTTTGCTTCCTCGTCCCTGAACTTGCGCAATTGCGCGTTCACATCAGATTTAATTGCGGTGTGCTTTTCGCTCTCAAATTTATTTAGGCGGATGTTTTCCTGCAGCGTCTCTATCGCCAATGCGGAACTATCCACACTGGTAACCGACGCAGCACCATTATAGAATGCATTCAAGCTAAAGCCGCCGGTATAGCAAAAGCAATCTAACACGTTTTTGCCTTTAGCATAGTGTGCCAATATACGCCGGTTGTCGCGCTGGTCGCAGTAGAAGCCGGATTTTTGGCCTTCGGCGATGTTAATTCCATAGGTAATGCCGTTCTCTTTCACCATCACCAGCTCCGGTGGATTGGTGCCCGCTAATAAAACGTTTGAAGTTTCCAAACCTTCATGTGCACGGGATGTAGCGTCGCTCTTATCAAAAATACTGGTTGGCTTTAAAAGATTGTTTAGTTCATCTATAATTACCGGCATCACATTCTGGATGCCTGAGGTAAGCACCTGCACAGCCAGATTGTCGGCGTATTTATCAACAATAAGACCAGGTAGGTAATCAGATTCGCTGAAGATCAATCGGCAAGTATCTGTTTGCCCATCTGACAAAACATCAGCACGACCTGCAACGGCCATTCTTACTTTCTGGCGAAACCATTCATCGTTAATATCTACATTCTCATCCCACTCCAGCAAACGAACAGCCACACGCGATTGATCGTTATAAAAACCGTAAGCAAGAAAAGCTTTTTTCCCATCAAGCAAACGGATCACTTCGCCGTTAACGGGTTTGCCTTTTACATGCTCAATAGCACCCGAAAATACCCATGGGTGCCTTTGTAAAACAGCTTTCTCTTTGCCTTTCTTTAATACAACGTCAATCATGCGGCAAAGGTAATAATATCAAAGGGCATTATCAGCCATGCCCGGCATAGGGGTTACCTGCAAAGCCTTTGCAACTGCAACAATATTGTTGGCAGCAGCTTTAGCGACCTCTATCGACCAATCTTTGCGGTAATCACTTTCCAGGTATTTGCCACCTGGGCCGGGGCCATTGTTCCAATAAGTGTATGATTGCGGCGCAATGGTAAAACCAACATCCATCAATGCCCCGGCAATTTCTGTTACCACATGCCTTGCACCATCTTCTTCTCCGGTTACTACAAAGCCGGCTACTTTGTTAAAGGTTACCGGCCGGCCCTGCTCGTCCTTGGCGGGGTAAAGTCCGTTCATACGCTCAAGCACCTTAAGCGCCATGCTCGACATGGTGCCTACCCATGTTGGCGTAGCAAATATCAATATCTCCGAATCCAGCAATTCTTTAAGAATAACAGGCCACCCATCGCCCTCACCCATGTCTGATTTTGTACCGACGGCAATGTTATGATCTGCTACGCGAATGATTTTTGTACTCACGCCCAGGCGTTGCATTTCGGCAACAACTTCGTTGGCCAAAGCCTCGGTGTTAGAAACCTCCGGTGATCTTTTTAGTGTGCAGTTGAGCACCAATGCTTTCATTAGTCTTGCGTTATTGGTTGGTGGTGTTCATGGCAGGCCTCGGCACACTCGCGGCAAGCAGCAGCGCAACGCTGGCAATGTTCGTGGTCATGCATACCACATTCTTCTGCACACATGTGGCATATTTCTTCGCAAAGTACCAGGTATTGATGTGCTATTTCAGAACGGCGCTCTAAAAGCCTTGCCGCTTGTGAACATATATCGGCACAATCTCTATCAAGGCTGATGCAGCGTACCATAGGTTTTACTTCCTGCTCATTTAAACAAGCGGTAGCACAATTTTCGCAAGCTTCAACGCAAGCTAACAGCTTTTTTATCAGGGCGGTGTGATCATGATTTTCCATAGTATATTCTTTTAATGATATTATAGGAATATACCCTCGATTAAAAATGTTTCGATTAATTAAAAATGCACTAAAACAAAAAAGCGGAGGTGATTGAGACCTCCGCTTTTTATGAAGCTAATGTTCAGAAATATTATTGTTGGTTATCGTCACCCTGATCTTCTTCGGTTGACAGGCCAACAACTTTGTAAACCTTTTTATTGTTCTCATCGCGTTGCTCCTGGAAATAAGTACCATCAGGAGAAACCCACAGTTTTTCGCCGTTTACTTTTATTTTGCGGCTATCCTCTGGTAATGAAGTGATAATGTCACCTACCTGGTAAGCTTGGTAGTCGCCTTGGTCACCGCCACCATTGCTGGTTTCCAGTTGGCCATCTTTACCGGCAACTTCGTAAGTTACTGTACCATCATCTTTAGTCACTGCGCGGTAGTATACACCGTTAGACTCGTAGAACTGCTCGCCGTTAATGGTGATCGGCTCTGCTTTTGATGGTAGTGATTTTACTTCAGCACCTACCGGTGGCTCTACCACTGTGTATTGGTTATCGTTATATTGATAGTACAAACCATCAGCATAATAATACTGATAATTGTTCCACCAGAAAGGATAATAACCAAATGGCAGTACACCTATGCTAAAACCAATACGTGGTAAATAGTAAGAATTGTAGTAACCGCGGTAGTTATAAAAACCATAACCAAAGTAACGCGGGCCATAATAGTTACTGCGGTAGCCGTATCCATAAGGACGGCCATAGCCATAACCGTAACGGCCACCGTAGTAACCGCGTGAGTATGAACCACGTGAATTTACACCCATTGAAGGGCGACCTGCGTAATTACCACGGTTGCTAAAACCGTAGCTGCTTCTGCCTTGTACCGCGCCACCCATCTGTGGGCGGGTACCACCGAAGCTACCCCGGTTAGGAGCTGCCCCCATTGAAGGACGGCTAAAAGAACCTTGCGGGCGAGACATCCCCATTGATGGCCTGCTAAAGCCACCGCCAGAAGGACGACTGAAGCCGCCACCACCGCCGCCGCCAAATGACCCACGACCGCCTCCACTAAATCCACCACCGCCGCCGCGAGCGCCACGCTGAGCGTTTGCGTCTAAGCCTAAGCCAAGGAACATCATTCCGCTTAAGGCTATTGTTAATAATTTTTTATATGCTGTTCTCATCTTGAATTTATAAAAGCACCAGCGCCCTTACGCTAATGTTACTATTTGACTAAACAAGGCACTAACGGTTTAATGCCATTTAAATTATTTTTACACAAAAAGTAAGCCGATATTTTATTCGATCTCTTCGGAAATAAAAACAAATGGATCTTCAAACTCCAAACTGAAAAAACCATCATGATTGGTGAGATAAGACCGGCTTGATTGCAAGCTTAACCCACTGATTTTCAAACTTGAAGATATGGATAATATTTCGACAATTTCGTTACCCGGTTTCCATTTTTTAAAGCCGTTTGTTACCGGGTATATTTTGCGGTTACCACTATATAATACAATGTTGATCTTGCTGACGTAGGGTTCAAAATCAGTTAGTATGAGATCGCTTGCAATTACGTTAATTGATGGATAGCTATTATTGATAAGATAAGTTAACGCTGCAGCTACCGGCGTTTGTGATGCAGGCGGTATAATTTTTACGTCTGATTGCGCAAAATGTGAGGATTCATTACTAATAATAACATCTACTTTTATTTCATAGATAGCCAGCTGTTCGGCAACCTCAGCAACAGCAATAACAGTTGGGCTCCACTCTAATAATTGGCCTAAAAGTTCGTGCGAAAAATTATCAAGGCTTATTATAAGCAAAGCCGGCTCTTGTTTTTCGCGAACAATGTGATGTGATGACATATTATACCTCAATAACCCTTTTGGCAAAGGTATGTTAAATTAATAGCTTTGATTAAATGGCACAGGAACATGGGAAACAACAACGCAAGATCATCCATATAGATATGGATGCATTTTACGCGTCTGTTGAACAACGCGACTTTCCTGAATACCGCGGTAAACCGCTTGTGGTAGGCGGCCTGCCCGAAGGCCGCGGCGGCGTGGTAGCAACAGCAAGCTACGAAGCACGCAAATTTGGCGTACGATCGGCCATGCCCTCAAAACAAGCTTTAAAGCTTTGTCCGCATGCGCTGTTTGTAAGGCCTCGCTTTGCTGCATACAAAGAAGTATCGCAAAAGATCCGCGAGATATTTAGCAGGTATACGGATCTGATAGAACCCCTCTCGCTTGACGAAGCCTACCTGGATGTTACCGCAGATAAGCTGAACATCGGCTCGGCCATTGAGGTAGCGCACCAGATAAAGCAGGCTATAAAAGATGAATTGCAGCTAACCGCCTCTGCAGGGGTATCTGTCAATAAATTTGTTGCGAAAATAGCATCAGACCTAAAAAAACCCGATGGACTTACTTTCATAGGACCATCATCCATCGAAAAATTTATCGAAAACCTGCCGGTTGATAAATTTTACGGTGTGGGCAAAGTAACTGCAGATAAAATGAAAAAGCAGGGTTTATTTACAGGTGCCGATCTGAAAGCGCTGAGCAAAGAAGATATGGTTAGCCGTTTTGGTAAAGCAGGCGGCTTTTACTTTGACATTGTTAGAGGCGTAGATGACCGCCCCGTGCAGCCGCATCGCGAGACCAAATCTGTTGGGGCCGAAGATACTTTTCCTTACGACCTGACAACGGCAGAAGAAATGTACGCTGAACTGGAGAAGATCGCGAAAACTGTGAACGAGCGACTGTTGCGGTATCAGTTAAAAGGCCGTACAGTAACACTTAAAATAAAATACAGTGATTTTAAACAAATAACACGCAGCCAATCTTTTACTGAAGGTGATAATGATGCCAATTTCATTGCCGATACTGCAAAACGTTTGCTCGACGCCACCGATCTGGAAAATTCCAGCGTTAGATTGCTTGGAATAACGCTTTCTAATTTTTATCCGCCGGAAATCCGTACGAAAACTTCCTCAGAACAGTTAGATCTCTTCGATCAGCAGATTTAATCTTCCCTAATCTTCTGTTTTCTTTTAAAACATTAGTTTTTAGTAGTCTTTTACTTGCTTAAAAACCGCTGAAAAATCTATTATTTTCATAAATGTGATATTTTTTGAAATAAAATTTCAAAAAAAAGTGTTTTTTATTGACAATATTATTTTAAAGTCGTTATTTTAGCTAAATAAACAATAAGAAAAATAAATATTCTTGATGCTCTAACGGTTTAACAGAAGAATACTTCTATTTAAAGTGAGATTCCAACTGATTTTAATTAAACATTGAGAATATTATGGAAATATGAGCCCTGAATTGGTTGTTGAAAGGGACAAATATTGTTTTATTGAATACACATTGCGTTTTAAAATGTAAATACAGGCCGATATGGTGGCCAAAAAATATTTTACCCTGATTTTACTGACTAACTAACTATTAATTAACTGATCAATTAACTAAACTTTCACTTAAACTAACGAAATGAAAAAAATTGTACCCTTTCTCATTCTTGTTATCGTGGTGGTGCTTGCCCTGATTTATCCGGGCGCTACTGTTGCAGCAAAGCCTGCTACCACTTACAACGGTGCGGATATAGCATGGATGCTTATCTCAACCGCGCTGGTATTATTAATGACGCCCGGCCTCGCCTTCTTCTATGGCGGTATGGTGCGTAAAAAGAACGTAATATCAACCATGCTTCAAAGCTTTGTATGTATGGGCCTCATTACTATTATTTGGGTAGTATTTGGTTTCAGCATGGCATTTGGTGATGATATTGGCGGTGGCTTTTTGGGCAATCCCAAAACATTTTTCATGATGCAGAATACCCTGGGCGTTGCTTGGCTTGGCGGTACAATACCGGTAATACTTTTTGCAATGTTCCAGCTTAAGTTTGCGGTTATCACCCCGGCGTTGATCACTGGCGCATTTGCAGAACGTATCCGTTTCAATTCTTATCTTATTTTCATCACATTATTTATAGTGGTGGTATACATTCCCCTTGCACACGCTACATGGCACCCTGATGGTTTCTTCTTCAAAATGGGAGTGCTTGACTTTGCCGGTGGTACCGTTGTACACATGTCTGCAGGTTGGGCTGCTTTAGCTTCGGCTCTTTATCTTAAAAAACGTAATGAGGTGCCTGAGTCGCATACCCCTGCGCGTATCAGCTACGTAATATTAGGTACCGGTTTACTATGGTTCGGCTGGTTTGGCTTTAACGCAGGTTCTGCGTTGGCATCAGGCGAATTAGCGGCAACAGCCCTGGCTACTACTACAACAGCCTCAGCAGCTGCAGCAATGTCATGGATCTTCTTTGATATCCTGAGAGGTAAAAAACCATCTGCAATGGGTGCCTGTATTGGCGCAGTTGTAGGTTTAGTTGCTGTAACCCCTGCTGCCGGTTATATCACCGTATCAAGTTCACTTGTAGTAGGTATTGTAGCTGCAGTAGTAAGTAACCTTGTAGTGATCTGGAGAAGCAAAACCAACATTGATGATACGCTTGACGTATTCCCTTGCCACGGTGTAGGTGGCATGGTAGGAATGCTGTTAACAGGTGTTTTTGCTACAAAAAGCGTTAATGCTGCCGGTGCGAATGGCTTGTTTTACGGTGAAACCGGATTGTTTGTAAAACACCTTATTGCACTGGTTGCGGTTTCTGCATTTGCCTTTATAGGTGCATTCATCCTGTTAAAAGTTACCGACCTGATAAGCCCTCTGCGTGTTACACCTGAGGATGAGCTTGCCGGTTTGGACGTTTCACAGCACGACGAAGAATTATAGAATTCAAACCTCAACTATCATACACTAAACTAACTAACTAACTGGAAAGGGGCTTCGGCCCCTTTTTTTGTTTTTTGGCTTGCAGGCTCCAATTGTAACCATAGCTTTGTTTTATGACGGCATGTAACAACCTAAAACTTCCTCTCATTTTAATTGCTCTTTTGCTATTAGCCCCAAACGTCGTTAGCGCGCAGATAAAGAACTTTGACAACAAAGGAAGGCAGATTGTGCGTTACAGCACAGCCGGAGACGCTGTTGACGCGCACGATGGTGAAATTGCGCAGTTCCACGGTGTTTATTATTTATATGGCACCAGTTACGATTGTGGCTTTGAGTGGGGCAACAAAGGAGCCCCGTTTTGCGGATTTAAAGTTTACTCCTCGAAAGACCTGAACAATTGGACCGATCGCGGATACTTGTTTGACGCCAAAACAAAAATCTGGCAAACACGCTGCGATGGTAAAACTTATGGATGCTTTAGGCCACATGTTATTTATAACAAGCTTACTAAACTTTATGTGCTTTGGATAAACGTTTATGATAATGTAGTTGGATACAGGGTGTTCACATCCAGGTCGCCGGTTGGGCCTTTTACCGAGGTGGCCGAACCTATACTTGCCGTGAATGGCGATATGCCTGCTGCCGGCCTTAACAATGGCGACCACGATACCTTTGTTGACGATGACGGGATAGCATACTTAGCTTATACCGACTGGCGAACAAAGGGCACAATCGTGATCGAAAAATTAAGCGCAGATTACCTCACCGGTACAGGCGAGCATGTTAAAGCGGTTACCAGTGGCGAAACGGAAGCGCCGGGTTTGTTTAAACGCAATGGCAGGTATTACGTAACTTACTCTGACCCAAACTGTGGTTACTGCTCCGGCACAGGAACGTCTTATAAAACCGCGATGTCTACGCTGGGCCCATGGTCTGAGGGCAAGCGGATCAGCGACAATTCATGCGGAGGGCAGCCTTCATTTGTGTCAACAATAAAGATCAATTCGCAAGCAGTATATCTCTATGGAAGTGACCTATGGAATAATGCAGCTAAAAATGAGGCCCTTGCAAATTACTACTGGGCTCCCTTAACTTTCGCGGCAGACGGTTCTATCAATCCTTTAAAATGTTATGAAACTTACCGCCTGCCTAAGGCTATGCCGCAATCAGCCGCAGGCTCGGCTACAAAAAACTTTTTATCAAAATGTGATATAGCCGGTGACTTGCAACGTTCACAATCTTTTGTTGCAGGCAAAACAGGTAAACTATCTCGTTTAAGCATTACTGCTTTTAAAACCGGAAGCACGGATCAAAACCTTGAAATAGCTATTTACGCTGCTGATGAAAACGGGCTGCCGCAAGGCAAGCCTCTATATAAAAGCAATGTCGATGCTAAGAACATAGGTTGGTCTGCGAAGAACATTTATCTAAAGCCTTCGCTATCGGTACATAAAGGAAATCGTTATGCTATCGTTTTAAATTCAAATACCACAACGGGTTGCTATGGTGTTGCCTTAAGCGATGAAGTGAATTCTAATAATGGCGTCGCTTCTATCAGCAATAACGGCGGGCAATCTTTTAAGCCCGATGTAAAAGTATTGAAATTTAAGGTTATTGTAAATTAGAACCTGCTTGGCAACAATTATTCTCTTCAGTTGTAATTTCTAAAAAGCCTAACTATGAACGATCAGGAATTTAGAGAATTACACCAGCCACTGCACGTACCGGCACATTATGACACTGCGGCTTCGCTTAAAGAAAATCTGGCTTATGCCTTAGCTGATCTTGGCGAAGGTACAGCAGATGAAGTGATAGCGCACTTGCACGAGCTATCCGGCGGAGACGATATTGAACGCGAACATGCTTGTGAATTGCTGGAGCTTTGGTACAAGAACGGCATGGTTACCGTTAACGAGGAAAATAAGCCACGCAAATACAACCTGCATAAAATAACCCAGGCCAACAGCGGCAGCGTAAACCCAAGGCTGATAGAGCCCGGGGTGGATTAATTCATGCTTTTCTCGCCCGAAAATATTTGAAGTTGCAATCCACAGCTTATGCAGCAATCTGCAAATTGAGGATTGCAGCATTTAAATATACCCTATCGCAATAACATGATTGATTTACCCTGCTTTAAACGCATTCCATCCCTGTGCCTTTAATTCATGTACATTGCCAGATTTGGTTATCAATGTATAACCTTCATTAGGTTCGGTGATGTAGCCAATGATAGAGAAATCCATTTTGTGCTTTATCTTATCGTAGTCCGCTTGTTTAACTGTAAAGAGCAGCTCATAATCTTCGCCGCCGCTTAAGGCACACACGGTTGGATCGAGGCCAAACTCGCGGGCTGTTTCGTACGTCATCGGATCGATAGGGATTTTTTCTTCGTACAGTTTAGCCCCCTTATTGCTTTGCTTGCAGATATGCAGAACTTCTGATGCCAAACCGTCTGATACATCTATCATGGAAGTTGGTTTAACACCAAGTTCCTGCAGCAGGTCTATGATATCTTTACGCGCTTCGGGTTTCAATTGGCGTTCAACAATATAATCCTTACCCTCCAGATCAGGCTGAATATTGGGATTCTCCATATAAACCAATTTTTCACGCTCTAATAACTGCAAACCGATATAAGCCCCTCCAAGATCTCCGGATACGCAGATCAGGTCGCCCGTTTCAGCGGTGTTACGGTAAACCACATCGTTCTCATCAGCATAGCCTAAAGACGTTACGCTTATCACCAAGCCCTGGCGCGATGCGGATGTATCGCCCCCAACCAGGTCAACATTGTAGTTTCCGCAAGCAAGATAAATGCCTTCGTAAAGTTCTTCAATTGCTTCTAACGGGAATTTACTGCTCATACCTATGGATACAGTTACTTGGGTGGCCGTACCGTTCATGGCGTAAATATCGCTCAGGTTTACCTGGATGGCCTTGTACCCCAAATGTTTAAGAGGAGTATATGCAAGATCAAAATGTATGTTTTCTAACAGCAGATCTGTAGATACAAGGGTGCGTTTGCCTTCGTAATTTAGCACGGCAGCATCATCGCCGATGCCCTTTACCGTACTTTTTTGTACCAGTTTTATATTTTTTGTGAGATGGCTGATCAAGCCAAATTCACCTAATGATTCCAGATTGGTTTTCTCTTCGTTCTCGAACATATTTTATATGATTTCAGCGATTGATCTGCAAAAATACGCAAAGCTTATTACAATTGATTACTTAATAGCTTAAGCTACTTTGGCTTGATTTCAATTGTAAAACTTACCATGCATAAAGTTATTTAACATAGGATTAACAAAACCGTCATAGCTTTGCTCTGGAAAATACATTTATATGAAATTCAGAAAATTACTCATCGTCTATCTATCTGTTCTGGTGGTTGTTGCAGGCTGTAGAAAAGACATTACACAACAACCAACCAACCCCGGAAATGGTACCGAAACACCGCAGCCTCCTAAACCATACAAAGTAACAGAAGATTTTGAGACCGGCTCTAAAACAGCCTATGCTGCAGCAGACGTACAGTTAACCACCGGCGCGTGGACTTTTAACGATGCTCTTTTGGGTACCCTTGCGGCTGATGCAAAGAACGGTTCAAAATCAGTAAGACTAAGAACCGGTGATATTACCATGAAATTTGATATAAGCAACTTACAGCAGATAAAAATAAGCCACGCTAAATATGGTACGGACGCAAATTCTACCTGGCAGCTAATGATCTCTGACGATGGGGGTGCTACATTTAAACAAGTGGGCTCAGACATATCGGAAACTAGCACAACTCTTGTGGCCGACTCATTTAAGGTAACCACTACCAAACCCGTCAGGTTCCGTATACAAAAAACAGGCACAACCCGCATCAATATAGATGATATCGTATTTACCGGCACCGGCGATTCTGGCATTATCATAGGCACTGACCCGGGCACAGGCGACGGAGATAATGGCGCAGGCACAGGTTCTGCAGCACCTGAACGCGGGGTAACCGCAGGCAGCGATGCACAGCCAGCATCCGGAGATAACAGCAACCTATTGTTTGGCAACCCTTCAAACGCGCAAACATCTGTAACTGTTGCTGATAATTACCTGATAGATCAGAGTTATTACGTAGAATCGTATAGCGCTATGCGTGGCACACCGAATTGGGTAAGCTGGCATATTGATGCAAATACCATCAATAACACCGCTCCGCGATCAGACAATTTTGCGGGTTTTATAGGTTTGCCATCAACGTTTTATCACGTTGAAAGTAATAGTTACCAAAGCTCTGGTTTCGACAGAGGGCATAATTGTCCGTCGGCAGATAGGACCAGCTCTGCTAATGCTAATGCTGCAACTTTCCTGATGACTAACATGATACCTCAGGCACCAAATAACAACCAGCAGACATGGGCCAATATGGAAAATTACCTGCGCGACCAGGTGAAGGCAGGTAATGAGGTGTACGTTATCATGGGCAGCTACGGCATGGGCGGTACAGGTTCAAATGGAACATTCAATAAGATCAATGGTGATAAGATAACCGTACCAAGTAATGTTTGGAAGGTGGCGGTAATTATCCCAACAGGAGATAATGATGTTAATCGTGTTACTACCTCAACCCGTGTTATCGCCGTGAACACGCCAAACATTAATACCATCAACACCGACTGGAAGCAGTACCGTGTAAGCGTTAGGGCCATTGAGCAGGCAACCGGTTACAACCTGTTATCGGCACTGCCGCAAAGCGTGCAAGATGCTGTAGAAACTAAAACGGATAATTTATAGGCCTTTTATTCTTCATGTCATTTCGAACGAGGAACGAGGAGAAATCTTCTACGCGCGACTTACAAAGCAGAGGATTTCTCCTCGCTACCGCTCGTTCGAAATGACAATTTTTTAATAGTCGATTTGCATTAGCCCAAGGCCGGGCGCATAACTCAACTCCCATTTTCCCTGACTGAAAGCCGGGTTTTGATATGGATTATTGGAAACCAATAAGGGCCCGTCAAGATCGGCCCAGTCACATTGGGGGGCAAGGGCAGCAGCGGCAAGTGTGGCGCAACTGGTTTCGCTCATGCAACCTATCAATACCTTTAGGCCTAACTCGAGAGCTCTATCCAACATCCGTTTTGCCTCATGCATACCGGCTGATTTCATGAGCTTAATATTGATGCCATGATAAACACCGGCAGCCTTATCTACATCAGCAAACCGTTGCACCGCTTCATCGCCAATAATTGGTATGGGGCTATGCTCGGTGATCCAGGCATTGCCGTCAACATCGGTTTTTAACATGGGTTGCTCAATCAGTTTCACGCCCTGCTCCTGCAGCCAGTAAATAAAGTCGAGGCTTTGTTTGCGATCTGTCCAGCCCTGGTTGGCATCTACATACAGTGGCTTATCGGTTACCGAACGGATGGTTTGTATGAGGTCCTTGTCCGTATCACGCCCAAGCTTTACTTTGATCACTTTAGCCTCGGGAGCTTCGTGTATTTTTTGAATAATCACCTCTTTGGTATCAATACCAACGGTGTAACTCGTAACCGGCATCAAAGCGGGATCGCTTCCTAACAATTGCCAGCAGGGTACTCCTTTCAATTTACCTTCCAGATCATGCAAGGCAATATCTATGGCTGCCTTTACAGCCGGGTTACCGGGCGCAATGTTATCGAGGTACGCAATTATGGCATCAAAATCAAAGGGATATTTGAACAGGTTAACATCTACCTTATTTAAAAATTCTGCAGCGCTTTGGTGGCTCTCGCCCATATAGGGCACCATAGATGCTTCGCCATAGCCTGTATGCCCTTCGTGATTGATCTTTACCAGCATCAACGGCGTAGAATTGCGCGAGAATTTGGCAATGGTAAAAGTATGCTTCAGAAGAAGCTCGTATGGCTGGTAAGTAAGCTGCATGTCAAATATCAAAGCTAAAATTTTAATTTTCATATACTGCTTATCTTTGCGGCTATGTCGGCAAAAATTTACGCCCCGTTTGAGCGCTTCAACTTCAGCAATAAAAACTGTTTCCTTAGCGGGGAGGCACTAAAAAGCGAGGAAGAAAAGATCCAGGTTTTCCCGCAGTGGCTGATGAGCCAGTACGCTTTGGAAGACAAGCCGTTCAAAATGCTCGACGAGAACATTGCTACCTACAAAGATCTTAAGCTGCCTTGCTCGAGCCATATAAACGATGATTTTCTGGAGCCGCTTGAAGAAGAAATTGCCAATGTTTTTGAAAAGGGTTACGAAGGTGTAAAGGCCCTTGATGAACTGAAACTTTTCCAATGGGCTGGTAAGCTACTATATGGCATCATCTTTAACGAGATACAATCGGGCATCAGGCTAATGCACTCGCAAGGCGAGGAATTCAGCATGTCGCAATCTATTCTTTTAAAATTCAGCCAGTTGCATTTGATGCTGCAGAGCATTAACCTGCCTATCATTTTTGAAGACTTTAAACCCTTTAGCATCTTCCTGTTTAAGGTGAACAATAATCATGAAGAGTTTGGTTACCGGGATGAAATAAATACCCAAACATTCGCGCTCCGCATAAAAGATTTTGGGATGGTAATTTGCCTGCAGGACAATGCTTCAAATTATTACTATCACAAAAAGATATACGAACAGATCAAAGACGAGACGCTGCACCCTATCCAGTTTGAAGAATTTAGTGCCCGCGTTTTTTACTCTAACTACCTTTTCAACCGCTTGCCCGAATACAACATTTTGCCGGTCAATGATGAGATCTATATAGAGGAAATGCCCTTACGTGGCTTAAGCAGCAAGCCGCTTTTTGACGAATGGCAAAATAAAACCTACGGCCAGGTATTGGAAAATTTCTGGAAGAACTGGGGCTTTTTGTTACTGGAGATCATCAAAGATCCTGAGCATCCGGTGAGCTACCTGTTTGATAAAGATGGCAACAAAATAGCTGCTGATAGTATTTCACTTAGCCTCTAAAATTTCCTGAAAAATTCATTAAGCACATTGTGGTTGAGTATAACGGTAATGATGATGCCACTTATAGCACCAAAAAAGTGTGCATCGTGGTTAATGTTATCCCGCGCGTGCTTTGATGCAAAGTGGCAGTATACCAGGTAGAGAATACCAAATATCCAAGCCGGTATAGCTATGGGTATAAACAGTATGCTCATACCTGCTGTTGGCTGAAATAGTATAAAGCTAAATATCACCGCACTGATAGCGCCTGATGCGCCCAAACTATTGTACCAAATATCGTTCTTATGCTTACGAATAGTTGGCAGATCGCTCAATATTAAACTTACTATGTACAGCGCCCCAAACTGCCAATGCCCCAGGTAAACCTCTAACTGAAAGGCAAAGAAATAGTACGACAGCATGTTAAAGAACAGGTGGTTCCAATCCTTATGGATAAGGCCGCTGGTTAAAACGGTGTATACCTTATGGCCTCTTGATACATTGTATGGGTTAAGGATAAAGTTGCCGTAAATGTTATGGTTTGAAAATGCCCATAACGATGTCGCCAGCGTGAGAACAAATATGATAGACGCTACCGGGGCGTACTGTAAGTATTCAATCATCTAAGGTCGAGTTTGGTAGTTTGTAAAAGCCTGCCTACAGGGTAGCGCAGGTATGTTTTTTCAAAGTAAGGCGAATTTCGGTAAACCCAGTTAAGCTGGGCGGCTGCACTACCTGCAAGTTTAGGGTCGGCAGCTTTGGCGTCGTCAAGTTTCTTTCTCAAAGCAGGGTCTTCCTTCAGCATTTTGGCGGCTACATCCTCAAAAACGTAGTCAGAAAAATATTCTTTTTGCCCCAGCATGCTATCAAAAAAATTCCATGCAAAAAAAGAGTCCACACCCTGCGGTTCCAGCGTTTCTACAATATAACGGTTAATGGGCTGGTTTACATAAACCACATAGTCGCCTTCATAAAACCTTACTTTAGCATCAACAGGGTTTAGCTTTACATTGCTGTGCAGGTAATGTCCTTCGTAGGGCCGGTTGCCGGTCTTATAATCGGCAATATAATACATCTGCAAATCAAGCGTGGTATCATGTGCCAGTCTGCTCATGGCTACTTTATTTAATTTAAACAGATCAATAACCTTAGCCCAGGCCTGTGGTATAATATAGGCAACGGGCTTATCGACAGTGGCTGTAATTTTATAAGTGTTGTAAAACTTTACTGTTTTAGTGTAAGGCTTGTTGCGGTCATAATAAAGGCGTTTTAAGCCACTTACATCACTTGTTTTATATTCTGCAGCATAGCCCTTAAAAGTGATAGTATCTATCTTGCTTTCATCAACCTGCCAGTTCAGTCCGAAAGTTTTTTGCTGTGCAACTTCGGCATCTACTTTTTTCTTCATTTCGCCAAGCAGTTTAGCATCGCGCTGACAAATACCAATGAGGTTTTGCATAAAGGCATAAGTTGCCCATACGCGCTTATCGAAGGGCTTAAGCATGTGCGTTTCGGTCATGTAGCTGATGATATTGTGCTGCGCAGCATAGCCTGTTGAAAAGCGGGGCGTTTCCATAAAGCTTACAATGCCACTATCAGGAAGGCCCTGCTCGCCGGCACCATAAGGTATCATCTCAAAACCGCTTTTTTTCATACCCTTGTAAAGGTCGGGCGTTAGTGTCTTATCTGTGTAAGCCGCAAGAGTTGGGTTTTGTTTATCCTTTTGCGTTTCAATAAGCGTCATCACGTACTGGTAATCTGCACCATCGCTGGTGTGGTTATCCAGGAAAACTTCGGGCTGCCAGGTGTTAAGTATCTGTGCAAACGCCAATGCATTACGACTGTCGGCCTTTATAAAATCACGGTTAAGGTCAAGGTTACGGTAGTTCCCTCTAAACCCGTAAGAACGTGGGCCGTTCTGGTTAACACGTGAAACTCCGCGGTTCATGCTGCCATCAATATTATATAGGGCAATAACGCACAACACTACATCTTTTGGAAGCTGGTTCTTCTTTAGCAGGTCGCGCACCAGCATCATGCTTGCATCAATACCCTCCGGCTCGCCGGGATGGATACCGTTATTGATGAGTAACACCCGCTTATTTTGTTTTTTTATCTGAGCAGGATCAAAAACCTTGTCTTTTGAAAGTACAACCAGCGTAAGCGGCTTGCCAATGTCTGTACTGCCATAATTAAACAAGCGCATTTGCGGTTGCTGTTTGGCCAAAGCTTGGTAGTAGGTAATTACCTGCTGATATGTTGCTGTGTAATTTTTGTCTTTACTTTGTTCAAAAGGTGTAAGTTGTGCATCAGCTATCGCGGTAAATAATAACGGAAAGATCAGCAGGATTAATTTCTTCATAGGTTATTATTTGCCTGCAATCTCCTCGCGCAGTTTCTTTGGTAAACCAGCCAATACTAAATTATAAGAGTGGTCTATCATTTCCTTTAATTGCTTGGCAGTAAGGGAACCATCAGTGAGCACGGTGTTCCAGTGTTTTTTATTCATGTGATAGCCGGGCTGCACTTCATTAAATTGTTCACGTAGCTCAATGGCGCGCTCCGGGTCGCATTTTACATTAAAGCTGTTATCACCAAGGCCGGTAAGTAAAAATACTTTTTCACCAACTTTGAACACCAGCGTTTCCTCGCCAAACGGGAAGCCTTCTGTAACACCGTGTTTGGACAGGCAGTAATCGCGGATATCCTCAATGTTCATATCAGTAGCCTTTGATCTCCTTATCGTAGCTTCTTTCGCCGGCGAAGTTAACCTTTATGCCAACAGTGATCTGACGGTATTGATCCAGCGCGTTATTTTTGAACTTTGTTGAAGGGTCATTGTAACCATCTAATCCCTCACCAAAAGTAAGATTATGCTGGTAACCAATATCTAAACGTATGTTAGGCTGGTCGTACCCGTTGTATATCTTAAACTCATAACCAAAACGTAGCGGCACCATAAAATTTAGTCCACTATCCTTGCCCTCAAAACCATGTTTCTCGCCAATTGCACCATTTTCTATAAACAAATTCTCGCGCTGTATATCAGCCATGTTATTGTAAATCCCTCCCAGGCCGGCACCTGCATAAAAGTTTTTCACGAGATTTAAGAACGTGTTACCCTGATAGTTGATCACCTCACCAAGTTGTACATCCATGTGCAGCAACAGGGCTTTATAATCGTTTTTGTAGGTACGGCCGTAAGCATCAAGCTCGCGGGTGCGTCCACCGCCTGATAGGGTGCCAAACTGAAACTCAAGGCCAATTGGCACATATGGTGTAAAAAAATAGTTCCCTGTTACGGCGTATGACATATTATCATCAACCCTTTTGGTATCCGCGTATGGCCTGTTGCGGCTTATACTTACACCGATACCAAATGCTGCGTAATTTAAACTGCTTTGAGCTTTTGCCTCCGACAAAAAAAACAGTGTTACAAGAATTAAAAGATACTTTTTCAATGAATTTGTATGTTTGATTATAGGGGTCGCCCGGCCGGCAAAGCTAGCTTAAGGCCAAACAAAAAATAATTTTACTAATATAGGTTTTATATGGATTTAAACGCATCGCTTGGTTTTACAGTTACAGAAAGGTTTCTGGATTATGTTAAGATCGACACGCAATCAGACCCTAATTCGAACTCTACGCCATCAACCGAAAAGCAGAAGGACCTTGGCCGTGTACTGGTTAAAGAACTACTTGATATGGGTGTAAACGATGCCCATCTTGATGAATATGGCTATGTTTATGCAACCATCCCAGCAAATACAGATAAAGCCGGTGTGCCCGTGATATGCTTCTGCTCCCACATGGATACCGCACCTGATTGCAGCGGTACAGGTGTTAAACCTATCGTACATAGCAATTACCAGGGAGAAGATATTATTTTGCCAGACGATAAAATCCAAGTGCTTAAAATGAGTGAACACCCTGATTTGAAAAACCAGATCGGGAACGATATTATTACTGCCTCGGGCACTACACTTTTAGGCGCAGATAATAAGGCTGGTGTAGCCGAGATCATGGATGCCTGCTACCAGCTGGTTAATCACCCAGAGATAAAACACGGCACGATAAAAATTTTGTTTACACCTGATGAAGAGATAGGCCGCGGGGTTGATAAGGCCGACATAGCCAAGATTGGTGCTTTTGCCTGCTACACTATGGACGGAGAAAGCGCAGGCAACATGGAGAACGAGACGTTTAGCGCTGACGGCGCACGTTTGACCATCAACGGTGTAAGCAGCCATCCCGGCTTTGCCAAAGGCAAAATGGAGAGCGCCATTAAGATTGCGGGGCAGATCATAGCAGCGTTGCCTGATGATCTTTCGCCGGAGCATACCGAAGAGATGCAAGGCTTCATTCATCCGGTTGATTTTGGTGGCCATGTAGAAACAGCAACCATCGACTTTATCATTCGCGATTTTGAGGATGCCAACCTGCCTAAGCACGCTGATGTGATACGTAAGGTGGCTGACGAGGTACTAAAGCGTTTTCCAAACTCCACCTACACATTGGAAACTTATGAGCAGTACCGCAATATGAAGCATGTGTTGGCGCAAAACCCGCAAATTGTTGAGTACGGTATGGAAGCTATTCGCCGTGCCGGCTTGGAAGCCAAGCTCTGCAGCATCCGCGGTGGCACCGATGGCTCGAGGCTATCATTTATGGGTTTGCCAAGCCCCAATATTTTTGCAGGTGAGCATGCTTTTCATAGCAAGCAAGAATGGGTATCTGTACAGGATATGCAAAAGGCTGTAGAGACGATTTTGCATTTGTGTGCAGTGTGGGAGGAGAACAGCGCCTCCCAGCCTCCTGAGGGGGAAAGCAGAATAATACCTTTCAAAAAACAAAAAGCCGATTGAAACTTAATCAATCGGCTTTTTTGTATCGGACTTTTAAACTCCTACTCCCACTTTAGGGGGCTGGGGCTTATCTTAATACAGCAAATTATCATACGGATATCTCTCCGTGTGCACTTGCTTTACGTAATCATAAAGCAGGTTGCGGAACTCCTCTACATTTTCTTTCTGCGTTGCAGAGATGAAAATAGCCGGGCTATTGTTCTTGGCCATCCAACTGTGGCGGAAATCGTCAAGCGTTATCGGCTCCTGTTCCGTGTTGATGTTATGGTCTTCGGGTTTAAAAGCATCTATCTTGTTGAAAACCGTTATCATGGTTTTATCGATAGCGCCAAGATCCTTCAGCGTTTCGTTTACCGTATGGATCTGATCTTCAAAGTTTGGATGTGAAACATCCACCACATGGATCAGGATATCAGCTTCGCGAACCTCATCCAAAGTAGATTTAAAGCACTCTACCAAATGGTGAGGTAGCTTGCGGATAAACCCAACCGTGTCTGACAGCAGGAACGGCACATTCTCGATCACCACTTTCCTAACCGTAGTATCCAGCGTTGCGAACAACTTGTTCTCGGCAAATACCTCAGATTTCGACAGCATGTTCATGATGGTTGATTTACCAACGTTGGTATAACCCACCAAAGCCACACGTATCAATTGCTGGCGATTTTTGCGCTGTGTCTCGTTTTGCCTGTCAATCAGCTTTAAACGTTCTTTAAGCAACGATATCTTGTTCAGGATCAAACGCCTGTCCGTCTCTATCTGCGACTCGCCCGGACCACGCATACCAATACCACCTTTCTGGCGCTCTAAGTGGGTCCAGAGGCGGGTAAGGCGTGGCAGCAGGTACTGCAATTGGGCCAGTTCTACCTGGGTTTTAGCCTGCGCGGTTTGGGCCCTGCCGGCAAAAATATCCAATATGAGATTGCTTCTGTCCAGTATCTTTACCTGCAGCTCGTTCTCAATGTTACGCAGTTGTGATGGCGACAGTTCGTCGTCAAAAACAACCATATCTATCTCTTCCGACTTTACATAGTCGCGTATCTCTTCCAGCTTTCCGGTACCTACAAAAGTTGCACGCTCCGGGCGCTGCAGTTTTTGGGTGAAAGCCTTTTCGGTTTTACCACCGGCAGTCATCACCAAAAACTCTAATTCCTCTAAATATTCTTTCTCCTGGGCCTCGGTCTCGTTGGGTGTTATCACACCTACTAACACAGCCCTTTCCTGCTTCACAGCAGTATCATAAAATTTTTGTCTCATTCAGTAAACTGATTATAGCCTCGCCCCAACCCCTCTCCAAAGGAGAGGGGCTTTTGAATTATTCTTATCCAAATTCTATCCCTTTTAGGGATATTTAAGAAAAGAGTCGGAATTAAACCACAAAGGTAAGCATTATGCTACCTCATTAATAAACACATGGATGTGGTTATGTTTTACATAGCAATTGGTATAAATAGTTAATAATGCCTTTTGGCGATGTAGATAATATAAAATGATCACTCAATTTGGTGACGGTTGCCTATCGGCTGAAACAACAGATTGTTGTATGATGATGAAGTATTACATGCAGATAAAAATACAGTGCAAATATAAAAGTAAAAGGCCTGAATTACAAGCCCTTTACAAATTCGCGTATAGCAGCACCCGGATCAACCTGGCGCATAAAGTTCTCGCCGATTAAAAATCCACGAAAACCAACCTCCTTTAGTTCTTTAATAACCTTGGTATTGCTGATGGCACTTTCTGAGATCTTGATGAACTCATCAGGAATGTGCTCCGCCAGTTCAAATGAGTTTTCTACCGATACCGTAAAATCGGCCAGGTTACGGTTGTTTACACCGATAGCATCCAGGTTGAGGTCGATACTGCGCTCCAGTTCTTCCAGATTATGAACTTCCAACAGTACGCTTAAGCCATGGCTTTTAGCGGCGGCCGCCAAATGTTTGATCTCAGCTGGAGTAAGAATAGCGGCTATCAGCAGGATCACATCTGCACCGATAGCTTTTGCCTCCAATACCTGGTACTCATCTATCATGAAATCCTTACGCAGGATGGGGATATTGTTTACTTTGCGGGCCGTTGTTACATCTGTTTGTGCACCGCCAAAAAATTGCTCGTCGGTAAGTACAGATAAAGCTGATGCCCCAGCCTCAGCATAAGCCTGCGTTACATCTTCAACTAACACCTTGTCGTTGATGATTCCCTTTGATGGTGACCGGCGCTTAAACTCGGCAATAATGCCGGTCCTGTCCGGTGCCAGCAGGAAATCTTTGAAAGAGTGCGTCGTCCTGTCAAAATATGCAGAAGCTTCCAGATCAGTAATGCTTACCAGTTGCTTTGCTGCAGCTACTTCTTTCTTTTTTTGCGCTACAATTTTATCGAGTATGGTCATTTGTTCTTTTGATTGCTTGTCATACTGAGCGTGGCGAATTATCTGTTCGTCGGTAGATTCTTCACTATCGTTCAGAATGACAAAAATGCTTTTAATAATCTCAGTTATGCGTTCAACCAGTTCTGCATCATTTCTTTCCCATATTCTGTTAACACAGATTCCGGGTGAAACTGTACACCACGCACATTATATTTTTTGTGGCGTAACGCCATTACCGACCCATCATGCTCATCAATAGCGGTAATTTCCAAGACCTCAGGCAATTCTTTTTCAACCACCCACGAATGGTAACGCCCAACCTTAAAACTCTCCGGTAACGATTTAAACAGCGGTTCTGAGTCATCGGTCACTTTAATAGGTGTTGCGATGCCATGCATGGGCTGCGGCAGATTATAAAGCTTGCCGCCGAACACTTCTGCAATAGCCTGCTGGCCTAAACATACGCCAAACATGCTTTTCGTTGGCGCGTATCTTTCTATCACCTGCAACAATAAACCCGCCTCTGACGGTATGCCCGGCCCCGGCGACAGGATGATATGGCTAAATTGGTCCACATCTTCCAGCTTAAACTGGTCGTTCCTCCAAACCTCGCACTGCAGACCAAGTTCGTTCACCAGGTGCACCAGGTTATAGGTGAAAGAATCGTAATTGTCTATGATTAAAATATTTTTCATTTTTTACACACCCCTAACCCCTCTCAATAGGGGAATTAAATTCGTTTGTACTAATCTCTGCTCTCTGATCACTAATCAACCCGCGAAGCGGCTTACAATTCCTGCGCCAGGTCTATCGCCCTGCGCAATGCTGCAATTTTGTTATCTACTTCTTTTAATTCACTTTCGGGTACCGAGCCGGCTACAATACCCGCACCAGCCTGGTAATGCAGTGTGTTATTTTTGCTCAGGAATGAGCGGATCATGATGGCGTGATTGAAATCGCCGTTGAAACCCATAAAACCTATGGCGCCGCTGTAGAAACTACGTTTGGTTTTCTCGTTCTCGTCAATGATCTCCATAGCGCGGTATTTCGGAGCACCACTTAGCGTACCCGCCGGGAAAGTATCTGCCACAATTTTAAATGATGATACACCTGGTTTAAGTTTACCGCTTACGTGCGACACCAGGTGGATCAAATGCGAGTAATACTGCACTTCTTTAAATGCTTTTACACTTACATCCTCACAATGGCGGCTCAGGTCATTGCGGGCGAGGTCAACCAGCATTACGTGCTCTGCAGATTCTTTAGGGTCGTTTTCCAGCGCGCGGGCTATTTCTGCATCTTTCTCATCGTCGCCGCTGCGTTTAAAGGTGCCGGCTATCGGGAAAATACTGGCCACGTTGTTTTTGATGGTGATCTGCGCCTCTGGTGATGAACCAAAAATCCTGAAATCGCCAAAATCAAAATAGAAAAGGTAAGGCGACGGGTTGATAGACCTGAGCGCACGGTAAACGTTGAACTCATCTCCCTGAAACTGTTTGGAGAATGCCCTTGATGGCACTATCTGGAAAACATCACCACGGTAAATGTGCTGTTTCATCTTCTCCACAGTAGCAATAAACTCTTCTCCGGTAAGGTTCGATCGTTCTTCAGCCGCACTGCTAAAAGCATATTCAGGGAAGTTCTTGTTCTTGATCAGATCGGCCAGGCGGTCTAAGCCGTTGCTTTTCTCCTGACCCTCTACCTGGTTATGAAAAATATAAAGCTCGTTTTTAAAATGATCTATGGCTATGATGTAACTGTAAATGTGATACTGCATTACCGGTATCTTGCGGTCGGTATCGCTATGCTCTTTAAGCTTTAGCGTTTCAAAATGCTCAACTGCCTCATGGGTAAAGTAGCCGAACAGGCCATTACTCAAGATCTTTGAATTATTTGCCTCAACCTCAAAGCGGTTGATATAGCTATTTATCTCATCAACCAATTCAAATTCTCCGGCTTTGCTTACTTCTTCGCTGCCGTCGGGGAACTTTCTTTTAAGCTCGCCATCATTAAGTACTATGCCACTAAAAGGCTGGCAGCAAACAAAGCTTAAGCTGTTTTCGCGACTGTGATAATCAGAGCTCTCCAACAGCAAAGAATTAGGAAACACATCCCTTAAGCGCAAATAAATACTCACCGGCGTGGTAGTGTCTGCCAGCAGCTTTTTATAGGTAGTTGTTATTTTATATTTTTTCATTTTGTTGTCTCAAAGCGTATTAAACAAAAAAACCCGGCGAATTGAGCGTTCGCCGGGTTTCAAAATAGGTTTACATTTGATTAGTGCTGCAAATTCACGAAACTATCCGGCTGTCTTACTTTTGTAAGGTGCCACCAATTGTTATGGTTGATAGTTTTGTTCATCGCGGTAGCAAAAATATAAAGAAATTTGAATTAACAAATTTTTTGTCGACTTTTTTAGTGGGACATTCCGAAAAAAGGTCGGTGGCTCTGTATAATAGCTACCACAACGGTAACCAATGCCAGTAAATAAAACAAAGCAATTACGCGGTGTTTCTCGCTCGGGAGGCTGGCTTTCTTTGATTTGGAATGACCTATGGTGATCAATACTATCGCAAAGATCATCATAGCAAGGTGCTCAACTGTCCAGTAACGCGCGTTAGGGTCTCTCATTACACCACCCTCAAACTTTACAAACGGGCTTAAAAAATACAGAACCAGGCCTATCAGCAATTGTGTGTGTGCCGAGATCATGGCAAATAAGTTAAGCTTGCGGTTACCATTGGTATAAGGTTTTTTGCCTAAAAGACTGGCGAAAGCGACGAGTATTGCCAGCAATACCAACACCATTACAATGTACCTGAAACCCGAGTGAAATTCGAGGAAGAATTTATATGCGTTCATGAGCGTTTGTTTTTTTGGTTCGAATATAAGGATTTTTGCCTCACCCTGCCCTCTCCAAAGGAGAGGGATCTAAAAATCCCTTTTTATAAATAATGTCATTGCGAGCGATAGCGTGGCAATCTCGTCGCATGCAGAAAATCTCGAGGAGATTGCCGCGTCTCCCGATATGCATCGGGATCCTCGCAATGACATGGTATTAATGTTACCTCGCAAAACTAAACTTTCCCATCAATACCGCAGGATTAGCCCCTATCTGCATTGGCTCACCATAAATTGCCTCATTACCCAGTGCAGCAAACAGAATAGCCTCTTTAGCGTCCGGATCAATACCAATATCGGATGTATTTCCAATTGAAACTTTTTGCAATGCCTTCTTAATCATCTCCATTACAAAGGGATTGCGCGCGCCGCCACCGCTGGCGAAGATCTTTAGTCCATCCACCGGGAAATTGCCGGCGATAAATCTTACTATGGTAGTGGCTGTAAAGGCACTAAGTGTGGCAACCAGGTCTGCTTTCGCGATGTTGAGATCGCGGGTTGCCTGCTGGGCGTTGGCTACATATTCCAGGTTAAATAACTCCGGGCCAGTGGTTTTGGGTAGCTGTTCATTAAAGAAAGGATGATGCAGCAATGCCTCAAGCAGGGCATCATTCACGGTGCCCGAGTAGGCTATCTTTGCGTTAGCATCATAAGGCTTATCAAAATACTCGCGACAGGCGGCATCAATAAGTGTATTGCCCGGACCAATATCGGTCGACATCACTTTCGACAGGTTATCGTCTCCCGGCAAATAGGTAAGGTTAGCTATGCCCCCGATGTTAAGTAAAATACGATGTTCTCCGGGTTTACTGCCTAAAATCACATCGCCATATAAAGCCAGTGGCGCGCCTTCGCCGCCTGCGGCAATGTGTTTCTGGCGGAAATCGCTGATTGTTAAAATGCCTGTCTTTACGGCGATATGGTCACCATCGCCAATTTGCAGGGTAGCGTTGTTGTAACCTGCCTGCCCGTGCTGGTGCTTGGGCGCATGGTAAATAGTTTGCCCGTGACTGGCGATAAAATCAACCTGCGATGGTTGGATATTCCAATCAGCCAGGGCTTGTAAAATCAATTCCGCATGGTAAGTGCCTATATAAGCATTTAATAAAGTAACCTGCTGCAGATCAGCCTGGCGTTTGGCAAATACCTGTTTTACTTCATCTTTAAATTTATCCTGGTAAGGAATAGTTGTAAAATTGATGAGCTTAAAGCTCGTCTTCATGCCGCTGCCGGTAAAACTGCACAAGGCGATATCCAAACCATCTAACGATGTGCCCGACATGAGGCCGATACACAAACGTTCAGGTTTTTGGGTGATAGCGAAAAGCTTTTGCAGGTTTTGATTCATGGCCTACTTTGCAGCCGCTAAAGTTGCTTTAACCGTTCCGCATTCCAGCATGTCATTGCCATAGTATGGGTTACGGATGTCTTTGCTTTCACTTAGCCATGCAGCCTTTTTCATAGGGCAGTATTGTTGGTATAATGTTGTACCGTTCAGCTTTAAAGCTGATAGCATGCTGTACATGTTATTAGACAGGCTTTGAAAATGCTCGCGTTGGTGGTCTATTTTGGTAGTCTCGCTGATATGGCGACTATCGAATTTTAATTTATCCAGGTAAATATTAACTGTTTTTTGCTGCGCGGGTGTAAGGTCTTTGATAGACGAAAAAGCATCAAGCAATTCTTTTGATCGGGTTTTTGCCAGGGTAGCGTTGCTGCCAACCAGCGCGTTTTTAACACCAATGTATGCCGAGGCTATTTTATCAACCGATGCATTTTGGGCTTTTGATATGTAAACCGAAAGCATCAGAAATAAACTCAGGATTATCTTTTTCATACTGGGTAAACGTTTTTTTGATAAAGATAATATCAAAGGCCGGTAAAGCAAAAAAGCATCAGCCTGTTGACTGATGCTTTTCCTAATTTTTTTACTTCTGCCTGAACCAGACCTGTATAGGTGCTCCGTTAAACTCGAAATTCTCGCGGAGCTGATTTTCTATAAAACGATAGTACGGGTCTTTGATGTATTGCGGCAAATTACAGAAAAACGCAAACATTGGGGTTGAACCGGCGATCTGTGTGATGTATTTAATCTTCACGTATTTACCTTTTAATGACGGCGGCGGATATTTCTCAATGATCGGCAGCATCACCTCGTTCAGTTTCGAAGTTGGTATCTTGCGTGCACGGTTCTCGTAAACCTTGTTAGCAACATCAATCACCTTTAAAACACGTTGCTTCTCTAATACTGATGTAAATACGATAGGCACATCGGTGAACGGTGCTATCTTTTGGCGGATCTGATCTTCGAATACCTTAATGGTTTTGCTGTTCTTCTCAATCAGGTCCCACTTATTCACTACGATCACAACACCTTTTTTGTTCTTTTCGGCCAGGTGAAAGATGTTGATGTCCTGCGACTCGATACCTTCAACAGCATCAATCATCAGGATGATCACGTCTGCTTCTTCCAGTGCCTTAATGGTACGCATTACCGAGTAAAACTCTATATTCTCTTTTACCTTGGTTTTCTTACGCATCCCGGCAGTATCTATCAGCATAAAATCATGCCCGTACTGGTTGTAGTGGATATGTATTGAATCGCGTGTAGTGCCGGCAATTGGGGTAACAATGTTGCGGTCTTTACCTATCAACGCATTGATTATTGAAGATTTGCCCACGTTAGGCCTGCCTACAATGGCATATTTGGGGCGGGTATTCTCTTCCAGCGGAACATCCTCAAAATGTTTAACCACATCGTCAAGCAACTCGCCTGTACCTGAACCGGTCATGGACGATATGGTATATATTTCGCCCAGGCCGAGGCTGTAAAAATCGCTGGCATCAGCCACTTGCGAAGTATTGTCAACTTTATTCACTACTACAAACACAGGCTTGTTGCCCTTACGCAGCAGGGTGGCAATTTCATCGTCAAGGTCGGTAATTCCGGTAGTAACATCAACCACAAACAGGATAGCGGTAGCTTCCTCAATGGCAATGATCACCTGCTCACGGATGGCGGCTTCAAAAACATCTGCTGAGTTGGCCACGTAGCCGCCGGTGTCTACTACGGTAAACTGGTGGTTGGTCCACTCCGAGCTGCCGTAATGCCTATCGCGCGTAACGCCGCTAAAGTCATCAACAATAGCTTTACGGCTTTCGGTTAAACGGTTATATAATGTGCTTTTGCCAACGTTTGGGCGGCCTACTATAGCTACTATGTTACTCATGCTATTTGAGAGTCAAGGGTCAGGATGTCAGGAGACACGACTGTAAAGCCTTTCTCCGGCCCATGACCCGGTGTATTACAAATTTAAAAGTTCTGTCTTGAATCTTGATGTCTTATATCCCGATTCTCTATTGATTATTCGTACCCAAATTTCTTCAGGTAATTCTTTTTACTGCGCCAATCAGGGATCACCTTTACAAACATCTCCAGGAATATTTTGCGTTGAAAAAACTCTTCCATTTCGCGGCGGGCATAGGTGCCTACAATTTTCAGCATCTCACCTTTGTTGCCTATGATGATGTTCTTTTGCGAATCGCGCTCCACAATGATCTCTGCGCTGATGCGGTAAATCTTCGGGTCTTCTTTAAAAGCAGTTACAATAACCTCGGTGCTGTATGGGATCTCTTTTTTGTACTGTTTAAACACTTGCGCACGTATCATTTCTGAAGCAAAGAAACGGTCGTTACGGTCGGTAAGAGCATCTTTCTCATAATACGGCGGATGCACGGGCAGGTTCTCCAGTACAAAATCGAATATGCCTTTGATGTTATGATCATGCAGGGCAGAAATCGCGAAAACCGCTTTAGGGTTCAACTTCTCCTGCCAGTAAGCAGCCTTTGTACGAACTTCTTCCTCGTTGCTTAGATCTATCTTGTTGATCAGGACAGCTAACGGCGCTTCAGATTTTTCAAGCTTTTTTAAAACGTCCTGTTCATCATATTCTTCATTGATATCGGTAACCAGCAATATCAGGTCGGCATCAACAATAGAACCCTCTACCTGGTGCATCATGCTTTCGTGCAAAGCATAGTGCGGTTTGATGATACCGGGCGTATCCGAAAAAACCACTTGGTAATCATCGGTGTTAACAATACCCAAAATACGGTGACGCGTTGTCTGCGCTTTTGGAGTGATGATGGACATTTTTTCGCCAACCAGGGCATTCATAAGAGTTGACTTGCCTGCGTTAGGCTTACCAATTATGCTTACGAAACCTGCTTTATGCGACATAAAAATTATTTTTAAATATTATTTGGACTGCAAAGAAACGAATTATATCTTTGCAGTCCAATTAAAACGGAGAGCAAATTGCTTTTTTGACAATTGGAACAAACATTTCGGAGTTATGCCCGTTATGTATAATACCAACAAAACAGTGCGGGATGGAGCAGTTGGTAGCTCGTCGGGCTCATAACCCGAAGGTCGTAGGTTCGAGTCCTGCTCCCGCTACCGAGAAAAGAAAAAGCCTCTTAGAGAAATCTAAGAGGCTTTTTTGTTTAACGAAAAGGCTTGTACCAAAGAAATGAAACCGGTAGCTGCATCAACATATAAAATTCTTGCTCATACTGCTGTCAAAGACTTTAATTACAGTGATACAGTTGATTGGGCTGGGGAGATGATGATGTTAGGGCATGAAACCGAGAACCTTTTGATTTTAGCATCGCTAACGAAACCGGTCAATTACTTTGAGACTGTTAAGTATCTAAATGCAGCAATAAGTGAATTGGGTTTGTCATTAGCTCTCGGTAAGGATGGCATCATCAGTTACAGCAGATATTACATTATACAGATTGCGAAGGGTCTCAATGTGAAACAAAACCTGGAGAGAATTTGCAAGTTTGCGATCGATATTGACTATAAGTCTTCAATCTATGATTTCTGTAAATTAAGTTGGGCTTGGCACGATCTTGACTGGACAGACAACAACGGAATGCAATGGTATTGGGAAGGTGCGACAAAAGATAACATCGAGCAGATTTCTATTGATACTGCTAAACAATGGTTAACTGATAATAAATCTCACATCGACAACTGGCCAGTGCAATGATAGCCCACCATTGTTCCGTTATAATAAATCCGGGCAGATAGTAAATCGTTAAATTTATACTAAAGTTGCTATTTTAGCGTAAGCTTGTTTTGGTAAGGCTAAAGTGGTTAACAGCTGATTATGAGAAGGGTTCTGCTCCTGTTTTTTATTCTATTTCCGATTACGTTTTCAGCAATTGCAGCAGATGGTGATCTTTTTGGGCAACTAAAGGCTGAATTTTCAAAAAAAGCAATATACGACCGTCAGAAAGAAGCACATATAACTGCCTTAAAAGCAAACCTTAAGCAACTGCAACCAACCGATCTGCAGAAACAATTTGCTGTTTGCAATAAATTATACGATGAGTACAAGTCTTATCAGTATGATTCCGCTTATGTATATGTAAATAAGTTATTATCGATTAGTGAAACGCTTAAGGACAGGTCAAAAGAAGACCTTAGCAAGATTAAAATGGGGTTTATTTTGCTTTCGTCCGGGATGTTTAAGGAAACTTTTGAAAGCATGCAGGGTGTTAATGTTAAAAACCTGGAAACTCCTGCAAAAGTTGAATATTACTCAATTGTTATGCGCGCCTATTATGACCTGGCCGCCTATAACAACGATAAGCATTACACGCCAATTTACACGGCTGCTGCCAACAGGTATATCGATTCTGCAATTGCTATCAGCAAACCAGGCTCTTATGATAACATTTACCTTACCGGTTATAAAAGTTACAAAAACGGAGCTAATGAGCCGGCAGTAGCTTTGTTCAGCCAATTATTAAGTTCGAATAAACTTACCGAACACCAGAAGGCAATAGTTGAATCTACGCTGAGCAATGTTTATCAAAGCATGTCGCAGCCGGATAAAAGCGTAGGCTTGCTCATCAAAGCTACTATTAATGATATCCGGTCATCTACAAAAGAAACCATCGCTTTATTTTGGCTGGCAGAGATACTGTATAAAAAAGGCGATATCAAGAATGCTTATTTAGCGCTGGAGCACGCACTTGATGATGCTGAGTTTTATGGTGCAAGGCAGCGTAAAGTGCAAATAGCCTCGCTGTTACCTATAGTGGCCTCAGAAAAACTATTGTTTATAGAGCGCGAAGAGAAGTTGTATATCAGAAGCCTAAGCGTGATAACCGCTTTGGCAGTTGTTATTGTTGTGGTATCTGTACTGCTGTATAAACGCAACAAAAAGCTCAAATCAAAAGAGAAGATCATTGAAAAGGTTAACGAAAAATTGATGGAAGGCACCAAAATAAAGGAAGACTACATTGGTTATTTTTTCAACGTTATCTCCGGTTACATCCTACAGTTAGAAAGAATAAAACGCTCTGTTGATACCAAGCTGCCCGCAAAAAAGTACGATGACATCCAGTTGATGGCCAATAACATCAACATCAAAAAAGAGCGGGAAACCTTGTTCAATACTTTTGACCAGGTGTTCTTAAAAATCTTTCCAAATTTTGTAGAAGAGTTCAATAAACTTTTTAAAAAAGAAAATCAGATCTGGCCTAAGGAAAACGAGGTACTTACCACCGATCTGCGCATTTTCGCCTTAATGCGGATAGGCATTACTGATACCGAAACCATTGCCAAGATATTAGAGTATACTGAGAAAACCATTTACGTTTATAAGATGCGCATTAAGGCAAAAGCACTTATTCATGGCGATGAATTTGACCAACGCGTTATGGCCATCAAAGCCGTTGATATAGATGGCAAAAAATCCTGACCTAAGCTTTCAATTTTGATAGCCTACCCCCATTCTTATATAATCACGCCTTCAAAGACCTTTCCTTCCCACAATTTCAAGTTCGGTCAAAACATAGCTTAAAACCACCCGTAAAATCGGGATTTTTTATGGTGTAATTTATACGCTTAGTGTATTGAAACATCACCATAAGCGTTAAATTTTTTGATTTTAAAATATTTTAATTGACTGATTATCAAAGTATAAAATTTAAATAAATCTCAATTTTATTAAATTTTATATAAAAAAATAGGTTGCGGTTTTTCGTCTCAACAAATTTGTATTGCTGAAGAGAACACGCATATAAACCCGCGACTCCGCTTCACAAAAACCAATTATAATTTTTAACGGCTTCAAATTTTCCTTCCGATTTCGCAAAAGTGAACACGGCATTTTTTTGTCGCCATCAAAGTTTTTTAATGGCCTGTGCTAAAGAGACCTCCGTTTTGTCCGGTGCGATATGCCGTATTGGATGATTTTGATCGTGTAATGAGCAGCAGCCAAAGTATTGACATTAAACACCAACAAATTAACTCAAATCCAAATTTTAAATGAGAAACAATTACCTTAAAAAGTTTATGTTCCTTTTTGCTGTGCTGCTTTTATCGCAGGCGATACACGCACAGTCGGGGAGCATTTCCGGTAAAGTAGTCGACGAGAACAATGCACCCTTACCCGGCGCAACTGTATTGATCTCGGGCACCACCATAGCAGGCGCCGCAGATGCAAACGGTAACTACAAGATCGCAGGCGTAAAAGCAGGCTCTTACACTCTTACGGCAAGTTTTATTGGTTACACTTCGCAGCCAAAAACGGTTACGGTAGGAGCCGGAGCTTTAACTGTAAATTTTAACATGCAGCCTTCATCAAAATCACTTAACGAGATTGTGGTTATTGGTTACGGTACTGTTAAAAAGAAAGATCTTACCGGATCGATCACTACCGTAAGTTCAAAGGATTTCCAAACAGGTAATATCACATCGCCCGAGCAATTGATCGCCGGTAAGGTGGCTGGTGTTTCCATAACCTCAAACGGCGGCGCGCCGGGTGCAGGTAGCACTATCCGCATTCGTGGTGGTGCATCATTAAGCGCCAGTAACGACCCGCTTATTGTTGTTGATGGTGTGCAGTTAAGTAACGATGCTATACCAGGATCACCAAGCCCGCTTACTTTGATCAACCCTAACGATATCGAAACCTTCACCGTTTTAAAAGATGCATCAGCAACCGCTATTTACGGTTCACGTGCGTCAAACGGCGTTATCATCATCACTACCAAAAAGGGTGTAGTTGGGAAACCGGTTATCAATCTAAACACACAGGTATCGGTATCAACACTGGCCAGGGAGGCACAGGTATTAACCGGCGACCAGCTACGTGCTTATGTTAAAGCTAACGGTAACGCTGCTTTCCAGGCCTTGTTGGGTAACGCAAATACCGACTGGCAGAAAGAAATTTATCAAACTGCTGTAAGTAATGATAACAACCTAAGTGTAAGCGGCGGATTGAAAAATATGCCGTACCGAGTTTCAGTAGGTTACCTCGATCAAAAAGGTATACTTAGAACCGGGTATCTTAACAGGGCTTCGGCAGCAATTAACCTTTCGCCGCGCTTGCTTGATAATCATTTAAAAATTGATATTAACTTAAAAGGATCGCAAAGCAAGGCACGTTTTGCCAACCAGGATGCTATAGGTGCAGCAGTTAGCTTTGACCCAACAAAGCCTGTATTATCGGGCAATAACAACTACGGTGGTTATTACGAGTACCTTGATGCAGGCTCTGCATCCGGGCTTAGGCAATTAGCCCCGCGCAACCCAGTTGGTTTGCTTGAGCAAAAATTTGACAAAAGCGACGTGCTAAGAAGCATTGGTAACGCACAGGTTGATTACAAATTCCATTTCCTGCCAGACTTGCACGCTAACGTAAACTTTGGTTATGATGCATCTCAAGGCAAAGGAACAATTGTTATCCCGGAGACAGCAGCATCAAGCTACTACCGCTTTAAAGATGCCAACAATGTGCTGCATAGCGGTGTAAACAACCAGTACCGTACCGATATATTGAACACCACCTTTGAAGCTTACTTAAACTACGCCAAAGACCTGAAATCTATCAACAGCCGTATTGATGCAGTTGCCGGTTACGCTTATTACGATTACGCCACTAAAAATTATAATTACCCGGATTTAACTACCGATGGTACCGTTGTAAGCCAACCAAACTTTCCTTTTGACAAGCCGCAGCACAGGTTGTTATCATACTATGCGCGTTTAAACTACACGTTTGATGACAAGTATTTATTAACCGGTACAATCCGCCGGGATGGTTCATCAAGGTTTAGCCCAACTAACCGTTATGCAGTATTCCCATCTGGCGCTTTTGCCTGGAAGATCAAAGAAGAATCTTTCTTAAAAGACAGCAAAGTATTGTCTGACCTTAAATTACGGGTTGGTTACGGTGTAACCGGTCAGCAGGATGCGATTGACAACTATGCATACACTTCATACTATGCATTAAGCTCACAAACAGCATCTTACCAGCTGGGTAATAACTTTTACCAACTGTACCGTCCTTCGGCCTATGACCCTAACCGCAAATGGGAGCAAAGTGCTACTACAAACGTGGGTTTTGATTACGGGTTCCTTAACAATCGAATCACCGGTTCAATTGATGCCTACTATAAAACTACTAAAGACTTGATAGCACCTGTTAACGTTTCTGCAGGGGCCGGGTTCTCAAATATCATCGTTACCAACGTAGGTAGTATGACCAATAAAGGTATCGAGGCTGCTATCAACGCGCAGATAGTACGCAGCAGTACAGTAACCTGGGATGTTGCCCTTAACGCTACTTACAACGTTAACAAGGTAACCAAGTTAACTTTTGTGAACGACCCTAACTCAACAGGTTTGGCAACCGGTGGAATATCAGGCGGTACTGGTAACAACGTGGAACGCTTTTATGTAGGCCAGCCTCGCGGCGTATTCTACGTATATCAGCAAGTTTATGGCAGCGATGGTAAACCATTGGACAACGTTTATGTGGACCGTAATAACGATGGTGTTATCAACGATAAAGACCTTTACCTGTACAAACAGCCCGATCCAAAGTATATCCTTGGTTTCTCAAGTAATGTTAGGTACAAAAAGTTTAACCTGGCAGTGGTTATGCGTGCCAACCTGGGTAACTATGCTTACAACAACGTGTTCTCGAACACCGGCACCAGAAACAACATCCTTAACCCGCTTCAATTCCTTAACAACGGTTCTACAAATGTATTGGAGAGCGGCATAATTGGCGCAAATGACAAGAATGTACTGTCTGATTACTACGTGCAAAATGCATCGTTCCTGAAAATGGATAACGCAAGCCTTGGTTACAACTTTGGCAACATATTCAGCAGCAAAGCCCAGCTAAGCATCAGCGGGAACGTGCAGAACGTTTTTGTGATCACCAAATACAAAGGTGTTGATCCGGAAGTGAACGGCGGTATCGATAACAACATCTATCCTCGCCCGCGCACTTATGTATTAGGCTTAAACCTTAAATTTTAACTCATTAGTGTATCAATACATACATACAGCTAATTAATAAAGCGACATGAAAAAGAACTTAATGATAAAGGCAGCTACAGTAGTATTGCTTGCAGGCAGCTTAACCGCCTGTAACAAAAAGCTGGACCTACTGCCTACTAACGATATAACAGCTGCTACTGTGTACGCCACCCCAACCGGCTACAAACAAGCATTTGCAAAAGTTTACGGTGCTTATGCATTAACCGGCAACCAGGGCCCGGCAGGTAATGGCGACGTACAAGGAATTGATGAGGGAACTTCAGACTTCTTACGCCTGTACTGGAAAGCGCAGGAATTAAGCACAGACGAAGCAGTGATTGCCTGGGGCGATGTGGGTATACAGGATTTCCATAACATGAACTGGTCATCTGCAAACCCGTTCTTAAAAGGCTTGTACTACCGCAGCTTATACCAGGTTACCCTGGCAAACGATTTTATCAGGCAATCAGCAGACGCTCAATTGAGCAGCCGCGGCATTTCTGGTGCTGATGCAGATGCTATCCGCCAGTACCGTGCCGAAGCTCGTTTCTTACGCGCTTACCAATATTGGGTATTGCTTGACCTTTTCGGTAGCGTACCATTGGTAACCGAAACAGATGTGATCGGTATAACTGTGCCAAAACAGGCAGACCGCAAAACTTTGTTCAACTATGTTGAATCTGAACTAAAGGCAATTGAGTCAACCCTTGCCGCACCAAAGGCAAATGAATATGGCCGTGCAGACCAGGCAGCCGAGTGGGCTTTATTAGCGAGATTGTATCTGAACGCCGAAGTTTACACCGGCACCAAAAGATATGACGATGCTATCCTTTATTCAAATAAAGTGATCAACGCAGGCTATTCCTTAGTAAGCAACTACCAGTGGTTAATGCTTGCCGATAACCAGCAAAACACCAACGAGAACATACTGACCATCAATTATGATGGCTTGCGTACACAAAGCTATGGTGGTACTACATTTTTAACCCACGCGCCGGTTGGCGGATCAGAGTCGGCCAGTTATTTTGGCATCAATGGCGGTTGGGGCGGTACACGTACCACTAAAAACCTGCCTAATCTTTTCCCTGATTATACCGGCACAGCAGATAAACGTTCTCAGTTTTACACAAACGGCCAAAACCTCGAGATCAAAGACCAAACAGCCTTTACCGATGGCTTCGCAGTTACCAAATACCGTAACGTGAACCGCGCAGGTGCACCGGGCCAAAGCCTGGATTATGCAGATGTTGATTTCCCACTATTCCGTTTGCCGGAAATGTACCTGATCTACGCAGAGGCCGTTTTACGCGGTGGCGCTGGCGGCAACCTGGCTACAGCAGTTGATTACATTAACAGGATACGCACCCGTGCTTATGGTAATGCAAACGGTAATGTTAACACCATCAATCTTGATTTCATTCTTGATGAGCGTGCACGCGAATTATATTGGGAAGGTTTCCGCCGTACGGATCTTGTACGTTATGGCAGGTTTACTACCGGCAGTTATTTATGGCCGTTTAAAGGCGGCGTTGCCGGTGGCCGGTCTGTAGAAGATTACCGCAATATCTACCCAATCCCCAAAGACGATATTACAGCTAACCCTACAATTAAACAAAACCCGGGTTACTAAAGCAAACAGGCAGGCCTATTAAAGCAGGCCTGCCCTATCAAAAGCATAAACGTGTTTAAATAAGCATTAACATGAAAAAAAACATTACTAAATTTTTAGCTTTTAGCTGCATGGCCATCATGTTACTGGCATCATGCAAAAAAGATGAAGTACGAACCGTAGCACAAACTGCCAAGGGCGGCTCGCTAACGGTATCAACCACAACACCGGCATTAACAAAATCTAATCTTAGCGCTAATGCCATAACCTTAACCGGTTCGGCACAATCATACGGATACAGCGCGGCACCAACCTATACTTTTCAGATAGCTGTTAAAGGAACCGATTTTGCTAAGCCAACTGAGGTTACGTTACCAGTAGGCGTGTTTGCCAAAAGCTATAATGTACAGGACTTTAACAACCTGCTATTATCCATGAATTTGCCAACCGGTACGCCGGCTCAATTAGAGATGAGGCTGAAAAGTTCGCTTAGTTCATCGGCTACTGAAGGTACTGCATATTCAAACGTGGTTACGGTAACCGCTACGCCGTTCGCTTTAGTATCATACATATACGTACCGGGCGCATACCAGGGCTGGAACCCGCCAACGGCGGATAGCTTACAGTCGCCTACAGGTAATGGTGTTTACACAGGTATTATCAATTTTACTGCAGGCAACCTCGATTTTAAGATCACGCCTCAAAAGAAATGGGATGTTGCTTATGGCAGCAGCGGTGCCGGCAAGATCAGCACAAGTGGTGGCAATATATCAGCCCCGGCAGCGGGTAAATACTACTTTACGGTTGACCTGAACAATGGTACGATTACCATGGCACCAGCAGATTACATGTCGGTTATTGGTAACGCACCTGTTGGCAGCAACTGGAGCGCCGATATCGATCTGAAGTATAATAATGGCACACTCGCCTGGGAAGGCGCAGTACCAATGGTGGCCGGCGAATTTAAATTCAGGATGGGCCACGATTGGGCAAATAGCTACGGTGTACCTAAAACCGGCGGCGATGGCACATTCCTAAACAATACTGAGAATAACAATATCCCTATCACTACAGCAGGTACATACAACGTAAGCATTACAACAATTTACAGTGATTATACTACTGATATAAGCAAACTTGGTAAAATAGACAGATCAGCAACTGCGAAATATTCTGTAGTAAAACAATAATTTTATAAGTACCGGCTGGGCGTTTCCAACCGGTACTTTTCTTATAAACACCTTGCTTAGCTACAACCGCCCGGCAAGAGTTACCAATTAAAAATGATGAGACGGACGCTTAATATTACCCTTGCCTTTTTGCTGCTATGCACCTGTGTAATGGCCCAAATGCCGGCATTAGAAAGAGTGGAACCTGCTTTTTGGTGGGTTGGGTTTAAGAACCCCAAACTGCAACTGATAGTTCATGGTGATAAGATAAGCTCAAGCAACGTAAGCTTAAATTATCCTGGCGTAAAACTAACGGCAGTGCATAAGGTAGAGAACGGTAATTACTTATTTCTCGATATTACGATCAGTCCGGCTACCCGGCCCGGTAAATTTCCCATCACTTTTAAGCAGGCTGGTAAAAAAGACCTGGTTTATACCTACGAGCTAAAGCAGCGTAATTACACAGCACAGTGGGCACAAGGGGTAACCAACAAGGATCTTATCTATCTTTTAATGCCTGATCGTTTTGCGAACGGAGACCCATCTAATGATGTGGTTAAAGGCATGCTTGAAACCGGACTGCACCGCGACTCCATGTACTCGCGCCATGGTGGCGATATTCAGGGGGTAATAGATCACTTAGGATATTTAAAAGACCTTGGGGTAACCGCTATCTGGATGACGCCGGAAATTGAGAATAACGAGCCGCATGCCTCGTACCACGGCTATGCGGTTACCGACTACTATAAAATTGATCCGCGCTATGGCACAAACGAGTTATTTAAAACATATGTTGCCAAAAGCCATACAATGGGTTTAAAGGTTATAAAAGACCTTGTACATAACCATATCGGTACCGAAAGCTGGCTGATACAAGATATGCCCATGAAAAGCTGGGTGCACCAATGGCCTAAGTACACCAACTCTAATTTCAGGGATGCCGCGGTGATGGATCCGCATGGCGATGCTGCAGATAAAAAGCAGATGCTCGACGGCTGGTTTGATAAACGTATGGCCGACCTGAACCAGAATAACCCGTACGTACAAAACTACCTTACGCAAAACCACATCTGGTGGGTTGAGTATGCAGGTATAGATGGATTTAGGTTAGATACTTACCCTTATAACGATGCCGTTTACATGGCCGATTGGGCAAAGAAGGTAAAGGCCGAGTTTCCGCGCTTATCCATCTTTGGTGAAACGCTGGTTTGGTCTGTAGCTAACCAGGCTTATTTCACACAGGGGAACACCGTAAACCGGGGGTTTGATACCCAATTACCAGGCATAACTGATGCCCAGATAAAAGATGCCATTACCGAAGCATTAAATGGCAAGGAAGGCTGGACTGATGGGGTAAACCGCATCTACAACATTGTAGCGCAGGATTTTATGTATCAGGACCCAACCCGTAACACCATCTTCCTGGATAATCATGACATGAGCCGTTTTTACTCTGTAGTGAATGAAGACTTTACCAAATTCAAATCAGGTATGGCAATGCTGCTTACCATGCGTGGTGTGCCTCAAATGTATTATGGCGACGAGATACTCATGAAAGGTTATTCAAACCCTGATGGCTTGGTTCGTGAAGATTTTGAGGGAGGATGGAAAGGTGACAAAAAAGATAAGTTCACCGCTGGCGGTCGTGATAAAAAGGAAAATGAAGCTTTCAACTATGTCCGCACATTGGCAAACTATCGCAAAAACACCCCGGCATTACAAACAGGTAATCTGATGCAGTATATCCCGCGCAACGGCATTTACACCTACTTTAGGTATGATGCAAACAAGACCGTGATGATAGCTTACAATGGTGGCGAAAAAGAATCGACTTTAAACACCGATTATTTTGTTGAGCGCATGGCCGGCTTCAACAGCGGTACAGATGTCATCACCGGGCAAAGGATAAGCAACATCAAAGAACTGGTTATCCCGGCCAAAACAACACTGATAATAGAATTAAGCAAATGATAGCCGAAGAGCAAAAAAATCAAACACAGCCATCAGCTAAAAAGCCGGCAGCTGTGCAAAAGCCAAAGCTTACCTTTTGGCAGATCTTTAACATGAGTTTCGGCTTTTTGGGTATACAGTTCGGCTTTGCATTGCAGAATGGTAATGCGTCGCGCATATTACAAAGCTTTGGTGCCGATGTAGAACATCTATCGCTGTTTTGGCTGGCAGCCCCTATAACAGGTATGATTGTTCAGCCAATCATCGGGCATTACAGCGACCATACCTGGAACCGCCTTGGCCGTCGTAAGCCATACTTTTTAACAGGGGGTATCTTATCCGCGCTTGCACTATTCTTTCTGCCAAACTCGGCAGTGCTGATGTTCTTGCCGCCGGTTATGGTTGGTGCCGGCATTTTAATGATCATGGATGCATCTTTCAATGTAGCCATGGAGCCATTTCGTGCGCTCATCGGCGATAACCTGCCCGATAGCCAGCGAAGCCTTGGCTTTTCGGTACAAACCTTCCTTATCGGCATTGGTGCGGTTACAGGATCAGTGTTGCCGTGGGTAATAAGCTATTTTATCGGCACTCAAACGGCAACGCCCGGGCATGTACAGCCAAACGTTACTTACTCCTTTTACGTGGGTGCCCTGGTGATGATAATTTGCCTGTTGTGGACCGTTCTGAGGACCAGGGAATATTCACCATCAGAATACGCGAACTTTCATCCGGAAGAAGCCGGAGAAGAACCAAAACGCGGATTAAGCCAGATCTTTAAAGATTTTAAAAACATGCCAACAGCCATGCGACAGTTGGGTTTGGTTCAGTTCTTTTCATGGTTTGCTTTATTCTCCATGTGGGTGTTTGCATCTCCTGCTATCGCCACACATATCTTTCATGTTGATCTGAAAGATACAACCTCTGTAAAAGCTGCGGAGGCTGGTGACTGGGTAACGTTAATGTTTGGCGTTTATAACGGCGTATCGGCGCTTTACGCACTTTGCCTTTCGGCAATTGCCCGTGCTACAAGTCGAAAACTGGCGCATGCGTTTTCGTTAATTGCCGGCGGTATTGGGCTGATCTCCATCTTCTTTATACAAAACCCTCATATGCTGATATTGAGCATGGTTGGCGTAGGTTTAGCCTGGGCGAGTATTTTGGCGATGCCGTACGCAATTCTTTCAGGCTCTATCCCGGCGAAAAAGATGGGCGTATACATGGGCATTTTTAACTTTTTCATCACCTTCCCGCAAATTGTAAACGGCTTTTTTGGTGGCTGGATAGTGAAAAATTTATTCGGCGGACAAGCCATTTATGCTTTAGTGCTTGCCGGCATTTTTATGCTGTGCGCAGCCGTATCAGTGATATACGTACAAGACGGAAAAGACATTAAATACGCAAAAAGCTGAGGCTTGTTTTCAACAGCATTCCTTTAAATCATCAACCAATTTTATGAAACGGATAATTTACTTAACAGGCCTTATTTGCGTAATGCTGGCAACAGCAAGCTGCAGGAAAAACGATATCCAACATTCTTCACCCGGCTCGCCTACAGGCGGTGAAGTATCGGTGCCTAACGGCAAGCCATTGCCAACCGGCGCTGGCGACGGGGTAACATTCCTTAACTCGGGCACGTCCGCGATCTTTAATATCTACGCCCCCGGCAAAACATCAATGGCCGTTATCGGCGAGTTTAATAATTGGTCGCCCACTGCCATGACCGTAACGCCCGATGGCAACAACTGGTGGGTACAAATAGATAACCTTGACGCTAATAAAGAATACGCCTACCAGTACCTTGCAGATGGCACTTTAAAGGTTGCAGACCCTTACTGTGAAAAGGTCCTTGATCCGGATAACGATAAATACATCCCGGCATCAGTATATCCAAACTTAAAGGCATACCCTGCGGGCCAAACCGGTATTGTGAGCGTAATGCAGGCAAACCAGCCAACCTATGCCTGGAAGAACACCAATTTTACACGCCCGGATAAAAACAAGCTGGTGATATACGAATTACATGTGCGCGATTTTGTTGGCACCCACTTTTACAAAACCATTGCCGATACGCTTAGCTACCTGAGCAATTTGGGTGTAAATGCCATTGAGCTGATGCCCGTGAACGAGTTTGAAGGTAACTCATCATGGGGATATAATCCATCGTTCTACTTCGCAGTAGATAAATACTATGGAACTAAAAACGATTTAAAGGCACTGATAGACGCCTGCCACGCAAAAGGCATGGCAGTGATATTAGATATGGTGCTTAATCATTCTTTCGGGCAATCGCCAATGGTGCAGTTGTACTTTGATAAGAATACGCAAAAGCCACTAAGCACTAACCCCTGGTTTAATGTAGACCCACGGCACCCATACAACGTCGGCTATGATTTTAACCACCAAAGCGCGGCAACAAAGTATTTCGCTAAAAACGTGATGAAGTTTTACATGCAGCAATACCATATAGACGGCTATCGCTTCGACCTGGCAAAAGGCTTCACTCAAACCTTAAGTACAGATGATGCTTCCTTTGCTGCTTATGATGCAAGCCGTGTAGCCATCTGGAACGACTATAAAAATTTCATTAACAGCATAGACAACAATAACTTTTACACCATCCTGGAATTCTTCGGTGGCGACCGCGAGGAAAAAGAACTATCAGACAACGGTATGATGTTGTGGAACAACCTGAATTATAATTTTAATGAGGCAACCATGGGCTACGTCCCAACGTCAAATTTCTCGCGCCTTTACTTCAGCAACCATAGTGGCTTTACACAGCCGGAAAATATTGTAAGCTATATGGAAAGCCACGACGAGGAGCGCCTGATGTTTAAAAACATCACCTACGGCAATAGCAGCGGCGCTAATGGCTATAATGTAAAAACACTTTCCACGGCTTTAGCTCGCCAGGAAACTGCAGCAGCATTTTTATTTACCGCCCCGGGCCCTAAAATGCTATGGCAGTTTGGCGAATTGGGTTATGATGTATCTATCGATGTAAATGGCCGTACCGGTGAAAAGCCGTTGCACTGGGAGTATAATAACGATGCTTTACGCCATAAGCTTTATGCAACGTTTGCCAAGCTCATTAAAATGAAGATCAACAACCCGGTGTTTACAACATCTACCATCACCTATAATTCATCGGGTTCCATCAAAACAGCTAACCTTACCGGTGCCGACGGTACAATGGTGGTTGTAGCTGGCAACTTTGATGTAAATAGCCAGGCAGTATCTATTGCCTTCCCGAGCGCGGGTACTTGGTATGACTACATGTCGGGCACAACTGTTAATGTAACCGCACCGTTTACGGCCACTTACGCTCCTGGTGAATACCACATCTACAGCAGTAAAGCCTTAAAATAATAGATCTGATCTCTGAGTGAGAAACGTATCACTCCTCACTCAGAGACTTTTGATTAGCTAACTTCATCTCAACTATTAAAGAACACTAAACAGCCTTACCACAGGTTTACCGGTCTGATTAAAAATATCAGTCACGGTCAATCTTGCTTTGTATCTCCCTTTCGGCAAAGCAGTTTTTATTGCCGCCGATTTTTTTTCAGGCAGCAGCCATTCTTCCTTTTGCAAAATCTTGCCTCTATTATCCAAGATCTCCACCTTTGATGAAAACTGCGGTGCAGTTTTGTTATCTGTGGACCAACTTACCCGGATGGATTTTGCTGCGTATGATGCCGTAAGTTTTGCGATAGCGCCAACACTTAATTTTGGTGCCTCACCCTGTTGTGCTTGTTCCGGCAGATCCAGTCTTCGGCTATCTCCAAATGTTTCATTTGGCTTTGTTTCACCGCCATGCTGCATATAGTAGGCATCTTCCTTTGGGTCATAACCGGCATCAAAGCTGCGGTCATATTTCCCGTTTCTGGCCTTGTCATTCCCGTTTGCGTTAAAGAAACGGCGATTGTGCTTTTCCCATTTATTATCGGTAGTTAATGCCCAGCAATCCTTAAAAAATGCTTTCCTGATGTAACGCCCATCCCAGGCGGGGTTAGTTCCATCCCAGTTCTCTAAAAAGGCATCATCACGCTTTCCTAAAAACCCCTCCCTATCGGCCTCAGCCAGGGTTGAGGTATGGAACCAGCTACCGGTGCTCATGTCCTGTATAAACGTAGCCACAAAAAACTCACCGTTGCTTTTCCATGAACGTATAGCAATGTTGTACCAGGTATTTAACCTCCATTTGTATGGGTTTATAGTTTTCCATCCGTCTCCCTCGCCGCCAAAGCGGCTGGTGAAAGTTTTAGGCCCGGCGTATGACACTCTCGATAATACCTTTCCGGCTGTGTTAGGGTCCCATAGGGAGGCTATCAATATATTCGGCGTGCCAAAATCCTTGTCCGGCGTTTGCTGCAGCCCATCATAACCGCCCCTAAAATTGTGAACAGAGAAATACTCAGCATCTGCCGAACGCGTGATCTTAATCTTATGGATGCGCGCAACTGCATCTGACGAGAAATCAAAGAAAATGTGCTGCGACGGCGCTGCGTTCTCGGTTTGCGTTTCACTGCCGTTCTGCGGTAGCGTTGTATCCTTTGATTGTGCATGGACCTCAAAAGCGTTTAAAATTAATATAACCGATATCAAAAAGGCAGATGTAAAAAGTCTTGTTTTCATTAATTATTGGTGATTAATAGTAAACCTGCACCATAATGGCTTGATATGCAATATCAATCGCTAAAACTAAAAATTTACATTTAGCGTTCCTACAATTATGAAACTTCTGTTTTATGTATGTTTGGTATTGCTTTTTGTTTCAACTACCGCAGAAGCGCAGAACAAACCTTTTATTGCTTTCGCCAGTGATACCCAGGAACCTATGTGGGTTGAAAAATTGTTCCTTAAATCGAACAATAACCTGCTGGCTACCAAAATGATATTTAAGGATGTTGACAGCCTGCAGCCCAAAGCCTTTTTCATTCTGGGAGATGTGGTATCTGTCGGCCGCAAAAAAAAAGCCTGGAAAAATATAGATACTTATCTGGCCAAACTGGTTAAAGATTCCATCCCTGTATATGCCACGTTGGGCAACCACGAGGTGATGTTCAACGCCAAAAAGGGCATCACTAACTTCAGGAAACGCTTCCCGGCGTATGATCCATCCGGCTATACTGAAATAGTAGATTCCGTTGCCGTGATACTGCTTAACAGCAATTTTTCAAAAATGCAGGTTGCGGAAATTGCGCAGCAAAACAAGTGGTATGCTGATAAAATAAGTGCGTTAGACGCTGACCCGGCCATTAAGCTCATTATTGTGGGTTGCCACCACTCGCCCTACACCAACAGCTCTATAGTAAGTCCATCAGCAATAGTGGGCGATAGTTTTGTTCCGCCGTTTATCAAATCAAAGAAAGGTGCACTGTTTCTCTCAGGCCACTCCCATAACTTCGAGCGATTCAAGATGCTGGGCAAAACCTTCCTGGTAATTGGCGGCGGTGGCGGGCTGCACCAGCCACTCAGCAAAAAAGACAGGCAAATGAAAGACCTTGCGCCGGATTACAAACCCGATTTCCACTACCTTACCGTAAGCCGCGATGGCGACAAACTCAAGATCCTGTCCCGCAGGCTTAAGCCTGACTTTAGTGCATTTGACAATGGCTATAAATTGGAGGCGGGTAAGTAGGAAATATTTTTAAGCTTTTATTTCTGCCGCTTTACCATCTCATTTATCCAGATCGGTGCAAACGGAGAAACGCAGCCTTTTGATGTAGGGTAATCTCGGAAAATACCTAAACGTTCGCCTATTTCAAGCGCCCGGTCGCGATATGCGGTATGATTGATGCCAATTTGTGCAAGTGCGGTGTTCATTGTCCATTGTACTTCAGGCGCAGCAACGGGCATTTCAGCTTCTATACGGTCAAGGATAGCCGGGATGTCGATTCCCTGCGCACTGCGGGCAATACGGCCGCTGGTTAAGCCCCAGCCCAGGCGTGCGGGCATTCCGCTTATACCTGTCTGCATCCATTGCTGCCGCAACTCTTCCTTATCAGGATGTTCTTTTAAAATATTAGAGGATAGCCAGTCTATTACGTGAGGGAACTGCTCCGACTTTGCCATTTCAGTTACTTCTGCTGCCGAAAGCTGGGCTGGCTTCATGATCAAGGTTGCAATAAAACGAGCTTCTACATTGCCTGTGGCCCAAAGTGCTTTGCCCAATTCGTGATCGGTTTTGATCTTGTTGGCAATGGCGCGTATATCGCCCATTTTAACGCCAAACTGGTTATCACCTGCACCGAACTTTTTGTTATGCGCGCGTACCTTTTCGTTACCGAGTGCCTTAAGCTGGTCTAACACTTCGTTTACTGTCATAAAACTAATTTATGATTTTATTAAATACAGGGCAACCTTGTCAACCCAAGTTTGTTGACTAAGAAAACTCAACATGGAAATAAAACGCATAGGGACCCAAGCATCAGGCAAAGGCCCTGCAGAATATTTTACCGGCACCGTAAGGATAGATCCGCTTAATAACCCGCCTGAACCCTCAAACGTAGTTATGGCGCTGGTAACTTTTGAGCCGGAAGCACGTACTGCGTGGCACACGCACCCGCTTGGGCAAACGCTTATTGTAACGGCAGGTTGCGGTTGGGTGCAGCGCGAGGGCGGTAGTATTGAAGAAATACACCCAGGAGATGTTGTTTGGTTTCCGCCGGGAGAAAAACACTGGCATGGTGCCACGTCGACAACGGCTATGAGCCATATTGCTATTCAGGAAAAGCAAAACGGTTCACCGGTTGATTGGATGGAGCAAGTAAGTGATGAGCAATATATGGCAAAGGGCTAACTAGCCAGCCTGGCCTTCTCGACTATCTTTTTGCGGATAGCATACCCGCCATAAACAAATATCAGCCCGATGAATACATAGACGCCAAAATGGATGTTACGCCCGGCGATAATAAAATATAGGTAAGGGATGCAGAAGCATAATGCGGCAAAAAGCAGGATCATGGTAAATGGCTTTTTAGCGCGCATATTCCTGATCATTAAGGCCAGCATAATGATTACAGATACCTTGCTTACAATATAAAGTATGCCTAATAAAAGCGGATCAACACCGTGCTCCTCGCTGAGGTCGCTCAGCATTTCCTTTAGTTGTGCAAGCAAGTTATCCATTGGTATGCAAGTTAATCAAATCTTTGTAGTGTTAGCGATCAATATTTTTGATAAACGTTATAAAGCACATCCAGGTCAAACTGAGTGAACCTGATAGAGTCTTCGCGCTGTACAAAATGGCGCTTAAAAGCACCTATGGCAGCAGGCAGGTTGCTGGTATCATATCCAATAAGGCGCAATGCCGTTGTGCTGTCAAAGTTTGCCGGGGCGGGCACAATCAGCATATCACTGTAAAAGCCAAAGCCTCTATTGGCTAATTGCTCCCATGGGAATCTGATCCCGGGATCAGGTTTACGGCCCGGCGCAATATCACCATGGCCGATAAAATTGGCCCTTGGTATATTGTAATCTTTCTTCAATTTAGCCAGCAGCAATAACAGGCTATTGATCTGCGGTTGTGAGAACGGCTCGTTGCCTTTGTTGTCTAATTCAATCCCTATCGACGAACTGTTCATGTCAGTAACGTTGCCCCACTTGCTTACACCGGCATGCCAGGCACGCATGTAATCGTTAAGCATGTGTATTACTTTACCGTCTTTTCCTATCACATAATGGGCGCTTACCTGCGTCCTGGTTACAGTAAACGTGCGCAAAGTCTGGGGTACAGAATCCTGTGCAGTATAGTGGATAATAACGTAGTTAGGTTTGCGCAGATTAAAATTAACCGTACCTATAAACTCAGATGGTACCGGCCTGCCCAGGCTATCTACCAGCATGGCCGGGTTGGTAGCCAGCAACATCTGGCTCAAAGTATCGGCATGCCCGGTGTAGATCTTGTTTGTAGCATCATAGGCACTGTTTGTTTTTACGATCTGCTTTTTGCTTGAGCAGGCGGAAAATATCAGGGCAGCAATGAGCAGTAGCAGGTATTGTTTTTTCATACGGTGCTAAGCTAAACAATTTTTAGGCCGCTAAAGTTTACGCTAAATATTCTTGCCGTCCACTATCTTGAAGAAATCCTCGCGGTAGGTATCCCCTACCGGGATTATCTTATCGCCAATAAAGATGCGGCTGCGCTCTATACTGTCTATTTTGTTGATGGATACGATGTAAGATTTATGTACCCTGATAAAATGCTTCTCGGGCAATGCATCCTCCATCTTTTTCATGTTCTGCAGCGTAATAATGCGCTCGCTTGGGGTAAAAATGGAGATGTAATCTTTTAATCCCTCTATAAACAAAATATCGTGCAGGTACACCTTTTGTATCTTATGCTCGGTTTTGACGAATATAAAATCGCTCATAAAATCGTCCTGCTGCACCGGCTCGGGAGCTGCGGCAGGTTTGGCCGCGGGTTGTATAATGCTTTGGCCCTTTTGTACCGATTTATAAAACCTGTCGAAAGCAATAGGCTTTAACAAGTAATCAACCACATCCAGTTCGTAGCCCTCCAATGCATATTGCGGATAGGCAGTGGTGAGTATCACCTTTGCTTTTCCGTTAGCTATTTTTAGGAACTGAATGCCAGTAAGCTCAGGCATCTGCACGTCAAGGAAAACAAGATCTATGCCGCCATCCTGCACCATGGTAAGTGCTTCAATAGGATTGGTAGTGGCTTTCACTAACTGAAGAAAGGGTATTTTGGATATGTAATCTTCCAGTATGTTCAGGGCCAAAGGCTCATCATCAACTACAAGGCATCTGGTCATGGCTATAAAACTAAAGATAATTGACAAGTATAGGTATCTGCTTCGTCCCTAATTTCTAAATTATATTTTCCGGGATAAAGCAGATCCAGCCGGCGGCGCACATTTGGCAAACCAATGCCGCCAATGGCATCGCGGTTATGGCTGTGTTTTTTATTTTGGATGAAGAAGAACAAACGGCCATCTTCAACATTAATGCGTAATACTATCGGCTGGTGAGGGTCATTAGCAATGCCATGTTTAAAGGCATTTTCTATAAATGATATCAACATCAGCGGCACTATCTGCTGATTGGTAACTTCACCCAATACCTCAAAATTAATAAATGCTTTGTTGCCAAAACGGATCTTCTGCAAGTCGATATAATTTTGAAGATATTGTAGTTCTTTGCTCAGATCTACCTTATTATCGTTGCACTCGTAAAGCATATAACGCATGATCTCTGATAGCTTTAAGATAGCCTCTGGTGTGGTATCAGACTTTTGATAGGCCAGCGAATAAATGCTGTTAAGCGAGTTGAATAAAAAATGCGGGTTGATCTGTGATTTGAGAAATGATAGCTCGGCAGTTAATCGCTGGTTTTCCAGGTCGCGCTGTACTCGCTCGTTCAGGAACCAATCTATGGTAAATTTCAGTACCGTACTCAGGAACAGGAAGATCAGCGTTATGAAGAAGGTATTGAGAAAATACTTCCAAAAGCCCAGCGACTCGCCCTTCATCCTATCCAGGATAATATCACTAAAGATTAAACCAAAGCCGTACTTAACCAGTCCATATACTACAAGTGTTGTAATGATTGATAATGCAAAAAGCTTGTATTGTTTCCTGTTAAGGAACCGGGGTATAAATACAAGATAATTAACATAAAATACGCTGATATTAATAATACCATAAAGGCCAAAAACAACCGCAACTGCTTTAGGGGTCATTTTGCCGCTATAGCGTGCAATAGACGCAAAAAACGCAATTACGCATATCCATGATACGATGTGCCAAAATATTTGCCAGCTTTTTTTCACTGCATCTAAAGTAATATTTTGGCTTAAATATAAACGTGCTATTATATGTAGCTAATTATTTTGCCGATGAACCGGTTCAAATATCCGATGAACGGGTTGGTGGTATATAATGGGCGTTCATCTACATTTGATGCCTGTTGGTCTAATTGATTTTAGCAGGGAAATAAATATTTATTCCTTTGTTGTGTAAATCAATCACAACACCAACATGAAAAAGTTAGTTTCAAACTCAAATCCATTTATAGTTTTATTGGCACCTGTAGTATTTGCCATTATAATGGGCGTTAGTTACCAGTTTGAACAAAATAAACAATCTGTAGCACACAGCAATGCAGTTAAAGCCACCTCGCTTTTTGTTAAAGGCCTGGGCGTTGTTAAAACTGTTGCATCTGTTGCTGTAGAAAAATTATGGTAATCCGTACACAAGGTTTATCATTCAGTTTTGGCAACCAGCAGGTTGTTAAATCACTATCGCTTGAGGTTCCGGCCGGGAGCATTTACGGGTTCCTTGGGCCAAACGGCGCCGGGAAAACTACTACTATAAAAATGCTGCTTAACTTGCTGCAGGCAAGCGAAGGCAGCATTCAGATTTTTGAAAAGGATCTGCAAACCAATCGCATCGAGATCCTTAAACAAATAGGTTCGCTTATTGAGCAACCTGCCATATACCAGCACCTTACCGGTAAAGAGAACCTGATGAACCGCGCTATGCTTTTGCAGGTAAGCGAAGAAAGGGTTAATGATATGCTTAACCTGGTGCAGCTCACTTCTGCCGCAGGTAAAAGGGCCGGTCAGTATTCGCTGGGTATGAAACAGCGCCTGGGCATTGCGCTGGCGTTATTAGACGACCCCAAACTGTTGATATTGGATGAGCCGACCAACGGACTTGACCCCAACGGCATCATTGAAATACGCGAGTTGATGATGCGTATTGTAAAAGAGGGCAAAACCGTTTTCGTATCAAGCCACTTACTTTCTGAAGTTGAAAAGATGGCTACCCACGTTGGTATCATCAACCATGGTAAAATGATGTTCCAAGGTACTATCACCGATCTGCAGAACATCAGCCAGCCGCACATTTATATAGAAACTGATAACAGCGTTGATGCAGCCAACCTGCTTAAGCGTAACCAGATAGATATTGCCGAAGTTGAGGCCAACCACCTGTTAGTGCCTTTTTTATCTACGCAGCAAATGGGCACCATCAATACCTTGCTTGTGCAAAACGGCATTACGGTATATACCATCAACAAGCAGTATAAAGACCTGGAAAAACTATTCCTTGATATCACCAAAAGCAACTAAATACCTATGAAAGGATTTTTACTATCATTTGGGTCTGAATTTTACAAGACCCGCAAAACCCTTGGCTTTTGGGGATCAATTATTCTGCCCCTGGCAATTACGTTATTGGCGTTTGTAGCCATTTATAGCAAGAGCGATCATTTTGCCAATAAACCCGGTATGATGGTTTGGATACAATTCAGTATGATAAGCCTGGGCAGCATGGGAACCTTGTTACTACCTATTTATACAATATTTGTTGCCTATTCGGTAAACAATGTGGAACACAAAGCCGACACCTGGAAAACCTTGTTCAGCCTGCCTATTTCTCGTTGGGCAGTTTATGGCGCTAAATATGCCTATGCATTTTTCCTGCTTACCATGTGTATGGCCCTGTTCACTTTGCTTAATATTGGTTTCGGTAACCTGCTGGGTGTTATAAAACCAGAGCTAAAATTTAGCGAATACCACATGGAGTTGCAGTTGGCCCAGGTGTTTTTTAAACTACTACTATCTGCGATGGGTATTCTTTCCATCCAGTTTTTGTTAAGCCTGCTTTGGTCAGATTTTTTGAAACCAATGGGGCTTGGCTTCGTAGCTACGGTAACAGGGGTAATATTGGCCACCAACGATTGGAAGTATGCCTATCTATTTCCTTACGCGCAACCAATGGCTGCTATTAAAAGCATGATCAAACACCAGCGCGGCCCGGCAGATCATTTTGAGATAAACGTATTTACGCAAGACGTTTATGTAAGCTTAATAATCGCCGTTATCGTGTTTTTTGCAGGTTATGTAATAGTGCAAAAGCGCAGCGTAAAGTAACATCAATGTTACACGTCGATTTATTGGATTCCCTATCTTTAAACATGCTTTTAAGCAACACTATTTTAGCACAAACCACAAGCAATACCTGGATGTACATTTTTCTGGTATTGGGGATATTGTATTTTGGTTTGATATTATTTTGCCTAATGGATGTGTTAAAGGCAACCTTTAAAGATCCTATTCAAAAATTTATATGGATAGCATTGATATTGTTCTTTCCCGTTTTAGGCTCCATTGTTTATTTATACATGGGCCGCAAAAATAAAATATCCTGAAACACCTTAACCTGATCATCATATCCTTTAAGAGACCGGCCTTCGCCGGTTTTTTGGTTTAAAAACCTTTCTTGCGCGTTACGCCAGCCCTGCGCGACCGAGGTTTAACCGGCTCTGCCACATCATCAACCTGGTACTGGCGGGCCATTTTGGCAATACGCTCTTCAAGTGTTTCTGTGGTCAGCTTTTCACGGCCGAGGCTATCAACCATTATCGGGAAAGCAAAAGGTGTTGGGCGTTCAATCGTTTTTAAAATGATACTTTGGGTGCCGATGCGTTGTAGTGCGGCACGCAGCCTAAATTCTTCTAACTGGAAAGCTAAAGCTTCGTTGTAAGCCTGCCTCACCAGCAAATTGTCCGGCTCGTATTCATTAAATACTTCGAATAAAAGCGAAGTTGAGGCCTGCAAATGTTTATTCTTTACCTGCTGACCCGGGTAGCCGGTAAACACCAATCCCCCGATGTGGGCTATATCCCTGAATTTCCTCCTTGCCATTTCATTGGCGTTCAAACTATGCTGAATATCCTCTATCAGGTTTTCGATAGAAAAGAATGCAGCATCTTCCAAAGCCTCTTCGATAGGAATATCATCATCGGCCAGTAACTCGAAGCCATAATCATTCATGGCGATGGAAAAACTTGCCGGCCTGATCTTGGAGATGCGGTATGCAAGCAACGATGCCATACCCTCGTGAACTAATCTGCCTTCAAACGGGTAAAAAACCAGATGATGCCCTTCGCGGGACTTAAATGACTCGATCAAAAACTCATGGCTTTGCGGCAAATGCGATAACTGCGCCTGCAGATCAAATAGAGGTTTTAATGCTTTAACTTCCACATCACTTTCCTGCCCGTGCGCTACCTCGTCGAGCTTATCCCTGAATACCGCCGATAACTGCGACGACAACGGCATCCGCCCGCCTGCCCAGCTCGGGATCAACCCTTTTGTAGCTTTTGATTTTTTAACATAGGCTGTCATGTCTTTCACCTTTACAAATTCAAGGCTGCGGCCTGCAAACCAAAAGGTATTCCCTGGTTTTAGTTTAGAGATAAAGCCTTCTTCAAGCGTACCTAAACTACCGCCGCTTAACCATTTAACGCGGATGCTTAACTCGCTGGTTATGGTACCAATGCTAAGGCGGTGCCTCATCGCCACCCGCCTGCTGTTTACCTTATACAGGCCATTCTCTACCTCAACCTTTAAAAACTCATCATAAGATGCCAGCGTTTTACCCCCATTCACAATAAAATCAAGCAGCTGATTGAATTCCTCGCGGCGCATATCTGCAAAGGCGAAAGTGCTTTTCACTTCATTAAAAAGTTCGTTAGCATAAAACCCATCAGACACTGCCAGGGTAACCATGTACTGTATCAGCACATCATAGGTAAGCAACATAGGATCGCGGCTTTCAAACACGCCTTTTTTGATGGCGCTTTTGAGCGCTGCGCCTTCGAGCAATTCAAGTGAATGCGTAGGTACATAATAAGCCTTAGAAATAGCGCCCGGATGGTGACCGCTTCGCCCCGCGCGCTGCATAAATCGGGCAACTCCTTTGGGGCTGCCTACCTGTACTACGGTGTCAACCGGCCTAAAATCGACCCCCAAGTCCAGACTTGAGGTGCAAACCACCAGTTTTAGCGCTTCGGCATGCAGGGCCTGCTCGACCCAGTTGCGCAACTCGTTATCCAATGAACCGTGGTGCATGGCCATAATGCCGGCATACTCCGGGTAGTTATCTATAATGGCGTGATACCAGATCTCGCTTTGCGAACGTGTATTGGTGAAGATGAGCGTGGTTTTGCTTTTGGCAACTATTTCCATCACCTGTGGCAGAAGCTTCACCCCAATATGCCCGGCCCATGAGTAGTTCTCGATATTCTCTGGAATAACAGATTCTATCACGATCTTCTTATCCACATTTGCCCTCACCATTCTTATCTGGTCAGGGTCAAAATCGTTGCCCAGCAGCACCTCAGCAGCCTGCTCCAGGTTGCCTATGGTGGCAGAGATACCCCAGATCTTGAGTTTTGTGGTGCGGGATTCGAAGTTCGGGGAGCGGGAATGGGTTTCCGATGAGCTCGCATCCGGCTCTTGAAATCTCGCTCCCAAAGCTTTCAGTTTACTTAAGCCCAGCTCTACCTGTACGCCACGTTTGGTACCCAGCAATTCATGCCACTCATCGCATACCATTACCTGCAGGCCTTTAAATACTTTGGCGTATTCTTTTTGGGCAAGCATCAGGTGTAAGCTCTCGGGCGTAGTAAGCAGTACTTCGGGTAGTTTACGCTTAAGGGCAGCTTTATCAGCAGCAGAAGTATCACCGGTCCTGGTCATGATACGCCAGGGCAGGCCTATTTCATCGCAAGCCTCCTGCATGGCCTTACGGATGTCGTTTGTTAAGGCACGCAGCGGCGTAATCCAAAGCATTAGCAAACCGTTATCCTTACGGGTTTGATAGTCTTTTGGATGGTTATTGATAAACTCCGCCAGGAATGGCAAAAAAAGCGCGAAGGTTTTACCACTACCTGTTGGTGCGTTAAGTAAACCCGAGTAACCCGCAAGGTAAACCTCTTCCATCTCCTTTTGAAAAGGAAATTGATGCCAGTTTTTTTGCTTGTACCACTGCTCAATTACATAGTGCCCTTTAGTTGTCATTAGTTGCTACAACAAAATACTTGGTTATTAGTTATAAATACCAATTACCAAAATAATAAAACCAATATTATGAAGATGCGCCATTATTTAATTGTTTCAATGTGTGCCATCGGTTTGTTTGCCTGCAAGCAAAAAAGCCAGCCATCAGACAGCGACAGCACATCAACTGCTATTGCTCAAGAAGAAGCCGATACTGCCAAAGCTAAAAAAAGCGATACCTCTGCAGTTGACATGCCCGGTGAAAAAGCCGTTCCGCTGGCGCAACTTATTGTACCAGGCACCAGCCTTGGGCAAACAGCTATTAATGAAACTGCCGAAAATGTACATAAACGCCTGGGTAAGCCGGATGATGGTGATGCCGCTATGGGCAAGAGCGTTTCAATCTGGTACGCAGATCATAATAAAAAAGGTTACGCCACACATATGTATTTTGTAACCGATATGGGTAATGATCCCGATCCGCGGGTAAAGGTGATCCGCGTTAGTTCTCCATCTTTTAAGGTAAATAACAAGATCTACACCGGCGTACTCCTTAAAACCGCTGAAGAGCTTTACAAGCTAAAAAAGATAGGTACGTACAAGTTAAATGGCAGCGACCGAAATATATTTGATGATGAAAAAGCCGGAATAGCCTTTGATGCCGATCGCAGCGGCACCGTTACCGGTATCGCTGTGCATGAGACAGGCAAAAGCCCTATAACTGCCTACATGGCATTTTTCCAGGGAGTAACACAGGCCCAATAAACAAAGAAGCCCCGCTTTTGCGGGGCTTCTTTGTTTTAAAATATTATTTCTTCTCCGGCAGTAATATTACCCTTGCCAGGTTAGTCATGTTAAGATATTTAACTGCGGCATCTTTTGTGGTTTGAGGTGTTACCGTATCCAGGTTTTTTACGTGTGATAGTATCTGGTCGGGGTTCTCATTGTTTTGTGCCGATGATGCCAGCAAGCCCAGCCAGGCTACGTTTTGCTTCAGCTGTACTTGAGTTGAGCGTGCATCTTCAGCTTTAAACTTGTCGATATCTGCCTGGGTAGCGCCGGTTTGCTTAATTTTGTTTATTTCTTCCAGGGCAGCTGCTATCAGCTTATCAACGTTTGCAGTAGCACAAGTAAATGCAATGGTTACGGTGTAACGGCTTTCCGGATTTTTTACATAGGTTGCTTTAATGCCCGGCGCGTAACTTCCGCTCTCCTGCTCACGCAGGCGCTCGGTTAGTTTAATATTTAACACTTCTTCAAGTGCATCCATCTGGATGTTGTTCATGTCATTATACATGTACGGGCCGCTAAATATCAGCTGAACATTAGCCTTATCGTCAATACCTTTATTTACAGTTTTGGTATAAGCACCCGGCAGCGGGTACATTTTAAGGTTCCTGAAAGTTTCTTTTTTATTTGTTGACGGCAACGAACCCAGGTAAGCTTCTAACATTGGCCTTATTAGTATTGGGTCAAAAGAGCCTACCAGTACAAAGGTGAAGTTGCTTGCATCGGCAAAGCGGTCTTTGTAGAAATTGTAAGCTTTGTCAAGCGAAGCGCTGCTTAAACGGGCAACGGTGGTTGGCATGCCACGAAAGTTATTACCGCTTAAAACCGATGATACCGTATCCTGATAAACACTTCCTGGATCGAGGTTGCGGTTGGCAAGCAAGGCTTTTGTTTGATTTATATTTCCTTGCCAGATATCCTGGTCTTTACGTGGTTGGGTGATATACAGATTAGTAAGCTGCATAGCCGTCTCCAGGTCGCGTGGTGAGAATACCCCGCGGATACCTTGCGTGGTCTCGGTGATGTATGGCGAGATACTTACATTTTTATCTGCCAGCATTTTATCCAGTTGGCCCTGGTTAAACTCTGAGATACCGCTGCTGCCGATGATGGATGCCGCAAGACTGGCCGATGTATAATCATTATCGCTGGCCAGCGAGGTACCACCTGCCGCAAAGCCGTTTAGCAATATCTGGTCGTTTTTAAAATCGGTAGGTTTCATGATCACCTTAACACCGTTTGATAAGGTCAAGGTGGTTGTGCCCATGGTAGAATCCTGTGTTTCAGCCACAATTTTACCTGGTTGCGGGGCTTTTTCCATCAGCGGCTTGCTGGTAACATTATCTACATAAGCGGTAATGCCGTTGCCTGCGGTGCCTATCCAGTTAAGGATGGTTTTCTCATCCGGCAATTTGTCTTTGTCTTTCTCCGGGCCTTGTACAACAATGGTGCGGTTCTGGTCGCTGATGTATTTGCCGGCCATGGCGTTCATCTCCTCAAGGCTTATCTTGTTCATGTTTGAGATGTAGTAATTGTACTCAAACTCGATACCGGGAATGGCCTCGCCTTTTAAGAAGTTTTGCTGGTACTCTCTTACGTAATTGGCCGAGTTGGTTTTGTTGCGCTCGTAAAATGCGTTTTGCATACCAATCAAAGCCGCCTGCCTTGCACGCTCAAACTCAGTAAGGGTAAAGCCAAACTTGCGGGCGCGTTCAACTTCGGCCATCATGGCCTTTACCGAGTTTTCAAAATTATCAGGCTTACCTACAACAACTGCAGAGAATGCATCCATCTTTCCGATAAGCGGTCCGTAGCTTGCACGGGCATATAAAAAAGGCGGATCAGGACGTTGCTGCAGTTCATTCATGCGCTGGCTCAGCATGTAATTGAACAGGTTAACGCGCATATCTTGCATTAAACCGGCTTCTGTTTTAGCAACCCGTTGCGGATGTTTCATGATGATCTGCGCCATGGTGTACGGGAACTCTTTATCCGTTGCTATCTTAACAACGGTGCCCGGCATCGGCGGTACTGCGTAATCAGGCCTTGGCTTTTCGTTAGGCGGGTTTTGCAAGCCCGAGAAATTTGCCTTGATCAGTGCTTCAACTCGTTTTACATCAAAATCACCAACGGCTATTACCGCCTGCAGATCAGGGCGGTACCAGTCGTGATAAAAGCTTTTAATGGTTTCCGGTGTAAATGATTTTAAAATATCCTCTTTACCGATGGGGATCCTGTTAGCATAACGTGAGTTATTTAAAAGCGCCGGTAACGTTTGCTGGCTTAAACGCTCTTGTGCGTTTTTTCCACGCAGGCGTTCCTCTTCAAGTACAACGCCGCGCTCCTTGTCAATTTCGGCAGGGTCAAAGCTTACGTAGCCGGCCCAGTTGGCTAATATTTTAAAGCCGTTCTCAAACACTGCAGCGCTATCTGTTGGCAGGGGCAATTGATATACGGTTTCATCAAAAGATGTATAAGCGTTAAGGTCGGCACCAAACCTGATACCCGATTTTTGCAGGTAATTAACCAGCGCATTTTTAGGGAAATCACGTGTGCCGTTGAAGGCCATGTGCTCGGTAAAGTGTGCAAGACCTTGCTGGTTATCATCTTCCAGTATAGAGCCCACTTTGTTTACCAAATAAAGCTCGGCACGGTTCTGCGGCTGCTCGTTGTGGCGGATGTAATAGGTTAAACCATTGGGTAATTTACCGATAACAACATTTTTATCGGTAGGAAGTGCTCCGTCAGCAACCAACTGCGATCTGGATATTCCTGGTTTGTTACGTGGTGATGGTTGAGGCGCTCGTTTTTTTACCTGCGCGTTTGCTGTACCTGCAGCAATTATCAGTGCCAACGCGGCAACCGATAAGGTTCGGTTAAAATTCATAGTTCAATTAAAAAGGGAGTATAATTCAGCTAAAATGCTAAACGAATTTCTTAGTTACAAATTGTATTATTTACTATCCTTAAATGCAGCTTCCATCATCTGCTGCAATTCAACCTGATGGCTTTGCACCATTTGCTGGCCTATCTCTGCCCCTTTGCTTACCAATGCAGGTTGTTTTGCCAAAAGTTTCTTGCCGAGGTCAGTGCTGTAGAAGGCAATAAGTCCTTTGAGTTCAGCAGCCGTAAATTCTTTTGCATAAGCGGCAGCCATTTGGTCTCGCAACGTTTCCCAACTCACATATTTGGCAACAAAAGTATTCATAACCTCAATAAATTTGGCGCGTTTATCTTCGGGGATGTTGGTGCTTGCCTGCTTTAACATGGTGCCCATGTTTTGTTTAAACAGCATATCTGCCTGGGTTACCTTAAGCAGGTCTTCTGCCGCTTTCAGATGGGCAGGTGTAATATCAGGTGTGGTTTGCGCCCTGGCACCCGCGCAAAAAAGCAGGGCTATGATCAATAGTTTCAACTTCATAATTAAGGGATTTAAAAAATCGTGTTAAATTAAATAAAAAAGGCCTTGCAGATAGCAAGGCCCTAACTAAAATAATAACGATTTATTGACTATGATGCGTTTACGTAGGTATTGATCACCTTTATCGTCTCCGCCTTGTTTTTATCTGAACTCCATTTTTCCTTCTCAGACTTATCGGCCAGATCAAATAATTGCTCATAAAGCAACTTGCCATCCTTTTTACCAGCCAGCTTTATAGACGGGCTTTTAGCGAATATATCATCCCAGGCCTTGCGTGCATCGGCCCAGTAACCTTGCTGACCGGCCCACCATTTTTTTGCATAGGCAAATTTGGCTTCATCAACTTTAGTGAACTCCTCATATCCTTTTTCTTGGGCGATTACCTTGTCGCCACTTGCAGAACGCACCACTTTATTATTATCCTGCTCATACATCCAGCCTTGCGGTGTTAAGTATATGCGGTTGCCACGTGCAAGTACATTGTAATCATTGCGTTTGGTAAACTCGCGGCGCGGCAGCGGCGAATCAGTTTTGCTTTGCCACTCGTGGCGGCCATCAACATGTACCCAGGTGCCAATGCTTTCATAACGCGGGCTATCATCTACCTGGTAAACCTTTTGCACCCAACGGCCTTTTACTTCTGCCGGTTTAAGGGTTACCTTTTTCCAGGTGTTGTCTTTGTCGTATTGCAGCATAGTTGGCTGTTCGTAAACCCAATCCTCGCGCCAGTGCTTTATTACGGTGCTATCCTCAACAACAAGTAAATGCTGTATAGCAATTTTCTTCGGCGAGTCTTCCACAATGGTTGCCCACTCGTAACCCCATGAATGGTAACGGGGGTGAAATTTGTAAGCGGTATCCGCTGCGAAGGTCTCCGCATAGTTAAATGTAACCTTGTAATAACCGGCAAGCGCTTTAATGGCAGCCCTGTCCTGGTCTAATTTTGATTGTGCCGATGCGCTTGTGATGATAACGCAAAGGATAAGGGTAGATATAATTCGTTTCATATTTTTATTTAGATTAAATCTAAACAAAGTAAATATATTCAGATTATTTATGCAAGGGGGAAATAATAATTTTCAACTTAATAGTTTGAAATCAAGAACTTAATTGAGTACTTTGTAAAATGATGAAGAGAACTGGAATATTATTGTTAGTGCTGCTGTACACCGTTACGGCATCCGGCTTTAATATTAATCTTCATTTTTGCGGGGACCGAGTTGCCGATTTTAAGATAAATGTCCCGGCAAAAAGTTGCCTTAAGCCAATGGCTAAGAGCAAAATGAAATGCTGCAAAGATGCTAAGATAGATGTAAAGGTTAAGGATAGCCACGAGCAGCAACAGGCTGCCTCTGTGCAAAAATTACAGGCTGCAGATGCACCCAACCTATCTTTTACTGATTTCTTTTTGCCTATACAGCAGGCTATCATAGAAAAACTATTTGACCGTGGCCCCCCTGATAAACCCAGGCCAACGGCAGACGTGCTGATTAAAAATTGTACTTTAAGGATCTGATGGATGATTATTTGATTAAATCAACCTTATTACCTGTCAAATATTATCCATTAACATTACAATTTTTTAAAATGAAATCCCTTAAAATATTCATTATAGCATTACTGGCAACTGTTTCTATAGCCAAAGCACAATCAACCAAAGCAGAATTACAAGTAAGCGGCCTTACCTGCTCCCTTTGCGCAAAAACCACGGAAAAGTCGCTTAAGGCGCTACCTTTCGTGAGCGAAATAAAGCCTGACCTTATCCGTAATGTTTATACCATTACCTTTAAAGATGGTGTGCCTTTAGATCTTTCGCAGATCAGCAAAAAGGTAAAAGATTCGGGCTTTAGCGTGAGCTATTTTAAAACCACACTAAACTTTGATGATATAAAAGTTGCCGATAATACCTTCACTTATGCAGGCAACACCTTTAAATTACTAAATGCTGATAAGCCACTGAGCGGACCGGTATCGTTAACTGTAGTTGACAAGGGTTTTGCACCAAATTCTATCACCAAAAAACATCTTGGTAAAAACCCGGAGCAACCGTCGGCAAGTAACCCTGTTTATCACGTAGCTATATAAGGCTCATATATTTTTCAAATTATGAGATCTTTATTAGTGGCGCTATGCCTTATGGCATGGGTGTGCGCTGCATTTGGCCAGGAACTGTATGTAAATACGGAGCCGGCCAGCAATATGGCAGCACGCTCATTAGGCATACGTATTGAGAACCAGGGATTCTTTAACCCCAATTTTAAGAACCGCACAACACTTGAGGCTATGTTTGGCGCCAGCGGCAAACTGATGCTGCATGGTGCAGCATACGTGTCTGATTTTTACCAGCCTCAGCAACGTTTTGAGGGTGCCAGCTTTTACGGCAAGTACCGGTTTTTATCTGTGGATGATGTTCACAGGCATTTTCGCGGGTCGGTGTTTGGTAAAGTTTCAACTAGCCGTAACCCATACCAAATGCAGGAGCTGGCGCTTGAGGGAGATAACTCCGGCGTACAGGGCGGCCTGGTGTTTACGCAGTTGCTGCACAAATTTGCGCTATCAGCATCGGGCAGCTACATACACGGTTTAAATAGCGCAAATCCTTATGGTAATATCACCGGTGCGCGTGAGGCAATCGGCTACACACTATCTGCGGGCTACCTGCTCCTGCCCAAAAAGTATGAGAACTACAACCAGATTAACGTTAACCTGTATGCCGAGCTGCTGGGTAAAAGCAACCCGGGTTACGGGCAAAGCTACCTTGATGTAGCCCCAGCGATACAATTCATCTTCAACAGCGTGTGCAGGTTAGATCTATCGTACCGCACGCCATTGTATAACAACATGCTCCGTAACAGTGCCAATATGTACCTGCTACGGTTTGAGTATAACTTTTTTGAACTATGAAACACTTACCTATAATAATATTATTGATGGTGGGTAGCACTGCGCTTGCGCAAACTAACCACATGCAGCACATGAAAACAGATAGTGCTGCACATAAGCAAACCATGCCGCATGACCATGCTAAAATGATGGCCGACATGCAACACGATACCACCAAACACATGATGATGATGACCAGCCAGTTCTCGCGCGACCTGCCCATGAACAGGGATGGTTCCGGAACATCATGGGTGCCTGATGAAACGCCGATGTATATGTATATGGTGCACAGTAAAAACTGGATGCACATGTTTCACGGAAGTTTTTTTGCGAGATATAACGACCAGGATGTGTTTAACAAAGGCCGCCGGGGCGGCAGCCAGTTTGATGCGCCCAATTGGTTTATGTACATGGCCCAGCGTAAAGTTGGTAACAACGGCTTGTTTTCTGTAAACACCATGTTCTCGTTCGATCCCTTTACCGTTGGGCCCGGAGGCTATCCCTTGCTTTACCAAACAGGCGAATCTTACAAAGGTGCCAAACTGGTTGATAAACAGCATCCGCACGACCTTTTTGCTGAGCTAAGCGTGGCATATACCCAGCGCGTGGCTAAAAATACAGATGTTTACCTATCAGTAGGTATGCCTGGAGAACCGGCCCTTGGCCCACCGGTGTTTATGCACAGGCTATCGGCAATGAATAACCCCGATGCGCCATTGAGCCATCATTATGCTGATGCAACACACATTACTTTTGGGACGGCCACATTAGGCTTCAGATACAAAAATGTAAAATTGGAAGGTTCTGTATTTACTGGGCGCGAGCCTGATGAATACCGCTATGATTTTGATAAGCCACGGTTCGATTCTTACTCCGTTAGACTGTCTGTCAATCCATCAAAAGAATGGGCGTTGCAGGTTTCAAACGGATGGCTTAAAAGCCCTGAGGTTGCCGAGCCGAATGACAATGTTAACCGCTTTACCGCATCGGCCATCCACACCAAAATGCTGGGCGATGACAGCTACGTGGCAACAACTTTGGTTTATGGGCAAAACCGGCATCATGGCCGTACACAGCCGGCTGTGTTGTTAGAGAATAGCCTGCAATTGCACAAGACCGCCATATATGGCCGTTACGAATATGTGCAAAAAGATGCCGGTGAACTTGACCTGGAAGATATGTTTGCTAATGATCCTAACTTTAACATTAATGCCGTAACCCTTGGCGTTAACCGTATATTGGCAACGGTAAAGCAAACTAACCTTACCATGGGTTTGCAGAGCACCCTTAACTTTTCGCCTGCCGCTTTAAAGCCATTATACGGCAGCAGCCCGGTTGCTTTTCAGGTGTACCTGCGCATAAACCCTGCGTTAATGAAAATGGGAGAAACCAAGCGCTCTCATCAAGAAATGAATATGGACATGTAATAAAAGAGGCTGCCTTTACGGGCAGCCTCTTTTATTTATATAGACTTTATTATTATTTAAGCGTTATGCTGGTTTTGCCCATGGTATAACCATCTGCATATAATAACACGGTGTACGTACCTTTCTGAAACGGCAGCGGGTTAACCCAATCAATTGTGTATAAGCTACCATCATCGCGGAAATCTATAGCGGTTTTGTAGGTGTATTGCAAGTCTTGCCCATCTGCAGCAAATGTCCCAGAATCTGTTTGGGTTATCAGGTTACCGGTTGGGTCAATTATCCTTACAAAAATATCATGCAGGCCTTTCTCAGCAACCTCGTTGGTTGCAACATTAAAGTTGATCTTAATTTTAGTTGCCTGCTTGGCTTTTGTAACATCGCTTTCCTTGCCGCTGTTTTTAACCTTGTAGGCCACCACCTCGGCGTTAGACACTTTAATGGCTGATGCCACCTTAACTTTAGTATCCAGCTCCTGGTTTTTTTGCTCCAGGTCAGTAGCCTTCTTACTTACGGTAGCCAGGTTATTCTTAAGCGTATCCCGCTCTGTGGCAAGCGTAGTATTTTGTTTTTTAAGCTCTTCTATATCAGCAGTATACTTAGTAACAAAGTATCTAAGCTGCTTAATGTCTTCCTGGGCTTTGTTCAGTTCGGCTGTGGTCAGCTTTCCTTTAGCAAGCTCGCTGCGCAACACGCGGATCTTTAAACGCAGGGAATCATTTTTAGCCTGCATTGTGGTCGTCATTTTAGCACGGCTTGCGTTTACTTGCTCTATCTGTGCTTCAAGGCTATCAAGTTCCGTTTGCAGGCGAGTTTTCTCATCATTCTGATATACGATCTTGATATCAGACTTATTCTTCTGCATGTACAGGTAAACATCAGTTCCCAACAATGCAACTACAACAGCTATAAGAAAATAAATTACGTTCGAGTTCTTTTTTGGCGCTTGTTCAGGTTGGTTATCGGTAGATTGATATTCCATAGTAATTAGTTAAAGGTTATATCGCATTAAAGGCTTTTTTTACCGTTAAAGCTATTTTTCTTCAAATGATATTCTAATAAATATAGCAAAATCAAACAACTTAAAATTTGCTGCTCTTGTTTGCTTATAACAGATGTATAACGGCTAAAGTAAGTACAATATGATTAAAACACAAAATGACCGCATTTATTATAACTAATACTAAAACAGCTTACCGCTGAGTTTATATCTTTGGGCTCCAATTAAAATAACGGCTTAATGCGTTTAAATAAATATTTCTTCTGCTGTCTTTCCGCAATAATTTTACACCTAACAGCCAATGCGCAAGGCCCGTTAAAAGGCGATACCACAACTGATATTTTACTTGATACGGTTAAGCAACCAAAATACGAGATGCGGGCTGTTTGGATAGCCACCGTTGTGAACCTGGATTGGCCAACCAATGCCCGCGCCACCGCAGAAGCGCAAAAAAGAGAGCTTGCGGAGGAGATGAATGTGCACCAAAAGATCGGCATAAATGCCATTATGTTCCAGGTAAGGCCGGCGGCCGATGCCTTATATGCCAAAAGCCGCGAGCCGTGGTCAAAATACCTGACCACCAGGCAAGGCCAAAATCCGGGTTATGACCCGCTTGAGTTTGCCGTTACCGAAGCACACAAACGCGGAATGGAACTGCATGCCTGGTTTAATCCATACAGGGCTACGTTCGATGGCAAATTCTCAACATTGGCACAGGACCATATTACGCGCACCAAGCCGGATTGGTTCTTTATTTACGATGGTATAAAATTATTTAACCCGGGATTGCCTGAGGTGCGTGAATACATTGTGCAGGTAATACTTGATGTAGTAAAGAACTATGATGTAGATGGCATCCACATGGATGACTATTTCTATCCGTATCCGGTACGCGGTCAAGTGATCAATGATGCCGATGCTTTTGCGAAGTATGGTGGCGATTTTGATAACATTAAAGACTGGCGCCGCAACAACGTTGACCAACTGATACACATGCTGGCCGATAGCATACATAAATACAAGCCTCATATGAAATTCGGTATCAGTCCGTTTGGGATATGGGCCAATAAAAGCCAGCATCCGGATGGCTCTGCAACTAATGGAGGATCATCATACATCGAGAACTTTGCCGATACCCGAAAATGGATGCAAGAGGGCTGGATAGACTATATTAGTCCGCAGATATACTGGCAGATAGGAAACCGTGCCGCAGCCTTTGATGTACTGTTAGACTGGTGGAGCAACAATACCTATAACCGTCACCTGTATGTGGGGCAGGCCCCTTACCGCTTCTACGAGGCGCGGAGCCCGGCGTTTAAGAACCCCTCTGAGATACCTAACCAGTTAAGACTTATCCGCGCTAACCCGCGGGTGCAGGGGAGTATCTACTTCAGGTCGCAATCGCTTATCGCAAATGCTAATCATATAGCGGATACGCTTAAACGTGATTTTTACCGTTACCCTGCCATGCCACCGCCCATGCTTTGGTTAGATTCGGTACCGCCTTACCCGGTACAAAACTTTACCGCCCGGGCAGAAAATAAAGGCATTATGCTGAAATGGACCGCACCGCCGCCGGCAGAGGATGGTGAGCCTGCGTATGGCTTTGTAGTATATCGTTTCCAGGCGAATGAGAAGTTTGACCTGGCCGACCCAAAGAATATCATACACATACAGTACGACGCTACACCGTATTACTTTGATACCAATATACAGCGCGGACAGACCTACTTCTACGTTGTAACGGCCATAGACAGGCTTAAAAATGAAAGCGAAAGGTCGCCAACCATGACGATAGTGGCACCTTAGCAAGTGTTCACGTTCACGGCATGAACACTTGTGAACGCCGTGAACGCTTGACCCGTCCTGAAAAAATTTACAGAGGATGGATTAATACTTTAGTGAATTTACACTTGATCATTCAATACCGCTCGTCAATAATACTTTCCTCGAAATGTTTTTGCAGGTAACCTTGATGCAATTGTCATAAGGGTATCTTATAATAAATGTTTAAACACGCATTTAAAATGTTAAATTATATTATGTGTAATTTTGCGGGTTAATACAGGTATTATGGCATATAAAGCAATAATTGCCGGTGCAAGCGGCTTAATAGGTAGTAAACTGTTAGAAATACTGTTACAAAAAGCACAGTACAGCGAGGTATTGGTCTTAGTTAGGAAAGAGTTACCAGTAAGCCATCCAAAATTGGTGCAGTTGGTAATTAATTTTGATGAACTGGATAAACACGCTGCAGCTATTACCGGCCATGTTGTATTTAGTTGCCTGGGCACTACTAAAGCACAAACTCCGGATAAAAATGAATACCGAAAGATAGATCATGATTATCCGGTAAAGCTTGCACAATTAGCCAGGCAAAACGGCGTTAAACATTTCCATTTGATAAGTGCAGTTGGCGCAAACGAAAATTCGTCTAACAGTTATCTTAAGTTGAAGGGAGAAGTTGAGCGCGATGTTGAGAAGGTAGGCTTACCTGTTCTTCATATCTACCGGCCGTCAATGCTGGTGGGTGAGCGGAAAGATCGTCGCATTGCAGAGACTATCATTAATGGCCTGTTTAAAGTTATTGATCCGTTGCTGGTTGGCGGCTTAAAGAAATATCAAAGCATAAAAGCCCCGCAACTGGCATGGGCCATGTTTAAAAAATCATTGGATAATGCCGAAGGCACATTTATACATACCACAGATAAAATCAAACTGATAAAGTGAGTGCATCTTTTATATCGGCCGAAAACTTAGGCCATTCTTTTCATGACAACTGGTTATTTAAAAATGTAACCATTGGCATAAACCGCGGCAGGCGTGTTGCTTTAGTCGGCGTTAATGGCGCGGGCAAAAGCACGCTATTGAAAATACTTTCAGGAACGCTTAAGCCTACAGAGGGCAAAGTAGCACAGGCTAAGGAACTTAATGTTGGTTACCTGGAGCAAGACCCCGACTTTAAAGGCGCACTTACTATAAGCGACTACATTTTCCACGCTGATAATAAACAACAGCAAGCTATTCGTAAATATGAAGAGTTATTAGAGAATGACCCTGATAATATGGACGCCCTTAACAAGGTGATGGAGGAGTTAAGCGAAATAGATGCGTGGGAGTATGAATACAAGATCAAGACCATTCTCGGCAGGCTGGATATCCATCATCTTAACCAACAGATCAACACACTATCTGGCGGGCAAAAAAAACGTTTAGCTCTTGCTAAACTTTTAATTGAAGATCCGGAACTATATGTTTTAGATGAGCCAACCAACCACCTTGATATTGATACCATTGAGTGGCTGGAGAAATTACTTACAGAAGGTAATAAAACCATTTTGATGGTTACTCACGACAGATATTTTCTGGATAACGTTTGTAACGAGATATTAGAGATAGATAAAGGCAAGATAATCCCTTACGCAGGTAACTACGCCTACTACCTTGAAAAGAAAGCTGAGCGAGAAGCTTCGGATGAAGCCTCTTTTCAAAAGAACAGCAACTTGTTGCGTAAAGAGTTAGAATGGATGCGCCGCCAGCCAAAAGCAAGGGGTACTAAATCAAAGTCGAGGATTGATGCCTTTTATGACCTGGAAGCGAAAACTAAAAACGGTAGCCCTAAGCAAAATGTTGAACTAAGTGTAAAGACAGCGCGCCAGGGAAATAAAATAATGGAGCTGCACAACGTCACCAAAGGGTTTAGCGGCAATACGTTCGTAAACGACTTTACTTACACTTTTAAAAAGGGTGACAGGATAGGCCTTGCTGGTAAAAACGGCAGCGGCAAATCAACACTGCTTAATTTGATCACGGGCAACTTACTGCCGGATGGAGGAAAAATAGACACCGGGGAAACTACCGTATTAGGCTATTTTAATCAGGCGGGATTAACTTTTAAAGACGACGACCGGGTTATAGATATTGTTAAGAACGTTGCCGAGTTTATTACCATGGCGGATGGCAAAACCATTTCGGCTTCTGCGTTGCTTACATTGTTCCTCTTCCCTCCTGCTAAGCAATATGGCATGGTAGCTAAGCTAAGCGGTGGCGAAAAGAAACGTCTTCATTTAATGAAGATATTAATGAAGAACCCAAACTTCCTGATACTGGATGAGCCCACAAACGATCTTGACATAGATACTTTAAATGTGTTAGAAGAGTTCCTGATCACTTATCCGGGTATTTTGATGCTGGTATCTCACGACCGTTACCTGCTTGATAAAATGGCAGAGCAGTTGTTTATTATGGAACCCGGTGGCCATGTAAGAATATTTAACGGCAACTATTCTTCGTATCGTACTGAATTAGAAGAAAGCAAACAGCAAGCAAAGAAACCTGCGCCTGTTACTGCCCCGGTCGAAACATCGCAACCAAAGAAGAGCAAGCTTTCATTTAAAGAAGAGAAAGAACTGGAAAGTTTAGAAAAAGAAATTGCTTCCATTGAAGATAAAATACAAGTAGGCAATGATTCGTTAAACAAAACAGATATAGACCAGCAAACTTTAAGTGATACCACCGCTCTATTGAGCAAACTTAACGATCAACTTGAAGAAAAAACGATGCGTTGGTTAGAACTATCTGAGCTTAAAGAAGCATGAAAAAGTCGGATATAATTGCTTCCATAGGCGTTACTATATTATTGGTTGCATTTGTTCTTAATCTTTTCAAGGTGATTAGCACTCAAAGCAAGGTTTACTCTGCTTTGAATTTTATAGGAGCAGCTTTGTGCGGCTATTCGTCGTACTTGATACAATTTTACCCATTTGTGATATTAGAAAGCATTTGGGCTGCGTTTGGGTTATATTCATTTTTCAATGTTCCACGTGGAACATCTAAGTAGAATTTGTAAAATGTTCCACGTGGAACATCAGATTATATATGTTTAAAAAGTATAATGTAATCGTTGTAGGTGCCGGGCATGCGGGCTGTGAAGCCGCCGCTGCTGCGGCTAATTTAGGTTCATCAGTACTATTGATAACCATGAATATGGGAACAATTGCGCAGATGAGCTGTAACCCTGCTATGGGCGGTGTAGCTAAGGGGCAGATAGTGCGAGAGGTTGATGCATTGGGTGGATATTCGGGTATTATCACCGATAAAACCTCTATCCAATTCAGGATGCTCAACCAATCTAAAGGGCCCGCTATGTGGAGCCCGCGTGCACAAAGCGACCGTATGCGCTTTGCTGAAGAATGGCGCTTGGCGTTAGAACGTACTCCAAATGTAGATATGTGGCAGGATACCGTTACCTCCCTTCTAATTAAAAACAACGCCATTACCGGTGTGAAAACGTCTATTGGTGTAGAGATAGAAGCCGATGCAGTAGTACTTACAAATGGTACTTTTTTAAATGGTATTATTCATATAGGCGAAAAGAAATTCGGCGGTGGCCGAACCGGAGAAAAATCTTCAACAGGTTTAACAGAACAGTTGGTTACCTTAGGGTTTGAGGCCGGTAGAATGAAGACCGGTACCCCTCCCCGCGTTGATGGCCGAAGCCTTAATTACTCCCTTATGGAAGAACAATGGGGAGATGAAGTGCGTGGTAAATTCTCATATACTGATGTAAAAGGTATTGAAGAACAACGCTGCTGCTGGATCACTTACACCAACAGTAACGTACACGAGACGCTGAAAGAGGGCTTTGAAAAGTCGCCCATGTTTACGGGGCGTATTAAAGGTTTAGGCCCTCGGTACTGCCCTTCAATCGAAGATAAAATAAACAGGTTTGCGGAACGCGACAGGCACCAGATATTTGTAGAACCTGAAGGATTAAATACGGTTGAAATCTATGTAAATGGTTTCTCAACTTCGCTTCCAGAAGATGTGCAATACCGCGCACTAACGCAAATACCCGGATTTGAAAACGCCAAAATGTTTAGACCGGGATATGCCATCGAATATGACTTCTTCCCTCCTACACAGTTAGGCTTAACGCTTGAGACAAAACAGATCAGCAATCTCTATTTTGCAGGCCAGATAAATGGCACCACCGGATATGAAGAAGCGGCATCGCAAGGTTTTATAGCAGGCATCAATGCGCATCAGAAAATAAATGATAAGCACGAGCTGATCCTTAAAAGGTCAGAGTCTTACATCGGTGTATTGATAGATGACCTGGTTACAAAAGGAACAGAAGAACCTTATCGCATGTTTACCTCACGTGCTGAGCATAGGTTACTTCTTCGCCAGGATAATGCCGATATAAGGTTAAGCCCTATTGGTCATGAGTTAGGTTTGATAAGCGATGAAAGATTAGATAAAGTGAACGCCAAGATCAAAAACTCTGACGCGATAGTTGGGTTTGCAAAAGCTAAAAGTATTGAGCCGGCAAAGGTTAATGCTATTTTGGAAGAGAATGGTACTTCAGCAATCAATCAAAACACCAAGCTTTTCAATTTATTAAGCAGGCCACAGGTAGGCTTTGATGAACTGAATGCTGTAGACGACTCATTACAAGAGCTACTATCGAAATATGATAAAGAAACAATTGAGCAGGCTGAAATAAAAATCAAATACGAGAGTTACTTTATCAAAGAAATGGAAATAGTTGACAAGATGAAAAAGATGGAAGATCGGGAGATCAATCCAAATTTTGATTATAGTCAGTTAGGTTCATTATCAAAAGAAGCACGCGAAAAATTATCAAGGATAAAACCGCGGACTTTAGGCCAGGCGTCGAGAATTTCCGGTGTGTCACCATCAGATGTATCGGTTTTGATGGTGCATGTATCAAGATAATTAATAAGTTACTGATTTACAGTTATTTATAAAATATTAATTTTAAGCCATTATTTCAAATTTTTGATATTGGCGATCATAAAAACATAAAAATCGTTTATAGGGCTTAAAATCTATGTTAAATCAAAAACCTGCCTTTTTTGCCAAAAATGTTTCCTTAATTTTTGTGATCCTGTTTGTTTTTGGCTGCGCTGCTATCCAAAGGCCGCAGGGAGGCCCTCGGGATCTCACCCCACCCAAACTGGTTAAGGCTACTCCGCCAAACATGACCAGAAATTTTAATGCAAAAGAAGTGACCCTGGAGTTTGACGAATTTTTTAAACTCACCAACACTTACCAGGAAATAACCATGAGCCCTACGCCGGAAAAACCACCGGAGTACAATGCCAACAGGAAAACACTGCAGATTAAATTTAAGGATACGCTGATGAAGAATACCACTTACGTTATCAACTTCGGTAAAGCCATCCAGGACGTGAACGAAAGTAACGTGCTTAAAAATTTTACGTATGTGTTTTCGACCGGGCAACACATCGATTCGTTAAGCATGTCTGGCACCGTGGTTAACAGCACAACGCAAGAGCGGGAAAAGGACGCAACCGTGATGATCTTTCCTTTAAGCCAGGATTCTGTTTACTTCGGTAAACGCAAGCCATCTATATTCACTACCACAGACTCATCTGGTAATTTTTCATTGAATAACCTGCACGAAGGATCTTACAGGATCTATGCCTTAAAAGAATCGAGCCCCAATAAAATATTCGACAACGATAAAGAACTTATCGCGTTCTCTAAAAAACCCATAGTGCTTAGTAAAGATACCAGCAACATCAGGCTGGCTTTATTTAACCAAGTACCCGACAAGTTTAGGGTTGAAAAGAAATTCGGTAACGACGGCGTGCTATCCTTACTATTTAACAAGCGGTTGGCTAATCCATCCGTCAAGGTAATTTATCCGGCAGCGCTAAATGATGAGAAAATAGTTGAGCTGTCAAAAAACAAGGATACGGCAACCGTTTACATGCGTAATATGAACTGGGATTCCCTTCGCGTAGCTGTTTACGACGGTAATAAGCCTTTGGATACTGTTTACCAGCGCAAGCAATTAAAAGAATCCTTTGTACGTAACCTGGGCTTTAAATATGGTATAAACCGTGATAACCGTTTAAAACCGGGATCAGATCTTTCCATTACAGCTACCCTGCCTATAGCATCTTACGAACAAGGTCTGATGATCCTTAAAGAGGATTCTACAACCATTCAAAACTTCACTATCACAAAAGATACGGCCTCTACAAGAACGGTTTATCTCAAGTACCGTTTCAGGCCGGGCAGAAAGTATCAGTTGCTTTTAAACGAAGCAGCCTTTACCGACATCTATGGTGATAAAAATAAACGTACGGCAGTTAATTTTGAGGGTGATAAACAAGAAAATTATAGTCAGCTAACCTTAAAAGTAACCGTTCCTGAACAAGGCAAAAGTTACGTAGTAGAATTGCTTGACGACCAGAAAAACCTTTTAAGAAGTGACCCGATAACGGGCAACACTTCCATCGTTTACAAAAACTATTTAACGGGCAAATATCGCATACGGGTGGTGTATGATAATAACAAGAACGGCCGTTGGGACAGTGGTAACGTGAGGCAAAAACAACAACCGGAGAACATTTGGGTTTACGACAAAGAGCTGCTGCTGAGGCCAAACTGGGAGTCAGAAGAACCCTTAGCGATACCTAAGGAACAAATTAATCCTTAAACCAACCGGAATACATAATATAATTGTTAGGCAGTTTATCCAATAAAGCCCTTTGCTCATTAGTAAGGGGCTTTATTTTTTTAGCGGGCGAACCTGCATACAAATAGCCCGATTCGCATATGGTGCGTTCTAAGACCACAGAACCGGCACCGATGATCACATATTCCTCAACTACAGCATCGTCCATTACAATGGCTCCCATACCTATTAAAACATTGTCTTTAAGTGTGCAGCCATGTACAATGGCATTATGGCCTATAGAAACGTTACTACCAATGTTAGTAGGTGATTTTAAATAAGTTGCATGTATGCAGGCGTTATCCTGTATGTTGGTATTGTTACCTATTTTAATGTAATGCACATCTCCGCGGATAACGGCATTAAACCACACCGAACAGTTATCACCCATCACTACATCACCAACAATGGTTGCATTAGGCGCAATAAAAACATCATTACCGATAACAGGAGATTTATCTTTAACAGGAAGGATTACAGGCATATTTTAATGAGTGATTGAGTGAATTATTGAATGAGTGAATATTTTATTAAGTTTGACATTGTAAGCGAAAATAGCTCAGCTGGTAGAGCATCAGTTTCCCAAACTGAAGGCCGCGGGTTCGAATCCCGTTTTTCGCTCTATTAGTATTCTATAAAGCCCCAGGGAATTTCTTCTTTAAATACGTTTATATAATACTCCATATCAGCAAGGCTAATTTCTTTATTCCATAAAGTTATCACCCTGCTCTTATCGGTATCGTCTCTAAAAATTTCTAATATCAATTTATTGTCCTCGTAAACCTCGATTCCGATACCATCCCGGCTATGTACGTCACTTGCGATCTCAATTCTGTTTGGGTTTATTTCCATAAGTCTTGTATTTAAAAAACCGTATCCTCTAAAACCTCTTGATGCGCAGGGTAATCTGTAGTATAATGTAGTCCCCTGCTTTCTTTACGCATCATGGCTGATTTTACTACAATGTAAGATACCTGTATTAGATTACGCAGCTCACAAAGCTTTACCGACAGCTTGGTACGCTTGTAAAACTCTTCGGTTTCTTCATACAATAAACGCAGGCGGCGCATAGCACGTTCTAACCTAAAATCGGAACGAACGATACCCACATAGTCGTTCATGAGCTTTTGCATTTCGCGGATATTGTGGGTAACCAGGATATCTTCATTCAATAACTGCACACCCTTTTCATCCCAATCGGGTATATTATCCGGGACTACAATATTGGAGAAATCAACAATAGCATCCTTATATATCCGGTGCGCAAAAACCAACGCCTCTAACAACGAATTAGAAGCTAATCGGTTGGCACCATGTAACCCGGTAGAAGAACACTCGCCGCAGGCGTACAACCTGTTGATAGATGATCTGCCGCTATGATCTACCATAACACCACCACACATGTAATGGCATGCAGGCGCAACAGGTATCATATCGCGTGTCATATCAATGCCCATATCTAAACACTTGGCATAGATATTCGGGAAATGCTGCAGGATATCTTCCTTCTTTTTATGACGAACATCCAGGTAAACATAATCCTCACCTGATTTTTTGATCTCGGCATCTATCGCACGTGCAACAATATCCCTTGGCGCCAATGACTTACGCGGATCATATTCCTGCATAAACTCTTCGCCATTAGTACGTTTTAAAATACCGCCAAAACCCCGTACAGCTTCTGAAATGAGGAATGACGGATATTCACCCGGGTTATACAAAGCTGTAGGATGAAACTGGATAAACTCCATGTTACGTACTTTACCCTTTGCACGGTACACCATGGCCACACCGTCGCCGGTAGCGATTATAGGGTTAGTAGTTACCGAGTAAATGTGACCGGCACCACCTGATGCCATCACCGTTATCTTAGAAAGTATCTTTTCAACATGGTTTGTTTCTGTATTAAAGGCATAAATACCGTAGCATTTGATGTCATCTGTAGATTTATCTACAAACTCGCCTAAGTGGTGCTGCGTTATCAAATCAACAGCAAAATAATGCGTTAAGATCTCAATATTAGGTTCTGCATGTATTTGTTCTAATAAAGCCCGCTCTATTTCAAAACCGGTAATATCTTTATAATGGAGTACTCTAAACTCTGAGTGTCCGCCCTCTTTTGCAAGGTCGTAAATGCCGTCATTTGTCTTATCGAAGTTGGTTCCGTAATCGATAATCTCGTTAATTCTTTCCGGACCCTCGGTAACAACCGCCCTTACAACTTCAGGGTCACAGAGGCCATCGCCGGCAATTAAGGTGTCATTTATGTGCTTTTCAAACGAATCTTCTTTTTTATCCACAACTACTGCCACGCCACCCTGGGCGTACTTAGTGTTGCTTTCGTCCTCGTTGGCTTTTGTAACTATCAGAACCTTACCGTGCTTTGCAGCTTTAAGTGCAAAACTTAATCCGGCTATCCCCGATCCTATAACAAGGAAATCAACATTTCTGGTCATGTTTGGTATATGTATTGTGTAAAATTAGGTTTTATGTTAATAAGCGGGGTAAAAGGTGTTAAATTTGTGTAGGAAAAAAATCAGAAAAAGTCTTGACTGTTGATAACCCTGATTTTTGAAGATTTCGCCGGATTTTATGAGCGATTTATAAGACAGTTTCACATCGAAATCAACATTTTTACACACCGGTAATTATTAACAAATAAGTATTTAAAGTAAAAGTTGTTTGTGATATAGCTTTAAAAATCAAGTAAATGAAAAATATAAAAGCGTTTAAAATTGTTAATAACAATGGAAAAACAACTTTTTAGCTAATTAGTATCTCAACTTTTTAACATAACTAACACCTTAACAAACAATAGTTTTATTTTAATATAAAAAGAAGCTATTATTAATTGATTTGTGGAATGGATATCTTCGAAGAAATAAAAGTGAAAGGTTTTGCCGACGAATACATCGACCCGTCGCTTGATCTTTTCGCCGAAATAGATAGGCTCAAAAAAGAAAAAAATGCAGTTATACTGGCCCATTATTACCAGGAAGGAGATATACAGGATATTGCCGATTATATTGGCGATAGTTTGGGCCTTTCGCAGCAGGCTGCTAAAACAGATGCCGACATTATTGTTTTTGCCGGTGTACATTTCATGGCCGAAACAGCTAAAATATTATCACCAAACAAGAAAGTTCTGTTACCGGATCTGAAGGCCGGCTGTTCACTGGCCGACAGTTGCCCCCCGCATTTGTTCAGAAAGTTTAAAGAGCAATACCCTGATCATTTGGTAATTACCTACGTGAATTGTACTGCAGAATTGAAAGCTTTAAGCGATATTGTTTGTACATCAAGCAACGCGGTACAGATTGTAGAAAGCCTGCCAAAAGACCAAAAGATCATCTTTGGGCCAGACAGGAACCTGGGTGCATGGGTGGCTGAGAAAACCGGCCGCGATCTTGTACTATGGAATGGTGCTTGTATGGTGCATGAGATCTTTAGCCGGGAGAAGATAACCAAACTGAAGGAACGCCATCCTAACGCTAAGTTACTTGCCCACCCGGAGTGTGAAGAAGTGATACTGCAAATGGCAGATTACATAGGCTCTACTACCGGTATACTTAAGTATGCTACCAATAGCCCTGAAAAGGAATTTATTGTAGCTACCGAGTCGGGCATTATGCACCAGATGCAAAAGGAAAATCCGGACAAAACATTTATTCCGGCACCACCAAATAACCATTGCGCTTGTAACGATTGCCCACACATGAAACGCAATACGCTTGAGAAACTTTACCTGTGCTTAAAAAATGAAATGCCTGAAGTTGAAGTTCCTGCGCACATCATTAAAGATGCAGTTAAGCCTATTGAGCGCATGTTAGAAATATCAGCCAAATTAGGTTTATAGGCCTTTTAAGACATTTAGCCTGCGGAGAGGTGTCTGAGTGTGATCAATCGCAAATAGTGCGTTAAACGGTCGCTATTGGGAAACTCAGGTAAAAGGTTGTCCCTACATCAGTAGCGGTATCAAACCAAACCTTTCCGTTGGCATTTTCTATAGAGTTTTTAACAAAGGCCAAACCTAAACCAGTGCCCGAACTTTTGGTAGTAAAGTTTGGTTCAAATATCTTTTCGCGCATATGCTCCGGTATGCCGCTGCCATTGTCTTTAATGGTTAACAGGATGTTTTTTGTAGTGATAAGGTAGTTGATCTCTATCTCACACTGTTTATCATCAGGTGTAGCTTCTATGGCGTTTTTAAGCAGGTTGTTAAAACAACGCAAAAGCTGATCGCGGTCGGCATCTATATTAAACAAGTCTTCCGGTGCCTGGTAAATTATCAATACGTTATCCATCTGTTTAAAAATGGTAACGGCCTGGTTAAGGATATCGAATATGTTGAGTCTTTCTATCCTCGTATCGGGCATCTTAGCGAAAGCGGAGAACTCTGATGCAATGGATGATAAACTTTCTATCTGCTCAACAAATGATTTGCTGAAACGCTCAAATTTCTGATCGAACTTAGGGTCCTTATCCTTCCATGATTTATCCAGCAGCTGCAAGCCTAACTTAAGTGGCGTAAGCGGATTTTTGATCTCGTGTGCAACTTGTTTAGCCATTTCGCGCCATGCGCTTTCACGTTCAGACTGGGCAAGTTTTACAGCGCTTTGCTCAAGTGCCGCTATCATCTTGTTATACTCTTTGATCAGTGCACCTATCTCGTCGTCCCTGTCCCAATGGATAGGTTCGTTCTTTTTGCCGTAGATGGTTTTACTTAAGTTGTACTGTATAAAGTTTAATGGTGCAGTTATCTGCCTTGCAATAATAACTGCAAATAAACCTATGGCTATAAATATCAATGCATAAACGTTTATCATGATATTTAATAACGATCCTATCCTTTCGGTGTAATCGGCCTGGTTGGCAAAGTAAGGTAGTTGCAGGTAGCCGATGGTTTCATGTTTTACGTTTCTTATGGGAGCATAAGCTGCTTTATAAGCTAAGCCGCCAATTTTCTCCTCGTTTAAAACTTCTGACTTTTGTAAACCGCTTAAAGATAAAAATGCCTTGCCGTTTATTTGTGGCCTTAATAAACCGTAGTCATATATTTTAGGCTGGGTAGTGAGCAATAATTTACCGTTAAGGTCAAACAAGCTTAAGTCTGATGAATAGTTACCTGCAAGGTTATCAAAGTTAACTTTTGCCTGCTCGTCGATAACGTTCAGCCTGTCTATCAAAGGGCCTACTTCAAAAGCGGTGGCTATTTGTAATATCTTATTCCTGATGGTTTTCTCCTGCTGTATCTGGAACTGAGAACTGATAGAGAAGAAAGTAATGATACCTACCAATAACAGTGTTAGTACCACTGCAAATATCATGGAGAATTGTATCCTTGTGCGGTATAATATCTTATCCAGGTTTATTTTAAACCCCCATTTTATACGGTTATTATTTACGGTTAAAATACGTACCCTTATCCATATTAACCTGAGCAGTATAACCACAGTGCCAAATATCAGCAGTACCACAAAAAAGAAAGTTAGCGCTGTAATATTTGAAAGAACGGTATTGTACTCCTGCGTAACCACTATCAGGTTACGTTCGCTTTGCTTATATAACAAGTGCTTATATTGGGTAAAGCGGCCGCCAAGTGCGTTATTAATGCCCTTTGTTACTTGGGTGGTGTAGTCATGTAGTTTACCTTTAAATTCGGTGTTTTTAACGCTGTAAACGTAGTTTCCGCTTTGCGCAACAAGTCTGTTATCGGTGTAAAAGGCGTATGAATAATTTTTAAATTCGTCGCTGTTACCCTTAACATCTTTATCTATCAGCAGGTCCGGGAATGATCCGGGTGTTAATAATGGTTTAGATTTTAACTCTATAACTACGGTACCAAGGTTATCTTTGTTATCGTAAACCGGCAGTATGGCAAAGTAGCTTTGAAAACCAAATGATTCGTTTTCGCGATAAAAGTAGTCTGATACCTTGTAGGAATTGTAGACCACCATGTCCTTAAACACGTCAAGGGCGTAGTTTTTCTCTACAGATATTGGTGTTCCATTTTTATCATAGCCATGTACATTAAAATCATATTTAGACAAGTACTGGTCAAAGTAGATCTTTTTTAAACGCGTCTCCAGGTAATCGTCGCTACGGTCAGCATTTTTAAAGTAAGATACCAGTAGCGAGTCCTTACTCAGGTCTTTTTCTATTTTTTTGAAGATACCATCGGCAATAGCATCATCAGGCATTTCTAATTTCTGGATAAGTACTTTACGCAAGCCCTCTTCCCGTATCTGTTCAAAATGGTTAAGTTTTGTGGCCGATATAATGGTACATAGTAATATGATCCAGATAAAAGTTATGGAACTAAAGCGCCTGTCATCAAACTGGTAAGCATACCCCCTAACCAGTATGATCAGCATCCACAAAAAGTTGAATATGCTGAAATCCCATACCACGGTAAAAACAATGGTAGTTACAACAACAACTCCTAAAAGAATAAGTGCTTGAGTAAGTACTGGAATGTTTAATGAAAAGCAAACGCTTAAAGCTATCTCTGTGATGAGATAAAACATCAGGAAGCTGAAACACATCATCAGCACGCCCATGTAGCTAAACCCGTTCAGGTTTAGGATGTTGTTTACATCAAAGTTTATTTTAGAGTTGATTACCAGGCCATAGAATACGTTTAGCAGGCCTGTGGTTGTAAAAACAATTACGCCTATGATACAGGCAAGTATGACATAACTAAGCGGCTTGCCCGGTTTTTTAGTTAATAATTTATTGCGTTGCGTATAGGCGAAAGCAAAGAACCAGCACAGGCAAAGTATATTGATACAAAAATCGCCCAAAGAGCGGAATATGGGCGATGAAGCATACAAATGCGGACTAAAAATGGTTAGCTGATCTGTAAAAACCGGGATACCAAACGCTAAGTTTATTACCCTGATTATCACAAGGGAACCTGCCAGGAAAAGTAATGAGGCATAAACCCGTTTGCGGGCCAGGTGTTGGGTTATATTTTGTATTAGTATACAAAGTGTGATAATGGCCAATAGCCAAAAGCCCACCACCAAATTAAAAAAGCTGCGGTTAACACCTTTGGTAAGCTTTAAAGAAAATAGGTAAGTACCTTTTACATTATGAACAGGATATACCTGCTTATCGGTGAAATCGGCAATGTCAATGTTCTTATCAGTTGTGAGGTCTTTAATAAAAACATTGTTTAAATACTCGTTACCAAAAGGGTAATTGTTTTTAACGGGGATAAAGAACATTACTACCGTTTCACCATCGGTTTTGCGGATAGATTCGTAATAACCGTTGGGTTGGCTGATAAAAGAGCAACCCTCTTTAATGCGCTGCAGGGCTTTTTGAGGAATTACCCTAATACCCGACCAAAAATCTAACTTCCCTTTTTTGTAAACCAGGGTCCATATACCTTTATCTGTTGTATAGTCCTGTATATATTGTATGCCCTTATCCGGGGTGTTTCTTAAATTTTTAAGCTCTTCAAAAGCCTTTTTGTTATTGATAATATCATATACAAGGGCCTCTTTTTTATGAAGATTATTTTCGAAAAGGCGGGCTGATTGTACCAGGTTGTTGGCAGGCGTATAGGTGCCTTCTATCGCCAATGCTGTAAACAACAAACTGGCAAATACCAAAGCTAACAATACCCGTATCTTCCCTGCCGTTGACAATTTTCTTATATTTATAATTTAATAATAAAGCCACCTGAAATAGGTGGCTCAAGGTATTTTATTGTACAGCAGCGCTTGATGTAGCTACCTCGCGGTTAACCTTTTTAACCAGGCCTTGTAAAACTTTACCGGGGCCAACTTCTGTAAAGCTGGTAGCACCATCCTCAAGCATGTGCTCTACAGTTTGTGTCCAGCGTACCGGCCCTGTAAGTTGGGCAATTAAATTATGTTTTATCTGCTCAATATCAGTGTAAGGTTTTGCATCTATGTTCTGGTAAACAGGGCAAACCGGGGTGTTAAAATTAGTATTAACAATGGCATGCTCAAGTTCAACACGTGCGGCTTCCATTAATGGTGAGTGGAAAGCACCACCAACGTTTAATTTCATGGCGCGTTTGGCACCTGCAGCAGTCATTTTTTCGCAAGCAGCATCTATACCGGCAACCGTTCCTGATATAACCAATTGACCGGGGCAATTATAGTTGGCAGGCACAACCACATCAGTTAATTGCTGGCAAATGTCTTCAACCGTAAAATCATCTAAAGCTAAAATAGCGGCCATCGTGCCCGGCTGTATCTCGCAGGCTTTTTGCATGGCGTTAGCCCGCGCAGCTACCAGGCGTAAGCCATCTTCAAAAGATAAGGCACCCGATGCTACAAGCGCAGAAAACTCGCCTAAGGAGTGACCTGCAACCATATCTGGTTCAAAATCGCTACCCATAACCTTAGCCAATATCACCGAATGCAGGAATATGGCAGGCTGGGTTACGTTGGTTTGTTTCAGATCTTCTTCGGTTCCTTCAAACATCACATCAGTAATGCGGAAACCTAAAATCTCGTTCGCTTTTTCAAATAACTCGCGGGCCTGTTCGCTTTGTTCGTAAAGGTCTTTACCCATGCCCGGAAACTGGGCACCCTGCCCAGGGAAAATATATGCTTTCATTTCTTTAGTTTATAAGTGCATTGGTTCAATGGTTAATTGGTAGTAATACCAACATTCATCCTAATGAACTAATGAACGATTAAGCCAATGAACTAACTTAATCGTGATGATATCAAATTCAAAAACTCTGTCCTGGTTTTTTCTTTTAAAAATTCGCCGGTAAATGCTGATGTGGTGGTTACCGAATTTTGTTTTTGCACACCACGCATGCTCATGCAAAGGTGGCGGCACTCTATCACCACGCCAACACCGATAGGGTTAAGCGTTTCCTGTATGCAATCACGTATCTCGTTTGTTAAACGCTCCTGCACCTGCAGCCTGCGTGCAAACACATCAACTATACGCGGTATTTTGCTTAAGCCTACAACATAGCCATTTGGAATGTAAGCCACATGCGCTTTGCCAAAAAACGGCAGCATATGGTGCTCACACATCGAGTAAACCTCAATATCCTTAACAATTACCATTTGGCTATACTCCTCTTTAAACATGGCCGATTTTAGGATGCTTTGTGCATCCAGGTCATAGCCATGGGTAAGGTAAAGCATTGCCTTGGCAACACGTTCAGGTGTTTTAAGCAGGCCTTCACGTTCAGGGTCTTCGCCTATCTCTTTTAAAACTTCGTGGTAATGTCCCGATAGGTTGGCAATCAGCTCGGGATTGTAGCGGTCTATCTTTTGATAACCATTAATACCGGCGTCCCTGTCAGGGATGTTGTCGTCGTCGTCGATCATGTATCAGCTTTTAACCGCCAAAGTACTCGGCAGAATTATTTTCGGTTTCAAATAACTTTACAGAGTGTAGAAATACACCCTCGTGCGCTTCAATAGGGCCTCTTAACTGATTAAATATCTCAATGGTAAGTAACTCTGTCGAAGCCATTTTGCCTGCCATAAAATCAACATCCTTATTGATGTTCTTATGGTCCAGTTTTTCTATCACGTATTCGTTAATGATCTGTTTAAGGTCTTTCAGATCTATCAGGTATCCGGTAGCATGGGTAACCTCACCCTTAACAGTTACAAAAAGGTTATAATTATGGCCGTGCCAGTTGGGGTTTGCGCATTTGCCAAAAACCTCAAAGTTTTTTTCGGCACTCCACTCTTCGCGGTACATGCGATGTGCCGCGTTAAAATGTTCCTTGCGCGTTATATGTATCATCATAAATTTACTGGTGCAAATATACAAAACAAAAACAGGCCAGTTGTTTTATCTTAGCCATCAAAAATTAGCTTATGCGGGTATTATTTGTAGCAGCTACGGAATTTGAAGTAGGCGAGTTAAAGTCAAAAGTCAAAAGTCAAAAGTCAAAACAGAATAATGATGGACAAGGCGGCCAACTGCCAATTGATAACTGCCAACTTCTAATAACCGGCGTAGGCATGGTGGCAACAGCATATGCCCTTGGCCGTGAGCTGTCAACCAACCGTTATGACCTTGCTGTTAACTTGGGTATCGCTGGCAGTTTTGACAGGAACATTGCCCTGGGAGAAGTGGTTGAAGTTATAATAGATACCCTTGCCGAATTAGGTGCCGAAGATGATGAAAAGTTTTTGCCGATAGATGAAATGGGCTTCGGAAAAGGCGCCTTCGCCGCAAGCAGATCACTGAACGAAATAGCAGACCTCGGATTGAAAAACTGTAGCGCCATAACCGTAAATACCGTTCACGGGAATGAACATTCTATAGCTAAATTGAAGCAAAGAATGAACGTTGAGATAGAAAGTATGGAGGGAGCGGCGTTCTTCTATGCATGTACCGAGGCCAAAGTAGCATGCTTCCAGCTACGTTCTGTATCAAACTACGTGGAGAAACGCAACCGTGATAACTGGCAAATTGGCCTTGCCGTCAAAAACCTTAATGAGGTGGCTATCCGGTTACTGGATGCCCTTGCAGCGCAAAATTAAGATGACAAGATATGTCTTGTCCTGAAATAGGTTTACACAAAAAAGTAAACGATGAACAGTATAAAAGCGTTATTGATAAGACATGACCGCGAGTTGTGCGGTTTAAGTTTTCGTAGCTTAGCAAGCAAACACGGGATACCGGCAAGCACGATACATAAGATGTTAAGCAAAAAGGAAGCAGAAGAACCACTTTGTGGTGCAGGGGGCAGCAGATCGGAGCAGTCAGAGATAGCGCTGCTGAAGGCACAGCTCCGCAAGGAGCAGCTCAAGAATGAGCTACTCAACAATATGCTCGATATAGCCAGTAAGGAGCTGGGTGTTGATATCAGAAAAAAGTCTGGCACCAGGCGGTCGAAATAAGCATGAGGAGCCGTTCACGCGGCTTGCGTGGATTATGCAGAC
>NZ_VOEI01000008.1 GCF_007846095.1 Mucilaginibacter achroorhodeus
GCACAGCAGCATTGAAATGATGACACCCGAGCAAGCCCACCTGAAAACCGGTGAGCTGAAACGAAAATGGCAGAACTATTACCGGAAACCACACAGAAAGGAGGCTATCATGAATGATTGAACAAAATGAAGGATCAACATCCATCAGTATTAAATGATAAAGTGTAAATTCACCGCAGTATTAATTCATTAATCTGTAAACTTTTTCCAGGACGGGTCAGCATTCAAGGTGTTCACAAACGTTCATGGCGTGAACGTGAACACTAATTATTTGACAGGTCAGCGGGCTTAATTAGTCTTCATCGTCCACCTTTGCAATAGCGTTCGACGTGCTTAGAGCCTTTGCGCTTTCTGCCAGGCGGATAAACTCGGCGCGGTAGCCTTCATTGTCGCTGCCTTTACCTTCGCGTGCGGTGGCAATGGCATGGTCAAAGCTGGCTTTTTGTTTGAATTTAGAATTGCGCAGCAACATACCCACCTCTGCCACTGCCGAAGCAAATTTAAAATCGCTTGAGGTTTGCTTAAAGTCAACCGACTTATCATACACCACAGCCTGGCTAAGTTTGCTCGCTGATGAAGTAGGCTCTTTATACCTGAATTTGATGGTCATCATTTCGGCAGACGGATTAAGATCTGCCTTAACCTGCTGTACTTTCTGATACTTCAGTGGATCAACACTTGCTGCAAAACCATCCTTAACACCCACCGGTATTATTTCATAGAATGCGGTAACCGTATGGCCGCTGCCCATGTCGCCTGCATCTTTTTTATCATCGTTAAAATCTTCTTTATCCAGCACACGGTTTTCATACCCTAACAAGCGGTAAGCCTGTACTTTGCCGGGGTTAAACTCTATCTGCAGCTTTACATCCTTGGCAACTGTAAATAAGGTGCCCCCAAACTCGCTCACCAACGTTTTTTGGGCCTCGGTGGCATTATCTATGTACGCATAATTTCCATTGCCTTTATCGGCAAGTGTTTCCATTTTGCTGTCTTTGTAGTTACCCATACCAAAACCTAAAACAGATAATGAGATACCGCTTTCGCGTTCTTTCTCAATCAGTTTCTCCATATCCTCATCACTTGATGCGCCTACGTTGAAATCGCCATCGGTAGCCAGGATAATTCGGTTGTTACCTTTTTTCATCAGGTTTTCGGCAGCAATTTTATAAGCGAGTTTTATGCCCGCACCGCCTGCAGTTGAGCCGCCTGCCTGAAGGTTATCAATGGCATTTTTGATGGTCTCTTTTTTATCGCCGCTTGTTGATGGCAGCACAACACCGGCCGCGCCGGCATAAACCACCATGGCAACCTTATCCTGCGGGCGAAGCTGATCTACCAGCATTTTAAGTGACGACCGCACCAATGGTAATTTATTAGCATCGCTCATAGAGCCCGATACATCTATCAAAAACACCAGGTTTGACGGAGGGAGGTTGTTGGTAGGGATTGTTTTTGCCTTTAAGCCAATGCGCAACAGGCGGTGTTTAGGATTCCACGGAGCTGATGACAGTTCGGTATGGATGGCTACCGGCTCATTATCTTTAGGGCCGGCAAGGTCGTATTTAAAATAGTTGATCATCTCCTCAACACGCACGGCATCCTCAGGAGGCATTTGCCCGCCGTTAATAAACCTGCGAATGTTACTGTATGATGCTGCATCCACATCGACGGAAAAAGTTGAAAGCGGTTCGTTTACCGAGTTTGTAAATTTGTTTTCGGTCAAGCCTTTGTAGCTTTCATTATCGGCTACAGGCGCGGGCACATTGTAATTATAATAGCCGTTGTTCCCTACCACCTGAGCCCTTGAGATGGATAGGCCTGCAACTCGGCCGCTTAATTTTTTGTCAGTCATTACAACGGCCATGCTTGCTGTAAAAGACTTTTTTTTTTGAGGCTGATAAGCTTTTACAACCACTTCGCTCAATTGAGTAGCTGTTGCCTTAAGTTTCACGTCAATAACGTTGCTTTTGCCAATGGCAACTTGTTTGGTTTGAAAGCCGATAAAGGCAAAGCTGATGGTTTTAGCATTGGCCGGTACGTTCAGCTTGTACTTGCCGTTTCCATCGGTTTGAGTTCCAATTTTTGATCCCAGCACAGAAACTGTAACGCCTGGCAGCGTTTGGCCATCACCGGCATCAGTTACAGTACCGGTAATAGTGCGTGTGCTGGTATCGCGTTTAAACGCCGCAAGCGACACAAAAAGGGTTAGGACGATCATTAACTTTTTCATAATTCCATCGGTTTTTTGTTGTAGGATGCAGCGTACAAGAGATTTCCATAAGCCATTTAAAAAAATTATTTTGCAGCATCTGTCTTAATGAAGTTTTTTAACCGGCCCAACAAACCAGAAGATACCGACGACGAGCAGCTGCTAAAAAGCTATCGCGATAGCCACGACCTTAAGTTGCTGGGTAAGCTGTATGAGCGTTATATGCCGCTGGTTTATGGTGTGGCGCTTAAATACTTAAAGGATGAGGATGCCTCGCAGGATGCCGTAATGGCCATTTTTGAGGAGTTGGCACGAAAGGTGCATCAACATGATATAAAGCATTTTAGGAGCTGGCTGTATGTGCTTAGCCGTAACCATTGTTTAATGCAGTTACGCGCCAGCAAAAAAATGGAGACCGTAGAGCTTGATGACTTTATGGAATTTACCCCGGTTTTGCATCCTGATACTGAAGACAGGGAACAAGCCATGCAGGCGCTTGAACGCTGCCTGGAAAAACTTACGCCTGCACAGCAGCAAAGCGTTAAGTTGTTTTATCTTGACGAGAAATGCTATAAAGAAGTTGCCGACGAAACCGGCTACAGCATGAACGAAGTAAAAAGTTATATACAGAACGGCAAACGCAATTTGAAGATCTGTTTAGAGAAAAATAGTGAAAGATAAAAGGGCCGACATATCGCAGATACAGGACTACCTTAAAGGTAAGCTGGAAAGCAAAGCCATGCACCAACTGGAGCGTGAGGCACAGGACGACCCTTTCCTGGCCGATGCATTGGATGGCTACGCCGCATCTGCTGATCAGGAGCAGAACCTCGAAACCCTGAGAGAACGACTGCAGCAACGTACACAGACCAAGGTGCGCAGAATTTTACCATGGAGCACTATGGCTGTTGCCGCATCGGTCATCGGCTTTTTTGTGGTTGCGGGTTTATTATTTATGCGTGATAACCCCGATAAACCAACAACACTTACTGCTGTCAATCAGCCTGCCAAGCTCTCAGCTCCTGTAGAGCCATCTACCCCGACAGCAAAACAAACCAACAAAAGGTTCATATCAGCGCCAATTGTTACTGAGAAACACAGTTACACTAACCAGAGGTTACCTACCCCAAGAAGTTTGAGAGAGGTAGCCATACAACCCGGTCTAAAGATCGAACAAGCCGATTCGTCAGCAGGAATTGTTCAGCAAGGATATTATAACTACACTGCTCAAACCCCGGTCAAGATGGATTCTGCTAACTATGGATATAGTGCCGGCAAGCGTCAGGACACTATATTAGGCGGTGCCAATATCGCCATAAACAAAAAACCATCGGCAGTTACCATGCTGAGGAGTAAAGCAGAAGGCGTTACGTATAAAGAAAGAGACCGGCAATCGGCAAGGGCAACTGCAGCGCTGATGGCAGCTAACTTACCTACAAATATCAGCGGCAAAATTACAGATGATGCAGGCGCGCCGATACCCGGTGCTACCGTGCAGATTGCAGGCAAAAGCATTGGCACTACTACTGATGCCAATGGCCGTTTTACCTTGCACGATGTTTCCCCACAAGACCAAGTGGTTTACAATTTTATCGGCTTTGATAAAAAAGTGCTTCCTGCAAAACCCGGCGATAGTGTTAAAGTGGCGTTACATGAATCAGCAGCAACCTTGAGCGAAGTAGTGGTTGTTACAAATGCCAAGCGTAGCGGCTCGAAAGCAGAACCTAAAACCGGATGGAAAGCTTATCAAGAATATCTGAAACGAGAAGCGATTGTAGGCGAAAGCCAAAAAGCAGGTAATGTACAACTAAGTATCACTTTTGAACCGAACGGGCAGATCAGCAACGTTAATGTTTTGAAAAGCCTTAGCCCCGCAGCTGACAAGAAAGCCATTGACCTGGTACAAAATGGCCCTAACTGGTTTGGTAATCTTAATGGTAAACCCGAGGTGGTTAAACTGACTGTGAAATTTTCACGGGACGACTAATAAGGACTTAAAAACTTCAAAAAACATCATTTGGAACGAGGTATGAAGACAAATCTTCTGGGATGTAAGTAACGCCTCAGAAGATTTATCTTCGATAAGCTACACTTTGTTCCGGCTCTCTTCGTCGCAGCTCGTTCGAAATATTACAGTGTATTAATCCGTCATCTACGCATCTACCGTATGCTTCTCACCTATTTGCTGGCGCCACATAGCGTAGTACAGGCCTTTTTGGTCTAACAGGTCATGGTGTTTGCCTGCTTCTACAATGTTACCTTTCTCCAATACGTAAATGCAATCGGCATGCATAATGGTTGATAAGCGGTGGGCGATAAGGATAGTGATATGATCGTTCAACACTGATACATCACGAATGGTATGGGTGATCTCTTCCTCTGTAATGGAATCCAATGATGAAGTAGCCTCGTCAAACACCAGGATATCCGGTCTGCGCAGCAGGGCGCGGGCAATGGATAAACGTTGCTTTTCGCCACCTGAAACTTTTACGCCGCCCTCACCAATCACGGTATCTAAGCCTTTATCAGCACGGGCCATGAGTGTTTGGCAGGCCGCACGTTGCAACACGATCAAACATTCCTCATCCGTAGCATCAGGGCGAACAAACAGCAGGTTCTCACGTATTGTGCCGGAAAACAATTGCGTATCCTGGGTAACAAAGCCTATTTTTTCGCGAAGCTGATCAAGGTCTATTTCCTTACTCGGTATATTGTTGTAAAGCACGTCGCCATTGCCTGGTTGGTACAAGCCAACCAACAGTTTTACCAACGTAGTTTTACCGGATCCGGATGGACCAACAAAAGCAATAGTTTCACCTGTATTTACATTAAAGCTTATATTATTCAATGCGTTTCGGTTAGCGGTTAGATGCTTAAAACTCACATCGGCAAAGGTTAGCTTATGCACTCTTTCTAACAACACAGGTTTCTCAGGCTTTTTATCGATCGGCGTACTTAATATTTTTTTGAAGTTACCTAACGAAACTTCAGCCTCACGCCAGCTTAAAATAACATTCCCCAATTCCTGTAAAGGGTTAAACAGGAAGAATGAATAAAAGAGGAAGGTAAAATACTGCCCTGCGGAAATATTTCCTCTAAAAATAAGCATCAGCAAAACTACCACCATAGCGCTGCGCACCAGGTTCACAGTTGTGCCCTGCACAAAGCTCATGCTGCGCACATACTTTACCTTTTTTAGTTCAAGGTCTAATATTTTGTAGGTGGTGGTATTTAAACGGGCTATTTCCTGCTTGGCCAAACCTAAACTTTTAATCAGCTCAATGTTTCTTAACGATTCTGTTGTTGAACCTGCCAATGCGGTGGTTTCGGCTACGATATTCTTTTGGATACGTTTAATACGGCGGCTCATGGCCATACTTACAAAAGAGATGATAGGTATAGCGGCAAAATAAACCAGTAGCACCTGGTAACTTATAGATACCGAATACACCATTACAAACACCATCCCGATGATAGAAACAAATAGGATGCTGATGAATTGGGTGATAAACTTCTCGCAGTCTAAACGTACCTTTTGCAAAATGCCTAAGGTCTCGCCGCTGCGCTGGTCTTCAAACACCTGGTAAGGCAGTTCTAAAGAGTGCTTTAAACCATCGGCATACATTTCTGCACCCACCTTTTGGGTAATGATATTAGTAAAATAATCCTGAAAGTTTTTGGCTATACGGGATATCATAGCAACGCCTATAGCTAAGCCCACGTACATTAATACCCGATGTAAGTATTCGCTTTCCTGCAACTTGCCATGTTTTTCGATAACGTTATCTACGATGTGACCTGTTATATATGGGTCAAGCAGCGAAAAACCGATGTTCATGGCTGCTAAAAACAACGCCAGGACAACTATCCAGCGGTGCTTTTTTAAGTAACTGATAAGTATATTCATTTTTTCGAATGCAAAAATAAGTAAAGGCCAGTCTGCATTTACATCAGCTCCTTTAATATGACAATGCGGTTATTTGTCGGCAAAACCAAATAGCTTCAACAAAAAAGGGACGAGCTATAATAGCCCATCCCTTTTTAATTATAATAACCGTTCTGAATTAAACAGTCATGATATCTTTTTCTTTAGCTTCAGTTAGCTGGTCAACCTTTACAATGTAAGCGTCTGTCAGTTTCTGAACTTCAGCTTCACCTACTTTTATCTCATCTTCTGATACACCGTCAGCCTTAGATTTTTTAATTTTCTCGTTAGCATCTTTACGGATGTTGCGGATAGCGATCTTACCGTTCTCGGCCTCGCCCTTGGCTTTTTTAACCAGGTCACGGCGGCGTTCTTCGGTAAGTGGTGGTACGTTGATGCGGATGATAACACCATCGTTTTGTGGGTTAACACCCAGGTTAGCATCTTTAATAGCTTTCTCGATAGCCGGCAAAAGTGATTTTTCCCATGGCTGCACAACAATGGTACGTGCGTCAGGCGTGTTCACACTGCCAACCTGGCTAAGCGGGGTTGGTGTACCGTAGTACTCAACCATAACATCATCCAGCATGGCAGGGCTTGCTTTACCTGCACGTATCTTGTTCATTTCGCTATCAGCATGGGCAATAGCTTTTTCCATTAAAGCTTTTGCATCATTTATTTGTTTCTTAACGAGTTCGCTCATCGTATTAAATTTTTCACAAAAATAAAAAAAACTATCAAAGCGACTAACCTTACGGCGCCTGCACTTTCAAAAAGCGCAAACCACAGGCCATGCCGCCACAATAGCGCATAAAAAATCACGCCATTGTTCAATAGCGTGCAAATAAGTAAGGCACCGGTGCTATACCGATGCCTTAACTTCTTTTAATATTATGACCAGCGATCTTCGCTTCTGCCGTTATCTTTTGAGTAGCCACCGCCACGGTTGCCACCGCCGCTGTAACCGCCGCCACCGCCACGGTTGCCACCGCCGCCGTAACCGCCGCCACGGTTGCCGCCGCCATAACCGCCACCGCGATTACCGCCGCCGAAACCACCGCCACCTGCAGGCTTTTTGTTCTCTGCTTGTGAAACCGCGATAGAACGACCAGCAACTTGTGATCCGTTTAAGCCAGCGATCGCTTTTTGAGCAGCTTCATCGTCCGACATTTCAACAAATCCAAAGCCTTTGCTTCTTCCTGATTCTCTGTCAATAATAATTTTTGCGGTGGTAACTTCACCATAAGCTTCAAAAAGCTCTTGTAAATCTGCTTCCTGTAAAGAGTACGGAAGGCTTCCAACGAATATGTTCATTAAAAATTTAATTTAGCACACCGGTTCGTAGCCCGGCATTAAGTTTTGTTTTCTCCAAATATAGAATAGAAAGTAATCACTTGTACAAATAATTATTAAACTAAATGTTTTTATTTTTTGAAAATAAGTGCTTTACGGGCATATTTACTATTCCACCGAGAGGATATTATAGTCTTTGCCATTTAGGCTGAACTTTTCACCAGCTGTTTTACCCTTGATATGTAAGCCAATGGGAGACGCGGCTGAGACCGCAAAGTAGCTTTTTCCATCAACTGATAGTATGCCTGCGCTTACTGCTAAATAAAAGCTGCCGTTATCTGTAGCAACCACACTTCCTGCTTCAGCGGTTAACAAATTGCCGTTGGTTGATATCCTGTTAAGGGCTACCATCAGCTTGTTAGCTTCTGCCAGTTGGGCGGCATTGCGGTTACTTTCCTGCTGGGCCATTTCGCGGCCGGTCTCATATTTGTCACCTGCGCTGCTTTTGGTATCATCGGTTTGTGCTTGCTGTGCCTGCTCAATAGCTTCGGTTGCTGCCTGTATTCGTTGTTGCACATACGCAACGCAGGCTTGATGTAACTGCTCTTTTAGTACGCTCATAAATATTGGGGGCTAAGATGGGGTATTTGCTGAAGATACTAAAGGCCTAAAAACAAAAGCCCCCGGCACTCGCTGCCAGGGGACTTTCAACCTAAACCTTATCACAATGTAAATGCGAGGCACTTACACCATCTCTAACGTACACGTTTTAGAAAATAGTACATCGAGATTGGGGAAAGTTACATATTTATGATAATAAAAAAAGCAATGCCTACATAAATCCCTATAAAACAATGTGTACTGAAATTTAGTTAATGTGTGGTAACATTAAATTAATTGAAACAACAATGAACCTAAAACGTACCTTCGGAACTGTATTAACCGTACTGGGAATCATCGGATTGATCTACACAGGCGTGCAAATAATACAACATACCGGTGCCGCAACTACTCTTATTGTTATCGGTGTAATATCTATTATCTTTTTTTCAACGGGTATCAGCCTTATCCGCAACACCAAAGACGAAGCATAAATTTTATTTTACACGAGTAATAGTCCCGGTATCGGATATGCTGATGCCGGGCTGCAAAAAATCAGTTTCAGTAAGTGACTTTATCTTTCGCGCTGCGCGGAAAAAAGTATCAGGCTTTACACCGGCAAAGTGGTCTTGCCGGTATGATTTTATCTGCCCTGTCACAAACTCTCCCATTTTATTTAGCTTCACTTTTAACAATGGTGCCAGTCCGCATATGCCGCTTACGCTAACACCTTTGTAAGTTGCAAAATTACCAAGGCTGTAAGCAATCAACTTGTTTTTATACAGTTCCATTGCACGGGCTACATGCGGGCCGTGGCCTATCACCAGGTCTGCACCTGCATCGACTGCGGCATGGCTAAATTGAACAAGATCTCCGCGGTTCTCCCCTTTAAATAATTCTACAGAATCTTTAACATGTTCATAGCCTACACCTTCGCCTCCACCGTGAAACGATACGATCACAACATCATTGTTCGCCTTAAGCTTACTGATGATTTTTTGTGCGTGCTTTATATTCAGTAATGATACCGTTTGCGCATTCGGCGAAAAGGCACAGAAGCCATACTTAACACCATTTACAGTAAACTCCTTTAAAGGTTGGCTTTTAAACCCCGCGAAAGCTAACCCCAAACTATCTAAAACCTTCACAGTGCTTTTGCGGCCAGCCAGGTCAAAATCATTAGAGTGGTTATTGCCAACACTGATGAGGTTAAAGCCGGCAGCTTTTATCACACTCCCGTATCGCTCCGGCATCCTGAATAAATACGGTGCGTGTTTAAACTTGAGTTTATAATTAACCGGGGCGCCGGTATCAAGCAGCACGCCCTCCAAATTGGCAAACGCAATATCGGCGTCCTTAAGATCTTTGATCACGTATTTAAAAGTGCCTTTTGCATCATCAGGCGGCAAACCTGTACTGTCGGGGTATGAACTACCCAACATAATATCACCAACTGCCACAATGGTAATTAGGCTATCTGTACCAGATGAACTTGTATCTGCTTTAATATCTTTAGCTGTACGGTTAACAACATCTGCAGATTGTTTTCTTGCGGAGCGCTGGCCACAAGCAGAAAAAAGTGCAATTAATGCCAAATAAATTACTAACCGGTAGTTCATATATGGGCATAAAAAAATCCTTTCATGGTTATGAAAGGATTTGGAATTCAATTTAGGTATATTTAATTAGTTAGTCGGCTTTTCATCGAATTTATCGTCAGCTGATGCCGAAGAAGTAAACTCGTTCTTAAATGATTCTAATATGCGGCCACCTTTGTAAAAGTAGCGGCTGTAGTAAGCTTCATCAAGGTTGCTGATAGCTACACCTTTTGATGATGCGTGTGCAAACCTGCCGTTGCCAAGGTAAATACCTACGTGCGAAATGCTACGGCTGTGTATTTTAAAGAATACCAGATCACCTTCTTTAAGATCATCTTTACCAACCGGGCTCACCATGCTGAAAATATCGCGAGAGCTGCGGCGGATAGACATATTAAATACGTCGCTGTATAATTGCTTTGTAAAGGCCGAACAATCGATACCCCTGCGAGAGCTACCACCGAAACGATACGGAGTTCCGATCCAATCGTACACAAAATGGAAAAGCTTCATATTTGAGGTTGCAGAAACCGCAACACCCATAATTTGAGAAAGGTAATCCTTTGCTAAACTCTCCTGCTCTGCAGCATCGGCTGCCGGAGTTGGAACGCTTTTTGTTTGAGCTTGAGCAGCTAATGTGCTCAAAAATAGTGCAATAGCAATTGTAATTTTCTTCATTTAATCACTTTGGTTTGTCGAATTAGGGCGACAAATGTTTCTTAAACTGGACAGTATGTCTATTGTTGGGTACAAAACTATCCATTTAATCCAATTATCCAAATTATATTTGAAAATCGTTTAAGTAAATATTTTTAAACACCTGTTAACAAAACTCATTGTACGGTAAAATTATTGTACGAGTTTCATGTAAAATCAGTTACACAAATAATATGTACGCATAATTTTTTTCTGAAAAGAATATTATGTGTTTAACCATTATTACAGCATACCTTTAGTGGCTAAATGTCTGTTATCCAAAGTATATTTTGAGAATTTTGGCAACAACAAATTTGCCCAACGCGTCACAACCACACAAAGTGTCAATTTTAAACAACAAATTTGTTGCAGTTTCGGTTATTTGCAGGATATAATTAGATTTGCACTTTCTCATAGCAACCTTAATTGATAAATGAGTTCAATCGAAATAACTAAAGACACCTACCTGATGTGGTACGAGTCTATGCTACTGATGCGTAAATTTGAAGAGAAGACCGGTCAATTATACGGTCAGCAAAAGATACGCGGATTCTGTCACCTTTATATTGGCCAGGAAGCTGTTTTAGCCGGCGCCATGTCTGTTATCCGCCATGAGGATAGCATGATCACTGCTTACCGCGATCACGCACACGCTTTAGCAAAAGGTACATCGCCAAATGCTATTATGGCAGAGATGTATGGTAAAGCAACAGGCTGCTCAAAAGGTAAAGGCGGTTCAATGCACATGTTCGACAAAGAAAACCATTTCTATGGCGGCCATGGTATTGTGGGCGGCCAGGTGCCACTGGGTGCAGGTATTGCATTTGCCGAAAAATTTAAAGGCACCGATAACGTAAACATTGCCTACATGGGTGATGGTGCCGTTCGCCAGGGTGCTTTAACAGAAACATTTAACATGGCTGCCCTTTGGAAACTGCCTGTTATATTTATTTGCGAGAACAATGGTTATGCAATGGGTACATCTGTAGAGCGCACTACTGCACAAACTGATATTTATAAATTAGGCCTTCCGTACGGTATCCCTTCATCACCGGTTGATGGCATGGATCCGGTAGCTGTTCACAACGCTATGGACGAGGCTGTGCAACGCGCACGCCGCGGCGAAGGCCCTACCTTCCTTGAAATGCGCACTTACCGCTTCAAAGGCCACTCAATGAGCGACCCGCAAAAGTACCGCACCAAGGAAGAGCTTGAAAGCTACAAAGCCAAAGACCCTATCGAGATCACCAAACTTGCTATCGAGAAAAACGGTTATGCTGATGAGAAGTGGTTTGAAGAGATAGACGCGAAAATTAAGGCCCAGGTAGAAGAGGCCGTAAAATTTGCAGAGGAATCGCCATGGCCAGAGGCATCAGAATTATACACTGATGTTTACGTTCAGCAGGATTATCCTTACATCCGCGACTAACAAATTTATTTGATCACATTAACAAAATTCATCACAATATATGGCTGAAGTAGTTAAAATGCCTAAAATGAGCGATACCATGACCGAAGGTGTGGTAGCTAAATGGCATAAAAAGGTTGGCGACAAAGTAAAATCCGGCGATGTTTTGGCTGAGATCGAAACTGATAAAGCTACCATGGATTTTGAATCGTACCAGGATGGTGTGCTTTTGTATATAGGTATACAAGAAGGTAGCGCTGCCCCGGTTGATGCCGTTATTGCCGTTTTAGGTAAAGAGGGTGAAGATTATAAAGCGCTTTTAGAAGGCGAAGGCAATACTGCACCTGCCAAGGAAGAAAAACCTGCCGAAGATAAAAAACCTGCTGCAGCTGAAGAGTCGAAACCTGCTGCAGCTGCAGAGAAATCTGCGTCAGCAAAACCAAAAGTAGATACATCAAGCATCCCGGCTACGGTAATACGTATGCCTTTGCTTAGCGATACCATGACCGAGGGTACCATTGAAAAATGGAATTTTAAGGTTGGTGATAAAGTAAAAGCTGACGATTCATTAGCTGATGTTGCTACCGATAAGGCAACAATGGAAGTAGTAGGTTATGAAGCGGGAACCCTGCTTTACATTGGTGTTAAAGAAGGCGAAGCTGCTAAAGTAAACGATATTATAGCCATTGTTGGTAAAGAAGGTACTGATATACAGCCTTTACTGGATAATGCTGATGGCGCCGATGGCCAGGCATCAGCTCCTGCAACGCAGGAAGAAAAACCTGCTGCCGAAGCTGCTTCTGCCCACGCTGCTTCAAACGAAGCACAAGGCTCAACTGCTGATGACAGCCGCGTTAAAGCGTCTCCGTTAGCACGTAAGATCGCTAAAGAAAAAGGCATCAACCTTAATGATGTTAAAGGCTCTGCCGATGGCGGCCGTATCATCAAAAAAGACGTTGAAGGCTTTACTCCTTCTGCAAAACCTGCAGAAAGCGCTCCGGCCGCACAAGGTGCATCTGCCCCTGCTGCAGATAAAGCGCCGATCACTTTGCCAACATTTACCGGCGAAGAGAAATTCAGCGAAAGACCGGTTACGCAAATGCGTAAGGCTATCAGCCGCCGCTTATCTGAAAGTTTGTTTACCGCGCCGCATTTCTACGTTACCATGTCTATAGATATGGACCAGGCAATTGCTGCGCGTACTAAAATGAACGACATTGCCCCGGTTAAAATATCATTTAACGACTTTGTGGTTAAAGCTGTTGCTGTTGCCCTTCGCCAGCATCCTGCAATTAACTCATCGTTCCAGGGCGATACCATCCGTACCAACCAACACGTACACGTAGGTGTAGCCGTTGCGGTTGATGAGGGCTTATTGGTACCGGTTATCAAATTTGCCGATGGTAAATCATTAAGCCACATCTCTGCCGAAGTAAAAGAGTTTGCCGGTAAAGCAAAATCTAAAAAATTACAACCTGCAGAAATGGAAGGCTCAACCTTCACCATATCAAACTTAGGTATGTTTGGTGTTGACGAGTTTACTGCCATCATTAACACACCAAATGCTTGTATCCTCGCGGTTAGCGGTATCCAACAAGTACCTGTTGTTAAGAACGGTGCTGTAGTGGCTGGTAACATTATGAAGGTTACACTAAGCGCCGACCACCGTGTGGTTGATGGTGCAACAGCTGCAGCATTCCTGCAAACGCTTAAATCATTATTAGAAGAGCCTGTAAGGCTGTTGATATAAGTCTGAAGACTGAAGTTAAAAGCAAAAGCGGTGAGATGCATCTCATCGCTTTTTTTGTGGCCATTATTTAGCTAAGCAAAAGCTCTTAACAAACAAGGCCCGACTGACTGCAGTCGGGCCTTGTTTATTTATTTTATCTTGTTTCGATGCTCTTACTTACCTGCTTCAGGTGTCATTTTAGATGCCAGTACCAAAGCTTTGTAAGCATTAACAATACCACCTGTTTTTGAAAGCGTGGTAAAATCAACTTTATCAGTTTTGCTGCCCGGTTTCAGTACCATCATACCAGTAAGTGGCGTAGCCGAACCCAGGATAGCTTGTTTCACTTGTTTAGCACTCAGGTTTGGATAGTATTCCAGTATCAAAGCTGCAACACCGGCAGTTATCGGTGACGCGAAGCTGGTACCATCAGCAGTATTAAATTCTGCATCCATGTTTACAGAAGTAACCTTTACACCCGGCGCAAATACGTCTACATTCTTTTTCCCGTAGTTGCTAAAAGAGCCGGCAAGTTCTGCGTCTTTCCGGGCTGCAGAAGCACCAACACTGATCACGTTATCCAGATCAGTCACAGAACCATCCTCAAAAGTATCATTCGGAAACTGCGGTTTTACGTCTACATCCTGGTTATCATTACCGGCAGCTTGCACCAACAATACGTTCTTATCAGCTGCGTATTTAAACGCGGCATCAACCCATGCTTTATGTGGCGATAACTTTTTACCAAAGCTCATGTTAATTACTCTGGCACCGTTATCAACCGCATAGCGGATCGCATTGGCAATGTCTTTATCGTATTCGTCGCCATTAGGAACCGCTTTAATGGCCATAATGCGTACGTTACTGGCCACACCATCAATACCATACTTATTATTGCGTACAGCGCCTATCAGGCCTGCTACGCCGGTACCGTGTTCAGCATCAGCAAACTTTAAGATGTTGTTACCATAAGGCTTTCCGTCCTGCATGTTAGGGTCATCACCTACTATGCGCTTACGGGCATCAAGGTCAGGGTTAACGTCGTTGTTAAGTTTTTGCAGATACTCACTTAGGTCATTAATGATCTTCGCATTCGTTTCATCACCACCCTCCTGCTCAAATACAGATGTCCAAACGTTTTTGCTTTGGGTAACGGTATCATTGGCAGTAGTGATCTTTGCCAGATCAGACTTTTTAAATGTCCCGTCCGATTTTAGGTTCAGCGCACGTTTCACGTATCCGCTGCTTGCCATCAAAGCATTCAGTATAGGCTGTAACTGTTTCAACTCTTCCGATGATTTGTTCACAGTTTCGGTGCGGGTAAGTTTTACCTTTTCCCAATAAGCAAACTCTTTTTCGCTGCCTGCAGGTGCGCTGGTAAGGTTCTCGTATTTGCCTTTCAGTCTGTTGTACTCGCGAACTTCCTCCGTAGTTTCGGTAAAATCACATTTGCCTCCGGGGCCACCTAAAAAGTCCCAGCCGTGTATATCATCAACATAGCCGTTTTTATCGTCATCGATACCATTGCCCGGTATCTCCTTGGTGTTTATCCAAAGTACGGGTTTAAGATCTGCCTGTGCGGTGTCAATACCGCTATCGATAGTTGCAACTACAACCGGCTTACTTTTTTTGCCCTTTACAAACTGGTATGCCTGGTTAAGGCTGATACCGAAATAACCGTCGGTATTAAGGTCCATAAGGTGCCAGCTTTTTGGCAACTCTGCCGCTGGTTTTGGTGCAACTTGTGCGTTTGCGTTAAGGTTTATTAATAGAGCAGCGCCTACTAATGCGCCGGTGAGATTCTTGCAGATCTGGTGCATATTTAAATTTAAGTGTTTCAATTAAAATTACAGGTCGAATTTAATGCCCTGCGCTAAAGGCAACGTTTTAGAATAGTTTATAGTATTCGTTTGCCTGCGCATGTATACTTTCCATGCATCAGAACCGCTCTCACGGCCGCCGCCGGTTTCCTTTTCACCGCCAAATGCGCCACCGATCTCCGCACCTGATGTGCCTATGTTAACGTTAGCGATGCCACAATCAGATCCCGCGGAGGATAAGAATTTTTCTGCATCCCGCAGGCTGTTGGTCATAATAGCAGATGACAGCCCTTGCGGCACACCGTTCTGCAGCGCTATGGCATCATCTATATCCTTGTACTTTATCAAATATAAAATGGGTGCAAATGTTTCGTGCTGCACAATTTTGTAGTGGTTTTCAACCTCCGCAATACAAGGTTTTACATAGCATCCTGATCGGTAAGCTTCACCTTCTAACCTGCCGCCTTCAACAATAAAATGGCCGCCTTCTGTTTTACATTTTTCTATCGAATCCAGGTAAGCTGCAACCGCATCGGCATCTATCAGCGGCCCCATATGGTTAGCCTCATCAAGCGGGTTCCCTATTTTTATCTGACCATACGCATTTACCAGCTTTTGTTTAAAGGCATCGTAAACACTCTCGTGGATAATTAACCGGCGTGTTGTGGTACAACGCTGCCCGGCAGTGCCCACGGCACCAAATACAGCGCCAATAAGTGCCATATCCAGGTCGGCATTTTCGGTAATGATAATCGCGTTATTTCCGCCCAGCTCCAGCAGGCTTTTACCGAGGCGTGCACCAACTGCAGCCGAAACCGCTTTACCCATGCGGGTAGAGCCTGTTGCAGATATCAACGGTACGCGTGTATCATTACTCATTAGCTCACCAATTTTATGATCGCCAATTACAAGGCAGCTAACGCCCTCATCAACACCGTTACGGCTAAATACTTCCTGCACAATGCGTTGGCAGGCAATTGCTGTGAGAGGTGTTTTTTCTGATGGCTTCCAAACGCAAACGTCACCACATACCCAGGCCAGCATAGCATTCCAGCTCCATACCGCTACCGGGAAATTAAAGGCGGAAATAATGCCTACCACACCCAATGGGTGATATTGCTCGTACATGCGGTGGTTGGGGCGCTCGCTGTGCATAGTCAATCCATACAATTGGCGGCTTAAGCCTACAGCAAAATCGCAGATGTCAATCATCTCCTGTACTTCGCCGTAACCTTCCTGCAGGCTTTTGCCCATTTCGTATGATACCAAAGTACCCAGTTGTTTCTTGTTTGCGCGCAACTGCTCGCCTATCTGCCTTATAATTTCGCCACGTTTGGGCGAAGGGATTTGTCGCCATGTTTTAAACGCTTTAATAGCGGTATCAACCACCTGGTTGTATTCTTCTTCGGTAGCAAATGTAACAGAAGCTATCTTTTGGCCGTCAACAGGCGAATGGATATCCTGTACAGTACCACCACCGGTATTACACCAGCTATTACCTGTACTAAACGATGGGTTTATGTCGTTTATATGTAAATGATTGAGAACATCTTTTATAGGTAGGCTCATAATAGGTACTTTTGTCAAAGTTAGAAAATCTTTTAGGGCAATCACAACACTCATCCACTGCCGGCACAAACGCTTATTATTTATCAATCAGGCATTTGTATTAACAGCTGTTAATAATGTGCATATGTTGAAAACTTAATTGCCCTTGAGAGGCTTAATATTGTAATTTAAACATGAGTTTAAACCGGATGAGGCCGACGCCTGTACCGGCAAAATAGTGTTCTCTTAAATAAACTTGAATGGAAGAAGAATTTGAATTTGGCTTTTCCGAAGACCCGAAGTTTTCGGTTGAGCGGTACGAAGAGATGATTCGAAATCATGATCAGTACTTTTTTGATGCCCAGGCATTTGAGAACATTATCGACTACTACATAGAAAAAAACGACCCTGCTAAAGCGCTGCAGGTATCAGAGTATGCGCGCAATCAGCACCCGTTTGCATCTGTATTTTTGGTAAAGCAAGCCCAACTGTTAGTGGTGATGAACCGCCCCGATGAAGCTTTTGCTGCACTGGACAAGGCTGCTATGTTAGAAGCCAGTGATGCCGATATTTATATCATACGAGGTAATTTATACGAGAGTATGGAGCGCAACACCGAAGCGCTTGAGAACTACGAAAAGGCCCTTGACCTTGCCGAGGAAACCGACGAGATATTACTGCACATAGCCTACGTTTATCAAAACATGGGCGACTATGACACGGCCATAACCTACCTTAAGCTTTGCCTTAAGCAGAACATGGAGAACCAGGATGCGCTTTATGAGCTGGCTTTCTGTTACGATGTGATGGACAACCAGGAAGAAAGCGTACAGTTTTATCAGCAATACATCGATAATGAACCATACAGCTATGCAGCCTGGTATAACCTCGGTAATGCCTTTACCAAGCTTAGCCTGTTTGAGAAAGCTATAGACGCTTACGACTATGCCATCCTCATCAAAGACAGCTTTGCATCAGCGTACTTTAATAAAGGTAACGCCTTGGTTAACCTGGAGAAATATGCTGAGGCAATTGAGGTTTACCGCCAAACCTTTGAGTACGAGCAGCCTAACGCCGATACTTATTGCGCCATAGGCGAATGCTACGAGAAGCTGGAGCAAATGGACGAAGCGCGTTCCTTCTACAAGAAATCGGTTAAAATGGATGCGAAACTTGCTGACGCATGGTTTGGTATTGGTGTTACGCTTGATTTTGAAGAGCGCTATTTTGAGGCGTTGCACTTTTACAAAAAAGCGCTCGACCTGGACATTGCGAATGCTGATTACTGGTTTGCCATAGCCGATGCGGAATACAAACTTGGCCATTTAACAGAGGCAGAACATGCGTACGAAAAAGTGGTTGAACTTAACCCGCTTGATGTTGATGCGTGGTTGGATTACTCATCAATATTATACGAGCAGCAGCGCCTTGTTGATGCCATTGAAGTTATTGCAGAGGCAATAAAGAACAACCCCGATGCGGCAGAGCTTTATTACCGTATGGTTGCTTACCTGTTTGCTAAAGGCGAATACAACGAGGCCCTTAACCAACTGGAGATGGCTTTGGCTGCAGACCCGGAGAAACGATACATCCTATTCGATTACCTGCCGCAATTGCAGGAAAATAAAGTGATCATCGATATTATTAACCGCTACACAAGGTAATGAGCGGTGGATAATTAAATTATTGAGCCGGGCATATGCCCGGCTTTTTTGTTGAGTCACCCCGACTTAGCTAACGCTCGTCGACCCTCTCTACACAAGCGTAAAGAGGGAAAGAAAATCCTTCCTATATCTCTTTTGCTTGTAGCAGGGGGGAGGGATCAAATCCGCCGACTGGCGGATCAGACTGAGGTAGTCAATTATGCGATCAATATTCTTTTCAAACATCCGCCAAAGCGGTGCGTTGTTCTCTAAAACTAAGCTTATGAAAACGCCAGATAGCCCAACACCGGGCAACAAATCTCCGAAAAAGAACACAGATAATGATCCTAAAGTAAATGCAGCCGAAAGGGAAGTGATCACCAATAATGAGGAATCGGAACAGGTAACTAACAACGATGGCACAGTAGCAGATACACAAGCTGATGAAGCCGACCTGAGTGAAAGCGAACCTGACACCGCTTCTAATGCCGATAACCACGTTACTAATAACGACGGCAAATCTGATTCAACAGCCGATAAAGACGAGATCTTTTAAGTTGATTGACATGATATAACAAAGGCGACCGCTAAGCGGTCGCCTTTGTTATTATTTAACGTTTGAAAATAACCAAGGTATCAGATCGGGTTCACTAAATGCCTTGTCCCAGCAGTTATGACCGAGCGTTGGGTAAATAGTAAACTTTGGCTCGGCACCGGCTGTTCTTAGAGCCGCTACTACCGCCTCAGAGTGATCTATCGGTACAACAGTGTCTTTAGCTCCGTGGAATATCCATAACGGTACGCGGTTAGCATATTTCTCAACGTTGTTGGTATTATCGCCACCACACATGGCAAAAGCTGCGGCAAACACTTTTGGTTTACGCCTCAATATCTCAAGCGTTCCCATGCCGCCCATAGACAGGCCGCCAACATACACCTGTTTTTTGTTTACGTAAGGTTTGTCCAGAAACTGGTCAACCAATCCTAATAGTGCATGCATAGCCGGCGTGGGGTCACCGCCTTCTTTAAAATGAAAGGTGCGTTTGCCGGTATCATCTTTTTGGATATCTACGTTGCTCCAATAACCATCTTTGGGGCATTGCGGCAAAACTACAATGGCCGGATATTTATCGCGTAAGGTATCATTTAATAACATTCCCGTACCATAAGCGAGCTGGGCGGTATTATCATTCCCTCGTTCGCCCGCCCCGTGCAATACAAATAGTAATGGGTATTTCTTTTTAGCATCAAAATGCCGGGGAAAGAGTATTCGGTAAGGAAGGGTATCTGTTTTGCTGGCGTAAGTGCCTTTGTCAAAAGCCGAGAGGTCCTGCTTTATTTGTGCTTGCGTATAAAAAGGCAATGCCAGGTACGTGATACCCAGCATTACTATCAATTTAATTTTTTTGATACTCATTTAGATAGAATTTGTACAGGTAGTTAAGTTATACTTAACGTAAATTAAAGCCTTTCTATCTAAATATTCCTAAAATATTTAAAAGCGCGCTTAAAATTTTACCATGAGCAGTTTACTTTTTAGCAATGGCAGGGCTCTCAAAACCCAATTTGCCTAAACCGCGTTGCACATCCGGGCTGCTCATAAACAGCTTCCACAACAAGCCACTGCGGTAATTCTCTATCATCACGATGATCGGCCCCTGGTCTATTGCCAGGTATGATTTTGCATACCAGTTATGTGATTCGCTGAAAGCATCGGTGAAGCCATACTCACCCCATATCTTATCACCCAAATCGTAATAAAAATGGCGCAGTGCCTGCATAGAATACTCCGGCGTGTAAGGGAACGCAGATAATGCTGCCGTAGGTGTGATAACGCCAAGGTCGTTATCCGGCGCGTGTGCATTGTAACCTTCGTAATTATCACTCGCCGTTAATCCCCAGCAGTTTTCGCCGTAGCCTTTGTATTTTTTGGGATTATCGATACAGTAAGCACGGTTTATTAAAGTATGGTTGCGGTTTTGCTCCCAGTAATCTGCATACTGGTCTTTAAGGCCTTTCGGATTAAGCCCCAAAAATGAATATTGTGAAAAGAACAACGGACCACCATAAGGGAAACCAAGCGGCAACTTGTAGCCGTAGTAAGTTTTTCCATTCTTAAAGAAATCGCTTTGTGCCCAACCGCGGCTGTAAACCTCGGGCTTTACAGCATGGTTTTCTGACGATGCCCCCAATATGTAGGTGATCAGACATTCATTAAAGCCACGGATAGGGAAGTTCATGGCCCAGCCGTAGTTAGGGCTCCAGTGCCAGTAGATGTTGTCGCGGCCTTCTCGGGTGAACCAGTCCCACTCCAGTTCGCCCCACATCCAGCTGATAACGTCGCGTATGCGGCGCTCTTTTGGAGTATCAGCAGTAAAGTATTGTTTGGTACATATCAAGCCCTGGAACAAGTATGCGGTCTCTACAATGTCGGCACCGTCATCCCTGCGCCCAAACGGTATGGTTTCTCCTGTTGCGCCATTCATCCAGTGCGGGAAAGCACCATGATAAGCTTTAGCCTTGAACAAAAAGTTAACGATCTTAACCATACGGTCAACGGCCTGCTCATGTGGGATGAACTTGCGATGGTCTGCAGCTATCAGCGCCATAACGCCGAAGCCGGTGCCGCCAGTGGTAACCACCTCATCGCCATAATCAAATGACTTGTTACTACGCTCGCGGGCCATACCGCTCACCGGGTGTCCAAAATCCCAGAAGTAACGGAAGGTTTGGCGCTGCACTACATCCAGCAAAGCGCTGTCGCTCAAATTTTTGATAACGCCAACCGGCTTGATAGTCTGTTCTGTGGAAGCCTTTTTTTGAGCGGATGCACTCAGCGCAGCGATCAAAAGTATTGGTAAAATTAATTTGTATTTCATTGTAAAGTTTAATTATAACGAAGGCCCGGTGAAACCCAAATTTCTCATCCCGGTTTTTATTTCGGGGCAGCTCATAAATAATTTCCAAAGCAGCTGGCTTCGGTAATTCTCGATCATCACAATGATCGGCCCCTGGTCAATCGCGAGGTAAGAATTAGATACCCAGCCTGTAGTAAGGTTAAAGGCATCATAAAAGCCATAGGCGCCCCATAGTTTATCACCCAGCTTATAATAAAAGAACCGTAAAGCCCGCATAGATTCATCCGGCGTGTAAGGCAGTGAAGATATGGCTGCAGTTGGGGCAATAACGCCAACATCATTTGTGGGCGAGCTTGCCGTATAGCCATTATTAATATCGCTGGCTGTAAGCCCCCAGCAATCGGCACTATAGCCTTTATACCCCTTAGGATTGGCTATGCAATACTTATTGTTGATAAGGGCTTGCGCTTTGTTTTGTTCCTGGTAATTGGCATAGGCATCGCTTAAACCGTTGGGGTTGATACCCATAAATGAATAATGGCTGAAAAATAACGGCCCGCCAAGAGCAGGCCCCATCGGAAGCTTAACATCATAAAAAGTAGAACCATTGCGCATTGCGCCATTTTGGGCCCAGCCCTGGTCATAAACTATCTTTGGTATACTATGCGTTGGAGAAGATGCAGCCAGCACGTAAGCGATCAGTCCTTCGTTCCAGCCCTGTATCTTTAAGTTGATAGCCCAATTTTTATCAGGACTCCAATGCCAGTACAACGCGTTTTGTCCGTTTTGTCTGAACCAGTCCCACTCAACAGCACCCCATAAAGTGTTAATATCAGCCCTAAGATTAGTTTCATCGGCCGTGTTACCATTAAAGTATTGCCTTGCAGTTAACAGGCCTTCCATTAAAAATGATGTTTCTACCAGGTCGGCACCATTGTCCTGTTCGCTAAATGGCTGCACCGCCCCTGTTGCACCGTTAAGCCAATGCGGGAACGCCCCATGGAAAGTAACCGCTTTGTTTTTGAGAAAAGCGACTATCTTCTGCATCCTAAGCAAACCATCGGCACGACTGATAAAGCCCCTGTCAACAGCCACAACCAATGCCATTACGCCAAAGCCCGAGCCACCCGTGGTAACTACATCCCCGGATGTATTACGTTCGCGCGCAAGACCGCTTATGGGGTGAGCAAAATCATAAAAGTATTTAAAGGTTTGTTTCTGTACCAGGTTGAGCAATTCTTCGTCACTTATTCTCGGGAATTTATCGGTTGAATCAATTCCGGAAGTTTTGACCGGCGCAGGTGCCTGAGATTTGTTGCTTTTGCAGGATAAATGCAAAAGCAACAAAACAAGCGCTAAACCTTTAAAAAAGCTTTTTATCATTTTGGAGATTTTGATAGCCGGTCAGAAAAAAGGCTGCCAGGTTAACCGGCAGCCTATACTCAATCAAATGTTGGGCAGTGCCCTGTAAAAATTATCCGGCGCTATTAATACCCCGGGTTTTGTGTAAGCGTACCACCGCTGATATCGATCTCTGTTTGTGGGATTGGCCACACTTCGTTCTTACCCGCAGTCCATCCGCGTACACCAAATACCTGTGCACCGCGGCCCTGGCGGATAACGTCAAAGTAACGCTCAAACTCCATAGCAAACTCAGATCTTCTCTCTTTATAAATAGCAGCACGAAGTGCAGTTTGATCTAATGTAGTAACCGGAGGCAGAATAGCATTGTTGCCGGCGCGTGCGCGTGCACGAACCTGCTCAAGCTGCACCAAAGCAGCTGATGGATTACCCAACTCGTTATTGGCTTCGGCATTCATCAGCAATACATCAGCATAGCGCAAAACGATCTTATTTTGCTGTGCACCTTCGTTAAAGCCGGATACATAAAGGCTAAAAGGAACGTACGACTTTTGGTTGTACATAGGGTTATCACCTTGTGCCGGTATAACATCACCCTCTGGTGTGGTCTCTCCACGGAAGATGATGGTTGCATCACGGCGTGGGTCGCCAGCTTCGTATGAACTTGCCAGATCAGCACTTGGAACGTTAAAGCCCCAACCGCCACCGACTGAACCACGTACGCCCTGTACCTGCGAATATTGCGAGTTAGAGGCAGCCGGGTTATTAGGAATAAGCAAATTCTGCACCTCAAAAATAGACTCCTGGTTATTTTTGTGTGTAGTACGGAACATTTGTTCGTAATTAGGGAACAGCGAATAGCCCATGCCCATTACCTGGGTGGTGTAGGTAACTACGTCAGCCCATTTTTTCTGGTACAATGCAGCTTTAGCGTGCAGGGTTAATGCAGCGCCTTTGGTAGCATGGCCTATATCAACAGCAGCATAGCTTTGTGGAAGTACTGCAGCAGCTTCGGTAAGGTCTTTTTCTATTTGCGCCCACACCTGGTCTTTTGGTGTGCGCGGAAGGTTGTACTCTGATGCATCTTTCGGCAGCGTTATGCGCAATGGAACATCTCCAAATGCACGCACTAATCTGAAATAGGCATACGCCCTGATAAATTTAGCTTCGGCCAGGTAACGGTTCTTCAGGTTCTCATCCATGGTGATACCCGGCACGTTTGTTAATATCTGGTTAGCAAAATTGATAGTTTGATACTGACCTGTCCAAAATCCCCCCAACTGGCCTTCATCAGCCGTAACGGTGAAATTGCGGTAATTGTTAAAGAAGGTTGCATCACTCGCACTGCTACCCTTCTCCACATCGTCAGAACCCATGCTTTCTATCGCGATAGGCGCAAAAGCAATGTTATTCCACTCGTGCAGGTTAGCATACATAGCATTCACAGCCTTGGTAGCATCGTCCTGGGTTTTAAAGAATTGGGTTGCTGCCTGGTTTTGGGCAGGATCAATATTCAGGAAGCTTTTTTTACAGCCCTGGAATGTTATAGATGTAGCGATAAGCCCTAATATTAAGGCGTTACGCATAGTTGTTATATTCTTGTTCATCATTTTACTTAAAATGTAACGTTAACACCAAAGTTGTATATAGCATATAACGGATATACGTTAGCATCAATGCCACGACTGCCTACGCCGCCGCCGATCTCTGGAGAGAAGCCTTTATAACCAAATATGTTAACTGCGTTTTGCGCATTTAGATAAAGGCGCACTTTTGACACACCGAATTTGGTAAGCGCAGCACTTGGGAAGGTATAACCTAATTGAGCATTACGCAATCTCACATACGAGCCGCTTTCAACATAGAAAGAATTTGGCTTGGCGTTGTCTGTTTTACCAACATTTACCGACGGGTAGGTATTTGAAGTACCTTCACCATGCCAGCGGTTGTTGTAGAAATCGGCAGTGAAGTTTTCGTTACCGAAGCGGTATGCAACATTAGCATTATACACACTTACAGCAGCTACACCCTGGAAGTCTAAAGCAAGATCGAACCTTTTGTAGTTAAAAGAGGTGTTTAAGCCGAAGTTGTATTTAGGCAGCGGGCTACCTAATGCTACCCTGTCGCTGCCATCAATTTTACCGTCGCCGTTTGTATCTTGATAAATAAAGTCGCCAGGAGCCGCGTTTGGCTGTTTACCTTTGGCTACGTCTGCAGCTGTTTGGAATACACCGATAACTTTATAACCGTAAAACTGACCAATTGGCTGGCCTTGTACCGTGCGCGTTGCAAGCGATCCGTTGGCTATGCCATCGCCACCCTGATAAATAGGGTTATTACCGGTGATAACGTTTAATACTTTGTTGTTGTTAATACCTAAGTTAGCACTGATGCTATATGAGAAGCTCTCAGAACCCTTATCTCTCCACGTTGCCAGGAATTCAAAGCCGCGGTTACGGATGTTAGCCTGGTTACCGATGATAGAACTGTTAACCGTACCTAACGAACCGGCTACCGGTATGGCAAATATTGCATCCTGTGTTTCGCGGTTGTAGTAATCAGCTTCTATGCTCAGCCTGTTGTCAAGGAAACCTGCTTCAACTCCAAAATCAGATGAAACTGTTTTTTCCCAAACGATGGAAGGCGGTACTACAGTATTGATACTTGCGCCCGGATATGGCACCTGTGGGTTACCAAATATTGCCGTTAAGTATGGGTCTGTTGCGATCACCTGTACTGATGGATTGATAGGCACAACAGAGTTACCCACTTTACCCCAGCTACCGCGAAGTTTTAAGTTACTGAATACCTTTTGATCTTTCATGAAATCCTCATTGGTAACCACCCAGCCGGCACCAACCGATGGGAAATAACCGTAAGTGTTGTTACCGAAGAACTGCGAAGCACCATCGCGACGAACCGATGCATTTAACAGGTATTTATCTTTATAAGAGTAGTTAACGCGAGCAAATTGTGACAGCGCACGCGTATATATCTGGCTGCCCGGAGTTGCCAGGTAAGTGGCTGTAGAATCGGCAGGGAAGGAATTATATAAGTTACCGCTTGCGGTATAAGGTACGTTATCCCTTTGTGCATTTAGCTGGCGTGTTTTGTTTTGCAAAGCGCTGTAACCCAACAAAGCAGTAAGCCTATGATCTTTAACCTGTACATCGTATGTTAAAGTGTTTTCCCAGATCCAGTTACGCACCTCGGTATGATCTACGTTAAGGTTAGTTTTCTGGCTAAACTGTTTAAATGTGGCCTGGTAAATAGGTGTATAGTTTCTAACCTCGCGCTGGCTTATATCGCCGCCAAAGCTGGTTTTAAACTTAAAGTGTTTCAGGAAGCTTACTTCGCCGTAGGCGCTGTAAGTAAAGCGTTGGTTTTTAGTACGCTGGTTGAAAAAGTCAATAGTAGCCTGCGGGTTAAAGTTGTTGCCATCGCCAAGCCCAAGCGGGTTAGGGTCACCATAGCTGCCATCAGGATTTTTAACAGGAATTATTGGAGCTGCCGCATAAAGCTGATGGAATATATCGCCGTTTGCATCCTTTGAATTATCGGATACGCCGCTTGCAGTATAACCTAACTTTAACGCTTTGCCAATTTTGAAATCATTAGACAAGTGCAGCGTAAAGCGCTCATAGTTGTTGCTTTTTACGATACCATCCTGATTAAGATAACCGAAAGAATAATTGTAAGTATAAGCATCAGTTCCGCCACTTATTGAGGCCTGGTGGTTTTGCATAAAGGCTTTGCGGAGTATTTCATTGTACCAGTTAGTTCCGTTACCATAGCTTGCAGGATTTGCTAAGATAGGCTGGCCACCGTTCAATGCAGATAACTCATTAACTGCAGTTGCATATTGTGTACCATTAGCCATTTTTACCTGATTGGTAACAGACTGTATACCCACAAAACCATTGTAGTTGATCACCGGCTTGCCTTTAGCGCCACGTTTTGTGCTGATCAAAACAACACCGTTTGCTGCACGTATACCGTAGATAGCAGTACTTGATGCGTCTTTTAACACGCTAAAGCTCTCTATGTCCTGCGGATTAAGGAAGTCGATATTATCATACCACACACCATCTACCACAAATAATGGTTTAGTGTTACCATAGATGGTACCTAAACCACGGATTGTAATATCAGGGGTTGAACCAGGCGCACCGGCATTGGTGATCTGTACACCTGCAACTTTACCCTGCAAACCGCTAATAGCGTTTTGAGAAGCTTGTTTGGCTACATCAGCACCTTTAACAGTAGCGATAGACCCGGTTACGTCAACTTTACGTTGCGTACCGTAACCAACTACTACCACACCCTGCAATTCATTAGTAGCGCTTTGTAAGGTAATATTAATATTGTTGCGGCCATTGACAGGCACATCAACTGACGTATAGCCTAAATATGATACGGTGAGGGTAGCGTTGGAAGCCACACTTAAGGCAAATGCACCATTGGCATCTGTTTGAGCACCCGTTGTAGTACCTTTTACAGCAACCGTAACCCCAATAAGAGATTCTCCTGTTTTGGCATCTGTAACCTTACCTCTTACAGTAACGTTTTGCGCAAAAAGGGCGGTTGAGAAAAAAGTAAACAATACGAGTAACCCCGAGATTGTAAAAATTCTCTTCATGGTGAAAAATAAAATTTTAAGAATTGGTTAATTGGTTTTGTACAGGGTCGAAATTGGGTAGATTAATAATGGTAAGCAAATAATCTAACTTCACATTAATACATCAAAACTCTTTCACTTGCTCATGCCTAACATCAATAAAATATAAAACACTGTAAAACAACAATTTAAACATACCATAATAGTCTATCTCGTACTACACAGACTGTAGACCTGACAATAAGCTTTAAGAAGTGTTTGTGTGGTAATGATGTAGTATTAAAGCTCTATGAGAAACTCTGTTAAGTTCTTGTCGTGCTCCAAGTTGAGCTTTTTTCTTAAACGGTACCTGCGGATCTCAACTCCCCTGAGAGAAATATTTAATAATGATGCCATTTCTTTACTGCTCATATTCATCCTTAAATAAGCACAAAGTTTAAGATCATTGGGAACAAGATCAGGATGATCTTGCTTCAGCTTCTTAAAGAAGTTCTCATGGGCTTCGTTAAAGCTGTTCTCAAATATATTCCAATCGCGATTGTCATTGATGCCCTCGTCAATTACTTTATTGATCTTTTTAAGCTGGTCCTCGGGCAAACGCTTTCCTTCCTTGTCTTTAAGGTTTTTCAATTCTTCGCTTATCTTTTGCAGCAATTCATTCTTGTACACAATATTCATTGCAGAATTAGCCAGCTCACGGCTTTTGCTTTCAAGATCGGCCTGTAGCTGCTCATTTTTAATGGTTACAATTTGCTGTTCATTAATAATTGCTTCACGTCGTAAAAATTCTTCGTGTTCCCGCCGTAATTTCTCCTGTATCTCTGCCTGGTGGCGCTGAAGTTTCTGGCTGTAGTAGCGCCTTACCAGGTAGTACAGCAATACGGCCAGCAGCACATATATAAAGCAGGCCAGTTTACTGGAGTACCAGGGTGCGGCTATGTCAAATGTGTAGGAAGTTATGCCGGTAACGTTTTCGTCATTTATTTTTGCCCTTACCTTGAAATGGTAAGTGCCCTGACTCAGATTAGTGAACTCTTTGGCGCTCGATGCGCTCCATTCGCTCCACTGCTTTGAATAACCTTCCAAAAAATACTGGTAAGTCACCCTGGCCTGCCTGTAGTAAGGCAGCGCGTAAGAAATGCGGATATTATTTTTACCGTATGTGATACTTTCATTTTGCTCAGTACCCATCTCTGTCATCGCTTCGGTTTTATCAGTGATGTTCTCTACCTGGCGTACCAACACTGCCGGTAAACGTTCCGTATTGCGACCAACCGCGTCCCGGTCATTCAGTATCACAAAGCCATCGTCAACACTAATCAGATAGATCAGGTTATTGATCAGGCTGATGTTCTCATAATTTTGCACCATCTGCCCGTTAAGCATGCTAAACCTGTTTGAGTCGATACGTAGTTGTCCGGGTACCGACAGATCTGCCAATGCAACCCGCCCGTGGTTTATAAACCAATATTTTTTGCCTATTGCGGCGATAACTTTATTTGATGATGCAAAGGTGTTAAGCTTCCTGTTGAGCTGTTGATACTTGTAAAATCTGTCCGTGATATCATCATAAACGTAAAAGCCGGAGTCTGATGAAAAAACTATCCTGTTATCCAGGTTAAAAACACCCACGTTATAGCTGTTTGGTAAGCCGGAGCGTTTATCGTAAAATTTTTGAGAAACAACCCGTTTTTTGTCGGCAGATAAAATAACCTTATAAACACCCTTGTATGCATGACTAACCCAAAGCTGGCCCTTGCTATCCTGCTCCACAAGACGCGACGGCTCGGTAAAGCCCTCAATTTTATGGTCGAGCACCCAATTGCCGGCAGCATCTTTTTTGAAAAGGATCAAACCATTATAACAGCCTTGTATCAGTTGGTCGTTACCAAATTTTTTGATCGTCCAGCCGCCGCTTAGTGATGATATTTTGTTGATGGTACTGCCGTTTACCTGGAATGTACCATCGTTATGGCTGCAAAGTAAGCGGCCATCGTGTAAAGACAGCTCCCATACCTGCCCCTGCGAACCCGGGATTAGCTGAAAATTGAATGAGTGCAGCAATTGATTGCTGCCTCCGGGCAACCAATCGCTGTAGAAAAGCCCCTGGTTGGTACCCAAATAAATTTTGTTATTGAAGATGATACTTGAATAAACCGTACCAAACCGCCCGGTTTTATCGAAGTAAAAGTACATGGGGGAGTTAAGCTCAATACGATCAATGCCGTTATCAAGCCCTGCCCAAAGGTTCTGCTCACTATCGCTGTACAGGCTCAGCACTGTATTATTCTGCAGCCCGCTTGATTTGTTGATCTGCTGCAGCATGTTGCCAGCGGCATCTACTATAATCACTCCGTTTAAAATGGTACCAAAGGCAAAATACTTGCCCATTACCACAATGCCGTTGTTAAGCTGATAGTTCCTAAGAAAGTCGTTTGCCTGATTTTGCCACGGAGTTATAGTTTGCCCATCGTAAATAAACAGACCATCCTTTGCGGTGCCTATTAAAAGCCTGCCGTCTTTACCAAACGGTAATATGGTAAGCACCCGGCTGGCCAGCAGGTTGCTGCCTTTCACAAAACTTAACTTGTTATCTATAAGCTCAAACAAACCTGTGCCTATCTCCTCCGCAAAAAACCTGTTTCCTGCTTTAAGCAGAAATAAGAAAGGTTTTTCGGGTTTTATAATCGTGACCTTATTGTTGGCGTAAATGTAAATACCGCCAAAGGCCTCAAAAAGCACCCTGTTTTTATCAACATATATCTTCCATATCTCCTCCTTTACAGGCTGGGCATTTTTTGGGATGAGGGCAGTTAGGCTATGGTATTTAAGAAAGCCTTTATCATCAGCCTGCCAGTAACCGAATTCGCCGAAGCCACCGGCATATATCCTACCTTTACCATCGGCAGCAACTGCACGTACAATAAGGCCGTTTGGCATAGGGTACCGCTTCCAGTAACGCCCATCAAAAGATAACAACCCCTCGTTACCAAAATACATTACACCATGCTCGTCGCGGGTGATGGACCAGTTCTGATTGCCCGATTGATATTGAAACTTGCTGTAATTTTGCACATAAGGCACACCTATGCTTTTAATATCGGCCGCAAAGGCTGATACGTTGAGCATTACCGAAAGGCAAAAAAGCAAAAGGCGTTTGTGCATGAATTTGTGCGTTAAAAAGACACAAAGATAAACCTTAACAGCAATTAAGAAAAAAGGCCGCCTTTGTGGGCAGCCTTTCCTGTTTTATGATCAGTCAGCAAGCTGAACTTTGTTTTTCTTTGCCACATTAACAGGCTGCGGAACCTTAACGTAATAACCGGTACCGTCGTACACACGTTTACGCGGATGCGCTTTACAAGCATCGCTGCAGCAGCCTTCCAGAGCCTCACCGCATTCATCACATTGGGTAAAATGCTCATTGCACTCGGGGTTGGCGCAATTGATCATCTTCGGCGTTGTTTTACCGCAATTTCTGCAGGTTGATATAACTACTGGGTTTACACTGTTCACTTCTACCGACAGGCGATTATCAAACACGTAACATTTGCCTTCAAAATCCTTCCCGCCTGCTTCTTTTCCGTATTTAATAATACCGCCATGCAACTGGTAAACATTTTCAAAACCCTCGTGCAAAAGCAAAGCCGAAGCCTTTTCGCACTTGATGCCACCGGTACAATAGGTCAATATCTTTTTATCCTTGTACTGCGCCAGTTCATTGATCATAGCCGGGAAATCGCGGAAATTCTCAATATCAAGCGTTACGGCATTTTTGAATTTTCCAAGCGAGTGTTCGTAGTTAGACCTTACGTCTAACACAACCACATCGTCCCTATCCTTCATTTCCATAAACTCCTTAGGCTCCAGGTGCACACCAGTACGTTTCTTGGGGTCGATCATCTGTGGATCGCGCAGGCCTGAATGGACGATCTCCGATTTATAACGAACGTGCATTTTTACAAACGAAGGTTCATCAACTTCATCCACCTTAAAATCTGTTTTAGCAAAACGCTCGTCAGCCAACACGGCTTCCATATAAGCTTTACAAGCTTCGGGCGTGCCGGAAACAGTGCCGTTTAAACCTTCATCAGCAACTATTATGCGACCGGTAAGGCCTAATCCATTACAAAATTTCAGGTGGTCGGCGGCAAATTGCTCGCCATTTTCTATTGTTGAGTAACAATAGTACAGTAGTGTGTTATACTTTGCCATAAGATCATTGATACTGCTGCAAACAGTGTTAAATGAGGCGCAAAGATAAATATTTTGGAGATTAGTTGATCAGTTAATTAGAGATCAGATATCGGTTGATCCAAAATAAAAAATGCATGTAATCGAAAGCAAACTAATAAACAATCACAAATCAACTAATTAACCACCCCCTATCTTATCCCATAAAATATCCTGAAACCCTGGATATACTTTTTGTCGCCGGTGAAGGATACGCCATAGTCTACACGGAAGAATAACCGCTGTATACCAACATAAAACTCAGAATAGTTCATGTTATTCTTTTCTGTTAGGAAATTGGCCCCTATAATCTCTTCGAGTTTAAGCTTACGCATAAAAGGTATGCGGCTAAAGAACGCACCTGCAAAATTATGTTGGTAGTGAGCCTCCAGAAACGCATCGTTTGAACTGAATTGATAGAACGGCAGGAAATGGAAACTTGCCAGATCGGTAGGGTCAAACGTTAAACCCTGGTTGCCCGAAAAATGGTTATAATCCATAAAGTAAAGGTTGCGGCGGTTAAGGAAATCGCCTGCTGATATCCTGAACGATGAATAACCGGTTAATCCGATCGGAATATGATCCTGACTGATGTTAATGGACACGAAATCGTAATTTACATCAGAACCAAAAACGCCGTCTATACCTTTGCGATAATTAAGCACGATCTTTGGATATCTTGACGGTACAAACGTACGGCCATCAGGCCTGGTAATATAACGTTGACCAAAGGTAAACTCAAGCGATGTTTTAAAAGTAAATGCCTGATGCTCCGGAAATAAAAAAGATCTGTCATCGGCAGGTGTACCCGGTGGAGCCAACGGGTTGTTTGATGTATATTCTTTATTCTTTGGATTAAATATGTGCTGGTACGACGTATTGTATAATTGCCTGCGATTAGAATACTCAACGCTCGAACTCCACAAAATACCATTAGCAAGTTCCCGCTCATAACCTATGTTACCGTATTGATTACGATAATACTTTACATAGTTGTTCTCAAACAGCAAAGAGCTTAGGGTATTGAACCATAATGATCTGGTACCTACGTTACTTAAATCCATTACATCTGCACCAAAGTTGGTAAAAACACGGCCACGATGCCATTGATCAAACAGGTACTCGCTATGGATCATTGGGCTTGCCAGTTTACTTGAAAAACCGTACTTAAACTCCGGAGAAATACTAAAAGACCGTAAGTCGTCAAACTTCTTGGTGTATTTAACCTGTGCATCAATTCCCCAACCTTCAACCGTGTTGTAATAAATACTTTGATACAGGGGCGCTACGTAAAATGATTCTTTGGTACGGCGATTTTTAGCCTCATAACCAAATATCGTATAGCTTGGCAAGCTAAATTTATTGTTTTCCAGCTGTACTGAATCAAGGTATGGATCGGAATGCTGCAAGGCAAAAAGACTATCCTTTTTCCGGTAATCGCGCATTTCCTGCGGCGTTAACGGCACGGGCCTTATGGCGTTCCAATAGCTCGATGGTTTTGTGTTGGCTGCAGTATCAACTTTTAATACTTCTCCATTGAAAAAACCATCTGGAAAAGTCTGATCTATCTTGTAGTTATTATAAATACCTACATAGTATCCTGCAAATTTGAATCCTAATACAGATCCTTTGTAATCATACTGTATAGATGCCGGCAACCAAACGCTGTCTTTAACAGGGATGTATTGCTGGCTGATAGATAGCGTATCTATTAAGTTAATATTATCGTTCTCTTCGGTAAGGTAAAGGTCGGCGCTGTAAACCCGCCAATCGCCATCTACTATGTAAAGGAAACCTCTAAAGGTTGATGAACGCTTTGACTTTGGCAGTATTGCAATTTTATGAATGGTACGGTTATTTGAAACCGTTGTACCTGCAAGCCTAAACCTGTAATACTTAAAAGCATTATCAGCCACAGGAGATACAAAACCACGGCTACGCAGGCCGTCTATATAAAATATATTCTGGTATATGTTAAGTTGTAAGTCTGACGCCTTGTTATAATTAAAGGCAGGGCTGCCACCTGTACTTTTAGCAGCAATGGTGATCTCCTTAAACTTATTCGGTCGCTGTAAATTAAATTCAGATAAGGATTCCGACTGGTATAAAATTCCCCTGCCCAGCGAATCAAGATCGAGCTGTTTGATGACCGGGCTGCTCATTAGCGACTTGGGTGCCTTTGTCAAACGCTGCACACCCTTAATGTAAACCTGGCAGGTGTAGCTTTTAAATTCGTTCATGTGGCGCTCGCGGTTAGCCATTACCTCTCTCATGATGGCCATACCCCGGTCGGTTTTACGGTTGTAAGTTGCAGTATCATCACGACTGAATACTTCATTCTCCAGTTGCACGTTAAGGCGCTCGTCGTGGTCGGTTATACTAACGGGTACTACCTTTTCGCGATAGCCTACAAAACGGTAAACAATGTTGTAATTACCCGGCGCTAACTTAAATTGATATTGGCCTAACTCGTTAGCAGTTGTTCCGTATGTTGAGTTGCGGATGTATACTGATGTGAAGCCAATCGGCTCACCTTTATCGCCCGTAATGCGGCCATTTAGCATAAATTGCTGAGCATCAGCAATTACCACAGTTAGGCATAATATCAATAGTAGTAAGTATTTTCTCATAGAGGGGTTTTCCTACATAATAATAAATGCGTGTTAAATGTTTGTTTTACAACATAAATTATTAAAAGCAATGCAGATAACGCCAATTGATGCGTATTTCCTAATTTTGCTATCTTAAATACATTTATCATGTACAATACACTGCAACCGGTTTTACAAAAAGAACTTGCTGACATTGAAGCGGCTGGGCTATATAAAAAGGAACGTATCATCACCTCACCGCAGGGTGCCGACATTACGGTGCAGGGCGGTAAAGAAGTGATAAACTTTTGTGCTAACAATTACCTGGGCTTATCAGGCAATGCCAAAGTGGTGCAAGCTGCTAAAAATGCTATGGACACGCATGGTTACGGTCTGTCATCAGTGAGGTTCATCTGCGGTACGCAGGATATTCATAAACAACTGGAGCAAAAAATTTCTGAGTTTTTAGGCACCGAAGACACCATCCTTTACGCGGCAGCATTTGATGCCAACGGCGGCGTATTTGAACCTTTATTTAACGATCAGGATGCTATTATATCTGATGAGTTGAACCACGCTTCTATCATAGATGGTGTACGCCTTTGTAAAGCACAGCGCAAACGCTACAAACACGATGACATGGTCGACCTGGAAGAACAGTTGAATGCTACGCAGGAACTTCGTCACCGCATTATAGTTACTGATGGTACTTTCTCTATGGATGGTACCATTGCTCAGCTTGATAAAATTTGCGCACTGGCAGAGCAATACAACGCTTTGGTGATGATTGACGAGAGCCACTGCAGCGGCTTTATGGGTAAAACAGGCCGCGGTACGCATGAGCACCATAACGTAATGGGTAAGATAGATATCATAACCGGCACTTTGGGTAAAGCGTTGGGTGGTGCATCCGGTGGTTTTACATCGGGCCGTAAAGAGATCATCGATATGTTGCGCCAGCGCTCAAGGCCTTACCTGTTCAGTAATACATTGGCACCCGCCATTACCGGCGCTTCAATTGCTGTGCTGGATATGCTGAGCGAAACAACCGACCTGCGCGACAAATTAGAAACTAACACCAAATACTTCCGCGAAAAAATGACCGCTGCAGGTTTTGATATCAAACCCGGTGTGCATCCTATAGTACCTGTAATGCTTTACGATGCAAAACTGGCGCAGGAGTTTGCCGCTAAAATGTTAGATGAAGGTATTTACGTGATCGGTTTCTATTATCCGGTAGTTCCGCAGGGTAAGGCTCGTATACGTGTTCAAATCTCTGCCGCACATGATGTAGCTCACCTGGATAAAGCCATTGCTGCCTTTACCAAAGTGGGTAATGAGTTGGGTGTGTTGAAATAGTTACGTATAGTTTTATTATATTTGTACGTACATAAGCAATTGTTATGGCAGCTACAAAATTGACCTTGAGTTCTGATAAGCAAACTGTTGAGCTTGCTAAAAGAATAGCTTCAGAAGATAACATAAGTGTGTCAAAGCTTTTCAAGCAACTTCTAAATGATTTCTCGAAGAAAAGAAAGAAAGAAGATCCTTTACTGGAAAAATATAAAGCAATGGAAATACCTGAGGAACTTAAAGCACTTAGAGGTATACTAAAGGGGAAGGTAGCTGATGATGTAGATTATAAAGATTTAAAGTGGGAGTACTTGAAAGAGCGCCATGGCTTATAAACACCTGTTTATAGATAGTGATGTTATATTAGATATGTTAGTGGACAGGCAACCATTTTCTATATACGCTGAAATGTTAATTGTAGAAAAACAGCAGCATGGAATTAGGTTAAGTACATCAACCCTTGTAATTGCAAACGTTCATTATATACTTACTAAGCTGGTTAAAAAACAAGCTGCGAAAGAAGGTGTTAGTCAGCTTTTAAAGCTGGTAGATATTCTTCCTTTTGAACTTGATGCTATTGAAAACGCTGTAAGTGGTTCCTTTTCAGATTTTGAAGATGCTATAGAAAACCACATCGCAATAAAAGCGAATTGTGATGCCATCATCACCCGTAACATTAAAGACTACAAACAAGCAACTATACCGGTATTAACTGCCGAACAATTTTTGAGACAACTATAATGCAAGAAAAAATAGATCAATATACGGCCGATATTCAAGCTTTTTCGCCGGCTAACGCCGATGAGCTGGAGGCTTTCCGCATAAAATATTTGGGTACCAAAGGTTTGATAAAAGACCTTTTTGAGGAATTTAAAACTGTTGGCCCCGAAGAAAAACGCGTTTTTGGTAAAGTGCTTAACCAGTTTAAGCAAATGGCCGAAGCAAAATATGCGGAACTAAAAGATTCTCTGGACTCCGGCCTTAAGACTCAAGACTTGGGCCTTGATCTTACTTTGCCCGGTGATGGTTTCGAAGTAGGCTCGCGCCACCCGCTATCATTGGTACGTAACGAGATCATCGATATCTTTAAACGTCTTGGCTTCGTTGTGGCTGAAGGCCCTGAGATCGAGGACGACTGGCATAACTTCTCGGCGCTTAACTTCCCGCAGGAACATCCTGCGCGCGATATGCAGGATACCTTCTTTATCCGTAAAGGTGATGGCAGCGATGATATTGCCTTGCGTACGCATACCTCATCGGTACAGGTGCGTATGATGGAGAATGGCAAACCACCGTTCCGCGCTATTATGCCGGGCCGTGTTTACCGAAACGAGGCTATTTCGGCACGCGCACATTGTTTCTTCCACCAGGTAGAAGGTTTGTATGTGGATGAGAACGTTTCTTTTGCAGATCTTAAGCAAACGCTTTTCCACTTTGTGCAGGAGCTTTACGGCGAGGGTACCAAAGTGCGTTTCCGTCCGTCATACTTCCCGTTCACCGAGCCATCTGCAGAAATGGACATCTCTTGCACGATATGCAAGGGCGCCGGCTGTAACATGTGTAAATACACCGGTTGGGTAGAAATTTTAGGTTGCGGCATGGTTGACCCTAACGTGTTAGAGAATTGCGGCATCGATAGTAAAAAATATACCGGCTTTGCCTTTGGTATGGGTATAGAGCGTATCACTAACTTGAAATATGTGATCCGCGACCTGCGCTTGTTCTCTGAGAACGATGTGCGTTTCCTGAAACAATTCCAAACTGATATAATATAAATGAAGCAAGCGCTGATACTGGTTTTTACAAGCATACTTCTGTTTTCATGCGCTAAAACCGGCAGCGTGGTACCCAGTGTACCGGTAAACTTCAGGATAACAAAAACCGACCCTCGGGTGCAGGCGCTTACTGCCGCCGGAGGGGCGGTTACTATATCCGGCGTAGGTGTGGCCGGTATTATTATCTACCGCAGGTTTGATGGCGCCTATGTAGCTTATGACCGTTGCAGCAGTTATCAGCCCGAAAAATTGTGTGCAGTAAATCTCGATGATAACGGCCTTACCGCTACCGACCCATGCAGCGGTTCTAAATTTTCTTTGGAAGATGGCAGCCCGGTAAAGGCCCCCGCGAGTAAATACCTGCGCTCATATCTTGTAAATACCACGCAATTTGAGATATTTGTTTCAAACTGATTAATGGAAGCAGACAAAATTAAAGATAGCATTAAGCGCGCCTCGCAGGATCTGTTCCGTAAGTTCGGTTACCATAAAACAAGTGTAAACGAAATTGCCAAGCGGGCAAAAATTGCCAAAGCCACCATCTACAAATATTTTGATAGCAAAGAAGCGGTATTGCACGTATTGCTAATGGACTATATTAAGGTAAGTGTTGATGAGCTTTTGGCGACAACTGCCGAGGTTGACGAAGAAACCCACCTCAGCAACCTTATCATGAAAACCTGCCGCTTATCTTATACTGTGTGCAACGAATTTATCGGCTGGGATTTTATTCGTGAAAGTACTAACTCGCAGGAATTTTTGAAGAACCTGTCTAACGAGCTGGAAGAACTATTGGTACATTCCTTTACCGAAGGCCCCGGCATCCGCCCCAGTGAAAACTATCAGCAACGGATCCGTTTCCTTATCAAATGCAGCAAGAACATCGTATTCAGCTTTGCATTCACCTCTGTAAGTGATAGCGACGTGCGCAAGAATTTCGTTTCTTTCCAAAAAGAGATATTGCCATATCTGGTGAAGGCGGCTATACAGGTTTAAGAAACCCTAAGGGTGTTAATTGCCTGTAGCCACTCATTCTTATTGCAGCGCCCGCATGTGCTGCTTGTTCCTTTTATAAACGCTACTTTACCACAGTATGTACACGCATATTCGCCTTCGGCGTTAATTACGGTGCTTTTTTGGGCGTAAACCTTTGGCAGCACCGGCATACCGGGTTTTACATCTTCATCGCTGTAATAAAAAAGGCTAACGTTGCCGGTAGTTTCTAAAATAGCAATTCGTACCTGACCAAGGTGCTCAATACTTTGCTGTCGCAGTTCTGCCAGGAATTCATCTTTTGCAAAGTTCAGGTTGTCATCATCAAGCACAAACATGCCCTCTTCTATCACATATTGCGGCTCGCCTTCCAAAATAGATTCGAAACGCTCATTTTTTGCAGCAAACCAGGTTACACTACGGTACAACAGCAATATAGTCACCAGTACAATAACTGAGGGCACAATGGCAACATCTTTAACAAACATCGGGTCGCCGGCGGCCGAGCCAAAACCTATGATAATTGCCACCTCGAATATCGAAAGCTGCCGTACGCCTTTTTTCCCTGTTAAGCGAAGAATAACCAGTATAAGTGTGAACATGATCAATGTGCGCACAACTATCTCGATAGCAAACGTAAAGTCGAGGTCTTTTAGGAAAACATCATACCAGCTCATATGCATTAATTAAGCCAATCAATAGGGGAAATGTTTTGGCTGATTTTATCGCATTTTTTAAGAAATATTTGGAAGCTAATTATTTAAACACTTACTTTGAATATCAAAGTACTTTTAAGTGAAAGAAAACGATATTCAAAACGACCTGACCTCTATCCGCAGCATGATGGAGCGTTCGTCAAAATTTATTTCGCTGAGCGGCCTCTCTGGTGTGCTGGCGGGTATTTACGCGCTGGTAGGTGCAGCCTGGGCTTATACCATTGTTTATGGCACAGGCGGCTTTCTCAGTTACCGGGAATATGTATTTGAAAACGCATCAACTTCGTCGGAGCGTTTGATCAAGCTTATCTGCATTGCCCTGGGCGTTTTGGTTGCATCAATATTAACAGGAATTATCCTTACGCTACGCAAAGCCAAACAAAAAGGCCAAAACGTTTGGGGGCGCACCAGCAGGCAATTGCTATATAACATGTGTGTACCGTTGTTTACCGGCGGGGCGCTGATCCTGATACTGATCTGGCGGGGCTACTTTGGTGTGGTTGCACCTGCTTCGCTTATTTTTTACGGTCTTGCACTAATAAATGCCAGCAGTATCACTTTCAAGGATATTCACTATTTAGGTATCTCTGATATATTGTTAGGTTTGCTGGCTGCAATTATGCCGGGATACGGCTTAATATTTTGGGTGATTGGGTTTGGTTTGCTGCACATTGTTTACGGCAGCATTATGTACTTTAAATACGACCGGTGAAACTTCCATTTGAAAAACTCGATAAAGCGTTTGAGAACCGCCTGCGTTTGCAAATTATGAGCATACTGGTGGTTAACGAGCGCTACGACTTTAACTCGCTTAAAGAGCTGCTGGACGTTACCGATGGTAACTTGGCATCGCACCTTAAGGCTTTAGAGAAAGAACAATATATAACTGTGCACAAATCATTTTTAGGCCGAAAGCCCAACACTAACTATGCCGCCAGCGAGCAGGGGAAGCTTGCATTTAAGCAGCATTTGGATGCCTTAGAGCAAATTATTAAGCAACAGAAATAAGGCAATTATTTTTTTGCCCTTTTACTTTGAAATACAAAGTACTTTTTAAACATGATCAACGAAGAACAACCATCCGCTTTTAGGGGATTTATGAACTGGCTCCAGGAGTCGGTCACAGTTAAATTAATTTTTATTGGGTTTTTGATACTGGTGCTGTTGATACCATCAGCCTTGATAAATGATCTGATATTTGAGCGCTCGGCCAGGCAATCACAAGTGGTAAAGGAGATCGCCGATAGCTGGTCGGGCGACCAAACCATTAAAGGTCCGGTACTGGTGGTGCCGTACAAAAGGTATTTCAAGGCCATCGATAATGATAAGAAAGAGGTCACTAAAGAAGTAACGGAAAACCTTTATCTGCTGCCCGAGAACCTGAAGATGGACGCCGCCGTAAAAACCGATAAACTGCACCGGGGCATGTTTGATGCAGTGGTTTACAATTCGCAGGTTAAAGTGAGCGGTAACTTTGGCAAGCCCGATCTGGCCGCATTATCTTTAACACCCGATCAACTACTATGGGATAAGGCCCGTTTGGAATTCAGCATTTCAGACCTGAAGGGTTTAAAAAATAATCCGGTGATCAATGCGGCCGGCCAGCACCTCACTGCTGAGCCCTCTTTTACCGCCCACCCTGTTTTTGATAGTGGTTTGCAGGCCAACTTAAACCTTGCTACCGTTAAGGAGGCCGGTTTCACCTTCGATTTCACCCTTGATCTTAAAGGCAGCCAGGAACTTCACATTATGCACCTGGGTAAAACTACCGATGTATCTGTAAAAGGGAACTGGAGCACCCCAAGCTTTGACGGCCGTTACCTGCCCGATGAGCGCCATATGGATAGCGCCGGCTTTAAGGCCAACTGGCGGATGCTGTATTATAACCGCCCCTATCCGCAGCAGTGGGTGGTTGATAATAACCTTTTGAATGATAAGAACAAGCTGACCAATGCATCTTTCGGTTTAAAGCTTCGCTTGCCGGTAGATCAGTACCAGAAGATCACCCGCACCAGTAAATATGCCATCTTAATTGTGCTGCTTACTTTTGTTTCGCTATTCCTCACCGAAGTTATCCGCAAGCACAGGATCCATCCGTTTAATTATGCTTTGATAGGTGCAGCATTGGTTATATACTATACGTTACTGCTTTCTTTTTCTGAGCAAATGGGATATAACCTGGCTTACATTATAGCCTCTGTCGCCACCATCGGGCTGGTGTCGGTATTCATTTCGTCACTGCTCAGGAATAAAGCCGCTGCCGCGCTGTTCGCAGTCATCCTGTCAATCATTTACGTGTTCATTTTCGTGATCATCCAATTAGAAGACCTTGCGTTGATGATCGGCAGTATCGCCTTGTTTATCATCGTTGCCCTGCTGATGTATTTCTCAAGGAAGATCAACTGGGATAAACATTAAAATCACACTACACCTATGCATACAAGCAATTACTGGATAAGGCATTTCAAGGAAAACGCCCGCCACCAAAGAATAAACTGGGCTTTAACGCCAACCATCAATAAGGATGAGATTGCGGAAATACTGCCCTCGTTACAAGCCTGGCAGCTCGGCGAAACATCAGAAGGAGAGCACCTCATTGCGGCATCAACCAGATACGCCTATGCTTTGGGCGATCCTGATTACGTGGACGCCGTACGCCTATTCATCAAGGAAGAGCAGAAGCATGGTAATAACCTTGGTCGTTACATTGATAAGATAGGCGAGCATCGGATAAAGAAGGACTGGGGTGATACGCTGTTCCGCAAGGTGCGTTACCTAAACACGAGCATGGAGATCTGGACGCTGGCTGTGATAGTGGTGGAGAGCACCGCCCAGATATTTTACCAGGCTTTAAAAGATGCTACCCAATGCCGCCTGCTTAAACAGATCTGTACCGATATCCTGATAGATGAAGCCCCGCATGTTGCTTTCCAAACCGAGCGGCTGGCCATCATCTTCGACAACAAAAGTACTTTTTCAAAAGCATGGCGTAAGGTGGTGTACAGATGGTTCTTTTACGGCGTATCGGCGCTGGTATGGTTCGGCCACAAGCGCCTGTTCAAAGCCGGCGGGTTAACATTTGAAAGTTATGTGCACAAGATGCGCTATAAATATTATAAAACAGTAAAGGTCATTACTGCGCCTTTAGTTGTAGAGTTTGCCTAAACCAATCACCAAGGTGCCCCCGTTAGCCATTAGCGGGGCGCCTTTTGAAAGATTTTTTGCATGAGAATAGTGCGATTTAATGTTTTTGCTTACAGCCTAAAGGTTTGGCTTACCAGCGTTTTTGTAGCACCTTTAATTTTTTTCTGTGTTAACACTTTGCTGAATAACTGCGCTATATTGAACTCGCCAAGATTGTTCGATGGTATGGTGGGGCTATATGCCTTTTTCGTATTCTTTGGTACAGTATTTTCATTTTTCACTTGGATAATATTTTTCTTCATGATAAAAATGCTTATTGCCATACCCTTAATTAAAATCAAATACCTACGCTTTTTGATCGGCTCTATAGGAGCACTGCTTACTATAGCTACTTTTTTATTGATTATGCGGTCTCTTTTTCATACGGACGAATCTATGTTTCAAATAATGGTTTCGTATAGCACTCCCATCGTTTTAGGTTCTTGTATTTATAAACTTGACGTTGGAAGTCAAACAGAAGTAACCAATAACTAATTTTTAAATCACTATACCAATTTGGTTTTTGGTATAAATTTACTATGTTTGCATAGTAAATTATATCAGCCATGAGTAAGGAATTAAAAGACTTTTCAGAATTGATAGATAGGCAATTCGATATTGAGATGGATATTCAGGTGGATAGCTTCTGGCAAAAGTTGCTTGATCTGTTCATTTGAAACCAAGCGCGCTCAAAAATCTTAAAATACTTACCTTTGCAGCCTCATGAGTAGATCTGTAAAGAAGCCAAAGTTTTTTGAGAACGTTAGCGTTATTGATATTGCCGAAGAAGGCAAAGGTGTGGGCAAAGCCGACGAGTTGGTATTGTTTATTGAGAAAGCAGTACCAGGTGATGTTGCCGATGTTGAGGTCTACCGCAGTAAAAAGAACTTCGGCGAGGCAAAGATCACTAAACTCATTACGCCATCTAAGCACCGTACGCCCGCGTTTTGCGAGCACTTTGGTACTTGCGGCGGTTGCAAATGGCAACACATGACTTACGAAGCGCAACTGCAGTTCAAACAAAAAGCTGTGCGCGATGCGCTTACCCGTTTGGCTAAAATTGAAGTTGGCCACATGGACCCCATCGTTCCCTCACCCGCAGACCGCTACTATCGCAACAAGTTGGAATTTACCTTCTCAAACAAACGCTGGTTGTTTGATGGCGAGAACCGTGATGACGAAAAATTGGATATGAACGCCCTGGGCTTTCACATTCCCGGCCGTTTTGATAAGATCCTGAACATTAATCACTGCTACCTGCAGACCGAGCCCTCAAACGATCTGCGCAACAGCATCAACGCTTTTGCCATAGAAAATTGTATCAGCTATTATGATGTTCGCCAGCATACCGGCGCGCTGCGTAACCTCATCATCCGCACGGCATCAACCGGCGAGATCATGGTTATCGTTGTGTTTGCTCATGCTACCCAGGATGAGATAGACCTGCTGATGAACTATGTGGATGCAGCCTTCCCTCAGATCACCTCCCTGCTGTATATCGTTAACACAAAAATGAACGATACCATTTTTGACCAGGACGTAAAGGCATGGCGCGGCCCGGAGTTTATCCACGAGGAAATGCCAACGGCAAACGGTAACGTGGTACGTTTTAGGGTAGGTCCTAAATCGTTCTATCAAACCAACTCTGTACAGGCGCTGAAGCTTTATGAAATAACACGCGATTTTGCCGGCTTTAAAGGCGATGAACTGATCTATGACCTTTACACCGGTGCAGGTACCATTGCCAACTTTGTGGCAGGCCATGTGCGCGAGGTGGTTGGTGTAGAGTATGTGCCATCTGCAATTGAAGATGCCAAGGTAAACTCACAGATCAATAACATCACCAATACCAAATTCTACGCCGGTGATATGAAGGACGTGCTAACGCCAGAATTTGTAGCGGAACACGGCAAGCCAGATGTGATCATCACCGACCCGCCACGCGCCGGTATGCACGCCGACGTAGTTGCCCGCCTCATGGAGATTGAGGCCGAGAAGATAGTTTACGTAAGCTGCAACGCCGCCACCCAGGCACGCGACCTGCTTATCCTGAAAGAAAAATACGATACCGTTAAGATACAACCTGTAGATATGTTCCCGCATACGCAACACGTAGAAAACGTTGTGTTGCTTAAGTTGAGAAGCAACTAAGTATCGATAAACAAAAAACGCCGCTGTGAAAATCACACCGGCGTTTTTTGTTAAATATGCTTTTGGTTATCTTCTGTTGCCGCCAAATATGCGCAGCAGCATCAGGAACAGGTTTACAAAATCAAGGTAAAGTGTTAGCGCACCCATTAAGGCCACTTTGCTTTTGGTAGCGCCATCAACTTCGCCGCTTGCACCAATGCGTTTTAACTTTTGCACGTCGTATGCTGTAAGGCCGGTAAACACGGCAACGCCGATGTAGCTAATGATCAGATCCATCCCGCTACTACGGAAAATAAGTAAATTAAGCACAGATGCTACCACAATGCCAATAAGCAGCATGATCATTATCCCGCCAAATTTGGTCAGGTCCTGATGAGTGATGTATCCACCGATGGCCATAGCACCAAAAACTACTGATGTAGTGATAAACACACCGCTGATAGTGGTAATTGGGTAAAAATAAAATATGTTACTAAGGCTGATACCCATAGCTGCTGAAAACCCGATGAATACCAGGGCAAGGGCGAAATAACTACCGCGCGAAAAAACAGCGCTTGAAACAAATACGAAAACAAGCGGTAAAAACATCGCTACCGTACCAAAGATGGTGTTCTGGCGTGTTTCGCTATCGCGTAGCAAAGACGACAGTTGCGGGTTAGCGGCAAATAAAAATGCGAATGCAGCAGAGATACCCAATGCCACAAACATCCAGGCAAAAACCTTCGCAATAAACTTACGTGATGCGTCTGCATCTTCTATCTGGATAACGTTATCGTAAACGTAATCGGTTGATTTGGTTTCCATTTATAATGATATGTTAATTGTACTAATGTATAATTTTTTATTAGAATGCAACTGTTGCCAAACGTTTAATTCAAACGCCGTTGTAACTGTTCTTCAACCTTTTTAAATACCTGCAGCGGTTTTAACGAACGCCAGTTAAAATCGTCCAGTTCGCCTCCAAAATTAATATAGTAGTCGATGTTAGCATCCCTGAATTCATTGATCACATGCTCCCTAAAGTTTACTCCGGCTATCCAGCCGTCTTCCACTTCCTGAAACCACTCTTCATAATAACTGTCATCAGAGTAGTGAAAGTTGAGCACATTCTCGCCGATAAGCACAAACTTGTTAATGCCCTGGTCTACCATCAGGTCATATAACTCACGCTTCATCAGCATAATGTCGTTGCTTATAGCGTCGTTCCATTCGCCTATAAACTCAATTATACAATACCCGCGGTCATAGTCAACAAATAATATCTTCAGGTACAGCGTGCTCGACCCAAACGAGTCCCATTGCGGATGCAGCAAATAATTATACACCTGCTTATCAAACTCAAATTCACTGTATTCAGTATTGTAAAACGGTGAATTCTCGTCCTCAGCGGCAATATAATCGTCGCGCCAGCGGTAATATGGTTCTATATCGTGCATTGTTAATATCCAAAAGTAAAAAGTAAAAATTCAAAAAGCTTAGCTATCAAATTTTACTTGTGGCTGTGCGCATCAACCGCTTTGCGTACGCTGCCGTATTGTTTCAATAGTTCCGCTGCCTCTGCTTCGGGCAGGCCGGTTTCGGCCATTACCATGCGGGTACCACGATGAACCAGTTTGTTATTTGATAACTGCATATCCACCATTTTATTACCCTTTACGCGGCCCAGTTTGATCATCACACTGGTGCTTAACATGTTCAAAACAAGTTTTTGAGCCGTGCCCGCTTTCATACGTGTGCTGCCGGTAACAAACTCGGGGCCTGTTACCACCTCAACCGGGAATTGCGCTTCTGCTGCTACCGGGCTGCCAGCATTACAAACAATACAACCGGTTGCAAGTCCGTTGGCATTGGCTGCCTGCAAACCGCCTATCACATAAGGCGTAGTGCCCGATGCCGCAATACCTACCACAACATCGCCGTCGTTAGTGTCAAATGCCTGCAGATCTTTCCAGGCTTGTTCAATGTCATCCTCTGCAAATTCTACAGCTTTGCGTATGGCGGTATCGCCGCCCGCAATAATGCCAACCACCCAATCAAACGGAACACCAAAGGTGGGCGGGCATTCTGATGCATCCACTACACCTAAGCGGCCGCTGGTACCGGCACCGATATAAAATAAGCGTCCACCGTTTTGCATACGGTCAGCAACAATGTCAACCAGCTTTTCTATCTGCGGCAACGCTTTTTCCACAGCAAGTGGCACGGTCTTGTCCTCGTTATTGATATTGCGCAGCAACTCGCCTGCAGACATGTTTTCCAAGCCGTTATATCTGGAATCTTTCTCGGTACTTATTTCCATTGTAATGTTTTATGAGGGCCTCAACCTGCCCTCTCCAAAGGAGAGGGTTCTTAAGAGCTCGTTCCAAATCCTCTCCTTTGGAGAGGATTTAGGTGAGGCTTTTATGCCAACAATTTCACCACAAAATTGATTAAAAAACATTAAAGGAAAGAAGCGCAGATAAATTATTGCCGATGACGGCTAATTATTAGATTTGCGTGTTAAAATTTCAATGAAGCACACTGCGGGTATCATCTTCCGGACCATCCTACTTTTAACTATCGGCGCTTTAATAGGCATTTTTTTAAGCGATGGCAACCTTGGCGGCCGCAGGATGGGTTTAAGCGGTACCAACAAGATAAACCGCGTGCTTGATCTGGTGCAGAACCAATACGTAGATTCTGTTAACATTGATAGCATGGAGGGCGTTACCATTAACGACCTGCTGCAAAACCTCGACCCTCATTCGCTGTACCTGCCTGTACAGCAAGCTCGTAATATCAACGAAAAGCTGGAAGGAGGCTTCACCGGCATCGGTTTGGAATACCAGCTGCTGCGCGATACGTTGGTGGTTACACAGGTTACCGCAGGCGGGCCATCGGCAAAGGCCGGTATAATGGTTGGCGATAAGGTTGTTAAGGTAGATAACGCACCTTTTGCAGGAACCAGGCTTAAAACATCACGCATCAGCAAATTATTCCGTGGCGAAAAGGATACTTTCATCACGCTTAACATCCAACGCGATAACAATGCCAGGCTAAAGGATTTTAAGGTGAAGCGCGATAGGGTTACCGTTAGCAGTATTGATGCCGCTTACGTTACCGATGGCGTTGGTTACATCAAGATCAGCAAGTTTGGCACATCTACAGACACTGATTTCAGAAAGGCGCTTACCAACTTAAAGGTTGATGGCATGGAGAAACTGGTGTTAGACCTAAGAGGTAACGGCGGCGGATACCTGAACACTGCAACTGCCCTGGCTGATGAATTTTTACCAAAAGGAAAACTGATCGTTTACACTAAAGGCGTGCATGAACCGCGCACAGATTATTTTGCAACGGATTCAGGCAGTTATCAAAATGGCAAGCTTACTGTTATCATCGATGAGTATTCGGCATCGGCAAGCGAAATATTGGCCGGCGCGATGCAGGACCTGGACAGGGGTACAATTGTTGGCCGCCGTTCATTCGGGAAGGGTTTAGTGCAGCAACAGTATCCGTTTGGTGATGGAAGTGCTATTAACCTTACGGTGGCAAGGTATTATACACCCTCGGGCAGGTCTATCCAAAAATCTTACAAGAACGGCATAGCCAGTTATCATGACGAATTAGCGAACCGCATACGCAAAGGTGAATTGTTAAACGCAGGAAGTAATTTAAGTGATAGCGCTTTTATCGGCAGCTCGGCATTCCACACGCTTAAGGGTCGGAAAGTATTTAGTCGCGGAGGAATTATGCCTGATATTTTTATACCGGCAGATACCATCCAGAGCAATCAGTTGGTAAGCGACCTTAGCGACCACCTGCTATTTAGCGCCTATGTGCTTGATAAGATGCAGCCCAAACTGGCTAAATATGCCACTGCGGATAGTTTTATCAAACAATACAACATTAGCGACAACGAGCTAACAGATTTTATTTTATACGCATACCAAACCATCCCAAAAATGGACGCGCGGGAACTTTTAATATCAAAGGTTACCATTAAAAACCTTTTGAAAGCTACGGCAGCCCGTTTGAAGTGGGGCAATAACGCCTACTTTAGAGTGGTAAACAGCATCGACGAAACTTTTAAAGTTGCGGCTAAGCAATAACAGGAGTTACTAAAACCTCATTCCCATCCCGGTTGTAAAAAACGTGTTAATGGTTACCGGCAATTTTCCCGTAGGCTTCAACACACCTGTAATTACTTTTATTGCAGACCGTTGCATCGCATCATCCTTTTGATAACCTACAAGTAGGCCTGCACTTTTTTCAATACCCGGTAAGCCCGCAATGGTGTAAGGGTTGGCAAATACGCTGGTAACCACATTAGGCCTGGCTGCGAGCTCCGCAATCAACAATTTAACATCGCTGCTGTAATCCAGCTTACTTTGCGGGCGGGTACGCGTATCATGTATGCTCACAAAAGTTTGGTCGAACTTTTTAAGGGAGGCCAGTACCTGGCGTATCTGTGCGACAGGTGTGTTTTTGCCTACCAAGTATATCATACTGTTAGGGTACCACTTAGAAAGCTCGGTCTCAAAAACCGTTGGCCTATCCACTCCAATGCTAATGATCGCGGTTTTACGCAGAGGGTTTTGCCTTAATGTCGCCGCATCGCCTTTTACAACTGTTATGGCAGCATCGCACAATTGCTGTATCAACTCTGCGGCTGCAGGCCGGTTAATATCGCCTATGATACCATAAGGTGATGTTGGCTTATATTTATCAAGCCCGGCCCAATATTTTGCGGCCAGCAGTTTTTTTATTTTAGCCTCAAATTCTTCCTTGCTGATCTTGCCCTTGCGAATAGCTTTAAGAATAAGTTTGGCAGATAACTGTGAGTTTTCAGAAAGCTCTATCAGATCATTTCCGGCCAAAAATGCCCTTAAGTCCGCCTCTCCTTTTGGGAAGTACTTGGTAACGCCTTTCATCTCCATGGCATCAGAGGCAACAATGCCTTTAAAACCTAACGAATCCTTCAGCAGCCCGGTTACTATCGGTCGTGATAAAGTAGAAGGAAGATTTTTAGTACTGTCCAGTGCCGGGATGTTAAGGTGTGCTATCATCACACCGCTGATCCCAGCAGCTATGGCCTGTTTAAATGGATATTCTTCCAACGAATCTAAACGGCTGCGGCTGAATGGCAATTGCGGCAGATCAAAATGCGAATCAACATTGGTGTCGCCATGCCCGGGGAAGTGCTTGGCAAATACTATAACACCTGCATCCTGCATGCCTTTGGCGTAAGATATTCCCTTTTGCGCTACATTGTATTTATTATCGCCGAACGAGCGGTAATTGATAACCGGATTGTTTGGATTGTTGTTGATATCCATATCTGGCGCAAAATTGATGTACAGGCCCAATCGTTTAAAATCATAGGCAACCATCTGCCCCATTTTATAAATGAGATTGTTGTCTTGTATGGCGCCTAAGGTCATTTGGTAGGGATATGACACGGATGAATCTAACCGCATGCCCAAACCCCACTCTCCATCCATTGCCACAAGCAAAGGCACTTTAGATAGCTTTTGATAATTGTTGATGAGGTTGGCGTGCCTTACCGGCCCGCCCTGGAAAAACACCAAACCGCCGATATGCTCGTCCTGTATCACTTTGCCTACCGAATCTTCATAGGCATGGCCCTTATTGGTATGCGCACGCACATAAAAAAGCTGCCCGATACGCTCCCTGCGGCTCATTTTTTTGTAAACCGAATCAACCCATTTGTTCTGGCTGGTGATGGTTTCGATAAAACCCTGCCGCTGCGCAAAGGCCGTACCCGATATTAAAAGCGAAAAAACGAAGGCTGAGATGTGTTTCGGTTTCATTACAGTTCAAATGTAGTTTAAAACCAATTAAGGTTAAATGGTTTTAAACAATACAAAATATAAAACCATCAACAAATAAACCTTTTGTTGCTTTTGCGTTCTATAGGATATTATTAACAATATGCTGCCCACCGGCATTTAGCCGTTAGGTCATCAACTTTAGATATGCAACCATGAAAAAACTACTATTTATTGCACTATGCCTTTTTATGGCCGGCGAAGTAAGTGCCCAGTACTACCCGCAACCACGCCGCCGCGTTGTTAGGCGTATGCCGCCACCACAGCGCTACGAGCGCCGCCAGGTTTACAACGATTACATGCGCCCATCAATTGGTGTGGCAGTGGGTGCCAACTTCTCAAATACGGTAGACTCTTACAATGCCGATTTTAGCACAAGCACCATAGCGGGCTGGCACGTAGGTTTAACATCTAACATCCCTATTTCTTACTCATTTGCCTTTGCGCCGGAGCTGTTGTTCTCGCAAAAAGGTTACCAGGCAGAAACTACGGATGGCAACTTTAAGCAGCGCACCAACTACATCGATATCCCTTTGCTGGCAAAGTTTAAGGTGGTGCCCGGCTTTAACTTTTTGATTGGCCCGCAGTTAACCTTCCAAACATCAACCAAAAACATTTATGATGATGGCTTTAACCGCGTGGTAGAAAATGAGTATGACAACCGCGGCGATAAGAGCTATGTTGCCGGTGTAATAGGTATAAGTGTTGATCTTAACCGCAATGTAGAACTACGCGGCCGTTACAATATTGACCTTAGCCGTAACCGCACCGATGGTGTTTCATTACTGCCAGATTACAGGAACCAGGTATTTCAACTGGGGTTAGGATTTAAGTTTAATTAATTGCCGATCCGTTATATAAGAACAAAGCGCCCTGAAGATATATTAGGGCGCTTGTTTTTTAAATAAGTTTTTAACCCAGCGTTTAAAACGGCGCTTGGGTTTATTATACCTTCTTCTTCGCGCCAGTACGTTAAAATCGTAGATCAGCGTAGCCTCATCAGCTTTTTTCTGAGGTACCATGTATTTAGGATGGACGATATCGCCCAACGGGAGCGCAGGTACGTTGGCGTTTCTGTCTTCAGCGTTGTGCGTATGTGTTGAGCTAACACCGAAGCCGATGTTGGTTATCAGATTCACATTAGGTATCACCGAAAGGCTATTATTGAAAAAATTCATGATACCTAACTGGTAATCCCAGGTATCTATTTTACCCGCCTTTACCTGTTTAAAAATGTCAACCCAGGTATCAACAATAAATGTATCCTCAAAAATATTCTCAAACTGAGATCTTACCTCTTCGGGCTCGTACCTGCTTAGCTCTTTATCGTAATGCTTCCAAACCCGGCGCCACCCTGCCCAGCCCCATACATGGGTCATATTGGAGAAATAATAACCGGCGTCTCCCCATTTTTTACCAAATTGTAAATTAGCGCCGCCTATGTGCCTAATGCGTTCGTCAAAACGATATCGCTCCAGCATTTCGTCCGCAAATCTGAAAAAATCGTTATTGGGTAGGCAGTCATCCTCCAGAATAATGCCTTCCTCCTCCTGTTCAAAAAACCACGTAATGGCAGATGATACCGCTTCTTTACAACCAAGGTTATGATCACGGTAAAGCGTTTTCACTTCGCAGGGCCAATTGACGTTTTGCGCTATTGCTCGGGTGTTATCACATAACTCACGCTCTCTTTCTTTATCAGCGTGAGGGCCATCTGCAGCTATGTACAATCTGGCCGGCTTCGCTTCCGCAATACGTTCAAATACCCGGGCTGTTGTTTCAGGCCGGTTAAAGACAATGAATAATACTGCTGATCTGGTTTGGTACATATGCAGGTATAGTTTTTATGCGTAAAATATTTTTTCGGAATTAGCGCCCTGGTGAGCCATAATCCCTAAGCGGTCTATCTCGATGTGATTATCTCGAACCATCAAAAACTCTTTAAAATCCCATTCGATGGGGCGGTTATTAGCGTCGTTAAGATCAATGCTCTCAATTACATCCAGCAGCAATCCTTTTTTAGCGTAATATAAAAAGGTATGATATCCGTTGCCAACGTAAACATCGTTATCATTCTTAAACATACTTTCATAGTCTGCCTGAAATTCAATAACTCTGTCAAAAAAGTAGCTGTCCGTAAGCAAGTATTTCCCTGATATTTTAATAATAGAAGTGTTATCCGGCAGTCCCGACTGTTGCAAGAAAGCTTTAAGATGGCTCACTTCGTTATGACCCTTATCATGATAAGGGTTACCAAGTTCGCTATAGTAGGTATTATAGTTGTCCAGGTAATCCTCATGATCTGATACACATTCCAGCACTGTATACGAATCAAAATAATGGCGATAAGAAAGGCATCTCTCAATAGATTCTATATACTGCCCTCGCCGCTTATGGTACGCATCGGCAATATTGGCTGTTGTTATAATAACATGCACCATACTTTATTCGCCAAAGGTTTGCATATCTATTAGTTTACGGTACAGGCCGTTGTTACCCATTAGTTGCTGGTGGGTGCCCTGCTCAACTACCTGCCCGCTTTCTAATACTGCAATAATATCGGCGTTTTGGATGGTGCTTAAACGGTGCGCTATAACTAACGATGTACGGTTTTTCATCAAATTGTTAAGTGCATCCTGTACAAGCTTTTCAGATTCGGTATCCAGGGCCGATGTAGCCTCGTCCAACAGCATCAATGGCGGATTATTCAGTACTGCCCTGGCAATACAGATACGCTGCCGTTGCCCGCCCGATAGTTTTGTACCCCTGTCGCCAACGTTGGTTTCGTAACCATTTTCTGTTTCGCTGATAAAATTGTGGGCATTGGCAATGCGGGCTGCAGCTTCTACCTCTTGTTTGGTCACCCCGGTTTTACCAAAAGCTATATTATTGAATATGGTATCGTTAAAAAGGATAGATTCCTGGTTTACAATGCCCATCAGGCTCCTTAGCGATGTAGCAGTGACTTGTTTTATGTCTTTATCATCAACCGTTATTTTGCCAGATTTGGGATCCATAAAACGCGGGATAAGATCCATCATGGTTGATTTACCACCACCTGACGGACCAACTAAAGCCACGGTTTTACCTTTAGGTATGGTAAGGTTTATATTTTTTAGTACTGTTTTGTCCTGGTAGGCAAAGCTCACATCCTCAAATTTGATAGCGTCGTTAAAGCTTTTAAGTTCAACAGCATCAGGAGCATCATTGATTGCAGGTTTTTCATCAATCAAGCTCAGCACACGTTCGCCTGCTGCAATACCCGAGTGGATATTGCTAAAAGAATCTGAAATAGCTTTAGCCGGGCGCATAACCTGCGAGAACAGTGCTATGAAAGTTACAAACTCGGGAGGTGTTAAGGCAGATGATTTATTCAGCACCAAATGACCGCCGTACAAAACGATACAAGCCACCATGGTAACCCCAAAAAACTCTGAAACCGGTGAAGCCAGTTGCTGCCGGCGAGCCATAGATTGTGTGATGCGCGAATATTTCTTATTCTCCTGATCGAACCTTGTTTTGATAAAGCCGGTTGCGTTAAAGGCCTTCACTATTTTAATACCTGATAGCGCTTCATCCAGGTAACTGATCATGTTACCATAGGTTTGCTGCGAGGCAATAGCCTGGGCTTTAAGCCGCTTTACTATTTTTGATATCACAAACGCCGAAATAGGGATAACGAGGAAGGAGTATAAAGTTAAGCTTGGCGATATTAAAAACAGCGTAATCAGGTAGGCAATTAAGGTTAATGGCTCTTTAAATATCACTTGCAAAGTTCCGGTAACAGAATATTGAACTACCTGTACATCTGATGCTATCTTAGAAATGATATCCCCCTTGCGTTCATTGCTAAAAAAGCCAAGGTGAAGGTTCATTACATTATCGAAAACTGTGCGGCGTAAATTTAGTAAGGTATGCACACGCAGGTTTTCCATTGTGCGTTGCGATAGATAACGGAACAAGTTGCCTAACAAAGCCGAAACTACGATAGTACCGCATACAAATTGCAAGGCTACCCAGGTGCCATAAGTATTTATGGCATAGCCAATATAATAGCGAAAGCTTGCCATTATATCGTACCAGTGAGGTTCTACCTTTACTTCTTTAGCAACGCTGCTGTGTTCTGCAAATAACGTGGTAAGTAACGGTGCCAGCAATGCAATATTAAGTGTGCTGAATATGATAGAAAGTACGGTTGTTATAATATAAGGTATTGCAAATTTTTCAATTGGTTTTGCAAAGGATAACAACCTGAAATATGTCTTCATTCAAAAAATTAATAAATACAAAGTTAACGGTTATTAGCCAATAACTATTATAGGGCTAAAAACGGCTTTACGGCCTGCCATACCTTTTCTACTTCAATGGCAGCAATGCAAGGATAATTATCAGGCTTCTGCGGCTTGTAGATACAATCCCAATTACAATAGTAACAAGGCATTTTTTCAAAAACGCATGCCGGAGCGGGATGAACATCTTGCGGATAGGGAGCAAAGCGTTCGAAATGCCCACCCCCCAATATACAAACCGAAGGTGTTTTTGTAGCTACCGCGATATGGGTAGCCCCTGTTTCATTAGAGATAAGTAACCTGCAAGCTGCAATGCTTTCTATCAGTTGTGGCAAGGTTGTAGTGTTAATAAGATTAACTACACTACCAGCAGGCAAATTTGCGTGCAGGTAATCGCCATTATCTTTTTCGCCGGGGCCTCCAATTAAGTAGATCGGTTCATCTGCAACTGCAATAAGCCTTTCAATTAATTGCAGAAACTTTTGCCTCTCCCAACCCCTGCGGTATTCGCCGGCACCGGGCAATATGGCAATCCCTTTTTTTGCAACAGCTTGTATATCAATATATGGTTGCTTTACATTCAAAGGCTGGCCCAATACCGTGTCGAAAAAGAATTTATTGCGATGAAACTCGAAGTAAACACCGGTAGGTAATACCATTTTTGTTGTGTAAAACCTATCGGTTTTTGACTTATATCGTGGGACAATCCCCTCATTATCGCTTATATATCCTACAATCTCCCTGGCAGCAGTCAGAGCTGCAAAACCGTCTGTGATAAAGGTGCGCGTGTAAGTTGGCTGTAACACCGTATCGTAGTTATTCAGAAATAATCGCCAGCCAAAACGAAGCGTTTTCAGCGGAGCTTCATAAAAAGAATTGGGTTTAACAAAGTAGGTTTGATAAAGAAATGGCGCATCCCACGTGGCAGTTACACCATGCCATAATTGATTACCTATCAGGTCGATCTTATAACCTTTATATTTCTCAGATTTAGCCGTTAACTCAATAAAATTCCTGAAGAGGATATAATCGCCAATGGCATCTGTTTTTATGATGAGCAGCCGTGTGGCCGGTTTACGAAAACGTGCAAAGAATGCGAACAGCTTTGGCAGCTTTAATAAAACAAAACGAGTTAAGCGAAATAAATTGCGATTTTGGATGTGCATTAGTAGTTAAAAGAAATTACTGTCACCTTTACTTTGTTCTTTATTCCGTTTGTAAAGAAACCTTAAATACATCAACCAGCCCATACTTTTACGAATTATAAGCGGTTTTTCCTTTTTAAATAAGTCGTCTTTGTTAGAGGCGGAAAAACCTGTAAGATCATATTTAACAATTTTTACAGGGATATATTTTTTTCTAATTGTAGCATCGCCCCAAACCTTAAGATTGAGGGCATAGTCGGCAAATACTTTGTAACGAAAATCATAAGTATACTTTTCGAATATCTTGGCAGGATAGAAAATGGTTTGGTGGTTGATGCTGTATTTAGCCAGTCTGTACTTTGTAAAAGTACCTTTTAGCATATACCCCTCTGCCTCCGCATCACCATAGTACAGTGTATTCGCATCAGTCAGTTGCCCGGCAATTTCGCTGAAACCCGGTAAAAGTCTGTCGTCTGCGCCCATGAAATACAACCACTTGCCGGAAGACCTTTTAATGCCCTTGTTCATGGCATCATATATACCATTGTCCGGTTCTTTAATTAGTACTGTAATTACACTTTTATACCGTTCCAATATCAATGATGTACCGTCGGTGCTTCCGCCATCAACAACTATCAGCTCTATATTTTTGTGTTGCTGGGTTTCAATTGACACTAAAGCCTGCTCTAAAACTTTTTCGGAATTAAATAACGGCATTATAATGCTTATCAACGGATGCTTCTCCATAGGCAAGAGCAAAGATAATCAGATTAATTGCACCTTTCATTGTTGTATTTTATAAGCTACTTTTGCCTTATGAGTAAAAGTATAGACGTTGTTATACCATCATTCAGACTGGATGAGCAATATCTTTTACCTATACTGCAGCTCATTAAGCCTGCAGGTTTTGAAGTTAATTTTTACCTGATAGCTGATAATCCTAATGTTCAACTAACGCCGAGACTGCTTGCAGAAAGTGAACGGGATGATGTACATATTATCGTCAATCAACAAAATATCGGGTTCTCAGCTACCCGAAACAAGGGCATAGATGCAGGATTTGGCCACTGGATATTGTTGCTCGATGATGATGTTACGCCTAAAAACGATCTGCTTATAGCCTATTCAAATGCTATTTCACTAACTAACGATGCACTTGGCTTTGTAGGTGTAACATATTTCCCGCAGGTTATTAATGCTGTTACAAAAGCACTTAAAATCAATGGCGTATCCACACATTTTCAATTAGCGCTACATGAGCCGGAAATGTATTGGTCTGCCACCGCAAACATTATGCTCAACAGGAAGCTATTGGCATCCAGGCGATTTTTACTGGAGTTAAAAAAAAGCACCGAGGATATGGAGCTGCTTTTCAGGAACGCGTTTGAAAATAATTTACAAAAATACATTGCTGTACCCTCTGCTGTGGTAAACCATCCGTGGTGGGATAATGGTAAAATGCAAACCAAGCGAATGTTCAGGTACGGTGCCGGTGCCGCCGAAGCGGCAAGATTGTACCCTTTAAAATTGTACACTTTTTACGACTTCACTAATACCACAGAAACACTGCTGCTCTTGGCTTTGGCTGCAATACCAGGTGCGTTCTTAAAATTACCTGTCGCAATATTTTTGGCAGCAATTATAGCCCAAGTATTGGCAGAATACCTCACTAACTATTATAAAGCTTTTAAAGTAGGTAAAACCTTAGATCCGGTTGTGGCTTTGCAAATGATGTGGCATAAAAATGTAATGGAAGCAGGCAAGCTTACCTTGGTACTATTAAACCTTCATTTTATTGATTTTAGCAAGCGAATAGACGGCAGTTTTCGCAAACAAAATCCGCAGCCTTACAGGCTAAACAGGTGGAAGATCATTAAGCTGATACTATTTGTAATAATCTTTGCTATCACACTTTACACCTGCGCATAACCATCATCGCAATAAACCAGTTTTTCATCTACTGTTCTGCGATAGATCACCTCGTTTGGATAATAATTAGCCCTTGATGTTTGCTTGTGAAACAGATGATAACATATTGCTACCATCTTTATCCTTTTTTTGTGAACGCCCAAATTGATAAGCCGCGCTGCAAATTCGTAATCCTCCCAACCCCAACCTTTAAAATCATTGTAGTAACCGTTTACTTTAATATAATCTTGCCGCCAAAAGGCCAGGTTACATCCTTTAACGTTCATGGGGTCTAACGGCTTGTTATTGTAAAATTTTGCTAAAGCCGGAACCCGATAAGCATTAAATCGTGTATATAATCCCCTTGAAAGTGAATTGAGATTTACATCCTTTTCTCTGATCATTTGGTTTGTTTTTACCTCATTGATCATTGCGCGGCTGCCTTGTACAAAATAGCCGGTTTGTGCTTGCGAAATATGGTCTGCAATAAATCGCCTGTCCAAAACAATATCGCCATCTATTTCAATGATATAATCAGCATTAGAAAGTTTAACCGCTTTGTTTAGCACAATGCTCTTTCTAAAGCCATTATCCTCATGCCAGGCGTGCTTTACCGGTATTTTAAACTTTTCTTTGTAGCGTTCTATCAATTCAATCGTTTCCTTGCCCGAACCATCATCGGCAATCAATATCTCATCGGGCATTACAGTTTGTTTAAGCAAACTTAAAAACACAAGTTCCAGTGCACCCGGCCAGTTGTAAGTTGAAACAAGAACACCAACTGTAAAACTATTCATATCCTTAAACCTATTTCTTAATCAACTTATAATTCCTGTATTCACTTACCCGCCAGCCGGTAAGATCTTCAATTTTTTGCAGCACTTTACGGCGAAAGGTCATTTGCTTGCTTAAGGCATCAAGGTCTATGTCCAATGTCCAGTTCATGGCGTTTACGCGCTTTTGCATAACAGCCGGGTGCGTACCCTCAAAACGTACTAACCTGTCAGGATTTTTTTGGCTGTAGTCAAATGCAAAAGTTTCGGGGAGATTTTCCTGGATCCATGTATCATCATGGTAAAAATGATTAAAGTTGCGCAGCTTATTAGTTAAACCGGCCGGCGGCTTTACCCAACCATAATGGTATATATACGCATCAATAAGCTTTACTTTTAATTTGCGGTTATCAGCCCACCTGAAGCCCTGCGCGTCCCGGTATGAGCGGATGCCTTTGTTATTCCTAATTATCCTAATTTCCCTGCGGTACCAACGGCGCGAATGGCCGTAGTAATCATAAGAGCCATAAAAGTGCAGGTATTTGAAAAGCAAACCATCGATATTACTATCGGTAAGGTTATCTTCCATTTCCTTTTTAATGGTAGGCAGGTATTTCTCATGGACACACTCGTCGCCTTGTATATAAAACGCCCAGTCGGCATCAGGCGATATGGCGTCAAATGCTTTATCGGTTTCTTTTGCGAATACTGATCCTCCCTCACGTAAGCCTTCGTCCCAAACGGTTTTAACAACACGTATTTTGGGTGAGTTGATGCCTTTTATTAATTGCTCGGTTTCATCATCGCTGTTTCCCAGTGCAACTACAAACTCATCACATAAAGGGAGGATTGACGTGATGGCCTCAACTATCGGGTAATCATTTTTTACCGCATTGCGAATAAATGTAAAACCGGCAACTTTCATTTGGTGACAAAGATATAGCTTTTTATAAGCTTTAACTCGTGATGCACCTTTACACTCCCAACGTAGTGATGCATTTTTACTACATTTACCATCATCATGCCGGCACCGCTAAACATAAACATCAACCCAGCTTCGGGCTTCCGCGAAATTGCCCGGGCACTTACCGTGGTTGAGAATGAGCTTACCGGTTACGATGATCTCCTTAAAAATTTACCACATAGCCATACGCCTATTACCGGCATTACCGGCCCGCCTGGCGCGGGGAAAAGTACGCTGGTTAATGCTATTATATCCGGGTTGTTGGAGAAAGGCAATAAGATAGCCGTCCTTGCTATTGACCCAACATCGCCGTTTAACTTTGGTTCACTGCTGGGCGATAGGATACGCATGGCAACGCACTTTAACCATCCCAATGTTTTTATACGCTCATTGGCTACCAGGGGGTCTTTAGGTGGATTATCGGCAAAAACCATAGAGATGACCGAGGTGCTGAGGTCTGCAGGGTTTGACCATATTATTGTGGAGACTGTTGGTGTAGGCCAATCTGAAGTGGAGATAGCCGGTTTGGCCGACCAAACTTTTGTAACATTGGTACCCGAGGCCGGGGATGAAATACAGAACATCAAATCGGGGTTAATGGAAATTGCCGACGCCTTTATAATCAACAAGGCCGACCGGGATGGCGCCGACCTGTTTATCAATAACCTTAAAAAAATATTACATCACGATAGTAGCCGTAACATACCTATATTAAAAACTGTAGCTTCAAAAAACGAAGGCATTGCTGCCGTTGTTAACCTGATGTTATCTACCCCTCAACAACCAAAAAAAAGGAAAGAACTACTACTTACCGAAAGAGTTTACCAAATTATCCGGCAGCGCCGTATGGCTGGCATCGACAAAAGAAAGCTCCGGCAACAAATTGCCGAAGCGTTAAAAAGCGATAGCTTTAATTTGTACAAATTTGCATCAGCTTACGAAGATCAATAAGTAATAAATTCCTGATCATTGATCTCCGATCCAACTAATCTCTACTTCGAATTCATCAACTCTTCTATCTCCTCTGCTTCAATAGGTATGTGTGCCATCAGGTCGCGGTTACCATCAGCAGTTATTAAAATGTCATTTTCTAAACGTATGCCTAAACCTTCCTCCGGGATATAAATGCCTGGTTCGCAGGTAAGGATGTTACCAACTTCAAATGCCTTATAGCGGCTGGCAAAGTCATGAACATCTAAGCCCAGGTGATGCGAGGTGCCGTGCATAAAATACTTTTTATACAAAGGCATTTTAGGGTCCTGCTTTTCCACCTCGTGCTTCTTAAGCAAACCAAGGCCAATAAGCTCACTTTCGATAATACGGCCTACCTCATCCTGGTACTCTGTAAGTATGGCTCCGGCAACTATCATTTTTGAGGCCGCCCTAAATACGCGTAAAACAGCATCATAAACATCGCGCTGGCGTTTGGTAAACCTGCCGTTCACCGGTATTGAGCGGCTCATGTCTGCATTGTAATTAGCATACTCAGCAGCCCAATCAAATAAAACCACGTCGCCATCATTGCAAAACTGGTTATTATCTATATAATGCAGCACGTTTGCGTTCTTGCCCGATGCTATAATGGGGCTGTAAGCATGCCCTGTGGCGCGCTGCCTTAAAAATTCATGGGTTATCTCAGCTTCTATCTCATATTCTGTAACGCCGGGCTTTACAAATTTCAATGTTCTTATAAAGGCATCACGGGTAATGTCACAAGCTTTTTGGGTAAGTGCTATCTCTATTTCCGACTTCACCACACGCAAGTCGCGCAGTAACGGCGCAGCACGTTCGTAATGATGTAAGGGATAACGCTCTTTAAGATCCTTTAGCATGCGCAGATCGCGGTACGGAACGCTATGCGCGTAACGGTCATTTTCGTTTGTATTGATATATATATTATCTGCGTAGTTGATAATCGTATGCAATATGGTATCATACTCGTGCAGCCAAAATATTTGTTTTATGCCTGATGCTTTGCGAGCTTCTTCCTTAGTGTACTTATGACCCTCCCATACGGCAATATGCTCACTGGTTTGTCTTAAAAATAGTACTTCTCTGTATAGTGGATTAGGACAATCGGGGTACAAAATAAGTACACTCTGTTCCTGATCTATCCCTGTCAGGTAAAAAAAATCAGGGTTTTGTTTAAAAATGAAAGTCTGGTCGCCATTACGCGGATACTCATCATTCGAGTGAAAAATAGCTATTGAGTTCGATTTTAGTCGCTGAACGAAATTTTTTCTATTAATTGTAAATAACTGTTCGTCAACAGGAAGATATTTCATAAACTAAAAAATATTGAATTTTAGAAAAACAAACTATTTGAAAGTTTGTAATAGATATTGTAAAAATTGGAACAGGATTTGGTATCCGTTTCAAACATAATTACTAATTTTGACAAAAAATCACAATTAAATCGTTTAATCTTAAAACTATGAATTATTCTACATTACGAAAATCAGTAGCATTATCATTCGCTTCTCTGCTGGTTGCTGGTGTAGTTAGTGCGCAAACGGATTCTACCGCTACCACTACAACTACAACCACAATGAGCACAGACACAACAATGTCGTCTACACCCACTAACGCTAAGGTATTTGGCGGTAGAGGTCAGTACAGAACCTGGAGCATTGGCTTAAACGCTGGTGTTACTTCTCCAACAATGGCAACCGGTGGTAGCCTTAACGATTACCGTAACAACAAAGTACAATTAGGTTACGGTATCTCTTTCCGCGATCAATTAGGTCACAACTTTGGCTTACAATTAGACGTTCGCGGTGGTAAAGTTGCTGGTGACAACGCTCCGGCTACTGGTAGCTACTCAACCCGTTTCTACCAAGCTACTTTAAGCGGTGTTGTTAACGTTGCAACTATCGACTTCATCCGTCGTAAAAACTCTGTTAACTTCTTCATCAACGCTGGTGCTGGTTTGGCTATGTACAACCCAACTGGTGTTCTTCCAAACGGTCAAACTTTTAACTTCAAAGATGGTGGCCAGGCAAACGCTGGTACTGGCGAGTGGGTTAAAGAATACGTTATCCCGGTAGGTGCTGGTGTTAAGTTCCGCTTAAGCGAAGCAGTTGCTTTAAACTTAGGTTACACTCAAAACTTTATTGATGGTGGTAACTTTGACGGCCGTACAACTGGTAACAACAAAAAAGACCACTACTCTTACGGTTACGGTGGTTTAGAGTTCACCCTTGGCTCAAGCTCAAAACCAAGCTTAGAGTGGGTTAACCCAGTTGCTATGATGTATGACGAACTTTACGATGCAGCTCTTCGTCAAGAAGTTGAAGCTCTTAAAGGCCGTGTAACTAACGTAGAGAACGCTGTTAACGATCTTAAGAAAGATTCTGACGGTGACGGTGTATCTGATCAATTTGACAAATGCCCTAACACTCCTGCTGGTAGCGTTGTTGACGGTTCTGGTTGTGTTATCGTATTCCCTAAAGCAGATTCAACTGCTGCGACTGCTGGTGTAGCTTACTCTAACATCCAGTTCGAATTCGATAGCTCAGTATTACGTACTTCAGCTTACCCAGCATTAGATGCTACTTCAGCTGACCTACGTTCATCTGGTAAAACTGTTGAGATCCAAGGTTACGCTTCATCTGAAGGTACTGCAGCTCACAACATGACTTTATCTCGTGACCGTGCTAACTCAGTAAAAACTTACTTAGTTAACTCTGGTGTATCTGCTTCTAAATTGAAAGTTAAAGCTTTTGGTGAAACTAACCCAATCGCTGATAACTCAACTGAAGAAGGCCGTATCGCTAACCGTCGTGTTGCTTTCAAACAAAGATAATTTCGATTAAATAATCTTTAAGAAGCCCCCCGAATAACTCGGGGGGCTTTCTTTTTTTATTAACTTTGTGATATGTACTTTTTTAGAAAGAAAGACCCAAACAGGCCAACCAGCTTTAACCTGAAGGTAATGCATACCATCAATGCCATTGCCATCATCATGTTTTTAGCAGGTATTATCTACAAGATTGCGCAGTGGTTATTTTTCTCTAAGTAAAACACTTTCACATCGTTTATGAAAACCATCATTAAAACTGATAAAGCACCGGCACCTATAGGCCCGTATAACCAGGCCGTTGCAGCAAACGGATTATTATTTGTATCTGGCCAGATCCCGGCAGACCCTTCAACCGGCGACATTGTAACTACCGGTATTACCGACGAAGCTAAGTTGGTGATGGAAAATCTTAAAGCCATTTTAACCGAAGCCGGTTTAGGCTTTGATGCAGTAGTAAAGTCAACCATTTTTTTAACCGATATGCAAACCTTTGCCCAGGTTAATGAGGTGTATGGCTCATACTTTTCTGCCGATTTCCCTGCCCGCGAAACCGTACAGGTGGCAGCCCTGCCTAAGGGTGTAAATGTTGAGATATCTGTAATTGCATTAAAGGACTGAGTAATTTGCCTTGAATAGTCAGCATCTCCAAACTCCTATTGAGTATTTAAAAGGGGTAGGCCTCTCTCGCGCCGAGGTGCTTAAGAAAGAGCTGCAGATCTACACCTTTGAAGATCTGCTGAGGCATATCCCTTACAAGTATATTGACCGTACCCGCTTTTATAAGGCAAAGGACGTACAGCCCGATATGCCTTATGTACAGGTATTAGCCCGTGTTTTCAGTAAAGAAATAATGGGCGAAAAGCACACCAAGCGCCTGATAGTGCAGGCTAAGGACGATACCGGCGTTATTGAACTCGCCTGGTTCCAGGGCATAAAATGGGTGGAGAAGACAATTCAGATCGGAAAGGTTTACGTATTATTTGGTAAACCGGGTTTCTTTAACGGCAAAACCCAAATGTCGCATCCCGAGCTGGATCTTTACGTACCCGGCGCACGCCAAAAAGGCAACCTTACCCTGCAACCGGCTTACAACTCTACAGAAAAATTAAAACAGTTTACTTTAGATAGCAAGGGCATTCAAAAACTTGTTGCTTCGATGCTTGAGCAGCATAGCCGCGACATTGAAGAAAACCTGCCTGCATATATCTTAAACCGTTTTAAGTTAATGGCCCGTGCAGAGGCCTATCGTTGTATCCATTTTCCCGGGGATGCTAACCAGTTAAAAGAAGCAGAGTACCGCTTAAAGTTTGAAGAGCTATTTTTTCTGCAGCTCAAACTTTTTAAGAATAAACTGCTGAATACGCAAAAGTTTAAGGGTAATGTTTTTGATAAGGTAGGCGATTACTTTAACGATTTCTTCCATCATAAACTCCCCTTCCCGCTAACCAACGCGCAAAAACGGGTATTAAAGGAGATCCGTTTGGACACCCAGCGTGGTGTACAAATGAACCGTTTATTACAGGGGGATGTGGGTAGCGGCAAAACCGTTGTAGCGCTGATGTGCATGTTGCTGGCAATAGATAACGGCTTTCAAACCTGCATAATGGCACCTACCGAGATTTTGGCTACACAGCATTATGAAACCATTAAAAGCCTGGTTGGCGAAGGTTTTGTTGATGTGGCCCTGCTCACCGGTTCTGTTCCGCAAAAACTACGCAAAGGTATTCATGAACGCCTGGAAGATGGCCGGCTGCACATTTTAGTAGGTACACATGCTTTAATTGAAGATAAGGTACAGTACAAAAACCTGGGACTGGTAGTTATTGATGAGCAACACCGTTTTGGTGTTGAACAAAGATCAAAACTCTGGAAGAAAGCCACTGTACCACCGCACATGCTGGTGATGACGGCTACCCCTATCCCCCGCACCCTGGCCATGACCATGTATGGTGACCTGGATATTTCTGTAATTGATGAGTTACCTGCCAACAGAAAGCCCATACAAACGCATCATTATTATGAAGCACAGCGCCTGCGTATGTTCGGTTTCATGAAACAGGAAATAGCTAAGGGGCGGCAGATCTATGTGGTTTACCCGTTGATACAGGAAAGTGAAAAACTTGACCTGAAGAACCTGCAGGATGGTGTAGAGATCATGTCGCGCGAGTTTCCGTTACCGCAATACCGCATAAGTATTGTACACGGTAAACTTAAAGCCGCGGAAAAAGATTTTGAGATGCAGCGCTTTATTAAAGGCGAAACGCAGATAATGGTGGCTACCACAGTGATAGAGGTTGGCGTAAATGTACCAAACGCATCAGTAATGATCATTGAAAATGCCGAACGCTTTGGCCTGTCGCAATTGCACCAGTTACGTGGCAGAGTTGGGCGCGGTGCCGAGCAGTCTTACTGTATTTTGATGAGTAAAGAAAAGCTAAGCAATGATGGCCGCATAAGACTGAATACCATGGTGAAAACTAACAATGGTTTTGAGATAGCGGAAACAGATATGCAGCTACGCGGCCCCGGCGACATTGCAGGTACGCAGCAAAGCGGAGTGCTCGATCTTAAAGTTGCCGATCTTACAACAGATCAGGAAGTATTGCAGCAGGCACGCAACATGGTGATAGAGATCTTTGACAAGGACCCACAGCTTGCATCGCCCGAAAACCAGATACTTAACAGGGCATTCAATCAAAAAAAAGACGGTTTAACCTGGGATAAGATTTCCTGAGGATTGGCATTTGCGCCTGCAAATATTACATTTGCTTAAACACTCATCTTATCATGAAGAGATATCTACTATTAGCCGCCTTGTTTTTTTCTGCAACTGCTTCTCAGGCGCAAGACTCACTATTCATCCGCAAAATTTACGACGAAGCGCTGGTTAACGGCCAGGCTTATGACAACCTTCGCTATTTGTGTAAGAACATCGGTCAGCGTTTAAGCGGGTCTGCCGGTGCAGAGAAAGCTGTTACCTGGAGCAAAAAGCTGATGGATGGTTATGGTTTTGATAAGGTGTACCTGCAGGAAGTGATGGTGCCGCATTGGGTACGCGGTGCAAAAGAGCAGGCTTACATTATTGATGGTAATAAAAAAATTGCCGTACCTATAGCGGCTTTAGGCTCATCGATAGCAACACCGGCAAGCGGCATAACCGCTAACATTGTAGAGGTAAAAAGCATTAAAGAGCTTGAGACACTTGGCGAGAGCGTAATAAAGGGTAAAATAGTATTCTTTAATGGTGCATTCGATCAGCGCTTTATTGAAACGGGGGCAGGTTACGGCGCGGCAGGCGTTCAGCGCTTTGCAGGACCATCGGCGGCGGCTAAATACGGTGCTGTTGGTGCAATAGTACGCTCTATTACACCTGCGCTGGATGATTACCCACATACCGGCGGTACAGTTTACGTAGACGGGGTTACAAAAATCCCGGCGGCCGCCATATCAACCCTCGCTGCTAACAAGTTGAGCAACATGCTGAGGTTACGTAAGCTCCCGCTAATTAAATTTTACTTTAAACAAAACTGCCAAACCCTCCCCGATGTGAAATCATACAACGTTATCGGAGAAATAAAGGGTAGCGAGAATCCGAATAAATTTATCACAGTAGGCGGACACCTTGACTCGTGGGACCTTGCAGAGGGCGCGCATGATGATGGCACAGGGGTTATGCAATCTGTAGAGGTGCTGCGCATTTTAAAAACCACCGGTTATAAGCCGAAGAATTCCATCCGCGCAGTATTTTTTATGAATGAAGAGAACGGCCATAAAGGCGGTATCAAATATGCAGAACAAGCCGCTGCCGATAAGGAAGAGCATATTGCCGCTATTGAAACTGATGAGGGCGGTTTTACTCCTCGCGGTTTCAGCTTTGAGGGTGCCTCTCCTGCTTTTATTAAACAGGTAAACGCAAAATTTAAGAACTTGCTTGAGCCTTACGAAGCCGACAGGCTGGTAGAAGGCGGAGGGGGTACAGACATCGGCCCGCTTAAAGAGACCGTACCCTCTATCAAACTCATCGGTTTCAGGCCCGATTCGCAGCGTTATTTTGACATCCACCACACCGCTAACGATGTATTTGAAAATGTAAACAAGCGCGAATTACATTTAGGGGCTGCAGCCATTGCCAGCATGGTTTACCTCATAGACCAGCACGGCTTAAACTAATAAAAGTTTTACAATCAAACGTTTTGCACCGCGGGTAAGCTGTCGTAACTTGCGGCCTTTAATCACATCATCGTGTCAACAGACGACTCCGCCCCCCAGAAAGTAGATTCATTTGCCGCATTACGCTATAAAGATTTTCGGTCGTACATCGGCATGCGCTTCTTTTTCACGTTTGCATATCAAATGCAAACCACGGTGCTGGGTTTCTATATCTACCAGCTAACGCACAGCAAAATAGCTATTGCGTTTATCGGCCTTGCCGAAGCTATACCTGCGGTAGGTATCGCCCTTTATGGTGGATACATTGCAGATAAATATGAAAAGCGAAAAATGCTGCTCATTATTTTTGCAGGCGTATTTGTGGCCGCGCTGGCCATGTTCACGGTAACGCTTGATAGTTTAAAAGCCTACATCCATCACGCCTGGATACTGCCAACCCTGTATGCCATGATTTTTTGCAACGGACTTGCCCGTGCATTTTATGGCCCTGCAACATTTGTGATATACGCCAACAGCATTCCAAAGGACTTATACCCCAACGGCAGCACCTGGAGCAGTTCCAGCTGGCAGGTAGCATCTATATTGGGGCCGCTAACAGGTGGTGCCATTTACGGCTTTGCAGGGCATATCATTCCAGGCTTAAGCGGTATCACTGCTACCTTTGTAATTATACTGGCATTTTTGCTGGTAGCTTTAGTGTTAGTTTACCTGCTAAGGAAATTCCCGCCTGTATTTGTGCCAAAAGAGAACATCTGGAAAAGCTTAAAAGAAGGTCTCGACTTTGTTTTCACCAACAAGATCATGTTTTACGCCATGAGCCTTGACCTATTTTCTGTTTTCTTCGGCGGCGTGGTAGCTTTGCTTCCGGTGTTTGCTTTAGATATTCTTAAGGTTGGGCCCGAAGGCTTGGGCATCATGCGTATGGCAACATCATTAGGTGCAGCCCTCACCATGATAACGATGGTACGCTTCTCTCCCATGAATCGCCCATGGCGCAATTTGCTCATTGCAGTGGCAGGGTTTGGTTTAGCAATAATTGGCTTCGGTTTATCGAGGGTATTCTACCTATCGCTTATATTCTTATTCTTGCAGGGTGCTTTTGATAGTGTAAGTGTTATCATCAGGGGCACGTTAATGCAGTTGTTAACTCCTGACCACATGCGCGGGCGCGTGTCAGCAGTTAACTCTATGTTCATCGGTTCTTCAAATGAAATAGGCGATTTTGAATCGGGTGTGGCGGCCAAACTTATGGGTACGGTCCCGGCCGTGATCTTTGGTGGCAGCATGACTATTTTGATCGTTACACTCACTTTCCTGAAAACTAAAAAATTGCTGCCGCTTTCGCTCACAGAGATACACACACCGCAAGCGGGCGAAAAAGTGGCTTAATCAGGGCGAAAAGCACTTAAATAATAGGTGAAAATCTTTTTTCGGTAATCTACACTGGTTTATTACCTTAGCGGGATAATCCCCCTGCTTAAATAAATAACTTAAACCCAGTGACCAAAAAGAGATTGCACATCTTAAAGGTCTGTATGTTTAGCGTGGCCATGCTGTGGCTGCTGCTTTACATCCCGACGTTTTGCAAAGCCCAAAAGCTACTTCAAACACAAACTTATCGCCCCGGAATTTTTGAAACCCTAAAAGACTCATCTGCTGACGGGAGAGTTGAAGCTGCGCGCAGACTGAGCCGCCCTGCCAGAAAAATGACCGAGGTTGATGCCATGCGCACCATTGATGATCTCAATAAGATCGCCATCAAACTTAATGACATCCCGCTTCAATGCGCGGTATATGATCTCCGGGCCGATTATTACTCCGTTAACAATGGCTACAATGAGCTAAGCACCAAATATTACAAACAGGCCATCTCCCTTGCCGAAGAAAAGAAAGACCAAATGCTGGCCGGCATTTATCAGCATCGTATTGCCAACTACTTTGCGCTCTACAAGCAAAATGTTGAGGCGGCCAAATATTATCTCCTATCCGATCGTAATTTACGGGAGGTTGGTTACAGTAAAGTGCCCGGTATGGGAAATCTTTTCTCAGAGACGTCGAACTTTTACTACTCACTCGGCGATTATGAAGATGCCCGGGAAAATCTTAAAAATGCGCTTACATATCAGCCCGAAGCATCGCGCACCCGTGTTAACGTTTTAAATACGATAGGGCTTACCTACCGCAACAGCAACAATTACCCGCTGGCCCTTAATTATTTTGACAAAGCCCTAAAACTTGCCGAGCAACTGCGGGATAGTATATGGATAGCCTTGGCAAAAGGTAATATAGGCTCGGTTTACGTTATGCAAAAACGGTATAAAGAAGCTTTACCGCTGGTTAGGGAAGATTATGAGCAATCTGTAAAGTACGATGAAGGTGGAAACTGTGCTATTGCCATGCTCAGGCTTGCGAAAATAAGCCTTCATTTTAATAACGTGAAACTTGCGGTAGGCCAGCTTGATACCGCCAACCGGGTTTTATTAACTACTAAAGAGAACGTGCTTAAAGAGCGCATTGAATATTTTGAGTTACTGGCACAGGTTAAAGAACGATCAAACAACACTACCCTTGCCGAACATTACCGACTCTTATCTGAGCAACTAAAAGATACCCTTGCCGAACGGGATAACGTTACTGCAATTGAACGCGTAAGACTTAAGTGGACAAAAGAGAAAAGTTTTGAAGATTACAAGGACCTGCAGAAAACTGCAGAATTAAATTCTTACAAACAATACACCGTCATCTTAGGCTTAATACTGATCATCATCATCGGGGTGTTCATATTTAACCACCAATGGTTAAAAACACAAAAAGATAAAGAATTATTAGCATCTGAATTGCGACGTATTGAAGAGGAACACAAAAACGCGGAAGACGCCTTGAGCGGCTACACTGAAAACCTGAAGCAGAAAAACGAGATCATCGAAGAATTTAAAACTGAGCTCGAAAAGCTGCAAAGCAACGTAACCGACCGCGACTTTGCGGCCAACATTGAGAAGCTGATGCAGGCCCACATCATGACAGATGATAGCTGGGAGGATTTTAAAAAATTATTTATCAAGGTACACCCTGACTTTTTGTACAACGTACGGCATAATCACCAAGGATTATCTGATACAGATGTACGGCTGCTTGCCTTGATCAAGCTAAAACTTAATAATAAAGAAATGGCCGGCATGCTGGGCATAACGGTAGATGGAGTAAAGAAAGCTAAACAACGCCTTCGTAAAAAAATGAACCTGGATGAAGGTGATGAGATAGAAAATGTGGTAAATAAACTCTAAAAAGAGCCTTTTGCTATATAAAAACGCATTTGTCGCGATTTTGTCCACCCCAAAAAATCTACAAAAATCAGTTTTACGCTGATATTTGTAATTAAATAAGCTGTTCCCCCAAATTAAATAATAGCTCTGCCATTAACACTTGATTAATAGCGGAGGTAACTTTTAAGAGTTATACGAAATAACGTATATAGAAGGTTACAAAAATATTGAATAAACTAAAAATTTTTTAAACGTTTACTGTACCCCTTATGCAGACCAAACAAACAAAGAAATGCCCGCACTGTGAGCGGGGGCGCCTATCCTTCCGGGTTAAAAGACAACCCTTAGTTAAAACACTTTTGTTTTGGCTTCCTATTAAACGCTACGAATGTAATTTGTGCCAAAGGGCCACAAATGTGTACGGTAGCGTTTGGGAAAAATCAGAAAATAAAAAGACACTAATTAATACGATTTAGAAGGGGGATTTTCTGAATCAATTGTGTGCATCATTACCTATCGGGCATTTTGCCCGATAGTGTACATGGTGCTCGCTACCCAATCGTATATCAAAATATTTCCATAACCAATAACTACCCCTACAAAGCGCAACCTCTCGGTGCGCTTTTTTTATTTAAAAACATTCTATAAATAAATGAACATTCATTTATATTTGTAACGAACTATGCGCATAAGAGATAATAATAAAGTTGAACTGGTAAAAAAAACCGCGATAGAACTGATCGTAAAAGAGGGCCTGGAAGGGTTTAGCATGAACAAGCTGGCCCGTGCCTGCAACATATCTGTGGCAACACTTTACATTTATTATAAAGATAGGGACGACTTGATCGTCAATATAGCTAAGGAAGAAGGCCGGGGCATGAGTGATACCATTACAAAGGACTTTGATGCTTCGATGTCTTTTGAAGAAGGTTTGCGTGTGCAGTGGCGTAACAGGTACCAGTACGTTAGAGATAACCCGATGATGAACGGTTTTTTTGAGCAGTTACGGAGCTCGAGCTACCAGCAGGAATTTTTGGAAAGCTTTCTTGCAGATTTTAAACTGGCCATGGGATCGTTTATGAACAACGCTGTTGCACGCGGCGAACTGCAAGAAATGCCTTTTGAAACCTATTGGTCTATAGCTTACGGCCCGCTGTACTCGCTCATCCGCTTTGACCAGGAAGGCAAGAGCATGGGTGGCCGTCCCTTTAAAATGACGGATGAGATCTTATGGACAACGTTTGACCTGGTAATAAAGGCATTTAAGAAATAACATCAAAACTTATGGAAGGCTTTGAACATATATTACTTTTTAAAACCAACATCAACTGTGATAGCGATAAACAGTTGCTGCACACCCTGCTGGACAATGACCATGCTGTAGAAAGTTGGAGTATAGATATGGAAGATGAAGACTGCGTGTTACGTATCATATCACCAACCATCGGCCATCGCCAAATTATTCAGTTATTAAACAAACACGGCCACCAGTGCTGTGAACTAACCTAAACAAAATGAGATCAGAACAATCGGTTCCCCTATCGGGATACCAAAAATTTGTAATATTCATCCTGGCTATCACCCAGTTTACCGTAATACTTGATTTTATGGTAATGTCGCCTCTTGGCGATATGCTGATGAAAGCACTTTCGCTTAAACCATCTGCCTTTGGGGTAGCTGTATCCGGTTATGCCATAAGCGCAGGCATCAGCGGCCTGCTAACCGCAGCATTCGCCGATAAATTTGACCGCAAAAAGCTGCTGCTTTTCTTTTATTGCGGCTTTATTGTAGGCACTATATTTTGCGGCCTCGCACATAGCTATGCGGCATTGGTGGCTGCACGTATTGTTACCGGTTTATTCGGCGGCGTTATCGGATCAATATCAATGGCTATTATTACCGATGTATTTCCGTTAGAGAAACGCGGCCAGGTAATGAGCTTTATACAAATGGGCTTTGGCGCCAGCCAGGTGTTGGGTGTACCTATCGGGATATACATAGCAACGCTTTGGCAATGGGAAGCGCCGTTTTGGATGGTTGCCGGCTTAAGTATCTTAATCGCGATAACTATTGCCATGTATCTTAAACCACTTACCGCACACCTTGCGCTGCAAAAGGGTACATCGGCATTTGCGCACCTGGGTAAAACACTATCAAACAGCAACTACCGTATAGCATTTACATCAACTGCGTTACTATCTATAGGTGGTTTTATGATGATGCCGTTCGGCAGCACCTTTGCCGTTAATAACCTCGGCGTAAACTATAACCAGCTAACCATGCTGCTAATGGTATCAGGCATCAGCTCACTGGTAGTAATGCCGTTTGTAGGTAAGCTGAGCGATAAAATAGATAAGTTTAAAATATTTGTTGCAGCCTCTGTGTGGATGATGATAACCTGCGTGCTGTACACCAATTTGGGCGTAACACCTTTACCGCTAATAATGGTATTCAACATTATGATGATGATAGGTGTAATGAGCAGGATGATCCCATCATCGGCTCTTACAAGTGCCATACCTGATGCCGCCGACCGCGGGGCTTTCATGAGCATTAACTCATCGTTACAGCAAATTGCAGGCGGTATTGCGGCCATAGCTGCGGGTAAAATAGTTACCCAGGCAGCCAAAGGCGCACCGTTACAGCATTACAATATCGTAGGCTATGTAATTGTAGTAATTTCTATTATCAGTATAGGTTTAATGTGGCGGGTTGATAAAATGACCAAAAGAAAAATGGAAGGTAGCAAGCCTAATGCTATACCCGAAGATGCCTTTTTGCCGGAAGGGGCTTAACTTAAAAGGCTTTTAAAATTTAACATCTGTTTTATATAATAAAACAGATGTTAATCCTTGTTATGCTGTTGCTATCCGCACTTCTCTATTAATAATCAGCTTAGGGCTTGATTATGTTGTCGGCCAAATTGATCAAGGCGCCTTGCGCGGCTGGGTCTGCCTCATTGGTAAGCAATACTATCCCAGTCTTCTTATCCGGGTAGAAAACGATGTAACTGCTAAAGCCTAAACTTCCGCCAGTATGAGAAAACTTGCGTGTGCCTTTGTCCGTCATATTCACTTTCCAATTTAATGCGATAGCGCCTTTATCCGGCGTTCCGTTAGTCGGCTGATGGCTAAGCAACACATCAGGATTTTTTTCATCCATTTGGTATGCCATATATTTTAACATATCATTAGCGGTTGAAGCAAGGCTTGCCGCCACCCGCAGATCGTCCCAAACAACAAATGGCATAATTCTTCCCTTACCGTCATACCCTGTTGCCAGGTTGGCCGGAAGTCTGCCTTCAGACAAAAAAGTACTGTTTTTCATCTTTAGTGGCTTTGCAAAGTACTGCTCAAACAATTTATCTATAGGGGCACCATACACACGTTCCATGATATACCCCAGTAACTGCGCTGCGGTATTACAATGCCTTGTGACCGCGCCGGGGACGGTGTCCAGTTTTACGCTATGGAGATCGCGGTAAAGCTGTGCACGGCTGTACTTCTTATGTATAGCATCCAGGATATCCGCAATAGAATCCGGGTTGGCCTTACTGAAAAGGTCTCTGTTATCGGGCATCCAATTGGGCAAGCCAGAGGTAAGATTAGCTAAATTAACCAGTTTAATGGGTATACCATTGTATGCTAAGTTGGGATATTTTCCGTCTAAATACAGCCTGATATCATCGTTAAGATTTACCTTTTTATCTATAACTGCTTTTGCAAGCAAAGCCGAGCTGAATGTTTTAGTTATAGAGGCCAATTCATAAACTGAATTACCGGTTGGGAGTTGCTTTTTCCCTTTTACCGTTGTACCATAATTGTAAATAAGGGAGCTGCCATCTTTGATGATCCCAATGGAAATACCAACTCGTGGGCCAGCATTCATAAACGCCGAAACAAAGTTATCAACCACCGAGTCGAACTTGGTAGTCATTTTATTATCGGTCAGTTTTTCTTTGGCATTTTGGGCACTACAGGTAAATCCGAATAATACCGTAAATAATACAATGGCAACTTTTTTCATACTGCGTAGGTTTGTTTAGTAGATGATAGAAAGGCGGTAAAGGTTGCGCTGTTTATGAAATATAGTTTTGTAGATGAACATCCTTGGGGTTTTATATCTTATCAATAATGGGCTGCTGTTGCCACCAACAACTTCTTTGTATATATTTAGCTCATTATCCTTATCGATATCGCAATGAAAAAAGGCCTGCTACTCACCCTAATTACTACCGTCGCTATGGCTGCACAAGCTCAAGTAAAATTCGATCCGCCAAAAACAAAAGCCAAACCCGTTGTTGATACCCTGCATGGGGTCCAGCTTACCGATTACTATCGTTGGCTGGAGGATAAGAAAGACCCTGACGTAATTGAGTGGACCAAAAAGCAGCACGACTATGGTGTCGAGTATCTGAACAAGACCCAAAAAACACACCCTGACCTTAAAGCCGGCATCTCGGCATACCTGAACATGGATTACGAAGGTCCGTTAAACAACGTAGGCAAACGAGTTTTCCAAACGGTGAAAAAGAAAGGCGATAAGCAATATAAAACCTACACCATTATTGATGGTAAAAAGATATTGATATGGGACCCGGTAACGCTCGACCCTGATGGAAAGATATCTACCAGTGGCATTTCTTACACCTACGATGGCGAACGCGCTGCTATAAGCGCCCAAAAAAGCGGTGCCGAGGTAAACACTGTTTATTTTATTGATACCCGCACCGGCAAACAGATCCACGAACCATTGACCGGCACCAGCGGTTTTCAATGGTGTAAAGATCAGCAGCATGCCTACGTAACCTTGCGCACGCAGGAGGATGTGGATAAGCAGCGCCCGCTTAAAACTTACTATATAAAGGTTGGCGACCCTATTGAAAAGGCAACATTTGTAGGCACAACGGCCGATGCCAAGAACAGCTTCTTTATTTATGATAACCGTTACAGTGATGTTACCTTTAGCGGCGAGGGCGATTTTTACTCAAACAGTTTAAAGATGCGCCCAACCGGCAGCCTCAAAGATGGCAAGCTGATCTACAACAGTAAAAAATTCCAGGCCTACCCGGAAGCCATTGGCGATAAGCTTTACATCAAAACCAACGATAATGCGCCAAACAGCCGCTTAATGGTAGCTGATAAGCTTCATCCTGATTATAAGAACTGGAAAGTGCTTATCCCGGAGAGCAGCACCGTAATGGAAGATTTTGTGGTAACCAAAGGCAATAACATTATTGTACAGGATAAGAAGGACATACAAAGCCGCCTTACCATTTACGACATTAAAGGAAAGAAGCTTCGCCCGGTACCATTGCCGGAGGAAGGCAGCATTGGCAGCATGAGTTACGACCGTGAAGAGGATAAGCTTTACATTTCGCTGGTTACCTTCACCTCTACCCCAAAAACCTACGTCTGTTCGCCAAAGGATTATAAGTGGAAGCTGTTTTACCAGCGCCAACTACCGGTTGACATGAGCGATATTACCGGCGAGATCAAATTCTACACCTCTAAAGATGGCAGCCGTGTGCCGGTATTTGTGGTGCATCGTAAGGACATCAAGATGGACGGCAAAAACCCGGTGTTGTTGACAGCCTATGGTGGTTTCCAGTCGGGCATTAAGCCGGGGTATTATGGTTTTTATGCGCCGTTCATCAAAGCCGGTGGTATAGTTGTTCAGCCGGGCATCCGTGGCGGCGACGAGTTTGGCGAAAAATGGCACCTGGATGGGATGCTGGCCAAAAAGCAAAACAGCTTTGACGATTTCTACGCCTGCGCAGAGTGGCTGATAAAAGAGAAGTACACTACTGAAAGTAAGATTGTAGCCCTTGGTGGCAGCAACGGCGGCTTATTAATGGGGGCAGCAGCAACCCAGCGCCCCGACCTGTTTAAAGCTATTGTATGTGAAGTACCATTGCTGGATATGCTGCGTTACCACAAATTCCTGATAGCACGCTATTGGATACCCGAGTATGGTTCATCAGAAGATCCAGAGCAGTTCCGCTGGTTGCTGCGTTACTCACCTTACCAAAACATCCGCATGGGTGTAAACGTGCCACCGACGCTGGTAACCGCCGGTGCCAACGATACCCGTGTTGACCCGATGAACGCCAAAAAGTTTGTAGCGGCGTTGCAGAACAACCCCGGCCAAACCAGCCCTATCATCCTCCACATGGATTTTGACAGCGGCCACGGCAGCGGCCAAAGCACCCAGCAATCCATAGATAACTGGACGTTTATTTTTGAGTATGTGATGAACCAGTTGGGGATGTAAGAAACGGTGTCATTGCGAGGAGCGTAGCGACGCGGCAATCTCATCGCGTTTGCTTACAAGCGACGAGATTGCCACGCTATCGCTCGCAATGACATATTTATATAACGGCTTTATATTGTTCCACACCTCACTGGTCGAAGTTTCTAACTTCGACCTAAAATGACGTAAACTTCCAGCTTACGCAAGCGGAGTGCCTATGCAAGACTCAACATGTGGGATGCCGAAATAAATTGGGCATTACGTTTTATAACAGATACTACCTGTTCATCATCGCCAGAACATCTTCCTCGGTCCCCTCAAAAGGCCCGGAGGTTTCTATTTTCAATCCTGCCATGGCGGCGGCAAATTCGCCTGCTTGTTGTATATAGATGCCTTTAACGCGTTTGTAGAGGTAGCCGGCCATGTATGTATCGCCGCAACCGGTAGCATCCACTACTTCGGTAGGCTTGTAGGCCGGTATGGTGTAAAAAATATTGTCGTTAAGGATAACGGAGCCCATGCTGCCCAGCGTTACCACTACTTCTTTAACGCCCCATTCTGCTAATACTTTAGCACCTTCTTTAATATCGCTGAGGCCGGTAAGTACTTCCAGTTCGTGTTCGTTTACTTTCAGTATGTCTACATATTGCAGGGCTTCGCGTTTGTCGGCCCAGTCAATGGCATGTACCTGTTGGTCCACCACCTCGCGCAGGTAACCCTGGGCATCAACAGAAACATTACCTCGCTGAAATAATGACTTGATAAAGTCGGTCGACATATCATCTGCCAGCAGCGCGCCCAAATGGAAGATCACGGCTTCGGTATCCTGCAGGTCTTGGCTGGTGAACGCATCTGCCTTTTGCAAAACACGCTGCGTACGGTTATCCTGATTATCGCCATAGATATTCTCAAAATAAACACTATGCGCGCTCGGAACAGCTTTTACCTCGATGCCCTTATCAGTAAGCTTTTTTACGCTTGGCAATTCGCTTTCGGCAACGGCGGTAACCAGTTTGTATTTCACATCCATGTTGCGGATGGCATTCGAGAAATAAAAAGCAGTACCACCGGCCATGTGCTTCTCGGCCCTGGGGGTAACAACTTTATCGAGGGTGATATGCCCAATACAACAGATATCGTACAACATTAAAAGGATATGAATTAAATGTTACGCGGGGATACAAATGTAGCATTAAGTAGAATATTTACAATTGGTGTTTTAAACCTGCAATAAATATTGACAAAAAGCTACCAGTAAACCATAAACCTTTACAATACAAACAGTTAATATTTATAGAAAATCTTTATATCGCATAGATATTTCCAATGCGTACCCAACAGCTCAAAAACGTATCTTTGTTGCAGTAATTTTAATAATACATCCATTATGTTAACGATAGGACAAAAATTTCCCGCTTTTAGTAAAACTGCCGTTGTTTCTTTAGAGAAAGGTAAAGAGTTTGAAACCATTACATCAGACTACCTTACTAATGATGATAACGTTTGGACAGTAATGTTCTGGTGGCCAAAAGATTTCACTTTTGTTTGCCCTACAGAGATTGCTGAGTTCAACAAAAACTTCGGCGAGTTCCGCGACCGTGAGACCCGTTTGATCGGCGCTTCTACCGACAGCGAGTTTGTTCATGCTGCCTGGAGAACCCACCACGATGATCTTCGCGACCTTAAATTCCCGATGCTTGCCGATACTTCAAAATCATTGGCAGAAGACCTGGGTATTTTAGAGCCAAACGAAAAGATCGCTTACCGAGCTACTTTCATCATCGACCCACAAGGCATTATCCGTTGGGTATCAGTTAACGACCTTAATGTTGGCCGTAACGTTAAAGAAGTATTACGCGTGTTAGACGGTTTGCAAACAGACGAGCTTTGCCCTTGCAACTGGGAAAAAGGCCAGGAAACTTTAACTGCATAATTATATAAATAAGTAATTATCTGATGTGCAAATTTCAGATGTGCAGATGTGCAAATTAGTACCATCTATGCATCCGGATTTTGCACATTTTTATATCTACACACCATGAGCGAAAGCACCGAATTGATACAGGAAATATTAGGCAGCATTGGCCAACCGGCAGATTACCGTACAGATGCGCTGCAACTTTTAGAAACAGGCGAAAGCCGTTACCTGCGCGATTTTAAACTTAACTTCAGCAGCACACTTACATCAGAGCACTTAAGCGCTAAAGAATGCGCCCTGCTTGGTTTAAGCACCGCGGTTAACAACCAGAACAAACCGCTGATACAGTATTATACCACGGTTGCCAAACAAAACGAAGCTACCGATGCCGAAGTTGCCGAGGCTGTTGGCTGTGCATCGTTACTGGCATCAAACAACATTTTCTACCGTTTCAGGCATTTTACCCAAAAAGAAAAATATTCTCAGATACCGGCACGTATCCGCATGCAATTAATGATGAAGCCTGTTACCGGTAAAGAATTTTTTGAGTTGATGAGCCTTGCCATATCTGCAGTAAATGGCTGCGAGATGTGTGTAAACGCACATGAAGACTCGCTTATAAATTTAGGCACAACCGAAGAACGTATCTTTGATGCCGTAAGAATTGCATCATTGGTAACAGCTACGGGGAAAGTAATTTTCTAAATAATAAAAAATGTGCAAAACTATTAGCTGCACTTATTTGGCATTGTCAACAAAAAAGGCTTAATTTTAAGCCTTTAAGATAGTAATCTCCCAATGTTATACTGCTTTGTAGTAAACTTATAAAGGCAGTAGCCTCAAAGGGTTAATACAAAATTTAATTGTTGATTTTTTGGAAAAGAAGCCGTTCTGTTGAAAAACAGAACGGCTTTGTTTTTATTAGTGTGCATCTGTAACGGCTTTCAGTTTTTTGAAAGGCTGCAGGTACAATAAAGGTATTGAGAAAAGCATGATCAAACCTGATACCCAATAAGCATCATCATAAGTAAGCAACATTGTTTGCCTTACAACCGCACCCTCAATGGCTGCATAAGCCATATGGGTAGCATCAAGCATTGACTTACCTTTTGCCATAAACCCATGCATCAGCAAGTTAAAACGCTCCGTATAAGCCGGATTATATGGGTTGATGTTGGTGATAAGGTTTGAGCGGTGAAGGCCCTGCCTGATGTGTATTAAGGTTGTTAAAGCCGCAATACCGAATGAACCACCCAACTGCCTCATCATGTTATTTAAGCCGGATCCCTGGCCTATCTCCGGCCCTTTAAGGTCGGCCATAGCCAATGTGGTTAACGGTACAAATAACAGTGCCATACCCACACCGCGGATAAGCAAAGGTACCAGCACATCGTTCTCGCCTGTTGCCAGGGTAGAGTTACTCAGCATCCACGTAAACACAAAGAACAGGAACATACCACCGGTAGCTAAAAATTGCGCAGGCACACCTTTATTAAGCATTTTACCTATAAACGGCATCATGGCAATGGTACATAAACCACCGGGGAATAAAAGCTCGCCGGTTTGCTGGGCGTTAAAGCCTAACAGGTTTTGACAGAACACCGGGAACACGAAAACCGAGCCGTACAAACCAAAACCAAGTATAAACGACGTAAACATCCCCACCGAAAAACTTCGGTGCCGCATAATGCTGAAGTTCACGATCGGGTGATCAGTACTCAGCTCTCTCCATATAAACAATATAAAGCCCAGCACCGCAGCTACTGTTAACACAATGATATATGTTTTAGCAAACCAGTCTTCAGATTCACCTTTTTCAAGGATGGTTTGCAAACTGCCTACAGCTACAGCCAGCAGGATAATACCCCACCAGTCGATAGGTTTCTTGGCTTCCTTAGGCGTCTCATTGATATATGTATAGGTAAGGAAGGCGGCCAGTGCACCAACAGGAAGGTTCACATAAAATATCCATGGCCATGAGTAGTTCTCTGTTATCCAGCCGCCGATGGTTGGGCCCACTGTTGGGCCTACCACCGCACCTAAACCGAATAATGCCGTAGCCGTACCGATCTGTTCACGCGGCCAGGTTTCAAGCAGGATGGTTTGGCCCGTTGAGATCAAACCACCACCGGCAACCCCTTGCAGGATACGGAACAGCACCAGCTCATCAAGAGACGTTGCGTTACCACACAGGAACGAGGCTATAGTAAATATGATGATAGATGTAAGGAAGTAGTTTTTACGGCCGAAACGCCCGCCCAACCAGCCCGACATGGGCAGGATGATAACGTTTGCAACGGCATAACCGGTAACCACCCATGCAATATCCTCAAGGGTTGCACCAAGGTTACCTTGTATGTGCGGTATAGCTACGTTTACAATGGTCGTGTCAATCAGCTCCAGGAGCGATGCCATGATCACCGTAATGGTAATTATCCACTTTTTAAAGCCAGTTTCAGCCATTTTATTAGTCTTTTATTATTACAGAAACATCTACGCTCATACCAGGGCGTAATTTTGCGATATCTTCTTTGCTACCGCTTAGTTTAATTTTTACCGGGATACGTTGTACTACCTTAACAAAGTTACCTGTAGCGTTATCTGGTGGCAGCAATGAGAATTTAGCACCTGTTGCAGGCGAAAAATTGTATACCTGTCCATCAATTTTAAGATCAGGATAAGCATCAACTTTAACATCTACCTTTTGGCCGTTACGGATGTGCTCTAACTGCGTTTCTTTAAAGTTTGCAGTAATGTATAAGCTGTTATCATTAACTACAGAGAACAAGGTTTGACCCGCCTGTACTAACTGGCCAACCTGCACATTCTTTTTAGCAGCTAAACCACTTGCAGGTGATTTGATGTTAGTATAAGATAGTTGCAGTTTAGCAAAGTCAACCTCGGCCTGGCGTGCAGTAACACCTGTATTAGTTACCTTTAACTGGCTGCGGGTGGTACCTACCTGTTGTTGTGCAGCTTTATATTGGTCAAGCGCTGCCTGATAGTTAGCTTGTGCTACCTGCAGGTCGGCTTTGGCCTGGTCAAATTGCTGGCGGGTTACAGAACCGTCTTGAACCAGATTAGCATAACGGGCATAATCTTTACGTACTTTTTCTAAACGTGCCTTTGCAGATTCTGCCTCTGCTTTTGCACTTGCCGAGTTAGCTGCAGTGCTATAGATCTGAGATTGGCCTACGTTGATACCGGCGCTTGCACCTTGTTGTGCAGCTATCGCCTGCTCAACCTTCACTTTATAATCGCGGTCGTCAATTTTTACCAATAACTGGTCTTTTTTAACGTGAGTATTTTCTTCAAAAAAGATAGAATCAACGTAACCACCAACACGTGCTACAACCGGGCTAATGTCGCCATCTATCTGGGCATCGTCCGTATCAACGTGTTTGCTGAAGTATATATATTCTTTTATACCAAAAATAACACCGCCAATAAGTATGATCCCTAAAATGATGGGGATAACTTTATTCGGTTTCTTTTTAGTTTCGGTTTCCTGAGTTGCCATTGTGTTGTGTATTATTTGTTAAGTTTTCCTGTTGATTTTAATAATGTATAGTAAGCAAGGCCGGCATCGGCTTTTGCCAGTTCCAGGTTTATCTCTGCCTGGTAAAGTAAGGTTTGCGCATCAGCACGGTCAATTGATGACGATATGTTGCTGCGGTATTTATTTTCGAGAATGCGGTTGTTCTCCTGCGCCTGGTTGATAGAGGTTTGTAATAAATTGATCTTATCAACTGCTGTTTTGTAATTCTGGTAGTTTTGGTTTACCTCATTACGGATGTTGTCGCTATCAATACTTTTATTGATCGTAACTTCCTCACGTTCTAATTTGGCTTGCTTTACTTTGTTCTTATTGGTCCAAAGGGCGCCAAAATCCCACCCAAGCGTTAACCCTAATGATATAGGAGTAATAAAATTGCCGCTTTTAGGGATAGGGTTGCCTGATATGCCTACATAATAAGCGCTGCCTGATGCAGATAAACTTGGCGACAAATTAGCCTGGATGCTTTTTACATTGTAATCGGCAACCTTGGCTCTCACGTCAGCCTGTCTTAGCTCCGGGCGATTGGCCATTGCGGTATCCAGGTAATTGGCAAGCGGCGCTACATCCCTTGTGCTGTTATCTATCTGGGCAATATTAAGCTCGGTAGTTTCAGGTAAACCAAGCAAAATATTCATGTTATAGTTGATGATCTTGCGGTTGTTTTCCAAATCGATACCGTTCAGCTGAATATTTGAGCGCTGTAATTGAAAACGCAGCACATCGTTCTTGGTAACCAGGCCCTGGTCAAAAAAGCGCTGGGCTTGTTTTATTTGTGCATCAATGGTAGCCAAATTCTGGTCAACCACTTTTTTGCTTTGCAGCACCTTGTACAAGTTATAGTAAGCACTGATAACTGCGTAAGCGATCTGGTCTTTATCGTTCTCAGCATCAAGGCGTGCTACCTGTGTTAACAATTCTGTGCTTTTTTGAGCATACCTTAATTTACCACCAGCCCAAATAGTTTGGTTTAATGATAGTGTACCTAACCATGCATTGGCACTGGTTGGCAGGGTAAGGTTCTCTTCGCCAAGCTTTAAGTTGTTGGCAGGTATTTGTGCGCGGTTGTAACCAAAGCTGGCCTTACCGGTAGGCAACGCACGATCTTTAGCCTGCTCGTACTGTGATACGGCCTGGTCTATACGTGATTGCGACAACTTAAGCACCTTACTGTTTTGGATGCCAAGTTTAAGGGCCTCATCTAACGTAATGGCCCTGTCTTGTGCAAATGCGGTTGTGGCAGCCAACGTAGCCAGCATAAGCAGGGCAAAACGTGCGGCGGCCTTTAGCGCACTGCTAAATAAAGGTTTCGGAGATATGTTATTTGTTGTCATTTTCATTCATTAAATAAGCTTTAAGGAGGGTTTTCATGTAGTTTTTCAATCTTGGTTTTAGTTTATCTTCCTGCATTTTGGTATCCATTACATCATAACCCAATATGGCCGATGAGATATGCGGCGTGTTCACGATGTAGTTTTTGGTACCAAACATGGTAGCTATCAGCAATTCCCGGTCGGCATCTTTATTAAAGGCGCCGGTTTTAATGCCATCTTCAATAATGTCTTTAAAAACATGAACATTTCTCATGATGATGGTTGTAATTTTATCTGTAAGCTCGGTCTTTTTAGACTTCGATACTTCGCGGTTAAGCATAATGTGGAAACAGTTATTGTTGATCACTTTATCTAAGTACTTGTCAACAAACTGCGATAACCTGGCCCATGGGTCAAGGCCACTATCATTACTTATTCCTAAAAGAGTACTTTGAAAAGCTGATATCCTGCGCTCGAAAATGGCCAGGAAAACACCCTCTTTAGAGCCAAAATAATAGTTAAGCATAGCCATGTTCACACCAGCCTCGCCGGATATCATACGGGTTGATGCGCCATCGTATCCCTGCTCAGCAAAAACACGCTCGGCAACGTCAAGTATGTGGTCTTTTTTATCTATCTTTTCTTTTTCCATTTTCCTTTGTCCCGCACAAAATTAATCAAGCGATTGATTAATGCCGTCATCTTTTTGTCATACGTGCATAATGCACTGATTAACAGACATAAAAAATTAATCGATTGATTAAATAGTACAGTGTAAGATGTACACAGGGGCAGGGTTTCAGAAAGCAATTATTGAACCAAAATCCGGATAAACAAAAAGCCGCATCGCGCGGCTTTTTGTATCAGAGCTTATTCCAATAACACAACTGATATTACTATATTAAAACTTACTTGCACTATAAGTTTGCTATAGCCTATTATAATAAGGTTTAGATAGTTCAAATCTAAAGCAGCAGATCGGTAAAAAACCACGTAAAAACACGTGATTTTCATTTTGTTTGTTTGAACATTGTTTACAGCTACTAAACATCGAAGTATTGAAAATTGAATGTGCTGACATTTTCCCGTCAGCGTTCACGGTGTTCACGAGTGTTCATGGTGTGAACGTGAACACCTCATATAATGAGCGATCAGTAAGTGTATAGTAAAAAAAGTAAGCCATAGTAAGGGCATACTAAGCCAAAGTAACACTGCAAACAATATAAACCGGTTTGCGGTTACTTATTATAACACCCACACAAAATCAACTTTATGAAAAAACTAACCACTTTGGCAGCACTGGTGGGTGCACTGCTATTAACCAACTGTAGTAAAGACAAGCCATCAACAGGTAACCAATCCACTACCCCGGCAACGTTAACCGACCGTGTATTAACTGAAAACCTCACCCTGCCCTGGGAAATACTCTGGGGGCCTGATAACCAGCTTTGGATAACCGAGCGCAGCGGCAAAATAAGCCGGATAGATCCTGCTACCGGGAGAGCAACAGCATTGCTTACCATAAGCGAGGTGGTTTCCCGTGGTGAGGGCGGCTTATTGGGAATGGTGTTGCACCCTGATTTTGCCACCACGCCGGAAGTATTTGTGGCCTATAACTACCTTAACGGCAACAACTATCTTAAAAAGGTGGTTAAGTATACCTTCCGTAATAATGCTTTAAGCAACCCGGTTACGCTCATTAACAATATACCTGCTAACAATACCCACAACGGAACAAGGCTGGCCATATCGCCAGACAGGAAACTGTACATCACAAGCGGCGATGCAGCAGACGCATCCAGGGCGCAGGATAAGAACAGCCTTGCGGGCAAAATACAACGCATCAACCTTGACGGCACCATACCCGGCGACAACTCCATTGCCGGCAGTACGCTTTGGAGCTTTGGGCACCGCAATCCGCAGGGGTTGGTATTTGTGGGCGATCGCCTTTATAGTTCCGAGCACGGCAACGCTACCGACGACGAAGTGAACATCATAGAAAAAGGACGCAATTTTGGCTGGCCCAATGTTGAGGGCTATTGCAATACCGCAAACGAGCAAACCTTCTGCGGCGCTAACAATGTTGCCCAGCCCATACAAGCCTGGACACCAACCATCGCGCCATCCGGCATCGATTACTATAATAACAATGCCATCCCCCAATGGAAAAACTCTTTACTGTTAGCCGTACTTAAGGACAGTGAATTATTGCAACTGCAACTTAACGCCGCCGGTACCGGTGTAGAGAAGGTGAATGCATTTCTAAAGGGTAAGTATGGCCGCATGCGTGATGTAGCTATTTCGCCTGAGGGAAAGGTTTATATCATCACCAGCAATGGGAATAATGACAAGGTGATCGAAGTGAGCGGGAAGTAAGCTGGCAGATTGAAACCGGCAAAGTCTTATTTAGAATATATCCAAATAGTATTTGTACAAGTCCCTGACTGTGAATAAAGTTTATAATTTGTAAATTCGCGGCTGTTGGCCCAGAACGGGTTACAACATCTTTTTACCTCATAAAGATCAATTTATTATGGCCTTTGATATAGACATGATCAAAAAGGTTTATGATCGCTACAGCACCCGTGTGGATGCTGCCCGCAAAGCGACCGGTAAACCTCTTACTTTAACCGAAAAAATATTATACGCCCACTTATCAGAGGGAGACGCTAAAAAAGCATTTGAACGCGGTACAGACTATGTAGATTTTGCACCAGACCGTGTTGCCATGCAGGATGCTACTGCACAAATGGCGCTTTTACAATTTATGCAGGCTGGTCGCCCGCAGGTTGCAGTACCTTCTACCGTACATTGCGACCACTTGATTCAAGCAAAAGTAGGCGCTACTGCCGACTTAAATACAGCTGTTGATGTTAACCGCGAGGTTTATGATTTCCTTTCATCAGTATCAGATAAATACGGTATCGGTTTCTGGAAAGCCGGTGCAGGTATCATCCACCAGGTAGTGTTAGAGAACTACGCTTTCCCGGGTGGTATGATGATAGGTACCGATTCACACACACCTAATGCAGGTGGTTTGGGTATGGTTGCCATTGGTGTTGGCGGTGCCGATGCTTGTGACGTTATGGCCGGCCTACCTTGGGAGCTAAAATTCCCTAAACTGCTGGGTGTTAAATTAACCGGTAAATTATCTGGCTGGTCATCAGCTAAAGACGTTATTCTACGTGTTGCAGGTATCCTTACCGTAAAAGGTGGTACCGGTTTCATTGTTGAGTATTTTGGCGAAGGCGCACGTTCATTATCTGCTACAGGTAAAGCTACCATCTGTAACATGGGTGCCGAGATTGGTGCTACTACTTCTATCTTCGGTTACGATGAAAAAGCCGGTGTTTATTTGCGCGGCACCAAACGTGCTGACATTGCTGACCTTGCTGACGGCATTGCCGAGCACTTAACAGGCGATGATGAGGTTTACGCTAACCCTGAGCAATACTTTGACCAGGTTATTGAAATTAACTTAGACGAGCTTGAACCGCATGTGAATGGCCCGTTCACTCCTGACTTGGCATGGCCTATCTCTAAATTTGCACAAGCGGTTAAAGAAAACAACTGGCCTGCAATTCTTGAAGTTGGTTTGATAGGTTCATGTACCAACTCATCTTATGAGGATATTACCCGCTCTGCATCAATTGCACAGCAGGCTGTAGATAAAAACCTGAAAACCAAAGCCGAGTTCACCATCACTCCGGGTTCTGAGCAGGTACGTTATACAGTTGATCGCGATGGTTACTTAGATACTTTCGCTAAAATGGGTGGCGTTGTATTGGCTAACGCTTGTGGCCCATGTATCGGCCAGTGGGCGCGTCATACTGATGATCCTACACGCAAAAACTCTATCATCACGTCGTTTAACCGTAACTTCGCTAAACGCCAGGATGGTAACCCTAATACCCACGCTTTCGTGGCATCGCCGGAAATTGTTACAGCATTTGCCATCGCAGGTGACTTAACTTTTAACCCGCTTACTGATACCTTGACCAACCTTAACGGCGAGCAAGTTAAACTTGATGAGCCGCAAGGTATTGAAATGCCGATAAATGGTTATGCAGTTGAGGATGCCGGTTACCAGGCACCTGCCGAAGATGGCAGCCAGGTACAGGTTATCGTTAGTCCGGAGTCTTCTCGTCTGCAATTGTTGGCACCATTCTCACCTTGGGAAGGTACCGATCTTAGCGGCTTAAAGCTCCTTATTAAAGCTAAAGGTAAATGTACTACTGACCACATTTCTATGGCCGGCCCATGGTTAAAGTTCCGTGGTCACTTAGATAACATTTCAAACAACATGCTTATCGGTGCCATCAACTACTTTAATAATACTGCCGATAGCGTTAAAAATCAATTAACCGGTGAATACGGCCCGGTACCCGCCACCCAGCGCGATTACAAAGCTGCCGGTATTGGTACTGTTGTAGTTGGTGACGAGAACTACGGTGAAGGTTCATCACGCGAGCACGCGGCGATGGAACCACGCCACCTGGGTGTACGTGTTATATTGGTAAAATCGTTTGCCCGTATCCACGAAACCAACCTTAAAAAACAAGGTATGTTGGGTATCACCTTTGCTGATTCTAACGATTACGATAAAATTCAGGAAGATGATATCTTCGATATTGTAGGCCTAACTTCTTTTGCCCCTGGTAAACAGCTTACCGTTGTATTACATCATTCAAATGGCACAACAGAAAGCTTCCAGGTAAACCACACTTACAATGCACAGCAAATTGAGTGGTTTAAAGCAGGTGGTGCGCTAAACATCATCCGTAAGCAAATGGCTTCATAATAAGTAAAAAGTCAAAATTAAAAATTCAAAAAGCCTTTCCGTTTGGAGAGGCTTTTTTTGTTGGCTGCTCACCAATCCCTATTCAAAGGAGAGGGTCTTAAACACCGCATCATTGCGAGGTACGAAGCTATGACGCTTTTAGTGTAAGATTTTCCTATCTTGGCTAAGCCATTAACACTCCCATGAAAACCCTTACCGCCGTTTCATTACTCATACTTTCAGCAACCACTCTCTTTGCCCAAACCAATAAAAAACTGGCGGTTGAGATAGCCGCCATTGGCAAGGCCGATCAGCAGTACCGGGTTGCTGCTATTGCCGAAGCTAAAAAGCATGGAACAGGCTCTGAACAAGACAAGGCTTTAATGGCAAAGCAGTCGGCGGCGGATGTGGCCAATCTGGCCAAGGTAGCGCGTATCATAACCGATTATGGCTATCCGGGCAAAACACTTGTAGGCCAAAACTTGAGCGATGTTGCCTTTAACGTTATACAGCATAATGATCTGGAGGCGCAGGAAAAATATCTTCCTGTAATTATTGAGGCTGCAGATAAAGGCGAACTTTCGCCGTCGCTGATACCTTTAATGGTAGATAGGGTGCGGATAACGCAGAACCAACCACAGGTTTACGGTACACAACTGCATGAGTCAAAAAAAGGCATATTTCAATTATACCCAATTGGTGATGAAGCTTTCGTGAACGACAGGCGCAAAAAAGCAGGGTTATCTTCCTTGCAATCTTATCTCAAAAAGTGGGGAATTGACTATAAACCTGTAAGCAGCACTGCAAATCTTAATCCACCTAACCTTTACTATAAGGTAACCGAGGAAGAGCTGCCGGCCATTGAACCTGTGGGAGGCAATAAAGCCATCTACAGTCAACTTGCTTATCCGGAGCAGGCTAAGGCCGCCAACATTAATGGCTTCGTAACAGTACAACTTACCGTTACCGGATCCGGTAGCACAAAAGATATTACGGTTGTAAAAGGCTTAGGGTACGGGTGCGACGAAGAAGCCGTGCGCGTACTTAAGGAAGCCAAATTTACTAACAAAGCTGGTGAGGACAGCGAGATCAGGATGAGGTTACCGTTTCCTTATCAGCAGCAATAATATATTGTAAATTTTTAAGACCTTAAGGTAACCAAACCTGTGTTTATGAATGCACAAGAAAGAGCGCTTTGGGACAAACTACAAGCGTTCGAAATAGATGACCCGGAAGTTGACTTCAAATTCTCAGCCCGGCTTGCGCGAGAGAATGGATGGAACATCCCCTTTTCACTGCGTGTTATTGAAGAATATAAAAAGTTTATCTTTTTATGTTGTGTAACCAAACATGGCGTTACACCATCTGACCCGGTTGACCAGGCATGGCATCTGCACCTTACCTTTACCTGGTCATACTGGACCGACCTTTGTAAAAACACTTTAGGACAGGAAGTCCATCACAACCCTACTAAAGGGGGCAAACAGGAAGCCAATAAATTTAATGGTTTTTACACTTCAACACATCAGCTATACAAAGACAAATTTGGACACGAACCGCCTGCAGATATTTGGCAGGATAACCATACGCGTTTCTCTGATGTCAATTTTCAGCGTGTGAACCTGGGTAAGTATTGGTTGGTTAAAAAGCCCGCTATAACTGTTTACTCAATAGTTATGCTGATTGTTGCAGCAGCTTGTTTTACTTTTATACAAGCCGTTGATAGTTTTATCCCTTTCATTGTGATTGGTATATTCGTACTGATAACAATAGCGGTCTACAAAGCTGAAGGGAGTTCTGATAAATGGCGAAACGGCAATGACAGAGATGACTCTGGCGGAAGTGGTTGCACCGCTGGAGGTAGTTCGGATTGGAACAGCGGAGAGCACCATCATGGTCATTCAGGTTGCGGCAACCACCATGGCGGAGATAGCGGATGTAGCAGCGGGTGCTCAGGTTGTTCATCATCTGGATGTAGCGGATGCGGAAGCGGCTGTAGCGGAGGTGGGGACTAATAAAAAAAGCGATGAGTTATCATCGCCTTTCAATTCTATTATGCTTCCGTCAGCTGAAAGCTGACATTATGCTCAGACACGGGCTGTAAGCCCGCGCCAGTAATGTGATATTTTATTACTCGAATCGCTCTTTCAAAAATTTACCGGTGTAGTTATCTTTTTTCTTGATTAGATCTTCGGGTACGCCTTCAAAAACCACCTTACCGCCGCGTTCGCCGCCTTCGGGGCCAATGTCGATAACCCAGTCGGCACATTTGATCACGTCCATGTTATGTTCAATCACCAGGATGGTGTTGCCATTTTCAATCAAGGCATCAAATGATTTCAGGAGCTTTTTGATATCTGCAAAATGCAAACCAGTAGTAGGTTCATCAAAAATGAACATGGTTTTGTGGGTGTTGTTACCTTTTACCAGGAAGCTTGCGAGCTTAATGCGCTGCGCCTCGCCGCCGGATAGCGTGTTGGACGATTGACCCAACTGAACGTAGCCCAAACCTACATCAACCAGTGGCTTTATCTTAGCGAGTATTTTTGTTTCCTTAGCGAAGAACTCCACGGCCTCATCTATGGTCATATCCAACACTTCAGATACATTCTTATCATTATAAGTAATGTCCAGAATGTGCTGCTTAAAACGCTTGCCACCGCAGGCTTCGCAGGTAAGAAAGATATCGGCCATAAACTGCATCTCTATCTTCACCTCACCCTCGCCCTGGCAAACATCACAACGGCCGCCTTCAACGTTAAAAGAGAATGCCGAAGGCTTTAAACCGCCTGCCTTTGCCGCCGGCAGTGCGGCAAATAAATTTCGGATCTCGTCCCATGCTTTAACATAGGTAACAGGGTTTGAGCGTGACGAACGACCGATAGGGTTTTGATCTACTAATTCAACCTGTTCAATTTTATTGTAATCACCTTCAATGCTGTCAAACGAACCGCTTTGGTCGCCGGTGTAATTACCTAATGTTTTTTGCAGTGCAGGCGCCAGAATACGTTTAACCAAACTGGTTTTACCCGAACCGGATACGCCGGTAACTACCGTAAGCACACCTAACGGAAACTTAGCCGAGGCATGTTTTAAGTTATTCTCGCGCGCACCTTTTATCTCGATATAGTCGTGCCATTTACGACGGCTTTTAGGGATGGCGATCTCCTCGCGACCACTGAGATATTTACCGGTAAGGCTGTCGTCATCAACAATGATCTGGTCGTACGTACCGGTGAATATGAGGTTACCTCCATGGGTCCCTGCTTCCGGGCCAATATCGATAATATGGTCGGCGGCTTTCATTATCTCTTCCTCGTGTTCTACCACCAACACCGTGTTACCTACATCGCGCAGCGAACGTAAAACGGAGATCAACCTTTCGGTATCGCGCGGGTGTAAGCCAATGCTTGGCTCATCCAATACGTAAACCGAACCAACCAAGCTACTACCTAACGAGGTTGCCAGGTTGATACGCTGTGATTCTCCGCCCGACAACGTGTTAGATAAGCGGTTCAACGTCAGATAGCTCAAACCCACATCGTTAAGGAAACGCAGGCGACTGGTTATCTCCATCAACAGGCGTTTACCAATTTTTTCTTCCGTTTCGTTAAGTTTCAGCGTACTAAAAAATTCAGAAGCGGTATCAAGTGGCATCAGCACCACATCGGTTATTGATCTGCCATCTATCTTCACATAAGAAGCATCCTTGCGCAGTCGGCTACCTTTACACTCGGGGCAGGTAGTTTTTCCGCGGTAGCGTGATAATAGAACACGGTACTGGATCTTGTAGGTCTGCTCCTCCATCTCTTTGAAAAAAGCATCAAGCCCGCGAAAGTACTGGTTACCTGTCCACAGTAAACGCTGCTCCTTTTCTGTTAGCTGGTTATACTGGCGGTGTATCGGGAAGTCGAACTTAAGGGCATTTTTAACCAGCACATCGTTCCACTCGCGCATCTTCTCGCCGCGCCAAGGGGCAATTGCGCCTTCGTATACGGTCTTGCTTTTATCGGGTATAACCAGGTCCTCATCAATCCCTATCACCTTGCCGTAGCCCTCGCAGCGTTTACAAGCACCATACGGGTTGTTAAAGCTGAAGAAGTTTGGCGTAGGCTCTTCAAAACGCATCCCGTCAAGTTCAAAGCGGTCGCAGAAGAAACGTTCGGTTTCAGAAGCTCCCTCTAAATCTCCCCCGTCGTTCGAGGCTTGATTATATCTCACGTAGCAATCGCCTTTACCTTCAAAAAAGGCCGTTTGTACAGAATCTGCCAAACGGCTGATCGTTTCGTCTTCCATGTTTTTGGTAACACGATCGATCACAATGCGCACGTGCTCATTATAACCGTCAGACTGTTCATGGTCTGCACTGGCTTTTTTCTTTTTCTTTTCCTTAACCTCCGTATCGGCAGCAATGCTTTCGTCCTCGAGCAGGCTTTCAATACGAGCTAACTTACCGTCTAACTCCACCCGCACAAAGCCTTTTTGCATCAACACAGCCAGTTCCTCTTTAAGGCTTCGGTTATTGTGAGGATGCAGCGGACATAGGATAGTTACTTGTGTTTCATCAGGCAAGGCCGAAATAAAATTCACTACATCGGTAACCGTATCGCGTTTTACCACCCCGCCTGATACGGGCGAAATAGTTTTACCTATACGAGAGAACAGTAATTTTAAATAATCGTATATCTCGGTTGATGTACCTACCGTAGAGCGCGGGTTGCTGGTGATCACTTTTTGCTCAATGGCAATTGCGGGCGCTATACCTTTTATGTAGTCAACGTCGGGCTTGTTCATACGGCCCAAAAACTGGCGTGCGTATGATGATAAGCTCTCCACGTAACGGCGCTGGCCTTCGGCGTAGAGCGTATCAAATGCCAATGACGATTTGCCGGAACCCGACATACCGGTTACCACCACCAGTTTATTTTTGGGTATGGCTACATCAAGGTTCTTAAGATTATGAACCCTTGCACCTTTTATGATTATATGTTTCTGCGGATCTTTATCTGCTTCTTTGATCATAATTTTTAGTTCGTAGTTGATGGTTGATAGATCATGGCAGAAATTTGCATGGTGCGTTAAACCTCAAAGAAAACATGTAGTCTAACAGATAGTTTTTGTTATGAACTATGATCTATCAACCATCAACTTTTTGAGACTGCAAAAATCCTAAAATTTTTAGCCTTTTGCAAATGAGTTTAGGTTTTGAATATGATTATTAAGCAGTTATTTAAATGCTTAATTAATGGCAAGCAAACAATATTTGGCAAAACGCAACTCTCCCTGCTAAAAAATATTTGCTTTTATTTTTTAAGATGATTATATTTGAGGATAGATTATTTGATTCACCCCCTAAAACGAACGCTATAGATAGAACTCTACTTTTATTAAGTTAATAACGAACAAGAATTTAATTTAGTTTATCAGTAGTAATTCTATGGATTTTCAATTGAAAAGTGATCAGGATCTAATCCATCTCTATATTGGCGGCGAAGAAGCAGGGCTTGTTGAGTTGATACGCCGTTACCAGGCCAAAATTTACACTTCTATTTACTTACTGGTTAAAGACGAGGCGCTTGCCGAGGATATCTTCCAAGATACTTTTATCAAAGTAATTAACACCCTAAAGGCCGGCAAATACAACGAGGAGGGCAAGTTTTTACCGTGGGTTACCCGCATTGGCCATAACCTGGTTATTGACCATTTCCGCCGTGAAAAACGTGCGCCGATGGTTAGCGGCGGCGACGACTTTGACATCTTTGAAGTGCTTGGCCATTATGACGAAAGTGCCGAAGACCGCATGGTTCGCGAGCAAACGCACAAAGATCTTAAAGCTTTGATACAACTTTTACCTGCTGAGCAAAAGGAGGTTTTAATTATGCGTCACTTTGGTGATATGAGCTTTAAAGAAATAGCCGATGTTACTGATGTGAGTATCAATACCGCTCTTGGCCGTATGCGCTATGCCTTAAACAACCTGCGTAAAATGATGCAGAATAAAGAACTGAGCTTAAAAAATTAGTTTGTTAACGACAGGTTTGTTCACTTTTCGTTAAACTAAAATATTTTACAAAATAAAAGCCTCCGATATATAATATATCGGGGGCTTTTTAGTTTAATGGATGTTAGTTTAAACGATTTTGGAGAGGCAAAAGCCAACATGAAAAAAATTTCATTTAATTTTCATCTTTCTAAAATATTAGTGAAAAACTATCGTTAATTTTATAATTATAAACTTAAAAAGCTTATGGGTGAAACCTTTACATCAACACTTAATGCGTTCACTAATAAAGCACAGGTGAAAGAATCTGATCTACATGAAAATTTAGAAGCGGACGATGTGATATTTTATCACTCTATCCGGGCGGAACTTGATCTTCTGAAGAAAAAGCCGAATCCGCAGACCATTCATAAGATACTTGATTATTCAAAAAGCCTGCGTTAATTAGTACGCAAACCACGTAACTGGTTCATAGTTCAAAACACGGATAGCGATATCTTACTTTTGAGGTATGAACCTTTCTATTTTATATAGGGTTCATTTGTTCACAGGTTCATTAGTTTATTGGTGAATAGTTTGATAATTTTACGTGCGGTTTGTTGTTCTACAAATGCTCAGTACTAATGAACAACTCAACTAATGAACCATTGAACTAACCAAATGCTAAAAAAAGAACGCTACAAGCATTTTGTAGAATATTTCTCAAAGAACCAACCCAACGCCGTTACCGAACTGCATTATAATAATCCCTATCAGCTGCTTGTTGCCGTAGTGCTATCTGCTCAGTGTACTGATAAGCGTATTAACCAGGTCACCCCAGCATTATTTGAACGTTTCCCCGATGCTTTTGCCCTGGCTGCTTCTGATGCTGATGAGATATTTAATTATATCCGCAGCGTAAGCTATCCCAATAACAAGGCAAAGCACCTGGCCGGCTTGGGCAAAATGCTGGTAGAAAAGTTCAACGGCGAAGTACCATCAGATATGGCCGACTTGCAGCAGTTGCCCGGCGTTGGCCGCAAAACAGCGAATGTGATCACCTCGGTTGTGTTTGATGCACCGGCCATTGCGGTAGATACGCACGTTTTTAGGGTGGCCAACCGCATTGGCTTAACCAACAGGGCTACAACGCCTTTGGCCGTTGAAAAACAACTGGTTGAGAACCTGCCGCAAAACACTTTGTCCATTGCGCATCATTGGCTGATATTGCATGGCAGATACATCTGCGTGGCCCGGACACCCAAATGTGACATATGCCCGCTTACCTGGTTCTGCAAGTACTACGAACAGCACAATACAGAAAAAGCGCTTCTTAAAGCAGAAGCCGCACGGATAAAAAAGGCAGAAGCTGCTAAAAAGAAACGCACGCTCAACAGCATCAGCAAGGAGTTGAAGAAACGTAGTGTTGATAAGAATAGTTGATGGATTAGGGATGGTTGGGTAAGTTTACCCAACCAATATGTCATTGCGAGCGATAGCGCGGCAATCTCATCGCATGCAAACAAACGCGAAGAGATTGCCGCGTCGCTCCGCTCCTCGCAATAACAATAAAACGATAAAAAATATTTACTAAAAAAATTAGCATTTAATAAAACTTTGTTATATTTGTTTCACATTAGATTAAGATGAGCAACACAGATAAATTGAAAGCACTACAGCTTACGCTTGATAAGCTGGAAAAATCATACGGTAAAGGTACCATTATGAAACTGGGCGATTCGGTTATTGAACAAACCGAAACCATTTCTACCGGTTCATTGGGCCTTGATATTGCCTTAGGTGTTAATGGTTTGCCAAAAGGCAGGGTTATCGAGATCTATGGCCCGGAATCATCTGGTAAAACCACGTTGGCTATCCATGCCATTGCAGAGTCGCAAAAGAAAGGCGGCATTGCTGCTTTTATCGATGCGGAGCACGCTTTCGACCGTTTCTACGCTAAAAAATTAGGTGTTGATGTAGAGAACCTATTGATCTCACAGCCGGATAACGGTGAGCAGGCTTTGGAAATTGCCGACAACCTGATCCGCTCAGGAGCTATTGATATCCTGGTTATCGACTCTGTTGCTGCCCTTGTACCAAAAGCAGAGATAGAAGGCGAAATGGGCGATTCTAAAATGGGTTTGCACGCACGTTTAATGTCGCAGGCATTGCGTAAGCTTACCGGTACCATCAGCAAAACCGGATGTTGCTGTATCTTTATTAACCAGTTGCGCGATAAGATCGGTGTAATGTTTGGTAACCCTGAAACCACTACCGGTGGTAACGCACTAAAATTCTACGCTTCGGTACGTTTGGATGTTCGCCGTATATCGCAAATTAAAGATACCGACGAGGTATCTGGTAACCGCGTTAAGGTGAAGATCGTTAAAAATAAAGTAGCACCTCCATTCCGTGTCGCAGAGTTCGATATCATGTTTGGCGAGGGTATCTCTAAAGCCGGCGAGATCATTGACCTGGGTGTGGAATACAACATCATCAAAAAAGCTGGCTCATGGTTCAGCTATGGCGAAACCCGCCTGGGCCAGGGCCGCGATGCAGTTAAACAGCTGATAATGGACAACCCCGAACTTGCGGACGAACTTGAAGCAAAAATAAAAGCTACCGTAACCGGTGATTCATTGGTTGAGGAATAAGTCCTCGCCGGCGTGACATGGTTAGCTTATCGAACCATTATCGCACGCACAGGTCTTCGACACGCTCAGACTGACAATACAGTTTTGTCATGGTGAGCCGGTCGAACCATAAACGAGCCATTACTTTAAATCTTTTAATAGATGGGCCTCTCCTAACGGAGAGGCTTTTTTGTTTTTGAATGGAATTATTCTAATATCTGCAGCAACTCGTTCAGCTCATCAACCTTTTCTGATGAACCTAAATGCTCATAAGCGCTGATGAGGTTACGGATAACGCGCTTAATGATGTCAGTATTAGAGCATGGCTCATAAAATTGTTTATCATATTGCAGGTTCAACTGCTTTAAAAACATATCTACATCCCTGCGGCCAAACACCATCCCTTTATTAAAGGCATTGATGTAAAAAAGTATGCCCCCGTCAAATTCGCTCTCGCGGCTTTCATCAAGATAAGCCAATATGAAATGCTGCGGAAGATTTACGCCATAAACCGGAATATCAAGCTTTTGAGCAATAATAGAATAAATAATAGCTAAAGATATTTGATTACCTTTTTTGGTTTCTAATACCTGGCTGATGTAACTATTCTGCGGATCGCGGTGATTTGTTGTATTACCGCTAAACCCGTGGATGCTGTAAAGGATATGATTGATCAGTTTTATCTGTTCTACCGGGCTGCCTTCGTTGCTCATCTGTATCCATATATCCCGCTTGATAGCTTCTATCTGGTTAATAACCTTTTGTTCGTCCAGATCAGGGTATTGATAACGGTTAATAATAAGGATACCCTGTAGCAAGTCAAAGGCGCCACCTTGATACCATAGCTCAAGATCTTTCTTTAAAGAAGTAAATTGTATCTCGTGCACCAGGTTGGCAATACGCTCCTGCAGTACGGGGTCAAACGCCTCGCCAAAGGCGTTTTCTAAATATTCTATCGCTTCGGCACCATATGAGAACAACTTTTTTTGAACATGCTCGTATACCTCTGCATCGGGGTCATCAAGCAGGCTGATAAGAGATCGTATTTCAATAGGATCAATCATACTGTGTATACTAAAATAATAAACGTTTTCATACTTTTACGGCTATGTCCAATATAACGATTGCAAGGGATTTTCTGTTGCACCGCTTCACGTCAAAAAACCGTCATGGTTTGCACTCTCCCTTCATTTACAAGTTGGTGGACGAGGTTATTTACGATAAAACAGACAAACCTGCATACTTTACTATTGAACAGGAACGCGATAAACTACTTATTAATGATAACTATATAACCGTTACCGATTTGGGTGCCGGCTCACATGTAAACAACAATAAGCAGAAAAAAGTTAGCGACATTACCATAAATGCGCTTAAACCTCCACGTTTGGCTAAGTTATTATATCGCCTGGCAGCATTTGTAAAGCCAAAAAATATTATTGAATTGGGCACTTGTTTAGGTATAACCACGCTGTACCTGAAAGCGGCGGCACCAACCGCACGGGTATACACGCTTGAAGGCTGCCCGCAAACGGCAGGTGTAGCTAAAAATGTATTTGCTGAAGCCGGCGTTAACGATATCAATGTGATCACCGGGAATTTTGACGATACGCTTCCGGGTGTGTTAAACGGAGAGCCCACGCTTGATTTTGTTTATATCGACGGCAACCATCAATATGATGCCACTATCAGGTATTTTAACTGGTGCCTGCCCAAAGTGCACGAAGGCAGCATGTTAATATTTGATGATATTTACTGGAGCAATGGCATGAAAAAAGCCTGGGCGGAGATCAAAAATCACCCAAGCGTAACAGCAACCGTTGATATGTTTTGGATAGGATTGGTATTCTTCAATCCCGGGCAGGCAAAAGAACATTTTAAGATCCGTTTTTAAACGGACCGATAGCACATCAGCACTACCCCATTCTGAAACCTTTTTGAAGACGATAACCGTATGTTTGGAGCCTTGATAAAACTTCCGAACAAAGGCCTGCCTTTTTGTATAGCCACAGGATGCAGCCATAAGCGGTATTCGTCTATCAGGTTTAACTTGGCCAGTGTTGCTACCAATTTGCCGCTGCCATAAACCAGCATTTCTTTGCCATCAGCAGCTTTTAAACTATTTATTTCTTTGCTTAAGTTTCTGCTGGCCAGGCGGCAATTACCCCAGCCACCGGCACGGGTAAGCGTGCGCGAGAATATAACTTTCTCATGCCTAAGCATCAGATCGCTAAAATCCGCATCAAGCCTGGGCGGGTTTACATTTTGTGCCATACTTTGCCAGTAAGGCGCCATTGCCTCATACGTTTTGCGGCCTAATAGCAACGTATCTGCATCGGCCAATTGCAATGTGAGAGCGCGGGCTAACTCATCATCCCAAAAATCGGTATGCCAGGCCAGGTCGCCATTACTGGCGGCCATAAAGCCATTAAGCGTTAAATTCATGGATACCACAAGCCGCCGCATCATCAACTTATTTTTGTGTGGATCTATAACGAAGTACGGTAACCCCGCAATCAAACTGCCTGGCTTCTTCGAGAGTTAATGATAGTCTATCTTCAATCGAGCTAAAAATTGCCATGCCCTTGCCTATAGCCTCAGGGTTAATGAACAGGTGGTACTCATCTATCAGGTTATGCTTGATCAATGACGATACAAAACCTGCACCGCCGTAAACGATGATGTCTTTTCCCTCACCTGATTTAATTTTATTCACTTCCTCTGCAAAATCGCCGGTTGCTAATTCAGTAAACTCCCAGGGGCTATCGTCAAGTGTTTTAGTAAATACATGCTTAGGCGTTTCAACCATGGTGCGGGCAAACTCGGCCATTTGAGGGTCGGCAAGCCGTTCCTTCCAAACCGGGATAAACCCTTCGGCCAGTTTACGGCCCATAATAATGGTATCTATCGAAGCAGTAAGTTCGCCTACATAGTTCTTCAACTCATCATCCCAATTCCAGGTCAGCCAGTCCATCTCACCGTTCGGCCCGGCAACAAAGCCGTCAACACTTAGCTGCATCTGCAATTTTACCTTTTTCATATTCGCTTATGTTTGATAGTACAAAGGTAAACGCACTGCCGGCATAGCATAAGGTGTAAAAAGGACTTTTTAGGGGTTGTTTACGACTTGCTATTGTTTTGCGATAATGGTAACCCTATCTTGCAATATAAACCGGCACCCACCACCATGAAACACATCTCGATACTGATAACCAACGAAGCTGTTTTGGCCAGCATTGCCGACCCGCGGATTATGTTTACGGGCGTTAACGACTTTTTAGAAGCCGCCGGCAAGCCAGCATTATTTAATGTTCAATTGGTTGGCCTGCAAAAGGAGGTGAAATTGCATGGCGGGCTATTCTCGGTACATACGGATGCATTGATAAGTGATGTTAAAAAGACCGATCTGATCATTATCCCTGCCATATCCGGCGATATTAAAACAACGCTTAAGCATAACGAGGCATTTTTGCCCTGGATAATAGAACAGCACCATAAAGGAGCCGAAGCTGCCAGCCTTTGTATTGGTGCCTTTATGCTGGCTGCTACCGGCCTGTTGGATGGCAAGGAGTGCAGCAGCCATTGGCGTACGGCTAACGAATTCAGGGAGATGTTCCCCAAAGTTACCCTGGTTGACGACCGTATTGTTACCGAACAAAAAGGTTTATACAGCAGCGGCGGTGCAACATCATACTGGAATTTGCTTTTGTACCTGGTGGAGAAATACGCCGGACGTGATATGTCGATAATGGCGGCCAAGGTTTTTGCCCTGGAGATAGACCGTAAGAGCCAGTCGCCGTTTATTATGTTCAACGGACAAAAAACACACGAGGACGAGCCGATAAAAAAAGCGCAGGAATTTATTGAGGCCAACATTGCCGAACGTATCTCTGTTGAGGACCTGGCTATGAAATATGCCATAGGCAAGCGCCACTTTGAGCGCCGTTTTAAAAAGGCCACCAACAACAGCCCTTTAGAATATATTCAGCGCGTTAAAATAGAAGCTGCAAAGAAACAACTGGAAAGCAGCCGCAAAAACGTGAATGAAGTGATGTACGATGTTGGCTATTCTGATACCAAAGCCTTCCGTGCAGTATTTAAAAAGATCACCGGTTTATCTCCTGTAGAGTATCGCAACAAATACAATACGGCAAATCAGCCTGCTTAGTGCGGGTTATTTCCCGGCCTGCGCAGTTAGTGCAGCACAAACTTCTTTGATGGTTTCGCTGATGGGCCTGAATTGATAACCTATAGCCTCTTTGATTTTGCTGGTATCAAAAACACGGGTTACCGATGCCGCCTTTGCACTGGTTTTATCAATAGCCGGGTCGCTGCCGGTTAGCGCGCCCCAAAAAGATGCGCCCCGCCAGGCTACTTCCATCATCCAGGGTTTGGCAAGTTTACTTGGCGCTTCAACATGCATGCAATTAGCTATCTCTTCAAAAAGCTGTTTATAAGCCCTGTTCTCTCCGTTAATAATATAGCGCTCGCCGCTGATGTCGCTTTCCATCAGGGCTATCATACACTTGGCAACGTCCTGCACATCTACAAAGCCCATGGTTCCCTGCGTGTAATATTTGAGGCCTTTGCGCACGGTCTCAAATATTTGTCCGCTACCTGCAGTGCCCGCACTGGCTCCAATTATAATGGTTGGGTTAACAATTACGGCATCCAAACCTTCGGCAATGCCTCGCCAAACTTCCATCTCACTCTCAAGTTTAGAAATGGCGTAACCATCCGTTTCTGTTGTTGGGTCGAGGTGATGTTTTTCAGTGATCTGCTCACCGGCAGGCGCTTCCCCTACTGCTGCTACCGAACTGGTATGCACCACACGGATACCTCGGTAATTGCAAAGATCAACCAGGTTGGCCGTGCCGGTAACATTTGTGCGGATCATGGCATCCTTATCAGCCGCCTTCAGCGACACAAACGCAGCGCAATTGTATACATGTGTAACGCCTTCAAGGGCCTCCTCAAGTGCATCGGCATCCATCAGGTCGGCAGTTACCCATTCTATCTTATTGCTGTAAGGTTGCAACAGCACCGGTAACTTTGATGAAGCTCTTTTGCTGCACCTGATAAGGTTACCCCGAAGCACCAACTCCTTTGCAACTTCTGCACCTAAAAAACCCGTTGCCCCGGTTACAAGTATCATGTTATATTTTGAAGATTTGAAAATGTAAAGGTGCACAAAAGTAGAGTAAATGTGCGGATATGAGTATGGGCATAAGTGCAAATTGAAAAACGAATGATGGTTCAACATCAACCAAAATCTGCATATTTGCATATCTGCACACCTGCACATCAAAAACAATATGTCCTTAGCTGATTTTTTTTCACCCATCGATATTAAAAAGATAACGCCTAAGAACGGTTATTTCACCAGCCAGTTGGGTAGTAAGATAGAGCACTACTCTGTTGATTTCCCATCGATGGAAGATAAGGTTGATATTGCAATTATTGGTGTGCTTGATGATCGTAACGCTATAAATAACCCAGGTTGCGCCCTCGCACCCGATTATGTGCGCGAGAAACTTTACCAGCTTCATGAGGGGAGCTATAATACCAAAATAGTAGACCTCGGCAATATCACCCGCGGCGAAACTGTGGTTGATACCTACTACGCCTTAAAGACCGTGGTTGAGGAGTTGATGAAAAAAGATATTGTTCCCGTGATCATTGGCGGCGGGCAAGATCTTACCTACGCGCAATACCTGGGCTACGAGCATCTTGAACAAAAGGTTGACCTGCTGGTAGTAGATTCACAGTTCGACCTGGAGGACGATGCTCATCCGGAAACCATCGAGGCCACATCTGCATCTTACCTCAGCAAAATCTTCCTGCACGAACCTAACTATTTGTTCAACTATAGCAATATGGGTTATCAAACCTATTTTGCCAGCCAGGATAGTTTGCGGGTAATGGATAAACTTTATTTTGATGTACACCGCCTTGGCGAGTTAACCCAAAATATTGCGGTAGCAGAACCCATTATCCGCAATGCGAACATGCTAAGCTTTGATGTAAGCGCTATACGCTCATCTGATGCTGCGGCCAATGCGAATGCCAAACCTAACGGTTTTTACGGCGAGGAAGCCTGCCAGATCTGCAGGTACGCCGGGTTTAGCGATAAACTAAGTTCGATCGGCTTTTACGAATTTAATCCTGCTTACGATACCAACGGGCAAACAGCCATGTTACTCTCGCAGATGGTATGGTATTTTATCGATGGCTTTTATAACCGCAAAAAGGATTTCCCGCTTAACCCTAAATCGCAATACCTCATCTACAAAACAAGCTTAAAGCATGATGACCACGAACTGGTATTTGTGAAAAGCAAAAAAAGCGACCGCTGGTGGATGCAGGTACCATACCCTACAGGTGGCTCTAAAAACGAGCGTTTCCATCTGGTGCCCTGCCGTTATGAAGACTACCGCACGGCCACATCCGGCGAGATGCCCGATCTTTGGTGGCGCACCTATCAAAAGTTAAATTAAACGGCAATTAACCAGCCTTTTACACGTTATTAGTACTTTAGTAAATTAATGAAAAAACTATTGTTCCCCGTCCTGGCATTGCTGCCTGTACTTTCTTTCGCCCAAACCGCAAAAGATTTCTCTATAAAAGGCAAGGTTGCCAATGCCACTACGCCAACCAAAGTTTACCTGGTTTATAACGTAGGCTCAAACAACGTTACCGATTCATCAACCGTAACTAACGGCGATTTCACCTTTAAAGGCGCTGTTGCAGAACCTGTTACCGCCACCCTGTTTTTAGACAGAAAGAATCTCGGCTTCGGCAAATACGTTGATATCAATTTCCCGGACGGTCGCCCATCTACCTCCGCAGATGGCCTGGCGTTTTTCCTGGAGCAGGGTAACATGAATATCGCCATCAAAGACTCAGCAGCCAAAGCAGATATAACCGGCTCGCAGCTCAATGTAGATAACAAAACACTAAAAGGACAGCTGCAGACAATCACCGACAAAGCCCGTGCACTGACAGCCGAAGCTAAGAAAGCATCGCCCGAACAACAACGCTCACCGGCCTTTCAAAACGCCATGCAGGTTAAATACAAAGCCTTGCAGGCCGAACAAAAAGGTATACTTAAAAATTTCATAACCACTCATCCTGACAGCTATTTAAGCTTGCTGGCACTATCCAGCTATGGTGGCCCTTCACCGGATGTAAATGACCTGGAGCCGCTGTACAACGGTCTTTCTGATAAATTGAAAGTTTCTGACGGCGGCCGCGCAATGAAAGCCGGACTTGATGGCCTTAAGGTTACCGCCATTGGCGCAACAGCGCCGGATTTCACACAAAATGATGTGAACGGCAAACCTGTAAGCCTGTCATCTTTTAAAGGGAAATACGTGTTGCTTGATTTCTGGGCATCTTGGTGTCCTCCGTGCCGCCAGGAAAACCCTAACGTGGTTAAGCTTTATAATAAATACAAAGGCAAAAACTTCACTGTGCTGGGCGTATCGCTCGATAAAAATACAGGCAGGGCAGATTGGCTGGCAGCTATTAAAAATGATGGCCTAACCTGGACACAGGTATCAGACCTGCAATACTGGAACAACCTGGCCGCAAAGCTTTATAACGTGCAGTCTATCCCGGCGAACTTCCTGATAGACCCGCAAGGCAAGATCGTAGCCAGGGACCTACGGGGCGATGACCTGGATGCCGCTTTAGAGAAATATCTCGGCAAGATTTGATTTATGCGGTTTTAGCCGCATATTGCAGTCCTAACTTTACTAACAATGAAAAAACTACTTTTAAGTGCAGTTGCCATATTACCTACCCTTGCTTTTGCCCAAACCGGCAAATTTACTATACAGGGTAAATTGGGTAAAATAAACGCCCCGGCTAAAGCATATCTGCAATACCGCAAAGATGGCAAGATAGCCATTGACTCTACGATTGTTAATAACGGCCAGTTTACCTTTACAGGTGATGCCGGTGCGGTACCAATGAGCGGGTATCTTATCCTTAACCAAAAGGGGGATGGCATGCGTAAATCGAAAGATTATCATCCGATCTTCGTGGAAGCAGGTACCATTACGGTTATGTCGCCGGATACATTGGCAAATGCATTGATAACCGGTACAAAAACTAACAAAGAGAGTGCAGAGTTACAAGCTTCCCTGAAACCTGTTAACGATGCTTACACGGCCCTTGAAGAAAAACAAAAGAATGCGATTACCGATGCGCAAAAAGAAGCTGTAACCAAAGAGGAAAAGGCGATTGAAAAGCAGGAATCTGCCATCAACAAAAAATTCATTAAAACGCATCCTGACTCTTACCTTGCCTTAAGTGCATTGCAATCTTATGCTTACAGTGCAGACTACCCTGAGCTTGCAGAATTATACGGTGGCTTGTCTCCGGCATTAAAAGCTACCGAAAGCGGCAAACAATTTGGAGAGCTATTGCCAAAATTGAAAAACGTTGCACTTGGTGCTACAGCGCCTGAGTTTGCCGAGGCTGATACAGCAGGCAAAACAGTTGCTTTATCATCATTCCGCGGAAAGTATTTATTGGTTGATTTCTGGGCATCATGGTGCGGCCCATGCCGTCACGAAAATCCCAATGTGGTTAAGGCCTTCAATAAATACAAAGGCAAAAACTTTACCATCTTAGGTGTATCGTTAGACAGGCCTGACGCTAAAGCTGCTTGGTTGGGTGCTATCCACAAAGATGGTTTGACCTGGACACAGGTATCAGACCTGCAATTCTGGAAAAGTAAAACTGCAGATCTGTATGCAGTGCGTGCCATTCCGCAAAACTTCCTGATAGACCCTAATGGTAAGATCATCGCTAAAAACCTTACCGGCCAGGACCTGGAAAATAAACTGGCAGAGATATTCGGTAAGATATAGTCTTTAGTCGGATAGTCCGAAAAGACAGAAGTCCGAAAGTAGAAGCTTATCAGCTAAAACTTTCGGACTTTCTCTTTTGATTTCATCTTACAGACTTTTCGTCGTTTTGACTTCCGGTCTATTGTTTATTCGTCTTTCGGGCTATCGGGCACCCGACTTACGGCCTGTAAATTAAAGCAGATCAAAGCCGATATCTTTCCTGAAATAAACGCCATCGTAATAGATACGTGCAGCGTCGGCTGTGGCTTGTTGCAGCGCGTTAAACATATCATCCTGCAAGCTGCTTACAGCTAACACACGTCCACCTGTTGCCTGTACTTCATCGCCAACCTGCGTGGTGCCGGCATGGAAAACATGCGAGTCGCGAACGTTCTCAATACCTGCTATGGCTTTATTTTTTAGATATTCGCCAGGATAACCACCAGCTACGCAAACTACCGTAGCAGCAGTTTTGGTAGAAATGATCAATTCCTTCTCGTGCAGGTTACCTTCGGCCACTCCTTCCAGCAGATCAACAAAGTCACTTTCAATACGCAGCATTACGCTTTCTGTTTCAGGGTCACCCATACGGCAGTTGTATTCAATAACCCATGGCTCACCGTGGGTATTCATCAGGCCGATAAAGATGAAGCCTTTATAAGGAATGCCCTCCTTTTTTAACCCATCAATAGTTGGGATGATCACCCTTTGCTCAACCTTTTGCATAAATGCTTCGTCGGCAAATGGTACGGGCGAAATAGAACCCATGCCGCCCGTGTTTAAGCCGGTATCGCCCTCGCCTATGCGTTTGTAATCTTTAGCTTCAGGTAAAATTTTGTAGCTGTTACCATCCGTCATTACAAAAACCGAAAGCTCTATGCCCTGTAGAAACTGTTCTACCACCACCTTTGAGCTGGCATCGCCAAATTTGGCTTCGGCAAGCATAGCGTTCAGTTCCTGTTTTGCTTCTTCAAGGCTTAGGCATATCAGTACACCTTTGCCTGCGGCAAGTCCGTCGGCTTTTAAAACGATGGGGAGGCCTGCAGTTGCCAGGTAATCCATGCCTTCCTGCAAGGTATCGCGGGTAAAGGTTTTTGATGCAGCGGTAGGTACACCGTTACGCTGCATAAATTCTTTAGAGAAATCCTTACTGCCCTCCAGCTGCGCCGCCTCTTGTTGCGGGCCAACAACAGGGATATTTTTCAACTGCTCATCAGCCAAAAAGAAATCATGAATACCTTTTACCAGCGGCTCCTCGGGGCCAACCAGCACCAGGTTAATATCATTTGCCAAAGCAAAGGCCTTAATACCTTCAAAATCTGTAACCTTTAGGTTTACATTGGTGCCGTAAGCGCCGGTGCCTGCATTGCCCGGGGCAATGTAAAGGTTGGTGCATTTGGGGCTTTGGGCAATCTTCCAGGCGAAGGCACTTTCCCTTCCACCCGAACCAAGGATCAGGATATTCATGCGGGCAAAGATAACATTTTGGGTAGTATCAAGTATTTAGTATCAGGTATCATGAGTTTTTATGTCAACCGGGCGCTGTACTTACTACTTGATACCTGCTACTTGATACTATTTTCTTACCTTTGCCTGTCAAAATGACTTTATAATTGCATTGGCTTAATTGTTGAGTTGGGTGCACCATATATAAATTGATATGTTAGATTTTTTCAGTAAGCTTTTTGGAAGTAAATCGGAGCGTGATGTTAAAGGGATAACGCCTATAGTTGAGAAAATAAAGGCTGCTTATGCCAAGCTTGACCAATTGAGCAACGATGACCTTCGGGCTAAAACCATAGAATTTAAAGAGACCATTGCCACCGGGCTTTCCGGCATCGATAGCGAGATAAAAGCTATTAAAGACCGTACCGAGAACGAGCCAGGTATGGATGTAAACGAGAAAGTAAACTTGTTTACCCAATTAGATAAGCTGGAAAAAGACCGTAATAAAGAGCTGGAAGAGATATTAATAAACATCCTTCCTGAAGCTTTTGCTGTGGTTAAAGAAACTGCCCGCCGTTTTAGCGGCAGCCCAACCATTGAGGTTACTGCTACCGAGTTTGACCGCCAGTTGGCTTCGCGCAAAAACAACGTTATTATAAAAGGCGATAAAGCCATACACCATAATACCTGGCTTGCTGCAGGCAATGAGGTTACCTGGAACATGGTACACTATGATGTGCAGCTGATAGGCGGTATTGTATTGCACCAGGGTAAAATTGCCGAGATGGCAACGGGTGAAGGTAAAACATTGGTAGCTACGCTACCTGCATACCTTAACGCATTGGCCGGCCAGGGTGTACATATTGTAACCGTGAACGATTACCTTGCCCGCCGTGATAGCGAATGGATGGGCCCGTTGTATGAATTCCACGGTTTATCTGTTGATTGTATTGATAAACACGAGCCAAACTCTGAAGAGCGCCGCCAGGCTTATTTGGCCGATATTACTTTTGGTACCAACAACGAGTTTGGTTTTGATTACCTGCGTGACAACATGACACGTAGCCCTGAAGAATTGGTACAGCGCAAGCTGCATTATGCCATGGTGGATGAGGTTGACTCCGTATTAGTAGATGATGCCCGTACCCCATTGATCATCTCCGGCCCTATCCCGCGTGGTGACGAGCATGAGTTTTATGAACTGAAACCACGCATAGAGCGTTTGGTTAACGCTCAAAAAGCTTACGTAAATACCGTATTGAACGAGGCTAAAAAAGCCATCAATGAAGGCAAAACTGGTGTTGATGATGGTGGTTTAGCTTTGATACGTGCACACCGTGCGTTACCGAAGAACAAAGCTTTGATCAAATTCCTGAGCGAGGGTGCTAACCGTACCGTGCTCCAAAAAACTGAGAACTATTACATGCAGGACCAGGGCAAGGAAATGCCTAAGGTTGATTCTGAATTGTTCTTTATCATTGATGAGAAAAGCAATTCGGTAGAGTTATCAGAAAAAGGTATCGAGTTGATCACCGCGTCAGGCGAGGATCCAAATTTCTTTGTAATGCCGGATGTGGGTACAGAGATAGCCAAGATCGAAAAATCAGACCTGCCAGCCGACGAAAAACTGGCAAGGAAAGATGAATTGATGCGCGACTTCTCCATCAAATCAGAACGTATCCACTCTGTTAATCAATTGCTTAAAGCTTACACTTTATTTGAAAAAGACACCGAGTATATTCTTGATGATGGCAAGGTTAAGATAGTTGACGAGCAAACAGGCCGTGTATTGGATGGCCGCCGTTACTCTGATGGCTTGCACCAGGCTATTGAGGCTAAAGAGAATGTTAAGGTTGAGGATGCTACCCAAACATTTGCTACCGTTACCCTGCAAAACTACTTCAGGATGTACCACAAACTTTGCGGTATGACCGGTACTGCAGTTACTGAAGCAGGCGAGTTATGGCAGATCTATAAACTGGATGTGGTAGAGATACCAACCAATACCCCAACTGCCCGCGAAGACAGGCAAGACCTTGTTTACCGTACCGTACGTGAGAAATACAATGCGGTTGCTGCCGAGATAGAAGAATTGACCAAGGCCGGTCGCCCGGTGTTGGTGGGTACTACATCGGTAGAGATCTCAGAATTACTGAGCCGCATGCTTAAACTTCGTGGTATTAAACATAACGTACTGAACGCTAAACTTCACCAGAAGGAGGCAGACATTGTTGCCGAAGCTGGTAAAGCCGGCACGGTAACCATTGCTACCAACATGGCGGGCCGTGGTACGGATATTAAATTGGGCACAGGTGTTAAAGAGGCCGGCGGTTTAGCCATCATCGGTACGGAGCGCCATGAGTCGCGCCGTGTTGACAGGCAGTTGCGCGGTCGTGCTGGTCGCCAGGGTGATACCGGTTCTTCGCAGTTCTTTGTATCGCTTGAGGATAACCTGATGCGTTTATTTGGTTCAGAGCGTATCTCTAACCTGATGGTACGTATGGGTATTGAGGAAGGTGAAGTGATCCAACACTCCATGATCTCAAAATCTATTGAGCGTGCACAGAAGAAAGTGGAAGAGAACAACTTCGGTATCCGTAAGCGTTTGCTTGAGTATGACGACGTGATGAACTCACAGCGTACCGTTATCTACGCAAAACGTAAGAACGCACTGTTTGGTGATCGTTTGGATGTAGATATCAGCAACACCATTTTCGATGTTATTGAGGATATCGTAACCGAATATAAAGAGAGCAACAATTTTGAAGGCTTCCAGTTAGAGATCATCCGTATCTTCTCTGTTGATACCGAGATCACTGCCGAAGAGTTTGCCAACACCCCGCTGCCAAAGCTGGTTGATAGCACCTTTATTGAGGTAAGCGAGTTTTACAAACGCAAAGCCGAAGCCGTAGCGCAGCAAGCTTACCCGGTTATAAAAGATGTTTACGATACCCGCGGCCAGTATGTAGAGAACATTGTTGTTCCGTTTACTGATGGCGTACATGGCATGCAGGTAGCTGTACCGTTGAAAAAAGCGGTAGAGAACCACGGCCAGGAAGTATTTAAATCTTTTGAGAAAAACGTAACCCTTTCATTGATAGACGATGCTTGGAAAGAGCACCTGCGTGAGATGGATGAGTTGAAACAATCGGTACAAAACGCCGTTTACGAACAAAAGGATCCGCTTTTGGTGTACAAGTTTGAAGCATTCGAACTTTTCCGCCAGATGCTTGCCAGCGTGAACAAAGAGTTGATGAGCTTCCTGTTCAGAGGTGGTATTGCCGTACAGCAGGCACCAGAACAAGTGCGCGAAGCAGCACCGGCCCCTAAAACAGATATGCGCCAGATGCGTACCTCAAAACCGGAGATGGTAGACCAAAGCGGTTTACCGGTTGAGGAGATGCAGCAGGAGATACAAAAGCCCAGCCCGGTAAAGGTTGAGCAAAAAATTGGCAGGAACGATCCTTGCCCGTGCGGAAGCGGCAAAAAATTCAAAAATTGCCACGGTATAGGGCAGAATTAAGAGCCTCACCCAAACCCTCTCCTGAAGGAGAGGGCTAAATAAATAAAAACCACGCGTCATTGCGAGAAACGAAGCAATCTCTACACAGGAAAGTCTGCCCTGTATAGTTTGGAGATTGCTTCGTTCCTCGCAATGACGGTTAAAGGAATAATATAACTATGAAGAAAGCAATATTTGATCATAAAGCTATCCCGGCAGGTATCAAATATTGCTTTTTGCTTTTACTGCTTTCTGCATCGGTAAAAAGCTTTGGGCAAACCAGGGGAAAGGTACAGGTTGTAGCACCTCCATTATTTGATACCCTGCTTGCCAAACGCGCTGCGCTTAATAGCGGCAAGGCAGGCGGTTCTCCGCGATATTCATCGTCTTACGGCTATCGCGTGCAAATCTACAGCGGCACAAACCGTTCTGCTGCATTTAATGCCCAGGCAAAATGCAATAAAGAATTTCCTGAGCTGCGTACTTACATCGTTTACCGCGAGCCAAACTTTAAGATCCGCGCAGGTGATTTCCGCACGCGGATAGAAGCCGAACGCTTTAAGCAACAGCTATCGGCCTATTTTACTTCGCTATTTATCATATCGGAGAAGATAAACCCACCCAAAATAACTACCAGTGATGATTAAAGAGAAGATACAGCAATTAGCTAAAGAGATATTTGATGATGTTGTTGCTAACCGCAGGCACTTACACGCCCACCCGGAGCTGTCTTTCCACGAAGTGGAAACTTCTGTTTTTGTAGCCCGCAAGCTGGAAGAACTGGGTATCGAATATCATAAAATGGCTGATACGGGTTTGGTTGCTCTTATAAAAGGCGATAAGCCCGGAGATAAGGTAGTTGCCCTGCGTGCAGATATGGATGCACTGCCAATTTTAGAGGCCAACGATGTTTCCTACAGATCGCAAAACGAGGGCGTAATGCACGCTTGTGGTCATGATGTACATACGTCGTCACTGTTAGGTGTAGCCAAAATACTTACGGAGATCAAAAGCGAATTTGGCGGCACGGTAAAATTCATCTTTCAACCTGCGGAAGAAAAATTGCCGGGCGGTGCCAGCCTCATGATCAAAGAAGGCGTATTGGAAAACCCGAAGCCATCAGCCGTAATCGGTCAGCATGTTATGCCGCTGATAGATGCCGGCAAGGTGGGTTTCCGCGCGGGCAAATATATGGCCAGCACGGATGAGTTATATGTTACTGTAAAAGGCAAAGGCGGCCACGGCGCGCAGCCACAACAAAATGTTGACCCGGTGATCATCACCGCCCACATATTAACAGCCCTGCAACAGGTGATAAGCCGCTTTGCAGATCCTAAAAGCCCGTCGGTGCTATCATTTGGTAAGGTTATCGCCAACGGTGCAACCAATGTTATCCCTAACGAGGTTTATCTTGAAGGGACCTTCCGTACCATGGACGAGCAATGGCGTAATGAAGCGCATGTTAAGATGAAGAAAATGGCCGAAGGTATTGCCGAAAGCATGGGCGGCAGCTGCGATTTTAACATCATGAAGGGTTATCCTTTCCTTATTAACGAAGAAAAACTCACTGCAAAGGTACGCGGCTTTGCCGAAGATTTTTTGGGTAAAGAGAACGTGCTGGACCTGGACATATGGATGGCCGCTGAAGATTTTGCTTATTACTCGCAAGTGGCTAATTCGTGCTTTTACCGCTTAGGTACACGTAACGAGGCACGGGGTATAACCTCATCAGTACATACTCCAACCTTTGATGTTGAGGAAAGTGCGTTGGAACAGAGTGTTGGTCTGATGGCTTACATTGCTGTTAAGCAATTAGGTAATTAGTTGGTTGATGGTCTATAGCTGATAGCCAATGGCTGCCACTATGAACTAATATCCATAAACCATGAACAAAAAAATATTCATCGCCTGCTGCCTGATCATTACTGCCTTTACCTCAAAGGCGCAGCAGATCCAGCGTTTTAATCCTGACACCATCCGCACCATCGTTATCGATTCTGCAGTTAACATCGTTTCTCACCGGTTGCGCGCGCAGGATTTTATCGACGCTGTAGTGAGCGACACCAGCTTTTACAGGGCTTTTCAGAACATGAAGCGGTACGCCTTTACCGCCGAGAACCGCATTTACACCTACGACAAGAAGAACAAGGTTAACGGTAAGATCTACCGTAAAATAAGGCACGACTTTTTGAACGGTAAACGCCAGACCACCTATCTGATCAATCAGGATACCGGCGCCGTTAAGAAAAAGAATGGCAAGTACGATCTATACACCGTAGAGATGTTTGATTATATCTTTATGAATGCTTACAATTCTGATTTTACCAGCGGTTCGGCATCTTCTGCGCCGGGCAAAGGGAAAAACGCCGGCTACAAGGCGAAGTTAAAGGCGCTGGTATTTACTCCGGGCAGGCGTATATCCGGCATACCTTTTATCAGCGGTAAAACAGAGATCTTTGGGCCGGAGTTACGCCAGTATTACAACTACGAATTTGCCCGCGGTACATACATGGACAGTATCCCTGTATATCGCTTTAAAGTGGTAAAAAAGCCCAGCACAGCTGATGATGATACGATGATCAAAGAGATGACCACCATCTTTGACATGAACACCTTCCAGATACTGGGCCGCTACATCGATATGAAGTTCAGCAACATGTTTGTTGATTTTAATGTGCAGATGAATATTGAGCTTAACCGCTTCAACGGTGAACTATTACCTACAAAAATCACTTACCAGGGTAACTGGGATATTCCGTTCCACAAAGAAGAACGCGCAAGCTTTTTAATTGTGCATAAGGACTACGCCCCACAGGCACCTAAGGCGGCAGCAAAATAATGCTTCAGCTACCTAAGTTATTATTTTCCCTTTATCACCCCAATGAAATATTAATACGATAAGGGTGCATCTCTAAGCTAAAATACCCCTGCATTAAAATTAGTTTCTAATTTTGCCGCTCTACCAAACGGAGCAAGCAAAATGAGACGCGTTACAGATAGCAACAGGAACATCAGCGCGATACTGGCATTTATCCTTATCCCTATATCGGGTTTTGCGATGGATGTTTACGTGCCATCGTTCCCGGCAATGGTGCATGACCTGGGTACATCGGTTTCTGATGTGCGCCTCACCATGACTATCTTTCTCATCAGCTACGGTTTATCGCAATTATTTGTGGGCAGCATTATAGATAGCTATGGCCGTTACAAACTGGGCCTGGCCTCGTTGGCTGCTTTTATTGTCACTAACCTGGTAATTGTAAGTACCCGCAGCATCGAGCTGATATTTGTGATGCGGGCATTGCAGGGCTTCCTCATTTCCATCATTATGGTATCTAAGCGATCCTTATTTATCGATGTGTTTGAGGGCGATAAACAAAAGCACTACACCAGCTTATTGTCGGTAGTGTGGTCGGCTGCTCCGGTTATAGCACCCTTTTTAGGTGGATATCTGCAACACGCTTTTGCCTGGCGGGCAAACTTTTACTTCCTGGCCATCTATGCCTTTGTGATGCTGTTGCTGGAACTCCGCTATAGTGGTGAGACGCTACCCCGTACAAAACCGTTCCACTTGGGCTCGATAGTAAACACATACAAAAAGATGATAACCGCACCGGATTTTGCCTATGGCATCGTTATCCTGGGCCTAAGCTACTCCATGGCGATCATCTTTGGTATGTCGGCACCTTTTTTTATTGAGAATGTGTTTCATTACTCGCCGGTAGTTACAGGTTATGCGGCTTTAAGTTCGGGTATTGCATTGCTGCTGGGCGGGATGTTGAGCAAATCCATGATAGCGCGTAATTTTATGGTGAAGCTTACTACGGCTAATTTATTGCAAGCTGCATTTGCTGTAGCCATGTTTGTTACCGCAAGCTGGTTCAGCAGCATTTATGCCATCATGTTCTTTGTGATAAGTCTGCATTTTTTAATGGGTTTTATGTACAACATCTACTTTACCTACTGCCTAACCCGCTTCCCGGAGAATGCAGGTGTTTCGGGCGGCATCACCAGCGGCGGGGGTTACATTGTAACATCTTTTTTCAGTTACCTGCTGGCCAATACACTTAACATCCATAACCAGCAAACCTTTGCCATCAGCTATATGATATTGATTGTACTGATCGGAATTATGCTTTTGTTTTTAAGAGCGTACTTGAACAAACCAAAAGCGGTAAATACTTTCAAGGAGTAGATCAGATTTTGGAGATCGTCTCGTGGGATACCGAAATAAATTCGGCATGACGGTCAGTTGTTAATTTTCTCCGCCTCACCTTTTATCACCCCATTCCGGATGATTAATAGCCTTTTCATGTAATGCTTAACAAACAGGAAATCTGCCAACTTGCCTAACACCCCTAACGGTGATCGATAATCAAACACATCGCGCATAATGGTGCTGTCGCCGCTCGCCTCAAAATGGTGCTCATGACGAAAGCTTTTAAAAGCGCCATTAACCATCTCATCAACAAAGTACTCAGGGAACTTAAATTCCGTGATCTTTGAAGTCAGGTTCTGCCATATCCCAAAATGTTTGGCCCGCCAGGTAACGCTTTCTCCCAAACCTATCAAGCCGCTGGTACGGCCGGCAATTGCGCGTTCACCGGTATGAACAGTAGATGCGATGTGGATATCGATATCCCTGGAAATATCGAAGCAGCGCTCCACAGGCGCATTGATGATTGTTGTCAGAGTGATGACTGGCATTGATCAAAAATAAAAAACGCCGACCATAAAGGTCAGCGTTATCATAAAATCATTATTTATCAATGTAATCAACCAAGATCGGTGAAATCCACCAATATTAAAACTCAGCATTCTTAGGGAAACGAGGGAAAGGTATCACATCGCGGATGTTACCCATGCCGGTAACAAACAGCACTAAACGCTCAAAACCCAAACCAAAGCCTGCGTGCGGGCAGCCACCAAAACGGCGGGTATCCAGGTACCACCAAAGCTCATCTTTAGGAATGCCTATCTCGTCCATGCGTTGTTCCAGTCTGTCCAAACGCTCCTCACGTTGCGAGCCACCAACTATCTCGCCGATGCCCGGGAAAAGGATATCCATAGCGGCAACGGTTTTGCCGTCGTCGTTCTGGCGCATGTAGAATGATTTGATCTCTTTTGGGTAATCCGTAAGGATAACCGGTTTTTTAAAGTGTTTCTCAACCAGGTAACGCTCGTGTTCTGATTGCAGGTCGGTGCCCCAGCCTTCAACCAGGTACTGGAATTTCTTTTTCTTGTTCGGGGTCGATTCCTTCAGGATATCGATAGCCTCGGTATACGTTAAACGCTCAAAATCATTAGCCAGGCAGAACTGCAGTTTCTCTATCAGCGTCATTTCAGAACGCTCGTTCTGCGGCTTCTGTTTCTCTTCCTCTAATAAACGCTGGGTTAAAAACTCAATATCATCCTTGTTCTTATCCAGCGCGTAGGTGATCACATATTTCAGTAACGCTTCGGCAAGGTCGGCGTTATCTTTGGCATCATAGAAAGCCATCTCCGGCTCAATCATCCAGAACTCGGCCAGGTGCCGTGTGGTATTTGAATTTTCGGCACGGAATGTAGGGCCAAAGGTATAAATATCGCTCATGCCCATTGCACCCAGTTCGCCCTCTAACTGGCCAGATACCGTCAGGTTAGTAGCACGACCAAAGAAATCCTGCTTGTAGTCTATCTCGCCGGTCTCGGTTTTTGGCGGGTTGGCCATGTCAAAATTGGTAACGTGAAAAGTTTCGCCGGCACCCTCCGCATCAGATGCCGTGATGATAGGCGTATGCAGGTAAATAAAACCGCGTTCCTGGAAAAACTGGTGAACCGCAAATGCCAGCGTATTACGCACACGGAACACCGCGCCAAACGTATTGGTACGGAAACGCAGGTGGGCTATCTCACGCAAAAACTCCAGGCTGTGTTTTTTTGGCTGCAGCGGATATTTCTCCGGGTCGCTATCACCCAAAATTTCTATGGTAGCAGCCTTAACCTCTACGGACTGGCCTTTACCCAACGAGGCAACCAGTTTACCTGTAGCGCTAATGGCAGCGCCGGTAGTGATACGTTTAAGCAGGGCAGGGGCTGTATTCTCAAAATCAACAATAACCTGCAGGGTATTATTTGTTGAGCCATCATTTAAAGCTATGAACTGATTGTTACGGAAGGTGCGTACCCATCCTTTTACGGTTACATCAATGTCTGTCTTACCGCTCTCGAGCAGTGCTTTAATTTTTGTACGTTGGCTCATATAAAAAGTATTATCGGGCAGCAAAAATACAATTATTTGCCAAAAAAGCCCCGCTCTTCGGCCGCCTTTTAAGCAGGGCCATGAGCGAGGCTTTTCTAAGTATAAACAGTATTACACGCTTGAAAAATTATCTCGGCAAGGCAATAACAAACTGCCCTTTGGTAAATTTCACACTATCCGGGTATATGCTTGATGTTGCAGGGAACGTGCGTTTTAGTTTAATGGTAAATGTTCCGCCAATAACCTTGTTGATAGAGTCAAGCGCAACAATCTGAACTTTGCTGCTGGTATCTAAACCAACGTTGTAACGGCTTACCGTATCCTTGCCCAAAAGCTGGTAATATTTTGCCTGGTTACCGGTAAGTGCATAAGTGCCCTTGCCGGTATATTTAAAATTCATGCGCAGGCCGGCATCATTGCTTCTGCCTGATACCTGTATAGAATCAGTGCCAACTTTTGCAGAGAACGGAACAGCATAAACAGCAAGGCCATTTTTTTCTGCAACAAAATAAGGATCATAGTAAAAGCCGGTGTTGTTGTTATTATCGTTCTTAAAACAGGAAGAAAATAAAACTGTTGCCAGCGCTAAAAGGGTAAATGTGTACTTTTTCATTTTAGTGTTATTAATAGTGTACTTATCCTTTACGTTAAAAATTTTAAGAGTGCTACAATGGCAATGAGAATTTTTTAGACAGCCTTTCCCCAACCTTTCTCCGGGGGAGAGGTGGCTTAAAAAGTCTCCCCTTTCGGGGGAGATTTAGAGGGGGCTGAATGCGACGATGAAGACTCACCCCGCGACACTTCGTGCGCGACCCTCTCTGCTCCGCAAAGAGGCGGAGAAAAAATATCCCTCTTTTCGCGCAGCGAAGAGAGGGTGGTCCAGCGTAGCAAAGACCGGGTGAGTCCTTTGCGTTGTTCCACTCACCTCGTCCCGATTGCTACCGGGATGCGCGACCCTCTCTGCTCCGCAAAGAGGGTAAGAAAAAAACGACCCTCTTTTCACACAACGAAGAGAGGGTCGACGATCCGCCGAATGGCAGAGACGTCGGGGTGAGTAAACTCAATTACTTATATTTTTCTATCTTTATAAAAGCCCAAAACGCTACTTTTGTAGCCCGCAATTTTTTGTCCTCAACAGCAGCATGATCACCAAATCAACTATCGACCGTATAATGGAAGCCACAGATATTGTGGAGGTGATAGGAGAATTTGTGCAGTTGAAGAAACGCGGTGCCAACTTTATTGGCCTCTCCCCTTTTGTGAACGAGAAAACGCCATCGTTCACGGTGTCGCCGGCAAAGGGCATTTTCAAAGATTTTTCATCGGGTAAGGGCGGCAGCGCGGTTACCTTTTTGATGGAGCTGGAGAAATTCACCTATCCCGAAGCGCTTAAATGGCTGGCTAAGAAGTACAGCATAGAGATAGAGGAAACGGTTGAAAGCAAAGAGAACCGCGAGGAAGATAACCGCCGCGAGAGCCTGATGATCGTATCGGCATATGCGGCTAAGTTTTTCCACGAGAGCTTGCTGGAAACCGATGAGGGCCAAAGCATAGGGCTAAGCTATTTTAAGGAACGCGGCTTTAGCACCGAGACCATTAAAAAGTTTGAGCTGGGTTACTCACCCGACCAGTGGGAAGCTTTTACCGGGCAGGCACTTAAAGAAGGCTACCAGGAAGAGTTTTTAGTTGATAGCGGGCTATCTGTTAAACGTGACAACGGCAGTTTGTACGACCGTTACCGCGGCCGCGTAATGTTCCCTATCCATAGCTTTACAGGCAGGATTATTGCGTTTGGGGGGCGTACACTAAAAAAAGACAAGAACGTACCAAAATACGTTAACTCGCCCGAGTCTGAGATCTACCATAAGTCAAACGTACTATATGGCCTCTATTTTGCCAAGCGTGCCATTCGCGACGAGGATAACTGCTACCTGGTAGAGGGCTATGCCGACGTGATATCCGTGCACCAGGCCGGTATCGAGAACGTAGTTGCCTCATCCGGAACTTCACTTACTGTTGAGCAGATTCGCCTTATCGGTCGCCTCACCAAAAATATCACCATTTTATACGATGGGGATGCGGCGGGTATTAAGGCATCCCTCCGCGGGCTGGATATGATATTGGAAGAAGGGCTTAATGTAAAAGTAGTGCTCTTCCCTGATGGACACGACCCGGATTCGTTTGTGCAGCAGTTTGGCACCAGCGTTTTCAAGAAGCATATTGAGGATAATAAAAAAGATTTCATCCTCTATAAAACCGATATCCTGCTTAAGGATGCCGGTAATGATCCGATTAAAAAAGCTACCGTTATACGCGAGATAGTTGAGAGCATCTCTAAAATACCTGATTCTATAAAGGCATCGGTGTTTATCAAGGAGTGCAGTATGCAGCTACAGATAGATGAGCGCGCACTGCTATCAGAGCTGAACAAGATGCGCCAGGCCAAGGCCAAAAAGGATCACGAGAAAAGCGAAAAGACCACTACCTATCGCCCTGAACTATCCCCGGAAGATGCTGCCTTATTTGGCGAACAACCCGATGTTGCCGAAGCTGCACCAAAGCCCGAAAAGGAATCTGACACGCAGGAAAAAGAGATCATCCGCCTGTTGTTGCTGTACGGTAACAAAATGATAGACTGGGATGGCATTGCCAATACTTACATCGGCCCGTTTATGGTGGCCGAGTTGAGTGATGTTGAATTTGAGCAGCCAGTTTGCAAGGAATTTTTAGAAATTTACCGCCAGGAAGTAGAGAACGGCGTGCTGCCCGATGAACAGTTCTTCATTCATTCGCAGGATAAAAACCTGGTCGACCTTACTGTTAACCTGTTAGCCAACAAGTACATGCTAAGCGAAAACTGGCTGGAGATGCACAAGATCTTCGTGCCCGATGAACAGGCCAACATGAAGGCAACCATCCTTGGGGCTATCTTTCACCTTAAAAAGCAAAAGGTTGGCAAGATACTGGAGAGCCTGCGCAAGCAACTGCAAACCACCACAGAAGCCGCCGACCAGGAAATTCTGCTGAACCAGTACATGCACATGAAAAAGGTAGAAAAGCATATATCTGATTATCTTGGTTCGGTTATATTGAAATGAATGAAATACACTTACCTAATCCTTTCTCTCATTATAGAAGCTATAGGTATTTGGCTTGCGAGGGAACATCCTGAGATAATAACACCTCCATTTATAATACTGCTTTTTCTAATCCTTGGTATAAGTCTTAAAGTGTTGAGTAGGCACCAACATAAAGAACTGAAAAACCTGAGTTGGGGTTTGTTTATTGGAAGTTTAATTCATTTGGCGATAGGCATAGGCATCGTCCTTTACGTATTATTTTTATTCCGTAATATCGCTGACTAATGGCAACCCACAACGATCTCGGCAAACAGGGCGAAACACTTGCCAAAGCGTTTTTAGAAGCTTCGGGGTATGAGATATTGGATGAGAACTGGGTTTTCGGCAAAGCAGAGATAGATCTTATTGCTTATAAAAACAAGGTGATTATATTTACCGAAGTAAAAGCGCGCAGCGGCACAGGATTTGGCCTGCCCGAGGATTTTGTTGATACCCGTAAGCAGAACTTACTGGCTCAAGCTGCCGACGAATACATTTATTTAATGAACCATAACGGAGAAGTGAGGTTTGATATAATATCTGTGCTTTTTAACCGTAATAATACCCATACCATAAAACATATCGAAGATGCCTTTTGGCCTTCTGCCACCTAACAAAAAATGGATAAAAAATTAGTGCTTTTGGCCTTTGCGGGTTCTTTGCTTGCTTACGGCTGCCATACTGATACAGATAATGCCCAGCAAGACCTTACCGTTAGCCCCGATGCCGGCACCACTTACAAAGCCGGTCAGCAGGTTGAGATAAAGGTAAATTTCCCGAAGGATGCAAAAGTTGATTCTGTGGTGTACCTGGTTGATAGCACCCGCATCGGTTCAAAAAAAGACCAGACCGGCGTTACGCTAAAAACAGATAGCCTTAGCTTAGGCGCACGCACCATCACTGCCAAGGTTTACCAACCCGGTTCTGCCGCACAAGATGTTACAACCAACATCGTGTTACTACCGGCCAAAGCACCCGAGGAACTGACGTTTACCGTAGAAAAGGTTTTTCCGCATGATACCAGTCTTTACACCGAAGGCTTGATATATGACAACAACGGCTTTTATGAAAGCAGCGGTGGTTATGCCCAACCTCCAGCCGGTGTGCCGGCCGATGGCCAGTCTAAATTGGTAAAAACGACCCTGCCAAGTGGCAAAATTGTTCAGCAGAAAATGATCGACCCTAAAGTATTTGGCGAAGGAATTGTGGTTATCGGCGATAAGATAATGATGCTTACCTGGAAAGAAAAGATAGGCTACGTTTTTGACCGCAAGACGTTTGATCTGAAAAACACCTTTAATAACAACGTGGGTGTTGAAGGCTGGGGCATGACCTACGATGGTAATAAGATCTACATGGATGATAGCACCAACCGCATCTGGTTCCTGAATAAGGACACTTATCAGCAAACCGGCTATATTGATGTTTATGATGATAAAGGGCCTGTTAACGAGATCAACGAGTTGGAATATATTGATGGTAAGATCTATGCCAACGTATACAACACAGAAAACATCCTGGTGATAGACCCAAAAACAGGTGCGGTATTGCAGCGTGCTAACATGGCTGATATGTACCCGGCAAGCAAGCGTAACATTGAGGCCAATGTGCTTAACGGCATCGCTTATGACAAAGCCACCAAGCGCATCTTTGTTACCGGCAAAAAATGGGATAAGCTGTTCCAGGTTAAGTTCAGCAAAAAATAACAAAAGAGGCAGCCATCGGGCTGCCTTTTACGTTCATGAGGATTCGGAGCACGAACGTGAACATAGTTGTGAGATGCAACCCCGTTTCATTTGCACTTTACAACATTATTATTCATCTTTGCACTGCTTATGGAGAAAGACGGAGGGATTAGACCCTGCGATGTCTTAGCAACCTGTTACTTAACAAGGTGCTACATTCTACCCGGATCAGCAATACTGCCCGGGACAGATAAGTGAAAGTCAACCGTTAACACCCCGACTTTTCGAAATAAGTCTACGTAGTATCAAGTAATTAGTATCAAGTATCAGGATTTTTTCTTGTGCAAGATATGATATGGTATCCATGCGGTACTTGCTACTTGATACTCGCTACTTGATACCGAAAAATGGACATTAGAAAAGAACTACAGAAACGCATCCTGGTAATTGACGGGGCAATGGGCACCATGATACAGCGGTACGAACTAACGGAAGCTGATTTTCGTGGGGAGCGTTTCCGTGATCATCCGTCAGACCTTAAGGGCAACAACGACCTGTTGAACCTTACCCGCCCGGATGTAATTAAAGCTATACACAAAGAGTACCTGGAGGCCGGTGCCGATATCATCGAAACCAATACTTTCAGCACCCAGCGCATTTCCCTGGCAGATTATCACATGGAAGAGCTGGGTTATGAGCTAAGCTACGAGGGTGCCCGCCTTGCCCGCGAAGCTGCTGATGAATACACTGCTCTTACGCCCGATAAACCACGTTTTGTGGCCGGTGCGGTTGGCCCCACCAACCGTACGGCATCGTTATCACCTGATGTAAACGACCCGGGTTACCGTGCCGTTACTTTTGATGACCTGGCCGAGGCCTACTATGAGCAGGTACGCGGTTTGGTTGATGGCGGATCGGATGTACTGCTGGTTGAAACCATTTTCGATACACTGAATGCCAAAGCGGCACTATTTGCGATAGATAGATATAAACAGGAATGTTTGGCTGCCGGTAAAGATTACGCAGCTTTCCGCCCTGCAGGTGGCATCATGATCTCCGGAACGATTACCGATGCATCGGGCCGTACCCTGTCGGGCCAAACGGTTGAGGCTTTCTGGAACTCGGTTAGTCATGCTAATTTATTGTCGGTTGGTTTAAATTGTGCCTTGGGTGCCCGCGAAATGCGCCCGCACTTAGAGGAGTTATCTGAAAAGGCTGGTGTGTTTATTTCAGCCTACCCTAACGCAGGTCTGCCTAACGAGTTTGGTGCCTACGATGAAACCCCGCACGAAACCGCCCACCAGGTTGACGACTTTATAAAAGCTGGTCTGGTAAATATTGTTGGCGGTTGTTGTGGTACTACGCCGGATCACATCAAATGTATTGCTGATAAAGCGGCGAAATATCCGCCCCGTGCTATTCCGGAGATACAGCCTTATCTGCGCCTAAGCGGCTTAGAAGCTGTTACGCTAACGCAGGAGACCAACTTTGTAAACATTGGTGAGCGTACCAACATCACCGGTTCGCCAAAATTCTCTAAACTCATCCTTGCCGAAAATTACGAAGAAGCCCTTTCTGTTGCCTTGCAGCAGGTAGAAGGCGGTGCCCAGGTTATTGATATTAACATGGATGAGGGGATGATCGACTCTGAAGCCGTGATGGTGAAATTCCTGAACCTGGTTGCCAGCGAGCCGGATATTGCCAAACTGCCCATCATGGTCGATTCATCAAAATGGAGCGTGCTGGAAGCCGGCTTAAAGTGTTTGCAGGGCAAGGGAATTGTAAACTCCATCTCCCTCAAAGAAGGCGAAGAAAAATTTAAAGAATATGCCCGCAAGATATTAAGCTATGGTGCTGCCACGGTGGTGATGGCCTTTGATGAGACCGGCCAGGCCGATTCACTGGAACGCCGTAAAGAGATCTGCGAACGCAGCTATCGCATCCTGGTTGATGAGGTTGGCTTTCCACCGCAGGATATTATTTTCGACCCTAACATCCTTACCGTTGCAACCGGTTTGGAAGAACATAACAACTACGCGGTAGACTTTATTGAGGCTACCCGCTGGATAAAACAAAACCTGCCGCATGCAAAGGTAAGCGGTGGGGTGAGTAACATTTCCTTCTCGTTCCGCGGTAATAACGTGGTGCGCGAAGCCATGCACTCGGCCTTCCTTTACCATGCCATAAAAGCCGGCCTGGATATGGGTATTGTTAACGCCGGTATGCTGGAGGTGTACGAGCAGATCCCGAAAGACCTGTTAGAACTGGTTGAGGATGTATTGCTTAACCGTCGCCCCGATGCTACCGAGCGCCTGGTTGAATTTGCCGATACTATCAAGAGCAAAGGCAAGGAAGTGGTGCGTGATGAAGAATGGCGTAAAGGTTCTGTTGAAGAACGCCTGTCGCACTCTCTGGTAAAAGGTATTGTAGAGTACCTGGATGCCGATGTGGAAGAAGCCCGCCAGAAATATCCCCGCCCGCTGGAAGTAATTGAAGGCCCGCTGATGGATGGCATGAACATCGTTGGTGATCTGTTTGGTGCCGGTAAAATGTTTTTGCCCCAGGTGGTAAAATCGGCTCGTGTAATGAAAAAGGCGGTGGCTTACCTGCTGCCGTTTATCGAAGCCGAAAAGCAACGCATTATCGATGCCGGTGGCGATAGCAGCGGCGGCCGTGCAAATGCAGGCAAAGTACTGATGGCTACCGTAAAAGGCGACGTGCACGATATTGGCAAAAACATTGTGGGCGTGGTATTGGCCTGTAATAACTTTGAGATCATCGATCTCGGGGTGATGGTGCCTGCACAAAAAATTATAGAAGAAGCAAAGAAACAGGATGTAGATATCATCGGCCTCAGCGGCTTGATCACCCCATCATTAGATGAGATGGTGCATTTTGCCAAAGAGATGGAGCGCGAAGGTTTTACCATTCCGCTGATATTGGGTGGTGCCACTACATCGCGTATCCATGCAGCTGTTAAGGTTGCGCCGCATTATTCGGGCGCTGCTATCCACGTGCTGGATGCATCGCGCAGTGTAACGGTTTGCAGCAGCCTGATGAACAAGGACACCCGCGATAGCTACATCCAGGGTATAAAAGATGAATATGCTAAAGCCCGCGAAGCCCATGCCAACAAGAAAAGCGACAAGCGTTTTGTAAGCATTGAGGAAGCACGCGCGCAAAAATTTCAGATAGATGTGAACGCTGTGGCACCTGCGCCAGGCTTTTTAGGCACAAAAGTATTTGAGTCCGTCCCGCTTGAGGAATTGGTGCCGTATATCGACTGGACACCGTTCTTCCATACCTGGGAGTTGCGTGGCAGCTATCCAAGGATATTCGAAGATAAGTTTGTAGGCGATGAAGCCAAAAAACTATTCGACGATGCGCAGGCATTACTGAATAAAATAGTAGATGAGAAGTTGCTGCGTGCAGATGGTGTTATCGGTTTCTGGCCGGCCAACAGCGTGGGTGATGATATCGAGATCTATGCCGATGACACCCGCCAGCATTTGTTAGCGAGGATCCATACGCTTCGCCAGCAGAACGAGAAAGTAAAAGGCGAGCCTTATTACGCCCTGTCGGATTTTATCGCCCCAAAAGAAAGTGGCGTGGCCGATTACTGGGGAGGATTTGCAGTGACTGCCGGCCTGGGTTGTGATGAACTGGTTGCGGAATTTGAACGCGACCACGACGATTACAACAGTATTATGGCCAAAGCCCTTGCAGATCGTTTGGCTGAGGCCTTTGCCGAAAAAATGCACGAACTGGTACGTAAAGAATACTGGGGCTATGCCAAAACCGAGGAGTTGAGCAATACCGATCTGATCAAAGAGGAATACCAGGGGATCCGCCCGGCACCGGGTTATCCCGCCTGCCCGGACCATACCGAAAAGACGACCTTATTCGAGATATTGAAAGCAGAAGAAAACGCCCACATGCATCTTACCGAAAGCCTGGCCATGACACCGGCAGCATCAGTAAGCGGTTTCTACTTCGCGCATCCGCAATCAAGATATTTTGGTTTAAATAAGATCAGCAAAGATCAGATTGAAGATTATGCAGTGAGAAAGAACATGAGCGTGGACACTGTAGAACGCTGGTTAGGGCCTAATTTGAATTATTAATATGGTGCGAGAGTTTGGAGCGAGGAGCGGGATAGAGGAAAAAAAGGTGCGGGATGGTGGTGCGAGAAGCGAGAGGTAAAGGGATTACTGGAGATAAATTATAATATGATATTTACTGATTTAGAAGCATGGAAAGAGGCACGGCTATTAGTGAAAATGGTTTATACTTGCCTTCTGCATTTTCCAAAAGATGAAATATATGGTTTGCAATCACAAATAAAGCGATCAGTTATTTCTATCCCTTCAAATATCGCTGAGGGTTGCGGACGCAGTCACCCTAAAGACATTGTACGATTCTTTTTTATAGCGCGTGGTTCTGCCTACGAATTAGAAACTCAATTATATTTATCTTTCGATTTAGAATTCATTGAAGCAGACATTTTGAAAGAGCTTTTGAACAAATTAACAAGAGTAAGAATTCTGTTAGCAGGATTGATTAATCAACAAAAAGCACTGATAGTAAACTAAACCGCTCCTTAACTCTCGATCCCCGCTCTACAAATCATGAAGATAACCGAACATATCCAAAACGCTAACGGCAAAACACTATTCTCATTCGAGTTGATACCGCCTTTAAAAGGCCATAGCATACAAGGTATTTATGATGCTATTGACCCGCTGATGGAGTTTAAGCCGCCATTTATAGATGTAACTTCCTTACGTGAAGATTTTATTTATAAAGAGCAAGAGAACGGTTTGCTGCAAAAGCTGGCTTACCGTAAACGCCCGGGCACTATTGCCATTTGTGCAGCTATCATGAACAAATACAAGGTTGATACCGTTCCGCATTTACTTTGCGGTGGTTTCACCAAGGATGAGACCGAGAACGGTTTGATAGACCTGCATTTCCTCGGCATTGAGAACGTATTGGTGCTCCGTGGCGATGCACGCAAAGGCGATTCGTCATTTGTGCCTACGCCTAATGGTCACTGTTACGCAACCGACCTGCTGCAGCAGGTAGTAAACATGAACAATGGTGTTTACCTGCACGAGCACTACGATAACATGCTGCGCACCGATTTTTGTATTGGCGTGGCAGGGTATCCCGAAAAGCATTTCGAAGCGCCCAACCTGAAAACCGACTTTAAATACCTGAAACAAAAGGTAGATATGGGCGCCGGGTTCATTGTAACGCAGATGTTTTTTGATAACCAGCGTTATTTTGATTTTGTGAACGGTTGCCGCGCGGCGGGTATAAATGTACCCATCATTCCGGGGCTTAAACCGGTCACGGCTTCAAAGCAACTGATATCGCTGGCTAAAACATTCCATATCGATATTCCGGAAGATCTGTCTGACGCCATCCACGATGCAAAATCTGAAAAGGATGTAAAGGAGATCGGTATCGAGTGGATGATAAATCAGTGTAAGGAATTGGTAAAGTTTGGCGCGCCGGTGCTGCACTTCTATACCATGGGTAATCCCGGGCCGACAAAGCGCATTGCCGAAGCAATATTTTAGATCATAACAGAAGGCCGCTTATGCGGCCTTTCTCTTTCTATCCCTATATTACTCACCTCTGCCGTAATTAAATTTTAACGATAACGTTAACTGCGCGTGAGTTAATAATTAAAAAGTTAACCGAGAAAATATTTTAACCTAAAATGTATTTTTTTAAATCCGTGCAAAAAAAAATCTCGTTAGTATCAGGAATTGCACAATTTTTATGAATACTACGCTGAATCAAAAAGTAAAAGCCGTTGCGATGAATATACGCAAAAGGCGGGAAGATTTAAATTACACACAGGAGTACCTGGCTGCAAAGCTTAATATTTCGCAGAACGCTTATAGCAAAATTGAGCTTGGGTACACCAAAATTACGGTAGAACGGTTGTTCCAGATCGCAGATATCCTTGATATCGATCTTACAAATCTCATAAGTACCGATAAAGCTGTAGCTGCTTAATTATAGTCTTAACACAGAAAACTTGTTGTCTATATTTGCATCTTAACAGATGCAGATATGGATCACGAGCAAATCATTGAACTTACCGTAAACTTCGTAAAGGAAACCCTCAAAAACGCCGAAGGAGGCCACGACTGGTGGCACATTGATAGGGTTTGGACAAACGCCAAACACATTGCCCGGCATGAGGACTGCGACCTGCTTACTGTCGAGCTTGCCGCATTGCTACATGATATTGCCGACAGCAAATTTCACAACGGCGATGAAGAGATAGGCCCCGCCACTGCATCAAAATTTCTTAAAAGCATTAACGTCGACCAGGCGGTTGCAGATCACGTGGCTTCTATCATCAAACACATGTCGTTCAAAGCCAGCTTTGATAAGGCCGGTTTTCACTCTCCCGAACTTGCCGTTGTGCAGGATGCCGACCGTTTAGATGCCATTGGCGCCATAGGCATTGCCCGGGCCTTCACCTACGGTGGCCACAAAGGCCGCGAGATCTACAACCCGGAGATTAAGCCGCAACTTAACATGACCAAAGAGCAGTACAAGAATACCACCGCCCCCACCATCAATCATTTTTACGAAAAATTGCTTTTGCTAAAGGACAAAATGAACACCAATACCGGTCGCGAGATGGCTCTGCAGCGCCACGCTTTTATGGAGCATTTTCTTAAGCAGTTTTACGGCGAAGTATCGTAATTTAGCCCAAATTTTTACGATCACAGTCAACATGAAGAAAACCCTGCTGTTAGCAGCAATACCCCTGCTTTTCAATATCGTGTCTAAAGCGCAGGATACCACCAAAACGCAAAACGTTAATCTGCACTTCCAGCAAACGGTTATCACGCAATATAAACCTGCATTTAGCGCAAAATATACAGGCACCAACAGCCTGGTGCCAAACCAGGAAACCCAAACATCGCTAACCACCACGCTTTTTGGCGGCGCACGCTTGTGGAAGGGAATGGAAGGCTATTTCAACACCGAAATGTCGGGTGGTGCCGGCCTTAGCAAAACGCTTGGTATAGCCGGTTTCCCAAATGGCGAAACCTTTAGGGTAGGTGCAGCCGAACCTAAAATTTACATCGCCCGCCTATACTTTACCCAAAACTTTGAGTGGGGTGATGATAAGGAATTCCTACCCGATGATGTTAACCAACTGGCCGGCTGGAAAAGCAAACGCTATTTCAGGGTAACTGTTGGTAAATTTGGCATGGCCGATTTTTTCGATGGTAACGAATTTAGCCACGACCCTCGTTCACAGTTCATGAACTGGAGCTTGATGGATAACGCAGCCTGGGATTACCCTGCCAACACCCGCGGTTACGTATTTGGCGCCGTAGCAGAATTAGGCCAGCCAACCTGGGCCCTGCGCTTCGCCTACACTATGACCACCACTACTGCTAACGGCTCCATCTGGGACGAGCGCCTTGGCCGTGCCAATACCCAAACCCTCGAGTACGAAAAACGCTATACCCTGGGCGGTGCTGATTATAAAAAAGGTACTGTTCGCCTATTAGCTTTCCGCAACAATGGTAAAATGGGTATTTACCGCGATGCTTTGAATAATCCTGTGGGCGGCACGCCAGATGTTGATGCCGTACAGGCTTACGGCCACCACAAATACGGTTTCGGTATCAGCGCAGACCAATACCTTACCAAAGATTTCGGCGTGTTTGCAAAAGCCAGCTATAACGATGGCAAAACCGAAACTTGGGCTTTTACGGAGATAGACAGGTCTATCAGCTTTGGCGCTACCCTACGCGGCAACTCATGGCACCGCGCAGATGACGAACTGGGCCTTGCCTTTGTAGGTAACGGCATATCTAAAGACCACCGTGATTACCTGGCTGCAGGCGGTTACGGTTTCATCATTGGTGACGGAGCATTGAATTACAGTACTGAGATGATCGCCGAGCTTTACTATAAAGTTAACGCTTACAAGCACATGGTTTGGTTATCGCCGGATTACCAGTTTATAGCAAACCCGGCCTACAACCGCGACCGTGGCCCGGTTAACGTATTTTCACTACGTGCGCACGTAGAGTTTTAAACCATTGGCAAACTGCTAAGTCAATACCTGCAGATGAAAAAGATATTCACAATAGTTGTTTTAATGCTGGCTTACGTGGGCGCTTATGCACAAGCCGATCTTACCAGATCAAAGATCAGCTTTGAGATCAAGAACATGGGTATCAAAACCGGCGGCACCATTGACAAGGTACAGGCCAATGTCCAGTTTGATCCGGCGCAATTGGGGAGCAGCAAAATTGAAGCAGTTGCCGAGGCAGCTTCTATCAATACAGACAATACCATGCGCGATAATCACCTCAAGAACGAGGATTATTTTGATGTAGCCAAATATCCTAAAATCAGCATGACATCAACCTCTTTCAAGAAAAAAGGAAGCGGTTTTGTGGGTATCTTTAATCTTACTATTAAAGATAAGACCAAGCCGGTAGAAATGCCATTTACTTATACATCGCTAAGCAGCGGCCACCTGTTCAAAGGCAGCTTTAAAATAAACCGCCGCGATTTTGGCGTAGGCGGCAGCAGCATGACCATGGGCGACGATGTAACAATAAATGTTGAAGCAGAAACTGCTAAATAATAACGATTTTTTAACACTGTAACGCGCAGTTTTGTAGTAACTTTAAGGCTATGAAATTGCGCGTTCTCATTTTGATAAACGCTGCCGCAGTTGCCATCACCTTATCGGCAGTAAATTATTATTTTCAGCACAAATGGTATGATATGATGATAACCTTCCTGGTTACCTTCATTACCAGCTACCTGGTGTTTTATTACCTGATAGAGAAATACATCTACTCAAAAATAAAGATCATTTATAAGCTTATACATAACCTTAAGCTTGGCCGCGACCTCCGCGATGCCCTCGGCGAGCACATTAGCGCCGACCCTATTAACGACGTTGAGAAAGAGGTTAAAGAATGGGCCCGCTTAAAGAAAAGTGAGATCGACGAATTGAAAAAGCAGGAAAAATTCCGCCGTGATTTCCTTTCCAATATCTCGCATGAGTTTAAAACGCCACTGTTTGCTATACAGGGTTACATAGAGGCTTTACAGGATGACGGCTTTGAAGACCCGGAAATGGCGACCCAATTTTTGGAGAAAGCATCAAAGAACGTAGACCGCCTGAGTTATTTGATCAATGACCTGGATGAGATCTCGAAACTGGAAAGCGGTGAGATACCTATCAATTACACCAAATTTAAGATCAACGACCTGATCAAAGAGGTTTTTGAATCGCTGGAGCTAAAGAGCAAACAGCACAATATTAAATTAACGTTTAAACAAAAATACGACGACCCGATATTTGTAAACGCCGACCGCGAGAAAATACGGCAGGTTTTGGTGAACCTTATTGATAACTCGTTTAAGTACGGCAAAGAGGGCGGCAACACGGCAGTGAGCCTTTTTACCCTGCACGACCAGGTATTGATAGAAGTTACTGATGATGGTATAGGCATTGAAGAAAAGTACCTGCCACGCTTATTTGAGCGTTTTTTCCGTACGGATAGCAGCCGCTCAAGGCAAATTGGTGGTTCCGGTTTGGGTTTAGCCATTGTTAAGCATATTATTGAGGCACATCAGCAAACCATCAGCGTACGCAGTACCGAAACGCTGGGCTCTACATTTGGGTTTACACTGGAAATGGCGAAACAAACTTTACCATTCCCCAATATCCCGGTGTTAAAAAGTTAACACTAAATTAACATACTAACCGTACCTTTACTGAAATTTAAAAGTAAAGATGTCACTTAACAGTATTTTCCAGTACTTTGTACCAAAGGACAAAAAAACCTTTTTCCCCTTATTTGAACAGGCAGCAAGCAATGTGGTAGCAATGTCTACCGTTTTGGTTGAGGCGGTTAACTCAAATAACCCTGCTACCCGCGAAGAGCTTTTCAGGCAGATAGATAAACTGGAGAACAAAGGCGATGAGCTAACTCACCAGGTTTATCTTGAATTAGGAAAAAACTTTATTACTCCTTTTGATCGCGAGGACATCCATACCCTGGCTACTGCCATTGATGATATTGCAGATTACATACACGGTGCTGCCAACCGCATGAACCTGTATAAAATTGACGATTACAACGAGCACATCAAAAAACTTTCTGAATTGATACTACAGGCAGCAAACGATCTTGAAAAAGCAGTTCGTGAGCTTAAAGACCTGCGTAATGTGCGTGCCATAGCCGATTCTTGTATCCGCATTAACAGCGTAGAGAACCAGGCCGATTATGTATTTGACCGTGCCGTTGCCGACCTGTTCCTGTATGAAACAGATGCTATCCGTTTAATAAAATACAAGGAGATACTTTCTGCGTTAGAAACCGCTACAGATATGTGCGAGGATGCTGCTAACGTAATGGAATCAATATTAATCAAAAACGCGTAAGCTAATGGTTACTACCCTACTTGTTGCTGTAGTTGTACTTGCGCTTTTATTTGATTACACCAACGGTTTTCACGATGCGGCCAACTCTATTGCAACCATCGTATCAACTAAGGTGCTAACACCTTTCCAGGCGGTGTTACTTGCCGCAGTATTTAACTTTGCAGCGTATTTTTTTATAAAGGACCATAAGGTAGCAAACACGGTTGCCAAAACCGTGCATGAGGAGTTTATAACGCTTCACGTAGTACTTGCGGGCCTTATAGCAGCCATCAGCTGGAACCTGATCACCTGGTGGTTTGGTATACCTTCCAGTTCTTCGCACACGCTAATAGGCGGGTTTGCGGGTGCCGGTATCACCAACGCACTGTTTTTAGGTAAACATGCTTTTGAAGCCATCAACTCACACTACGTATTAACCATTATCGCCTACATTGTATTGGCGCCTTTTATAGGTTTGTTTATAGCGTATGTGATCACCATTATCATATTGCACATTTGTAAAAGGGCAAAACCTGCTGCTGCCGAGCGTTGGTTTAAACGCTTGCAATTGATATCAGCAGCCGCCTTAAGCTTTGCACATGGTACCAATGACGCGCAAAAGGTAATGGGTATTTTATACGTAAGCCTTATTGCTGCCAAAGTGATAGGTAGCGGTGCAGAAATGCCGGACTGGATCCCATTGGCTTGTTACTCTGCTATATCGTTAGGTACGATGTCTGGCGGTTGGAAGATCGTAAAGACCATGGGTTCTAAGATAACCAAAATAACGCCGCTTGAAGGCGTTGCTGCGGAGTCGGCCGGTGCAGTTACCCTGTTTATTACCGAGCACTTTGCTATACCGGTATCAACAACACACACCATTACCGGTTCAATTATTGGTGTTGGGTTAACTAAGCGTGTATCAGCCGTACGTTGGGGCGTTACCATCAACCTGGTTTGGGCATGGATAATTACCATCCCGGTATCAGCGCTTATTGCCGGTTTAGTTTTTTGCCTGGTAAGGCACATTTAAACGCACACACTCAAATTAAACATAGCTGATTGCTGCCCCTTGTTGGCAGCAATTTTGCTTTTATACCATCGCTATGAAAAAAATCCTTCTACTTATCCCTTTCCTTTTTGCAGGCCTTAGCAGTTGCGATACCCTTAACCAGGTTGCACAAACTACTATACAGCAATATGGCAATCCTTCCCAGTTAGAAATGAGCAACGGCCTTAAGCAGGCCCTTGAAATAGGTACTGCCCAAAGCGCTGATCAGCTATCTGCCGTTGATGGTTTCTTTAAAAATGCGGCGGTGAAGATCCTTTTTCCGCCAGAGGCGCAAAAAGTTGAAAGTACCTTACGCAGCATAGGTTTAGGCAAACTGGCCGATAACGTTATCCTGTCGCTTAACCGTGCCGCAGAAGATGCCGCATCGCAGGCTAAGCCCATCTTCGTAAACGCCATTAAACAGATGACCATACAGGATGTAACCAACATCTTGTTAGGCCAGCAGGATGCCGCCACGCAATACTTCAGGCGCACTACAACCGCGCAATTGGCAGCTAATTTCAGGCCGGTTATCCAAACCAGTTTAAATAAAGTAGGCGCTACCAAATACTATGGTGATGCAGCTGCTGCCTACAACAGGATACCGCTGGTTACCAAGATAAACCCAAACATTACTGATTATGTTACCCAAAAGGCTATTGATGGCCTGTTTGTAGTTATTGCGCGGGAAGAGTTAAATATCCGCCAAAACATCTCTGCACGCACCACGCCGTTGCTGCAAAAAGTGTTTGGGTATTATGATAGGAATAAACGATAGGCGATTTGTTACGGTGAGCCTGTCGAACCGCTCTTGAACGGTAGGTCTTCGACAAGCTCAGACTGACAATTAAACGTTACTGTGAGGATCCGATGCATATCGAGAGACGGGAGAATCTCGTCGAATGTTTATAAACGAGAAGATATTGTCACGCTACGCTCGCAATGACGGGAGTATAAACAAGAAAGCCTCTGTAATACAGAGGCTTTCTTGTTGTGTATTTTAGCAACTACTTCACCAAAGTACCGATCGGGTTACCTTCGGCTATTTTCATGAAGTTGCCTTCTTTATTCATGTCAAATACGATGATAGGCAACTTGTTTTCCTGGCAAAGGGTAATGGCGGTCATGTCCATCACGTTTAAGCCTTTATCATAAACTTCCTGGAAGCTTATCTCATCAAAACGTGTAGCTGTCGGGTCTTTCTCCGGGTCGGCGGTGTATATGCCATCAACGCGGGTTCCCTTCAGTACCACATCGGCTTTGATCTCGATAGCGCGAAGCGAAGCTGCTGTATCTGTAGTGAAATAAGGGTTACCGGTACCGGCACCAAATATTACTATCTTACCACACTCCAGGTGGTGCATTGCACGGCGGCGGATATAGGGTTCGCAGATCTGCTCCATTTTTATGGCCGATTGCAGGCGCGTTTCCACACCAATGCTTTCTAAAGCATTTTGCAACGCCATACAATTGATAACTGTAGCAAGCATACCCATGTAATCGGCTTGCGCACGCTCCATACCGGATTTTTCAGCGCTTAGTCCGCGGAAGATGTTGCCACCGCCAACTACAATTGCTATCTCAATTCCCTGATCTTTTACGGCTTTAATGTCCTGCGCGTATTGCAGAACCTGCTTGTTATCAATACCATACTGGCGCTCACCCATAAGTGATTCGCCGCTAAGCTTTAGAAGGACTCTATTGTATCTCATTTAAATGGAAGATTTGCCAAAAATAGATAATTAATGGTATTGTTAAAATTTTATGTGTTAATGGTTAAGTATTTACCTTGAAGGATAGTTGCAAGTGCTTTAAAATCAGCATCAAAAACTACCAGATCGGCATCAAAACCCGCGCGGATGATTCCTTTAGTTTCTTTTTTAGCTAACTGCGCCGGATAAAGCGAAGCCATATTTACTGCCTCTGCCAAACCGATTCCCACTTTCTCCACGCAGTTCTGTACGGCCTTCAGCATGGTAAGGCTGGAGCCTGATAAAGTGCCATCGGGCATTACGTATTTATCTCCCTCCAGGCGGTGCTGGTAAGCACCTTCCGTAGCGGCAGTAACAGCATCGGTTATCAGGAATAGCTTATCGCCCAGTTCGCGCTTTGCCAGTCGTATCATAGGCCAGTCTACATGGTTACCGTCAGCAACTATGCTGGTATACGGGCGTTCCTCAAAAATAGCGGGGATATAGCCCGGTTCGCGATGGTGCATCTGCGGCATTGCATTGAACAAATGCGTTACCGCCGGGATAGGTTTGTTTAAGAAACCTTTTCCTTGCTCATAAGTAGCATTACTATGGCCGGAAGATACTATAATGCCTTGGCCGTGCAGGTAGTCTATCACTTCCTCGTCCTGCAACTCCGGCGCTATCGTTATCATGGTGATCACGCCCTCCGCCCGCTCTATCCAGCCCTTAACCTCTGCCAAAGTTGCTTTCTTAATATATTTTTCAGGATGCGCGCCCCGCTTTGCAGCGTTTAGATACGGCCCCTCGAGGTGTACGCCCCAAAAGTTGCCGCGTGCTTTGCTGCGGTATGCCTTTGCGGCATCTATACCCGCCTCTACAATGTCATTAGTATTTGTACCGATGGTAGCAAAGAAACCTGTGGTACCCTGGTTAAGCAGGTCATCTTCCATTCGTAACAGCGCCGCTTCTTCCGGCTTACCCGCAAAAAGTTTACCGCCGCTGCCGTAGATCTGCAGATCAATAAACCCGGGTGCAAGGTAAGCGCCATTAAGGTCTTGCTTAGAAGCCTCAGCAGGGATGGCCTGCTCATCAATAATAGCCTTTATCTTGTTGCCTTCGATAAGGACAGCCTTGCCTGCGGTAATGGTACCGTTGGTGATGAGTTGAAGATTGTGAAGTGCTGTGATCATGGGTAGATAGCCCCCTCTAAATCGCCCCCGTTAGGGGAGACTTTTGTTTTTAATTGTGAATGTCCCTTTTACAACAAAGCCCTCCCTACCGGGGAAGGTTGGGTGGGGCAAACAAAAAAAATCCCCCTCGGTAAGCCGAGGGGGATAATATGATTAAGCTCCTAAAGCAACTCGCTTAAATGCGGTAACAGTAAGGCCTTTTTCAACAGTATCAAGGAACTGGCTAACATTCTTAGAAGAATCTTTAACAAACTCCTGATTTAATAAAGTTGAGTCTTTGTAGAATTTGTTCAGTTTACCTGCAGCAATTTTCTCAACCATTTCTTCCGGTTTACCTTCTGCACGGATCTGATCTTTAGCAATAGCTAACTCACGCTCAATAGTAGTTGAGTCAACGCCGTCTTTATCAACAGCAACCGGGCTCATTGCAGCAATTTGCATTGCAACATCTTTACCGGCTTCATCAACACCATTAGCGTTTTTGTTTAATGCTACCAATACAGCTAAACGGAAGTTACCGTGGATGTAAGCAACAACTTTTTCGCCTTCTAAAACTTCGTATTTAGATACACCGATCTTCTCGCCGATCTTGCCTGTTTTGTCAACAGTGGCATCACCAATTTTAACACGGGCGTTCTCAACATCAATTTCTAAAGCGTTAAGCTCTTCAAGTGATTTTGGGTTACCTTGTACAGCAGCGTTAGCTATCTCGTTGCCAAAAGCAACAAATTCAGCGTTCTTAGCTACGAAATCGGTTTCGCAGTTAAGCTCGATGATAACACCACGTTTGCCATCTTCTGAAGTACGCGCAATAACAACACCTTCGTTTGACTCACGGTCCTGGCGGCTTGCAGCAACTTTAGCGCCTTTTTTTCTTAAGTAATCAATTGCAGCTTCAAAATCACCGTTGGTTTCAGTTAAAGCTTTTTTGCAATCCATCATACCTGCACCGGTTTGCTGGCGCAGTTTATTTACGTCTGATGCAGAAATTTGTACTGTAGACATTTTATTTTATGTTAAATGTTATAAAGTTGAAAGGTTACAAGGTTGAAACATTAAAACATTCCAACCTTGCAACCTTACAACATTAAATAAATATTACTCTTCTGTAGATTCAGCAGTTGGAGTACCAGCCTCAGCTTCTTCGGCTACTCTTTTTGCGCCACGGCCACCTGAAGTTGTTTCAGGAGCGTCAGCTTTCGCTTTAGCAGCAGCTGCTTCTTTTTCAGTTTCGTCTTCTTTTTCGCGTTTGCGCTCATCCAAACCTTCTTCGATAGCCTTGATGATGATACCGGTGATCAATGAAATTGATTTTGTAGCGTCATCGTTAGCCGGGATAGGGAAGTCGATGTTAGATGGGTCAGAGTTAGTATCAACCATCGCAAAAGTTGGGATGTTAAGCTTTAAAGCTTCAGATACTGCAATGTGCTCTTTCTTAACGTCAATAAGGAATAATGCTGCAGGTAAACGGTTCAAATCAGCGATACCACCTAAAAGGGTCTCTAATTTAATACGCTCACGTTGTATCATTAAACGCTCTTTCTTAGAAAGGATAGCGTAAGTACCGTCTTTGGTCAATTTATCGATGTTTGACATCTTTTTGATCGACTTGCGTACGGTTGCAAAGTTAGTTAACATACCACCTAACCAACGCTCGGTTACGAACGGCATGTTTACGCTCTTAGCTTGTTCGGCAACAATATCCTTAGCTTGTTTTTTAGTAGCTACGAATAATACTTTGCGGCCTGATTTTACTATTTGTTTGATAGCAGCAGCGGCTTCTTCAACCTTTGCTAATGTTTTATTTAAATCGATAATGTGGATACCGTTACGCTCCATGAAAATGTACTGAGACATTTTCGGATCCCATTTGCGGGTAAGGTGACCAAAGTGTACACCTGCATCCAGTAAATCCTGATATGTTGTTCTTGCCATTGTTTGTTTCCTCCTTTGAAATTAACGTTTACTGAATTGGAATTTTCTACGAGCTTTTCTACGACCTGGTTTCTTACGCTCAACCATACGGTCATCACGTGTCATTAAACCTTTAGCGCGCAGAGCTGGTTTTTTCTCAGCATCCAGTTCAACAATGGCTTTAGCGATAGCTAAACGAACGGCTTCTGCCTGTCCTTTTACACCACCACCTGCTACGTTTACAACAACATCAAATTTACCAGTTGAGCCAGAAACTTCTGTAGACTGGGTAACGATGTATTGTAAAGGCAATGTAGGGAAGTACTCTTTGTAATCTTTACCGTTAACGGTAATGGCACCGTTGCCCTCGCTTAAGTAGATGCGGGCAACAGCTGTTTTTCTTCTGCCTGAAGTGTTAGTTGTTGGCATTGTGTTTTTTCTCCTTTGAAAATAAAAAGTTAAACGGTTTTAGGATTTTGAGCTGCGTGTGGATGCTCTGCACCAGCGTAAACATGCAGGTTGCCATAGATAGCACGGCCCAAACGGTTTTTAGGTAACATACCACGAACTGCTTTTTCAATTACACGTTCCGGATGTTTTGCCATTAACTCCTTAGGAGAAATGAAACGCTGACCACCTGGGTAACCAGTGTAAGAAACGTATTGCTTGGTAGCAAATTTGTCTCCGGTCAGTTTTACCTTGTCTGCATTAATAACGATAACGTTATCACCGCAGTCTACGTTCGGGGTGAACCCTGGCTTATGTTTACCTCTGATCATCATAGCGATCTTAGTACACAAGCGCCCCAAAATCTCATTGTTTGCATCAACAACAACCCATTCTTTATTAACGGTTTTCTTGTTGGCTGAGACAGTTTTGTAACTTAACGTATTCACTTGCTTTAAATTAAATAATTAAACGTTTTTGTAAACCCCGCATTTTCGGGACTGCAAAGATACGCTTAATTGTTTAATTTACAAGCGGGTTGTAATTTATTTTGGAGGGACGGTATAACCTTACTCAACCAACTACATTTGCTTGATGAGCTTATTAATTTCAGTCATATTGGGATAAACAACACCAACAATTATATCTTCCCGAACCGGACTGTAATTTTTATTCCCCACACTGAACCAGACAAGCCCTTCTCCTTCCTGTGTTAAATAAACAAGTCTTTCCTTTGCCGAAGACTCAATTACATAAGTGCGAAACTTAAAATCTCCCCTAACGGGTATATTGGGTTTAACAATTTGCGGATCTTTTTTAATCGTATCGATGTACACCTCTTTATTTGCTAAAAGCGTATCTACATACGATATACTTTCTATTTGATAGAGATATTGTTTGGCTTTGCTATTATACCATCTACTAATCACGTGGTTATTAATTTTGCGCTTGGAAAACTTATAACCATTTAAATCAAGAGAAGCGTATCGATCAAAAGCCCTAAGTTTTATTATGGCATCCTTCTCCAAATACACGCCATGATCTTTTAGTCTTCTCCTGTCATTTTTCAAGTCATTCTTCAGAGCAAGTTTATCAACGCCGAAGAATATTATCATGAACCATATCAGTGATATTCTTGCCATACTCTACCGCTTCTCCACCTTATCATAAAACCCGCCGAACGAATTCATCTTCACGGCATCCTCGTTAAAGAAATCGCCGGGGAAGCCTAATTCAATTTTGCTGGCTTCGTCGAGTTTGGCAATGTGCTGCTCCGTGAGAGTTACATCTACGGTTTTCAGGTTATCTTTAAGCTGGTCAACTTTGGTGGCACCTACAATTGGGATGCATTGAAAACCTTTACTCATGGTCCATTGCAGCGCAACGTGGCTTTCTGATACGCCTAACTCCTGTGCTATTTCCATTACTACACGAGTGATCTGCTCCGCTTTTTCATTGAGGCGTTTGCTGTCGGGTTTAATGCGTCCTTTTTCGCCTTTAAGGTATTTACCGGTCAGCGCTCCGCCGGCAAGTGGTGCCCATGGTGTAACCGTCATACCGAAGTGTTTGGCCATTGGTATCAGTTCGCGCTCGGCAGTACGTGCAAGCAAACTATATTCCACCTGTAAAGCAATAAACTGGCTCCAGCCCATCAGCTCGGCGAGGGTGTTCCCTTTTGCCACTACCCATGCAGGAGTATCGCTTATGGCGGCGTAATTTATCTTTCCCTGGCGTATCAGGTCGTCCATACCACGCAGCACCTCGTCAATAGGTGTAATATCATCCCAAATGTGCAGGTAAAGCACATCTATAAAATCGGTTTTTAAACGCTTAAGGCTTTCCTCAACGCTGCGCATCATGTTTTTGCGGTTATTGCCGCTGGCGTTAACATTGGTTTGGTTATCCTTCAAAGTATATTTTGTAGCCACTACAAAATGGTCACGGTCATGGTTGCTCAGGTAATCGCCTATGATCTTTTCGCTGGTGCCCAGTTTGTAAATATTGGCCGTATCCAGGAAATTGCCACCTGCTTCGGCATAGGCATCCATTATTTTAAAACTGGTATCAGCATCCGCGCCCCAGCCTGCCTCGGTGCCAAAGCCCATGGTGCCTAAACAAAGTTCGGATACTTTAAGGCCAGAGCGGCCCAGCAATTTGTATTTCATAGCATTAGTATTTATAAGTTAACGGCATCGCAAAGCTGCTGTTTTAAAACTTTAAATAAAAGGTGCATTAAACAATCCCGCCTGGCCGCTTGTAACTAATAAAACGCATGAACAAATGAAGACCATCACCCTGCATAAACCCATAGAAACAGAAAAGCTGTATAACCATATCAAAGACCAGCTTAACCCGCTGTTTCGTAAACAACGCCAAAGCGATCTGGAGTTTCTGGTTGAAAACACGCCTGAAGGCATCAAGATTCTCCAGCCGGAATTTTACGACGGCCCTTTATACACCATTGCCGTGCAGGACGATGAGCTATGGATTACCCGCAACGAAAATTATGTTGACGATGTAAACTCTGTAACCATTGAATCTATCCTCAATTTGCTTTTTGATGACCTTTCAGGAAAATTAGGGACAGACCTGGTGGAAGAAGGGTAATATCGGGTAGCTCCTACGGAGCAAATAAATCCCGCTGATTGATTTGCTTCAAAGCGGCAGCTCCTACGGAGCAAAAACAAAACTGTAAACTAATACAGGACGATTGTTAGCAAGGTAAGTTTTAATATGTCCCATCGGGGCTACCGCTTCATAGGATCTCTAATAAAAGCAAATAAATACCGCTGATTGATTTGCTACAAAGCGACAGCTCCTACGGAGCAAAAACAAACTGTAAACTAATACAGGACGATCGTTAAGCAAGGTAAGTTTTAATATGTCCCATCGGGGCTACCGCTTCGTAGAACCGCTAAATAAAATTCGTGTGCCTTTTTTATAGGCTACCATGAAAGAAGAAGCGAGATCCATGACACAATAAAGCCCTCTTTGCTAACAAAGAGGGCTTTATAATATCTGTGGTGACTTCGGACTAAAGACTCAAGACTTATTATCCGTCTATCCAGCTGAACTTATACTCCAGCATTGGGTTTTTCATACGTTCGGCAACGCGTAATAACCTGTCCGGCAGGGCCATAATATAATCGCGGGCTTTTTCACCGTCTTCTTTAAGGTCGGTAACGCTGGCAATGTGCCAATCGGTTATCAGCTCTTTAAGTATATCAACATAATCAATAGCCGTATAAACGCCCAAACGTTGTGCTGCATCGGTAAAGTGGCCAAAGGTTTGGCCTATTTTTAAACCTACTTCTCTAAGGAAGTGAGCCGGCATTACAATCTTCTTGCGCATCATATCCTCAAAAGCCAGCATGGCTTCGTTGGCATCAACCTCAAAAGTACGCTCGATAAAATATTTATAGGCTTTGGCATGGCGTGCTTCGTCACTGGCAATTACACCACACATTTTTGATAACAAGGTATCGCCTGCCTTTTTAGCATGAGATGCCACCCTGCGGTGAGATACGTTGGTTGCCAATTCCTGGAAAGATGTGTAGATGAAGTTACGATATGGATCATGCCCGGTGCCAATATCAAAACCATCAGCAATTAAGTACTGGGTTGATACCTCCATGGCGCGCATGTTAACGCGGCCGCTCAAATAAAGGTATTTGTTCAGCAGGTCGCCGTGGCGGTTTTCCTCGGCAGTCCAGTGGCGGGTCCATTTCATCCAACCACCTTCTTCGTCATCGCTAACCCCTTCAACCATGGTTAACCACGATTCGTAAGTAGGCAAAGCTTCTTCGGTGATGGTATCACCAATTAACACAGCAACCAGATCATATGACAGGCCTTGCGCACTTTCCTGCAATTCTTTTATTTCGCTAAAAAAAGTCTCACGCGATGCATCAGGCAAAAAGTCTGATGGCTGCCAAATGGTATCGATGGGCTTTAAGTACTCGTTCATCTTTTCAAGCATGAACTTTTCTATATGCTTCATCACCTCGCGTCGTTTTTCTTCGAAAAATTTCATAAATACTTATTGGTGTGCAAAGGTACGTAATTTACCCTATTTATTTAGAACCATTATAACCTATCGCTTGTTTCATACAATCGGGTAAATTTTCTAACGATGGCTCACCGCTAAATATACTGAAGTTGCTGTTATAATCCCATAAAAGCCCCGGTATACCCATCGCCTTAAGGTTTTGCCGTACCGCTTTTATGTACCGGCAACGGCTGTCCAGGTCGGCATATTTGTTATAAACACCATACTCTCCGCAAATTATAGGCACATAATATTTATCGGCCCAGTTTTTTGCTATTTGCAGTTTATCATGTATGGCCTGTTCATTACCATCCTTTAAGTATTGGTTATAGTTTGTTTCGCCCCAGGTACCGGCAACCGTGGGGTTCATGGGCGGGTAAGTTGATGCATTGTATGGGAAAGGTATGCCGGTGGTAGCCATTTGCGCCCCAACCCAATCTGCCCCCTGATGCGTAAACAGGAAAGGCTCGTAAAAATGAAAGGTGTAAATAATATTCTCGTCGGCCAGGCGCTCCATCCGGCTCAATTCATATATACTGTTAAAGTTTGATGCCCCAATAATAAGCGTACGCCGCTTATCTACCTTGCGTATAGCGGTTACTATGTTATAAGCAGCATCATGCCACACTTTGGGGTCCATGTGGGGCGGCTCATTATAAAGTTCAAAGAAAACCTTATCAGGATCTTCGCGTATAAAATGTGTCGCTATTTTTAACCAAAGGTCAATTATTTTTGGTGTTTCGGTTGAATAGTTATTATCTGTAAGTTTACCGTAGTGAAAATCTATGATGAGGTTAAAGCCGTATTTCTTGCATTGTTCCAAAACTTCATCAATGTGTGCAAATACTTTCTCATTTGGTACGCCTGCATCTTTAAAGTATTCAAAAGCCACAGGCAGCCTTATGGTTTTGATGTTTAATTTTCTTAAAAGTTCAAAACCGGAGGTTTTAAGTGGGTTTTCATCCCAAACCTTGGCGTTCCAGGTTTGTTCAAACCATGATATACTTATGCCATTGTTAAGGCTGCCGGCACGCCTAAACGCTATCTGCCGCGTGCTTTGGGGCATTGGTTTGTTTTTTGCAATAACTGGGGTCGTACTTATCACAGTTAAAAATAAAGTGCCGGCCAATACTACGTTTGGGATGGTATTTTTACATGATTTGATTTTCACACTTTCTTAATAGTTATTAGGATAGATATACAAATAAGCTTGCAAATGTTTGTACAAATTACGAAAGAAGAGTATAAAAAAGAGATACAAAAAAAAGCCTGGTATCAAACCAACAACATCATCTGGACGATCATCTTCCTATACCCGATCTTCAGCGTTGTTGATTACATATTTGCACCAAATATCTGGCTTCAGTTTTTTATAGTCCGTATCATTTCCATATTGATCATTTATGGATTGTATACCTGGTTCCAGTTAAGAAAGTACAATTACCGCACACTGCTGCATATTTGCTTTTTTATACTTTCGGCCACATGCGCGGTTCTTTGTAATGTGGTAAGCATCCAACAATCAACTACTTATTATTTGATATACGCAGTAGTTATACTGTTTTTTAACCTGCAGGTTTTTTGGGAACCTATCAACTCTATAGCTCAGGGATTAATAGCCCTTTTACTGCTTGCTGTTTTTTACAACATTTTTAGTGAGTACACGCTTGAGCTTGTTATCAACAACGGCGGCTCCATGTTCTTTATTATCGCCTTTTTATCGTGCCTTATTCCCAACGCACGCTACAAGGTAATTGTTCGCGAGGTTCGCTCTCAACTGCTTATCGAAAAATCAAACGAGCAGCTTAAAGATCAGAACCAGAACATCAACGAAAAAAACAACATCATCGATCGCCAATACGAACAACTCCGCAAGCTCGACGATCAGAAAAACAACTTCATCAACATTGCCGGCCACGATCTTAAGAACCTTATCGGACAGGTTATTATGAGCAATAACCTGCTTAAAGACGAGGATTACCGCTTAAGCAACGATCAGAAAGAATATATCCACTTTATATCAGAGGCCTCTGAAAAGATGCAGTATATGCTTAACAAACTAATGGATGTTAAGGAGATAGAGTCGCCTGATATGAAGTTTAACATGGAGATATTTGATATTAACCACGAGGTTACCCATGTGTTTAAAGGTTTGCAGGAAACTGCTAACATGAAGAACATTCACCTGGTTGATAATATTTTGAAACTGCCCTTAAATGTTAAGCTTGATAAGGTTTTTGTGGGCCAGGTATTCCAAAATCTTTTATCAAACGCCATTAAGTTTTCGCAAACCAATAACAGCATCCGCGTGGTTACCAGCCTGCAACGCCAAAAATTTGTTTTTGAGATAATTGACGAAGGCGTACCTATTGGCCAGGATGAACTGGACATGATGTTCAATAAATTAAAAACCCTTAACGATGCATCCGGCGGGCCGGGCGAAAGCAGGCTGGGTTTAGGCTTATCAATAGCTAAACTGATGACGCAGGAGCTTGGCGGCGAACTCACTTACCGCAGCAACGATAACGGAAACTATTTTAGAGTAGAATTTTACGTAATAAACTAATACACGCTTATAATCTGTAACTAACGCTATAATCTGATGAAAAGAATTTTCACCCTTTTAGCCTTCATCCTTACTACCACTTTTGCTTTTGGGCAAGCTCAAAAAATGATCTCGTTCAAAGCCATGGGGCATGATGATGATACTCCCATCTTTGGTATGAGTGGTGCGGTGTCATTTTACTTTAAGATCACCCCTCAATATGAAATGACCGGCAGCAAGCTTACCCTTTTTATTGAAGCTTCGCAGGCCCTAATACGCGAAAAATCTTACATCAACTTATTTATTGGCACTAAGCCGGTTTACAGCGGCCGTTTAACTAAGGATTCTATCCAGCGCATTCAGCTTAATCTGAGCCGTGCGGATGTGCCTGCCGATAACTACTTAAAGATACAGGTTAAAACTGCGTTGACCATTACAGATGACCAGTGCCGCGACCTTGATAACCCTGCAATGTGGGTTAAGGTGAAGAACTACTCTTACCTGTCGCTTACCAAAAGCACCAAGAATTTCTTTAACAATGTAAACATCAGCAACTGTTTTGATACCAAAACTGCGGTTGTTTACAATACCAACCCTACCCTGCATGATCTTAAGGCGGTGGCATGGGCTTATGCTCGTTTAAAGAAAACCCAGCAAAGAAATATCGGTGTTTACCAGGTAGACCAGCTGCCTGATAGCGTGAGGAACTACATTATGGTTGGTGCGGTTAATACTTTACCGGCAGCAAAACGCAGCCTGATAAAAGTTACCCCGCAAAGCAGCCAGGGTTTACTATACCTTAACAAATCGGTTTCAACCATTACGGATACCATCACCAATATGGTGAACATCAACGGTAAGTTTGTGCCAACCCGTTCTGTTGTACAGGAAACCGTACCATCGGAAGTGTTGTTTGTAACCGGTGGCGATGATGCAGGTTACGAGAAAACCATTACCGCCCTGGGTAACATGAACGTGCTTAACTCAACCTTTGGCGATTATTTGCTGATAAACAAAGCACAAAATACCTTCTTTAAAACCATCGACGAAAACCGCTCTAAACTAACGTTAAAGCAAATTGGCGGTACCAGCGATTTCCTTTCAGGTATCGGTTCGTTAAAAAGCTCATTCAATTTCAAAAACTCCGATTTCAGCTTTACGCCAAAAGAAGTTGAAATACGCGTAGTAGCTAACTACAGCAGCTTAAACCCCGGCGACCGCGGTTTCTTCAACATCTATTTAAATGGTCTGTTGATAAGCAGCGAAAAACTTGATGCATCAGGTAAGTTAAATACAGCTGTTACCATTAACAGGTACCAGCACCACAAATACAACACGCTGGAGTGCGAGTTCCGTTTTTACCCTAACAGCGGTAACTGTAAAAACAGCTTCACCAACTTCTTCGCTGAGATCGACGTTGACAAATCATACTTGGAATCAAAAAACCCGTTCATCACCAGCGACTTAAGCTTCTACCAGTATCCGGAAGCATTTAACCGTGGTACAACCCGCATCGTGGTATCAAAACCATATGCACGTTACGCTGCAGGTGCCATGGGCGAGATCATCTATGAGTTGAACAACAACATCAACGCTAATAACTTCCCTGAGTTTTCTTACTCTGACGAGTTAGCTTCAAACGATCTTAAAAAGAACAACATCATCGCCCTTTTATCAAAGGATGACGAGATGTTTAAGAACGGTGAATTCCCTGATGCGCCTATTAAATTTGATAAGAACTTCAGGTTATACAATACAGATAACAACTCGGTGGTGTACTCACTGTCTGATACCACATCAAACGGTTTGGCCCAGATCTTTTACGGCCGCAGCAATAATGCTACGCTGGTGTTAACCGCAACCGGTAAGCATTTGGCAGAGGCATTCCTGGCGGCATCAAAATCTATTACCGAGCAGCTATCAACCCTATCAAGCAACGTTTGTATCTCTGATGTTAACAACAACAAATACCTGTTCAACATCAACAAATCAAGCGATAACCTGGAATACATTGATACCAAGAGCGCTTTAACCCGTTTCTGGGACAATTACAACCTGTATATCCTGTTGGGTATCCTGGTACTGATCCTGCTATCGTTCCTGTACATACGTTCGAGGGTGCAAAAATCACAGGAGTTATTTAACGACTAATTTCTCTCACATGCGGGGATATGAACAGCAGCAACAAATGCTGCTGTTCATAAGGTTTAATTTTTTTTGACAGAGAAACTTATTCATGAGTATATCCATTCCTGATCTATTGGTTAACGATGGCTTTTTAACCGCTGCCGAGCGCGATGGCATCCTGGCCTACGCCGAGGAGTCGGGCTTGTCGTTCATCAAAATTGCGCTCACCTCGGGGTATATCTCACGTAAAAACTACGACCGTTCCCTGCTCAACGCCGGCTTCACCATCAACGAACACCCGCGCGAAGAAGCCTACGACCGTGAGATACTGGATAAGATAGACCTGCCCTTTGCCCACGACCGTATGGCCCTGCCCCTGCGCGTTGAGAACGGCAAAGTAGTAACCCTGATGGCCGCACCAGACGATCAGCTGGTGCTCGATTTCATCCGCTTTACATACGACATGGAGGCCGAGGTAGTGCTAACCTCCGACCTTGACATTACCTGGCTAAGCAACAAACTACTGGGCGAGCCCTATGTAAAAGCATCTGTATTTGAGCTGGTAAAGCGCGACCCGGATAGCTCTGCAGTAATTACCTTTTCTACCGCGCAACTTATTATCCTGTTTGTGCTGATAGCCCTGGTAGCTATCGGCTTGGTGCTGAGCTTTAAGAATACCTCCATCATTATCAACGTGCTCATCAGTTCGTTCTTTTTGGTGGCTATTATATTTAAGCTGTTCCTGGCTTTGGTAGGCTCAAGGTTTGAGCTGCACCAGGCCGTAACCCGCGAAGACCTGCGCCATGTTGATGACGACGGCCTGCCCATTTATACCATCCTGCTGCCGGTTTACAAGGAAGATAAGCTGATCAAAAAACTGATCTGGAACCTGCAATCAATAGACTACCCGCGCCACAAGCTGGATGTAAAACTGCTGATAGAGGAAGATGATGATAAAACCTTCAACGCAGTAAAGAACCTCGATTTCCCCGCGATATTTGAGGTGATAGTAGTGCCCTTCCACATGCCTAAAACCAAACCCAAGGCATGTAACTATGGCCTGCACTTTGCCCGCGGCAAATACCTCACCATTTATGATGCCGAGGATATCCCCGATACCGACCAGCTGAAGAAAGTGGTAACGCTGTTTAACAAACTGCCGGAAGAATACATCTGCATACAAAGTGCGCTTAACTACTTTAACCGTAACGAGAACTTTCTCACCCGTATGTTCACCCTCGAGTATTCGTACTGGTTTGATTATATGCTGCCCGGGCTGGATACGCTTGATATCCCCATCCCGTTGGGTGGTACCAGTAACCACTTTAAACTGCAGGAACTGGTTGACCTTGGCGCCTGGGACCCATTCAACGTAACCGAAGATGCCGACCTTGGTGTGCGCGCTTATGCAAAGGGCCACAAAATAGCCATCATCAACTCCACCACCTACGAGGAAGCCAACAACGAACCCATTAACTGGATCCGCCAGCGCAGCCGCTGGATAAAAGGCTACATGCAAACCTACCTGGTGCACATGCGTAACCCGGCCAACCTGGTGCGCGAGATAGGCTGGAAAGGTTTTTTGGGCTTTAACTTCTTTATCGGGGCAACCCCGATTACCTTTTTGGTTTACCCGCTGCTGCTGCTGATATTCATCTGCTACGTGGTGTTTGATCTTTCAACCATCCGCAGCTTGTTTCCTGATTGGGTGCTTTTCATGTCTATCTTTAACCTCATGGTGGGTAACATCCTCATGATCTACGTGAACATGATAGCCGTATTTAAGCGCCGCTATTACGAGCTGATATTATTTGCCATTGCCAACCCTATATACTGGTTAATGCACTCCATATCGGCATATAAAGGCCTGTATCAGCTCATCGTGAAACCATTCTACTGGGAAAAAACAAATCACGGTTTAAGTAAAGTTAACAACCCAACAAACCTTGTAAAATAACATGAAGATATCCGGTGCAGTATATTTAGCTATTATTACACTCTTCCTGGTGGTTTACTACCTGGTATGCGCCGTGTATTTAAACAAGCTCGATTACTACAATCTCGAGTCGTTGTTTTATATCGAGAAGGCTAAGATCGTTTTCGAGGGTGTGGGCAACCGCCTAAAAACCATGGGCCTAACGGCACCGCTTATCCCGTTCTATGCTACGTTTTTGTTCACCCCGGTAAGTTATACACTGGCACCTGTACTGGCATCTGCCGTAGGCACAGCCATATTGTTCTACATTATTGCCAGCAACGTGGTAAAGCGCCTGCACGATAATGGTTACGTGCTGCTGCTTCTGGCCCTGTTCCTGTTCCACCCGGGTATCATCTACACGGCAGCATCCGGCAAAAGCATTTATTTAATACTCATCTGCTTTTTCCTGTTCTTTCTTAACCTGTTCAAGTTCTATCGCTCCAATACCACCTTCCACCTGTCTATCGCCAGCTTAAGTTTGGTAGGGTTGATCTTTTGCGATTATAAGTTTGTATGGCTTACGCTGTTCTTTTTACCGCTGATACTCATCATCACCATCAACAGCTTAAACCTTAGCGAGCAGGAATCCATTTTCAGGCTGTTCATGAGCTTCAACAGCCCGTCGTTAAGGCGTAAGCTGGTCAATAAAACCTTTGCGCTGTACATCATCATGTTCAGCCTGCCGCTGGTGGCCGTACTTTGTTACAAGCTGCTTAACCTTACCCACGCCAGTGACCTTAACTACTTTGCCGAAAGCCCGTACGCCACCTGGAACGTGCTGATAGATAAACTGAGCTTTGACCAGCTAACCACCAACACGCAATATAAGATACCCGAAGTTTCGCTGCTGCTATCGGCGCGCGTGCTGCTGTTCGCCCCCATGATACTGGTGGCCGTGTACCTCTTCCGCGAGAGTACCTACCAGGTGCTTACCATATTAATTCCTTTTGCCTTTATCGAGTTTTTGCACATTAAGTACGATAAGGTTTTTTTGGCCTACCAGTACTATTTAATGTTTTTGATACTGGCTTACCTGGCCATTATACTAAAGGCGCAAACCGTAAAAAACCAAGGACTGTTTAAACTGGGCCTGCTGGCGCTGGTGCTGGTGCAGCTATACGTTGGCTGGTACTACCTGCGCACATCAAATATTGCCGAAGAGCGCAACTTTACCAAGGTACTGGTTGACCGTACCGAGGACGCTATTGACAGACAGAACATTGATGTGGCCAACTACCTTAACAGCCTGCCCAGCGATGCCCACGTACTGGTTGACGATGCCATTGCTTACCCCATTGTAGCTTTTACTACCGATATAAAGCCGCTGATTATGCCATACGAAGGCAGTTTCCTGAGCGCGCTGGAATCGCCGGATAAGTATGTAGATTATGTGATTGTAGCCAATGCCCGCAATACCGAGGCCGGTTACACGCAGCTGAACAATAAGTACATCACCTTTATCCGCAAAACCATATCAGACCTTAACTTCCGCAAGGTTTACGAAACCGACGACTGGACAGTGTACCGTGTGATCACCAACGCCAGCGGCTCCGAATTTGGCCGCATGACAGGCAGGTAGATTCTGATTCTTTTCAGTAAACGTTATTGCTGTGCTCCGTAGGAGCCTGTAGCCCCGCTATCCACTCATACGCCTGCAAGCCTTACACCCGAAGGCCGGTATCCGTTGCTATCGGGTTTAGGTAATTCAGTTACGTCATGCCGAATTTATTTCGGCATCCCACAAGCAGAGCCATAGCAAGTAGGCTCCTGAAACAAGTTCAGGACGAAGAGTAAGCTAACTTATAAGTAAGTCATGGTGAGCCCCGTCGAACCATCTGTCGCTGTGATAAGCCTTCGACAAACTGAGACTGACAATCTTATCGACAAATTAAGCACACGCGGAACGCATGCGCCAGCAAGGGGTAGGTACTGACAGTTTATATTATTCTTTTAAATAGTGGGTTGTTCAAATCCAATACGTAACTTTCTTTATTATTCCGAAAGTCGAAAATTCTTTGCTGATAAGAATGTTTGGGTGCATTTTTTAAGAAAGGTTTCAAATTGTTGAAAGACACCATTCAAACGCCATTCATTGGGTCAACTTTGATGGTTTGTTTGCCTTCAAACTTCACTACATACCAATCGATCCAAAAATATAATTCTAGGTTATCATAAAATTTAGAATATCTAATATAGTCCTTGTGATTAAAGGTTACAGCATACTGAGGGTCAATTCCATATTTAAAAGAAGACTGAAAAAAAGGGGTGGTTTGCGTTTTTAAATCACCAAGGTTTCCTGTGTTTGTGTTAAGTAGATCTACTGTAAATCTATTGGTTTTCTTCTCAGGGTTGATTTCTAGAGAAAGTGCATTACCGTATTTATCAATAAACGCTTGTTCAAATGAGATTCCTTCTTCATACCAAATTTCTTTTTGCTGAAGGTCGCCTTGATTGACTTCATGCCCGTTTATATCGAATAACTTATAGCTCATCAACTTTTTTTAATGCCCGTATATAATTTACTACTCTAGTAACGCAAGCTTCTAAATCTGTTTTTATCTCTCTATCCCAAAAACGAAATACGGTATATCCTAATTCTCCCAGCCTTTTATTATTTTCTTCATCCCTTTGCATATTGCGTTCAATCTTTGGTATCCAAAAGGCTCTATTGGTTGCAATTTTGTTCTTTTTGATTTGCCAATTAAAGCCATGCCAAAATTCTCCATCTATAAAAATTGCTAATCTATATTTTTTGCTACTGATATCGGGGTTTCCAGGCAAACCTTTATTATGTAACCGATATCGGACATTCACAGCGGTAAGGGCTTTCCTGATTAAAACCTCGGGTGTAGTATTTTTTCCTTTAATCTTTGACATCAAACGGCTACGTTTTTCAGTTGTTGAAAATCCATAGCGTTTCTCAAAACGCGGTACTTTTATTTTTTCTGTCTCAGTATCACCCATATACAAAATTGTGGAAAACTAATTTTATTAGCATAATAATATATTCAAATCAAGAAATATATTTGTAACCATGTGTAAGGTTGTTTAACATGGTTTTATGAAAAAAGTTTATACAATATCTGAAGTCGCAAGTTTATTGGGCAAAAGTAAAGAAACGCTTAGAAGATGGGACAAGAGCGGAAAATTGTGTGCTCTTAGAGAACCAATGAGCAATTATCGCTATTATAAAAAAGAACAGCTTTCTTTTTTTGAAGAATTTAATAACCATCAAATTCAGGATTCTATTGATATTAAACCTCAAGGTGACTATAACGTATTAGAGCTATTCGCTGGAGCAGGTGGTTTAGCAATTGGACTTGAACAGGCTGGGCTTAAATGTGCAGCATTAAATGAGATTGATCACTGGGCTGCAGAAACATTACGCTTTAATAGGCCACATTGGAATGTTTTAGAGGGTGATATCCGCGAAATATCTTTTTCTGGTTTGAGGGGTAAAGTAGATGTTGTAACCGGTGGATTTCCTTGCCAGGCGTTCAGTTATGCTGGCAAAAAACTTGGTTTACAAGATGCAAGGGGTACACTATTTTATGAATTTGCAAGGGCGGTGCAAGAAACCTCGCCGGCTATATGTATCGGCGAAAACGTTAGAGGCCTGCTAAACCATGATGGTGGTAAAACTTTGAAGGGAATGATTTCCATTCTCGATGAAATTGGCTACCGTGTGATAGACCCAAAAGTACTTAAAGCCATATATTACAAAGTCCCCCAAAAACGTGAACGATTGATTTTGGTTGGTGTTAGAAAAGACATTGAAATTGATTTCGAATATCCTCAACCAACAAAAGCTACTTATACCTTGAAAGATGCTTTAAAAAAGGGCGAGCTTTTTAATGAAGATGTTCCATTATCTCCAGGCGCTAAATATCCTGTGAGCAAGAAAAAAATATTGGAGTTAGTTCCGCCCGGCGGATACTGGCGCGATCTTCCGTTAGATTTACAAAAAGAATACATGCAGAAAAGCTTCTTTCTTGGCGGTGGAAAAACCGGTATTGCACGCAGAATTAGCTGGGATGAACCAAGTTTAACTTTAACTTGTAGCCCAGCTCAAAAACAAACTGAACGATGCCACCCTGAGGAAACTCGCCCCTTCACAGTAAGAGAATATGCACGTATACAAACGTTTCCAGATAATTGGAAATTTGCTGGCCCTGTATCAAGTCAATATAAGCAGATTGGTAACGCAGTGCCTGTAAACTTAGCTAAAGCAATAGGAGAATCTATTGTAAAGTTTTTAAATGAAAAAAGGTTAATTGAACAGAGTGAAAAATCTTTGATTGCAATATAATTTGAGTTATCCAAAAACTACTTTAAAAATTTGATTCTGTATCATTTCGAAATGATCATCCAATCCGTTTACAATATCGTCTATTATCTCTGAAACGTCTTTGATATCATCTTCTTTTGTCACATCAGCAATAACTGATGGTAAAGTTTTATAAATTTTGTACAAAGCATCAGGGTCTCCAGTTACTTTTTCATAAACTGCTTTCCCCCAAATTGCTTTTACAGATTCGATTTTATTAAACCCCTTTTTCACCCAAACTCCTTCGCCAGACTTCTTAGTGGAATTCGAAATTATATATGCCCAATATGCTGTTGCTTGATGCTTTTTACTTGTAATGTCTTCCAATTTACGTCTCACATCTTTAAGGGCGCTATCGCTACAGGTGTTGAATTTGTTTTTTATTTCAATGAATAGTGTTTTATCATCGTTTACTAGATCGATACCTTGACCTACTTTGAGATCGGTCCAATTATCGACTCCACCTAAAATTTTTTGGTGAAATTCTCCCATCTTTTGTTCAACTGACTTATCCAGTTGTCTTAATATTTCTTTTCTAATCCAATCTTTGACCCCTATTTTTGAAACTTCGAAAGTCATTTTGAACGGATCCACAACATTACTAAATAAAGAACTTTTGAAAATATCCTTCGCGACAATTGCTTTTTGTAGAGATTCCTTTAATTTTTTTGCGTTATTGAATGAATCTAACACATATCGCACGCACTCTTTGTAGTGCTCGTCTGATATAAAATCTACGTACATATAAATATTTTTTCAAGTATAGTTATGTTTTATCAAAAGCAAAAATTTGAACATCAACGATGCATTTCTATGACACAAATTCGGTTGAATATGCCTTATCGGCTAGTGATTTTTTAACAATTTATTTCTTCATCAATTTATTCACCATCCCCAAAGAAATACCAAGCTCTTTACTGATCAGCCGCTGGCTGTAACCCCGGGCAGCTAACTCGGGCACCCGGGTTGCCAATGCTTTCTGGTGATAAGTGCGGGATGATAGGTGCTGGCGCTCGGGGCTGTGGCCTTCAAAATCCATCTGCAGAAAGTTATGTGGTTTTGTAATGCGGCAGAGGCATACATTATCTTCGCCATACAGCTGCGCGCTGCTACGTTGCTTTATCTGTTTGAGGTAGCGCAGGCCGGGTTGGGTAGCGCTTGTACCAATGGCAAAGGCACTATCGGCTAGGTTTATCATCAGCTTGCTGCCCAGCATATCATCGGCCGAGATAGGCGCACAAGGGTTGCGGCGCTTAGGTGTATGGGCCAGCACCAGGATAGAGAGGTTATAGTCGGCCCGCAGCGTTTTCAATTTCTTCATCAAATTAAGCGCAGCGGTGGCATTCTCCATACCGGCACGCAGGCAGGTAATATTGTCAATAATGAGTACGGTGGCCTTTAATTCCATCACCCAAAATTCTATGGCATCAATTATCTGCTCTTCCTGGTAATCTATCCCGTTAGCTAACAGGCGCTCGGGCGTAAACTGCGCCCTTAAAAAGTTGTTATTAAAATTATAGTCGGCACCGGCGTGGGTGTAGCGCTTGTAAAACTGCCGGGTCCCTAATTCAAAATCTACATAAAGCACTTTGGCAGGGTCGGCATCCATGCCAAAAGGCGCAATGGGCCGCCCCTCGGCTATGCTGTTGGCAATTTGCACGGCCAGTACCGATTTGCCCACGTTGGTATCGGCAAGCAGGATGGCTATTTCGCCCTCGTGCCAAAACTCTCCGAAAAGCATTTTGAGTACCGGTTCCTGCTCGCCCAGGTCCATCCAGCGCTTACCGGTAGCAGGGTGAAACAGGTAACGGTAAATGGGGTCTTCTTTAGCAGGTTCAGGATCGGGCGGAGGCGTAGGGCAGTAGATCATGCCGCGTGATTCGGCCCGTATCCGGTCGATCTTCTCCGGCCGGCCGGTAGGATAGTAATATTCCATCAAATTAATTTTGTAATACAACATGGCACGGCAGAAACACCGTGCAAACCAAAGCCGCAGAACGCAGCCATTACAAATATACTCAACAAAGCCACAGCAAATGGTGACACAATGCTGTCAGCGTTCACGGCGTTCACGGTGTTCACCAGCGTTCATACCGTGAACGTGAACACCCACTTTTAGGGGTGATTTGGTAGTAGTGGGCAAAAAAAGTAAGCCAAAGTAACCCCATACTAAGCTACTTTGGGCCCAAAGCAGCCATAAACCGCAGCACCGCGTAGGTAGACAGTTGGCCACCCGGCCCGTTAATGTTATAATCGAAGCCATGGGTGGCCCAGGGCAGTTTAAGCCAGTAATGCGGCACCCCTGCCTGCTGTAATTTCTCGTTAAGGCGGCGGCTATGCTCATAAGCCACCAGGGCATCATTAGCCCCATGGATGATAAGCGTAGGCGGCACCGAAGCATCCACAAACGTCAATGGCGAGCTATTCACATATTGCTGAGGCACTTTGGCATACGTACCACCAAGGTACCGCTCCATCACCTTCCGCGAGTCCATTATCAACTTACTGGACGGTACCGAATAACCCCACACCATATCGGCAGGGTCGTAAAAGTCTATCACTCCGGCAATGTGTTGGTTCTTAAGCGTATACCCCGCCACCAACGCTATCTGCCCCCCCGCCGAGCGGCCAAGCAAAACAAACCGGTTGGTATCGATGGAAAGGTCGGCAGCATGGGCACGCAGGCATTTAAGGGCATTCTCTACGTCTTCAACAGGTGCCGGGCTCTTCCACCTCGGCGCCATGCGGTAATTGATGGATGCCACGTTGTAACCATTGGCAGCCAGGATGTTATTAAGTTCAGGCAATTGCTGCGAGTCGCCACTGCTCCATGATCCACCGTGGATAACGATAACGCAAGGTCGTGGTGCTTTGACCTTACTTGGGTAGAAATCCAGGGTTAGGGAAGTGTCTGCGTAAGTTATGTATGTGCGTGTGGAGTGGCCTATCGGTGGTGTTTTAGCAAAAAGCTTTGCAAAAGAAAATGGCTTTGCTGCCTCGGAGCTATTTTTAGCAGGAAATGCTTTATCAAGATCGTTTCCCAATTTGCCGGAAATCTGGCTTGCCTGAAAAAGCGGAAGAATAAATATCAGGAAACCTATGGCACTTATGATACTACCGATGATAAAATTCTTGTCGCCCCGTTGCCCCGCACCCAACACGACCAATGCCACCAGTGCAAGCACCCAGCAATACTCGCCGGAAATAACAGCAAGCAGCCACAGATGATATTCGGGTGCAGGAAACAGGATCAGCAAGGCTGTTAACAGCAGTAGAATGCTAAAGATTAATCGTATCATTTTCTGAAGCTAATGGCTGCAATTTAATCAAATTACAATATCCCGACTCCAGCTCTGTAATCTTCGCTCCAACAAGCAAAAATTGCCTAAACGCAAAAAAGCCTTCTCCTGTTTCCAGTGAAGGCTTTCTAATAAAGGTTGGCACCGACCTACTCTCCCACATTTTACTGCAGTACCATCGGCTCTGGCGGGCTTAACTTCTCTGTTCGG
>NZ_VOEI01000009.1 GCF_007846095.1 Mucilaginibacter achroorhodeus
GCAAGAACCGAATGAGCGCATTGAACGCTGTCAGGAACAAGATCGTTCACAGAATATTTGCCGTCATTAAAAAACAGCAACCCTATCAAATCAGTTTGCTTTTGTCATAGAAATCAGACTGACCCTACTTCTTGAAAGCATTAAGATGCCAATGCTTCATTTTCCTTTCTTATCCTTACGGTAAGCATTGCTGCGTTAAGCAAGCTGAATATGAAACAGGTGTAATACAAATTAAAGGCAAGCGGTATAACCGCTATCTCAATAATCACAATAATGTAGTTGGGATGCTTAATATACTTGTAGATCCCTGTTGCCACAGGGGGTGTGCCAGGCACTCGGTAAATTCGGGTATTCCAATAAGTGCCTAAATTGGCTATCACTATGGCCTTTAAGCAACAAAGCAACACAAATAATGCGATGAGGTAATAATTTGCAAAAACTTCATGACGCAGGTTATATTCCACTATCAGGCTGATGATAAACAGCGTATGCATAATAACCATATAAGGGTAATGATCTCGGCCGTATTCAACAGCACCATGTTGCAGCAACCATTTCTCGTTACGTGATGATACATACAATTCTGAAAGCCGCTGGCATATCAAAAATGCAATAAAGATGTAGAAAGTCATTTCCGCTTAGTTTTTCATATCCAATAAAAGCATTTCGCTGCTAAAACCAGGCCCCATTGCCAGCATCAGCCCTAAGCCATCAACAAAACCTTGCTTTAAAAAGCGCTCTAACACATACAGAACGGTTACGCTGCTCATATTGCCATTTTCTGTCATAACATCGCGGGTATTAGCAAGCTGTGCATCATCAATATGAAGTGCGCCCATGTAGGCTTCCAACACTTTGCGCCCTCCTGGATGGAAAATAAAGTTGCTGATGTCACTTAATTGCACGCCCTGTTTTTTCAAAAACTGATCTATATCATCTTTAATGTATTTGTTGATTATGGTAGGGATATCTTTAGAAAAAACAACCTTAAAGCCATCGTCCCTAAAATCCCAACCCATTACATCAAGCGCATCATAATACAATTTACTGCTGTTGGCTTTCACAGTCAACTGTTTATTTCCATTGCCATGATTATCGCCAGTTATAATGCAAGCGGCAATACCATCAGAAAACAGGCTCGAGCCTATAAAATTGCTTTTACTGTAATCATTTTTAATAAGCGTTAGCGAACAAAGTTCAACTGCTACCAATAACACCGCGGCATCGGGGTTGGCTTTGGCAATAGCAGCGGCCCTGGCGACACCCGCAACCCCTCCTGCACAGCCTAAACCCCATACGGGCAAACGGTTAATATGCTCGGGCAAACGCATCTTGTTAATGATGAGGGCATCGATGCTTGGAGTGGCAAGGCCGGTTGTGGATACAAAAATGATATCCGTTAGCTGGTCTTTATTTACACCTGCTTCCTTAAGGGCTTGTTCTGTTGCCTGTATGGAATATTGCAACGCAATATCAATATAATCGTTGTTGCGCTGTTCAAAAGTATTGCTTTCGCCATACCATTCAATCGGCTTCACAAAATTGCGGGTAATGATACCGGTGTTGTCAAAGGCCTGTAACAAGCGGTCGGCGTGTTCAACATTGCCGGCAAATAAGGCGCGGGCCTGTCCCTTTACGTCTTGCTGGGGAACTTTAAAGGGTAAATTGACGCCAGAAACGGCTTTAATATGAGGCATGTTATTTTTTTAAGGTGATTTATACAAAGAGATACGTTTAATAACCACCTTTGGTTGACAACATTTGATAGATTGCCGTGTTTTATTTTTATACCACCACCAAATAGTAAAAAAAACCAAAATGCCGGAGCTACCCGATCTTGAAGTATTTAGCCACAACCTGCAAAAGAAACTAAAAGGTAAAACCCTTAAACAGGTAACCATGCACACCGCTAAGCTAAACGTTAGCAAGCAGGAATTACAGGACGCTTTAGCAGGTAAAAAACTTACATCTGTTTATCGTGAGGGCAAAGAGCTTTATTTTGAATTCGATAAGCAAACAATCCTTGCTATGCACCTGATGCTGCATGGTAAGCTATTTTTCTTTACCGGGAAAAGTGACCAAAAATACAGCATTGCAGAACTGCTTTTTGAAGACGCAGACGGACTTGTTTTAACCGACTTCCAAAAGGCTGCCAACCTCACGCTCGATCCGGAAGAAAAACAGGCACCAGATGCTTTATCAAAAGATGCCGATGCGGATTATTTTAAAAATATTCTGGCTAAAAAGAAAACCAATATCAAAACCTTTCTATTGGATCAAAAGATCATTCGCGGCATTGGCAATGCCTATGCTGATGAGATATTATGGGATGCGGGGATATCGCCATTTTCGGTAGCTAATAAAATACCTGATGATAAGATAAAGGCATTGATCAAGTCAATACATTCGGTACTTACTGATGCGCAAAAACAGATCATCAAACACGATCCGGATATTATTGCCGGCGAAGTGCGAGATTTTATGCTTATCCACAATTCAAAAAAGAAGACCAGCCCTAAAGGGGCGGAAATAAAGATCGATGCAGGCAGCCGAAAAACCTATTATACCGACGAGCAGGAATTATTTAGTTGATATACACCGATTTACAACTAGCGGTAACGAAAATTTTAGTCGCAACGCCCTCCGCTTATTTTCTGCAAAATTAAAACATTTAACCCAAGCCCCATGTTGGTATTGTAACAATTACAAAATACCATGGGAACATTACAACACATAGAACACCAGATATCAGCGCTTAATGACCTGATAAAAATAAACAACGATCGTATTGCGGGCTATCAAAAAGCTTTGGAAGGCACAGACGACAGCGGCTTAAAAACTGTTTTTGAAGGCTACATTGACCAAAGCAAAGGCTATGTTAATGAGCTTAACGATTACATTCATACGCTGGGTGGATCACCTGCCGACGGTACAACACTTTCAGGCAAATTTTACCATACCTGGATGGACGTTAAATCTGCATTTACAAAAAAAGACAGCCACTCTGTACTGGCTGATTGCGAATACGGGGAAGACGTGGCCAAGAGTGCTTATCGTAAGGCGTTGGATGATAAAGAACTGATATGGGAAGATGATAAAGTGGTTAGCCTGCTAAACAACCACATGAGTGGACTTAAAATAGCCCATGATGCCATAAAAGCCCTGCGCGATTCAGCGAAACAGGAAGCTTAAGGAAATCGAATACAACAAGAAAGCCCGTGCAAATTGCACGGGCTTTCTTGTTTGATAACCATATGTTTTATGGTGCCGTAGGTGTTACCGGCGTGGCAGACATTACGCTATCCACAACAAATGTACTTACGCCCCTCCATGGCAGGGTATGCAAATATTCCTTGTAATGCAGTTCTAACATCGCACCGGCGCTCCTATTCAACTTATCGGCTACCTTTTCATCGGTAACAGAGAACATAAACTCGTTTGATGAAATGTTGCCCTGTGTTTGCGAACGGATACCGCTTTGTATCAACCTGCCTTCGTAGGTTTTAAAAAGATAGCCTTTTTTCACAAAATAGTTCATGGTGCCTGCTTTGGTACCTTCGCCAAATACAAAATAGTACCTGTAATAAAATATGCCACCAAGTACTACTATAAGCACTAAAGTAATAATGGTGATAATGCGTTTCCTGTTCATGTGTTATGTGTTTACAGCCTAACACACAGCAGCATTATAAGTTTACAAAATATTGAACCAACGAGGTAAAATCATCAAATTTCAGGTCGTAATCGTCCGTTGTGCCGAAACCGTAGCTCACAAACACGAAGGGTATTCCTGCCAAACGGCTCTGTTCACCATCGCCGGCAGTATCACCAACATAAACCGGATTTTGTAAACCGTGCTTATCCATCAGCAATTTGATGTTATGGTTTTTTGGCATAAAGTTTACGCCGTGGGCAAGCTCATCTTTTATCAGATCATCAATGCCGGCCCAATCAATAAACTGGCGAATGATGCCTTTTGCGCAATTGCTGAGTATAAATAAAGGGTAATGTTCTGCCAGTTGCTTTAAACCCTCGCGCACGCCGGGGTACAAAATGCCGCCTTTCTCGCGAATGAGATTGTGGCGCCTGTCATTAACAGTGCTGTAAATAGCAACGCGCTTATCATGGTCAAATTCGGGCATCAGTATCTCTATCACTTTCTTGCCTTCCATACCCACCATGCCGGCCAAAACATCACGGGTGATGGTCTTATCGATCCCCATCTCGTTAAAAACAAGATTCCATGAATATGCATAAGTGTCAACAGCATCCCATAAGGTGCCGTCCATATCAAAAATTAGGCTATCGGGTTTTTGCATGGACGTGAAAGTAAGAAGTTTTTTGGAATGGTGGACTTTTGTACGGACAGTAAATTTTTAATCAATTCTTCGTTAGGAAAGGTGGTTGATCATTGATCGTTGGTGGAAGTTACTTTCTTTTTTTCCGCAAAAAAGAAAGTAACCAAAGAAAAAACTCGCTGCTACGGTAACGCGCTACAAAGTTTCTGCTTTAGCACTGCTTGTGCTATCCGCACGTTCCGCTATGCAGCTTTTGTTCGGTTGCGTTATGCATGTGCTTCCTTTTTGTTCTCCTGGTTAGCAAAGAAGCTTCGGGCAGAAGCAGGCAGAATAATGGTGGCATTGAGCATTGGACAAAGGATTAACAATACCTGCCTGAAGGGGAGCGATGAGCGAACGAAGTAGCGGTAAGATTTGCCGTCCGTGGTTTTGCTCCCTTGTAAAGCAAAGGCCAGATGCGTAAAGAAGCATCTTTACTAACTTAATCTTTGATTACTTTGTCTTAATAAATGTAATTGAAAACTATGGCATTATTCAATTATCAGTAAATAGTACCACAACAACAGCAATCAATACCATTGCCTTAGGTAATAGTTCAATATCTTTGTGGTATGAATAAGGCGTTCCCGATTTATGACATTTATTCGTTGGCTGATCATCAGCATAATGATTTGTTGATAAGCCGTTTTGCGCCTTACCTTGTTAAACATCAAAACTTAACTCTGCCGCATAAACACACATTTTATCACGTAGTACTTTTTACAAAAGGCGGGGGCAAACATTCTATCGATTTTAAGTACTTTGAAATTAAGCCCTATCAGATCTATTTTATGGCACCCGGACAAGTACACCGATGGGACTTTGAGGGTGAGGTTGATGGTTATATCATCAATTTTTCGCCGGAGCTGTTTCAGTCGTTCTTACTTCGGCCTGATTATCTCGAAGGCTTTACGTTTTTTAGCGGCAATGTTGATGACGAGGTGATAAATCTGAGCAACACAACCGGCAAAGAGCTTGCAGCTTTATTTGAGAAATTGCTGGCAGAAGCAGATAGGACCAACCGCCCTGATCTTGATATGGTAAGGGCATTGATGCTGCAGTTATTTATTACGGTTGCGCGCGAGGGTTTAAAAGAAGAACACACTGGCGCACCTAATTACAATTATACACTGCTGCAGGGATTTAGAAAACTGGTTGATAAAAACTTTACAACCCTGCGGCTACCCAAAGATTATGCTGCACTCTTATACATTACGCCCAATCACCTGAATGCGCTATGTAACGATATGATCGGAATTTCTGCAGGTGAACTGATAAGAAACCGGGTGATATTAGAAGCTAAACGCCTGTTGGTGAACCACAGCATGAACATAAACGAGATAGCCGGCAAACTCAACTTTGCTGATAATTCTTACTTCAGCAAATTTTTTAAAAAATATACCGGCTTTAACCCCGAAGACTTTAGAAAAAACCCCGTAGCACAATGAAAATCAACGATAAAGAACCCAACGGGTATGTACCAATGATGGTAGGCCTGATAAAAGCCAAATGCCCGCGTTGCCGCCGTGGCGACATATTTGCCTCACCTACTTATAGCTTTAGCGGGCAAAAAATGCATGACCGTTGCTCACATTGCAACCTGTATTACGAGCGCGAACCCGGTTACTGGTATGTGGCCATGTTTGTTAGCTACGCTTTAAACGTTGCAGAGATGGTTACCTTTGCAGTTGGCCTGCATACCCTTACCGGCTCAAACTCGCCATGGTTGTATGTGTGTGTGTTACTGGGTGTGATATTTATACTTTCGCCGTTTAACTACCGGTATTCAAGGGTTATTTTGTTGTACTGGCTAACTCCCGGTTTGCATTACGAACCCGGGCGTGCTTTAGATAAGCCCGTACAAACCCAACAAGATCAAAATGATAATTAAAGATTTACAAAGCTGCCTATCTTGTACAGCAAATTGTCCATTTCAAAAGGTTTCGCTATAAAGTCATCGGCACCGGCATCAAGGGCACTTTGCTCAATGTCTTTACTGGCAGATATCATAATTACCGGGATATTTTTGGTTGAAGGCAACGATTTAAGTTTACGGCAAATGTCTCGCCCGTCATCGCCGCTCATCCATATATCAAGCAGAAACAGATCGGGTAGTTCTTCGCGTATATTAAGCACTGTTGAGCCATCAACGGTACTACTAACTTCGTAACCCTCAAACTCAAGAAGCATCTGAACAGCATCTACGATCCCCGGATCGTCATCGGCTATCATAATTCGTTTCGGTCTCTCGCTCATTTTCAGTCCCCTCACTTTTTTGATCTAAAAAGTGAAGGCTGGTTTAACTGTGATCAAATTATTTAGTTTTCGGTTACCACATCTTTGATAACAGGAAGTGAGAAGCAAAAAACAGACCCTTTTTCTTCTTCGCTTTCAACCCACATTTTTCCTCCTTCGCGGCGAATAATTTCGTTGGAAATGTACAATCCCAGCCCCAATCCGGGGAATGTGTGCTGGTTACTTCCGCCTACACGGTAAAACTGTTCAAAAACCTTTTCAAGCTTCTCTTTCGGTATTCCAATACCAAAATCTTGTACAGTTACAATTACACTATCTTCTTCGCGTCGGGTACCGATAACTACCCTGTTGGCATGCGGCGAATACTTAATAGCGTTGGTTATCAGGTTGGTTAGTACTTGGCCAATTCGTTCTTTATCAGAATAAACCTGCCCGGCTTCCTCAAAATCCATCACCAAAATATGCCGGTTAGTGGTGTGCTGTATATCCTGCACAACGTCCTGTACAACGGCATTAACATCAAACCATGTTTTGTTGAACAGTATCTTCCCGGAGTTAATTTTGGTAACATCCAGCAGGTCACCTATTAAATTGGTTAGGCGGTTCAACTGGGCATCCATCTTCATCACCATGCCCGCCTTTTTATCCTCACCCTCCTGGGTTAGCATTGCGCCAAGCACTTGTGCATAAGCCTTTACGCTGGTTACCGGTGTTTTTAATTCGTGACTGGCTATCCCAAGAAAATCATCCTTTTGGCGGGCCAACTGCTTTTGCTCATCAATATCGGTATTGGTACCAAACCATTTCACTATCGCGCCGTCATCTGTAAAAGGCAGCGCACGCGACAAGTGCCAGCGATACTCACCTGTGCTGTTCAATAAGCGAAACTCACACTCAAATAGTTCATTAGTTGCCAAAGCTTGCAGCCATTGGGTGCTGCAACGCTCCCTATCTTCCGGATGCACCAACTGCAGCCATTTATTACCAAAGATCTCCTCAACAGGTAAGCCGAAGTAATGTTCGGTTTGGCGGTTCACATAATCGAGCATGCCGCCGGTATCAAACGTCCACAGCTGGGCGGGCATAAAATCGGTAACAAAAGCAAACTGGCTTATTTGGTCATTCAGTTCATTGTTCTTTTCCTGGAGCGCTATATCTATTTTGGTTTTCTCCGTAACATCTGTACACGAACCAACGTAGCCTGTGAATTTGCCATCAGCATCGTACTGTGGGTTCCCGATGGCAATAAACCAGCGGATCTCGCCATCATTGCGCTGCATTCTAAAATCTATATCATATACCCGCTGCTTGTTAAGGTCGTGTATAAATTTGCGTGCCGCACGCCCCCTATCTTCTTCTACAATAGCATTTAGCCAACCGGTGCCCAGGGTTTCTTCAATAGATTGGCCCGTCCAATCTGCCCAGGTTTTGTTAACATAGGTTATTAATCCTTCGGCATCAGCGATCCACAGGGCAGTAGGCGATGCACTGGTTAACTTTTGCAGCAATTGTTCACTTTGTATTAACGCCTCTTTATCGGCCAGTTCGCGCCTCAGATCACGTGCTATTGTTGCACGCCCGCGAGGTGCACCATACGTATCAAATATCATGATGGAGGTAACTTGCACCGGGATAGCCTCGCCGGTAACAAAATGCCTGAAGGTTACACGCCCGCTCCATTTACCGCCTTCTAAAAGCTTGGGATTTATTTCTTCATTTAAACGCCTCGCATCATCAGGCATTAAAAACTGCGAGTTGTGTGCAACCTTATTACCTTTACTTAACCCCAGCATTGTCTTCCCAGAGGCGTTAACATAAGTGACGTTGCCAGATGGCTCTGAGAGACTGATAAAATCTGAAGTATTGTCTATCAACGTAATAAGGCGTCGCTGCTCATCCCGCTCGTTAATTTCCGATCCGATATCAAGCGCCGTACCTGCGAAACGGATGCAGTTACCATTCTCATTAAAATAAGCTTTACCCTTACAACGCAGCCAGCGCGTAATTTTATCTTCGGCACCAATTGTTCTGAATTCGATATCGTACCTTCCTTCGCCATCTGGTTTTAGCGCTTGTTGAACAGCTTCGTCAACCAAAGCCTGGTCGTCCGGATGAATGTGTTTTAACAGATCGTTGTAATTGATCTCGTCATCTTTTGAAAAGCCAAACAGCTGCTTACACCTGTCATCCCACTTTACGGTATTATTTTGCGGATCAAAGTCCCATGTACCAAAACCTGCCGAATCTAAGGCAAATTGGATGCGCTCTTCGGTATCTGCCAGTTTCTGGCGTGTAAGCACCAACTCCGTAACGTCTGATGCTGTATTTAATATGCCCCAAACCTTACCTTGCTCATCTTTTAAAGGCTGATAGTTAAAGTTGAAATAAAATGTTTTTAGCTCGCCGTCAATAAACAGAAATACTTTCTCTGCATTAGCTTCGTAAGGTATACCCGTTGCAAAAACATTTTTCAGGATGCCCACAAAAGGCTGGTTTTCCATTTCAGGAAGCGCTTGCAGAAAAGTTTTGCCTAAAACCGATTCATCTTTGCCCCAAACTTTTAGTATAGACTTATTTACCAGTTGAATAACAAGCTCCGGACCTACATACAGCCCCACGGGAGATGGCGATTCTTCTATAAGCGTACGGAAAATATTTTCGTTCGCAGGCAAATTCAGGTAGTTGTAATCCATCACAGTTTGCGCAGTTAAATGTCCGGGAAGGGAAAATTCAAAGAGAGATACTGCTTAAAACACAATAATAACTTTTAAAGTTGGTTTTTACAATCCATGGTTGTTTTAAAACTATAAAGAATAATTTTTAAGTTAACTATTATGTCTACTGCATTTCTTATTTAAACATAAGAGTTGTCTTTTGCGTGCGGCAAATGCTATATTGGCACATATCTACCAAATAAGAAACATGAACACTAATGATAACGGTACAGTGAGCTTTAATGTTACCGATGAAGGTATAGCTACCATCAGTTTCTTTCATCCGTCGCAAAATTCGCTTCCATCCTATTTACTTAAGCAATTGGCTGATGCTGTAGAACAAGCCGGCCGTAACGCTTCCGTGCGGGTTATTGTGCTGCAAAGCGGTGGCGAACGCACGTTTTGTGCAGGTGCAAGTTTTGACGAACTATTTGATATAAAAGATAAAAATACGGGTGCATCTTTCTTCTCCGGATTTGCCAATGTTATCAATGCCTGCCGCACTTGCGGCAAAATCATTATAGCACGTGTACAGGGTAAAGCCGTTGGCGGCGGCGTGGGATTAGCGGCGGCTGCGGACTACTGCCTGGCAACAGAAAGCGCATCCATTAAATTAAGCGAACTGGCAATAGGTATCGGCCCATTTGTAATATCGCCGGTTGTTATCCGCAAGGTAGGGTTAGCTGCATTTTCACAGCTTACCATCCGCGCAAGCGATTTCCAGACAGCACACTGGGCCTTAGAAAAAGGTTTGTTTAACGAAGTTTATGACGATATACCATCACTCAACGAAGCTGTATTATCGCTGAGCCGTAAGCTGGCATCCTATAACCCGGGTGCGCTTGCAGGCTTAAAGCAAATACTTTGGGAGGGTACCGAGAATTGGGACCAACTGCTTGCCGAACGCGCAGCTATCAGCGGGGAGTTGGTTCTCTCCGAGTTTACCCAGCAGGCGTTGAATGGCTTTTTGAAGAAGTGATGAGGGAGTTGGCGATTAAATATAAACGATAGCGTCGTTGCGAGATTTCGGATGCACATCGGACTCGCGGCAATCTCATCGTTGGCAGACGAACGCGAAGAGATTGCCGCGTCGTTCCTCCTCGCATGACATTTAAAACCCAAAAGCGCCTTTTCTATCCAGAAAAGGCGCTTTCGATCTATAAAGATGAGATTACCATCTGCGGCCAAAATGGTGGCCGCGGCCGTGAAAATAGTTGTCTCTGTATACTACACGATCAACAACAACCGGGCGGCGGTAGTAACGACGGCCGTAATAAGCCGGGCGGTAATAACCACCTACTACAACCGGGCGATTATAATATACCGGCGCGGGTGCTGGCGCATAAACAGGTGCCGGATCATAATACACCGGAGCTGGTTCATAATATACGTGGCGCACCGGTAAATTAACGCCGATACCGATGCTCACTTGTGCTTTTGCAAATTGTGCGCTGGAGGCTAATACAAGTGCTATAATTGAAATTCTTAAGGTTTTCATAACAGTAGTTTTTAGTTACAATTATTTTATCATTTGTTGATATGACCTTAAAAACGGGGCATGGTTTAAAAAAGTATACTCTTTTTCAGAATATCAGTGTTCATACAACCGTAATCTGCTGCGTAAAGCACTCATTTCCTGTCGCATATCTTCTAACTTGTGTAGCAAATTATTTATGGTAGCTACGCCCGCTTCGTTAATTTCAAGCTGTGTGTGCAGGCGTACCATGCGTTCAAGTTTTTGTATTTCATCAAGCGGGATGCACTTGGCTTTGTTTACCCTGGTAACTTTTACCAAACCAGCATCAGCCAGGTAATCAATAAAGGTGTATTCAACGTTATGGTAGACGCAAAAATCGTCAACACTTATTACTTGCTCTGTTTTCATGGTTATTATAGTTTAGCCAGTTTTTCAAATAAGTCCTTTTGTTCTGCTGTTAGTTTGGTAGGTAACTGCACGTTGTAAGTAAGGTACAGATCTCCCGATTGACCATCCTTTTTATAAACCGGCATTCCTTTACCTTTCAACTTTACTTTGGTTCCGCTTTGAGTTCCCGGCGCAACTTTTAATTTAACTTTACCTGTTAGCGTATCGGCGGTTATCTCGCCACCTAAAATGGCAGTGTAAAGATCAAGCGTTATATTTTTATGCAGATCGTTACCGGTACGTTTGAACTCTGCATCTTCGGGTATTGAGAAAGTTATATAAAGATCGCCCGCCGGCGAACCATTTGAACCGGGGCCACCATGGCCTGCTATCTTAATGGTTTGTCCGTTCTCTATCCCTGCAGGGATGGTTAAACGGATGTTTTTGCCGTTGACCGTAAGCGTTTGCTTCTTTGATTCCAGCACATCGCGCAGGCTAAGCTGTAATTCAGCATTCAGGTCCTGCCCGCGGTAACGTGCGGATTGCCTGCTTTTGCCGCCTCCGCCGCCAAACATCGAACTAAAGAAATCAGAAAAATCTCCACCGCCACCACCGCCAAAATCAAAGCTTCCAAAATCCTGCGCGCCGCCGCCTTCATAGGTGTAGCCCCGGTTTTGCTGCTGCTGCTTTTGGGCTTGTTCGTAAGCTTCGCCATGCTGCCAGTTTTCGCCGTACTTGTCGTACTTTTTGCGCTTCTCCGGGTCGCTCAAAACCTCGTTGGCTTCATTCACTTGTTTAAACTGCTTTTCGGCCTCAGCGTCGTTAGGGTTTACGTCGGGATGGTACTTACGCGCCATTTTACGATAGGCGCTTTTAATTTCCTTGTCGGTAGCAGTTTTTGCTACGCCGAGTACCTTATAGTAATCAATAAATGCCATAGCTAATTAATGTATTACTGTAAACCTGTAAAGCGTAAAAATGTGTGTGGGTTACTGATGTTTTACATATTTTAGATAATAAACAATCAAAGTAAAGTTTGCAGATGGAGATCGTAAACTGATCAAAATGATGCCTTATATGTGTAGGCTAATGCATCACAGTTATGATTTTTTAGTTTTTGTATTTCATTAGGAATGGCAATACAATAAGTACTATAAGTTTGACGCTACGCTCGCAAAGACACCTTTAAAGATATAAACCATTTCGAGTTCTCACTGTTATCCTTCATAAATACTTACAACCATGAGAACCATAACCATACCCGGTAATCCTGAAACGCTTGGCGCTATCATGATCCCGAAAACTGAAGGAGAATTTCATGACCACGAGACCGTGCGTATCGTATCATCAGACACAAATGCATCGGTAGAAAAAACTATTTTCCGCATTGTTGATGGCGGCGAGGATAAGTGGGAATTGCAGTTTGAATAAGATAACGCGCCGTTGTGAGGTACAAAGTAGTCCACCGCCTTTTTTAAAGCCGGGAGATTGCTTCGTTCCTCGCAATGAGGCATTCGAAACTAAGATCTATTACTCCTTGGTAAACAAATATTCTTTACCGCCCTGTTTAAGCGTAAATTCTCCTTTGGCAGCCCTAAATTCCATAACGATACCCGCTTTATCAAATTCGAAAACACCTTCGGTTTTCGTGGCATCAAGCGGAAATGCCGATTGTCCGGTTGCTTGAGCAATCAAATTAGAACCATCTTTAGTGATGTTGATCTTTAACGGTATTTGCTTACTGCTGTATACGCCAATGTAATCATCCAAACCTTTGACTGCCGTAAAATTTGGCATCTCAAACGGCTCGTTAAAGCTAATGTTATAAACAGCCTGCATTACGCGTGATGGATCAAAACTACCACCATTTGATATGTAGCTTACAGCAAATTTTTGTTCTGGGAAATACGCCAGTTCAGACCGGTACGCATCTATAGCGCCGCCATGCCCATAAACTTTGCGGCCTTTAAACTGTGTAGCAAACATCGCTGAACCGTAATTATCGGTAGACGTTTTCATCAACTCCAGGCTGGCCGGCTTAATTAACTTGCCATCAAACAAGGCCACAATAAATTTATCCAGATCTGCCGGTGTTGATACCATTGATCCTGCACCGGTTGGTATGCTCATATCTGTTTCAGAGAATTTGGTCCATTTACCGCTATAGGCATATGGTAACGCCTCATTTTTAGCGGTGTTTATTTTATCGCCGTAATAAGTGTCCTTCAAGCCGATCTTATTGATTATGCGTTGCTTCACCAGCTCCGGATAACTTTTACCGCTTATTTTCTCTATGATGTAGCTTAACAGTAGAAAGTTGGTGTTGCTGTATTGGCCTTTGGTGCCCGGCTCAAAATCCGGCTTCATGGCGGTTATTCGGGCTAACATTTGCTGGTGCGTTTGCGGGCTTAGCATGTAGCTGAAATATTGCGGATCGTTGGTGAAATTATGCAATCCGCTGTGGTGGTTCATCATCATCCCGATGGTGATCTTAGCGGCGTTCGGAATGGCGGGATAAAATTTATCTAAGGTTGAGGTTACAGACAGTTTGCCTTCTTCTACCAGTTGCATTACCATTACACCGGTAAACATCTTGCTGATAGATCCAATGCGATATTTAGTTTCAGCAGTCGCCGGGATTGTTGAAGGGCTATCGATGTCAGCATAGCCAATACTTTTTTGATATACCAACCGGCCATTTTGCATAATAGCCAGGCTGCCCATGCTCCTGTTATTGGTGGCTAATAAATCTAACAGACTATCTAAACGGGGCTTGTTAACGGTTTGTGCGTTGGTTTTTACCATAGCGCCACATATTATGACAACTAATAAGAGTTTTCTCATCATGACAGGTTTTGCAGTTGGACAACAACATCAAAATTTTGTTACACTTTTTAGGAATTATCAATCTGTAAGCGGTGAATTATCTTTCCTTCAAAATCCCATCGTTATTCTTTGTTCTGCCTGCTCAAAAAATTAAAAATATCCGTTTTATCTAATAACTTTATATTTGCAAAAACCACGAGTGAAGGATGCCGGTCAAAGGAAATCAATTTCGATCTAACAGCTTTAAAGAGGAGAATCAACCACGCGAGGGCGGCGGCAGAAAACCGCAGCGCGAACGGCAGATAAGACAGGCCCAAACCGAGCGTCAGCCAATGTTCGACCTGCGCGATGGCCGCCTTATCAAGATACTGGGTTTATTTTCACTCATTTTATCGGTTTTCTTTCTTATTGCTTTTACATCATACCTGTTTACCTGGCAGCAAGACCAAAGTTATGTGTCTAAAGCCAATGGCGGCTGGAGCAATCTTTTCAAGACCACTAAAGAACTTTTGGAGAACGGTGTTGCCAACCCTATGGTTGATAACTGGCTGGGTAAATTCGGCGCGTTGCTTTCAAACCAGTTCATTTTCGAGTGGTTTGGAGTTGCATCATTCCTTTTTGTGTTCATATTTTTCATTATAGGTTACCGGCTACTATTCAAGATCAGGTTATTCTCGGTAAGTAAAATGCTGGCTTATACGCTATTTAGCATCGTATTTCTTTCGGTGGCCATTGGTTTTGTTCATGCTTTTGTATCAGATTATCCACACTTTGCTGAAGGCAACTTCGGTTTCTGGACAAACCGTTTGCTTGCAGCTCAAATAGGTCAATCCGGCACAGGTTTCTTGCTTATCTTCCTGGCGCTGGCTGTGCTGGTAATAGCCTATAATATTGATTTCAAATTACCCGCCCGTAAAAAGCGACTTAACGACGATATTGCCCCTTTAATAGCACCTGAGCCGGTTGAATTGGAGAACGAAGAAATTTCTATCCCTGTGGAGTGGCCGCGTAACGGCGCCAATAACCGTGTAAAGGACATGCTCGCCGCAGAGGCTGCCGCAAGTGCCGTTGTTGAACCTGTAAGGCAGCAACAGGTAATGCCAACGCCGGTAAACGTAAAACATGAACCTGTTACGTTAACGCCCGAGCCTACAGCAGAGCAGGAAGTTGAGGAGGAGACAGAGATACCGCTAACGGTTAATGTTGAACGCCCTACCCCGGTGATGAGCATTGAAACAAGCGACGATGATAAAGCAAAAGGACTGGTTGATACTTTTGGCATATTTGACCACAAACTGGACCTTGCATCCTACAAACTGCCTACGCTTGATCTGCTGGAGAACTACGGCACCGCCAAGATCTCTGTAGATGCTGATGAATTAGAGGCCAACAAGAATAAAATTGTTGAGACCCTTAACCATTACAACATTGAAATAGATAAGATAAAAGCTACCATTGGCCCAACGGTTACGCTTTACGAAATTATCCCTGCACCGGGTGTACGTATCTCCAAGATCAAAAATCTTGAGGATGATATCGCCCTTAGCCTTGCTGCCTTGGGTATCCGTATCATCGCGCCGATGCCTGGTAAGGGTACTATTGGTATTGAAGTACCTAACCAACACCCTGAAATGGTTTCTATGCGTTCGGTGTTAGCTACCGAGAAATGGCAGAGTAACACCATGGACCTGCCTATTGCTTTGGGTAAAACCATCTCTAATGAAGTATTCATCGCCGACCTGGCTAAAATGCCTCACTTACTGGTTGCGGGTGCTACCGGCCAGGGTAAATCGGTTGGTATCAATGCCATATTGGTATCGCTGCTTTACAAACGCCACCCTGCTGAGCTGAAGTTTGTTTTGGTTGATCCTAAAAAGGTGGAATTAACCCTTTTCCGCAAAATTGAGAGGCATTTCCTGGCTAAACTACCTGATGATGGTGATGCAATCATCACCGACACCAAGAAGGTAGTGAACACGCTTAACTCGCTTTGTATTGAGATGGACCAGCGTTACGACCTGCTTAAAGATGCACAGGTGCGTAACCTTAAAGAGTATAATGCCAAATACGTAAACCGTAAAATAAGCGATCCTGAAAAACACCGCTACCTGCCATTCATCGTACTGGTGATAGATGAGTTTGCCGACCTGATGATGACCGCCGGTAAAGAGGTTGAACAGCCTATTGCCCGCCTGGCGCAGCTGGCGCGTGCTGTTGGTATTCACTTGGTTATTGCTACACAAAGGCCTTCGGTTAACGTTATTACGGGTACCATTAAGGCTAACTTCCCGGCGCGTTTGGCATTCAGGGTATTATCAAAAATAGATTCACGTACCATTCTTGATGCAGGCGGCGCAGATCAGTTGATCGGTCGTGGTGATATGCTTTTATCAACCGGCAGCGACCTGATACGCTTGCAGTGTGCCTTTGTGGATACGCCGGAGGTAGAAAAAATATCAGACTTCATCGGCAACCAACGTGGTTACCCTACCGCCATGTTATTGCCTGAATATGTTGGCGATGGCGAAGCCGGAAGCGGCCCTAAAGAGTTTGACCCGGATGATCGCGACTCGATGTTTGAAGATGCAGCGCGTTTGATCGTACTCCATCAGCAAGGTTCAACATCACTCATTCAGCGTAAAATGAAGTTGGGGTATAACCGCGCAGGCCGTATCATCGATCAGTTGGAGGCAGCGGGCATTGTTGGGCCATTTGAGGGCAGCAAGGCCCGCGATGTATTATTCCCCGACGAATACAGCTTGGAGCGCCACCTTGAAGAGCTTCAGAAACCTCGGGATTAAACTTATTTATCTGCCAACACTCTAAACCATTACAAAGCATAATGGTTATCAGTGTGCTTATAAATTAAAACCATACATGAAAAAGCTTTTCGCCTACATCATATTATTTACAGCTACCGTTACTACCGTTTTTGCCCAAAAAGATACCGAGGCAAAAACCATATTAAATAAACTCAGCAAACAGTATCGCACTTATGATGCTGTTAAAACTGATTTTACTTTGTTAGTAGACAATCAGCAAGCTAATATTAAAGAAACACAAACTGGCACGCTCATTTCGCGCTCCAAAACCAATAAATACAAGGTCACCATTTATGAGCCGGGTACAAAAAAGATCAACCAGGAGATCATCAGCGATGGCAAAAGCCAGTGGACTTATCTAAAGGATGCTAACGAGGTACAGTTAAGCAACGCCGATAATAGCGAAGAAGGCTTTAATCCGGGTAAGCTTTTCACCATTTATGAGAACGGGTATAAATACATATACACCGGTTTGCAAAAAGCCGGTGGCAAAACCTACCAAGTGGTAGACCTTACGCCTACCAGCGAAAAATCGAGCTATTTTAAAGTAAGGCTTATGATAGATAAAGCTAAAAACCAGCTTTACAGCGCACAGATATTTGATAAGAATGGTAGCAAGTACACTTACACACTGCGAAGCTTTACACCTAACGTGAAAGTGAGTGAAAGCACTTTTACATTTGACAAAAAAGCCTATCCAAAAGCGGAGTTGGTTGACCTGCGATAAGCTATCAAACGCAATAGTCGACTCACCTGGTCATTGCTCACTCAACCGCCCTCTCTGCTGCAAGCAGCAAAGAGAGTAGGAAAAATAGCTACTTCTTTACCCTCTTTTCGCGCATTGAGGAGGCGGTAGACAATCCGCCGCGGCGGAGATTTCGGGGTGAGTCAACTGCACAAGCGATTTAATATAGATTCATCAATTGATGAGCAAATGCATTTAGGGGTAGCTCCCAAGGAGCAAAGTCACACCTTATGTTTGTAATCTACAAAGCGGTTGTTCCTACGGGACATTGTCGCTTATCACAATTCCTTGCGATCTTATCCTACTTTGCAGAACATGGAAAACTTATTTTCTCATAATTCAGCATTCTATTTTCGGTACTACTTTTCTTAGCTTGATAATCTGTCTCGTAGGGGCTACCGCTTTAGAGAAAACCTTGCTGAAGCTTTTTTGCTCCGTAGGAGCTACCCTGCCCGAAATAGCAAGTTGAAAAGACACCTTTGCACATTTTTTTCTAAAATATTTTCATACCACTCTTTACATCGGTATAAAAAATAGGTTTAGCTCATTTAAAGTTACTTTTTAAGGTTTCGGTTCAAAAACCCCAAAACTACCGTTTCTGAGGGCATTTCACTATATTTGGAATAAACCAAAATACCTGCAATGCATCAGATGAAAGTAACTCCGCAAACAGTTCATGATACTTTGAGCAAACATATATTAGCCGATGGTTTTGACCTTACGTTTGATATGGAACGTAGCGAGGGCGTGCAGATCTACGACGCAAAAAATAATCGTACGCTGTTAGATTTTTTTACCTGTTTCGCTTCGGTTCCATTGGGTTACAATCACCCTAAAATGATAAACGACGAGGGTTTTAAAAAAAACCTAATGTTGGCGGCGTTAACAAACCCATCCAACTCAGATATCTACACCGAACAATACGCACAGTTTGTTGATACTTTTGATCGTGTCGGTATCCCTGATTACCTGCCGCATGCCTTTTTTATCGCAGGTGGTTCGCTTGCTATTGAGAATGCCTTAAAAACAGCTATGGACTGGAAAGTGCAAAAGAACTTTGCCAAGGGCTACACCGAAGAAAAAGGCCATCAAGTTTTGCACTTTGAGCACGCCTTCCACGGTCGTTCAGGTTATACGCTGAGCTTAACCAATACGCAGCCGGTGAAAACCAAATGGTTCGCCAAATTTAACTGGCCCCGGGTATCGGTACCAGAGATCCGTTTTCCGTTAACAGATGGTAATCTACAGGATCTGATAGATAGAGAGAAGCGATCTATTGCACAAATAAAACAAGCCTTCGCTGATAATAAGGATGACATCTGTGCCATCATCATTGAGCCGGTACAATCTGAAGGTGGTGATAAACATGTACGCCGCGAGTTTTTAGAGCAATTGCGTGTTTTAGCTGATGAAAACGAAGCGCTGCTAATTTATGATGAGGTGCAAACCGGCGTTGGTTTAAGCGGTAAGTTTTGGCTCCACCAGCACTTTGGCGAAAAGGCACGCCCTGATATTATTGCATTTGGTAAAAAGATGCAGGTATGCGGTATTTTAGCCGGCAGGCGTGTTGACGAGGTAGAACATAACGTATTTAATACTTCATCGCGCATTAACTCTACCTGGGGCGGCAACCTGGTAGATATGGTTAGGGCTGCTAAGATCATGGAAATTATCGAAGAGGATAAACTTTGCGATAAAGCTGCCGATACAGGCGCTTACCTGCAACAGCGTTTACATGAGATAGGGGCCAAACATGGCTTGATAAGCAACGTGCGTGGCAAGGGCTTACTAACCGCCTTTGATTTTGCCGACAGCGATACCCGCAACCGCTTTATGGATCATGGTTTAGCGCACCAGGTCATGTTCTTAGGTTGTGGTGATAAAACCATACGTTTTAGGCCGGCATTGATCATTGAGAAAGCAGATATTGACGCCGGATTAGATGTGATGGAAAAGATATTGCCTGCATTATAAACATTTTGTAATAATATTGCTACAAGCGCCTTTAAGTACTCTAAAGGCGCTTTTTTTGTATTGTTTGGATAATATAATCAGCGCGTATCGTTATAATAATATATCTAATAACTGCTGTTATTTTCCATCTTTTTACATCGTAATATATTGAAGCGAGATTTACAATGAACAGGTATATTGAAAAATTAAAAAAACAACTAACGGAACTTGCCGAAGTTGTCAACTCTTTCCATTCTGAAGCGGTACAGGTAAAAGTGGTAGAAAGGCTTTTGGACGAAATGATAGAGGCGGAGAAAGGTGAAGCGGAAGGGTCTGAAGTTTTCAATAAACGCGCCAGGCGTGCCGCAGCCGATCATGACGAAAATGATGGCACCAACAGCCGGAAAAAACCGGGTGCAACAAAGGTTCTTAACCAATTGCTCAGCAGTGATTATTTCCGGACACCGCATTCTATATCAGCCATTGCAGAATACTGCCGCGAAAAGTTTAATTCTGACTTCAAAACGTCGGAATTGTCCGGAATTCTTTTAAAGCTTTCAAAGGAAAACAAACTGCGCCGGGAGCGCAACCACGACAGTAACCGTTTTGAATACGTTATTGCCTAAAAAATGCCGCTGAAATGAGCGGCATTTTTGATTTTTAATAGTACACCCTCGAGAACCCCTCCCTGCCACCACTCTATCCTTCACACCCCTCCCCGAGGAGGGAATTGAAAACAAGCTAAAAGCTAAGGCAAGTGCGATTCCTTCCCTCGGGAAGGTGTAGGAAGGGGTTTATTAAAACAGCTTTTACGCTTTCAAAACATCTAATCTCGATATCACAAAGTAAACGTACTGCCCTATAACGCTTGCATCGTTTATCCAATCTCCGTTAGAAAATGTTAAGACACCGCAATCTGTAGTGACAGGATTGATACCGACCAATCGACCGTAGCAATAATACCTTAGATTATCTCTTTCGGAACGAATGACAACCTTCTTCTGAGCGTTGTTCTCATGCCAAAAAGTGGTTTCTGAAATATCTTCCTCCAAAAAGCTTAAGGATACGAGGGTGGTCTCGCCTGCAGAAAATTCACAAGGATAAGAAAATGCCCAAAAGGCTTCTCCCCTTATCTCAAACAAAACCTCAGCTTCTAAAGCTTCCTTGTCAAGCCAATTGATTTGTTTTATCGTAGCTAAATAATTTTCCATATTCAAAAAACTTCAATGGAAAAGCACATCTGATACATGGGCGCCAGAAAAAAGAAAAAACTAATCTCCGATCTCCAATCTATGCTCTCTATAACAAGTCAAACAGATCATCCACCCCTAATATCTTCCTCGAGGTAAAGCCTTCGCCGTATTTGGCATTAATGCTTTTGCCGAACTCGCGGCCACGGCCGTTTATCTGGTCGATGAACTCGGGCGAAGATATGTAGGTCTGCGGTTCATCCTCGCTGTACTCCTCACTGTGGAATTGTGAGCTGTAGGCATAAACGCTTTCTATCTTTTTGTCCCAAAACTCCGATACATCAACTATGATATCCGGCTTAATATACCTGTCTTGTATAAAATGGAGCACCTGGTTTGGTCGCCACGCTTCCTGGGGCTGGCCCTTATCATCAAACGTTTCAATACGGCGCAGGCCGGCCAAAAAAGCAGAAGCTTCTACCAGTTCATTGGCGCGGCCGTGATCAGGATGGCGGTCATGGTAAGCGTTGGTGATCAGGATATCCGGCTGATACTTGCGTATCATCGCGATCACTTTAAGCTGGTATTCTTTAGTATTCTCAAAAAAGCCATCGGGCAAAGCCAGGTTTTCTCTAACGGCGAGGCCCAATATTTCGGCAGCTTTTGCAGCTTCTTTATCACGTATCTCAGCAGATCCACGTGTGCCTAATTCGCCACGGGTAAGGTCGGCTATCCCAACTTTGTAACCTAATTTAACGTGCTTTAAGATCGTTCCGGCGCATCCCAACTCGGCATCATCAGGGTGTACGGGTAAAACTAAAATGTCTAATTTCATTTGGCAGAAGAACTTGTATTATCAGCATCGGCAGCCAGCAGGCGCTTGATGCTCTTTTTTATTTTAGATGCTGTGGGTTTGGTAAAGGGAAAGAAGAAATCGACCACGTGGCCTTCCCTATCTACAAGATATTTATGAAAATTCCAGCGGGGTTTTGCCTTTACCTTTCCGTTCGATTTTTTGTCTGCAAGGAACTGGTAAAGCGGATGCGCATGCGGGCCGCGCACCCTTATCTTTTCAAACAAAGGGAAATTGTTACCGTAATTATGGCAAAATGCTTCAATGGCAGCGCCCTCGAGTGGTTCCTGCTGGCCAAAATCATTTGACGGGAATGCCAGTATCTCAAAATCCTGATCGGCAAATTCTTTTTTCAGGTCAACTATATCCTGCAGTTGCGGCGTAAACCCACACTGAGAAGCGGTATTAACGATCAGAAGTACCTTGTTTTTATAGTGCGAAAGATTGACAACGTCACCGTCAATTTTCTCAACGGTAAACTGGTAGATGCTTTTACTATCCATTTAATTGTAGTTAGAAACGTATCCCACACTGTTCAGGATAGCTTCAATATCGCGCTCCTCAGAGGCGTTATAAGTCTCTTTAAGATTATGCCCAAATATGCGGGCAACTGATTGAAACAGGAATGCGTTAAAACCACCCTTTAACTCTTTAGCTAACGCAAAGCTGGTGGTACCCGTTTCGCGGCTTACCAATTTTATAAGCACTTCGCCCTGGCTTATGGTAAGGTTTTTTATGTCTTTGTTAAAAAGGTTCTTTACATCACTTTCACAGGCTTTCATCAACTCCTTCTGCTTTTTCTTATCAGCAGTAAGGGCCAGGTCGCGCTGCAGCTGAATGTAGCGTTGTGCAGCAAAACGTGCATAAGGCAACACCTTCATTACATTATACTTTAACCTGCGGTAAGCCAACCTGTCAGCCTCGCTGGCAAAAATACGGGTATCAACAATATTTACCGGCTGCGCCACAATCCAGGGCACCAGTTCGCCGTCAAGTTTGGTCATGTATACCTTAACGGTATCATTCTTGCCCAGGTGTATTGGGGCAGCAGGTTTATCATCCTGCGCCTTTGCACTGCCAAAGGCCAAACAAATGAGCAATAGCGGTAATATTAATTTCATATTTTTACTAACATACAAAATTAACGCATTTTATTTTGTTATTTTATGTTAACCGGCAATAAAAATAATTGTTGCAGGGTTATGATATTTTAAGCCAGTACACGCCAGAGAATGAAAGATTTAGTGATAGACCTTGAAGCCGAAAAGAAGGAGATATTAAAACGCTACCGTGCATTGCTGCGCGCCAGCAAATCTACCCTTCAAAAAGGCGACAAAAGACTGATAAGAAAGGCGTTTGAAATGGCTTTGGAAAGCCATAAAGACATGCGCCGCAAAAGTGGCGAGCCTTACATATACCATCCTATTGCGGTTGCACAAATAGCCGCTGAAGAAATAGGCCTGGGTACCACTTCTATTGTGTGTGCTTTGTTGCATGATGTTGTTGAAGACACCGATGTTACTTTAGAAGATATAGAGCTGGAGTTTGGTAAAAAAGTAGCCAAGATAATTGACGGCCTTACCAAAATATCCGGCGTCTTTGATACCAATAGCTCTTTACAGGCCGAGAACTTCCGCAAGATGCTGCTTACCCTTGCCGATGATGTGAGGGTGATACTGATAAAACTTGCCGATCGCCTGCATAACATGCGTACCATGGAGTTTATGCCAAGGGATAAACAATTAAAGCTATCCTCAGAAACGGTCTACCTGTATGCGCCGCTGGCCCACCGCCTGGGTTTGTACGCTATAAAATCTGAGTTGGAAGACCTATCCATGAAATACATGGAGCGCGAGACCTACCAGTTCATCAAAAATAAACTGAACGAGAAAAAGGCGGAACGCGAGCGTTTCATTTCAGACTTTATTAAACCGGTTCAGAAAGTGCTGGAAAGCCAGGACCTGCACGGAGAGGTTTTCGGCAGGCCAAAGTCCATCCATTCTATCTGGAATAAGATGAAGAAAAAGGCCATTCCGTTCGAGGAGGTGTATGACCTTTTTGCCATCCGTATTATTCTGGATAGCGCCCCCGAGAATGAAAAGGCAGAGTGCTGGAAGGCTTATTCTATCGTAACCGATCTTTATCGCCCTAACCCGGACAGGTTGCGCGACTGGATATCATCGCCGAAGGCAAATGGCTACGAATCGCTGCATACCACCGTGATGGGGCCTCGCGGTCAATGGGTTGAGGTGCAGATACGTACCAAGCGCATGAATGAGATTGCTGAAAAAGGTTTTGCTGCGCACTGGAAATACAAAGAATCATCAACAGATAGCGGGCTGGACCTTTGGGTGCAAAAAGTGCGTGATATGCTTAAAAATCCGGACTCTAATGCGCTCGACTTCCTGGACGACTTTAAGATGAACTTGTTCAGCGATGAAATATTCATCTTTACTCCTAAGGGTGCGTTGATCCAGTTGCCTTTAAATGCCACCGCGCTCGATTTTGCATTTGAGATACATACAGATGTTGGCGCAAGCTGTATTGGCGCCAAGGTTAACCATAAACTGGTACCACTAAGCCACAAGCTGCAGAACGGCGACCAGGTAGAGATCATCACCTCCGGCAAGCAAACGCCTAAGGAAGACTGGCTTAACTTCGTGGTTACTGCAAAGGCGAAAGCCAAGATAAAATCGGCCCTTAAGGAGGAAAAACGCAAAATAGCCGAAGACGGCAAGGAGATACTGGAGCGTAAGATGAAGTCGATAAAGCTTACTTACAATTCAGAGAACCTGCAAAAGCTAAGCTACTACTTTAAGCTGCAATCAACCCAGGACCTGTTTTACAATGTTGCCAAAGGGCTTATCGATATCAAAGATCTTCGTGAGTACCAGGCATCTGAAAAGGTTATAGAGAACAAGCCGCAGGATAAGATAGAGATCGATCAGCTGCAAAGCTTGGTTAAGAGCATTAAAACCAAAGACAGCGATATTTTGCTGATTGGTGAAGACATGCAGAAGATAGATTACAAGTTGGCTGCCTGTTGTAACCCTATCCCCGGCGATGATGTGTTTGGTTTTATTACCGTTGGCGATGGCATTAAGATACACCGCACCAATTGCCCTAACGCTGCTAAACTAATGGCTAACTACGGCTATCGTATTGTAAAAGCCCGCTGGACCAATCAACAAGAACTGGCCTTTTTAACAGGGCTGCGCATTACCGGTATTGATGATGTTGGCTTGATCAACAAATTGACCACAGTTATCTCACAAGATTTTAAGGTGAATATCCGCTCCATTACTGTTGATAGCGATAACGGCATCTTCGAGGGATCGATAATGGTTTATGTGAACGATACCGACCACCTGGAAAATCTGATCAGAAAGCTGAACCAGGTTAAAGGCATTACCCAGGTTGTGAGGTTTGATTCGGCAGTGGAAAAAGCATCGTAGAAACAGATAAAAGAAACCGAGAGGCAAGAAACAAGATAAGTTCGGTATTAAACATCACCTATTCGTCTTGATTCTTGTTATCCTGATTCTTGATTCTAATTCTTTAACCACCTGATTATTGCCTCTCTTTTTAAAAATAATAATACCTTTGCATTGTTAATTTAACATTATGCCTGTACAGGAAACCATCGCTTTGGTGAAAAAGATTTTTGAGGCTTACCTTGAAAACAAGAGCCTCAGGAAAACCCCTGAGCGTTTTGCCATACTCGAAGAGATCTATTCACGAAACGATCATTTTGATGTGGAATCGCTATACATCCACATGAAAAATAAGAAGTACCGCGTTAGCCGTGCTACTGTTTACAATACATTAGAACTTCTGGTATCGTGCGACCTGGTTACCAAACATCAGTTTGGTAAAAACATGGCCCAGTTTGAAAAATCATACGGCTACAAGCAGCATGACCATATTATTTGTATCGATTGTGGCAAGGTGGTTGAGTTTTGCGACCCTCGTATCCAGCAGATACAAAGCATGATGGGCGACATTCTGAAGTTTGATATCAAACACCACTCTTTAAATCTTTACGGCAATTGCACCAAGCTTCGCGATGGCGGAACTTGTGACCGCAGGGCATCGTAACTAAATTCAAAAAATCTTATAAAGCTTATTTTCTAATAACTAATTAATGGCTGTTGACGTATTATTGGGCCTCCAGTGGGGCGACGAAGGTAAAGGCAAAATTGTTGATGTACTAAGTAAAGGTTATGACCTTATTGCCCGTTTCCAGGGTGGGCCAAATGCAGGCCACACACTTGAGTTTGAAGGTAAAAAATTTGTATTGAACACCATTCCTTCGGGCATATTTTTCGATAACACCCTTAACCTTATTGGCAACGGCGTGGTGATAGACCCCATCACCCTTAAAAAAGAATTAGATAAGTTAAAAGATGCCGGTCATGATCTTTTGGCCAAAGGCAACCTGGTAATAGGTAAAAAGGCGCATTTGATTTTACCGACTCACCAGTTACTTGATGCTGCTTCTGAAAAGAAAATGGGCGATGGCAAAATAGGCTCTACCCTTAAAGGTATTGGCCCAACGTATATGGATAAAACCGGCCGTAATGGTTTACGTATCGGCGATATTACGCTGCCAAACTTTAAAGAGAAATACCAGAAACTGGTTGATAAACATACTTCAATGCTGCAATCGCTTTACGGCGAGGTGGCCGACTTTAGCGAGCGCGAAGCGGCTTTCTTTGAGGCTATTGAACTGATCAAAAAATTTGAACTGGTTGACTCTGAACAATTGGTTAACAACTACCTAAAAGAAGGTAAAAAAGTATTGGCAGAAGGCGCTCAAGGTACTATGCTGGATATCGACTTTGGCTCGTACCCTTTTGTTACCTCATCCAATACAACTACCGCTGGTGCTTGTACCGGTCTGGGTATCGCCCCAAATAAAATCGGCGATGTTATCGGCATTTTTAAAGCGTATTGTACCCGCGTTGGTGGAGGCCCATTCCCTACCGAACTGAATGACGAAACCGGCGAAGAGCTGCGTAAGATAGGTCATGAATTTGGCGCCACTACAGGCAGGCCACGCCGTACCGGCTGGATAGATCTTCCCGCACTTAAATATGCAATTATGCTAAACGGCGTTACTCAGCTGGTAATGACCAAGGCTGACGTATTAAGCGGTTTTGATAAGATATATGCTTGTACGCACTACAATTACCAGGGCGAAACCATCGATTACATGCCTTACGATATCTGCTCTGTTGAGGCCGAGCCTGTTTTAAAGGAGATTGATGGCTGGAACGAAGATCTTACAGGTATAACCGAGCTAAACGAGATCCCTGCCAAATTGCAATCCTACATCGACTACCTGGAAGCCGAACTTGAAGTTCCGGTTAAGTACCTTTCGGTAGGACCAGACAGGAAACAGACCCTGGTGTTGCACTAAGTTCTGCTACAATATTGGAAGCCTCGCATTTGCGGGGCTTTTTGTTTGAAGGCTATGTATCAAACTTGTCATTGCGAGCGATAGCGTGTTAATATCAACGGACAAGCAACTTTAAACTACCAATCACTGGTCGAAGTTTCCAACTTCGACCTAACATATATTAATCTTTTAGCTTAACGGGCAAGGAGAATCCTTGCTACTTTATCATCGAAGTTGAAAACTTCGACCAGTGCGCGTGTTTTGATTCTTGACTCTTAAATTCTTGACTCTCTTTTACGCCGGATGTGCCGAGAAGAAGATATGCGTAACCAATCTATCCAAAAGAACCAGGGCGGCGATAATAAGTGCCCCACCGGCCACCTCATTTAATCGGTGCACCAATTTGGGTGATATCTTTTCGCGAAGCTTGTTGGCATAAAACGCCTTCACGGTATCCAGGCCAAACTGCACAATAAGAACTGTTAAGAACATCACAGCGATCTTTAATGAACGATTATGAACCCCCTCGTGATAAGCGGTACTGGCAACCCCGATAACAACCGTCCAATGGAAAAGGATAGTTGGGTTGAAAATGCACATCAAAAAACCCTTGAAGAAGTAACCGGCCTTGTTCACTTTGGTGGGTACGGGATTCTTGTAGTCAACGTCCGATTTTTTAAAGATGTAGTAAATACCTATCGAAAACAGGATGATGCTACCGATGATACCGGCTAAGGTTTTATCGTGTGCCGTAACATCAAAGTATTGCGAACCGAAGAGAATGGCGCCAACAAAAACCATATCGCTGCATACCACACCGAGGGCAAGCGCTACACCGGCATGGAAACCCTTGTCGATGCTGGTTTTTATTAAAGCGAAAAAGACAGGGCCTGTAAGAAACGTGAGCACTAATCCAAAACCGATCCCCGAAATAATAGCGTCTATCATTATTTAGGTTTATGTTCCTAATTTGCCCTGAACTTTTAAAAAAATCAGGACACTAATATGCAAATATTAATCTGTTTAACAACAAAAGAGCTTTTGGGATTTAGATTTTGAAAATTTTAGGTTACAGACCCCGAAAAAATATTTATGTTTAGGACTTTATTTCAACCAGTTTTAAACAAACCTGATTATAGACAATGGCACAAGACAACTCCAAGAGTAATGGTTCGGCATTATATACCATTATTACTGTGTTCTTCTTCTGGGGCTTTTTAGCGGCCTCAAACGGTATTTTCATTCCATTTTGTAAAGCGCATTTTAATCTAAGCCAATTTGAATCTCAATTGATCGACTTCACCTTTTATGGTGGTTATTTTATTGGTTCTTTACTATTGTATTTTGCATCTGCAGCAACAAAAGTTGATATTCTGAACAAGATAGGCTACAAAAACGGTATCATTTATGGTCTGTTAATTTCAGCCGTAGGTGCATTGATCATGATCCCTGCCATTAACTCAGGTTCGTTTGCCTTTATATTACTTACTTTCTTCATCATTGCCTTAGGTTTCTCGTTGCAGCAAACTGCCGCAAACCCGTTTGTGGTAGCATTAGGTAGCCCTGAGACCGGTACACACCGCTTAAACTTTGCCGGTGGTGTAAACAACTTCGGTAGCATATGGGGGCCGGTAATTGTAGGTTTTGTTTTATTCGGATCGGCCTCTGCAAAGATACCGGCTTCAGAAGTTAAGATATCATCTGTGAATACCCTGTACATGATACTTGCCGGGTTATTTATTGCGGTAGCGGCATTCTTTTGGATCTCTAAATTACCAAGCGTAACCAGTGATGAGAAAATTGAGCCAAGCAATAAAGCTAACAAACCATTGGGAATAATCTTTGTAGCGTTCTTGTTAATATTAGCTGCTACACCATTGGCGCAAGCAACCGGTTTAGAAAAATCATGGTTTGTTTATGCAGCGCTGTTCATCATTCTTGCAACGCTGGTAGGTTCAGCATCAGCTGCCGGTAAAAGCAAAGAAGGCGGTTGGGGCGCAATGCAATATCCGCAATTGGTTTACGGCATGCTTGCCATTTTCACCTATGTAGGTGTTGAGGTAACTATACAAAGTAACATGGGTTCGTTATTAGAATCGCCAGTATTTGGCAGCTTTAAAACAGACCAGGTAGCACCCTTCATCTCTTTATATTGGGGCAGTTTAATGATCGGCCGTTGGACAGGGGCTATCGCAGCATTCAACCTTTCTAAAACAACTAAGTTCATCCTGACTGTAGTAGTTCCTTTTGTTGCTTTTGGCGTAGTGCTAATTGTAAACAGGATAAGCGGTACTGATGTAAGCATTCTTTATCCTTACGCTATCTGTGTTGCTATCTTGGTTATTGGCTTCCTTATCGGTAACCAAAAGCCGGTACGTACGCTTGCCTTATTTGGCATATTAGGCGCTATTTTTATGGTGATAGGTTTAGTGTCTTCGGGCATGGTAGCCATATTCGCGTTCACTGCGGGTGGCTTATGCTGTTCAATCATGTGGCCGTCTATCTTCTCTTTGTCGGTAACCGGCTTAGGCAAGTACACCAGCCAGGGTTCAGCATTTTTGATCATGATGATCCTTGGCGGGTCTATCATCCCACCGGTACAAGGTATTTTGGCCGATGGTATCGGTATCCATAAATCATACATTATCCCGGTTATCGGTTTTGCTTATTTAGCATTCTTTGCCTTTAAAGCAGGTGCTATTCTTAAAAAGCAAGGTATTGATGTAGATAACCTTGAAGCAGGCGGCGGACACTAAGTTTTAGTGATCAGAGATTAGTTGCTCAGAGGTTAGGTTTCCTTGCTTCATTAACTAATCTCTGATCTCCATTCTTTGATCAACTTATGAATAAACCCAGTTTCGAACATATTTTTATGAATCTGGCAACCGACCTGGCCCAACGCTCACATTGCGTTAAGGCGCAGGTCGGTGCCGTTTTAGCGAAGGATACCCGGATCATTTCTATCGGGTATAACGGCCCCCCAGCAGGCACCCACAATTGCGACGAGGAATGGCCCGATAAAGGTTGCGCCCGCGACTCTAAAGGCAGTTGCTCTCTTGCACTGCATGCCGAAGAAAATGCTATCCTTTATGCTGTTAAAAATGGCGCTAATTTAGAAGGAGCTACGCTATACACCACCCTATCGCCATGTTTACCATGCGCAAGGCTGATATTCTCTGCAGGCATTAAAAACGTTTTCTACGATAAATCATACGCCCAGTATAAAGGCCTCGCCAGCGATGAAGGCGTTGATTTTCTTAACAAATTTGGTGTAAAGGCAGTGCAGTTTAAAGGGGAGTAGTTTTCACCTTATACAATGTCATTGCGAGGAGCGCCAGCGACGCGGCAACCTCATAGGCAGATCCACGCGTGCTTATTCTCTGAGATTGCCGCGCTATCGCTCGCAATGACACATTTGGACTCAGTGACCCAATGACAGCGCAGCAAATGACTCAATGACGAATCAACGATGAAGGCCTTCTACCCTATCCAGTGCAAATTTTAACTGTTGCTCGGGCGTAAGATCGGTGTTATCTAAAATGATAGCATCATGAGCACGTACTAAGGGACTTTCGGCACGTGTAGTGTCCTGATAATCGCGGTGAGCGATGTTTTCATAGATCTCCGCCAAGGTCACATCTGGATTTTTAGGATGGATCTCGTCATAACGGCGTTTGGCGCGGACTGCAGGATCAGCGGTCATGAATATTTTAAGATCAGCATTAGGAAATACCGCTGTACCAATATCACGCCCGTCCATTACAATGCTCTTTGATTTACCCATGCGCTGCTGTTGTTTCACCATTTCGCGGCGTACGGCCTTCAAAGCAGACACCTCGCTTACCTTTTCAGATACCGGCATCTGGCGGATCTCTTCAGATACTTCCTCATCATTAAGCGTGATATGTGTTTCATAATCGCGTGAGTGAAAATTAAGATGAATGTTCTTCAACGCTTCCTCAATCTGCTCTGAATTTTTAGTATCGATGTTGTTTCGCAAAAAATAAAGCGCCACCGCCCTGTACATAGCGCCGCTATCCACATAGATGTAGTGAAGTTTCTTAGCCAGGGCTTTAGCCAAAGTACTTTTCCCGCATGACGAGTAGCCATCAATGGCCACAACTATATTTTTGCTCATCAATTGCGAAGATAAGATTTTCAGTTTGCAGTTTATAGCTTACGATGGGCAGTTTGCAATTGGCGTTTGCAAAAGTTCCTTTTCCACAAAACAACTAATCACTAATCAACCAATCGCTATATTTATCCCCATGAACCTCAACAAAGCAGACCTGCAGCGCGAAGTGCTATACAAAACATCGCGCAGCGGCGGTAAAGGCGGCCAAAACGTAAATAAGGTATCAACTAAGATTGAGCTGCTTTTTAATATCGCAGAATCTGCTTTGTTTACCGACGAGCAAAAGGCTGTTCTGGCAGAAAAACTGCAAGCCCGATTTAATAAAGATGGCTTGGTACAGGTGATCTGTGATGAAGAGCGCAGCCAGTTCCTGAACAAAGAGATAGCATTAGAGCGGTTAGCCGCAATACTTGGCCAGGCTTTACATAAACCTAAGGTTAGGAAACCTACAAAAATGAGCAGGGCCGCTAAAGCGGCCCGTGTGGATAGTAAAAAAAGATTATCAGCCAAGAAGGCAGATCGGCGAGGCGGGTTCGGTGATTAATTAAACCTGTACATCAGCCCGATAGAGCCCCATTGATGCGTTGAATGAACCATCTGTTTGGTATCACGGGTTTGCACCACAACGCCAAGGTCAAGCACTATGCGGTTGCTGGCATAACTAACGCCAAACTGGTTGCTAAAGATAAACGGCTTTTTATCAAGCGTAATTTCCTGCGTGCCTGTAACCGGATGGTCTCTCAGCAAACTGCCTTGGATGGTTGCATCGTAAGCAACCAGGTTGGCCATGGGCTTATAATAGAAAAACAGTTCGTGTTTATGCAATAAACGACTGTCGCCGTAATAGCTGGCCGTGCTTTGGGTGCTTACTGATTGAAAAAGCTGGTTAAAATTCCCTAACCTTAGCAACGGACCAACACCTGCCCCGGTAAAACCATTACCCAGGTTTACATATCCCGATGCGGTGATATCTACCCATGATGCTCTCGCAAGTAATTTATTTGCTTCCGCATTTAAATTAAGCTCTACATCATTCTGGATCTGGTACTGCCAGGTGTTTAGCTCATAAAAACCAAATGTGTTATGAATGAATTTCTGAATGGCATACCCGCCCGAAGCCGGACCAACAACACCTACCCTACCGGTAAGCTTAAAGGTGGTTTCGTTCTTGTACAGGATATTGGCTGATGCACCAAGGTACAGATAACCGGCAACAGGCCTGTCGATATAATCTGCCGAAGGTAAACGGCCTGACTGTGCGTTGAAAATCTTTTGACCAAGTTCCAAACCGAATACCTTGTTGGCAATATTTTTATTTTGGATACGCGCTGTATCAACTGCTTTGCGATAAAAAAGGAAGAATCCATTGGTGTAATACCGGTCAGATCCCTGTGCCAGGAACGAGTCGTTATCTGACTGAAAACCTATCTCTTTAGTGCGGGTTTGTGCATGCAATGCTGCCGTAGCAAACAAACCGGCAACAGCAAGAAGCATAAATTTCTTCATTTAAATCAACTGGGATAATAACCGCTAATGTAAGTATATCACTTTGTTTTATTATTCAGCTTCGCTTTATTTCTAAGTGCGTAGCCAATACTCAAATACGGCCAAAACACTGCTCTTTCAGAAAAATTTGAAATTATGTTTGTACCTAAACGAAAGCTAACCCCACCTTTTAGGGGCTGATAACGGTAACCTGCTGATCCTGTTAAATATACTCCGTAAGGGTTTGGCTCAATATAATAATCTGCCGGATTGATATTGGGATTTTTTATGACATCGTTTGCGAATCGTTTACTGTCAAATCCGTTATCATACCTGTTTTTATGGTAAAAAAATAAGCCACCTGCACCTATTTCCAAGTAGTGAGAACGTTTACCTATCAGGTAGTTGATAAGCAGTGGTATTGCAAATGTTTCGCCCTCTCCTTGGCTTTTAAAATATACTACGCCGGCACGTGCGCCTACACCGTTTTGTTTACCGGCAAACCGAATATCATAGTTAAGAGAATAATAGACACCTGCACCCAAAAGTTCCAAGTACAAAGTTTTACCACGTTGGTTAAAAAGGCTTTTGTAAACGGAATCAGCCTTGGCTTTTGATGATGTATCGGTTTTTATACTTTGCGCGTATACAGTTTGTGAAATTAATACAACTATGAATGCTGTAATTATTTTGAATAAGGTTTGGTTCATGATACAATTAGAGGAGTACTAAAATACAAAAATCCTGTAATTGTAAGTGTTGAAAATATAAAAGCCACCTTCCGGTGGCTTTTATTTACTGTATTGTAGTAGCCTGCGGCATTGAAGCTTTATCCTTCACCGTTAGGTCTATGGCATTCTTAACCTTTTCATTCAACAGCGCAAGTTTGATCACATCACCCATGTCTGTTACGTAATGGAACTGCAGATCGCGGATGTAATCTTCTTTTATCTCCAGGATGTCTTTCTGGTTTGATCTGCAAAGGATGATATCTTTAATATTAGCACGCTTTGCTGCCAATATCTTCTCTTTAATACCACCTACTGGCAATACACGGCCACGCAGGGTTATCTCACCCGTCATGGCAAGGTGCGGTTTTACTTTGCGTTGGGTAAAGGCCGAAACCAGTGCCGTTAGCATAGTGATACCTGCCGATGGGCCATCTTTAGGCGTTGCACCTGCAGGCACGTGCACGTGTACATCCCACTGCTCAAATAACTTGTATTCGATACCGAATTCTGCAGCGTGGGCACGGAGGTAACCCAGTGCTATGGTGACAGATTCTTTCATCACATCACCCAAACTACCGGTTAAGGTTAGCTTACCATTGCCGGGACTTAAGCTTGCTTCAATAAACAGAATATCGCCGCCTACAGATGTCCATGCCAGGCCCGTTACCACACCGGCAACTTCGTTATTCTCGTAAAGATCCTTATCAAATATTGGCGCACCTAATATCTTTTCAACATCTTTTTTGCTCACCTGCGTATTGTAACCTTCTTCCATGGCTATGCTTTTGGCAACGCCACGTACTACCGAACCTATCTTTTTCTCTAAAGAACGCACGCCCGATTCGCGGGTATAATCCTCTATGATCTTCTCCAGCACATCATTTTTGATGTTCACATCTTTGGCGGTAAGGCCATGTGCTTCGCGTTGCTTAGGTACAAGGTGTCGTTTGGCTATCTCGGTTTTTTCTTCAATGGTATAACCATTAACCTCTATGATCTCCATACGATCTAACAATGCAGGTTGTATGCTGCTAAGCGAATTTGCCGTAGCAATGAACATGATGTTAGACAGATCAAAGTCCATCTCTACATAGTTATCATAAAAAGTGCTGTTCTGCTCCGGATCTAACACCTCCAATAATGCAGAAGAAGGGTCGCCACGGAAATCGTTGCTTACTTTATCTATCTCATCTAAGATAAAAACCGGGTTGGCTGCACCAGCTTTTTTTAGAGATTGTATCACACGGCCGGGCATAGCACCAATATAGGTTTTGCGGTGACCACGTATCTCGGCTTCATCACGTACGCCACCCAGGGCCATGCGCACATATTTACGGCCTAATGCCTTTGCAATTGATTTTCCCAGTGAAGTTTTACCAACACCCGGAGGGCCAACCAAACAAAGGATAGGCGCTTTCATATTATGCTTAAGCTTTAATACGGCTAGGTATTCGATAATACGGCGCTTTACCTTATCCAAACCAAAATGGTCTTTGTCTAATATCTTTTGAGCGCGCTTAAGATCAAAATTGTCTTTGGTGAACTCATTCCATGGCAGATCGAGCAGTAATTCCAGGTAATTGATCTGTACCGAATAATCGGCTGCTGCCGGGTTGGTACGACCAAGTTTCTCCAGTTCTTTGGTGAAGTGCGTTTTTACTTCTATGCTCCACTTCTTTTTAGCCGCACGCTTGCGCAGGTTATCCACCTCCAGATCGGGTGTTGATCCGCCCAGCTCCTCCTGTATCGTTTTCAGCTGCTGATTAAGAAAATAGTCGCGCTGCTGTTTATCAAGGTCTACCCGTACTTTGGTCTGTATCTGGTTCTTCAGCTCAAGCATTTGCAGATCAAGCGTTAAGTGCTCCAGTACCATGTTCATACGGTCGCGCAGGTTCTGCGTTTCAAGCAATGTCTGCTTTGCAGTAACCTCGGCGTTCATGTTAGAGGCAATAAAGTTGATCAGGAACGAGGTGCTCTCGATGTTCCTGATAGCAATACCAGCTTCGCTTGGGATGTTTGGCGATAGCTGTATAATGCTCATAGCCATATCCTTGATAGATGCAGCAAGGGCCTTAAACTCTTTATCTTCTTTTGGTTTTACCTCTTTTATGGGCTCTATCGAAGCTTTTATGTAGGGCTCGCTCTGTATCTCTTCGCCCAGCCTAAAGCGCTTTTTACCCTGTAATATAACGGTAGTGTTACCATCAGGCATTTGCAGCATCTTGATGATCAACGCTACGGTACCCACTTTGTGCAATTGCTCAAAATTTGGGTCCTCAATATTTACATCCTGCTGTGCAACAACCCCAATTAAGCGATTACCCTTGTTAGCATCGCGTATCAATTTGATGGATTTATCCCGGCCTACGGTTATGGGGATGACTACACCCGGGAAAAGCACCGTATTACGCAAAGGGAGTATAGAAACAATATCAGGTACCTGCTCATTATTCATTTCCTCTTCATCCTCTGATGACATCAGCGGAAAAAATTCGGAATCTTCATTAATGGAGGGCATTGTATTTTTAAAATCAAACGGGTCGTAACTCATTAATCACCTTTCGTGTGTATAAGTATAAATTAACGTCATTATGGCAGTTTAAGGCCATTGCGCAAGATACAAACGTTAATTATACTGTGAACTTAACTTGCAAATATAAGGTTTCAAGAGCTGTGCCAGTATGCTTTTTTTAATAACAGTTATGAGCCATGCATACTACATCGCTTACTTACAGCTACTTACATAAACATACGATAATGATCAGCCCTACAGTTTTATTGCTGGGAATGAAAAAAAGTCAGTGATTTAGCATTAGGTGCTTATCATCGGGCTGTTTTGAGGCGCGGTTTCTTTTGGATCTGCTTTGTGTTTTGCCAGGTCTTCGAAATACTTCTTGCGAACCACATGGGTCATTTTATGGTCGCCGGTGTGGCTCCACCCTGGTGGCATAATGATATACATCATCTTGTTTTTGATGCCTGGAGCGCGGTAAACATCTTTTGCTAACGCGATGATCTCTCCAAAATACGCATCCAAAAAACTGTTTTTTATCATCGGCCTGCTTATGCCATATTCAATCGGGATCGTGATATCCTCTTCGTGATAAGTGCCAAAAGCTCTGTCCCAGATGTTGAGCAGGTTACAAAAATTAGTATCCATGTAAACCACGTTGCGGGCATGGTGTACCCGGTGATGCGAAGGTGTAAGGATGATTTTATTGAGGAAACCTAAACGGCCATCTTTAACAATATTCTCGCCCACGTGTATCAGCGTTCCCCAGAAACCATCTATAAACATGATAACGAATAACACCGCAGGGTTTACGCCCAATAAGATCGCAATAGAGGTACGGATAAAATCGGCATAAGGCGCTTCCAGGAAAAAGTGGGCATAACTTACGGCCAGGTTCATATCCTCTGGCGCATGGTGAGTGGAATGCAGGCACCAGAACAAACGGATCTTATGTGCAAGAAAGTGATACCAGAAATGGGCAAACTCCCAAATAATGTAGCTGTAAATAAACCAGTACCAGGTAAACGTAGTTTTAAAAAGAGCTAGCGGCAAAAGCCATTTAATACAGAGGCCAACCAACCCAAATGATATCACGCGGCCTACAAAGGCATTAAGCACATAGGTCCAGAAAGATACCTTGTAATTGATAACCTTAAAACGCTTGTAAAAAGCAGCGCGAATGATTTCGAATAAAAGCAGGAATGGGATAACTGGACCAAGTAGTGACAGCATCCCATCATAGGTTAAAAATTTGCTGTAATTACCGGAGCTTACAATGTCCAGCAATCCGCTCAGGTTCCAAAAACCCTTAAAGTTGTCTACTATTGCTTTTAAAAAATCCATAATCGGCCAATTGGTTGCAGCAGGCTTGCTTATATATTAACGTAATTAACTAAGAAATAACATTTAAAACAACACTTGTCGGGATTATTTTAAAAATACTATACTTGCTTTTAGATGCTTTTAAGTTCAGGAAAATTGTGTGAACAAATAAATGATCAAAATTTAATTAGCACACATACTAAAATGTTTTATTGTTAGTTATTGGCTTATACGCGTAAACTAAATGAGGCTAACTGCTGTCATCTCTTTAATCCTATTTACATCCATCGAGTCATCGGCGCAAAACGCCTATGTTAAAATGGGGCAGCAGGCGTTTTTGGATGGCAACTTTAAAGCCGCTGTAAAACAGCTTGAAAAGGGCTGTATGATAGATTCTACCAACGCCAATGCCTATTGGATGCTGGGTTACTCCTATTATCACAGCCAAAACTACCGCAAATCTATCACATCGTACGACAAGGTAATTTTCATTAACCCTACGGATGCATCGGCATATTACTACCGGGCACGTGCCAAAGGTTACATGGGTAAGGATACCTACCTGTCTCCGGCCGAGCGTGAAAAATATTTGTTAGGTGCCATCTTTGACCTTACCAAGGCCATTGCCATAGATCCCTCCGAAAAAGGCAAATGCCTGCAAACACGTGGTATTGCTTACCGCGAGTATGCTGAATTTAAGCTGCAGCCAAATACCCACAGCTATGACAAGCCGAGAGCCATCAATTCTTTAAAAGCCTCTATAGCGGACCTGGAAAAAGTGATAAATGACAACCCTAATCGGGCAGATATCGCTACGCTGATAGAGCTGTCTAAAGAGAAATTGGCAACCGCCGTTGGCCATCACTAAAAATCACCCTTTACCCGGTAATCATTAGCGCCCATTACTTTAACCTGCTGCTTTTTATCGATTGAATAATATTGACCGGGCAGGTAAACGAGCCTTTCTGAGGTGTTGTAAAGAAAATTGTGCGTATTGTTAACAATGGTAACCGCCGTTATTTTATCGCCCTGCTTTTTTATTACGATCTGGCGCGTTTTTAATTCAGGGTCTTTAGCAGTATAAACCGTGCTATCAGCATCATTTTTTATTGTATAGCTATTGCGCCATGCGGGTTTGTTGATATCGCTTTCTGCAAAAAGATTAAGTTCCTGCTGCCAGGATTTAACGTGCACTTTTTTGCTTTCGCTTGTGCCATTGTGCGAAACAGACTTAGTTACTTCGGGGTCAAGTTTCACAAGCCGGGTGGCTTCCTGGTTAAAATAGCCTTTAATATCAAAGTATTTAAGCTCGGCACCGGTCTCTTTAATTTCCGGCTTGTTACAGGCGTAGCCACTGCCCAAAAGCAGCAGCACGCTTGTATTTAATATCGTTTTTCTGACGGCTTTATACCAATACATTACCGGTCATTTCTGCAGGGATAGGTACGCCTAAAAGCGTAAGTACGGTTGGGGCTATATCGCCTAACTTACCATCTTTTACCTGCTTTACATCGTTATCTATCACTATACATGGTACCAGGTTGGTGGTATGTGCCGTGTTAGGCGAACCATCTTCGTTTATCATATAATCGGCATTACCATGGTCGGCAATGATGATGAACGAATAACCGGTTTTTAAACCCGCTTCAACTACGGCCTGTGCGCAGGCATCGGCTGTTTCGGCAGCTTTTACCACGGCTTCAAAAACACCTGTGTGGCCCACCATATCTGTATTGGCGAAGTTTAAGCATACAAAATCAGGCCAGCCTTGCTCCAGTTCGGGGATGATGGCATCACGTATACCCTCTGCACTCATCTCGGGCTGCAGATCATAAGTTGCCACTTTAGGCGATGGCACTAATAAACGCTTCTCACCCTCAAATTCCTTTTCACGCCCTCCTGAGAAGAAGAACGTTACGTGCGGATATTTCTCTGTTTCGGCAATGCGGATCTGCTTTTTGCCTGCACTTTCTAATACCTCACCTAATGTTTTGCTTAGGTCATCCTTACGGAAAACCACCTGTACGTTTTTAAACGTCTCATCGTACGAGGTCATGGTAACGTATTGGATATCCAGCGGCTTCATATCATACTCCGGGAACTCCCTTTGTGTAAGTGCCTGTGATATCTCCCTGCCCCTATCGGTACGGAAGTTAAAGCAGATCACCACGTCGCCGTCTTTGATAACAGCTACAGGCTCGCCATCCTCATCAACCTTTACAATAGGTTTGATAAACTCGTCAGTAACACCTTCGGCGTAAGATTTTTCTATCGAAGCTAAAATATCGTTGGTTGGTGCGCCCTCGCCTTTAACCATCAGGTCATAGGCCAGTTTAACTCGCTCCCAGCGATTATCGCGGTCCATTGCATAATATCTTCCAACTGCCGATGCCAACCGTGCAGGCGAATCGGCAATATGGTGCTCCAGGTCGGTAATAAACTTTAATCCGGAGTTAGGGTCGGTATCACGGCCATCCAAAAAGGCGTGGATAAACACCCGTTCCAGGTTCAACGCTTTGGTAGCATCAGTCAAACCTTTTAAGTGATTGATGTGCGCATGTACACCGCCATCACTCACCAGGCCTATAAAGTGCAGGTCTTTATCATTTTCCTGCGCATATTTGAAAGCGTTAAGGATGGTCTCGTTCTGCACAAACTCGTTGTCCAGCACCGCTTTGTTGATACGGCCAAGCTCCTGGTAAACAACACGGCCTGCACCCAGGTTCATGTGGCCTACTTCAGAGTTACCCATCTGCCCTTCCGGCAAACCTACTGCCAGGCCCGATGCTTCTAACTTAGAGTTTGGATATTTAACAAGCGCCTGATCAAAGAACGGCGTGTTTGCGGCTACTATGGCGTTTGAGGCATCGTTACGACCGTAACCCCAGCCATCAAGTATAATTAATACAACTTTTTTATTATCTTCCACAATGCAAATATAAAAGCAACGTTTAAACATTAAACTTAAACATCACCTTTTTTATTGGCGGTGCAACCTTTTAGTGTTTTCAATGTCTAAATAGATCAAATGAAATTACGAAACCTGCCATTACTTACCCTCTTGTTCCTGCTGCCCGCAGCAGTGAAGGCAGGCCCCATTGAAAAAATAGCCGAATTGATTAAACAGGGTAACGCCCATGAAATAGCCACTTATTTTGCTGGCAGTGTTGATGTCACCATCGCAAACGAAGCGGGTGTTTACTCAAAGGCGCAGGCGGAGATCATGCTGGATAAGTTCTTTAAAGACAACAAGGCCCATACTATTAAACTGGTGCACAAGCTTGTGTCAAACGCCAATTATAACTATGCCGTGCTTATACTTAGTACCGATAAAGGCAAATACCGCATAGCTTACACGCTTAAAGAGAACGCTAAAGTGATGGAAATCATTGAGATGCGTATTGAAGCCGAAAAAACCTAATTAATTGCTGATTGTTTTTACTTTTGAAACGCTAAAAAGTAAAAAGTTTGGACAAGGAAATTATACACAAATTTATTGTAAATGCCTTAAGCGAAGATGTTGGCGATGGCGACCATACGTCACTTGCTACCATTGAGGCAGGTACACAGGGTAAAGCTAAGTTATTAGTAAAGGATACCGGTATACTGGCCGGTGTTGAACTTGCCGAAGAGATTTTCCGCGAGGTGGACGCTAACCTTAAACTGAATATTTTTTTAAGAGATGGTGCCGAGGTAAAACCAAAAGACGTCGCGTTAGAAGTTGAGGGCGATGCCCAAAGCATTTTAAAAGCCGAGCGACTGGTGCTTAACTGCATGCAGCGTATGAGCGGTATTGCCACTCGTACCCACGACATTGTGAAGCTTTTGGAAGGCACCAATGCCAAAGTACTGGATACGCGCAAAACTACTCCTGGCTTGCGTTATTTGGAGAAATGGGCTGTGCGCATAGGTGGCGGTGTAAACCATCGCATTGGCTTGTACGATATGATCCTGATCAAAGACAACCACGTGGATTATTCCGGCGGTATACGCCAGGCTATAGAGAATGCCAACAGGTACCTGCAGCAGACCGGCCGTAAGCTTGCTATTGAGATTGAGGTGCGTAACCTTGACGAATTAGAACAAGTGCTGCAAACCGGCAATGTAAACCGAATAATGCTGGATAACTTTGATTTTGATACCCTTCGCCAGGCCATCAGCATGATCAACGGGCGATACATCACAGAAGCATCAGGCGGTATCACTATTGACAATATCCGTGATTATGCAGATTGCGGTGTGGATTACATATCGGTTGGCGCGTTAACACATTCTGTAAAAAGTTTAGATCTGAGTCTTAAAGCTGTTTAAATTTCGCTGTAGTAATCTTTTTAAGGGCAGTTTTAAGAAACATCAGTAACATTATAATAACTATATTGCAGTTATTAAGGGCAAATTAATATTATTGTAGGCAGATGCTATCAATCTACTCGATTTCGGCGCTTATTCTTGCTTATCTATTCGGTTCTATACCAACAGCAGTTTGGATAGGCCAGGCCTTTTACAATATCGATGTAAGGGAATATGGCAGCGGTAACGCCGGTGCTACCAATACTTTTAGGGTGCTGGGGAAAAAAGCCGGGATCCCGGTAATGCTGTTAGATATACTAAAAGGCTGGACGGCCACTAACCTTGCCTACATTGTTGGCGTTGGTACAACAGGTGCTTTTCATTCCGTTGCATTTACCAATCTGCAGCTTGCGCTGGGCGTAGCAGCAGTTATGGGCCATTTGTTCCCGGTGTTTGCCGGTTTTAGAGGCGGCAAAGGTATCGCAACACTTTTTGGAATGATATTGGCTATTAACCTGCCGGCCGCTTTACTCTGCGTATCCGTATTTATTGTAACATTGCTAATAACACGTTATGTGTCGTTATCATCTATATTGGCAGGTTTTATCTATCCCATCGGTGTAACATTTATTTTTCCGGTGTATGTAAAATCGGTCATAATATATGGTATGTGCATATTTATACTGGTATTAGTAACACATCAAAAGAATATTGAGCGCTTATTAAAGGGTAAAGAGTCAAAAGTTAACTTATTTAAGAAAAAAACAGCCTGACACCCTATGAAAAATCTAAAACTCACACTCGCCGCAGCCATCACAGCTGTAGGCCTCTACGCTTGTTCAACAGTTCCGTTAACAGGTCGTTCACAATTAAGCCTGGTAAGCGATAGCGAGGTAAACCCTGCAGCCGCAGCCAGTTACAGGCAATTATTGTCTGATCCCAAAACCAAAGTAGTTAGCTCCGGCTCTGATGCCCAAAGAGTAAAAGCTATAGGCGGCAGGTTGGCCAACGCCATTGAGCGCTATTTGCAGCAGAACGGTTATGCCGATAAATACCAGTTTGCTTGGGAATTTAACCTGATACAAAGCCCCGAAGTTAATGCCTGGTGTATGCCCGGCGGTAAAGTGGCCGTTTACAGCGGTATATTACCTGTAACCCGCACCGATGCAGGTTTAGCGGTAGTTATGGGCCACGAGATAGGCCACGCCATTGCACGCCACTCTGCTGAGCGTTTATCGCAGCAGTTAGCCTTACAAACCGGCGGTGCAGTAGTTGGTGCAGCAACAGGTAATCAATCATCAACCACACAAACAGCCATCAATACCTTGTATGGTGTTGGCGGACAATTAGCTTTATTGAAATACTCACGCGCACAAGAGTCTGAAGCCGATCGCCTCGGCCTTACCTTTATGGCTATGGCGGGTTACAACCCTAATGAAGCTGTAGCTTTTTGGCAACGTATGGCAGCCCAAAGCAAAGGTGGCGCACAACCCGAGTTTTTGAGCACCCACCCTTCTGATGCTACCCGTATTGCCAATATACAACGGTTAATTCCGGAAGCTATGAAATATTACAAACCATAATTTATAATATTTAATATATCAAATAACAAGGCCGCGAAGTATGAACTTTGCGGCCTTTGTGTTTAATATCCCAACCTTCATTTGTACTAATGAGAAAGTCCCGATCAACCGCTCTCCTTCGGATAAGAGTTTAGCGAGAGGCTTTTAAAACACTAATCCATTAAACAGGTTAATAACTGATATGGCATCTGATTCACGTTTTCTTACTGCTGAATGGCGAAACCTCATTATGCTGAATTATGAGGTTGATCCTGCCATTTTAAAACCTTACCTACCTGCTTACACCGAGATAGACCTTTGGGAAGGCAAATGCCTGGTGAGCATGGTAGGTTTTATGTTTAAAGAAACACGTGTATTGGGCATTAAATGGCCCTGGCATGTAAACTTTGAGGAGGTTAACCTGCGTTTTTACGTGCGGCATTATGATGGCAAGCAATGGAAGCGCGGGACGGTTTTCGTGAGCGAAATTGTTCCTAAAAACATGATCGTAATTATCGCTAACAATCTTTATAAAGAACATTACCGCGCATTGCCTATGCGGCATTCAGTTACCAAGGCCGGGCCGGATCACACCAACTTTCTTTACGAGTGGAAACTAAACGGGCAATGGAATAAAATAGGTGCTACAGTGCGCAACAGTTTAAAGCCCATATTACCCGGCAGTGCGGAAGAATTTATTTTTGAGCACTATTGGGGTTACAATAAGCTAAGCTATACCAAAACCATGCAGTACCAGGTTGAACACATCCGGTGGCAGGTAGCAGAAGTGCGCGATTTTGTTTTTGAAGCTAACATCAAAGAATTATACGGCGAAGCATTTGTGCCATATCTAAACGCGGAGCCGTTCTCCGCTTTTTGGGCCAACGGCTCAGAGGTTGCTGTAAAAGTAGCAGATAAGTTGTTTTTTGCGCCGGTGTTGCCAGATTGATGGTAACATGAAATGTGAGTCAGAGCTTGTCGAAGACTATCAAGTGACGAGTGGTTCAACAACATAACTCGATTGATCTAACGATTCCCAAGCACCTCAAATATTGCTTTTGCTTTTAACATGCACTCGTCGTATTCCTTTTCAGCATCGGCGTGGTAGGTTATTGCACTGCCTACATGGAAAGATAAGTATTGCCCGGCAGCGTTATATAGCAACGTGCGTATCACTACGTTAAAATCAAAATTCCCGTCGGGACTAAAATAACCAATAGCGCCGGAATAAACGCCGCGCTTGCTGCGTTCATAACGTTCCATCAATTGCATGGCGCTCACTTTAGGGGCACCCGTCATGCTGCCCATCGGGAAGGTGTTTTTAATAGCCTGAATATCGCTTACATCGTCCCGCTTTTCGCATATTACGGTTGATACCATTTGATGTACCTGTGCAAAGCTTTGTATTCCATAAAGCTCTTCGGCCTTGACGGTTCCTTCTTTGGCCGAACGGGTAAGATCGTTACGGACCAGATCCACAATCATTACGTTTTCCTGTAACTCCTTGGGGTGATTGCGGAGTTCTTCTATCAGGCTTTGGTCAACCAGCGCATCCTCATCACGCCGGGCAGTACCCTTGATGGGTTGTGATATCAGTTTGTTGCCGCGTTTGGCTAAAAACCGCTCCGGCGACGCACACATCACATAATTATCGCCCCATTTAAAAAAGGTTGAAAATGGCGTTGGCGAAACTGCTTTCAATTTATCATAAACAGCCAGGGGATCAATTACAGCTTCTTGGGAGTAAAACTCCTGGCAAAAATTAGTTACGTAAATATCACCGCGCGCAATATGCTGCTTTATCTGCTCTACCGATTCTATATATTCGTTTTTGGAAAAGCGTGGTTTGAAATTAATGGATTGCTGATGTTTGGTATGTACGAGTTCGAATCTCGTTCCGGACACAAACAGCTCAGCCACATCTCCGCCTTCAACCGTAACCTCGTCACCCTTAATTAAGATGATTATCTCCGGAACGAAAAAAAACAGGTCAGGAAAGTTCAGATGATCCGGATTATTTGAGTTGAGCGCTTCTATTTCATTTTTAAGGTCATAGCCAAAAAAGCCCATCAGCCAGCCGGGATTAGCGGCTTTAAAAGCTTCCAACTGCGCAAAGGAATCACCAGCACTCGCTTTCAGGTGCGCTTTAGCCCCGACAGCGATCAAAGTATCAAATTTGCCATACGCATCACTAAACTGGTGGCTATCCATATAGCAGCAGGTATCAAAACCCGCAGCCCATTGCAGGGCTTTCTGTTTAAACGAAGCGATATCGGCAACCTTAGTCATCAGCCAGCAAAAATAGTTAAGCAATGGTGAATGCGGCGTGTTGGTTGGCGTTTATTTTATGATTTTGTGATAATGTAGAGTCAGTCTGAGCTTGTCTAAGATCTGTCAGAGCGATGAGTGGTTCGACACGTTCACCATGACCAACGGAAACAAAAAATCCCTCTCCGCAAACGCGAAGAGGGATCGTATATTTATTCCCCTTTAGGGGGATAGGAGGCATTACATGTAAGCTCTCTGGTTGTTACCTTCCATCCAGTTAACAAAGGCACGGTTAACTACCTTGTTACCACCAGGGGTTGGGTAATCGCCGCTAAAGTACCAGTCGCCCAGGTGATCAGGACAGGCTTTGTGCAGGTTATCTAAAGTTTGGTAAAGCACATGCACTTCGGCTTTTATATTTGCCGGGGTAATGATCCTGGCAATGCGGTCTGATATTTCCTGATCGGCAAAGGGTGCGTAAATAGCCTTCACGTAATTTTCTACGTCTTCTTTAGGCAGGTCACCGCTTGCTTTACACTTGTTGTAAACATCAATGATAACATCTTCCTTGCCCTGTTCTTTTAACAGGCTGATAGCCGCTTCAAAGGCAACGAACTCGCCCATGCGCGACATATCTATACCATAACAATCCGGGTAACGGATCTGTGGTGCAGATGAAACCACCACTACCTTTTTAGGGCCAAGGCGGTCTAATATCTTCAGGATACTTTGCTTTAAAGTGGTACCCCGTACAATAGAATCGTCAAGTACAACCAGCGTATCTGCATCACGTTTTATTAAACCGTAGGTGGTATCATAAACGTGTGCAACCATTTCGCTGCGGTCGGCATCCTGGGTAATAAAGGTGCGAAGCTTAACATCCTTAATGGCTATCTTTTCTACACGTGGTGCAAGTGCCAAAACCTCTGTTAACTCTTCTTCGCTAATTTTATCGTCCCTATTCAGGAGCCTGTCGCGCTGATATTTTTTTATGTATTTGTGTATGCCTTCAACCATCCCGTAGAACGCTACTTCGGCAGTGTTGGGGATATATGAGAATACCGTATTTTTTACATCATTATTCACTACATCCAATATCTGCGGACATAGCAAACGGCCCAGTTGCTTACGCTCGCGGTAAATTGAACTATCGCTGCCGCGCGAGAAATAGATACGCTCAAACGAACATGACTTTTTCTCTTTAGGTTCGCTAAACTGGTCTTCGGTTACTACACCGTTCTTTTTAACGATCAGCGCATGGCCGGGTTTGATTTCCTTAATTGCCTCAACCGGGATATTGAAAGCAGTTTGTAAAGCAGGGCGTTCTGAAGCCGCAACTACGATCTCATCATTCTGGAAATAATATGCCGGGCGGATACCTGCCGGGTCGCGCATTACAAATGCATCCCCATGGCCCATGATACCCACAATGGTATAACCACCATCCCAGTTTTTGGCAGACTTTGTTAATATTTTGGCAACGTCAAGATCATTCGCTATCATTTTACTGATCTCGCGGTTATCATTCATGCCCTCGCGTTTGTACTGATCGAACAAGCCCTGGTTCTCGGTGTCCAAAAAATGGCCTATCTTTTCCAAAACGGTAACGGTATCAGCCTTCTCTTTCGGGTGCTGGCCAAGCTCGTAAAGTTGTTGCAGCAGCTCGTCAACATTGGTCATGTTAAAGTTACCGGCAATAACCAGGTTACGGGTCATCCAGTTGTTCTGGCGCAGAAAAGGGTGGCAGCTCTCAATACTGTTTTTACCGTGTGTACCATAACGCAAATGGCCCAATAACACTTCGCCGGTAAAGCTTACGTGCTCTTTGAGCCATTCGGTATCAGCCATTTTTTCAGGCATCTCCTTCTGTATATCGGCAAACTTCTTCTGTATGTATTCAAAGATGTCGGCCACAGCGTTTGATGCCATCGATCGGTGTCGGCTTATATAGCGTTTACCAGGCTCTATATCCAGTTTAATGGTAGCAACGCCCGCACCGTCTTGCCCGCGGTTGTGCTGTTTTTCCATTAAGAGGTAAAGCTTGTTTAATCCGTACAGCGCAGTGCCGTACTTTTTCTGATAATAAGAGAGTGGCTTTAGTAAGCGGATAAATGCCACACCGCATTCATGTTTAATCTGATCGCTCATGATTGGGGATGAGCACGCAAATTTACTACTTTAATTTAAATTGTGTTTAAACGCATGTCATTAAATGGTACTTTTTTTACTCACCCCCTACCCCTCTCTGCTTCGCAAAGAGGGGTATTTTCCATATTGCATTAGTGTAGCTTACCCTCTTTCCGCGTAGCGAAGAGAGGGTCGACAGCGCATCTGGATAGCTATCGGGACGGGGTGAGTAAAATGGGCGTTGCCTGCGGCCCGCGCTATCCGCTCATACGCCTGCAGGCATTAGGCTCATGGCCGGTATCCGCTGCTATCGCTAACGCATTTGGTCTAAACTAGAATTTAGGACCTTAAAAAATAATGCCCGATATCTTAGATGGTCATCAATCATAGGCTTGCGTTAATTTTGACTTTGCGTGATTTATGAATACATTTAAGTGCAATATGATTTAATTAACCTTGTCAGCTTACATGCGTTATCTCTTTACCCTGCTTTCGTTAATTCTGTTATTAAACTGCAAAATCACAATCGGTCAACATGTAGATTGCGATAAGACTAAAATCAGTAATTCCGATAAATTCTTATTGAATGAGTTTTGGAAAAAATTCACTCTTGCGATAAATGCAAAAAACAAAGCGGAGCTTTCAACATTGATCAAGTTTCCTTTTACCTGCGATTACTGTGAAATTAAGACCGTTAATAAGACAAATGGCCTTTATTTAAAAGTTACCAAGAAGCTTTTTTATCAGTCTCAATACAAAATATTTTTGGATCCCAAACTTCAAAAAATCGTCAATAAAGAGAACATCCTCGATATTTTGAGCGTCACTTCAGAAAACAATCATTGCCATTATGACTTCTCTTATGTGTCCATAAAACAATCAAAAGACTGGGAAGGACAACAACATTTCTTTTCTCTAAAAAAAGTAAACGGTAAATTTGTTATTACCAGCGCCTGGACAATCCCTTAGCTCTAAACACATGGTGACAAAATTCTGTCAGCGTGTCTTGTCCTGAAATAGGTTTACACAAAAAAGTAAACGATGAACAGTATAAAAGAGTTATTGATAAGGCATGACCGCGAGTTGGGCGGATTAAGTTTTCGTAGCTTAGCAAGCAAACACGGG